>JAXHLP010000006.1:0-669950 GCA_034522155.1 Acidimicrobiales bacterium | reverse complement strand
GCTTATTCACCTTTGAAACCTCACTACCCACATCGGAAGGAATCGACCGAGACCCTCGCCGTACAGAATCGCCAACCTCGTTCTTCTTCTAGGGCTGCACACCACAGTCCGATTCGAAGTCCTCGCCAGGTGCCCCCGTGATCGTTCCCACATGGCAAACGCTCATCTCGAGATTGAACTCGTTCAGGAGGCAGCACTGACCCTGGGTCAGTGCTCGAAGTGGCGTCAGCTCGAACGTCGTCGAGGGCCCGGAAGTCGAGTAGCCGTTCAACCTCACTTCGAGGAAGGCGGATACGTCGTACTCCAAGTTCGTTCCTGGTTGCCCGTTGGTGGTTTCGTACATCGGGAGAAAAAAGACGGTACCAACCAGCTGATCGAGATCACTGGAGCGAAGCCCGCCGTTGCCGGTGAAGGAGTCCAAGGCATCCCCTACCCAGACTGGGTTTCGAGCACCGTTCGCGATCTGGTCTTGGAACGCGCGCGCTCCGTTCTCGCCGTCGAAGACAACTTGGCCCCAGTTACCGGCCTCCGTACAACTGCCGTTCCCGTTGCCGTTCCCGTTCCCGTTGCCGTTCCCGTTCCCGTTCCCGTTGCCGTTCCCGTTCCCGTTGCCGTTCCCGTTCCCGTTGCCGTTCCCGTTCCCGTTGCCGTTCCCGTTGCCGTTCCCGTTCCCGTTGCCGTTCCCGTTCCCGCCGCCGAAGGCGTTCGTCAGCGTTAGATCCACCGAATAGCCCGCTGGCGGCAACCTCACGCCGGGGGATGGTTCGCTCCAACCGCTGATGTCCACATTCGCAGCGCACACCGCGAGAGGTCGCAACCCACCACCTGGTGTGGGCTGCACCTGGATACTGGTCAGCGCTCCCGTACTCCCCTCCGCCTGCCCCGTGAACCCTTCGAACTCGTAGCCGACAGTTTCTGTGGACGAAACGGTCACGACACCGCCACGGAACGGCACATCGAAAAAGCTGCATTCGTAGCTCGGAGAGGGATTGCCAACAGGGTTGTTGCTGACCGACAGTCGATCGTCGACGGTCGTCGCGGAACAGTCGAAACTGGGGGCGCCCCCCGCAGCCGCCCACTTCTGCGCGACCGCCATCGATGCGCTGTCAGTCGCCGTAGTGAGCTGACGACGGTTCTGACGCTGATTACCGATGTCGACGACGAACGCCATCATGAGGCACGCGACGGTCGCGAACACGGCAACGATGATCAACGTCGCGCCTTGATCTCTCTGCGCCTGTTGATGCTCTACTCGCATCGGAACTCTGCCCTTCCAGTGATGTCTGCGGGCGCAGGCCCGTAGAACGGGATCGTGAAGTCGTATCCAGATCGGACGATCACTACGACGTACTCATCGCCTTCGGTCTCGCTACACGGCATGTTGGTCTGCACGCCGGAGGATCCCCCGCCACTGGCGCGGGTTCCGTAGGAGTTCTCGTCGCCGTCCAGAACCTCGACCTCGGGTGGCTCACTCGAGGCTGCGGCGATGTCGTAGGTGCTCCTGGCGCGATCGGTGATCTCGAGGAAGGTCGAAGCCTCGAGACCAGCAAGACGCGCCCCTTCACGTGCGGCGCTGTTGACCGATTGCTTCCGGTCATACGCAAGACCGAACTGCACGATGCCGAAGAGGAGGGCGCACAACAGGGGCAGGATGAGCGCGAACTCGACCAGCGCTGCTCCTCGTTCGTCTCGCCCGCAGGCCCTCACAGTGGCTTCCCTCCCAGACCGCCGAAAAGGCAGCGTACAACGATCACCACCGAGCGAACAGGCACGACACCCATCCGGCTCTTCCGGTTTCTCTGTCAGAGCGCTCTCTTCCGAGGACCCAGCAGGTCGATCGCTCGTTCCGTGCTGCTCAGAGGTCCTACCACTACGCGGAGTGGTCTCACTCCACGAGCCGGATGGCGACGACCTCGTCGGGCAGCGGGGTGCCGACGACCGCGTCGCCTTCGGCGGCCACGGCGGCGCCGAGGAAGGTGGCGCAGATCAGGTTGTTGGGTCCGCCCGACATGCATGGAGCGTCGCCCGAGCTGCCGCCACCCTTGCTGTTGTAGGTGATCTCGAACGCGCCGAGCCGCGTGCAGTGCATGCGGAAGTTGCTGCCACCCTGGCCGTTGCCGTGGGTGCACAACGGCAGGATGAGCTCGCAGTCGATCAGGTCGAGCGCGTCCTGGGGTGCGCCACCGCCACCGCAGGCGTTGGCGCCGGCCAGCAGCCGCGGAAGGTGGCCCGAGCTGTTACCGGTCTTGACCTGCCACCAGTCGTCGTCCTGGCTCGCCGAGGAGTGAGCCGGCGGAACCTGCCACGAGCCCTCGAAGGCCACGAGACCGCGCCAGCTCGCCGACGGATTGCCGCAGTCACGACCGTCGTTCTTCATGGCGTTGCCCCACACGACCACGCTCGTACCCACGGCGGCCTCGTTGATGGCCCAGGGAGAGTCGAGGCTGTGCAGCAGCGGGACGGGGTGGCCGGTGGCGTTGGCGCAGACCATGAAGGGCGCCGCCCCCTCCCGGATCGGCTGCATCGTGGCCGCCGCCACCGCATCCGCGGTGATCTGTTCCTCGCCCACGACCCCACCGAAGGGCACCGAGCGGGTCTCCTCCAGGGAGACGCGGACACCCGCGGCCTCGGCATGGGTCTCGTTCGTGCCGTCGCACGGTCCGATGACGTCGGCCTCGGCGTTGGTCAGGGCGTAGTCGGGATCGACGATCTCGCACGTGACCGAGCCCGCGTCGGCACCGTTGTCCTCGGCGACGGCGACCGCGGTCGAGAGGACCTCGGAGGGGTTCTCGCCCTCGCTGTAGACCTCGTGGAGCGTGGCAGTGGCCGCGGTGGCAGCGGCGTCGGCCGCGTTCTGGGAGTTGCGGACCGCCGAGTAGCCGCTGCTCGACCCCAGCACGAGCGCGGCGACCGCAGCCACGGCGGTGATGCCGAAGGCGACCAGGACCATCGTGACGCCCCGGTCGTCGCCCCGTCGGAGGCATGGGCGGTTGCGGTCATTCCACATCGAAGTACTCCAGGGTCATGACGAAGCCGTCGTTGATGAGCTCGAACAGGCCCTCGCCCTCGTGCCAGTTGCTGTCGGCGTTCTTGTCGATGGTCCACGAGTAGGGCCCGCTCCCGCAGCCGCAGTCGTGGACGATGGTGTTCTCGCCCGGTGGCGTGACGGCGACGCTGAGGTCGTCGCACACGCCACTGGTCTGGAACTCGATCGTCAGATCGTGTCGGAGCTTGCCGTTGTTCCTGGTCTCGACCGGGTCGTGGCTGAGGGACCACGAATCGACCGCGCACGACGGCGCCGTCGTGGTCGGAGACGTCGTCGTCGTGGTCGATGAGGTCGTCGATGACGGCGTGGTCGTGGTGGTGGTCGTGGTGGTCGTGGTGGTCGTCGTCGTGTTCGTGTCGTACGCCGGGCTGTCGAGGCCGGGGCGCCCCAGGATCTCCATCGTCGCGGTGCCGGTCGCCGCACCCTCGGTGACCCCGATCACCGCGGCGATCGGGGTCACCAGGTTCCACTGCCACTCCACCTGCACGCGCACGCGGTCGACGCGGGGATCCGCGCCCGCGCAGCCGCCGGCCAGCGCGAAGCCGTCGGGGTCGATGCACTCGACCGTGAGCTGGTCGGCCTCGAGATCGCGGTTGAGGTGGGCCTCGATGCCGTCGAACACCGCCTGCCAGTCGTCACTGCCCGGAACGTCGGCGGTCTCGTGGTCGAGGATCGCGATCCGGGCGCCGTCGCGGGCGGAGTTCGTGGCCTGGTTGACGTTGAAGGTCCACATGCCCACGTCGACGAGGCCGAACACGAACAGGAGCAGGATCGGTAGACCGAGCGCGGCCTCCACGAGCACCGCACCATCCGAGGAGCGTCCGCGCCGTTGCCGGTACCAGGCCGTCATCCGAGCACCTCGATCTCGTTGCTACCGGTGAGCAGGATCGTGTCTCCGACGACGCCTCCGACAAGGGGCGTGAGGAGCTGGAAGGTCGCGACGACCTCCACGCGGACGCGCTCACCGGCATCGACGGTCGTGCTCCCACAGCCCGTGACGGGAACGGTCAGGTTGCCGCCCGCGTCCTCGGCGAGGACGGTCACCGCGTAGCCGGGCTCGTTGACCAGGTCGGGTTCAGCCTCGGCTGCTCGGCCCTCGATGTCGTCCGATCCGCCACAGCTCACGTCGTTCGGGCTGAGCTGGGCGTGGGTCGCGCCCTCGCGAGCCGCGCCGTCGAGGCGGATCTGGAGCTGATACGCCCGGCCGAGGTCGACGACGCCGAAGACGATCACCGCCAAGGCCGGCAGGATCAGCGCGGTCTCGACGAGGGTCGCGCCACGAGACCCTCTCCTCCCTCGAATCTCTCCCATCCCTTGGACGATCGGCCGGTCGAACTGCGCACTTGAGCATCTCCCCGAGACCTTTCCGCCCATTTCGGACCAACAGGGCGAACGGCGGCGACGTCACCGCGTCGGGAGGACGACCTCGGGCTTGACCGTGCCGGGGCGGTGGGGACCGTAGACCGCGAGGAGAACCCCGTCCTGGGCATGGACCGCCCAGGGACCGTCGTGGTCCTCGGGCAGGCCGAGACGGGCCCGCTCGAGCGGCTTGCCGTGGCCGACGTCGACCGCCGTCGGCGTGTCGACGACGATGATCGGCAGGTCGCGCAGCGCGTCGGCGGGAGTCAGCACGTGCGCCGGCGCCTCGACCTCGTCGATGCGGTGGGCGTCGGCCACGTCGTGGGAACCGGCACGGGTGCGCCGGAGATTGCGCAGGTGGGCGCCACCGCCCAAGGACGTACCGAGGTCGGCGGCCAGGGTCCGCACATAGGTCCCCGACGAGCAGGTGACGGACACGGGGTACGTACCCGGTGCGGTCTCCTCCCCCACGTCGAAGGCGTGGACGGTCACCGGTCGGGCCTCCCGCTCGACCTCCTTGCCCTCCCTCGCCAGCTCGTGCAGCCGCTTGCCCTCGACCTTCACCGCCGACACCATCGGCGGGGTCTGGAGGATGTCGCCGGTGAGCGCGGCCGCAACGTCCCGGACGTCGGCGAGAGACACGTCGGCCATGTCGTGGGTCGCGGTGACCTCACCCGTGTCGTCGAGCGTGGCGGTCTCGGTCCCGAGCACGACCTCACCCGTGTACGTCTTGGGCAACGCGGTCAGGAACCGCAGCAGACGGGTCATCGAGCCGACGCCGATCAGCAGGAGCCCGGTGGCCGGCGGGTCGAGCGTGCCGGCGTGGCCGACCTTGCGGGTACCGAGCACGCCGCGGGCCTTGGCCACCACATCGTGGCTGGTCCAGCCGACCTCCTTGTCGACGAGGACCAGCCCGTTGTACGGGGACGGCTTCTTGCGACTCACTCGACCGGTGGGTCGTCCGGCTTGTCGTCGTCAGGCAGGTCGAGGTCGCGGAGGATCTCCTCGATGCGCCCGGCCTGACGCTCGACCTCGTCGGCGTGGAAGCTGAGGATCGGCGTGCGCCGCATGTGGGTCTGGCGGTTGACGGCCTGCTGCAGGCGGGGCCGGTGCTCCTCGAGCACCTCGAGCACCACCTCGTCGGCCGCGCCGATGTCGGACCAGTAGACCTTCGCCTGCTCGATGCCCGGGTCGACCTCGACGTTGGTGATGGTGAGGAACCCGAGTCGCTCGTCGTCGATCCTCTCGAGCTCCTCGGCCACGATCTCGCGCACCACCTCGTTGAGGCGATCGGTACGCGAGTAACGGCGGGAGCTGGGCTGTCGACGGCGGGCCATGGGCCCAGCGTGCCATCAGATCCGGCCTGACGCGCCGTCAGAGCAGACGTGCGATCCTGGCGCCCCATGAACGAAGCCTCGAAGTCGACCTCCCTCCTGGAACGTGCCCGGGACCAGCGCCCGCTGCTCGAGGCCGAAGCGGACGCGTCGGACCGCCTCGGCCACATGACCCCGGCCGTGGTGGACGCCCTGTTCGACGCCGGGTTGATGTCGGTCGCGGCGCCAGCGGCCTGCGGCGGATCCGAGGCTGACCTCGTGACCCAGGTCGAGGTGTACGAGGAACTGACGGCGGCCGAGCCGTCGGCCGGCTGGACCCACATGGCCTGTGCCACGTCCACCGCGTTCGCCGCCGCGTTCCTCAGCGACGACGCTGTCGCGGAGATCTTCGCCGACCGGCGGACGGTGACCGCTGGACAGTTCGCTCCCCGCGGCATGTTCCAGCGGGTCGACGGCGGGTACCGGGTGAGCGGCCAGTACGGCTACGCATCGGGTTCGAACCACGCCGGCTACATCATGGCCGGCGGCACCGTGCTCGACACCGACGGCGAGATGGACCTCGGCGACGACGGCATGCCCGAGATGCGGGTGGCCGCGATCCCCCGCGACGAGGTCGCGTTGCAGGGCAACTGGCACGTGCTCGGCCTGCGGGGCACGGGGAGCCAGGACTACGCCGTCGACGACGTGTTCGTACCGGCGGGCCGAACGTTCGAGCTGCTGAGCGAGTCGCCGGAGCGAGGCGGTGCACAGTTCCGCGTCGGCGTCCTCCCCATGACCTCGGCCGGGCACGCGGGGTGGGCGCTCGGCGTGGCCCGGCGCGCCCTGGACGAGGTGGCCGAGCTGGCGAAGGTGAAGCAGCGCATGGACGCCGCCGACGTGCTCGCCCGCCAGCAGCTCTTCCGGAAGGAGTTCGGCGAGCGGACCGCCGCATACCGGGCCGCCCGGGCCTACGCGCTCTCGGCGTTCGGTGCCATCCAGACCGCGGCCGAGCACGGCTCGGTCGAGCTCGCCCACAAGGCCGACGTTCGGGTCGCCACCACGCATGCGACCCGGGTGGCAGCCGACGTCGTGAGCTGGTGCTACCGGTTGGGAGGCGGCGATGCTCTCCGGGACGGGCACCCGCTCCAGCGGTGCATGCGCGACATCTACGCGGGGACCCAGCACATCTTCGTCGACGACTCGACCTACGTGAACGGCGCGACCGTCTGGCTGGATCAGGTGGAGGGCTTCATCTTCCTCTGAGGAATCGACTCACGCCGTGTCGAGCCAGACGAGGTCGGTGTCGACGACCTCGATCTCGGGGAAGGACCACACGAACCGGTCGACGGCGTGGAGGGTGTCGGTGACCTGACCTGACCCCGTGCCGACCGCGGCGAAGACCAGGGTCGCCCGATCGTGGGTGTCCTGGTCGTCCACCTCGGCTGCAGCCACGCCGAAGCGCCGGCGGGCGCCCTCGACGATCGGCCGGATGGCCGAGCGCTTGGCCTTCAACGAGTCACCCAGCGGAATCCGCAGCCGGATCTCGAGGGTGGCACTCGCCCACATCAGGTGGGCGCGATCTCCCGCTCGTCGTAGGTCTCGATGATGTCGCCTTCCTTGAGATCCTGGAAGTCGTTGAGACCGATGCCGCACTCGAAGCCGGCACGGACCTCGGTCGCGTCGTCCTTGAACCGCTTGAGCGACTGGACCGAGCCCTTCCAGATGATGGTGCCCTCGCGCAGGAAGCGGACCTTGGAGTTCCGGGTGATGACCCCGTTGAGCACCATGCAGCCGGCGATCTTGCCGATCCGCGGCACGGAGAAGATCTCGCGGACCTCGGCCTCGCCGGTGACGATCTCCTCGTACTCGGGCTCGAGCATGCCGACCATGGCGGCTTCGATGTCCTCGAGCACCTTGTAGATGATCTCGTAGGTCCGGATCTCGACCTCTTCGGCATCGGCGAGCTCGCGGGCCTTGCGGTCGGGCCGGACGTTGAAGCCGATGATGGTGGCGTTGGCGGCCGAGGCGAGCTGGATGTCGTTCTCGGTGATGCCGCCCACGCCGCGGTGCACGAAGCTCAGCTTCACGTCGTCACGCTCGAGTCGCTTGAGCGAGTCGGTGAGCGCTTCGAGCGAGCCGTTGACGTCGGCTTTGACCACCAACGACAGCGTGGCCGCCTCGCCGGCCTGGATGGCCGAGAAGATGTCCTCGAGCTTGGCGCCGCCGCCGAGACCCTGGGCCTCGCGACCGAGGTTGGCCTGGCGCTGGAAGTGGTCGCGCTTGGCGGCCACGTCCTTCATCGTCTTGTCGTCGGGGGCGACGACGAACGTGTCGCCGGCCTCGGCCGGGTCGGACAGGCCGAGGACCTGGACCGGCGTGGACGGACCGGCCTCCTTGACCTGCTCGCCGGTGTGGTCGATCAGCGCCCGGACACGGCCGAACGAGGAGCCGGCCACCAACGGATCGCCGACCTTGAGCGTGCCCTGCTGCACGAGCACGGTGGCCACCGGCCCCCGTCCGGTGTCGAGGTGCGACTCGAGCACCGAGCCGCCGGCCCGGCCGTCCCGGCTGGCGCGCAGGTCTTCGATCTCGGCGGTGAGCGCGAGGCTCTCGAGCAGGTCGGCGACGCCGGTGCCCTCGAGCGCGGAGACCGGGACGAAGATGGTCTCGCCGCCCCACTCCTCGGGGATGAGGTCGTGCTCGGACAGCTGCTGCATGACCCGCTCGGGCTGGGCCGCCTCACGGTCGATCTTGTTGACCGCCACGATGATCGGCACCTCGGCGGCCTTGGCGTGGTTGAGCGCCTCGACGGTCTGGGGCATGACGCCGTCGTCGGCGGCCACGACCAACACGACGATGTCGGTGGCCTCGGCACCGCGGGCACGCATGGCGGTGAACGCCTCGTGGCCGGGCGTGTCGATGAAGGTCAGCACCTGGCCGCCGTGCTCGGCCTGGTAGGCGCCGATGTGCTGGGTGATGCCGCCGGCCTCGCCCGCGACGACGTTCTCCTCGCGGATGAAGTCGAGAAGCTGGGTCTTTCCGTGGTCGACGTGGCCCATGACCGTGATGATCGGCGGGCGGTTCGGGAGCTCGTCGTCGGGGGCCTCCTCCTCGGAGAAGATCTCCTGGACGCCGAGACGCTTCTGGAGCTCGACCTCCTGCTCCTCGCCGGGGTCGACGAGACGGATCTGGGCGCCGAGCTCGGCGGCGAACAGCTCGATCATGTCGTCGGTCAGCGACTGGGTGGCCGTGACCATCTCGCCCTGCTCCATGAGGAACCGGACCACGTCGGACGCCGTGCGGTTGAGCTTGGGGCCGATGTCCTGGGGCGTGGACGCCCGCTCGACCACGACCTCTCCCTCGGGCACCGGAGCTTCCTTGGGGGTGAAGCTCGGCGTCTCGATGGGCTGGAGCTCTTCGCGGTTGCGGCGACGACGGCCACCTCGGCGCTTCGGTGGTCGGCGTCCACCGCCGGGACCACCGCCGGGACCACCGGGACCACCGCCGGGCCGGCCACCGGGACCACCGCCGGGCCGACCACCCGGGCCGGGGGGCGGCGGCGTGTAGCGGACCTGGCCGGCCGCGCCACGGCGCGCCGGACGGTTGCCGGGACCGCTGGGCGGGGGCGTGGGGCCACGACCGCCGGCACCCGGGGGCGGCGGGATCGGCTTGCCCGACGACGAACGCGGCGGCGGCGGGATCGGCTTGCCCGACGACGAGCGTGGCGGGGCCGTTGGTGACGTCGGCTTGGCCCCCGGATCGGCAGGCTGGCTCGGCCGGGACTCGGCTGCGGGCTTGTCGGCCGGCTCCTCGCGGTCGGACTGGGCCGGCGGCGTCGGCGCCTCGCTGGGGGGCTTGGGCGCCGACTCCGGTGGCTTGGGCGGCGGGCTCGGCGCCTCGCTGCGCGCGGGGGGCTCCTCGCTCGGGCGAGGTGGCGGGGCACTGCTGCCGCTGGAGCGGACCATCTTGGTGGGCCGCACGGCCGGCGGGCGGGGTGCCTGCTGCGACGACGGCTCCTCGTCCGAGGCCGCCGCTGCCGGAGCGGCGGGCGGCGGCTTGGGCGCGTCGGAGGCGGCCGGCGCCTCGGTGGGTGTGTCCTCGGCGGGCTGGTCCGGCGCTGGCTTGGACGGCGCGGGTGGCTCGGGCGCGGCCTTCTTCGCCGGCGCCGCCTTCTCCGCCGGGGCCGACTTCTCCCCGCCGCTCGGGGGAGCCGCCTTCTCGGCCGGGGCCGCCTTCTTCGCCGGCGCCGCCTTCTTGGCCGGCGCCTTCTTCGACGGCGCCTTCTTCGACGAGACGGCCTTGGCCGCCTGCTTCTCCGACTGGCCGCTCGGCTTCTTCTCCGGCTCCGGCTCGGGCTCCCGGATCAGGCCTTCACGCTCGGCCTTGCGACGGACGCGGTCGGCTTGGGCCTCCACGACGCTGGAGGAGTGGCTCTTGACGCCGATCTGCAGGTCGTTGCAGAGGTCGACGGTCTCTTTGTTCGTGAGCCCGAGCTCTCGTGCGAGCTCGTACACCCTGATCTTGGCTGCCAAATGTCGTCTCTTCGCTTCTGGGTTTCGCTTCGGTTCTCGGCGGTCTGGCGGTGGTCTCGTGCGGCGTGTCGGTGGGACTGCGGCGGGCTGTGCGTGACACGGGCCCGGTCCCGGGGGCCCGAGCACCAATCAATCATCCTCGCGCGTTCTGGGGTGGGGGACGAACCGACTCGGCGGCGCGGACGGCGTCGGTGATGGTGTCGGGATCGACGGGGTGTCGAAAGGCACGATCGAAGGCCTGACGGCGGAGGGCCGAGGCGGCACACTCCTCGAGGGTTTCGGCGCACAACCACGCACCTCGCCCGGGAAGTCTAGGACCGTGATGGACGGTTCCCCCACGCCGGACGAAGCGGACGAGCGTGGTCGCCGGGGCCGTGCGCCGGCACCCGATGCAGGTCCGCTGGGGGTCGCTCAGGTCGGCTCGTCCTCCGTGGTCTCCTCGGCCGGTGTCTCGTCGGGCACCGCCGACTCCTCTGGCGGCGCGGGCGCCTCGTCGGGCGCCTCGGTGGGCTCGTCCCCGATCGGGGTGGGCGCAGCCTCGTCGGCCGCCTCGGCCAGGTCGGGGGCGGGATCGAGCGGCTGGACGCCCTCGCCCTCGGCACTGTCGGCGGGTTCGGACGAGCCGGCCGGACCGGCATCGGCCTCGGGATCGGGCTCGGTGTCGGCGACCGACTCGGTGTCGGTGGTCTCCTCGACGGGGGCCTCCTCGACCTCGGCCTCCGAGGACTCGAGGTACTCGGAGACGGAAACGGCGGGACCGCCCTCAGCCGGCTGCCACACCTGCTCGCCGGTCTCGGGGTCGACGATCCACTCACCCTCGGCCCAATCCTCCTCGGCATAGGCGGCCTCGGCCTCGGCGAGCTGGGTCTCGGACTTGATGTCGATGGCCCAGCCGGTGAGGCGACCGGCGAGGCGGGCGTTCTGGCCCTCCTTGCCGATGGCCAGGCTGAGCTGGTGGTCGGGCACGACCACCATCGCGGTGCCGCTCATCTCGTCGATGCGGACCTCTTTCACCCGGGCCGGCTGGAGCGCCTTGGCCACGAACTCGAAGGGGTCCTCGGAGTAGGCGACGATGTCGATCTTCTCGCCCCGCAGCTCGGTGACGACCTGACGGACGCGCGAGCCCCGGGCCCCCACACAGGCACCGACGGGATCGACGTTGGGCTGGTTGGAGGCCACGGACATCTTCGTGCGGTGGCCGGGCTCGCGGGCGCAGGCCTTGATCTCGACGATGCCGTCGGCGATCTCGGGCACCTCGAGCTTGAACAGCTCGAGGATCAGACCCGGGTGCGTGCGGGACACCACGATCTGGGGGCCCTTGGCCGTCTTGCGCACCTCGACGATGTAGGCCTTGAGCCGAGCGTTGTTCTCGGGCCGCTCGTGGGGCACCTGCTCGGCCTGGGGCAGCAGTGCCTCGACCCGACCGAGATCGAGCAGCGTGTACCGGCTGTCGTTCTGCTGGACGATGCCGGTGACGATGTCGCCCTCGCGGCCGGCGTACTCCTCGTACTTCATCTCCCGCTCGGCCTCGCGGATGCGCTGGGTCATGACCTGGCGGGCGGTCTGGGCCGCGATCCGGCCGAAGTTGTCGGGGGTGACGTCGAACTCGTCGCCGACCGGCATGCCCTCCTCGTCGAGCTCCTGGGCGAAGACCCGGATGTCGAAGCTGGCGGGGTCGATGGTGACCCACGCGTACTCGTAGGCCTCGGGCATGCGCTTGTACGCGGACTCGAGCGCATCGGCGAGGGCGGCCATGAGCGTGTCGACCGAGATGTTCTTCTCGGCCGCCAACGCCTGCAGGGCGTCGAACATGTCGGTGCTGGTCATGATCGTGCTTTCTGGTTCTGGTGCTTGTTCGTGCCGCCGGACTGGTCTTGGCCAGGCTTGGGTGCCGGGTCCCACGTGAACGTGGTGCGGGCCCGTTCGATCGCGGTCAGCTCGATGGTGCGAGCACCGTCGTCGCCCTCGGACGGGTCCTCGAGGTCGACGGTCACGGTGGTGTCGTCGCTGGCGGTGATGGTGCCGCGCACCCGACGCTCGCCCTCGGTGTCGGGCGTGGTGCGGATGGTCACCGACTCGCCGACGGCACCGGCGAAGTGCTCGGGCGTCCGCAGGGGCCGCTCGAGGCCGGGGCTGGAGACCTCGAGCGTGTAGCTGCCACCGATCACGTTGTCGGCGTCGAGCTGCTCGCCGAGCTCGCGGCTGATGTCGGCGAGGGTGTCGAGGTCGATCCCGTCGGCTCGGGTGATGGCCACGTGGAGCCTGCCGGCGTTGAAGGTCACGTCGTAGACCGCGGCGTCGCGTGCGGCCGCGAGCGGTTCGACGAGGGTCCGGACGATGTCGGTCTTGGCCATGACCTGCTCCTCTCGGCGGCGTCACGGGCGCGGATCTGGCTGGACACAAAAGAAGCGTGGGCCCGAGGGCCCACGCTCCAGAGACTGGAACGAATTCCTTTTCCAGTATAGGTGGAACGGAGCCTTCAGTACGACCGGGCACAGATGGCGACGAGGTCCGATTCGTTCTCGTTCGCGGGGACCGTGCCGTCGGCACGCTGGATGCAGCGCACCGTCACGTGCTCGGCGGCGAGCTCCTCCTCGGCGCCGGACACCACACCCCAGGGCACGCGGGCGAAGCCCGTGCGCGACGCCTCGAGCACCTCGGCCACGGTGGCGACCTCGGCGGTGCGCTCGTCCTGGAACGTGCGGGCCTCGTCGAGCAACGACGCCTGGATCTCGTCGAGCATCGTGGCGATCGTCGACGCGGCGTCGTCGACGGCCACGGGCTGCTTGTCGCCGGTGTCGCGTCGCACGAGGGTGACCGTGTCCTCAGCCACGTCGCGCGGACCGACCTCGACGCGCACGGGCACACCCTTGAGCTCCCAGTCGGTGGCGCGCCGACCGAACGCGGTGTCGACCTGATCGTCGAGCCGTGATCGCACGCCGGCAGCCACCAGCTGGTCGTGGAGCCTGGTGGCCACCTCGCCGGCGCCATCCTCGTCGCGGATGAGCAGGACGATGACCTGGACGTGGGCGAGCGCGGGCGGGATCCGCAGCCCACGGTCGTCGCCGTGGCACATGATGAGACCGCCGATCATGCGCGTGGACACGCCCCACGACGCGGTCCAGCACAGCTGCTGTTGCCCCTCGGCGTCGAGGTACTGGATGTCGAAGGCCCGGGCGAAGTTCTGGCCGAGCTCGTGACTCGTGCCCATCTGCAGCGCCTTGCCGTCGCGCATCATCACCTCGCAGGCCATGGTGTTGATGGCGCCGGCGAAACGGTCGTAGCTGGGCTTGATCCCGAGTAGCACGGGCATGGCCAGGACGTTGACCATGAAGTCCTC
Source organism: Acidimicrobiales bacterium (assembly GCA_034522155.1). Taxonomy (GTDB): domain Bacteria; phylum Actinomycetota; class Acidimicrobiia; order Acidimicrobiales; family Salinilacustritrichaceae; genus Salinilacustrithrix. The sequence goes on along the minus strand of JAXHLP010000006.1, from coordinate 656,360 downwards.
GTAGGTCTCGTGCAGGATCCGGGTCGCGTAGGCGTGGGCGTCCTCCTCGGTGGCGTGGGCGGTGTGGCCCTCCTGCCAGAGGAACTCGCTGGTCCGCAGGAAGACCCGGGGCCGTAGCTCCCAACGCACGACGTTGGCCCACTGGTTCAGCAGCAAGGGCAGGTCGCGGTAGCTCTGGATCCACTTGGCCATGAACTCGCCGATCACGGTCTCGGAGGTGGGCCGGACCACCACCCGCTCCTCGAGATCCTTACCGCCGGCGTGGGTGACCACCGCCAGCTCGGGGCTGAAGCCCTCGACGTGCTCGGCCTCCTTGGTCAGGTAGCTCTCGGGGATGAAGACCGGGAAGTACGCGTTCTCCGCGCCGCATGCCTTGATGCGGGCGTCGACCTCGGCCTGCATGCGCTCCCAGATGCCGTAGCCGTACGGCCGGATGACCATCGTGCCGCGCACGGGCCCGTTGTCGGCCAGCTCGGCTTTGCTGATCACGTCCTGGTACCAGCGAGGGAAGTCCTCTGCCTGGGGGGTGAGCACGGGCTTCCCGGACTTTGCGGCCATGTCGGGCGAGGATACGCGCGGGGTGGCCGCCGACTTCCGACAGAATCCGACGACGATGTTCACGATCCACCGAAGCGAGCGCGCCGATGTCCTGCTCGGCGCCCTCGTCGATCTGGTGTCCGACCCCCTCGACGACCCGTTCCGGGCCGAGGTGGTGGCCGTGCCCACGCGCGGTGTCGAGCGATGGTTGACCCAGAAGATCGCCGAGGCGGTGGGCACCTCGCCGGGCCGGACCGACGGTGTGTGCGCCAACGTCGAGTTCCCGTTCCCCGGCCGACTCGTGGGCGACGTGCTCGCCGAGGCCACCGGCGTGGACCGGGACGAGGATCCGTGGCGGTCCGAGCGCCTGGCGTGGCCGTTGCTGGCCACCATCGACGACCACGCGACCGAGCCGTGGCTGGGGATGGTCGGGACTCATCTCGGCGCCGTCCGGACCGACGACGGCTACGACGAGCTGCGGTCGGGTCGCCGTTGGTCCACGGCCCGGCACCTCGCCGAGCTGTTCGACGGCTACAGCGTGTTCCGACCGGCCATGGTGCGCGCCTGGCTCGATGGCGAGGACGGCGACCTGCCGGACGACGCACGCTGGCAGCCCGAGCTGTACCGCCGGGTCGCACGACGGATCGGGACACCGAGTCCACCCGAGCGACTCGAGACGGCGTGCGTGGCCATCGCGACGGGCGAGGCGACGGTCGGCCTGCCCGGCCGCATCTCGCTATTCGGTCTGACGACCCTGCCCGGCTCGTACCTCGAGGTGCTCCGCGCCGTCGCCGAACGCCACGACGTGCACCTCTTCGCGCTCCACCCCTCGGCGGTGTGGTGGGACGAAGTCGCCGGGGCCGGGGTCGACGGCCGCGGGCTGGCCCGGGCCGACGACGAGACACGGGGCCTGGCCCACCATCCCCTGCTGCAAACGTGGGCCGACGACGTCCGGGAGATGCAGCTCGTCCTGGCCGGGACCGACGCGCAGATGACCGAGCACCGGGCCGTGGCCGAACCCGCTGCCGCCTCACTGCTGTCCCGGCTCCAGGCCGACGTCCGCGCCGATCGCGCCCCCGCCGGTCCCGGCGACGACGGCCGCGACGATCGACCGGTGCTGGCCCCTGATGACCGCAGCATCCAGGTCCACGAGTGCCACGGGCGCCTGCGCCAGGTCGAGGTGCTCCGCGATGCCATCGGCCACCTGCTCGCCGACCACGAGCACCTCGAGCCCCGCGACGTCATCGTGTTGTGCCCTGACATCGAGACCTACGCCCCGCACCTCCACGCCGTCTTCGGTGCGCCGGAGCCCCGTCCGGACGACGATCCCGGCGGCCGCGACGATCCCGGTGACGGGCTGCCCGCCCTCCCCTACCGACTCGCCGACCGATCCCTGCGCCAGACCAACCCGCTGCTCGGCGTGCTCGCCGACCTGCTCGACCTCGCCGACACGCGGATCACCGCCGGCGACGTCCTCGACCTGGCGGGCAAGGCCCCGGTGCGCGCCCGGTTCAGCTTCGACGACGACGACCTCGACCGAGTGGGCAGGTGGCTCGAGGCCACGGCCATCCGGTGGGGCCTCGATCCGGAGCACCGCCGCCACTGGTCGCTGCAGGCGATCAGCACCAACACCTGGCGGGCAGGCCTCGACCGGATCCTGCTCGGTGTGACCATGGACGAGGACGGCACCCGCACCGTCGGCGGCCGGCTCCCCCTCGACGACGTCGACAGCGGCGACATCGATCTGGCCGGGCGGCTCGCCGAGCTCGTCGACCGGCTGGCCACGTTGGTCGATGTGTGCCGGTCGAACCAGCCGATCGGGTCGTGGCTCGACACCTGCGAGCGGCTGGTGGATCTGCTCGCCGCCGCTCCCGGGGCCGACGCCTGGCAGCGCGCCCAGCTCGACGGGGTCCTCCGCGATGTGTCGGGCGAATCGGCCGGGTCGGACACCCCGCTGTCGCTCGACGACGTGCGGGCCCTGCTCGCGCGTCGACTCGAGGGCGTGCCGAGCCGCGCCCATTTCCGGACCGGCGCGATGACCATGTGCACGCTCGTTCCGATGCGAGCCATCCCCCACCCGGTGGTCTGCCTGCTCGGCCTCGACGCCGACGACTTCCCCCGCGTGGGCATGGGCGACGGCGACGACCTGCTCCGGCGCCAGCCACTGGTGGGCGACCGCGACCCCCGGCGGGAGGACCGCCAGCTCCTGCTCGACGCGGTCATGGCCGCCACCGAACACCTGGTCGTCACCTACAGCGCGCGCGACGAACGCACGAACGAGGACCGGCCGCCGGCCGTGCCGTTGGCCGAGCTCCTCGACGTGATCGACGACACCGCCCGGGCCGCGGAAGGCCGAGCCCGCGACCAGGTCGTCCGCTCGCATCCCCTGCACCCGTTCGACGCCGACGCCCACCACCCGGACGACCCGTGGGGGTTCGCCGCAAGCGACCTCGCCGGTGCTCGCGCCGCCGCAGGGCCCCGGCGCGAGCCGCCCCCACTCCTGTCCGCACCGTTGCCGGAGCTCCCCGAGGATGTCGTCGACCTCGGCGAGCTGATCCGCTTCGTCCAACACCCCATGCGCGAGTTCCTGCGCCAACGGCTCGAGGTCTCGACCTGGAGCGACGACGGCCTCCGGCGGGACGACATCCCCTACGAGCTCGACGGTCTGGCGCAGTGGCGCATCGGCCAGCGTCTGCTGTCGCGGCGGATGGCCGGCGAGTCGCTCGAAGCCGTCACGCTGGCCGAGCAGACGCTCGGGTTCCTGCCGCCCAACGACCTCGGCTACGCCACGCTCACGCCCATCTACGAGACCGTGAACCGGATCCACGGCACGGCCGAGGCGCTGGGGGTGAGCGGCCCACCCGCCTCGCTCGAGGTCGACGTGGCCTGCGGCGGCGTCCGCGTGGTCGGGACGGTGCCCGGAGTCCACGACACCCTCATCGCCGGCGTTTCCTACTCGAGCATCAAACCAAAGGACCGGCTCGCGAGCTGGACGAGGTTGTTGGCCCTCTCGGCCGCCCACCCGGAACAGGCCTGGGAATCCGTGGTCGTGGGCCGCCAGAAGCGCAACGCCGCGGTCGTCCGCCATCGTGCCCTCGACCCCGACGACCGCGCGGAGCGGGCCCTCGAGCTGCTCGGACGCCTGGTCGCGCTGCGACGCGCCGGGCTGCGCGAACCGCTCCCGCTCCCCTGCGCCACCGGCGAGGCCTGGGCCAACGCCGCGCGCTGGCGGCGAACTCCCGAGGAGAACGCGTCGAGGGAGTGGACTTCGACGTTCAACCGCGACAACGAGGACCGCGACCCGTCACACGTGCTCGTGCTCGGCGGGGTGCGTCCCTTCGTTCACCTCCTCGAACAGACCCCGGCCGCCGACGAGCACGGCGCGGGCTGGGACGCCGAGCAGACCACCCGCCTCGGGCGGCTCGCGCACCGGGTCTGGGGCCCGATCCTGGCCCGGGAGGCAAACCGATGAGCGACGACGGTCGCGTCGGGCCGGGCATCACCGTGCTCGAGGCCAGCGCCGGGACGGGCAAGACCCATCGGGTCACGACCGTGGTGGTGACGGCGGTCGCCGACGGCATGGCACTCGAGGACATGCTCCTCGTCACCTTCACCATCAAGGCCACGAGCGAGCTGCGCGACCGCGTGTGGCGACGGCTCACGGCCACCGCCCGGGCCCTCGACGAGCACCTCCGCACCGGCGATGAACCCACCGAGGACCTCGAGCGCCAGCTCTGCGCCGGTCCGCGGCCGCTCGTCGAAGAGCGGCTGGCCAACCTGCGCCAGGCGGCGGCCGACTTCGACGCCGCCACCATCGCCACCATCCACTCGTTCTGCCAGCTCGTGCTCCGCTCGGTCGGCTTCGCCGCGGACGTCGACCGCCACGCGGCCTTCATCGAGGACATCCGACCGCTGCGCGACGAGGTCGTCGACGACCTGCTCGTCCAGAAGCTGCACCGTCGTCCCGATCTCGGGTTGCGCCGGGCCCGGGCGCTCGACATCGCCCAGCGAGCCCTGGCCAACCCCGAAGCGCCGCTGCTACCCGATGACGTCGACCCGGCCTCGTCGGCCGGTGTGCCGGTGGCGTTCGGTCACGCCCTCCGCGGGCGGATGGAGCGGCGAAAGCGCGAGCGCCGTCTGCTCGACTACGACGACCTCCTCGAGCGGGTAGCCGGCGCGCTCGACGACGAGTCGCTGGGTGTCCGGCGCCGGCTCCAGGAGCGGTTCCGTCTGGTCGTCGTCGACGAGTTCCAGGACACCGACACGCTCCAGTGGCGCATCCTCCGCGACGCGTTCGCCGGCAGCGACACGAAGGTGGTGCTGGTCGGCGACCCCAAGCAGGCCATCTACGCGTTCCGCGGCGCCGATGTCCACGCCTACCTCGCGGCGCGCGCCAAGGCCGAGCACAAGGACGAGCTCGACGAGAACTGGCGCTCCGACGCCGACCTGCTCCGCGGCCTCGACGTGCTGTTCCGCGACCTCACGATGGGCGACGAGGCCATCGCCTATCGCCCGGTGGATGTGGCCCCCGGTCACGAGGGCACCCGGCTGCGCGGCGGACGACGTCGAACCCCGGTTCGGATGCGCATGGTCGCCCGCACCGAGGAGCGCCGGCTGACCAAGACCGGGTACTTCCAGAAGGACCACGCCATCGACCACGTGGTCGCCGATCTCGCAGCGGACATCGTGCGCCTGCTGACCGACGGGACCGGGATCGTGGGCCCGGACGGTCCCGAGCAGGTGGCGGAGGCCGACATCGCGGTCCTGGTCCGCCGCAACGACGACGCGCTCGCGGTGCAGGAGGCACTGGCGGCCTCGGGTGTCCCGGCCGTGGTCAACGGGACCGGCAGCGTCTACCGCACCGACGCCGCCCTCGACTGGCGCCGGCTGCTCGAGTCGCTCGCCCAACCAGCCTCTCGCCCTCGGCTGCGGGCGGCCGCGCTCACGGCCTTCGTCGGCTGGCGCGCCGACGACCTCGCCGACGCCTCCGACGCAGGCTGGGACACGCTCCACAGCCGCTCGACCGAGTGGCGCGACCTGTTGACCACCCGCGGGGTCGCGGCGATGTTCCACCGCATTTGCGTCGACGAGCAGCTCCCCGGCCGGCTGCTGGATACCGACGGGGGCGAGCGGCGCCTGACCGACCTCCGTCATCTGGCCGAACTGCTCCACGACGCGTCGTCGACCGTGGGGCTCGCGCCCACCACGCTGGTGTCGTGGCTCGACGCCCGCCGGGACGAGGCCGCCACCGACAACGGCGTCGACGACCGGTCACGCCGGCTCGAAACCGACGCCGACGCAGTGCAGGTATGGACGGTCCACCGCAGCAAGGGCCAGGAGTTCCCGATCGTCTACGTGCCGTTCGCGTGGATGACGACCAAGCAGGACCGGGACACGCCGCTGGTCTTCCACGACCCGGAGCGCGGCGAGCGGGTGATCCAGGTGAACGGGAACCGGGGTGCCACCACCGAACAGCGCCAGATCGCCTCGGAGGAGTCGGCCGCGGAGGACCTGCGGCTCATCTATGTGGCCCTCACGCGCGCTCGCCACCAGGTGGTGCTGTGGTGGGTCCCGGGCCATCGCGCCGAACGCTCGGCGCTGGCCCACCTGTTGTTCGGTCACAAGGCCGAGCCCGGTGGACTCGACGACGTGCCCGCGGACGACCGGGCGTGGACCATCGTCTCCGAGCTGGCCAGCGGCTCCGCCGGCACGATGCAGGTCGAGCAGTCGCTGGTACCCAGCGAGCCGGACGTCCTTCCCGGCCGGATCGACGATCCCGAAGCGCTCGACCGCGCCCGCTTCCGCCGCGACATCGACCGCAGCTGGCGGCGCACCTCGTACTCGGCGCTCACCGCCGGCGCGCACTCCCGCCACGACACCGCTGGACCGTCGCCTGGCCGCGCTGACCCCGAGGTGGCCCCAGAGCACTCCGAGCAGGGCCTGGAGGACGAGTGGATGCCCGAGGACGTCCATGCCGAGGTCGCCGGCGACACCGACCTGGAGGCCGAGCTGCGGGCGGTCCCGTCGGTGCTCGGCGACGTGGGCAGCGGCGCGGCGTTCGGCACCCTGGTCCACACCGTCCTCGAGGAGGTCGACTTCAGCCATGACGACCTGCCGACCGAGGTCCGGGCCGCGCTGGCGGACCAGTACCTCGGCAGCCACGCCGGCCTCGACGTCGACGCGGTGGTCGACGGGTTGGTCGCCGCGATCCGGACACCACTCGGTGAAATCGCCGGTGGTCGGGCGCTGGCCGACATCACCCGGGCCGACCGGCTCGACGAGCTCCACTTCGAACTGCCGCTGGTCGGCGGCGAGCACTCGCACGGCACGGTCACGATGGACGCGATCGCGTCGGTGATCGACGACCACCTCGCCGACGACCCGCTGCTCGGCCACTACGCCGACCAGCTGCGCGACCCAGCGCTGGCGGTCGAGGTCCGCGGCTACCTCAGTGGCGCCATCGACGTGGTCATGCGCCTCGACGGCCGCTTCCTCGTCGTCGATCACAAGTCGAACTGGCTCGGCGTCGAGGGTGAGGAGCTGTCGCTGTGGCACTACCGGCCCGCCGCCATGCGCGACGCCATGGTCCGGGCCCACTACCCGCTCCAGGCGCTCATCTACTCGGTGGCGCTGCACCGCTACCTGCGCTGGCGCCTCGTGGGCTACGACCCGCACCAGCACCTGGGCGGCATCGCCTACCTCTTCCTGCGGGGCATGACCGGCCCCGACGCTCCCCACGTCGAGCCGATGCCGTGCGGCGTGTTCTCGTGGGGCCCCGACCCCGACCTGGTCGTGGGGCTCTCCGACGTCTTCGACCAGGGCGCTGCTGTGGAGGATGTGCGATGACTGCCCGCTCCGGCCCCGGCGTCGACGCGCATGGCGCGCGGCGAACCCACCGCGACCACGGCCGACTCGGCCCGTTCTGCGACGCCACCGTCCTCGACAGCGCCGACGTGCACGTGGCGACCACGCTCGCTCGCCTCGCTGGCGACGACGAACAACTGGTGGCGCTCGGCGCAGCGTTCTCGGTCCGGGCCGTGCGTCACGGCAGCGTCGTGGTCGACCTGGCCACCATCGCCGAGACCGCGGTCCCCGACGAGGACCCCGAGATCGACGTGGGCGAGCTCCCCTGGCCCGACCCCGACGAGTGGGTCACCGCCATGACGGCGTCGACGTTGGTCGCGCCGGACGACGACCTCGAGGCGGTCGCGCCGCTGCGTCAGTCCGGGTCGTCGCTGATGCTCGACCGGTACTGGCACCACGAGCGTCGCGTCGCCGACGACCTGCGGATGCGGGTGGAACAGGATCCGGGGCCGGTGGACCGCGAGCGGCTGCGCCACGACCTCGACCGGCTCTTCGACGATCCGGCTCCCGACCTCCAACGGCTGGCGGCCGCCAACGCCGTACTTCGCTCGTGCAGCGTGGTGGCGGGCGGACCCGGCACCGGCAAGACCACCACGGTGGCGCGGATCCTGGCCGTGCTCCACGGCCAGCAGGCTGCCCTGTCCAGCCGGCGGGACGCGGGCGGGGCACCGCTGCGGGTGGCGCTGGCCGCGCCCACGGGCAAGGCCGCCGCCCGGCTCCAGGAGGCCATCCACAGCGAGATCCGGACCCTGCCGGTGGAGCCCGCGATCCGCGACGAGGTCCTCGGCCTGCAGGCATCCACGCTGCACCGCCTCCTCGGATGGCGGCCCGACAACCACAGCCGCTTCCGCCACGACCGCCACGACCCGCTCCCCCACAACGTCGTGATCGTCGACGAGACCTCGATGGTCTCGCTCAACGTCATGTCCCGCCTGCTCGAAGCGGTACGCCTCACGGCGCGGGTGATCCTCGTGGGCGACCCCCAGCAGCTGACCTCGATCGAGGCCGGGGCGGTGCTCGCCGACGTGGTCGGTCCGGCCCGCGACGGGCTCCGACTGCGATCCGCCGCAGCCGAGGAGCTGACCTCGGTCACGGGTCAACCGGTGGAGCCGACCGACGAGCCTGAACCGGCGGCGATCGGCGACGGCGTGGTCGTCCTGCGCCACGTGCACCGCTTCCGCGGCGCGCTCGCCGAACTGGCCGGTCGTGTCGAGCGCGGCGACTCCCAAGCCGCTGTCGACCTGCTCTCGACCGGCGCCGACGACGTGCACTGGGTCCCCGCCGACGTCGCTGGCACCGACGTCCACCACGCCGCCACCGTCGTCCGGGACGCCGTGCTCCAGCGGGCCACCCAGGTGGTGGAGGCGGCTCGGGCCGGCGACGCCGACACCGCCCTGACGATGCTCCGCGACGTGCAGGTCCTCTGCGCGCACCGGCGCGGCGCCCACGGCGCGGCCCGCTGGCGGGCCCAGATCGAGCACTGGCTGGTCGAGGCCATGCCTGACTACCGACCCCACGGCTGGTACGCCGGCCGGCCCCTGCTCGTCACGGCCAACGACCGCGAGCTCGACCTCTACAACGGCGACATCGGCGTGGCCGTCGCCGGCGACGACGGGCTGCGGTGCGCGTTCGAGCGGCACGGCGAGGTCGTGCTGGTCAGCCCGGCCCGACTCGCCGCGGTGGAGACCCTGTACGCCATGACGATCCACAAGAGCCAGGGCAGCCAGTTCGGTGAGGTGGTCGTCATCCTCCCCGACGAGACGTCGCCGATCCTCACCCGCGAGCTGCTCTACACCGCGGTCACCAGGGCCGAGCGGGCGGTCACCCTCATCGGCACCGAGGGGGCGGTCCGCGCCGCCATCGCCCGCCCCGTCAGCCGGGCCTCCGGCCTCCAACACCGCCTCTGGACCTGACCGGCGGCGCGAGGTTCGGCGCGTTCGCGCGCCCAAGATGGTCGAACGCGCCGACCGGCGCGTTCGTCTTGCCGGCGGGGTCAGTCGCGCTGCTTGCGGATGAGATCGACGACCTGCTCGGAGGCGTTGGCGTCGTCGCCCTGCTCCTCGAGCAGCAGGGCCCGGTCGGCGTCGGCGGCCTCCTTGGCCGCGTTGAGGTCGGCCTTGGCCATGGCCTGCTCGACGCCGTGCTCGTGGATGAAGGTGGCCCACTCCACGAGCCTGTCGACCATGTCCTCCTCGGGCACGACCGCCACGTTGGTTCCACGAACGAACAGGTGGCCGCGCTTGTTGCCGGCAGCGATGCCGATGTCGGCGTCGCGAGCCTCGCCCGGGCCGTTGACCACGCAGCCCATCACCGCGACCTGCAGCGGAATCTCCCGGTCGCCGAACGCGGCCTGGGCCTCCTCGGCCACCTTGAACACGTCGATCTCGGCCCGGCCGCACGACGGGCAGGCGATGAGGTCGACGTTCTTGCGGTCGCGCAGACCGAGCGCCTCGAGCAGCTGGCGTCCGGCGCGTGCCTCCTGCACCGGGTCGGCGGTCAGTGAGTAGCGGATGGTGTCGCCGATGCCCTCGGCGAGGAGGGTGGCGATCCCGGCGGTGGCCTTGACGAGGCCGGCGGGTGGCGGACCGGCCTCGGTGACCCCGAGGTGGAGCGGGAAGTCGACCTCGTCGGCGAGGAGGCGGTACGCCTCGATCATCAACGGCACCGACGACGCCTTCACCGAGATCTTGATGTCGTCGAAGCCGACCTCCTCGAAGTACCCGATCTCCATCTTGGCCGACTCGACCATGGCCTCGGGCGTGACCCTGCCCCCGTACTTCTCGTACAGCTCGGGGTCGAGCGAGCCGCCGTTGACGCCGATGCGGATCGGCACGCCGCGGTCCTTGGCCTCGCTGGCCACCGCCTTGATCTGGTCGGGCTTGCGGATGTTGCCGGGGTTGAGGCGTAGGCAGTGCACGCCGGCTTCGAGCGCCTCGAGCGCCCGCTTGTACTGGTGGTGGATGTCGGCGACGATCGGCACCGGCGAGCGGGGGATGATTCGAGCCAGGCCCTCGGCGGCCTCGGGCTCGTTGCAGGTGCAGCGCACGATGTCGCAGCCGGCCGAAGCGAGCGCGTAGATCTGCTGCAGCGTGCCATCGACGTCGGCGGTCTTGGTGACCGTCATCGACTGGACGCTCACGGGAGCGCCACCGCCCACGGGCACGTCACCGACCACGATCTGGCGGGTCGGACGGCGGGGATGGGAGGTCTCGCCGATCTCCATGGCGGGCTCCTGCTCCTAGGTGACGGGGTCGACGATGTCGAGGAACACGGTCGAGACGAACAACATCCCGAGCAGCACGATCACCGTGTAGACGACCGGGATCAGCTTCGTGTAGTCGACGTGGTACCGCTCGCCCCTGGGGCGACCGAGCTCGCGGATGCGCTCGTAGGTGCCGACCACCACATGCCCACCGTCGAGGGGCAGCACCGGCAGCAGGTTCACGATGCCGATGGTGATGTTGATGGCCACGAAGAAGACGAGGAAGCCGAGCATCCCGTCGGCGGTGAGGTTGGACCCGAGTTGCACGGCACCGACGATGGAGATGATCCGACCCTCGTCGGGCGTCTCGGTGACCTCGTCCGACGAGGACGATCCGTCTCCGCTGGGCTGCTGGGTGATGACGGAGTCGTCCTCGCCGTCCGCGACCTTGCCGGCGAAGTCGGCGATGCCCGACGGTGTGAAGAAGCTGCCGAGAAACTCGAGCGTCAGCCGCGACTGGTCGACGAATCCGGTGACCGCCGACCCGACGGCGTCGACGGGACCCACGGTGGCGGGGATGCCGCCGGGCCCGATCCCGAGGAACGCCTGGTCCGGGTTGTCCTCACGCGCGCCGAGCGTGACCGGCACGTCGAAGCTGGATCCGTCGCGTTCGACGGTGAGGCTGACCTCGTCGCCCGGTGCCCGCGAGCCGATCTCCTCGCTGAACTCGCTCCACTCCTCGACCGGTGCCCCGTCCAGCGCGTCGATCTCGTCGCCGGACTCGAGGCCGGCCGCCTCGGCGGCACTGTCCTCCGAGACTGCGGCGATCTCCCAGGCCGGGAGCTTCTCGGGGTCGAGACTGCCGCCAGGGATGCCGACGAAGGCGAACAGGACGAACAGCAACACGATGGCCTGGAAGAAGTGCATCGTCGATCCGGCGACGGCCACCATCATCCGCTTCGGGTAGCTCTTGGACCGGTAGGTCCGGTCCTCGTCGACCGGGTCGTTCTCGTCGAGGTTGTTCATCCCGACGATCTTCACGTACGCGCCGGCGGGGATGGCCTTGACGCCGTACTCGGTCTCGCCCCGCCGGAACGACCAGATACGGGGCCCGAAGCCGATGAAGAACTCGGTGACCTTCATGCCGCTCCACTTGGCGGCCAGGTAGTGGCCGAGCTCGTGGAGGAAGATCATCACGACGACGCCGAGGACGACCACGAGCATGGGCCAGCCGCCGGCGACACCCAGCAGCGCGACGAGGGCGCCGAGGATGAAGACGCGGATGGGGTTGCCCTCATCCTGCTTCTCGGCCCGCGCCTCGTCTGCGCTGGGCGGCGAGTCGGGGGTGGGGGGCGTGCGGAGCTCGGTCACGTGGTGCCTACCGGGTGAAGGTGGTGTCGATGAGGTCGGCGGCGAGACGCCGGGAGGTCGCGTCGGCATCCAGGACGTCGTCGAGGGTGTCGGCGCGCCCTCCATCATGCCGGTCGAGGACGGCGTTCAGTACGTCAGGGATATCGACCCACCGGATCCGGTTCTGGAGGAACGCCTCCACGGCCACCTCGTTGGCCGCGTTGAGGCTCGCTGGCGCCGACCCTCCGGCCAGGCCCGCGCGGTAGGCGAGGTCGAGGCACGGGAACGCCTCGCGGTCGGGCGGCTGGAACTCGAGGCTGCGGGCCGTGGTCCAGTCCATGGCGCCGAACGGCGTGGCGATGCGGTCGGGATAGGCCAGGGCGTAGGCGATCGGCAGGCACATGTCGGGCATCGAGATCTGGGCGATGGTGGCACCGTCGGTGAACTCGACCATCGAGTGGACGATCGACTGGGGGTGGACCACGACGTCGATGGCGTCGTAGGCCACGCCGAACAGCTCGTGGGCCTCGATGACCTCGAGGCCCTTGTTCATGAGCGTCGACGAGTCGACGGTGATCTTGGGACCCATGCTCCACGTGGGGTGGGCGAGGGCGTCGTCGACGGTGACCTCGGACAGCTCGGCTCGGGTGCGGCCCCGGAACGGCCCGCCCGATGCGGTGAGCACGATGCGCCCGATCCGCTCGGGGTTCTGGTTGCTCTGCAGGCACATGTGGACCGCGCAGTGTTCCGAGTCGACCGGGACCAGCTCGGCGCCGGGCGTCGATCGGGCTTGCTGGACGACCGGAGCGGCCGCGATGAGCGATTCCTTGTTGGCCAGCGCCAGCCGCGTGCCGGCCTCGAGCGCGCCGAGCGTGACCGGCAGGCCCGCGAAGCCGACCACGCCGTTGACGCAGACGTCGGCGAGCCCGCTGATGGTCGCGAGCGCGTCGGCACCTGCGACCACCTCGGTGCCCCCGGGCACGCGTTCCTCGAGATCGGCCGCCTGCGACTCGTCGGCGATGGCCACGACCTTGGGCCGCACGGCTTCGGCCTGGCTGACGAGCGCGTCGACGGAGCGATGCGCGCCGATGGCCACGACCTCGAACCGGTCGGGCTCGGCCGCCACGACATCCAGGGTCTGGGTCCCGATGGATCCGGTCGATCCGGCGATGGAAACCGTCGTCACCACACAGGGAAGGCTACGTGCGCCGCGCCGGAGTGCGCGGGCGGTCTCGCCCGGCCGTCGGGAGCGCCAGCGAGCAGGCGACGGCGTCGCGAAGGGCGAACGGCCGCCGAGGACGCGTGGGTCCGAGCGGAGCGGGGCCGAGTGAACTCGGTTCCCGAGCTCCGCTTCGGAACCGAAACTCAGATGAAGAAGTCGCTCAACTTGGCGGCGTAGTAGACGGCGGGGAGGACGAAGAGGAGGCCGTCGAAGCGATCCATCAGGCCGCCGTGGCCGGGCAGCATCGTGCCCATGTCCTTGATGCCGAGATCACGCTTGATCATCGACTGGCAGAGATCGCCGAGCGGGGCCGCGACGGCCACGGCGATACCGAGGGCGAGCCCGTCGGTGAGCGACCCCAACGGCTCGGACAGGAATCCGTAGATGAGCGCCACGGTGACTGCGGCGATCATCCCGCCGACCAGGCCCTCGACGGTCTTGTTGGGACTCGCCTCCGACAGTTGGGAGCTGCCGACACTGCGTCCCACGAAGTAGCCGCCGATGTCGTAGGCGACGGCCGAGAGGATGGCGCCGAACAGGATGCCCTTGCCGGCGTCGCCGACGCCGGGGCCTCCCTGGATGCTCAGCAGGGAGGCGGCGAAGGAGCCGAGGACGCCGATCCAGGTGAAGCCGAGCAGCGTGACCCCGATGTTGAGCGTGGCCTGCTGCTTGCCCACCCCCGCCAGGAACCACAGCATCGAGAAGACGAGCACGAGGAACATGGCCACCGGGATGGCGGCCTCGCCGCGGTGGTACGCGCCGATGGTCACGCACGCCGTGCCGGCGATGCCGAGGAAGGCGGCGGGCTCGAAGCCGAGCTCCTGGACCTTGGTGTAGAACTCGATTGAGGCGAGCGTGACCACGGCCACGACGAGGATCGCTGCCCACGCCGGCCCGAGGAAGAACAGGATCGCTGCGAGCGCGACCAGGCCGACCCCGACGACGGCGGCCTGGCGTAGATCGCGGTCGCCGCCGCCAGCGGACGGGGGACGTCTGGCTCCGGGCTCGCCCGGGGTGATGCGACCGCCACCGACCACGATCTTGCGGGGGGCGTCGGGGTCGTCGAACTCGGGCGCGAACTCCGGCGGGGGCTCGGGGGCCACGTCGCCGAACTCGTCGAACTCGTCGACGGGCTCACTGACCGCATCGCCGAAGACCGACCGCCCGGGCGGCGGCTCGTCGAGCTCGTCGAAGCGGAAGAAGTCCTCGGGATCGGGGCGATCGGAATCGTCGAGGGCACCGATGCGGGTCTCGTCGTCGCCGAAGACACGCACGTCGTCGTCCTCGGACCAGGGGTCGCCCTCGTCACGCCAACGCGGCGAGCCCGTGGAGAACGCGGACCACTCGCGTTCGCTGGGCGGCGCGTCCTCGTCGAACAGCGAACCCTCGACGGCCCCGAACTCTCCCGTGGGTGGGTCGGACCAGTGGGGCAGCTCGGGGGCCTCGTCCTCGCCGGCCGAGGAGGACAGCGGGAACCGCAGCTTCGGTTCGGGCGCGTCGGCAGGTGGGCTCCCGGGACGGTCGCCGGGACGAGGGTCGTCGGGGCCACGCCGGCGAGCGACGTCCTCGCGCTCGAGCGCGGCCTCGGCCTCGTCGGGGCCGATGATGCGTACACCTTCGGGATCGGGCCGCTCCCGTTCGTTGTCTTCGTCCCGCTCCTCGTCGTTGCTCATGGGTTCAACGTCCCCTCCCGGCGCTTCAGACCTCGAGGAGCTCCTGCTCCTTCTGGTCGAGCGCCTTGTCGATCTCGGCCTCGCTGGAGTGGGTGAACGTGTCGAGTTCGTCCTCCGCGCGGCGGAGGTCGTCTTCGGACAAGTCTCCGTCCTTCTCGAGCGCCTCGAGCTCCTGGCGTGCTGCCCGCCGCTGGTTGCGGAGCTGGACCCGTCCGTCCTCGGCCTTCTGCTTGACGACCCGGACGTAGTCGCGGCGTCGCTCCTCGGTGAGCTGGGGAAACAGCAGCCGGATGACGGTGCCGTCGTTGGCGGGGTTGAGACCGAGATCGGACTGCTGGATGGCCTTCTCGATGTCGCCCATCGCCCCCTTGTCGAACGGGGTGATGACCAGCGTCCGGGCCTCGGGCACGCTGAAGCCGGCGAGCTGCTGCATCGGCACCTCGGCGCCGTAGTACTCGACCGGCAGCTTCTCGACCAGCGAGGGGGAGGCCCGACCGGTGCGCACCGCAGCGAACTCGGCGCGGGTGTGCGACACCGTCGACGCCATCTTGTCGCGAGTGTCGTCGAGGATCATCGACACCAACTCGTCGTCCGTGCTCATGCGCCCACTCGCTTCGCTCGCCGGCCTGCCGACGAGCGCCGCTGGCGCTCTGCTCGCTCGTCGTGATCATGCATCTAGGAAACCAGCGTACCGATCGCCTCGCCGGACAGGATGGACCGAACGTTACCGGGAGTCATCAGGTCGAACACCAGGATCGGCAACGCGTTGTCCATGCACAACGTGATGGCGGTGCTGTCCATGACCGCCAAGCCCCGATTGAGCACGTCGAGATAGCTGAGCTCGTCGATGTGGGTCGCGGCCGCGTTGGTGCGGGGATCGTCGGTGTAGATCCCGTCGATCCCGGAGTGCGATCCCTTGAGCACCACGTCGGCGTCGATCTCCACCGCCCGGAGCGCCGCGGTGGTGTCGGTGGTGAAGAACGGGTTGCCCGTGCCGGCGGCGAAGATGACCACCCGCCCCTTCTCGAGGTGGCGGATCGCCTTGCGGCGGATGTACGGCTCGGCCACCTGGGCCATGTGGATGGCGGTCTGGACCCGGGTGAGCTGGTCCTTGCGCTCGAGGATGTCCTGGAGCGCGAGCGCGTTCATGACCGTGCCGAGCATGCCCATGTAGTCGGCCTGGGCCCGGTCCATGCCCTTGCCGGCACCGGCCATGCCCCGCCAGAGGTTGCCCCCGCCGACGACGACGGCCACGTCGACTCCGGCGCGCCGGCAGTCGAGGACCTCCTCGGCGATCTGGGCGACGGTGTCACCGTCGATGCCGAAGCCGGGCGGCCCGGCGAACGCCTCGCCGGAGAGCTTGAGCAACACCCGCGACCAGCGGGGTCGTGCGATCGCTCCGTCGGGCGAGGTGTCGGTCACCGGATGCTCAGGTCGTTCTCAGGAGCCGATCACGACCTGCTCGAAGCGCACGAGGTTCACGTCGCCGAGCAGCTGGCTGATCGTCTGCTTCTCGTCACGCACGAATTTCTGCTCGAGCAGCACCTGGTCGCGGAACCAGCCCCCCAGCTTGCCCTCGACGATCTTGTCGAGTGCCTCCTCGGGCTTGCCCTCCTTGCGGGTGATGTCGGTGAGGATCTCGCGCTCCTCGTCGACGGCGGCCTGGGGCACGTCGTCGCGGGTGAGGTACGCGGGCTTGGTGAAGGCGATGTGGATCGAGACGTCGTGGGCCAGCTCCTGGCTGCCGCCGTCGAGCACGGTGATCACGCCGTTGACGCCGCGCCCGTCCTGCACGTGGACGTAGGTGTCGACGGTGTTGCCGTCGCCCTTGGCGACGTGGATCACCGAGCCGAGCTCGATGTTCTCCTTGAGCGCGACCTTGAGGTCGTCGATGCGGGACTGGAGGCCCTCGGTGGCACCGAGCCCGTCGGCAGCGACCGCATCGGCGAGCTCCTGGGCGAGGGCCACGAACTCGTCGGACTTGGCGGAGAAGTCGGTCTCGGACTTGAGCTGGACGATGGCCACCCCGGCGTCGCTGTCGCCGACGGCCACGACGCCCTCGACGTTGTCGCGGTCGGTGCGGCTCGCGGCCTTGGCCAGGCCCTTCTCGCGCAACGCCTTCCGGGCGGCCTCGAAGTCGCCGCCAGCGGCCTCGAGGGCCTTCTTGGCGTCCATCATCCCGGCGCCGGTCTCCTGACGCAGCGCCTGGACGTCCTTCGCGGTGAACTCAGCCATCGTGGTCAGGACTCCGTGGTCTCGGGATCGGGGGCGTCGGTGGCCGGCGCCTCGGCGTCGGGGGCCTCGGGCGCCTCGACCGGCGAGTCGCCTGCGGGCGCGGACTGGTCCTCGGCGACGTCGGTGGGCGCGTCACCGGCGGGGGTCGCGATCTCGGCCTCGGGGGTGTCGGTCCCGGGCTCGGGCGCAGCGGACTCGGCCTCGTCGGCGTCCTCGACCGGCGTGGCCGGGCTCTCGGCGGCCGCGGCGGCGATCTCTTCGGGGGCGGCATTGGCCACGGAGGGGGCCGTGGGCGCACCGGCGACCCGGGCCTCTCGGGCCTTGGCCTCGGCGAGGGCCTGGCGGCGGGCCTCGGCCTGTTCGGCCGCGACCTTGTCCTCGTCGAGGAGGCTGCGGGCGTGGTCGGCCTCGGCCTTGCGGGAGGCCATGTACCGGCCCTCGGCCACCGCGTCGGCGATGACCCGGCACATGAGCGTGCCCGAGCGGATGGCGTCGTCGTTGCCCGGGATCACGTACTGGACCGAGTCGGGATCGCAGTTGGTGTCGACGACGGCCACGATCGGGATCCCGAGCTTGTTGGCCTCGGTGACGCCGATGTGCTCCTTCTTGGTGTCGAGGATGAACACGGCGTCGGGCTGCTCGGTCATGTCGGCGATGCCGGACAGGTACTTCTCGAGCTTGTCGAGCTCGCGGCTCTTCTGCAGCGCCTCGCGCTTGGGCATGGCGTCGAACTCGCCCGAGGCCCTCATGCGGCGGTACTCGGCCATCTTGGCGACCCGCTTGGACATGGTCTGGAAGTTGGTGAGCATGCCGCCGAGCCAGCGGTGGTTGACATAGGGCATGCCGCACTTCTCGGCGTAGGACTGGACCGCGTCCTGGGCCTGGCGCTTGGTGCCGACGAACATGATGGTGCCGCCGTCGGCGACGAGGTCGCGCACGAAGGTGTAGGCGTTCTCGATCCGCTCGAGCGTCTGGTCGAGGTCGATGATGTAGATGCCGTTGCGCTCGCCGAAGATGAAGCGCTTCATCTTCGGGTTCCAGCGGCGGGTCTGGTGGCCGAAGTGGACGCCGGCCTCCAGCAGTTGCTTCATCGTGACGACTGCCACGGGAGTCTCCTCGTGTTGCCCCTCGGTTCTGCTGCCGTCGGGCCGGCGCCGGCTCCGGAGGAGACGGCGACCGTGGGGTGACCCGGCGGGAGGATTGGTCTGGTCGGGCCCGGACGGATACCGGGCCAGCGCGACAGTGTACGGACCACTGCCACCCTCGGGAAACCCTGGTCCTCGGGCCTCGCTCGGATCCCGGCACCGGTGGGTCGGTGAGCGGCCCCGGCTCAGAGCGCATACCCGCTGACCAGAGCGTTCGCTCCGAAGCCGATGCCCTCGGGCAGGACGGCGTCGAGGACGCGGTCGGCCGTGCCCCGACAACCCGGAGCCCGGCCGGCGAGTGCGAGGGCCAGCTCGCGGGTGGTGGCGGGCGCGCCGGGGAGCTGATCGTGCGCCCAGGGCCCGTAGAGGCCGACCCGGGCCGATGCGTGTCCCCCGACCGCCGACTTGTCGGCGGGCACGATCAGGTCGCCGGAGGCGGCGATGGTCCGTAGCGTCACGCCGTCGGGCACGCCCGCGTCCGCGAGGTCTTCCACGAGCGAGGACGACTCGGCCATCTGAGCGAGCGACTCGGCGCGCACGTCGACCCCGATGTCGAGAAGCTCCACCAGCTGATGGAGGTCGGCCCGCTCGACCGGATCGAGAACGGTCGCGCCGGTGGCCCACTCGGTGCCCCGGTGCGGTGTCCCCATGGTCACGACGGTGCCGAGGGACCCGAGGCGTCCCCGCCGGTGGAGCTCGGCGAGCGCGAGCCGGGTCACCAGCCCGCCCTGGCTGTGCGCGACCACGTCGATGGTGGAACCCGGGCGGGCGAGGGCGACGGCCTCGACCAGGTCGGCCAGCTCCCGACCCTCGGTGCGGAGGTCACCGAACGTGGCGTCGCGTTCATACGGCGAGGCCTCGATGGCAGCCAGGTCGGGGGCGAGCCCGTCGCGGGGCGCGCGCCCGCCCCGGTAGCTGTAGCGGACCACGTCGCCGACGGCGTAGCCGAGGGAGGCGGTGTCGACGTCGTCGACGGCGGCGTCGACGGAGTTCGAG
Source organism: Acidimicrobiales bacterium (assembly GCA_034522155.1). Classification (GTDB taxonomy): domain Bacteria; phylum Actinomycetota; class Acidimicrobiia; order Acidimicrobiales; family Salinilacustritrichaceae; genus Salinilacustrithrix. Next base: position 637,136 of record JAXHLP010000006.1, on the reverse strand, counting down.
CCGTAGCCAGCGACGAGGACGGCGACGTGGCCGTCCGCCGGCGCCGCCGGCGTGGCGACCTCGTCGACGGTGCAGTCGCCGCCGGAGGAACGGTACGCGGCCACGACGTCGAGCGCCGCCCGGGAGGGGTCGAGGTCACGGAGCAGGTGGTAGCCGGCCGAGAGTCCGTCGGCGCTGGCCCGACCGACGTCCACCGCGGTGTCGGCGATGCGCCCGAGTAGGCCCCGTTCGCGCACCACCTCGACCAGCGCTCGGCGCTCACGGACCACGCCGGCGTCGTGGGCGGGCAGCGGCTCGTCGTGGGGCACGAGGCGCACCCGGACCTCGATCCGCTCGAACAGCGCGGCCGGGTCGAGGTAGGCGTCACCGGCCCGGACCCCGAAGTGGAAGCCCCGACCGCCGGTGCCGACCACGTCGCCACGGCGAACCGTCTGACCCCGCCGCACCCCGACCGATTCGAGGAACGAGTAGCTGGTGCGGAGGCCGTCGTCGTGGAGGACGGTGACGTGGAGCGTACCCGCCACCGGTCCGGCAAAGGTCACCGTGCCCGGTGCCGACGCCCGGACGTCGGTGCCGGCATCGAGGTCGTAGGTCAGACCCCGGTTGCCGGGCCCGAAATCGGAGGCCGGAGCCCGGAACGGGTCGACCACCGGCGCGTCGACCGGTGGGACGTGGGCCGGTGGATCGGCGGCAGCGGCGGGCGCCCGCCCGGCCACCGCCAGGCCGGACAGCAGGACGGACAGGACGACCGCGACCGCGGTCCGGCGGCTGGACATCGCCGACTCCCCTCATTCGAGCCCTGGGGGAAGTCGGTGTGTGTGCTTACACGGGTTCGCGGTCGGCGGACTGCATGCGGGAACGCAGCTGCAGGATCGCCTTGGTGTGGATCTGGCAGACCCGGCTCTCGGTCACGCCGATGACCTCGCCGATCTGGGCCAGGGTGAGGCCCTCGTAGTAGTAGAGGGTCAGCACGACCTTCTCCCGCTCGGGGAGGCGCTCCACGGCCTCGGCGAGCACGCCTCGCATCTCCTGGATCTCGAAGACGTCGCCCGGGCCCTCTTCGTCGGTGGCGATGGTGTCGCCGAGCGTCGTCGAGCTGTCGCGCTCGGACGAGCCGACGAACTCGTCGAGGGCGACGACGCCGACGAAGGAGATCTTGGACAGGGCGGTGTGGAGCTGTTCGAGGGTCATGTCGAGCTCGTCGGCCACCTCGTCCTCGGTAGGCGCCCGGTGCAGCCGGGACTCGAGCTTGGCGTAGGCCCCTTCGATCTGGCGGGCCTTGGCCCGCACCGACCGGGGCACCCAGTCGATGGAGCGGAGCTCGTCGAGGATGTTGCCCTTGATCCGCGAGATGGCGTAGGTCTCGAACTTGAAGCCGCGCTCGGGCTCGAACTTGTCGATGGCGTCGATGAGCCCGAACAGGCCGTAGGAGACGAGGTCGGCCTGCTCGACGCTCTGGGGCAGCCCCATGCCGACGCGACCGGCCACGTACTTGACCAGCGGTGAGTAGTGCACGATGAGCTGGTCCCGAGCGCGCGACGAACCGGTGGACTTGTAGTCGGTCCAGAGACGATCGACGTCTTCTGTGGCCTCGGCGTTGAGTGCTGAGTCGGTCACGGGCGGCCCTCGGCACGTGGATGTGTGGCTGACAGCACCGCACGAAGACGACCGGCGCTGACATGAGTGTAACGCTGTGTGGTCTGGAGACCGCTGTGTCCGAGCAGTTCCTGCACCACGCGGAGATCGGCCCCACCGTCGAGGAGGTGGGTGGCGAAGGTGTGGCGGAGGGCGTGAGGATGGGTCGGTTCGGCGCTGCGGCGGTCGAGGATCCGTCGGCAGTCCCTGGGGGTGAGGGCCCGGCCACGCTGGTTGAGGAAGACGACGTCGTCGGGCGAATCGACGGTGGCGTACTCGGCGCGGGCGCCGTCGAGCCAGACCCCCAGGGCCTCGACGGCCCCCGACGTGATCGGCACCTGTCGCCACTTGGCCCCCTTGCCCGACACCCGCACGGCACCGGCGGCGAGATCGAGCTCGGACCGGCGGAGGTCGCAGACCTCGGCGACGCGCAGACCGCTGCCGTAGAGGAGCTCGAGCACCGCATCGTCGCGGACGCGCCGGTGCGGCGGGTCGTCGTCGATGCTCGCCGGCGGCACATCGAGGATGGTGTCGAGCTCGGCCTGACGGAGCACACGGGGCAGCCGACTCGATGCGGCCGGCGGCCGGAGGCCGATGGTCGGATCGACCGCCACATGGCCGCGGCGAGCGGCCCAGCGGAAGTAGCGGCGCAACGCGGCCACGCGCCGGGCGATGGTCGACGGCGCGTAGTCCCGGGTGCCGAGCTGGGCGACGAAGCGGCGGAGGTGCCGGCGGGTGGCCCGGTCGGGTCCGTCGAGACCGTGCCGCTCGGCGAACGCGACGAACGATCCGAGGTCGCGCCGGTACGCATCCACCGTCGACGGCGCGGCATCGGTGAGCGTTCGTAGGAAGTCCTCGACTCGCCAGCCCACGCCGTCACCGTACCGAGGATCGACCAGAAGTGAGAGACACCCCTGAGGTGAACGCTCGTATCGGACACGGTGCACGGGCCCGGAGCGTGGCCGACCCTGCTCATCGCGACACCCGCTGGAAGCCCTCGGCGACCCGTTCGACCTCGCCATCGAGCTCCAGGATGGCGAGGCGGGCCGCGACCTCGCCGAAGGGCAGCCCGGTGGCCGCGACGATGTCGTCGAGCGACGCCGCCGGCCACGAGACCGCCCGCGCGACCGGATCGGCCGGGATCGCGGCGGGCTCGCGCCGCGGACCGGACGAGGTACCGCCCCGGCCGAGCGCGACCAGCACGTCGTCGACGTCGCGGACGAGCCCGCAGCCCTCGGCGATCAGCTGGTTGGGGCCGGCCGAGACGGGTGAGCGCACCGGCCCCGGTACCGCCAGCACCTCGACGCCGCGAGCTGCGGCCGACTCGACCGTGTGCATCGAGCCGCCCTGCTCCGGCGATTCGACCACGACCACCAGCTCGGCCAGCGCGGCGATCAGCCGGTTGCGGGCCGGGAAGCGCCACTTCTCCCCCGCCGTACCGAGCGGGGCCTCGGACGCCAGGACACCCCGGGACCGGACCTCGGCCCACAGGTCGCGGTGGCGGCGCGGGTAGACCACGTCGAGGCCGGTGGCGACCACGCCGATCGTGGGACCGTCCCCGGCGAGCGAGCCCTCGTGCGCGGCGCCGTCGATACCCAGTGCCAACCCCGACACGACGCCGATGCCGGCATCGGCGAGATCGCGTCCGAGGTCGCGGGCGGTGGCGACACCAGCCGCCGTGCACCGGCGGGTGCCGACGATGGCCACCGAGGGTGTCGCGAGCAACGCCGCATCGCCGGCAACGAACAGCAGCGGTGGCGGTTCGGGGTCGTCGACGAACTGCAGCGGCCAACGGGGATGCTCGGGATGGAGGATCTCGACACCGGCACGGCGATGACGGTCGCGGATCTCGTCGATCGTGAGTCCGGCAGCGGCTGCCTGCCAGCCTTGCAGCACGTCGTCGCGGTGCTTGGCCGCGACCGGGACCGCAACCTGTCCCGCACGCCCCCGCTGCACGGCCACCAACGTCGACGGCGGGTCGCCGAACGCGTCGAGCAGCACCTGCAGCCGACGTGGGCCCATGCCGGGCAGGCCGAGCAGGCCGGCCATCGCGAGCACGTCGCTCATGACGCCACCGCTGCGTCGGCACGCGATGTGGTCACCCGGAACGCGAGCGCAGCCGCGACCTGGGCCTCGGTGAGCGGACCGTCGTGGTCCTCGAGATCGGCGATGGTCCGGGCCACCCGACGGATCCGATGCAGCCCGCGAGCGGTGAGGCGGCCACGCCGCACCATCCGCTCGAGCAGCTTCGACGCCGGCGCCTCGAGCGGCGCGATGTCGTCGAGATCGGGGCCGCGGAGATCAGCGTTGAGCTCGACGCCCCGGCGCCCCGCCCGGGCGCGGGCGGCCCGCACCCGCTCGGCCACCACGTGGCTGGGTTGGCCGTCGGGCTCGGCGAGCAGATCGCCGGCGTCGGGACTGCCGACCTCGAGGCGGAGGTCGAATCGGTCGAGCAGCGGACCCGACAGGCGCCGCCGGTACCGGGCCTTGCCGGCCTCCGAGCACCGGCACCCCTTGGTCGTGGGACCGCACGGACAGGGGTTGGTGGCGGCCACGAACTGGAACCGCGTCGGATAGGTGACCGTGCCCTTGGCCCGGCTGATGCGCACCGAGCCCTCCTCGAGCGGCTGGCGGAGCGCGTCGAGCACCATCGGCGAGAACTCCCCCAGTTCGTCGGCGAACAGCACCCCGCGGTGCGCGAGCGCGATCTCGCCCGGGCGCATGACCGAGGAACCGCCACCGATGAGCGCCACGGCCGACGCCGTGTGGTGGGGCGCCCGGAACGGCGGGCGGCGGACGAGTTGGCCATCGACGCGTTCGCCGGCGGCGGAGTGGATCGCCGTGACCTCGAGGGCGGCATCGTCGTCGAGGTCGGGGAGGAGACCGGGCAAGCGGGTGGCCAGCAGCGTCTTGCCGGCGCCGGGCGGGCCGGACAGCAGCAGGTGGTGGCCCCCGGCGGCGGCGATCTCGAGCACGTGCCGGGCCACGGGCTGGCCGCGGACGTCGAGCAGATCGGGTTGTACCGGTGGCAGCGGTGCGGGTCGGGGAGGCGGGTCGGGCCAGGGTGCTTCGCCCTTGAGCGAGCGGACCACCCGCCCGATGGTGTCGCCGCAGCGGACCTCGATGCCCGGCACCAGGGCGGCCTCGGCGTGAGCAGCCTCGGGCACCACCACGCCCCTGACCCGTCCCCGCAGCCCGGCCACCAGGGCCACGATCCCGCGCACCGGCCGCAGCGCCCCGTCGAGGCCCAGCTCGCCCAGGAACGCCCATCCCTCGGTCGCCTCGACGTCGACCTCACCGACCGCCACCTGGGTCGCCACCGCCACGGCGAGGTCGAGGGAGGTGCCGAGCTTGGGCAACGCCGACGGTGCGAGGTTGACGGTGATCCGCTGCATCGGCCACTGGAGCTCGCTGGAGAGCAGGGCGGCCCGCACGCGGTCGCGCGCCTCGCGGCACGACGCGTCGGGCAGGCCGACCATCGAGAACGACGGCAGGCCGCTGCTGACGTGGACCTCGACGCGGATCGGGTGGCCGTCGACGCCGTGGAGGGTCGAGGACTGGACGGTGGCGAGCACGGTCGTCTCCCTGGTGCAGCCCGTGGTGGGCGGCGGCGGGACGACCGTGCGCCGGGCGTCGAGCGGGCCGGAGCGACCGGCCACCAATGACCGTAGCTCACCGGGGTGACAGTCGGGGCCGCCGATGGCGATACTGGTCGCCCATGGGCTTCAACCCGCACCGCCCCCGGAAGCAACGTCGCAGCGACATCGTGTTCGTGGCGGCGGGCGTCACCGTCGCCGTGCTGCTCGTGGTCTGGGCGTTCGTCGGGTTCTGAGCGACCCGTCGAGCCCGACCAGCGCGCCGGCCATGCAGGGTGCGATCACCGGTCGAACCGCAACGGATCCCGGAGACGCCGCCGCGTCAGAAGCACCCCTCGATGATCTCGACCTCGCCGCGGAGGATCGAGACCACGTCGAAACGCAGCGTGCGGGCCCGCTCGCCCGTCTCCGCGCAGAACCGTTGCCCGAGCCGGCGGACCCGACGTTGCTTGGCCGGCGTCACGGCCTCGGCCGGGATGCCGAACCGATCGCTCGAGCGGGTCTTGACCTCGGCGAAGACCAACACGCCATCGCCCCGCAGCACCAGGTCGAGCTCGCCCTCGTTGCACCGCCAGTTGCGAGCCACCACCCGGTAGCCGGCGGCCTCGTAGTGGCGGGCGGCGAGCTGCTCGCCACGGGCGCCGAGGGCCTGGCGGGCCGCGGTCATCGCCGCCTCAGCCGTTCCTCGGGCGCTGAGCGCCCTCGTCACTTCGAGCGTTGCTCGCTGGTGCTCGCAACGTCTCCGGGCGCCAACCGACGTCTCGCCGCATGTCTTCAGGACTCCTCGCGGAACTGCCCGAGATCGAGGTCGGCCTGGGGCAGTTCCTCGACGTTGACGTCCTTGAACGTCACGATCTGCACCTTCGACACGAACCGCGTGGTGCGGTACATGTCCCAGACCCAGGCGTCGCGCAGCTCGAGCTCGATGAACGGCACGCCGGCGTCGTCGCGCACGCGCTTGTCGACCTCGTTGGCGAGGTAGAAGCGCCGCTCGGTCTCGACCACATAGGAGAACGTGGGACTCACGTCCTTGTACTCGCGGTAGAGCTGCAGCTCGATGTCGGCCTCGTACTGTTCGAGGTCGTCGGTACTCATGGGGGGCACCGTAGCTCGGCAGGGTGACAGTACGGGCCGAGTGGTGCTCCTACAGGTAGGCGACGCGGCCCGGTGGCCAGACCCGGGCGGTGGCGCGTCCCACGTCGTCGGACACGTCGGTGTGCAGCCCCCGCCGGACGATCACCGGGCGATCACCGGCGCCGGTCTCCCGCCAGCGACGGCACCTGGTTCAGAACTCGCGCTTCTCGCGGATCCTGGCCCGCTTCCCGACCCGGTCGCGGAGGTAGTACAGCTTGGCCCGGCGGACGTCGCCGCGGGTGACGAGCTCGACCTTGGAGACGACCGGCGAGTGGACCGGGAAGGTCCGCTCGACACCCACGCCGCTCGAGAGCTTGCGGACGGTGTAGGTCTCGCGCACGCCGGAGCCCTGGCGCTTGATGACGACGCCCTTGAACTGCTGGACCCGCTCCTTGTTGCCCTCGACCACGCGGACGTGCACGTTGACGGTGTCGCCCGGCGCGAAATCGGGGATGTCGTCGCGGAGATTGGCGACGTCGACGAGATCGGTGGGTTGCATGGGAATCCTGCTTCGAACGGAGGCGGGTCCGGGCGCGCCCGGGGCGGCGAACGGAACAGTGTAGGGCCAGCCGTTCCAAGCCCACCAACCCGACCCCACACGCGCTCTGGGCCCTCGGGCCGGTGCACGACCACCGATCTGAGGGTCCAGAGCTTGCCGACGAACCGGTGCTGGGCGCGTCATCTCGCGTTCTCGCGCGAAACGGGGGCGCAGAGCCGTCACGACAGGAGCGCGGTGACCTCGTGGAGCAGGCCGAACTCGTCGAGCACCCGCCGGTCGGCCTCGTCGAGGGGTCGGACAGCCAGGAGGTCGGGCCGGTGCCGGGCGGTCCGCACCAGCGACTGGGCGTGGCGCCACCGATCGACGCGCGCGTGGTCACCGGAGCGGAGCACGTCGGGCACCTCGTGGCTACGGAAGTCGGCGGGCCGGGTGTACTGGGGGTACTCGAGCAGCCCGGAGGCGAACGACTCCTCGGACGCGCTCGCTTCGTTGCCCATGACCCCGGGCACGAGACGACCGACCGCCTCGAGCACGACCATGGCCGCCACCTCGCCGCCGGCGAGCACGTAGTCGCCGATGGACAGCTCGCCGTCGCACCAGTGGTCGATCACCCGCTGGTCGACGCCCTCGTAGCGCCCGCACAGGAGGGAGAACCCACCGGAGGCAGCGAGCGTACGCGCCCGGTCCTGGTCGAAGCGCTCCCCCGCCGGTCCGAGCACCAGCAACGGCCGGGGCGGGTCGGCCGCCTCGATCGACCGGACGAGCGGGTCGACCTTCAACACCATCCCGGCGCCGCCGCCGAACGGCGCGTCATCGACGGTCCGGTGGAGGTCGTCGGTATGCGCACGGGGATCGTGGACGTGGATGTCGAGCAGCGCTCGCTCCTGTGCCCGGCCGAGCAGGCTGGTCTCGGCGAACCCGGCCACCAGGTCCGGGAAGATGGTGAAGACGTCGATCCGCATGCTTCCCGCCACGCTAGGAGTCGCGCCCGACGGCGCGCCCCGTTCGCGGGCAGCACGTTCCTCGCCGCTACGCCGCTACTCCTCGACGGTGACGGTGGCGACCATGTCGGGGTGCAGGCTGCAGAACAGCTGGTACTGCCCGGGTTCGTCGAAGCTGACCTCGTAGTTCGAGCCCGGCTCGAGCACGCCGGAGTCGAACTCCTCGAGGCTCGGCGCGTCCGGCGTCCCGGCGGTGACCGTGTGGGGGACCGAGTCGACGTTGCTGAAGAACACCGACTGCCCGGGCTCGACGTCGAGGTCGCCGCCGTAGAGGAAGTTCGAGATCAGCGACTGCTCCGCGCCCTCGGGGAAGTCCGAGCCCCGGCTCTGGCGGGACTCGAGCATCTGGTCGCGGTCGGTCTCCGGCGCGATGGTGTCGTTCCACATGCCGAAGACACCGAGTTGGTTGTCGTGGTCCGGCTCGACCCAGGCGTGGATCATCCAGCCGAGCGCAGCCGAGAAGCTCCCGCCCTGCGCCTCGCACTCCGCACGGGGCACGAAGGTGTCCCGGCCCTGGTTGTTCCCGCGGCAGAGGTTGTAGTGGATGTGCCAGTTGTCGAGCGGTCCGGCAAAGGTCTCGGGGTGCTCGTCGCCGATCACCGACGGCGGGATGATGAACGACGTGCCCACCAGCTCCATGGGCTCGCCGTCCCAGCGCCCGTCCACGCACTGCCCGAGAGCACCGTCGGGCATCGTGCCGTCGGCCCTGGCGTAGAGGAGGATCTCGGGGCGGGCGGGGTCGAAGCCGTCGCCGATCCAGTCGACCTTGTAGAAGTGCGAGCCCATGTTCGGCGTCTGGATGCGGTCCGAGGTGAAGCCCGCGGCGCAGGCGGCGTTCACGTCCTCGTACTGCACGGCGAAGTCACGTAGCTCCGAGAGCTGACCCACGAGCTCGGCGAGCTCGTCCTCGGTCATCTCCAGCTCGGGCGGGATGGGGTCGCCGGACTCGTGGAGCGCCGCCAGCTCGTCGAACGAGCACGGCAGCTCGGGGTCGAGGCAGCGCACCTGGTCGCCCAGAGGCCCCTCGACGAGGGTCGGCACCACGCCGGAGCTGTTCTCGCGGAACACGTAGCGGGTGTAGCCCGGGGCGCCGCCGGCGGCGAACTCGAGATCCTCGGGGAACTGCGCGTCGGCACCCACCTGATCGAAGGTCGCGGCCTCGGCGACGTACTCGTTGAGCTGCTCGACGTCCTCCGGCGCCCGAGCCTCGGTGGTCGTCGTGTCGTCGGCGGCGGACGAGTCGTCCCCGGCACCTCCCGAGCAGGCAGCCACGACCAACAGGCCGACCACCGCTGCGATCAACGAGCGCTTCATTTGCGTGTTCCCCCTCGCACCCTTGGCTCCGGCGGGTGCAGGTCATCGACCCCAGGCAGACGGCGCCGACCGTACTACACACCCTCCAGGTGCTGGTTGTCCCGCTCAGACCAGGTCGAGCAGACCGTCGGGCGGGTCGATCACGATGCGGTCGTCGTCCACCTCGACCACGAAGGGCAGGGGTACGAGGATCGAACCGTCGACCTCGAGCAGGTCGTGGGCCGGGTTGTCGACCACCGCCGTGCTCCGCCCCACGAGTTCGCCGGCGATGGTCAGGACGTCGCGGTCGATGAGCTCGTGGACGAACCACACGTCGTCGTCCTCGATCGGCTCGGCGCGGAGCACGACGCCGTGGAGCGCCTCGGCGGCCTCTCGGGACGAAACCCCCTCGAAGGCGACGATCCACCGCTGCTGGTGGGGCGACGACCGTTCGACGGTCAACGGCCCACGGTCCGTGTCGAGCACGACACCGGGATCGAGGCGCTCGGTCCGGTCGGTGGTCAACGCGACGATGACCTCACCACGGAGGCCGTGCGCCTTCGCCACCCTCCCGATTTCGAGCAAGTCGACCATGTAGCCCCCGGGAAGTCGTGGGGCACAGCCGAACGACTTCAGCAGTGAGGTCCCGCCAGGGACCGACGAACGGCTCAGTCTGCGAACTCGACGTCGACCTCGGCGCCGTCCTTGGCGGCAGCCGCACGAACGACGGCCCGGATGGCCTGGGCGGTGCGACCCCGTCGGCCGATGACCCGGCCGGTGTCGCCGTCGCCCACGGTGACGGTGAGCTCGAAGCGTTCGTCGTCACCGTCGACCTCCACATCGACCGCGTCGGGGTCGGAGACGATCGACTTGCAGATGTACTCGCAGACGGCGACGGCCGTGGGAACGCCGTCGCTCATGACGCCGCGGTCTCGGTGGTGGCACCGGCCTCGGCCGCGTCCCCGGCGGGCTCGACGCCGAGTTGGTACCGCTCGGCCCCCTCGGGCGCCTTCTCACCCTTGAACTGGGCCATGGCGCCGGACAGCGTCAGGAGCTTGCCGACCGTTTCGGAGGGCTGGGCACCGTGGCGCAGCCAGTGGACGGCCCGCTCGTTGTCGACCTTGATCACCGAAGGCTCGCGCCGAGCGTCGTAGTGACCGAGGATCTCGATGAACCGACCGTTGCGCGGCTTGCGTTTGTCGGCGGCGACGATTCGGAAGGTGGGCTGCTTCTTCTTGCCCATCCGCATGAGGCGGAGCGTGACGGCCACGGGTGCTCTTCTTTCCAGTACTGGTTGCTACAGCAGCGGACCAGTGTGCGTGGTCGGGGGGCTCCGCCGCAACCTGAGCGGGCGCGATCCACCCGGGCATGCTCCCCGCGGGAACGGCCGCCACGCGCCTACTGGTCGAGGCCCGGGAGGGTGAACGGTTGCTTGGGCTTCTCGTTCGACGGCCCGCCCTTCGGCGTGACCCGACCGCCCGCCTTGCCTTTGCCCTTGCCCTTCTTGGCGGACTTCTTTTTCTTCTTCTGCATCTTGTTGTTGAGGCCGGGCATCCCCTTCATCATCTTCTGCATCTCCTCGAACTGCTTCACCAGCTGGGAGATCTGGCCGACATCGGTGCCGGAGCCGGCGGCGATCCGGGCGCGTCGGGAACCGTCGATGATCGAGGGGTCGGCCCGCTCGGCCTTGGTCATCGAGTGGATCATCCCCTCGATCCGGGAGATCTCGCGATCGTCGATCTCGACGTTGCGCACCTCCTTGGGCACGCCGGGCATCATCCCGAGCAGCGAGGAGATGGAACCCATCTTCTTCACTTGCTGCATCTGCTCGAGGAAGTCGTCGAAGGTGAACTGCCCCTCCATCAACTTCTGCGCGGCCGCCTCGGCCTCTTGTTCCTCGAAGACGTCCTCGGCCTTCTCGATGAGGGTGAGGACGTCGCCCATGCCGAGGATGCGCCCGGCGAGGCGATCGGGATGGAAGAGGTCGAAGTCGTCGAGCTTCTCGCCGGTGGACGCGAAGGCGATGGGCTTGCCGACCACCTCCTTGACCGACAGGGCGGCGCCACCGCGGGCGTCGCCGTCGAGCTTGGTGAGGATCACGCCGTCGAGGGCGAGGGCGTCGTTGAACCGCTCGGCGACGGTGACGGCGTCCTGGCCGGTCATGGCGTCGACGACGAGGAACGTGTAGTCGGGCTGGGTCGCCTCCGAGATGCGATGGACCTGGTCCATCAGCTCCTCGTCGATGGCCAGCCGGCCGGCGGTGTCGACGATGACCACGTCCTTGCCGAGACGGCGGGCCTCGGTGATGCAGTCCTCGGCCACCTTCACCGGGTCGCCGGTGCCGGACTCGACCACCTCGTCGGGAGCGGAGAAGACCGAGACGTCGAGCTGGGCGGCGAGCGTGCGGAGCTGGTGGACGGCGGCGGGCCGCTGGAGGTCGGCGCCGACGAGCAGCGGGTTGCGGCCCTGGCTCTTGAACCAGCGGGCCAGCTTGGCCGAGTTGGTGGTCTTGCCCGAGCCCTGGAGGCCGGCCATGAGGACGACCGTGGGCGGCTTGGACGCGTAGGTGATCTTGATCGTCTCGCCGCCGAGCGACTCGACGAGCTCCTCGTTGACGATCTTGACGACCTGCTGGCCCGGGTTGAGGGCCTGGCTGACCTCGGCGCCGACCGCCCGCTCGCGAATCCGACCGATCAGGTTCTTGACGACGCTGAAGTTGACGTCGGCCTCGAGCAGCGCGAGACGGATCTCGCGCAGCGCCTCGTCGACGTCGGCCTCGCGCAGCTTGCCCTTGCCGCGGATGCCCTCGAAGATCGATTCGAACCGGTCGCTCAGTGCCTCGAACATGGTCTTGCCAGACTAGGTGGCGGTCGAGGAAGCGACCGTGAGCCGGTTGTCGACGGCGGCCACGCCCACCACGGCCCCGGCGGTGCGACCGAGGTCGCCGCGGGCGGTCTCGTGGGGCACCTCGCCGGTGAGGGTCACCCGGTTGCCCTCGACGGTGACCACCGGTTGGGGCAGGTGCCAGGTACGCGGCGAGTGAGCGAGCTCGTAACGGACGGTCTCCCCGAGGTCACCGGCGCTCGAGGCCGCCGACGCGTAGCCCTCGAGGAGGCGGGCCCGGAACTGCGCGCCACTGGTCGGCGCCACAGCGAGACCCACGCCGACGCCGGTCGCGAAGGCGAGGATGCGACTGAGGCCGACGAACCGGACGGTCTTGAACGAGATGCCGACGGTCCCGAACACCAGCCGAAACGGCAGGGTGAGCAACTTCCAGATCAACCAGATCATTGGTACTCCCTCAGACCGGAGTGTCGACGTCGAAGAGGGCATCGACGAACGCGTCCGGGTCGAAATCGATGAGATCGCCGACCTGTTCCCCCAGGCCGACGAGCTTGATGGGCAGGCCCAGTCCCCCGAGCTCGGGAGCCAGCGCGATGGCGAGCGCCACGCCCCCCTTGGCCGATCCGTCGAGCTTGGTGAGCACCACCCCCGTGCACTGCGTGGCCTCGGAGAACTGTTTGGCCTGCTGGAGGCCGTTCTGGCCGGTGGTGGCGTCGAGGACGAGCAGGACCTCGGTGACGTTGCCGGGATCGCGGTCGGCGACGCGACGGACCTTGGCCAACTCGTCCATGAGGTTGGACTTGGTGTGGAGGCGACCAGCGGTGTCGGCGAGCACGAGATCGAGGTCGCGGGCGCCGGCCTTGGCCACGGCATCGAAGATGACCGACGACGGGTCACTGCCTTCCTCGCCCCGGTGGAAGTCGGTGCCGGCCCGCTCGGACCAGGTCTGGAGCTGCTCGGCGGCCGCGGCGCGGAACGTGTCGCCCGCGGCCATGATCACCGAGCGACCGGCGTCGGCCTGGCTCTTGGCGACCTTGCCGATCGAGGTGGTCTTGCCCACGCCGTTGACGCCCACGAACAGCCAGACGTTGGGACCGCCGGGTTCGAACCGCAACTCCTGCTCGCCCGCCGACAGCTTGTCCTTGAGCTGGGCCTTGAGGGCCTCGACCAGGGCAGTCGGCTCGGTGATGCCCTCGGCTCTCACCGTGGCGCGCAGCTCGTCGAGCAGCGCCGTGGTCAGGGCGACGCCCACGTCGGCGAGGATGAGCGCCTCCTCCAGCTCCTCCCAGGTCTCCTCGGTGATGTCCGAGCGGGACAGGAGGGAGCCGACGTAGCCGCTGAGGGTTCCCCGGGCCTTGGCGAGGCGGTCGCGAAAGCTCGGCTTCGGGGCCGGTACGTCCTCGTCGACGGTCGACTCCTGTTCGGCCTCGCCGCCGCCGGAACCGGGACCCACGGTCGCTGGTCGATCGACGGCGGCGGAGGGTTCGATACCGGCGGCGCCGTCGCCTCGTCGACTGACGACGAGCACCGCGACGCCACCGACGAGCACGACGAGCGCGAGGAATGGGAGGAGAATCTCCATGGGGCGGCGAGCCTACGACCACATGACGACGGAGTCGGAACCCCCTGTCGCCTGGAGCGACCTCGCCCGCCTCTATCGTGGCCCGGGTGGAGCAGCCGCCCGATCCCGTCGCACCACCGTCCCAGCCCGACGCACCCCCGGCGATCTCGGGCGTGCCGTCGAGCTCGCCGCCACCGGGTGCCGCCCAGCTCCAGGCGGTCACCCAGGAGATGAAGCGGGTCATCGTCGGCCAGGAACGCGTGGTCGAGCGGCTGTTCGTCGGCCTCCTGGCTCGCGGCCACCTGCTGCTCGAAGGCGTCCCCGGGCTGGCCAAGACGCTGGCCATGGAGACGTTGGCGCGGGCCGTGGGCGGCTCGTTCGCCCGCATCCAGTTCACGCCCGACCTGCTGCCGGCCGACATCACCGGCACGCGGATCTGGCGCCAGAGCACCGAGCAGTTCGACGTCGAGCTCGGTCCGGTGTTCGTGAACTTCCTGCTCGCCGACGAGATCAACCGCGCGCCGGCCAAGGTCCAGTCGGCGCTGCTCGAGGTCATGGCCGAGCACCAGGTGACGGTCGGTGGCGAGACCCACCACGTCCCCGAGCCGTTCCTGGTGATGGCGACCCAGAACCCGATCGAGTCCGAGGGCGTGTATCCGCTGCCCGAGGCGCAGCGCGACCGCTTCCTCATGAAGATCCTCATCGACTACCCGACGGCCACCGAGGAAGCCGAGATCGTCCGCCGCCACGGCATCGAGCCCCCCGAGGCCGAGGTGACCCTCGACGCCGGGACGCTGCTCGAGATCCAGTCGGCCGCAGACGACGTCAGCGTCGACCACGGCACCCTCCAGTACGCGGTCGACGTCGTCCACGCCACTCGCGATCCCGCGGGCTACGGCATCCCCGACCTCGTCGACTACCTCGCCTACGGCGCCTCACCCCGCGCCACCCTCGGCCTCATCGCCGCCGGCCGGGCCCTGGCCCTGCTGCGCCAGCGCAGCTTCGTGGTCCCCCAGGACGTCTTCGACGTGGCGCCGGACGTGCTCCGGCACCGGTTGGTGCTGTCCTACGAAGCGCTCGCCCAGGGCGTCGCGGTCGACCACATCCTCGCTCGCCTGCTCTCGACCGTGCCGGCACCGGCGAGCTCGGGACACCAGCGCATCGCGGCTGGCTTCTGAGCGTGCCCAGCACGGCGTCGACCCCGGTGGAGTCGAGTGCGGCCGAGATCCTCGCCCGCCTCGAGCTCACCGTCACCCGCCGCCTCGACGGACTGCTCCACGGCGACTACCGGGGGCTCGTGCCGGGTCATGGCGCGGAGTCGGGAGAGACCCGTCCGTACGTGCCCGGTGACGACGTGCGCCACATCGACTGGAACGTGACGGCGCGGTCGCTCGAGACCCACGTCCGCGAGTCGATCGCCGACCGCGAGCTCGAGACCTGGATCCTGGTCGACCGCTCCCCCAGCCTCGACTTCGGGACCGCGTCGATGACGAAGGCCGAGCTGGCCGTGTCGGCCGTCGGGGCCATCGGCTTCCTCACCGCCCGCACCGGCAACCGGCTGGGCGCCATCGTGCTCGGCGCCGACGGCGCTCGAGTGGTGCCTGCCCGGCCCGGGCGCGACCACCTGCTCGGTCTCCTCCACGGGCTGCTCACCGCGCCGTCGGGTGAACCGGGCGGCACCACCGAGCTCGGGGCCGCGCTGCGTCACCTGGTGGTCCCGCCCCGGCGCCGCGGGCTGGTCGTCGTGGTCTCCGACTTCCTCTCCGCCGATCGATGGGAGCAGCCGCTCCGAGCGCTCGGCACGCGCCACGAACTGCTCGCCGTCGAGATCGTCGACCCGCGCGAACTCGAGCTCCCACCCGTCGGGATGCTGTCCGTCGTCGACCCCGAGACCGGACGCTCCCGCGACGTGCCCACCAACCGCCGGACCCGGGACCGCTACGCGGAGGCGGCGGCCGAGCAGCGACGGGACATCGCCGACCGGTTGCGCCGCTCCGGGGCCGCGCATCTCCGACTCCAGACCGATCGCGACTGGGTGTACGACATCGTGCGCTTCGTCGGGGCCCGCCGGCGGACCGGGGTACCCCGATGAGCGCGCTGTGGCCCGACGGCTTCCTCTCTCCCGGCCGGCTGTACGCCCTGCTCGGCGTCATCGGTGTCGCTTTCGTCTACCTGCTGCTGAGCTTCCAGCGCAGCCGGTACACGGTCCGGTTCACCAACCTCCCACTGCTCGACACCGTCGCCCCGAAGCGCCCCGGCTGGCGCCGCCACATCGCCGCCTTCGCGTTCCTGCTCGGACTCGGCGCCATGGCCGTGGCCTGGGCGCAGCCCGCCGACGAGGTCCGAGTCGCCAGGGAGCGGGCCACCGTGGTGCTCGCCATCGACACGTCGCTGTCGATGGAGGCGTCCGACGTCGCCCCGACCCGGATCGAGGCGGCCAAGGACGCGGCGCTGAGCTTCGTCGACGGCCTCCCCGAGCAGATCAACATCGGCCTCGTCTCCTTCGACGGCGTCGCCCAGGTCCGGGTGACGCCCACCACCGATCGTCGTCCCGTGCGCGCCGCGATCGAGAACCTCGAGCTCGGTCCGGCCACGGCCATCGGCGAAGCGATGTTCGCCGGCCTCGACGCCATCCAGAACGCACCGCTGGCCGACGCCGACGCCGACGGCGAGCCCGTCCCGGCGACGATGGTGGTGATGACCGACGGCAAGACGACGGTCGGCCGACCCGACGCCGACGGCACCGAGGCCGCCGTCGAAGCCGACGTGCCGGTGTCGACGATCGCCTTCGGCACCGACCGCGGCACCATCGTCATCGACGGCGAGATCCAGCCGGTACCGGTCGAGCAGAGCGCGCTGCAAACCATCGCCGAGGACACCGGCGGCCAGTTCTTCCAAGCCGAATCGCTCGGCGAGCTGGAGTCGGTGTACGAGGACATCGGCTCGTCGGTCGGCTTCGACACCGAGGAGCAGGAGGTCACCGCCCGCTTCGTGGGCTACGCCGCGCTGCTGCTGGGCGTGAGCACCCTGCTGTCGCTGCTCTGGTTCCAACGCATCCCGTGACACGGCTGCCGATGTCGTCGGCCACCGACGACGACTCGTCGGCGGCGACCTCGGTGGACATCGCCGCCGACGTCGTGTGCGGGTCGTGACGATACGGTTGCCTCCGATGAGCATCGACGAACGTACGGACATCGAGACCATCCCCGGCGTGGTGGCGGCGATCCGCCACTGCTTCCAGAGCGGGCGGACCCGGCCGATCGAGTGGCGCAAGCGCCAGCTCGACGGCCTGCTCACTGTCCTGGAGGAAGGCGGCGACCAGCTCGTGGAGGCCATGCAGGCCGACTTCGGCAAGCCCACGGTCGAGGCCCACGCCACCGACATCTCGTTCAGCGTGACCGAGGTGAAACACATTCGGAAGCACGTCGAGTCCTGGGCCGAGCCACGCAAGGCCAAGTTGCGCATCAAGGACAAGCCGGGCGCAGCCCACATCCGGGCCGAGCCGCTCGGCGTGTCACTGATCATCGCGCCCTGGAACTACCCGGTGCAGCTGCTGGTCGCCCCGATGGCCGCCAGCCTCGCCGCGGGCAACGCGGTGGTGGCCAAGCCCTCCGAGCTCGCGCCCGAGACCTCCCGGGTCCTGTCGCAGCTGCTCCGCGCCCATCTCGACCCCGAGGCGGTCGCGGTCATCGAGGGTGGTGTCGACGTGTCGACGGCGCTGCTCGACCAGCAGTTCGACCACATCTTCTTCACCGGCTCCACTGCGGTCGGCAAGGTCGTGGCCAAGGCCGCGGCCGAGGACCTGACGCCGACGGTGCTCGAGCTCGGCGGCAAGTCGCCGGCCATCGTCACCGCAGATGCCCACGTCGACATCGCCGCGCACCGCATGGCGTGGGGCAAGTTCCTCAACGCCGGCCAGACCTGCATCGCTCCGGACTACGTCCTGGTCGACCGCAGCCGCAAGGACGCGCTGGTCGACGCGCTCGTGAGCGCCATCGAGGAGTTCTACGGCGACGACGCCACCACCTCCTCGGACTTCACCCAGATCGTCAACGAGCGCCACGTCCAGCGGCTCCAGGGCCTCCTCGCCGGCCACGGCGGCACCGTGGTGTGTGGTGGTGAGCTCAACGCCGACACCCGCAAGCTCGAGCCGACGATCATCGTCGATCCCGACCCTGATTCGGCGCTGATGCAGGAGGAGATCTTCGGGCCGGTGCTGCCGATCGTGGCCGTCGACGACCTCGACGAAGCGATCGCCTTCGTGAACGGTCGGCCCAAGCCGCTCGCGCTGTACGTGTTCTCCGACGAGCGCGACGAGGCCGACGCCGTGGTCGATGCGACCTCGGCGGGGGGCGTGTGCGTCAACCACACCCTGTTCCACATCACCCCGCCCGACCTCCCCTTTGGCGGCGTGGGCGCGTCCGGCCACGGGCGCTACCACGGCAAGGCCGGCTTCGACGAGTTCTCCAACCACAAGCCGGTGCTGCGCAAGCCGATCAAGCCCGAGGTCTCGATGATGTACCCGCCGTACACGAAGCTGAAGTCCAAGATCCTCGAGAAGCTCGTCTGACGGGGAGCTCGGGACCGTGGATTGGCTCCTCCAGAACCGGTACTCGGTCGCCGGCTCGCTCGTCGTGGTGCTCGCGCTGTGCGCCAGCCTGGTCGTCTGGGCCACTGAAACCGACGTCGACGAGTCGGTGACCGCGGCCGCGGATCGCTCGTCCACGACCACGTCGACCACGTCGACGACCACGACCACCACCACGACCGAGCCGACCTCGAGCGAGTCGATCTCGGCCGCGCCGACCTCCACCACGGTACGACCGGGCTCCACCACGGCACCGTCGGCCACCGACCCGCCGGCGCCGACCGAACCACCCCCGACCACCGCGCCGCCGACCACGCTGCCGGGACCGGCCTACAGGTCATCGATCGAGTCGGTGACCGCCGAGGAGCTGGGCGCGTCGTGGACGCCGGGTCGGGGCTGCACCCCGCCCGACCAGCTCCGGAAGGTCACGGTCACCTACTGGGGCTATGACGACCGGGCCCGCACCGGCCAGCTCATCGTCGCCGCAGGCCAGGCCCGGAACGTCGCCGCGATCTTCGGCGACATCTACGCCGCCCGGTTCCCGATCCAGCGGATGGTGCCGGTCAGCGAGTACGGCGCCGACGACCAGGCGTCGATGCGGGCCAACAACACCAGCGGCTTCAACTGCCGCACCGTCGCCGGCTCGTCGACCTTGTCGAACCATGCCCGCGGGCAGGCCATCGACATCAACCCGCTGCACAACCCCTACGTGAAGGGCTCGACGGTCGACCCGCCCGAGGGTGCGGAATGGGCCGACCGGTCACGCAACGACCCGGGCATGATCCGTTCGGGCGATGCCGTGGTGCGCTCGTTCGCGGCGCGCGGCTGGGGCTGGGGCGGCACCTGGTCCAGCCCCGACTACCAGCACTTCGACCGGTGACACCCCCAGGCGGCAAGGTTCGGCGCGTACGCGCGGCCATGTTGGTCGACCGCGCCGATCGGCGCGGTCGTCCCTCCGCTACGCGACGGCGGCGGCGCCCTTCTCGGAGACGGCTCGGGACGACCCGCCGGGCGACATGGTGATGCCGTAGAGCACGTCGGCGGCCTCCATCGTGCGCTTCTGGTGGCTGACGATCACGAGCTGGGCCTCCTCGCGGAACTCGCCGACCAGCTCGAGGAAGCGGTGGAGGTTCACGTCGTCGAGGGCGGCCTCGACCTCGTCCATCACGTAGAAGGGCGAGGGCCGGCTGCGGAACACGGCGAACAGGTACGCGAGCGCGGTCAGCGAGCGCTCGCCGCCGGAGAGCAGCGACAGCTTCTTGACGTTCTTCCCCGACGGCTTGGCCGTGAGCTCGATGCCGGTCTCGAGCAGGTCGTCGGGCTCGGTCATCTTGATCCTGCCCTCGCCACCGGGGAACAGGGTGGCGAACAGCTTCGAGAAGTTCTCGGAGACGTCGGCGTAGGCCGCGGCGAAGACGTTGACGATCTCCTCGTCGACCGCCTTGATCACCTTGTGCAGCTCGCGACGGCTCGACTTCACGTCGTCGAGCTGACCTTGGAGGAACTCGTGGCGCTCCTGGAGCTGCTCGTACTCCTCGAGCGCCAGCGGGTTGATGGGGCCCATGAGCCGCAGTTCGCGCTCGAGCTCGCGGGCCCGGGCCGCCGGCGAGGTGCCCTCGTCGAGCACGGGACATTCAGCCGCAACAGCCTGGTCGGGCGAGATGTCGAGGTCGCGGCGGATCGTCTCCACCGACGACTCGATCCGGAGATCGATCTCGGCGAGATCGAGGTCGCTGCGTTGGATGCGCTCCCGGACGTCGGCGAGCTGCTTCTCCGCTTCGACCCGCTCGCGGCGCAGGCGATCGAGCTCGGCCGAGACCTTCCGTTGGGCCTCGGACTGAGCCGTGCGCTCCTCGCGCAGCACGACGAGGCGGGCCTCGGCCTGCTCGAGGGTCTCGGCACACGAGGTGGCGAGCGCGGTGAGGCCGGCGGCTTTGCCCTCGAGGGCTTCGCGACGCTCGGCGGCCTCGGCGGCCGCGGCCTGGTTTCGCTCCAGTCGGGTCTCGACCTCGTCGAGGCGGGTGCGTAGCGAGTCGCGTCGCTCCTCGATCTGGGCGGCGCGCACCTCGAGGTCGGACCGCAGCGCTGCGACGGCGGCGGCGCGCTCGTCGAGGGCATCGCGGGCGTCGGCCATGGCGCGGGCGGCCTCGGCGGCGGAAGCCTCCTCGGCCTCGAGCCCGGGCAGACGTTCCTCGAGCTCGGTGACGCGAGCCTGCTCGGCCTCGATCCGGGATTCGAGCTCGGTGCGCTCGTCGGACTGGCCGCCGAGCTCGTGGTCGACGTCGGCGAGCTGACGCTCGTCGCGCTCGAGCGACTCGACCGCCCGGCGGTGGGCGGTGGCGTGGGCCTCGGCCGCCTCTCGGGCATCGATGGCGGCATGTCTGGCCGCGGTGAACTGCTGGCGGGCGACGTCGCGTGCCGCGGTGGCGTCGTCGACCGCGATCGAGGCGGCCTCGACCTGGGACAGCGCCTCTTCGAGGGCGGCACCGGTGGCACCGGTGGCCGCGCCACCCATGCGCCACGAGCCCGGCCCGAAGCGGGCGCCGTCGTTGGTGACCACGACGGCATCCGGATGGGCGATGGCAACATCGAGACCAGCCGGCCAGTTGCCGTCGACCACCACGGCCGCGCCGACGACGGCGTCGAGGAGCGAATCGACGTCGGCGCGACCGGACCGGACGTGGTCGCGCACCGGCTCGCCCATGGGCGGTGGCGTGGGGGCCGCCCGCTCGACACCGAGCGCGAGTACCGCCCCGGTGGCATCGCCGTCGGCGAGCGCGCCGAACGCGGCCCGGGCGGCATCGGCGCCGTCGACCACGACCGCAGCCAACGCATCGCCAGCAGCGGCTTCGAACGCGGGCTCCCACCCGGAATCGACCTCGACGAGGTCGAGCAGGGTGCCGATCACCCCGTCGACCTCGGCCAACCGCTCGGCGCCTGCCGCCGAGCGGGCGGCGTCGAGTGCCTCGGCCAGCGCGTCGGACCGGGCGATCCAGGAGCGCCGGTCGGCCTCGGCATCGGCCAGCTCGGTGGCGGCGGTCTCGAGGTCGGCCTCGGCCTCGGCCTCGGCCTCGGCGGTGCGGGCCCGTTCAGCCTCGAGCTCGGGCAGGGCGGACTCGGCATCGGCGATCTCCGCCCGGAGCCGGTCGACCTCGGCGACCAGCCGGGCGTGCTTGTCGCCGAGGGTCTGGGTGCGGGTGTCGTAGCGGTCGAGCTCGGCCCGAGCCTGCTCGATCGACTTGCGCAACCCGTTGAGCTCGCCCCGTGCCTCGGCGGCTTCGCCCGACGTGGCCGTGACCCCGTCGCCCCAGCGCTCCTCGAACTGCGCCCGGGCCTCGGCGAGGCCGGCCTCGGCCTGCTCGACCTCCTCGGCGTCGGGCAGGAGGGTGTTGGCCGCGTTGTCGAGGGAGTCGAGCGCGCTTCGCAGGTTGGCCTGGTCGGTCTCGAGCGAGGCGATCAGCGCGGCGTCGACCGACGACTCGCGCTCCTTGGCCAGACTCCGCTCGCGCTCGGCGAGGAGTGCGGCGAGGCCCCGCCCCCGCTCGCGGAGCGCCTCGAACCGGGTGAGCTCGTCGCCGAGATCGGCACCGCCCAGCTCGTTGAGCTCGGTCTCGGCCGCCAGGACCTTGGTGTCGAGCTCGCCGAGGCGAGCGGCCAGCGTCTCGTCCTCGCCGGCGTGGGCGGCACGATCCTGGGTGGCGTTCTCGCGCCGGGTGCGCAGCTGCGCCAGCTCCCGCCCGGCCAGGAACTTCCGCAGCGTGCCGAGCTCGTCGACCAGGGCACCGTGGCGGCGGGCGGCCTCGGCCTGGCGCTCCAGCGGGCGGAGGCTGCGACGCACCTCGCGCAACAGGTCCTGGACGCGCGTGAGGTTGGCCTCGGTGGCCTGGAGACGCCGCTCGGCCTTCTCCTTGCGCTTGCGGTACTTGAGGACGCCCGCGGCCTCCTCGATGATCATCCGCCGGTCGGTGGGCTTGGCGTTGAGTACCGCGTCGATCTGGCCCTGGCCGATGATGACGTGTTGCATGCGCCCCACACCCGAGTCGGAGAGCAGCTCGGTGATGTCGAGCAGGCGGCAGGGCACGCCGTTGATCGAGTACTCGGACTCGCCGGTGCGGAACAGCGTGCGACAGATCGTGACCTCGGCGAACTCGATCGGCAGGATCCCGGCCGAGTTGTCGATCGTGAGGCTGACCTCGGCCCGCCCGAGCGCCGGCTTCTTGTCGGTGCCGGCGAAGATCACGTCGTCCATCTTCTGCGAGCGCACGGACGACGGCGCCTGCGCACCGAGCACCCAGGCGATGGCGTCGACGACGTTGGACTTCCCGGAGCCGTTGGGCCCGACCACCACCGTCACGCCGGGTTCGAGCCCCAGGTCGGCGGTGTCGGCGAACGACTTGAAGCCCTTGATGGTCAGGTTCTTGAGAAACACCGCCGCCGACGGTACTGGCCGGCCCGCAGGCGGGCGCGCATGCCGGCGACCGACGCCGGCCCCTCAGGACGAGTCCGCGGCCCCCTCAGGACGAGTCCGCGGCGAGCGCCCTCGCCAGCCGCTCGCGCAGCGGGTGGTCCGGCGCCAGCCCGGGCACGACACGCGTGTCGAAGACCATGCGAGCCGCGTCCTCGTCGCCACCGCTGAGCAGGGCGAGCGACCGGATCGCGTCGGCCGACGTGTCGTCGATGCCCTCGAGCGCCCGCGCCGCGCCGTCGTTGTCTCCGTCGTCGACGAGCGCGAGGGCATGCACCATCCGACGGCGGGGCGAACGGGGTCGCACCCGGCGGGCGAAGGCCGCCCATGGCTCGGCCAGGCGGGCCAGGTCGGGGTCACCGGACAGCGACGCGGCCCAGGCCGCGTCGGCTGCGAACCCGGCACGCCCGGCCACGGTGACCCGGTCGTCGTCGATCAGGTGCGCGTAGGCATCGACCACATCGGCGAACCGCCGCTCCTCGAAGGCGATGACGCCGCGGACCGCGAGCAGGGCCCTCGTCGGTCCGAGTTCGGCGATGCCCCGATCGACGAGTCGGCGCGCGTGCGCCACATCGCCCGCCTCGCGGGCCCGACCCGCCTCGACGCAGTACCAGCCGCTGCGTTCCTCCGCGATCGCGTCGCGGTTCCCCAGCGCCAGGTCGAGCAACGTCCGGCCGTCGGACGAGGGTTCGCCGAGTCGCCGCCGACGGCCCGGCCAGAGGTTGGCCGCGGCCGCGAGCACGTTGAACACGATCATCGGACCGATGCCCGCGACGGCCCCCGCGCCGGCGAGGACCAGATTGGCTCCCACTCCGGATCCGGCGACGACCGCCGACCGCCACCGGAAGCCTTCGCCGTCGCGTGCTCCGGTCTGCACGTGCCCGCCGATCGGGACCACGCCGACCCGGACGTCGACGCCGCGGACGGTGGTCTCCCACGTGGGGCCACCGCCGATCTGCAGCTCGAAGACCTGGTGACCCACCAGCCGGGCGACACCGAGATGGGCGAGCTCATGGGCCGCGATGGCGGTGATCAACACCACCAGGACGACGACGAGCTCACCCATGATCGTGGGACGACCGGAGAACGCCAACTCTGTCGTTCACAGCGGTCCGAGCCGAGCGCGCCGGCACGCCGGTGCGAGGCGCCACAGCACGCGCGCAACGCGGCTGCGTGCCAGGGGCGTTCCGATACATGCGAGGAACGCCAGGAGTCACGGAACGCCGAGAGTCACGTCTGACACTGCTCGCAGAAGTAGGTGTTCCGCCCGCCGAACTTGGCCTTGGAGATCGTGTCGCGGCACCGGACGCACGCCTGACCGTCGCGGGCGAAGACCTTGTGGTGGTCGCGATAGTTGCCCGAGTGGCCGTGGAGATCGTGCCAACCGTCGCCTTCGAGGGTGGTGCCCGAGTGCTTGATCGCGTCGTGGAGGATCTCGATCACGGCGCGGTAGAGGCGCCGAACCTCCTGCACCGACAGGGAGTCGGTGATGCGGTCGTACCGCAACCCGGCGTCGTAGAGGATCTCGTCGGAGTAGACGGGGCCGATGCCGGCGAGCTGGTCCTCGTCGGTCAGGAACGTCTTCAGCTTCATCGAACGGCCGAGCACGAGCTTGGCGAAGTCGGCCCAGGGCACGGGCGTGTCGACGACGTCGTAGCCGAGCAGCTCGATCTCGTCGACACCCTCGGCCACCTCCTCGGGCGTGAGAATCCACAGCTCGCCGGTGCGATCAGGGTCGATGTAGCGCAGCTGGCCGCCCTGGGTGAAGGTGAGCACCACCCCGGTGCCCTTCTCGAGGTCCTCCTTGGTGGGCGTCTTGCGCAGCTCGGCGTCCGGGCCGAGGCGGATGATGAACCGGTCGCCCGAATCGAGGGCGAAGATCAGGAAGGTGCCGCGGCGGATGAGCGACTTGAGCTTGGCGTCCTCGAGCATCCCCGCGAACTGCTTCCTGCTCGAGTGTCGGGGGATGAGCTTGGTGTCGTGGACGTCGACCGACTTGATCTTGCGCCCGACGACGTCGCGTTCGAGCTGTCGCCGGGTGGTCTCGACCTCGGGTAGTTCAGCCATCGGAGGCGCCTCCCAGGGCGTCGGGGGATTCGGAGGCCAGCAGCTCGAGCGCGGCACGCGCCGCCTGCTGTTCGGCCTGCTTCTTGGATCGCCCGCGGCCCTCGCCCAGCATCCGCCCGTCGATGGACGCGGTGGCGGTGAACTCCCGGGCGTGGTCGGGACCGTTGGCCGCGAACACGTAGCGCACGACGTCGCTGCTGGTGGCGGCCAGCAGCTCCTGGAGGCGGCTCTTGTGGTCCTGGTTGCGGCCGCCGTCGTCGATGGCCTCGCGCATGCGATGGCCGAGGAGGTGGTCGACCACCCCGCGCGCTGCCTCGATGCCGCCGTCGAGGTACACGGCGCCGAGCACGGCTTCCATGGCGTCGGCCAGGATCGACGGCTTCTCGCGCCCACCCGAAGCCTCCTCGCCCTTCCCGAGGCGCAGGTGGCTGCCGAGATCGAGATCGTCGGCGATCTCGGACAGGCAGACCGAGTTCACCACGGCCTTGCGGACATCGGTGAGCGCCCCCTCGTCGAGACCGGACTCGCGCCGATACACGAGATCGGCGACGATGAACCCGAGCACGCTGTCGCCGAGGAACTCGAGCCGTTCGTTCGACTCGGACTCGGGGTGCTCGGCACACCACGACCGGTGGTTGAACGCCTGCGACAGCAGCCGGTCGTCGTCGGGGTCGTAGCCGAGCGCGGCGACGAGGCGCTCGCGGTCCACCACGCGGCGGGACTCGCCGGCCACGGGCGGCAACGTCGTGCTCCCGAGCCGATCAGAGCCGCGCCACGACGTAGTCGACGGCGTCCCGGACGGTCTTGAGGTCTTCCAGGTCCTCGTCCTCGATACGAAAGCCG
Source organism: Acidimicrobiales bacterium (assembly GCA_034522155.1). Taxonomy (GTDB): domain Bacteria; phylum Actinomycetota; class Acidimicrobiia; order Acidimicrobiales; family Salinilacustritrichaceae; genus Salinilacustrithrix. Next base: position 611,610 of record JAXHLP010000006.1, on the reverse strand, counting down.
ACGCTGCGCTCGCCGATCTCTTCCTCGAGGGCCTCGACGAGCTCGATGAGCGCGAGCGAGTCGGCGTCGAGGTCGTCGACGAAGCTGTCGCCCTCCTTCACCGAGTCGGGCTCGATCTCGAGGATGTCGGCCAACCGGTCACGGATGAGTTCGAGCACCTCGTCGCGGCTCATGTCGCCACCCTCCATGTGCGTCTCTGCGGGCACGGACGTTCTCCTCGCATCGGCCACGATTGCAACCACCGCGGCTGCGCGGCGGGCGGCCACTGTAGCCACGTTGGCACCAGGTTCCCCGATCGGCGCGAATCCCCAGGCAATTGCTCACAGAACGCGCGAGTTCAACTACGAAACGTATGATCCTGGCCGGGAGCGATCGCCTCGGTGAGGGTGGTCACGACGTCGCCCTCGACCATCTCGCGGGCCACCTGCACGGCATTGACGATGGCCGTCTCGCCCGACGAGCCGTGGCTGATGATGCAGACACCGTCCACCCCGAGCAGCATGGCTCCGCCGGTGTTCTCGGGGTCGAGCGAGGCGTACAGCGGCACGAGGTCGGGCATGAGCACGTCGGCAGCGGCCGCGGCCTCCTCGGACGCGCCGAAGGCCTCGAGCAGGCGGGAGACCAGGGCCTTCATCCCGCCCTCGAGAGTCTTGAGGGTCACGTTTCCGGTGAAGCCGTCGGTCACGACCACGTCGATGTCGTCGGTGAGGATGTCGCGCCCTTCGACGTTGCCGACGAAGCGGCCACCGGAGGCGGCGAAGACGCCCTCGGCCACGAGCAGCTCGTAGGTCTCCTTGCGCAGTGGATCGCCCTTGCCCGGTTCCTCGCCGATGGACAGCAACCCGACTCGGGGGTTGGCGATGCCATAGCGCGCCGTGGCGTAGGCCGCCCCCATCTGGGCGAACTGCACGAGCCACTCGGGTTGGCACTCGGCGTTGGCGCCGGCGTCGAGCATCACGGTGTGTCCGCCGGAGGGGACGGGGAGCGGGGTCGCGATGGCGGGCCGCTTGGCCCCCCTGAGCCGTCCCATGCGCAGCAGCGCCGAGCCCATCGTGGCCCCGGTGTTGCCGGCGGAGATCATCGCCGAGGCCTGCCCGTCGCGTACGGCCTCGGCCGCCCGGACGAGGGTCGAATCCTTCATCCGGCGCACGCTCGAGGCCGGATCGGCCTCCATCGGGATGACCTCGCTCGCCTCGATCACCGGGAGGTCGCCGGCGACCTCGGCGACGTCGGCGGTGCCGACGAGCACGACGTCGATGCCGAACTCGTCGCGGGCCCGCCGGGCGCCGGCCACGATGTCGCCGGGCGAGTTGTCACCGCCGTTGGCGTCGATCGCGATGGGCAGCACGGACCGCGATCAGCTCAATCCATGTCCACGGCCTGGCGACCGTGGTACCACCCACAGTTGGGACACACCACGTGCGGCCGCTTGGTGGCACCGCACCGGGAGCAGAGGCTGCGTGACGGCTGTTCGAGCTTCCAATTGGCGGCGCGCCGGCTACGGCCCTTCGCCTTGGACGTCTTTCGCTTCGGAACGGCCATGAGTCTTCAACCTCGGGGACGGGATGCGAACGGGCAACTGTAGCGACGGAGCCGTCACAGCCACCAAGTCGCGCCTCAGGCACCATCCGGGTCGTCGCCGAGGTCGAGCTCGTCGAGGGCCGCCCAGCGCGGGTCGCCCTGCGGCTCGCGAGCGGCAGCCTCCTCCTCGACGTCCGCAGCGGTGGCGGTCGGGAATCGTTCGGGATCCGGTCCCGGGCAGTCGTCACCACACAGCGGCGCGAGCGGGAGCCCGGACAACACGAGCTCGCGCACCAGGGGTTCGAGGTCGAGGAGATCGCCCTCGATGGGCAGCACCTCCTCGTCGACCGGATCGCGCTGGGCGATCTCCCGGAACTCGATGTCTCGGTGGCCGTGCACGTCGCGCAGGCAACGGCGACACTCCCCCCACCAGTCGAAGCCGACCTCGCCCTTGACCTCGACGCCACCCGCCATCGCCATCACCACCCCGGCGAGGGTCAGGTCGGTGCCGGGGATGGTCCGCGCGGCGGTGGTCTCGTAGTGCTCGACATCCACGCGGACGTCGACGTCACGTCGACTCCCCGGCTCGCGGAGCAGGTCGCCGACCCGGACCACGAATGGCCGGGGCACCGCGGGTCAGCTCTCGTCCTGATCGAAGAAGGCCGGGGCCTCGTCGGGCACGGCCTCGAGGTGGGGACGGCCGAAGGTTTCCTCCGAGCCCGACGTGGAGAGATCACCGACGATGCCGTGGCCACCGCCGCCGCCGTGCCCGCCGGACCCACCGCGATCGTCGTCCTCCTCGCGGGCCTGGCCGCCCTGCAGCTTGACCCGGCCGGCGTTGACGACCTTCATCGTCCGCTCGAGCACGATCTCGAAGCTGGCGAGGCGTTGGTCGCAGAAGTCCTCGGCCTCGAGCTTCAGCCGCCGGGCCTCGGCATCGGCGGCGTCGACGACCGAGCGGGCGCGGGCCTCGGCGGCCTTGACGACCTCGGTCTCGGTGACGAGCTCGTCGGCCTCCTCGCGGGCGGCCTCGATGATCTCGTCGGCCTCGCGGCGGGTGCGGGCGAGGAACTCCTCGCGCTGCTTCAACAGCCACTTGGCCGCCCGGAGCTCCTCGGGCAGCCGTTCGGCGGCCTCGTCGATGAGGTCGAGCACCTCGGCCTGGTTGATCATCACCGAGCGCGAGACGGGCATGGGCCGCGCCTGTTCGATCAGGTCGCGGATCTCCCGCAGCACCGACTCGACCTGGGGCGCGGCATAGGGCGACTGGCCGGGGCGCTCCTGGTGCTCGCCCTGATCACTCACGAGAACTTCTCCTCGAGCCGCTTGGCGACGGGGTCGGGGACCATCTCGTTCACGTTGCCCCCGAAGCGGGCGATCTCTCGCAGCAGCTTCGACGCGACGAACGAATGCTCGGTGGCGGACGGGATGAAGAGCGTCTCGAGACCCGAGATCTTGCGGTTCATGTGGGCCTGGTGCATCTCGGACTCGAAGTCGGAGACGGCACGCAGCCCCTTCACGATCACGTCGGCACCGATCTCCTGAGCCAGGTCGACGACGAGGCTGGAGAACTGCACGACCTCGACGTTGCCGAGATGGGCCGTGCTCTCGAGGATCATGGCGCGTCGATCGTCGAAGGAGAACAGCGGCTCCCCCTTCTGGGGGTTGCGCATGGCGGCCACCGTCACGAGGTCGAACAGCCGGGATGCGGTCTCGATGATCTCGAGATGCCCGTTGTGGATCGGGTCGAACGTCCCGGGGTAGAGGACGGTCCTCACGCGTCAACTCCTGAGGTGGCGGGCGGGGAGGCGAACGTGATCACGGTACCGCCGTAGGTGCGCTCCCTCATCTTTTCCCAGCCGGGTCCCAACTCGATCGACGCGCCCGATTCGGCCACGACGACGGCGTCGCGTGTCAGGCGAATCTGCAGTCGGGCCAGCAACTCGGACCAGCCGTCGAAGGCGTACGGCGGGTCGGCGACCACGAGGTCGAGGCCGTCGCCGAGGGATCCGGGAACCGTCGAGTCGACATCACCGCGCACCACGGTGGCGCGGTCGGCGAAACCGAGCGTGGCCAGGTTGTCCTCGATGACGTCGAGGGCGTGGCGGTCGGACTCGACGAACCAGACGTGGTCGGCCCCCCGGCTGATCGCCTCGATGCCGAGCGCACCGCTGCCGGCGAACAGGTCAGCGGCCCGCGCGCCCTCGACGACACCCTGGCTGACCAGCATGTTGAAGACCGCCTCGCGGACCCGGTCGGGGGTGGGGCGGGTCGTCTCGCCCTCGGGACTGCGCAGCCGCCGACCGCCGGCGGTGCCGGCGACCACCCTCACCGGTAGGAGGACGCGGCGCTGGTGTAGGGCATCGACACCCAGGTGTTCCCCGGTGTCAGCTTGATCGGGTTGCCGTCGGCGTCGAGGTACTGCGTCGCGGAGGTGCTGTCGGGCTTGACCCAGCGTCCCGTCGTCACCGTCCCCTGGGCGAACACCCACACGTCGCCCTCACCCACGACGTTGGCGGTCGGCACGAAGTTGCCGGCAGCGTCGCGGGTGCCCGAGTCGAGTGCCGGGACGAACCGCACGATCACGTTCTCGACCGCGACCTGGTCACCGTCGGCATCGACGTGGGGGCGGCCGGACTGGGATCGCTTCCAGAGCTCACCGTCCCACTCGTAGGAGACGGGCGCACCGCCCGCACCACCGGTGAAGCGGATCTCGACGTCGGACGCGGGCTGCGCCAGCGGCGAGGGCTGCTCGCCCTCGTCGGCGAAGGTGAAGATCGGCTCGGCCGGTCCGCTCGAACCCTCGTCGGCCGTCTCCCGGATCTCCGGAGTGCCCTGGACGAAGCTGTTGTAGGGCGCCCGCCGGCTCGGCTCGCGGTAGAAGAGTCCGCTGATGTCGTTGATCGACCGCGGCTGGATCTTGGCCGCACGCACCTGAGGGCCGAGGATGTTGTTGGCGCCGTGCCAGGTGAACAGCGGGTTGTTGAGCTCCTCGAGGAGCCCGATCTCCGAACCGCGGGCCGAACGGACGGGGCCCACGGGTCCGGCGTCAGTGCTCTGGAAGATCGACAGGAGACGGGTGACGCTGCCCTCGACCTGGATCTCGTAGACGACGTCCGCCTCGTTGATCCCGAGCTGGGGTGTCGACTTGCCGTCGACGTTGTCGATCTTGATCGCCACGACAGGCCGGTTCTTCACCCCCTCGTCCACGGGCAGGCCGGTGAGCGACGACGTTGTCGGCGCGGTCGTCGTGGTGGTCGACGTGGTGGTGGTGGTCGTGGTCTCGCGGGTGACCTCTTCGTCATCGTCGTCCCCGCCGCACGCAGCGACGAGGGTGACGAGGACGACGGCAATCGCGGCGGTACGGAATCGCATCGCTGGAATTCTGCCAGCACCCGCGCGCGTATCGGTGGCACGCCGGCACGCCGCTACCGTGCCGCGGGTGTTCGAGCCGGACCCCGTGATCACCTGCATCGACTGCGGCGGTCGGGCCCATCTCAACTCTCACCCTCCCGAAGAGGGCTGGGCGCCGGGTCACATCACCGTGTACCGGTGCGAGGACTGCCACGACGGCTGGTACCTCGAGGTCCCCGATCCCGATGAGTGACGGGCGCGAGGACGCCGGTTCCGACGGTGAGCAGTTCACGCTGCTCCACCAGGACTCGGTGATCGTGTCGGCGACACCGGCCGAGGTCTGGGCCAGCGTCGAAGCCGACGACCAGCGCGCGCTGCTCGGGCACCTGTCGAACCGCTTCGTCGACCGCGAGATCCTGGCGCGCACCGACGAGGGCTACCGGTGCCGGACCGTCTCGCACGCCCGTTTCGGGCGACGGCGATCGTTCGAGTCCGCCGTGACGATCGACGAGCCACGGCAGAGCTGCGAGATCCAGTTCGGCGACCGGACCGATCTCCGCTACACGACCACCTACGAGGCCGTCGACGACGGTGCCGCCACCATGGTCACCTGCGAGCAGGCCTACCGGGCCCGGCGATCGTCGATGGAGGCCGGCGCAGCCATCGCCCAGCTCCGCAAGCGGGCCGAGGGGGTCGTCACCGCCCGCCTCGCCGCCATCCGGCACCTCCTCGAGTAGGGACCTGCGCGTCAGCGAGTATCCGTTCGTCCCGCGTACGATCCGGCGTCAGTGCTCGGGGCGCTCACCACCCTGCGACGTTCGTACGAAGACGACGGCTTCGCGATCGCGCGCGATGTGGTCGATGTCGCGTCGCTCACCGCCGTCCGGACCGAGATCGACGAGGTGCTCGCCGCCGAAGCTGCCCGCCACCTCGACGACGACGTGGTCGATGACGGCACGAGATCCGACCGCTGGTACCTCCAACTCGCTGGCTTCGGGCGGGCCTATCGCGAGGCGCTCGACCGGGTGCTCGAGGGCGGTCTCGCGGCCCACGCGGTCGCGCTCGCCGAAGACCTGGTGAGCTGCGTCCGGGCCCTCGATGTCGCGGTGCCCAACCTGCGCGTCGTCACCGTGCGTGCCGACCCACCCGGGGGCGAGCGCACGTTGCTGCCGCTTCACCAGGACGTGCGCGATCTCCGATCGGAGAACGCGGTCAACGCGTGGATCCCGTTGCAGCCGGTCGATACCGGCAACGGCGCGATGGTCGTCCACGCCGGCAGCCACCGCCGGGGCCGCATCGAGAGCACAGCGGTCGGCCCGTACGGTCACCTGCACGTCGACCCCGGGTGGGCCGATGGGTTCGATCCGGTGGCCTGCCAGATCGAACCCGGGGACGCCGTGCTCTTCTCCCCCTACGTGCTGCACCGCTCTGCTCCCAACGCCTCCCGCCGGATCCGGTGGACCGTCGTGGTCCGCTACGACGACGCCAGTCGCATGCCCTGGCTGGTCGACGGCAGGAACCCGCACCGGTGAGTCCACCGCCCGTCGTCCCCCGGACCCTGGCCGGTTCCCGCGCCGGTCACGCGCGAGGACCGGCGGTCGAGGCCGCAGAGCAGGCGGTCGCGGAGCTGGAGTCGTCGCCGGCGTCCGCCCAGCTCGAGGCACTCACCTGGCCGATGGTGCGAGCGGAGCTGCTCGGTGCGTGCCTCTGCGAGGGGCTCCGCCGGCCGAACCGCCGGCTTCCTCCCGCCCTGCGCAGGCCACCGGCGACGACCGACGGTGCCGCCGCGAGCGCCGCCCGCCTGCTGATCGCGCCCTTGGACGACCCGACCGCACCCTGGACCGCAGCCGAACTCGGCTCGTTCCACCGCAGGCTCCTCTCGGGCACCCGAGACGACGGTGCGGCCGGGCGGTTCCGTGACCGCGCTGCATGGGTCGGGCCGGACCCCGACCGGCAACGCAGCCGGTTCGTGGCCCCGGAGCCCGGAACCATCGCTCCGCTGGTCGACGATCTCGTGGCCTTCTGCTGCGACGAGACGGTCTCGCCCGTGGTTCGGGCGGCCCTGGGCCATGCCCAACTGGCGGTGCTGCACCCGTTCCCGGACGGCAACGGACGCACTGCGCGTCTCCTCGTGCACGCCGTCTTCCGACGCTCGGCCACGTCGCGACGCGTCTATCCGCTCGTCGCCACGGCGCTCGGTGTGAGGAGCCTGCGCCACCGCGACGACCTTCGTCTGCACGAGCAAGGCCGCGCGCAGGAGTGGACCGAGGCCTTCGCGGGTGCCCTGGTCCGGGCATGTGACGATGCCGCACGGCTCGCCCGACGCGCCGGCAGCCTGCTGGACTCGCTGGAGCAGCGCCTGTGGCCCCTTCTCGGACCCGATGCCGCCGAGTTGGCCGCCAGCCTGGTTGCGACGCCTGTGCTCGACCACACCGACCTCGGGATCGTGCTGCGCGGACGGACGACGCTCCCGGTCGCCGACCTCGAGGTGATCCGAGTGCTCCACCGCGTCGACGACACGCTGTGGGTCTGCCAGGAGGCGCTCGATGCACTCGCCGGGCCGTGTCGAGAGCGGATGCACGGACTCCGGCGCGATGGCTCCTGAAGCGGTGTAACCCGACCGAGTCACCCACGTCGGGTACTACCGAACACCCGACGATCGAATGGAGTCCATCGTGGCCGATACCCAGGAACCGACACGAGAAGAGCTCGAAGACCTCTCCGAGAAGCTGGAGAACTTCGTCCGCACCCTCCGCGAGCGCGAGGCCGACATCCTCGTCAAGGCGCTCGCCAACGCCGACCAGACCGGTGGTGCGCCCGACCAAGCCGAAGCGGAGGTGTCCGGGTTCGACATGACGTACTCGTCACCGATGACCGCCACGCTGGCCCGGGCGGTGTATCGCACCCCGATCGAGCCCCACTTCACCCAGCGTTTCATCCCGCAGGTCATGACCTGGTGACGACCGCGGCCCGAGCCACGACCGACACGACGACTTCGGCTCCCGATCGGGTGCCGGACGCGCAGCAGGTCCTCGCAGCACGACCGGGGTCGGGCGAGGCCCGCGGCTCCGCGGTGGCGCTGGCAGGTGAGCTACGCCGGTGCGCCGAGCTCGGCTGGGCGTTGGAGGACGACGCCCGCCGCTCGTCCTCCGACACCGACCTGGCCCGCATCAAGCGGCGGATCGATGAGAACAACGGCGTACGCAGCCGGTTCGTCGGCCGCCTCGATCATTGGTCGTCGTTCCACGTGCACCAAGTGGGGACCGCGCGCCTCCACACCGAGAGCTTCGGGACCCTGGTCGACCGCCTCGTCATCGCGGGGCTGCGCGCCGAGCGCCTGAGCGGTCACTGTCGGCACGACGCGGCCGAAGACGGACGCGACCACGCCGCCACGTTGCAGCGCGACCAACTCGCCCGAGCCTACGACGACCTGCTCGGCGAAGTGGCGGGTGGACGGGTGCGGTTCCCGGCGTGGCAGCCGTTGAAGCAGTACGGCGGGCGCTGACCAGGACCGGTCCGATGATGGATCCGTGGTGCATCGACGGTGTCCGGTGCACGCGGGGCGGGGCGCTGACGGTTCCGGCCGCTCGCGCCCCGTTGGGGCGGCTGCTGCGGTACCGCCGGGCCAAGGGGGAGGGCCCCACATCGGTGGCGGATCCACCGCTCGCCGACGCGGTGCGCTCGGGCAGGTGGATGGCGACCATCGGTCATCCCCGCCTCGGCGACCTCCTCCTCGGCCTCGCAACCGTCCAGGCCCTTCACGAGGCCGGCGCTCTGCTCGGGTTCGCGCCTGGGCGGCTGTGGTGCGCAGGTCCCCGTCGTGCCCTGGTCGAGCGGTCCACGCTCCCGGTCCAGCGCGTGGAGCCGGAGGACGCTCCGCTCCCCGGGGCGCGAGACGACAGCGTCATCTGCTCCGGTGAACGCCCCGACACCACCCGCACGTTCCTCCAAGAGCACGTCCCGACGTTCCTGGACCTGGGCGACGACGGCTCGCTGCACGTTCACGCCGACCTGCCCATGCGCCTCTACCTCGAGGTGGAGCGTCGTGTGGGAGTACGCCTTCCACGCGATCTTCGGCCGTGTCCCCTGTTCCTCGCCGACGGGCGGCCTGCGGGAGACCGCCCGACCGTGGCGCTGGTGACGACAAGCGGTTGGCCGGGTCGCCGGGGCTACGCCGAGCGTGGCTTCGCGAAGATCATGGAGCTGCTGGCGGGACGCTGGGGCCCGTGCCGGTTCCAGCTGGTGGTCCCACCCGGTGGTCGGGCTCCGATGGCTCCCAGCGGCGACAGCTCGGTGGAGGTCCTCGACATCGACGCCACGGGCTGCGTGGACCTGTTCGCGTCGTGCGACCTCGTCGTGGGGAACAACACCGGCCTCACCCACTTGGCGGCGCTCACCGAGCGTCGTGAGGGCGGGGGTCCCGAAGTCGTGGGCATCTACAGCAGACACCCCCACCTCAAGTGGACGACCGGTCGGCTCCGCCACCACGCCGTGGCCGGAGAGTTCTCGCAGATGGTCTCGGCCGCCGATGCCTGCCCAGCCGAACGGATGTTGCACGAACCCGCCTGGGGCCCGGCCGGCAGCATCGACGCGATCGCGCCGGAGACCATCGCCGACTTCGCCGCCACTGCGGTCGAGGAGGCCTGGGGCGCGCGCTAGCCCTTCAGGAGGAACGCTTGTTCCTCCTCGTCGAGGAACAGGCGCAGCTCGTCGGCCAACTCTGCGGGAACGCCGTCGGGGGCGTCGACGAGGTCGAAGGCGGCCTCCCGAGCGTGGCCCACCATCGCCCGATCCCGCGCCAGGGAGGCGAGCTTGAGGTCGGTCATCCCCTTCTGACGCTCACCCATGATCGTGCCCTCGCCCCGCAGGTCGAGGTCGACCTCGGCCAGCTCGAACCCGTCCGTCGTCTCGACCAACGCCTGCAGCCGGGCCAGGCCGACCTCACTGGACTCGTCGCCGGCGACCAGGAAGCAGGTGGACGCGTGCTCGCCCCGGCCGACCCGGCCCCGCAGCTGGTGGAGCTGGGCGATGCCGAAGCGGTCGGCGTCGAGGATGACCATCACCGTGGCATCGGGCACGTCGACACCGACCTCGATGACCGTGGTGGCGACCAGCGCGTCGAGCTCGCCGGCCCGGAACGACGCCATCGTCGCCTCCTTCTCGTCGGGCTTGATCCGCCCGTGGAGGAGCCCGACGCGGAAGCCGTCGAGCTCGGTGGCGGTCAGCAGCTCGTGGGTGTCGGTGGCCGAGCTGACCTCGAGCTTCTCGGACTCCTCGACCAGCGGACAGACCACGTAGGCCTGGCGGCCCGCCTGCAACTCGCCTCGAACGCGCTCCCACATGGCCGCCCGCGCCTCCTCGGTACGCGGCCACTCGGTCGTGATCGGGGTGCGGCCCGGCGGGAGGGCGAGCGTCGAGACGTCGAGGTCGCCGTAGACGGTCATCGCGGCGGTCCGGGGGATGGGCGTGGCGGTCATCACCAGCACGTCGGGGACCGCGCCGTCGGTCTTCTCCCGCAGCGCCGCCCGCTGCTCCACCCCGAACCGGTGCTGCTCGTCGATGACCGCGGCACCGAGGGAGTGGAACGCGACGTCGTCGGAGAGCAGCGCGTGGGTGCCGATGACGATGTCTACGCGCCCGTCGGCCAGGTCGGCCGTGATCTCCTTGCGACGAGCGACGGGCACCCGGTTCGTGAGCAACTCGACCCGCAGCGGCCGGTCGAACAGCGCACCCTCGTCGCCGACGGTGAAGCCCTCGAGCATGGCGCGCACGCCGAGCGCGTGCTGCTCGGCCAGGACCTCGGTCGGGGCCATCAGCGCGCCCTGGTGGCCGCCCTCCACGGCGTGGAGCATCGTGGCCACGGCGACGACGGTCTTGCCGGAACCGACGTCGCCCTGCAGCAGCCGGTGCATGGGGACCGGCTTGGCCAGATCGGTGGCGATCTCGGCGATGGCCCGCTCCTGGCTCTCGGTGAGCGCGAAGGGGAGCCCGGCCTGGAATCGCTGCGCCAGCCGACCCGTGACCTCGTGGGTGATCCCCGCCGTGGTCGCCTCGAGCCGGCGTTTGCGCAGCACGAGCGCGAGCTGCACGCGGAGGAGCTCGTCGAACACGAGCCGGCGGCGCGCCACCGGCCACTCGTCGGGCGTCTCGGGCACGTGGATCCCCCGGAACGCGTTGGTCCGGTCGATGAGATCGAGCCGGTCGAGCAGGAAGTCGGGCACAGGATCCTCGAACTCTCCCGCCCGCCGCAGCGATTCCTCGATCCACCGGCCGATGTCCCAGGACGTGAGGCGCACCTTCTCGGACTGCGGGTAGACGGGCACGACCCGGCCCGTGCGGTCGCCGATGAGATCGACGATCGGATTGGTCATCTGCTTGCGACCACGGAAGTCCTCGAGCTTGCCGAAGAACACGGCTTCGGTGCCCGGCTTCAGCTGCTTCTCCCGCCAGGGCTGGTTGAAGAAGCTGATGCGCATCGATCCCGACGCGTCGCGCACGGTGCCCATGACCATCACGCGTCCACCCCGGATTCGCTTGGAGGTGATGTCGGCGATCCGAGCGAGGACGGAGGCCGTCTCCCCCACCTGGAGGTCGCGGATCTGTGCCTCCCGCGTGCGGTCGATGTACCGCCGCGGGTAGTGGGTGAGCAGGTCGAACACGGTGCGGATCCCGAACTCCGCGAGGGCCTTGGCCTTCTGCGGTCCGACCCCCTCGAGCCGCGTCACCTCGACGCGTGTCAGGGACGCCAACGTTCGCGGGCTCACCCCCCCGATGATGCCCGCGCCATACGACAACATCGCGGAGCCGGGAGTTGTGAGCCCCTGGCGAACAACTCCAGAAGCGAGGAACTCCCGCCAGGGAGTGACGAGCGACCTACTCCACGCCGAAGAGGTAGGGGTAGAGGGGTTGGCCGCCGTGGTGGACCTCGGCCTCGACATCGGGGCGGTGCTCGGCCAGCCACTCGGTGACGTGACGGGTCACGCCGGCAGAAGCACCGTCGCCCTCGATGACGGTCACGATCTCGAAGCTGGTCCCCGAGCCGTCGTCGTCGAGCAGTGCATCGAGCAGTGCGGTGCAGGCGTCGGCGATGTCGGCCTCGACGGACTTGATCCCGTCGCGGCAGATCCCCAACCAGTCGCCCTCGGCGATGGGGCCGACGTCGCAGGTGGACGCCCGGACCGCCCGCGTGATCTCGCCGGGCACCACCGCGCTGGAGAGCTCGCCGATGGTGGCCGCGTTCGCTCCGGCGTCGGCTTCGGGGTCGTAGCCGATCAGCCCGGCGAGGCCCTCGGTGATCGATCGGGTGGGCACCACGCGCACGGTCTTGTCGGTGAGCTCGTCGATCTGCTCGGCGACGGCGATGATGTTCTTGTTGTTGGGCAGGATGACGACCTCGGGCGCCGGCACGGCCTCGACCGCCTCGAGGAGCTGGGCCGTCGACGGGTTCATCGACTGGCCGCCGGTCACGACGTGCTGCACCCGCAGGTTGGCGAAGATCCGTCGGATCCCGTCGCCGGTGGCCACGGCCACCACCCCGCACGGGACCGGCTCGGGTTCGGGCTCGGGATCCTCCCCGGCCTCGCGCACCCAACGCTCCTCCTCGACCTCGTGGAGCTCGTCGAGTAGGTCGGTGATCCGGATCTCGCGCGGACGGCCGATCTCGATCGCGGCCTCGATCGACGCGCCGATCTCGTCGGTGTGGATGTGGCAGTTGTAGATCCCGTCGCCACCGACGATCACGATCGAATCCCCGATGCCGGCCCAGACCTCGCGGAAGCCGGCGATCGACTCGTCGGGCGCCTCGAGGAGGTACATCACCTCGTAGCGCAGCTCGGAGACGTGCTTCCCGGTCTCGGCGGTCACGCCGGCTCGGTCGGTGGCGCGCACCCGGTCGGCCGCGCCCTCGGGAGCCTCCGGCGGTGACGGCACATCGCGGCCGTCGACCACGTGGAGCAGGGCGTCGAGCAGCAGCAGAAAACCCGCCGCGCCCGCGTCGACCACGCCGGCCTCGGCGAGCACGGGCAGCAGCTCGGGCGTGTGGTCGAGGCTGACCTGGCCGGCCTCGCGGGTGCGGGCCAGCACGTCGACCAGTGACGCCCCGTCGCCGGTGGCGCTGCTGGCCGCTTCGGCGCTCTCGCGCACCACGGTGAGGATCGTGCCCTCGACCGGACGCTGCACGGCCTCGTAGGCCATCTCCGACGCCCGACCGAGCGCGGTGGAGAAGACGGCGGCGTCGATCGTGTCGTGATCGCGCACGACCTCGGTGATGCCCCGCAGGAGCTGGGAGAGGATGACCCCCGAGTTGCCGCGCGCTCCCATGAGCGACCCGTGGGCCACCACCTTGCAAGTGGTGGCCATGTCGGGGTGGTCGCCGGCCTCGCCGACCGCCTCGGCCACCGACCGGACGGTGAGGGTCATGTTGGTGCCCGTGTCGCCGTCGGGCACCGGGTACACGTTGAGCCGGTTGAGCACCTCCTGGTGTTCGGCGAGCGCGTCGCCGAACACGGTGACCGCCTGCCCGAAGGCGTCTGCGTCGAGTTGATCCAGCGCTGCCATTCGGCGGCGAGCCTACGACGACATGACAACGGAGTCCGAACGAGTCGCAGGACCCGACGGGGCCGACGAAGTCGGACGGATCACACCTACGCCGACATGACGACGGAGTCGGGAACCGCGTCGCGACCGTCTGGTGTGCCGTCATGGGGCACGGTTAGGGTGGCCGAACCCTCAGTCGCAGCCGTTGGCTGCGGGTCCGACCCCTTCGAGAGCGAGCGAGGTTCCGGCAAGGTGCAGGGCGTCATCAAGTCCTACGACCCGGTCACCGGCGACGGCGTGGTCATCACCGACACCGCGCTCGCCGAGTACGACCTCGCCGCGGGCGCTCTCGATGGCTCCGTCTTCCGCATGCTCCGGCAGGGTCAGCGTGTCGTGTTCGACGTCGATGATGACGATCGGGCGACGCGCCTTCGACTGGGATCCGAAGTGGACATGCGCACGCCGCACTTCCCACAGGACGACGTGCCCCTCGACTACGGGATCTAGGCCGGTACGGCCTTCTTCCCCCGACCGAAGTCGCAATGGTGCGACGAAAGGCGACACTGGACAGATGGCATCCACCACCGAGAACAGCGAGCTGCAGGCCTGGGTCGAGGACTGGGCCGAGATCTTCCGGCCCGACGCCATCGAGTGGTGCGACGGCTCCGAGGAGGAATGGGATCGGCTCACGAGCCTCCTGATCGACCAAGGCGCCTTCACGCGCCTGAACGAGCGCAAGCGGCCCAACAGCTTCCTGTGCAACTCCGATCCGGCCGACGTGGCCCGCGTCGAGGAGCGGACCTTCATCAACGCGGCGAAGGAGATCGACGCCGGCCCCACCAACAACTGGCGGCCCCCGGCGGAGATGAAGGACGAGGTGCTCGAGTTCTACCGCGGCGCCATGCGGGGCCGGACCATGTACGTGGTGCCGTTCTCGATGGGCCCGCTCGGCTCGCCCATCGCCCACATCGGCGTGCAGCTCACCGACAGCCCGTACGTGGTCGTCAACATGAAGATCATGACCCGCATGGGACAGGGCGCGCTCGACGTGCTCGGCGACGGCGAGTGGGTCAAGTGCTTGCACTCGGTCGGGTACCCGCTCGTCGATGCCGACGGCAACGAGCGGCCCGACGTGGCCTGGCCGTGTGACGCCGACAACAAGTACATCTGCCACTTTCCCGACGACCGCGAGATCTGGTCGTACGGCTCGGGCTACGGCGGCAACGCGCTGCTCGGCAAGAAGTGCTTCGCCCTGCGCATCGCCTCGACCATGGCCCGCGACGAGGGCTGGATGGCCGAGCACATGCTGATCATCGGCGTGACGCCTCCCGGCGGCGAGACCAAGTACGTCGCCGCCGCGTTCCCGTCAGCGTGCGGCAAGACCAACATGGCGATGATGGTCCCGTCGCTTCCGGGTTGGAAGGTCGAGACCATCGGCGACGACATCGCCTGGATGAAGTTCGGCGACGACGGCCAGCTCTACGCCATCAACCCCGAGGCCGGCTTCTTCGGTGTGGCTCCGGGCACCGGCGAGGACACCAACCCCAACGCACTCAACACCCTCGACGCCAACTGCATCTTCACCAACGTCGCCAAGACCGACGACGACGATGTCTGGTGGGAAGGCCTGTCCGAGCCGCCCGCCCATCTCACCGATTGGCGGGGCAACGACTGGACCCCCGACTCCGACGTCCCCGCCGCCCATCCCAACGCCCGGTTCACCGCGCCGGCAGCCCAGTGCCCCACCATCGCCTCGAACTGGGAGGACCCGAAGGGCGTGCCCATCTCGGCCATCCTGTTCGGCGGCCGGCGGGCATCGAACGTCCCGCTCGTCACCGAAGCCGGCGAATGGGAGCACGGCGTCTTCCTGGGATCGATCATGAGCTCGGAGAAGACTGCGGCCGCCGCCGGCAAGGTCGGCGAGGTCCGGTTCGACCCGTTCGCCATGCTGCCGTTCATCGGCTACAACGCCGGCGACTACATGCAGCACTGGCTCGACATCGGCGAGACCGAGGGTGCCCAGCTACCCAAGCTGTTCTGGGTCAACTGGTTCCGCAAGAGCGAAGACGGTTCGATCCTGTGGCCGGGCTTCGGCGACAACAGCCGAGTCCTCAAGTGGGTCCTCGAGCGCCTCGACGGCACCGCCGACGCGGCCGACACCCCGATCGGCAAGGTCCCCACGCCCGACTCGCTCGACACCAGCGGCCTCGACCTCGACGACGAGATCCTCGACGAGCTGCTGTCGGTCGACCCCGAGGCCTGGCGCCAGGAGATCCCGCTGATCGAGCAGCAGTTCGACTTCATCGGGGAGCGCCTCCCCGACACGCTGCGCAGCAAGCTCGAAGAGCTCGAGAAGCGCCTCTCCTCCTGACCCGACCGGGCCGAGTGGTCCGAGCTGTTCGAGCCGTCCGAGCGAGGTGTGGTGCGAGGGCACTGGCAGCAGGCCGGATCCCGCTCGCGATTCAGCGCAATCGTCGAGCCGGTGTCCTACGATTCGGGCATGGCTGTCTCCGCATACATCCTCATCCAGACCGAGGTCGGCAAGGCGGCTGAGGTGGCCGGCGAGGTCGGCGCCATCGAGGGCGTGGTCTCGGCCGAGGACGTCACCGGCCCCTACGACGTGATCGCCCGGGCCGAGGCCGGCACCGTCGACGAGCTCGGCAAGATGGTCGTGAGCAAGGTACAGCTCATCGGTGGGATCACCCGGACCCTCACCTGCCCCGTGGTGCACCTGTAGGACGCCCGGTCAGCCGATCCGGGCCACGCCCGGCTCGACCTCCAGCGACGTCGGGAGCTCCACGGTCATCGGCGCGCCGCCGTCGTCCACGGCCTCGACCCGCACGTCGATGTGCTCGTCGCCCGGCGAAACCGTGAGCTGGGTGCGGCCAGCCGTGATCCCGAGCCTGGCGATGAGCTCGCGGAGCAGCGCCAGTGCCAACGCGGCCGGAGCCGGCCCCGGGCTGGTGGCGCCGTCGGCCCAGACGAGATCGACGGCGGCGCCGCCCTCCTCGCGTGCCGCCTCGACCTCGATCTCCACCGCGGCACGGAACGGGTCGGCGGCGTCGGCGAGCGGGGAGGTGTCGTCGGGGCCGAGTGCGATGCTGACCCGCCACGTGTGTTCGACCTGGCGCAGCAGCAGCGCCCACAGGGCCTCGGCGTAGGAGGCGTCGGCCCCCGGCTCCCGCACCGCAGCGCCAGCCGCGGCGGCCGAGTCGGCGAGCTCGGCGCGCACGTCGTCGAGCTCGCTCCGGAGCTTGTCGAGCTCGCTCTCGGTCTCGGTCCGGGCGGTCGTCTCGTCGCGCAGCCGGTTGGCCACCTCGGCGGCGTCGCGCCGGGCTCGGTTCACCCGCTCGAGCGCGTCGTCCCGTTCCTGCACGAGCTCCTCGGCCCGTGCCGTGGCCTGGGAAGCGTCGGTGCGCGACTGGTCACGCTCGCCACGCGTGTCGTCGAGGAGCCGGGTCAGCTCGTCGATCCAGGCTCGCAGCCGCAGGACCGCGACCACGAGCGCGACGACGACCAGTGCGCAGACGACGAGTGCGACGACCACAGGTCGACACTAGTGAGCACCTCGTCCCCGGTCGGGGACGCCTTCCCATGCGTGCACAGCGCAACCGACGCCCTTCTGCCCAGGGATCGTCCACCGGAGGCTTTCCGCACTGGGGCTGTGGGCGAACGCCATCGTGCGCTGGCACGCCCAAGCGCATCGCCGAGATGTTCGGGTGCATGAGCGCCCACGACCGAAGGCCCATACGCCCGGAGCCGAGGCCCGAGCCGGAAAGCGCGGCACGGCCCGCTGACCCCGGCCCTACCCCGGGCTGAACTGGAGGGAGCGAAGACCCAGCCCCATGAGGAACAGCCCGCCGCCGCCGTACAGCAGATGGCGGTACTGCTCGAGTTGGGCCCGGTAGCTGTACAGGATCCCGACCGTCGCCAGGGCGACGAACCCGTAGAAGGTGTGGAACTGGTCGAGCTCGATGTCCTCATCGGCCAGCAGCCCGACGCCGAGGGCGACCTGGACGAAGAACGAGAGCTGGACGACGGCAGTGGCGATCCACAACCACCGTCCCCGGAGCGGCTCGAGCCAGTGGGCGCCGAGCGCCCACACACCGGCCAGCGCGTTGCCGAGGATGACGAACCACGCCAGGTCGGCGTGGAGCGTGCGCAACACTCGTCAGCCCGCGTTGGCCTCGGAACCGCCCGCCACCACGTAGCTCCACAGCTCCGACGACACCGAGACCGGTGCACCGGAGTCGGTGGGCTGATCGGCGCCCTGGTGGCCGTGGGCGAAGCCGGGCGAGCTCACCCAGGCGTCGAAGGACTCCTGATCGGCCCAGCGGGTGACCACGAGCCACACGTTGCGGTCGTCGGTGGGCTTGAGCAACTCGAAACCCTGGAAGCCGGGCTGGTCGTCGACGGCACCGGCCCGGGCGGCGAAGCGCTCGGCCAGCTCGTCGCCGGAACCCTCGGGGACGGTGATGGCGTTGATCTTGATGACGGTCACGGCCGCGTTGCTAGCCGACATCGACCGGCACGAGCCAGTCGTCGGTGCCCGGCGCGGGCGGGGAGACCCGGATGAACCACTCCTGGCCGAACGCTTCGCGGAAGGCCTCATCCGGCATGGTCATGAAGAAGCTGTCCTCGCCGATCTGGGAGGCGTGGGCCGCCATCGACGCGCGCTTGGACCCGAGGTAGGCGCTGACGTCGACCGTCGTGGTGATGATCGACTCCGGGGAGCCGAACTCGGAGTCCTCCGAGACGTCGGGACCCTCGAAGTCGGGGTTCTCGGCGGTGGCCTGCTCCATGATTCGTCGGAGGTGATCCCGATTCATCGTCGACTCGAACACGTGCGCTGTCCCGGCCGCTTCGGCCGCCCGGTGGCCGACGCGGTGGACCTGGATGTGGTCGGGGTGGCCGTAGCCGCCGTGGTCGTCGTAGACGGTGAGCACCTCGGCCGACTCGTCGGACAGGATCGCGGCCACGCGTTCCGCGGCCTCGTCGAGATCGGCCTGCCAGAAGCACGCGGGATCGTCGTTGGTCGGCTCGTCCATCATCCCGGAGTCGTGGTAGCCGAGGAACTCGACCCGCTGGACGCCCAACGCCTCGGCCGACGCGCGGGTCTCCTTCGCACGGCGCTCCCCGAGCGTCTCGGCGTCGTCGAGGAACCCGTCGGCGACCTCGCCGCACTCGCCCCGCGTGCCGAAGACGAGCACGACCCGATGTCCCTCGGCCGCGGCGCGCGCGAGCGTGCCGCCGGTTGCGATCGACTCGTCGTCGGGATGGGCGTGGAACGAGACGATGGTCGCCATCACGGGGAGTATGCCGAGTGACTCAGGCGATGGCACCCACGTCGCGGAGCTTGGTGATCCGGTCGTCGTCGAAGCCGAACTGGCCGAGCACCTCGTCGGTGTGCTGGCCAGCATGGGCAGGTGGGCCCTGGATCTCGGTGCCGGTCCGTGAGAAGCGCGGCGCCGGCGCCGGTTGCACCACGCCGTGCTCCTCGACGAAGGTCTCGCGCTCGACGTTGTGCGGATGCTGGGGCGCCTCGCCCAACGACAGCACCGGCGCGAAGCACACGTCGGAATGCTCCATGATCTCGCACCACTCGTCGCGGGTCCTGGTCCGGAAGATGGCGGCGACCTTGTCCTTCATCGCCGGCCATTGCCCCCGGTCCATCTGGTGCGGGAGGTCGTCCTCCTCGCCCAGGCCCGACAGCCGCAGCAGCTCCTCGTAGAACTGCGGCTCGATGGAGCCGACCGACACGTAGCGCCCGTCGCTGGTCTCGTAGACGTCGTAGAAGTGGGCGCCCGAGTCGAGCATGTTGGTGCCGCGCTCGTCCTGCCAGATGCCCATCGCCCGGAAGGCGTGGAACATCGTGGTCAGCACGGCGCTGCCGTCGACCATCGCCGCGTCGACCACCTGCCCCTGGCCAGACGACCGGGCCTCGAGCACTGCACAGACGATGCCGAAGGCGAGCAGCATGCCGCCACCACCGAAGTCGCCGACCAGGTTGAGCGGCGGCACCGGACCCTCGCCGCGACGGCCGATCGGGTCGAGCGCACCGGCGAGCGCGATGTAGTTGATGTCGTGACCGGCGGCGTGGGCATAGGGGCCCTCCTGGCCCCAGCCGGTCATCCGGCCGTAGACCAGCTTCGGGTTCCGGGCCAAGCAGTCGTCGGGACCGATACCGAGCCGCTCGGTGACCCCGGGCCGGAACCCCTCCATCAGCACGTCGGCCTGCTCGACCAGCGCCAGCAGCGTCTCGACGCCCTCGGGGTTCTTGAGGTCGACGCCGACGGAGCGACGACCGCGGTTGAGGACGTCGGCCGGCGGCGACTCGGGATCACCGCCCATCACCTGCCCGGCGCGATCGACGCGGATCACGTCGGCGCCCATGTCCGACAGCATCATGGCGCAGAACGGGCCGGGCCCGATGCCGGCGATCTCGAGGACGGTGACTCCCTGGAGCGGTCCCATCGTGGGGGTGCCTGCCTTTCGTTGTCTCTCGACGGTTGGGGCTACGAGGTTGCGGCCCGGCCGGTGGTCGCGACGATGGCATCGATGATGTCGGGCCACAGCGCCTCGGGGAGGTTGTGGCCCATGCCCTCGAACTCGACGTGGGTCGCGTGGGGAACGGCTTCGGCCGTACGTGCACCCCCGGAGGGCGTCACCAGGGTGTCGGCCGTGCCGTGAATCACCGTGAACGGGACGGTGACGTGGCCGAGACCATCGGTTCGGGACGGCGAGCTCAGCGTGGCCACGAGTTGGCGGGCGATGCCGGCCGGGTCTCGCACGCGGTTCCACTCCCGACGGGCACGAGCAGCGATGGCATCGGGATGGGGGTAGGCCGGACTCCCCCACACCTGCTCCATGTCGAGCGCGAGCTGCACCGCCTCGTCCTCGGTGGTCGCCGGCGCACGCAGCAGCGCCGCGGAAGCCTCGGCGGTGGGCTGGCCCACGTCCGGGTCGCCGGTGGTCGACATGATCGAGGTGACCGAGCGGACCTTGTGCGGATGGTCGATGGCGAGCTGCTGCGCGATCATGCCGCCCATCGACGCGCCGACCACGTGCGCCGCGTCGAAGCCGAGCGCATCGAGCAGCCCGGCGGCGTCGTCAGCCATGTCCGTGAGCAGGTAGGGCGCGGTGCCTTCACCGTTGAGCACCGCCATGATGTCGACGGCGTCGTCGTGGAAGTGCGTGGACCGGCCGACGTCGCGGTTGTCGAACCAGACGACCCGGAAGCCCCGGTCCGCGATGGCGTCGACGAAGCCCTGGTCCCAACTGTTCTTCTGGGCACCGAGGCCCATGACCAGCAGCAGCGGTTCGCCGTCGATGGGACCCGCGACCTCCGCGCAGATGTCGATCCCGTTCACGTGATGGATGGTCTCCCCCATGCGGCGATGCTTGCCGTTCCTTGACTGACTGGTCAAGATCGGCCCGTGGACGAGGTGACCGCATTCGCTCCCGGGAGGGTGAACCTCATCGGCGACCACACCGACCACACCGACGGGTGGTGCCTGCCGATGGCGCTCACGATGGGCGTGACCGTTCGCGGCGACCGTGTGGGCGGCGCCGTGGCTCTGCGATCCGACGCGGCCGACGGGCTCGCCCTGGTCCCGCTCGATGTCACCGAACCCGCCGAGCTCGAGCCGGCCTGGGCCCGATACGTCGCCGGCGTGATCGCAGAACTGTGCCCGTCGGTCGGGCTGCGAGGCGAGGTCACGGCCGACCTGCCCGCCGACGCGGGCTTGTCGTCGTCGGCCGCGCTGGAGGTCGCGGTGGCCCTCGCCCTCGGCGCCGCCGACGACGACCCGGTCGGTCTCGCCCGGATCTGTCAGCGCGCCGAACAACGGGCCAGCGGTGTGCCGTGCGGGATCCTCGACCAGCTCAGCGCGACCTCGGGCGTGGCGGGACACGCGCTGCTGGTGGACTGCGCCGAACTGACGACCACGCCCATCCCGGTACCCGACGACCTCGAGATCGTCGTGGTGCACTCTGGCGAGCACCGCACCCTCGCCGGCTCCGCGTACGCCGAGCGACGTCGCGAGTGCGAGGAGGCCCAGGCGCGGATCGGGCCACTCCGATCGGCGACACCCGCCGATGTCGCTGCACTCGACGACCCCGTCCTGCGTCGACGGGCCCGCCATGTGGTCACCGAGAACCGGCGGGTCCACGTCGCGGTCGAGGCGTTTCGCGCCGGCGACGTCGACGCGCTGGGCGAGCTCCTCGACGACAGCCACCGATCGCTGCGCGACGACTTCGAGTGCTCGACACCTCGAGTGGACGCGGCCGTCGAGCGTCTGCGGACGACGCCCGGCGTGCACGGCGTCCGAATGACCGGCGGTGGGTGGGGCGGCTGCGTCGTCGCCGTCACCGAACCCGGCGCGCTCGACGAGGGCTGGCGTGTCGAGCCCGGAGGCGCGGCCTGGGTCAGCGTTCGAGAAGCCGGGCCTTCTGGGCCACGAACTCGGCCTCGCTGATGACCCCCCGCTCGCGGAGATCATCGAGCTTGCCGAGCTCGTCGGCGACCGAGACCGAGCCGCCGCCGGCGTTGCCGATGCGGTCGAACTTGCGATTCTCGTTGTCCTCGATCTGGCGGTAGATCTCGTTCTGGACGGCCGACGGCTTGCGCACGTCGGAGAACGCCTGCCGGCCGCTCTCGCCGGCCGACTCGATCACGAGATCGCCCGCACGCAGGATCCGCTCGAAGATCGACTGGCTGAAGATCACGTTGTTCACCCGTTCGAGCGGGATCTCGATACCCCGCTTGGCCAGCACCCCGTGGCGGTAGATGAGACGATCTGTCGTCACCACGAAGTCCGTGGTCTTCCAGTCGGCGAAACGCGCGCCCCACCAGCCGAGGGCCGCGAGGATCAGCACACCGGCGATGACCTGGAACACGCCGCTGTCGGTGGTGAGGGCGAAGACCCCGAGCACCAACGAGGCAACGAGTGCCACGGTCTGCCAGAAGATGAACCACCAGTGCGGATTGAGGTCGAGCACGACCTCTTCGGTGTCGTTGAGCAGCTTCCGTGGGAACGCCACGACCAGAGGTTAACCCGGTAGTGCAACCCAGGACCGGACGTCGGCGCCAGGAGACGTTGTGCGCGCCAGCGAACAACTCTCGAAGAGAGGAAGGCGCCCTGCGCCTGACGAACGGCTCACGCCCAACCGAGGTCGTGGAGCCGGTCGTCGTCGATGCCGAAGTGGTGGGCGAGCTCGTGGATCACGGTGATGCGGACCTGCTCGACGACCTCGTCGTCGGAGTCGCAGATGGCACAGATCGGTCGGCGGTAGATCGTGATCTGGTCGGGCATGGGCGCGTGCCCCCAGCCGCCGTAGTCGTCGCGCTCGGTCAGCGGGATGCCCTCGTACTTGCCGAGAAGCGTGCCGGTGGGACGACCGGTGCGAATCCGGATCATCACGTTCTCGAGCGCCGCCGCCAGCTGGTCGGGGAGCTCATCGAGCGCGTCGGCGACGAGCTGTTCGAACCGGGTGGCATCCATCTCGACCATGGGACCCGAGCATGGCATCCGAGGTTCTAACCTTCCGGCGATGGACCCGGACGCCGTGCTGGGCGGACTCGACGAAGGCCAACGGCGCGCGGTCACCTCGCCCGCGATGCCCCTCGCCGTCGTGGCACCGGCCGGTTCGGGCAAGACCCGCGTGCTCACGGCACGGATCGCTTACCGCGTGGCCACCGGCGACATCGAGCCCGCGCACATCCTGTGCGTGACCTTCACCCGCAAGGCGGCGGCCGAGCTCCACACCCGGCTGCGGGCCCTGGGCCTGCACGAGCGGATCGAGGCCGGCACCTTCCACGCCGTGGCCCTGCGCCAGCTCCAGGACCGGTGGGCGGCCGCGGGGCGCACACCGCCAGCGATCCTCGACCGCGTCCGTCCGTTCCTGCGTGACCACGTCGTCCCTGACGCCACACCCAACGAGATCGCCGACCTCGCCGGCGAGATCTCGTGGGCCCGGGCCCGTCTGGTCCGCCCGTCGGGCTACGAGGAAGCCGCGACCGCCGCGGGCCGGCGGGCGCGGCGGCCCGCCGACTGGATCGCCGAGCGCTTCCGGGCCTACGAGACAGCCAAGTCGCAACGCCACGTGGTCGACTTCGACGATCTCCTGGGCGCATGCACCACCGCGCTCGAGGGCGACACCGCCTTCGCCGCCGCCCAGCGATGGCGGTTCCGGCACCTGTTCGTGGACGAGTTCCAGGACGTCAACCCGCTCCAGTTCGCGCTCCTCGAAGCATGGCGCGGCGACCGGTGGGACGTGTTCGCCGTGGGTGACCCGCACCAGTCGATCTACGGCTGGAACGGCGCCGACCCCGGCCTGCTCGTCGACCTGGCGCGCCGGTGGCCGGCACTGGAGACCGTCCACCTCGACCGCACGCACCGGTCGACCCCGCAGGTGACGCAGGCAGCCGCGTCGGTCATCCGTGCAGCCGAGCTCCCCGATCGACACCCGGTCGCCGCCGGCACGCCGGGGCCACCCGCCCGGCTGCGATCGCACCGCGACGAGGTCGCCGAGGTCTCCTTCGTCAGCACCGCCATCCGTCGGCGTCGTGGGCCCGACGCTCCGTGGTCGGCGTTCGCGGTCCTGGCCCGCACCCACGAGCAGGTGGTGGATGTGGAGCGGGGGCTCGCCGCCGCCGGCATCCCGACGCATCTCCGCCGCCAGGCCTCGCTGCTCGGCGAGCGCTCGGTGCGCCAGGTGCTCGGCCACCTCGCCCGCGACGACCGGCCGCTGCTCACGGCGCTCGGCTCCGTGCTCGCCGAGCACGAGGGCGATGAGGCCGCGGCGGCGCTCGCCGACGTCGCCGAGGAGCGGGTCGAGATCGAACCGGGCATCACCGGCGTCGACTTCGCCGCGTGGGCCCGGGCGCAGCTGACCGACGCCGACGACGAGATCGACGCCGTCACCGTGTCGACCATCCACGCGGCAAAGGGCCTCGAATGGTCGGTGGTCCACATCGTGGGATGCGAGGAGGGGTCGATCCCGCACGTGTCGGCTCGACGCAAGGCGGCCAAGGAGGAGGAAGCCCGACTCCTGTACGTGGCCATCACCCGCGCCGCGCTCGAGGTCCACCTGCACTGGGCGCAGACCCGGACGATCAAGGGAATGGCCCGCGCTCGAACCCTCAGTCCCTTCCTGGACCGCTTCGAGGACGGTGCCGGCCAGCCCGACGAGGCGACCGACGATCCGGGTTCCCACATGGCCGCGCTGCGCGAGATCGTCGGTGAGGCCACGGGCGTCGACCCGCTCGTGGCCGCACTGCACCAGTGGCGCGCTGGTCGCGCCCGCGCCGCTCGCACCAACCCCGAGGTCGTGCTCGACGATCACACGTTGCGCGCGCTCGCCGAGCTCCGACCGGTCGACGCCGAGTCCCTCGCGTCCGTGCCCGGCATCGGTCAGGCGCGGGCGCGCCGGTTCGCGCCCGAACTCATCCCCATCATCGAGCAGGCAGCCACGCCGGCCTGAGCACGACCGGCCAGCGTGGAAGACCCGACACCCCGCTTGCCCCGGTCCGCTCGCCTCCTTAGCGTTCCCGTGAGATGCGCGTCGCCACCTGGAACGTCAACTCGCTCAATGCCCGTCTCGAACGGGTGGAGGCCTGGTTGGCCGAGACCGAGACCGACGTGCTGTGCATCCAGGAGACCAAGCTCGCCGACGACGCCTTCCCCGCCCTCAGCTTCGGCAGCGCCGGCTACGACGGGGTGCACCACGGCCAGGGCCGCTGGAACGGGGTGGCCATCGTCTCCCGCGTCGGGATCGAGGACGTGGTCCACGGCTTCGCCGACGACGGCGAAGCCGACCCTGAGGCCCGCCTGCTGACGGCCCGGTGCGGCGACACGGTGGTCGTCACGGCCTACGCGCCCAACGGCCGTGCGGTGGGTCACGAGCAGTTCCACTACAAGCTCCGGTGGTTCGACCGCCTGCGCGCCCACCTCGACGTCGTGGCCGACCCTGACGACGACGTGCTCCTCTGCGGCGATCTCAACATCGCCCCCGAGGATCGTGACGTGTGGGACATCGACGAGATCCACGGCGCCACCCACATCACCGACGAGGAACGGGCGCGCTTCACCGCGCTCGTCGACTGGGGCATGGACGACGCGTTCCGTCACTGCCATCCCGACGACGACCGGCTCTACACCTGGTGGGACTACCGGGCCGGCAACTTCCACAAGCACAAGGGCATGCGGATCGACCACGTGCTCACCACCCGACCACTCACCGACCGCCTCGCCTGGTCGATCGTCGACCGCAACGCCCGCAAGGGCAAGGGTCCGTCCGACCATGCACCCCTCATCACCGAGTTCGCCGACCAACCGCAGCCGACGACGAACGCGAAGCATTCGTCACGCGATGAGGCCCCCCTGCAGCCGACTGAGCCGGAGCCGCGCCAGTGACCGACGACGACGCGAATCCTCGACTCACCGACGGACCCGGCGACCCCGGCTGGCCGCAGCGGCTCGAGCGGCTCAACGCTGCCGAGCTCTCGCCGCGCCGCTCCGAGATCCGCCGGCTGGCCGACGCGGCCCGGCGGGTGCTCCACGGCCTGGTGCTCACCGACGCTGACGGTGACGAGATCCGCGACGCCGCCGACCGACTCGAGGAGGTCGCCGCGCTGTTCGACTCGACAGCCAAGCGTTCGATCTACGAGATCGCCGAATCGGCCAACAGCGGCGACCCCCACGGGTTCTTCGACCACAGCCCCATGATCGGTCGGGCCAATCCACTGGCACCGCCGCTGACGCTCGGTCCCGACGGCGACCACGCCGTGGCCGCCACCGCGACGTTCGGCCCCGCCTACGAAGGCCCGCCGGGCTGCGTGCACGGCGGGTACGTGGCCGCGGCGTTCGACGAGGTGCTGGGTGCGGCCCAGTCCCTGTCGGGCCAACCGGGCATGACCGCCCGGCTGTCGGTCGACTACCGCTCGCCCACGCCGCTCGGCGAGAAGCTGCGGTTCGTCGGGACCTTCGACCGCACGGAGGGCCGCAAGACGTTCACGACCGGCACGCTGCATGCCGGTGACCGGCTCTGCGCCGAGGCCGAGGGCCTGTTCGTGGCCATCGACTTCGGCATGTTCGAAGAGATGAAGGCAGCCCGGGAGGAACAGCAGGCGACGCGCTCGTCGCGCGACCGCGACGACTGATCCCCCGTCGACGTCAGCGCTTCTTGGTCGACTTCTTGGCCGGTGCCCGCTTCTTCGACGCCGACTTCTTCTTGGCCGGTGCCTTCTTCTTCGCCGGTGCCTTCTTCTTCGCCGGTGCCCGCTTCTTCGACGCCGACTTCTTCTTGGCCGGTGCCTTCTTCCTGGCCGGTGCCTTCTTCTTCGCCGGCGAGCGCTTGGCGGTGGACTTCCTCTTCGCGGCGGTGGTCTTCTTCGCCGCCGTGGTCCTCTTCGCCGGAGCCTTCTTCTTGCTCGGCCGCTTCTTGGACGCCTTCTTCTTGGCTGCCATGGTCTCCCTCACCGGGTCGTGGTCTGGGTCGGATTCCTCGGCGGCCGCCGCCTTCTGAGCTCGCAGCTTGCGCCGTTGCGACACGCTCAATTTCGTCTCGTCGATGGCCGGTGTCGTGTCGGCCGTGGTTCCTTGCGGTTCGGAGTCTGCCATTCGTTCGGCCTCGACGTCGTCGATACCGTCGCCATCGCCGCCATCGTCGCCATCGTCGGGCACGCCAGCATCGTCGTCCGCGCCGTCGGCGGACTCGAGACCGGGCAGGGCCAGATCGATGCCGCGGCGGGGCGTGTCCACGGCGTCGACCACGAACTCGCGGGACTCACCGACGCTGAGCACGTCGCGGGCGCTGCGGGGCGCCGGGTCGGCCATGGCCGTGAGCGGGATGTAGCACCGGGTGCCGTCAACCACGACGTAGGCGCCGTGGGAGGAGAACTGCTCGACCTCGCCAGTGACCACCGAGCCCACGGCATGGGCGCCCACGAACTCGATGAACGGGAGCGGTTCGTTGTAGGGCTCGGGCTCCTTCCCGCCGCTCTTGCGTTGCTGGGTATCCGAGCCCGCCGATTGCTGGCCGCCGGCCTTCGATGACTTCGAGGCCTTGGACTTCTTCGCGGGCTTCGACGCCGTCGAGTCGGCGTCGGACTTCTTCTTCGATCGAGACGACTTCTTCTTCGGTCGCGACTGCTCGGCCTTCTTGGAGCCGCGCCGCTTTCGCTTGGCCTCCGACACCGCCTTGCGGCTCGCGGGGCCCCGGACCGGGGAGCGGGCCAGGAAGATCCAGCCGACGCCCGGCACGTGCTTGCCACCGAGCAGGCGACCCTCGTCGAAGAGCCACTTGTACTCGCCGTGGAATTCCTGGAAGGAGTCGTTCGACAGCACCACCGCGTCGGCACGGTCGGCGACCTCGAGGATGAACGCATCGCCGCGACCGATCACCCCGGCCGGTGGGGTGATGATCTCGCCGTTGCTGGTGCGTTCGTCGTAGTCAGCCTTCTCCGACTTGTCGATGCGATGTCCGAAGGTGGCATCGACGATGACGGTGACGGTCTCGGGCTTCAGCTCCTTTTCGGCCGCGCCAACAGCCTCCAGCAGCTGCTGGAGGCTCGGTAGCGAACGACCTTCGGTGGCGATGTTCGATCCGTCGACGACGATGTGTGGCGCGCCCATGGGCGAGGGTCAGTCAATCACGGCGCAGCGCCGATCAGACGGACCCCGCGGCAGCACGTGGTACACCGGCGGGCCATGGCGATCACCGCAGCCCTCTTCGACTTCGGCGGAGTCATCCTGTCGAGCCCCTTCGAGGCGTTCGCCGCCTACGAGCGCGCGAACCGGCTCCCGGAGGGCTTCATCCGGGGCCTCAACGCAACGAACCCTGACGACAATGCGTGGGCCAGGATGGAGCGCAGCGACGTCTCGATCGCCGAGTTCTGCGAGCTGTTCGAGGCCGAGGCCCGAGCGGCCGGCCACGAGGTCGACGCCGCAGAGATCCTGGCCGGGCTCCGCGGCGAGATCCGCCCCGCCATGGTGGAGGCCGTGCGCCGCTGCCAGCAGCGTCTGCAGACGGCGTGTCTGACCAACAACTTCGTCGCGCCGGCGGACGATGAGGCGGTCGGCGACTCGGCGGCGAGGATGGACCCCGAACGCTTCGAGGGGGTGATGGAGCTCTTCGACGTCGTCGTGGAGTCGTCCAAGGCGGGTTGCCGCAAGCCCGATCCCCGCTTCTACGAGATCGCCTGCGAGGAGCTCGCCATCGAGCCGTCCGAGGCGGTGTTCCTCGACGATCTCGGCATCAATCTCAAGCCGGCCA
This sequence comes from Acidimicrobiales bacterium, assembly GCA_034522155.1. Lineage (GTDB taxonomy): Bacteria > Actinomycetota > Acidimicrobiia > Acidimicrobiales > Salinilacustritrichaceae > Salinilacustrithrix. The sequence continues at coordinate 582,924 of JAXHLP010000006.1, read as the reverse complement.
AGGCCATGGGCATGACCACGATCAAGGTCGTCGACCCCGACGACGCGCTCCACGAGCTCGAGGCGGTGGTCGGCTTCCCCCTGTCCTGAGGACGCAACTCCTGAGCTGGCTCCTTCGTGGCCAGCTCGCGTACAACGCAGACGCGTTGCGTCGGTGGGGTGACGTCTCGCTGGCGCTCGACTCCACCACGTTCACCGGGTTGACTCGACAGTCCGATCAGAAGCTGAGAGCTTTGTCGAGGATCGCAGCCTGTTCCTGGTTGTGGATGGTGTTGGACCCCGTGGCGGGTGATCCCGATTCGAAGCGGCTGACCCGCTGGATCTTGTGGCTGTCGCCGAACCCGTCGTAGAGCCGACCCTTCGCGAAGTTCCAGGCGCCCATGTTCTCGGGCTCCTCCTGGAGCCAGACGATCTCGGTGGCATTGGGATAGCGACCGACCTGCTCGGCCAGCATCGCCTCGGGCCAGGGATAGAGCTGCTCGACGCGGACGATGGCCACGGGCGCGCCACGCTCGTCGCGTGCGGCGATCGCGTCCTGGGCCACCTTGCCGCTGCACAGAACCACCCGGTTGACCGAGCTGGCATCGATGTCGGCCATGTCGGGGAGCACCTCCTCGAAGGTGCCCGAGGTGAGCTCGCCGACCGGCGACCGGGCGGGCTTGGCCCGCAGCAACGACTTGGGCGTGAAGACGATCAGCGGACGGCGGATGTCCCGCACCGACTGGCGGCGGAGCAGGTGGAAGAACTGCGCGGCCGTGCTGCAGTTGGCCACCTGGATGTTGTCCTCGGCGGCGAGCAGGAGGAACCGCTCCATGCGGGCGGAGCTGTGCTCGGGGCCCTGCCCCTCGTAGCCGTGCGGGAGCAGCAGGACGAGACCGGAGTCCTCGTCCCACTTGTCGCTGCCCGACACCAGGAACTGGTCGATGATGATTTGAGCCCCGTTGACGAAGTCGCCGAACTGGGCCTCCCAGAGCACGAGCGCGTCCTTGTTCTCGACCGAGTACCCGTACTCGAAACCCAGCGCCGCGTACTCCGACAGCAACGAGTCGTAGACCCAGAACTTGCCCTGCTCGGACTGATCGGCGAGGTTCGCCAGCGGCACGTACTCGGTGCCGTTCTCGTGATCGTGGTACACGGCATGGCGGTGCGCGAACGTGCCCCGGCGGGTGTCCTGGCCGGCCAGGCGGATGTCGATCCCCTCGAGCAGGAGCGAGCCGTACGCGAACGCTTCAGCGAGGTGCCAGTCGACCTCGCCCTCCTCCTCCCACAACTTGCGGCGGCTCTTGAACTGACGCTCGAGCTTGGGGTGGATGTGGAAGCTCTCGGGCCAGGAGTCCATGACCGAGAAGATCTGATCGAGCACCGGCCGCTCGACCGCGGTCTCGGCGTGGGGAAGCACGCCCGGCGGCGGCGGCGGCTCGGCTGCCACGTACTCGGCGTCCGGCGCGGACTCGCGGGTCTCGTCGAGCTTGGCCTGGAGGCGGGCCTGGAAGTCGTCGAGGGCCTGCTCGGCCTCCTCGAGGGTCAGGTGGTTCCGCCGGACCAGCGACTCGGTGTAGAGCTTGCGGACGGAACGGTGCTGATCGATGGCCGTGTACATCTGCGGCTGGGTGTAGCTCGGGTCGTCGCCCTCGTTGTGACCGTGGCGCCGGTAGCACACCATGTCGATCACGACGTCCTTGTTGAACCGCTCCCGGAAGCCCATGGCGAGGCGAGCGGCCCGCACGCAGGCTTCGGGGTCGTCGCCGTTCACGTGGATGACCGGCGCCTGGATCATCTTGGCCACGTCGGTGGTGTAGAAGCCCGACCGGCTGGCGTCAGGCGTGGTCGTGTAGCCGATCTGGTTGTTGATGATGAGGTGGATCGTGCCGCCGACGCGGTAGCCGCGGATGTCGGACATCTGCAGCGTCTCGGCCACCACGCCCTGCCCGGCGAAGGCGGCGTCGCCGTGGATCAGGACCGGCAGGACGGAGAAGGCGTCGGGCACGTCGATCTGGTCCTGGATGGCACGCACCATGCCCACGACCACGGGATCGACCGCCTCGAGGTGGCTGGGATTGGCAGCGAGGGCCACCGGCAGCTTGGTGCCGTGCCGCGACTCGAAGACGCCTTCCTGGCCGAGGTGGTACTTCACGTCGCCCGAACCCTGCACGGAGTTCTCCGGGACGAAGCCCTCGAACTCGCTGAAGAGCTTGTCGTGGTGCTTGCCAGCGATGTTCACCAGGACGTTGAGGCGCCCACGGTGGGCCATGCCCAGGACCGCCTTGTCCATGGACTGGTCGGCGGCGGCCTCGAGCACGGCGTCGAGGATGACGATGGCCGACTCCCCACCCTCGAGACCGAAGCGCTTCTGACCCACGTACTTCGTCGCGAGGAACTTCTCGAAGGCCTCGGCCGCGTTCAACCGGCCGAGAACGTGCTGCTGCTCCTCGGTCGTGAGCTCGACCGAGACTCCCTCGACCTCCTGCTGGATCCAGGCCTTCTGGTCGGGCTCCTGGATGTGCATGTACTCGATGCCCATCGTCCGGCAGTAGGCGTCGCGCAGCACCTTCAGGATCGACCCGAGGTCCATGCGGTCCTGGCCGGCGAGGCCACCGGTGAGGTACACGCGGTCGAGATCCCAGATGGTCAGGCCGTAGGTCAGTGGGTCGAGCTCGGGATGGAAGTGGGGCTCGCGCCAGCGCAACGGATCGAGGTCGGCGATGAGATGACCGCGGACCCGGTACATGTTGATGAGCCGCTGGACGGCCATCTGCTTCTCGAGCCGGTGCTGCTGCTGGTCGACCGGGCGGACGTCGGTCCGCCACTGGACGGCCTCGTAGGGCACGCCGAGCGCTCGGAAGACGTCCTCGTAGAACTCGTCCTCGCCGAGCAGGAGCTCGTGGACCCGCTTGAGGAACATCCCGGACTCGGCGCCCTGGATGATCCGGTGGTCGTAGGTCGAAGAGATGGTGATGACCTTCGACACGCCGAGATCGGCGAGGGTGTCGGAGTCGGCGGCCTGGTACTCGGCCGGGAAGTCGATGGCACCGACACCGACGATGGTCCCCTGGCCCGGCATCAGCCGGGGCACCGACTGCACCGTACCGATCGTGCCCGGGTTGGTGAGGCTCACGGTGACCCCGCTGAAGTCGTCGGGAGTCAGCTTGTTGTTGCGGACCTTGCGGATGATCTCCTCGTAGTTGGCCCAGAACCCCTTGAAGTCGAGGGCGTCGGCCTCCTTGATGCACGGCACCATCAACGACCGCGACCCGTCGGCCTTCTCGACGTCGACCGCGATGCCGAGCCCGACGTGCTCGTTGCGCACCCGCCGGGGCTTGCCGTCGGCGCCCTCGACGAAGCTGTGGTTCATCACCGGCATCGTGTCGGCGATGGCCCGCACCACCGCGTAGCCGATCAGGTGGGTGAAGCTGACCTTCCCACCCCTCGTTCGGCCCAGGTAGCCGTTGATGACCTTGCGGTTGACCTCGAGCAGCTTGGCCGGGACCTCGCGGAAGCTCGTGGCCGTGGGGACCTCGAGGCTCTGCTCCATGTTCTCCACGATCCGGGCGCCCACGCCACGGATCGGCTCTCCCGGTTCGGGCTCGTCGTTCGCTTGCGGTCGGCTCGCACGCGTCGCCTCACCGCCCGAGTCGGCGCTGGCGCTCGACTCGGACTCGGGCGCCTCCCGCGCGGACGGCGTCGCCTTGGAACCGTCGGGCCCCGCCGTCGGAGCGGGCGAGGTCTCGTCGATGTCGCGCCTGTAGTCGGCGAAGAAGTCCTGCCATGCCTCCGAGACCGATGAGGGGTCGGCGAGGTACAGCTCGTACATCTCGTCGACCATCCACGAGTTCGGGCCGGTGACATCCGGGATCTGGTCATGGGCCACACGCGGATCGTACCCGTGCATCCGACTGGTCCCATCGCCACTGAAACCCAGCATTCACGGGGGCTCCACCACTCAGGGGTCGCGCTCCGTTGGCCACCGAGGATCGGCGCGCCCGTCCCGCCCTGATGGTGTACCGCGCCGATGGGCGCGTTCGTCTCGTCGGGAGGCCTCGCCAATAGGGTTCCCCGCGTGGCTGAGTTCATCTTCACGATGCAGAACGTCTCGCGGTACTACCCGCCCGACAAGGAGGTCCTGAAGGACATCTCCCTGTCGTTCTTCCCGGGCGCCAAGATCGGCGTCATCGGGCACAACGGCTCGGGCAAGTCGTCGCTGCTGAAGATCATGGCCGGGCTCGACGAGGAGTACAGCGGCGAGGCCCGGTTGACGCCGGGCTTCTCGGTCGGATACCTGTCCCAGGAACCCCAGCTCGATGCCTCCAAGGACGTGCGAGGCAACGTGATGGACGGTGTCGGCGATCTCGTCGCGCTCCAGCAGGAGTACGACGCCGTCCTCGCCAGCTACGCCGACCCCGACGCCGACTACGAAAAGATCGGCGCTCGCCAGGCCGAGCTCGAGGACAAGATCGCCGCCGCCGGCGGTGAGGACCTCGACCGCACCGTCGACATCGCCATGGACGCGCTGCGCTGCCCGCCGGGCGACGCCGCCGTCGAACAGCTGTCGGGCGGCGAACGGCGACGGGTCGCGCTCGCCCGCATCCTGCTGGCCAAGCCCGACCTGCTCCTGCTCGACGAACCCACCAACCACCTCGACGCCGAGTCGGTGGCCTGGCTCGAGCGGGCGCTGCAGGAATACCAGGGCACCGTCGTGGCCGTGACCCACGACCGCTATTTCCTCGACAACGTGGCCGAGTGGATCCTCGAGCTCGACCGCGGCCGCGGCTACCCGTACCACGGCAACTACTCGGGCTGGCTCGAGCAGAAGCAGGCGCGCATGGAGCAGGAGAACAACTCCGACACCAAGAAGCGCGAGACGCTCAAGCGCGAGCTCGAGTGGATCCGCATGTCGCCGAAGGCCAAGCAGTCGAAGGGCAGGGCCCGGCTCAAGGCCTACGAGGAGCTCCAGAAGCAGGCCGACCAGAGCTCGGGGCGCGTCGACAAGCTCGAGATCGCCATCCCGCCCGGCAACGCGCCTCGGCGACCAGGTCATCGACTTCGACCACGTCACCAAGGGCTACGAGGACAAGCTGCTGATCGACGACCTGTCGTTCAAGCTCCCGCCGGCGGGCATCGTCGGGGTGATCGGGGCCAACGGCGCCGGCAAGACCACCACGTTCCGGATGATCACCGGCACCGAGGAACCCGACGAAGGCGAGATCAGCATCGGCAAGACGGTCGAACTGTCCTACGTCGACCAGGACCGCGACGTGCTGGACGACGACAAGACGGTGTACCAGGAGATCACCGGTGGCGCCGACACCCTCCAGATCGGCAAGCGGGAGATCAACGGACGCGCCTACGTGGCGAGCTTCAACTTCAAGGGCTCGGACCAGCAGAAGAACGTCGGCGTGCTCTCCGGTGGCGAGCGCAACCGCGTCCTGCTGGCCAGGAAGCTGAAGGAGGGCGGCAACGTGCTCCTGCTCGACGAGCCCACCAACGATCTCGACGTCGACACGCTCCGCGCCCTCGAGGACTCCCTCGAGACGTTCCCGGGCTGCGTGGTGGTGATCTCCCACGACCGGTGGTTCCTCGATCGCCTCGCCACCCACGTCCTCGCATTCGAGGGCAACAGCCAGGTCCGCTGGTACGAGGGGAACTTCTCCGACTACGAGGAGTGGCGCCGCCAGGAGTTCGGTGTCGAGGCGGCCCAGCCCCACCGCATCAGGTACAAGCCCGTCACCCGCAGCTAGCTCCTTCGTCGCCCGGCGTGCCGCGCGGGCCGCTCGGGCCCCGGAGCGGTAGACACGGCGACATGACCTCGACAGCGACCAGCGGCAGCATCCTCGGCACACGGGTCCAGCGGGTCGAGGATCCGTCGCTCCTGCGGGGCGAGGCGACCTACATCGACAACATCGCACCCCGCGACGCGCTCCACGTGGCCTTCGTGCGGGCCATGACCGCCCACGGCCGGATCGAGTCGATCGATGTCGATGCGGCGCGCGACATGCCGGGCGTCGTCGACGTGGTGACTGGTGCCGACGTCGACATCGGCCCGCTCACCTCCTCGCCCCTGCTCGAGCACGAGGTGGGCCAGCCCCTGCTCGCCACCGGCGTGGTTCGTCACGTCGGCGAACCGATCGTGGCCGTGGTCGCCGAGACGGCCCGGCAGGCTGCCGACGCCACCGAGGCGGTGTGGGCCGACGTCGAGCCGTTCCCAGCCGTCGTGGACCCCGAGGTGGCCATCGAGGGAAGCGTGCTGCTGTTTCCCGACCTCGGAACCAACGTCGTGCTCGACCAGGGCGACCCGGTGGGTCCCGACGACCTCGAGGGCGAAGTGGTCCTGAGCGAGCGGCTGGTGAACCAGCGCATGGCGGCGGTCCCCCTCGAGGGCCGCGTGGCCGCGGCCCGCTGGGAGGGCGACCACCTCACGCTCTGGTCGTGCACCCAGGGTGCCCACGGCACTCGCGACGCCGTCGCAGAGCTGTTCGCCGTCGATCCCTCGCAAGTCCACGTGATCACCCCCGACGTGGGCGGGGGATTCGGTGCCAAGCACGGCACCACGCCCGAGGAGCTGCTCGTCCCGTGGCTGGCGCGCCGTCTCGGCCGACCCGTCCGCTGGACCGAGACCCGGTCCGAGAACCTCGTCGGCATGGTCCAGGGCCGCGGCCAGATCCAGTACGCGAGCATCGCCGGGCGCCGGGACGGCACCATCACCGGCTACCGGCTCGACGTCATCCAGGACGGCGGCGCCTACGCCGGCACCGGCTGCGTCCTGCCGTACATGACCCGGATGATGGCTCCCGGCTGCCACAGCATCGACGATGTCCGGGTGCGGATCCGGTCGGTCCTCACCAACACCTCGACCGTCGGGGCCTACCGGGGCGCCGGTCGCCCCGAGGCGGCCGCAGCCATCGAGCGCATGGTCGACCGCTTCGCCGACGAGATCGGCATGGACCCGGCGGAGGTACGCCGCAGGAACCTCATCCCGCCCGACGCCTTTCCGTTGCGGACCGCCACCGGCGGCAGCTACGACAGCGGGGAGTACGCAGCCGTGCTCGATGCCGCCCTCGACGCCGCCGGCTACGAGCAGTTGCTGGCCGAGCAGGCCGAACGCCGGGCTTCAGGCGACCCGCGCCAGCTCGGGATCGGGTTGTCGTCGTACGTGGAGATCACCAACGTCCTCCAGGACACCGAGTACGGGTCCGTCGAGATCACCGTCGACGGCGGCGCGCTGGTCCGCACCGGCTCGTCGGCGCACGGTCAGGGCCACCACACCGCGTGGGCGATGCTGGTCTCGGACCGGACCGGGATTCCGGTGGAGCGGATCGACGTGCGCCACGGCGACACCGCCGATGTCCCTCGAGGTACCGGGACGGGCGGGTCCAAGTCGCTGCAGATCGGTGGCGCCGCCGCGGCGGCAGCGGCCGAGCTCGTCGTCGAGCAGGCACGGAAGCTCGCCGCCGACCTGCTCGAAGCGTCGGTCGACGACATCGAGCACGACCGTGACGCCGGCACCTTCGCCGTGGCGGGAACGCCGGTCAGCGCCCGGACCTGGGCCGAGCTCGCCTCGGCCGCGCCCGACGCCGGCGTGGAGAAGCTCTTCGCCGAGAACGACTTCGCGGGCGGTGGTTCGACGTTCCCGTTCGGCGCCCACGTGTCGGTGGTCGAGGTCGACACCGAGACCGGCGCCGTTCGGCTCGTCCGCCACGTCGCGTGCGACGACGCGGGAACGATCGTGAACCCACTGATCTTCGACGGGCAGGTCCACGGCGGTGTCGCGGCCGGCGCCAGCCAGGCGCTGTTCGAGGAGGTCCGCTACGACGACGATGGCAACCCCCTCACGGCCACGCTCGCCGACTACTCCTTCCCCTCGGCCGCCGAGTTCCCGTCGTTCGAGCGCGTCGAGCACGAGACTCCCACGCCCCACAACCCGCTCGGGGCCAAGGGCATCGGCGAAGCCGGGACGATCGGTGCCACCCCTGCGGTCCAGAACGCCGTGGTCGACGCCGTGTCCCACCTGGGGGTGCGCCACATCGACCTGCCCCTCACTCCGGAACGGGTGTGGACGGCGATCCGGGGCGCACTCGACTGAAGCTTCGGCACTGCGGTCACGCCCGCGTGCCGCTGGCACCGAGCTCCACGCCGTTGCCGGCCTCGAGCCAGCTCGACGACGTGCGCGGCTGGGAGTGAGTCAGCGCTCCACCGCGTGGGAGCGCAGGTCGTCCAGCTGGCACCACTCGAGCGTCTGGATGTGGGTGGCCTCGAGCACGACCTTGGGTGCCTTGCCGGCTTCGAGCGCCTCCTGCCACCGCGGGGCGCACACACACCACTGGTCGCCGTCGTTCAACCCGGCGAACCCGAACTGGGGCATCGGTGTCGACAGGTCGTTGCCCTGCTCCCGGGAGAAGTCGAGGAACTCTTCGGTCACGACCGCGCAGATGGTGTGGACGCCGAGGTCGTCGCCGCCCGTGTTGCAGCAGCCGTCTCGGTAGAACCCGGTCACGGGATCGGTCGAGCAGGTCTGCAGGTCGGTACCGAGCACGTTCTTGGCCATGCGCCCAGTGTGGCGCAACGCCGTGGGGTCGGGGCCGACCCTCGGGTGGCTGGCATGGAGCGACTTGCTTCCCGGCACCGGGTTCCGCCGACGAGCCGGTCGACTCGGTCCTCGACGACACCGCGACCGCAACCGGGTCAGCGGATGGCCCGGCTCGCGTCACAGCCACTTCCCGGGATTGAGGATGTCATTCGGGTCGAGCGCCAGCTTGATCGACCGGCTCACCGCCGACACGTCGGGACCGAGCTGCTCGCCGAGATGGCGAACCTTGAGCGAACCGACGCCGTGCTCGCCGGTGATGGTGCCGCCCAGGTCGAGCGCGGCGGTCATCACGTCGTCGAAGGCCGATGCGGCCCGCTGGCGCGCCGATGCGTCCTGAGGATCGAAGGTCACGAGGGGATGGAAGTTGCCGTCGCCGGCATGGCCGATCACCGGGATCGCGGTGCCGTGGCGTTCCGCCACCGAAGCGACGGCGCCCAGCAGGTCGGGGATCCGCGGGATCGGCACGCCCACATCCTCGATGAGGACCGTGCCGAGTCGCTCGACGCAGGGAATGGCCATCCGTCGAGCGGCCATGAACATGTCGCCTTCATCGGCATCGTCGGTGACGGCGACATAGGTGGCCCCCTCCGTCTCCACGTCCCGGGCCATGGCGGCTGCGTCCGGGCTGCCCACGTCGGTCTGGGCCAGGAGGAGGGCGCCCACATCCTCCAGGCCCATGGACTTCACGCGGTCGACCGCGGCGACCGCGGCACCGTCCATCAGTTCGAGGACCGACGGGCGGACCGACGACATGATCCGGGTCACGGCCCGGCCGGCGGCGACCGTGTCGGGGAACGTCGCGACCACGGTCGAGACCGGTGGCGGCATCGAGCGCAGCCGCAACGATGCTTCGGTCATCACCCCGAGCGTGCCCTCCGATCCCACGAACAGGCGCTTCAGATCGAGGCCCGCGACGTCCTTGACAGTGGTGCCACCGAGGCGCAGCACCCGCCCACCGGCGAGCACCACCTCCATCCCGAGCACGTAGTCGGTGGTCACCCCGTACCGCACGCAGCACAGGCCACCCGCGTTGGTCGCGAGGTTGCCGCCGATGCTGCAGATCTCGAAGGACGACGGGTCGGGCGGATACCACAGGCCATGCTCCGCCGCTGCCGCCTTCACCTCCGCGTTGAGCGCACCCGGCCGGACCGTGGCGATCATCGCGCCGGGATCGATGTCGATGTCGGTCATCGCACGCGTCGACAGCGTGATGCTCCCGTCGATCGCCGCCGCGCCACCGGAGAGCCCGGTCCCGGCGCCTCGGGTCACCACGGGGATGCGGTGCTCGTCAGCGATCCGCAGCGTGGTGGCGACGTCGGCGGTGCCGCGCGCCCGCACGACAGCGAGCGGGTGGCCGGGCTCGATCGTCATCGCCCGATCCCGTCGGAACGCGTCCATCACGTCCGGATCGGTCATTACGACGTCGGCACCGAGCTCCGTGCCGAGGATGGCGATGCCCTGATCCATGCCGATGGATCGATGGTACGCCCACTTCCGGCCGCCGCGGCCAGGCGGATCAGGCGGCGGCGGTGAGCCGATCGAGGAGCGTCAGCACACGTGCCGCCTGCTCCTGCGGCGAGCCGTCGTCGGGGGTCAGGCGCAGCTCGGGCGACGACGGGGCTTCGTACGGGTCGTCGATGCCGGTGAAGCCGGTGATCTCGCCGGCCCGAGCCTTCTTGTACAGGCCCTTGGGGTCGCGCTGCTCGCACACCTCGAGCGGCGTGTCGACGAACACCTCGGCAAAGGGGAGGGCGGCGAGTCGGTGGATCTCGCGAACCCGGTCCCGGTCCGCGACGTAGGGCGAGATGACCGGCACCAGCGCCACGGTGCCGGCGTCGGCGAAGAGCCGGGCCACCTCGCCCACGCGGCGAACGTTCTCGGCCCGATCGTCGGCGGAGAACCCGAGGTCGCCGTTGAGCCCCTGCCGGAGGTTGTCGCCGTCGAGCAGATAGGCGTGCTGACCAGCCGACACGAGGAGGCGTTCGACCTCGACCGCCACGGTCGACTTTCCCGAGCCCGACAGCCCGGTGAACCAGAGCGTCGCCCCGACCGACGGCCGAGCGTCGCGCGGCAGCCCCGAGTCGTGCCACACGGTGTTCGGCGTCGTTCTCAACTCTCGCCGAGGATCATGCCGGCGGCCACGGTCCTGTTCGTGGTCTCGTCGACGAGGATGAAACAGCCGGTCTTGCGATTGCGGCGGTACTCGTCGTAGAAGAGCGGCGCCGTCGTCCGCAGCGACACCCGACCGATCTCGTTGAGCGTCAGCTCGTCGGCGACCTCGTCGCGGTGGAGCGTGTTGACGTCGAGGCGGTACTGGATGTCGGTGACCATCGTCCGTGCCCAGCGGGTGGTGTGCTTGATGGCCAGCTTCTGCCGTTCGGCCAGCGCACCCGTCTCGGACATCCAACAGACCATGGCCTCGATGTCCTGGCCCACCTGCGGCTTGTTCCTGGGCCGGCAGATCATGTCGCCGCGGCTGATGTCGATCTCGTCGGCCAGCCGAATCGAGACGGACATCGGCGAGAACGCCTCGTCGATGGGTCCGTTGGGGCCGTCGATGGCCTTGATCGTGGACGTGAACCCGCTGGGGAGGACGACGACCTCGTCGCCGGGCTTGAACACCCCGCCGGACACGACCCCCGCGTAGCCCCGGTAGTCCATGCCGTCAGAGGACATGGGCCGGATCACGTACTGCACGGGGAAACGGGCGTCGATGAGGTTGCGGTCCGAGGCGATGTGGATCTCCTCGAGGAACCGCAGCAGGGGCGAACCCTCGTACCACTTCATGTTGTCGGAGCGGTCGACGACGTTGTCGCCGAGCAGTGCCGAAACGGGGATGAACGTGAGGTCAGCGACGTCGAGTTTCATCGCGAACTCGCGGAACTCGGCCTTGAGCTCCTCGAAGCGGTCCTCGCTCCAGTCGACGAGATCCATCTTGTTGACGCACACGACGAGGTGCGGGATCCCCAGCAGCGACGCGAGGAAGGCGTGCCGGCGCGACTGCTCGATGATGCCGTTGCGGGCGTCGACGAGGATCAGAGCCACGTCGGCCGTGGACGCGCCGGTGACCATGTTGCGCGTGTACTGGATGTGTCCCGGGGTGTCGGCGATGATGAACTTGCGCCGGGGCGTGGCGAAGTAGCGGTAGGCGACGTCGATCGTGATGCCCTGCTCCCGCTCGGCACGGAGGCCGTCGGTGAGCAACGCCAGGTTGGTGAACTCGTCACCCCGGGACTTGGACGTGGCCTCGACCGCGGCCCACTGGTCCTCGAAGATCGTCTTCGAGTCGAACAGCAGCCGGCCGATGAGCGTGGACTTGCCGTCGTCGACCGAACCGGCCGTGGCGAATCGGAGCAGCTCCATGTCAGCGCACGCCCAAGTGGGTGCGCTCGCCGCGCAGGTCGTTCATTCGCTCGCTCCTACTCGTGCGCACGCTAGAAGTACCCTCCCGCTTGCGGTCCTCCATGGCGGCCTCGGACACACGGTCGTCGGCGCGGGTGGCACCCCGCTCGGTGATCCGGGTGGCGGCGACCTCGGTGATGATGTCGTCGTAGTCGGCCGCACCGGACTCGACCGCACCGGTGCAGGTCATGTCACCGATGGTCCGGTACCGGACCGTCTCGGTGAACACCTCCTCGCCGTCCATCAGCTCGATGTGGTCGGACTCGGACAGCAACATTCCGTCGCGCTCGAACACCCGGCGCTCGTGCGCGAAGTAGATCGACGGGATGTCGACCTCCTCGACCTTGAGGTACTGCCAGACGTCGAGCTCGGTCCAGTTGCTGATCGGGAACACCCGGAAGTGCTCACCCTTGGCGTGCTTGCCGTTGTAGAGGTTCCACAGCTCGGGACGCTGCCCCTTCGGATCCCACTGCCCGAAGTCGTCCCGGAAGCTGAACACCCGCTCCTTGGCACGCGCCTTCTCCTCGTCACGACGGGCGCCGCCGAACACCGCGTCGAACTGGTGCTCCTCGATGGCATCGAGCAGCGTCGTGGTCTGGAGCAGGTTGCGACTCGCCCTCGGCCCGGTCTGCTCGACCACCCGGCCGGCGTCGATCGATTCCTGCACCGAGGCCACCACCAGGCGAGCGCCCGCCTCGGCCAGTCGACGGTCGCGGAACTCGATGACCTCGGGGAAGTTGTGCCCGGTGTCCACGTGCATGATCGGGAACGGGATCGGCCCCGGCGCGAACGCTCGCAGCGCGAGCTCGAGCATCACGACGGAGTCCTTGCCGCCGGAGAACAGGAGGACGGGCCGCTCGAACTCGGCCGCGACCTCGCGCATGATGTGGATGCCCTCGGCCTCGAGCGAGCGGAGGTGGGTGAGCTCGTAGGTCATGTGATGCGGGCGACTCCCCGGGATCGATCCGAACGCACGGGACTTGAACCGGCAAATGTACGGGTGGGGCCAGTTGGTAGACAATCCGAGGTGACCCAACCATCCGACGACCCCACCGATTCCGACCACGCGCTGGCCCGCCGCCTGGCCGTCGAGGCCGGCGTGCTGCTGGTCGAGACCCGCCGGGAGCTGGCGACCAGCGGGGTCGATGCCACGGTCGTCAAGGACGAGGGCGATCGGCGGTCGAACGAGTTCCTGCTGGCCGAGCTCGCCGCGCACGTCCGTGAGGACGATGGCGTGCTGTCGGAGGAGTCCCGCGCGACCCACGGGGACGAACGCCGGCTGACCACCTCCCGGGTGTGGATCATCGACCCGCTCGACGGCACTCGGGAGTTCTCCGAGCCGCCCCGGACCGACTGGGCGGTGCACGTCGCGCTCTGCATCGACGGCGAACCCGTGTGTGGAGCCGTCTCGTTGCCCGCGCTCGGGACCTGCTTCTCCACCGCCGACGACCCGCTCGAACTGCCGCCGATTCCTGACGCACCCCGGGTCGTCGTGTCCCGGACCCGCCCGCCGGCCGAGGCCGACACCGTCCGCCAGGCCCTGGGCGGCACACTCGTCGAGATGGGCTCGGCCGGTGCCAAGACGATGGCGATCCTGCGGGGCGAGGTCGACTGCTACCCCCACTCCGGCGGGCAGTACGAGTGGGACTCGGCCGCGCCCGCGGCGGTGGCCCGCCACCACGGCCTCCACGTGTCCCGCCTCGACGGCTCGCCGCTGCGGTACAACAACGCCGACCCCTACCTCCCAGACCTCCTGGTGTGCCGCCGCGAGCTGGCGGGGGCCTCACTCCGCGCACTCGGCGCCTGACCGGCCTCCCTGCGCTCGAACGCACAGGACCGATGGGGACGCGCTCACGCGTCATCGACCTGGAGCAAGACCATGCCCGCAGAGTCGGTGAGCTTCGTCAGCCGAGGATCTGCCGAAACGGCTTCTGCTGTCGAGAAGATGCTGGGCGTCCCGATCGCGTGTGCTTCCGTTGCTACCAGGACGTAGTCGACCTCGAATCGACCGAAGTCGAACGGCGAAGCTGTGGGATCCTCGAAGTAGGCGCGAGCGGAGGTCAACAGCCCGTTCGCGCGCCGCAGAAGCGGTTCGTCGAGGTACGGCGCCTGGCCGTCCAGAAGCCCGACGCCCGGCGTGTGGACACTCACGTAGCCCTGGGTCCAGGCATTCGTGAGAATCGTCGCCCCTCGTTCGATCGGAAGCGCCTCGATCGCCTCGATCTGCCGAGCGCTCGGCTGCCCGGATGCGTACGAGGCCACGACGTTCAGGGACTGAGCCCACAAGGCTGACATCAGGCCGAGCACCAACACCGACGTGACAACTCGCGCCCGTCGCAGCACCGACGGAAGAACCACTGCGACGACCACGACGACTGCGAACCACAGCTGGAGCACCCGCTGGAAGCCTGTCCGACGAGGCACGTACGTCTCCCACCCGCTGGACAGGTAGAGCGACAAGAGAAACACGGCTCCCAATGCGGCGAGTGTGAAGACCGCCAACCGTCGAGCGCGAGGTGTAGCGAAGGCAGCCGCGACGGCGGCAACGATGAGACCTGCCGCGATCGCGAGCGAGACATCAGGTTCCACCTCGATCCACCCGCTGCGAAGTCCGGAGCGGAACAAGGCCTCGTTGTCCGGCGCTCCGTAGCCGATGCCTTCGGACTCGTCCAGTCCACTCGTCGAGAGTTCGAGGAAGGCATACGTCGGGTCATAGCCGTCCGCCTCGAGGTCGGGCACATCACCCAACGAGCCCGCTGGCGTCGCCATCCCGGTGACGATGATGCCAGCGGCGAAGGTTGCTGCCGTGATTCCTCCACCCACCCACAGCACGGATCGCACACGCTGCCCCAGAGCATCTGTCGCGCCTCGTTCAGGGGGCAACAAGCAGGCGCAGAACACGCCGAGGAGAAGACACGCCCCGAACGTTCCTCCCACGCCATGGATCTGCACGCTCGCGGCGAACGTCAGCGCCGCGACCGCTGCCAGCCCCCGATCTCGCCGTACGGTGGCGAGGAACGCGAAACCAACACCGAGAAGGACAGGTCCGTACGCAAGGGTCTCCGGACGAAGTGATGACAACTTGACGGCGAATGTGGACAGTGCGAGAAGCCCGAAAGCCGCTGCCACCACCCCGGTCCGCCTTCCGCCAAGTGCGCGCACAACGAAACCAACACCGAGAAGGGTGAGAAGGAGCGCACCGGCCCTGGTCCATTGCGCGGCAGCCAACGAATCCCCACCGCCCACAAGATGAAGAGCCGCCACGGGCCCAGTGAAGCCGGTGTGAAAGTCGAACGAGGAGATCTGGGTGCCCCATTCGATGGAATGCTCGGGAATACTGCCCTCGTATGCCACGCGTTCGACCTGCTGCCAATAATACCATGAAGTCGGACTTCTTAGTGAATCGGTACGGTCAAGAATCTGGCGAATGAATGGAACGGCGGGCACCAACGCGAGGGCGTATATCGTCCTCGGCGCCACGGTCCGCCACGTCGCACTCTGGCGGGACTCCATTCTCCGATTGGACGACATTCTCAGATCGGAAGACCGTCGCTCGCCGACCATCCTCCAAAGCAGAAAGGAGCAGGACACCAATGCAGATCCGAGTACGAGAACCCACAACAACCATCCGTACAGGAGTCCCAGCCGAACGATGATCCCGATCAACACGATCCACGACGCAAAGGTCGAGGAAAATCCCGCAACAACTGCCAAGCCAGTTGACAACGGTGCACGAGACCGCTGACGGAACAAGGCACCGAGCGCAAGCGTGAGCGGAACGAATGCCAATGCCAGGGCGAACAGCTGGCGGAGAACAACGTGCATGGGTGAGCTTCTAGCTGCTCAGCCGGTTACGCACGACGCGTGGCAAGGAACATCTTGTTGACGCCCCACTGAGACCAAAATCGCCGCACTCGGACACCGGAAAAACCTGCAGAGACGAGCAGTTCGACGATCTCCTCGTCTCGAACATAGTAGTCCTCTTCATCCTCCATGCCCCGTTCGCCATCCATGTCCTGATGTACCCCGAACCAGTCGGTGTAGCGATGAAGCACGTTGTGCACGACCACCTCCGCCAGGGGCGCAGCCATGGTCACGATGATCTGCCCCCCGATGGAGGTGACCCGATGCAACTCCGCCAACTGATCAGCGCGCAACGGCTCGGGAATGTGATTGATCGCGGCAATGAGAGTCACCGTATCGAACTCCCCATCGTTGAATGGCAGCTGGGTCATGTCCTCCACAACTTGACCAACATCCAACCCTTCGTACTGGTACACGTCTATGCCAGTGCCATTCCCGTTCAGCCACTCACGCACGAAGGCGTCACCAGGACCGCAGCCGACATCCAGAGTTCGACCACGAACTTCCTCGGCGACGTAGGACAATCTCTCCGAACGAAGGGATTGCATTCCGAAGATATCTCGTTGCAACACGACCGCGGCGCGCACGGGGAAGGTGATGAGGTTCCACAGGCGTGTGGCGCGGCCCACCCGGCGAGTCGTCATCGTCATCTGCGACTTCCTTTGCTTCGTCGAGATCGGTGAAACGATAATGCTATCCAAGCTGCCTGTACCGAACGGCCCATCCCGGAAGGACGACAACCGATCGTGACAGACGCTCGAAGCTCGCGACGACTGCGACCGCTGGCCGTCCTGGTGTTGAGCGCGGTTCTCGCCGGGGCCGCGTGCAGCTCGGGCTCGGGCTCGGGCTCGGGCTCGGGCTCGGACCGACCGGAAGCAGACGACACGACCCCTGCGGACGACCAGGTGGACCAGAACTCCGACCCGCTTCCGAACGTCGCGGTCTACTACCAAGGGATCGACGCCGGCGAGGACCTCTCGAAGCTCGGAGACGTGGACTACGTCGTGACGGTGCGGCAAGCCGACGAGGCTGCTGCAGTCGATGCGATCCACACGACGGGAGCGAAAGCCTTCCGCTACGTGCAGTCGTACTGGTTCCCCTCGAATCGGGAGTACGACGGGTTCGACATCGGTGCCAACCTCGACCAGGCGTTCTGCGAAACCGGCAACAAGCCGAGGATCGGCCGGGAGCCCAACGGTGTCCCGTGGTACTTCATAGACGCCAACGAACGCGTCGTCCGAGAGATGTTCGCGCAGCTCCTCGACGAGCTCGCGGGCTACGGCTACGACGGCATCATGTTCGACCGCGGGCTCGCCGCGCTCACCGGCGCCGACGCTGAACGCGCGGGGATCTGGCACAAGTCATCCACCTGCACGGACGACCCGGTCGAGCCCGGGGCGACGCTCGCCGACGCCTACGTCGGGCTGATGAGCGAGGTCGACGGGGCCGGCCTCGAGCTCTTCCAGAACTACGGCTTCTCGCCGTTCCACCCGCTGTTGCCATTCCGGCCCGATCCGGCCGACCCGGCATGTCACGACGACCCCTACGCTGCGGAGTGCAGCCACATCGACGACGGCATGGAGCACGTCGACCTCTGGCTCAACGAAGCCGTCGCCCTACCGAAGGACGAGCTCTTCGAGCAGAGCTACGAGACGAACCTGGCGGGCGAGACTCACCCGGAGTTCGGCGGAAAGGTCGTGGGGCTGATCACCGAAGGGACGTTGAAGGGCGACGTGAGCCGGCGGGCCGTCTATTACCAGTACGCCCGATCCCGGCTCTTCGCGATCCCCGTTGCGGTATTCACGGGTGATGACGAGTGCGGTGGCAACGACGGGCTGTGCAATCGCCACGGCATCTACCGCGAGCTCAACGACCTCGACCTCGGTGAGCCGCTCAGCGACGAGCCGACGGCGAGGGCGTGCACCGGCGACTCGGACACCAACTGCGTGTGGTCGCGCCGGTACGACGGTGGGGTCGTCGTCGCGAATGTGTCAGAGGAATCCCGGACTGCCGAGATCGACCTCGCAACGGAGGATTGCACGGTGGTGACCGAGCTCTTCGCGGGCACGCTCGTCGCGGACGGCAACTGTGTGGACACGATCGATCTCGAGCTTCCGCCGTGGTCAGGCCGTATCCTCCGCTTTGGCAACGCCTGAGATCGTCAATCCACGAGCTGGCGGAGACGTACCTCCACGACCGCTCGGGCGAAGCCCACCGGGTACCCGAGTCGAGTTGGCTTCTTGCTCTCACCGCGGTCCCGCGCCCGGATGTGTACCGGACGCTCGAGGACCACCAGCCCCCGGTGTCGGGCCTCCAGGATCAGCTCCGGTGCAGAGAAGCGGTCCTCTTCGAGCCGCATGCGAGACAGGCCATCGGCCCGTATCGCCCGGAACCCGTTCGTGCAGTCGGTGATCGATGTCCGACCGACGAGGTTGATGACCGTGGTGAAGAGTCGGATGCCGGCATCACGAGCACTGCCGGCGTCGTCGTACTCGCCCAGGAAGCGAGATCCCTGGACATAGTCGGCGATCCCCTCGACCACCGGTGCCACGAGATCGTCGAGCTGGGCAGGATCATGCTGCCCGTCGGCATCCATCGTGACGACGACCGTGGCGCCCCCGTCGAGGGCGACCTGGAACCCGGTGCGAAGGGCATCACCCTGACCCAGGTTGCGTTCGTGCACGGCCACGGACGCGCCGGCCGCCTCGGCGAGCGCGGCGGTACCGTCTGCGCTGCCGTCGTCGACGACCACGACCCGGACCGGCAGGTCGGACAAGAACTCCGGGAGCGAGTCGAGAACATCCGCGATCCCGTCGACCTCGTCGTAGGCCGCGATCACGATGGCCACGTGGGCACCTGCGGGCGCGGGCTCACCCCCGACATCGACCGCTGCCCGGTGCCGCACACCGGCGTTCGACGCCCGGCGGTGGCTGCGTTGCCGATAGTCGTCGAGCTCTCGTGCGACCAACGCCAGGCCGGCGACCACACCGAGCGTGGCCACCCCGGTCGACACCTTCACCGCAACCACGTCTCGAACCATTCCCGTGTGGCGGCGAGGCCGTCTTCGAGCCCCACCGCGGGCTGGTAGCCCAGCAGGCGGCGGGCCTTGGCGATGTCCGCGCAGTTCCGCTGGATCTCGCCAGTCAGTGCCGGTCCGTGCTCGACCGAGACCTCGCGGCCGGTGAATGAGGCCCGGATGCAGCCGACGAGATCGTTCACCGACGTCTCGCTACCGGTGCCCAGATGGAAGGTCTCGCCGCCCAGACCGGACTCGAGCGAGCGCACGATTCCATCACAGAGGTCGGCGACGTACACGAAGTCGCGCGTCTGGGTGCCGTCGCCGTTCACGGTGATCGGCCGCCCCTCCATGACCGCCTTCATGAAGGTCGCGACCACGGAGCCCTTGTGGTAGCTGAACGGGCCATACACGTTGGCGAAGCGAAGGACCACGGCCGGAACGCCGTACGAGGCCGCGAACGCCGAGCAATAGGCCTCGCCGGCGAGCTTGGAGGCGCCGTACGGCGACAGCGGTCGGGGTACGACCTGTTCGTGCGCCGGCGGCTCGATCTCACCCAACGGCGCGTTCGAGGACGCGAACACGAAGCCCGAAACACCCGTGTCCCGGGCGGCGATCAGGGCGTTGAGCGTGCCACGGACGTTCAGATCGCAGTCGGCGACCGGGTCAGCGATCGACGACGGCACCCCCGCCTGCGCCGCGAGGTGCACGATCGCGTCCACCGAGGACGCCGCGGATCGGAGCGCGTCGGTGTCTCGGACATCGCCCTCGATGACGTCGGCGAAGCCAGCGGCGACAGCATCGCCGAGGCGCCCGGTCGAGCCGTTGTCGTAGGCGATCGGCGTCCACCCACGCTCCACGAGCACGCGCGCGAGGTTCACACCGATGAAGCCGGCTCCACCGGTGACCAGGACGGTCCCCTCGCTGCTCAATCCCAGGTCGTCCGCGGTGCGATCACGGACTCGATCGCACGGTCCTTGTTGTCCTGGAGAGTGAACAACATCGATTCGACGAGCTCGTCGGAGAGCAGCGTCGGCTCGAGGCCGAGGTCGAGCAGCTTGGAGTGCACCGGGTTGTAGTAGTGCTCCTGCGCTTCGGTCCTCGGGCTCTCGATGTGGGTGATCTCGGCGTTGAGCCCCACCTCGGCGGCAGCCTTCTGCACCGTCTCGGCCAGCGCGAGCACCGAGAACGACTCCGTCATCTGGTTGTACACCCGCATCTCCCCGCGTTCGGCGGGGTTCGTGCAGGCCAGCTCCACGCACTTCATCGTGTCGCGGATGTTGAGGAAGCCGCGCGTCTGGCCGCCGGAGCCGTAGACGGTGAGTGGATGCCCGATGACGGCTTGAAGGCAGAAGCGGTTGAGCGCGGTACCGAACTGCTCGTCGTAGTCGAAGCGGGTGACCAGGCGCGGGTCGCGGGCGGTCTGGTCGGTCTCGACCCCGTAGACGACGCCCTGGTTGAGATCGGTGGCCCGCAGCCCCTGGACGCGGCAGGCGAAGTGGATGTTGTGGCTGTCGTGGACCTTGGAGGCGTGATACCAGCTGTGCGGGAGCTTGGGGAAGGGCAGGGTGTCGGTACGACCCTTGTGCTCGATCTCGATGAACCCCTCTTCGATGTCGATGTTCGGGCAGCCGTACTCCCCCATCGTGCCCAGCTTCACCAGGTGGCAGTCCGGAGCGAACTCGTTGATGGCGAAGATCACGTTGAGGTTGTTGACGACGTTGTTGACCTGAGTGAACGTCGCCTGACGGCGTCCCTGCATCGAGTAGGGCGCGGACGGGACCTGTCCGTAGTGCACGATCGCCTCGGGCAGGAACGACCGAACCAGCTCCGCCAGCGGCTCGTACTCGCACAGATCGAACACGTTCACGCCGATCCGCTCACCCGAGACCTGGTCCCAGGCCTCGACCCGCTCATGGAGTGTGCGGATCGGGGTCAGCGAATCGCCTCCCTCCTCGAGGAGGCACCGGCGGCGTGTGAAGTTGTCGACGACCTCGATCTCGTGACCGGCGTCGGAGAGGTGCAGCGCAGTTGGCCATCCGAGGTAGCCGTCGCCGCCGAGGATCAGAATCCGCATGTGTCCCGGTGCTCCTCTTGTCTCATTTGTCCGCGAGTACCGCAGAGCCTACGCAACACCGGCGCGCAGGGGCGGCATGTCACACGTCGTCGTCGTCGATCAGGGCACGGCCCGCGCCCACCGTCGTTGCCTGGCTCCGCAGCTCGAACTCGGAATCATAGGAGGACGACACCACGACCACGGGAATGGCGAACGAGTCGAGCGAGTCGTCGCCGGCCAGGATCTGCAGGCGATCGACGCGGTTCTGCGTGACGACATCGAACGCTGGATCGGGCGGCCGCTCACCCGTGATCCACGCGACCTCCCCAGCCGGGGGCGCCGCGTCGAGCTCGTCGAGAAGACGGACCGGCTGCTCGACCCCGGATTCTCGGAGATAGCGGCGGATGGCCCTCGCCCAGCCGTGGTCGGCGTCGGGGAGCGGGCCCAGGACGACGAGGTCGAACGCTCCCCCGTCGACGGCCCGCGCCGCCCCTCGGTAGTCCGACTTCTCCGATCGGTAGTGGTCGACGACGCCGGGCGTGGCGACGCAGGCGAGAAGCAACACGAGTCCGAGGGTCAGGCCAACGCGCAACCGCGGCCGGTTCGGGACGCAGCGACGCACGACGCCACAGATCCCCACGGCGGCGAGCGCGGCAAGGACCGGCACGAGGAACTCGACCCGACGCATCGCGAAGTACGTGCCCGAGAGGCGGCCCAGGACCACGGTCAGGCCCACGGTGACCACGACATAGGCCATGACCGAGATCGCGACGCGCCGCTCGCCGGTGCGTGCGACCACCGGCGCGGCCACGACGAAGACGGCGAAGGGCGCGGCCACCAGCGCCGACCCGTTGCCGAGGAGCCAGCGAGACAGATCCGCCCACAGGGCCGGATCGAAGCGGACGTCGTAGGACAGCCCGCCACTCAACGATGGCGACGTTCCGTCGGCGATCTCCGGCAGCCAGTAGCTCGCCTCGAACGCGACCCAGGGGAGGAACGCGACGACGGGAACGGCGCCCGCCAGGAGCCAGGTTCGTCGCTGGTCCCGGCAGAACGCGACCCCGATCAGCGCCTGTACCCCGATCAGGAACCATGCGATCGCCGTGGTATACACCGCGATCACCGCGACGCCTGCCCACCACCACACCGCTCGACGTCGCCCTCGTGCCGCCTCCAACACGAAGACCCAACCACCGAGGTGCAGCGCCGATGCGAGCGCGTAGTACCGGGCCTCCTGGCCGTAGCGAATGGCGAACGGAGCGATGGCGACGAGCGCCGCGGCCACCAACGCCTCGTCACGGCGGTGGAGGAAACGACGCAGGAGCGTCCAGACCAACGCGACCTCGACGACGCTCGCGACTGCCATCGGCAACCGCGCGGCGGCCTCGAGCGACAACCCGGGAATCCGTCGCGCGGTCGCCTCGATGGCGAATCCGAGCGGCGGGTCGAACGGGCCGAACGACTCCCGGACCGACCGAAGGAACGGCAGGCCATCGGCGCGGAACACCGAATTGATCTCGTCGATCCAGAAGGAGTCGTGGCCGAGCTGGAACACCCGCAGCGCCGCGGCGAGGACGACCAACGCCACGATCGTCGGGTCGACGTCTCGGACCCGACGTACCGAGGATCGGGCGTCAGGCATGCGTCCGGGGCTCCACCGACCCGTGCTGGTCCGGGCCGCGCGTCCACCGCCGGGCGGTCCGGACGACGACGACGAGTTGGAGTGCCGCGGCGACAGCCGATCCGGCGAGGTAGGCGATCTCCACTCGCAGGAAGAGCTCGTCGCTGGCCAGGAGTCCGATGGCAAAGGCCGCCAGTGCGCTCGCCCAGATGCCACTGTTCCAGCGGTGGCCCTCGAGGGCGATCAAGGCACCGGACACGGCGAGCGCCAGCACGTAGAGCATGCTCGCGCCGGTCAGGAACGCCATGGTGCGAGCACCGACCGGATAGCCGTCGCCGAACATCACCTCGACGACCGTCGGACCGAGCACCGCACCGCCGATGCTCCCCACCACGGTGAGCGCCCCGATGACGCGAACCAGGTTGCGGACCGCGGCCTTGAACTCGTCCAGGTGACCGGACTTCGCCATCGCCGCGAGGTTCGGTACCAGGGCCGCCTGCACCGCCTGGAAGAGGTACAGCGCCAAGCGAGCGATCATCAGCGCCGCGAGGAAGCGGCCGGCTTCCGCTCCCTGTCCGTCGATCGCCATGATCTCGACCACGATCGGACCTGCGTTGGCCAGACCCTGGGCGCACAACGACCCGGCGAGGAGGTAGCTGAGGGCCCGGGCCAGGCTCCGGCGGGAGATCGGGGGACCGGGTGGGATCGATGGCGGCCGACGCCACGACCAGAGTGCAGCAACGGACACGAACGGGGACAACGCGATGGCCAGGCAGTAGGGCCCTGCGTCGTCGACGCCGGCCACCGCCAGAACCACAGCCAGCACCAGCCGGACCGCCGCCTCGCCAGCGACGACGCGCGCGAAGCCCACGAACTGTCCCAGACCGGACAGCAACCCGCGCGCGACGAAGCTCGTCGCGAAGCTGACGATGGAGATCTCGAGCGCCAGGAAGAGCAGCCAGCTACCGCCGAGCACGTGGTCCACGAGGAGCGGGCCGGCGAGCAGTGTCGCGACGATCGCGCCGATCACGAGGAACACCACGGGGAGCAGTCCGTGGCGGAACACATCGGACGCGCCCGAGCTGTCCGCGACGCGTGCGGCCAGCGAACGACCCAGCTCCTGCTGGAGCGGGAGGAACAGGCCCGGACCCGCCGTGAACACCAGCGCCCAGAGCGCGGAGACCGCGTTGAACTCCTCGGGACCGATCGCACGTGCGGTGACGCCCAAGAACCCGTAGGTGCAGCCGCCGGCGATGAGGACGCCGACGGTGACCGGGCCGACCCCTCGGGTGCTCCGGCGGATGAGCGCGAACTGACGGCCCAGCCATGAGCCCCGGGCCTCTCCCAGCACCTTCGTCGGCCGAGCCATGACAGCGGACGACTCTAGGTGCCCGGCACCGCCTGGTCGCGACCCTCGACAGCCGGCGTGAGGCCGACGGGGAGGCGCCGAGGGATGGACCAGCTCTGGGGGATCTCCTCCACGGCGATCCGGGCCGTTCGGTCCGCGAGTCGATGGCCCTTCTCGAGGAGCTCGCCGCCGGCCCGGACCTCCGCGAGGGCGCCACCGCGCTGGTCGAGCGGCGCCGACCGCGATTCTGACTCCTCACGGGGACCCGACGACGGGGAGAGATACACTCCGGTCGTGCGTGGAGACGACCACCCCGCCGAGTCCGAGACCTCGCCCGAACCGAGCGGGTCCGGGGACGGGGGCGAGCCAGATCAGCCGGACGTGGTCAACAAGTATCCGGGAACCGGTGTCTCCGCGCTGCTCATCGGCATCTTCGCAGTCCTGGTGCTGGCGATCGTCTTCCTCGCCCAGAACACCGGGTCGGTGCCCATCGAGTTCCTGAGCTTCGAGGCCGACGCTCCCCTGTTCGTGATCCTCCTCGCGACCCTGGTCGCCTCGTCCATCGCCACCCTGCTGCTGGCCGAGCTGTGGCGCAGCCGGCGCCGGCGACAACGGGCCGAGCACGAGGAACTCGCGCGACTGCGGCGAAAGCAGCAGGGCTGAACGACCGGCACGCTCGCGAGCTGTCGAATCAGCTCGCACGGGCCAGAATGCGCCCATGGCCGACACGGCGGACGACAGACCTGGCGACCGGGAGCTCGGTGCCTTCTCGGACGACCCGCCGTGGATCATCGACCGCGACGAGTTGACCTGGCTGCCCCCGCTGTCGGTCGCACGGGCCGTCCTGCGTGCCGATCTCCCCGGGCTCACCCGGCCGGGCCTCCTGCCTCCCGCCCGTCGCGTCGGCACGGTGACCCGCCACCTGGGCTGGGCGGTCGGTCGCTGGACCCTCGGCGCCAAGAAGCACGGGGGCAGCGTCTCGCGGCGCGACCTCTCCGAGCGACTGCGCCTGGCCGCCGAAGCGCTGGGCCCGACCTACATCAAGCTCGCCCAGATCATCTCGAGCGGCGAGGGCCTGTTCCCCGAGGAGCTCGTCGCCGAGACCAAGAAATGCCGCGACCAGGTGCCACCCGAACCGTGGGATGCCGTACGCACCGTGGTGGAGGAGGACCTCGACCAGCCGATCGAGGAGGTGTTCTCCTCGTTCGACACCGAGCCACTGGCCGCCGCCTCCATCGCCCAGGTCCACCTGGCCACGCTGCGCAGCGGCGAGGACGTCGTCGTCAAGGTGCAGCGGCCGGCCGTGGCGACACGCGTACGCCAGGACCTGCGCGTCATGGCGTGGCTGGCACCCAAGCTCGTCGGCCGGATCCCCGTCGCTGCGCTGGCCAACCCGCCCGCGCTGGTCGAGCTGTTCGCCGAGACCATCGCCGAGGAGCTCGACTTCCGGCTCGAGGCGGAGAACATGCTCGACATCGCCGAGTCGTTCGCGGCGCTCGACCAGCGGGGCTACGTCATCCCCCGTCCGCACCCGACGCTGGTCACGCGACGCGTTCTCGTGATGGAGCGCCTCGACGGGTTCAAGTTCGACGACGTCGCCGGCATGCGTGACGCAGGCGTCGACACCGAAGCGGTGGTGCGCACGGGGATGATCGGCTTCATGGAGGGCGCCCTCATCCACGGGATCTTCCACGGCGACCTGCACGGGGGGAACCTGTTCGTCCTCCCGGACGGCCGGACCGCGCTGCTCGACTTCGGCATCACCGGTCGACTCGACGAGTTCAAGCGCATTGCCTTCCTCCGGCTGCTGATGTCCAGCACATCGAACGACCCGAAGGGCCAGCTCGCGGCCATGCGAGACCTCGGTGCGCTGCCACCCGAGACCGACCTCGACGCGGTCATCCGGGACCTCGGCCTCGATACCGGCGAGGTACTCGACCCCACCCAGCTCGACGGCGATGAGCTCGTCACCGAGATCCAGAAGACCATCAAGGCACTGCTCGGCTACGGGGCCAGGATCCCCAAGGAGCTGATGCTCTTCGTCAAGAACCTGATGTTCGTCGACGGCGCCATCGCCACACTGGCCCCCGACCTCGACCTCCTCGAGGAGGTCGCCTCGGTGACGATGTACTTCGCCACCCGCCACGGCCAGACCATCGCCGAACAGCTCGGCATGGGCGAGGACGGCTGGGAGCTCGACATGGAGGGCGTCAAGGCCGGGTTCGGTCTGGGCGACGACGTCAACCGGCTGACCTACCGCGACCTCCAGGAGCGGCGGGAGACCATCCGCAAGCGCCTCGAGGGTCGACGCCTCGCCTGATGGGCGCATCCGAGCCAGTGCCGACCACCAAGGGCGAGTGGCGCCGCTGGGCTCGGCGCCTCGAACCCGTCACCACTGACGTCGCGGCGCGGGTCGCCGGCCACGTCGAGCGTTTTCTCGGCGACGTCGACGGACCCGTCCTCGGCTACCTCGCCCTCCCCGACGAGATCCCGGTCGCGATCGGCACGGTGCTCCCCCGCGTCGGCGACGACGGAACGATGACGCTGCACCACGACGTCGGGAGCAACGAGCGGCACCGGGTCGGCCTGGACCAACCACCACCGGACGCACCCACCGTCGCCCCTGGTGAGCTCGCCGCGGTGTTGGTGCCGGGCCGCGTCTTCGACCACGACGGCTTCCGACTCGGTCGGGGCGGTGGCCACTACGACCGTCTGCTTCCCCAACTCGCCTCGGGCATTCCGGTGGTCGGTGTGACCTGCACCGCTCGCATCGTCGACCGTCTGCCGCGGGAACCCCACGACCGACCGATGAACCACCTGGTCACCGAGCACGGCGTGCGCCCGATCGATCCGTGACCCGGCCTCACCGGTGAGCCCCCGTTCTGGACCGACGAAGTCAGAACGAGCCGCAGGACCTGGCGGGACCGCCGAAGGCGGGCCCGGTCAGACCTACGACGACATGGCAATGAGTCGCAGGACCTGGCGGGACCGCCGAAGGCGGGCCCGCCAGACCTACGATCCTCCGGCGTGCGTCTCGTCATCGCCCGCTGCTCGGTCGACTATCGCGGCAAGCTCACCGCCCACCTCCCGATGGCCGACCGGCTGATCCTGGTGAAGGCCGACGGCTCGGTCTCGATCCACTCCGACGACCGGGCCTACAAGCCGCTCAACTGGATGAGCCCGCCCTGCACCATCGAGGAGGAACCCGCTCGGTGGCTCGTGCGTGGCAAGAAGGGCGAGGAGCTCGAGATCACCGTCGACGAGATCCACAACGACACCGAGCTGGCGCTCGGCCCCGAGCCCGGACTGCAGAAGGCGGGGGTCGAGGCTCACCTCCAGGAGCTGCTGTCGGAACGGACCGAGGTGATCGGCACGGGACTGTCGCTCGTTCGCCGGGAGTACCCCACCGACATCGGCCCGGTCGACCTGCTCTGCCGCGACGCCGACGGCACGGCCGTGGCCGTGGAGATCAAGCGTCGCGGCGAGATCGACGGCGTCGAGCAGCTCACCCGCTACCTCGAGTTCCTCAACCGGGATCCCCGGCTCGCCCCGGTGCGCGGCGTGTTCGTCGCCGAGCAGATCAAGCCCCAGGCCCGGACCCTGGCCAGCGACCGGGGCATCGGCTGCGTGGAGGTCGACTACGACGAGCTCCAGGGCATCGAGTCGAACGAGCTCCGGCTGTTCTGACCGCCACCCCGCGAGCCGGGCTGGCAGGATCACGCCATGCGACTCGGCATCTCGTTGTGCAGCGCGCACCCTGGCGGGTCCGGCGTCGAGGCCACGGCGTGGGTCCTCGAGCGGGCACGGGCGGCTGCTTCGACGGGCCTGTCGTGCCTGACCATCGGCGACCATCACTCGACCGGACCGGTTCCCTACGTCCAGAACGTCCCCATGCTGGGCCGGCTCCTCGCCGAGTGGGACGAACGCCCCGCCGGCTGCCTGTTCCTCGTTCCCGCGTGGAACCCGGTGCTGATGGCCGAGCAGATCGGGACGCTCGCCTCGATCGCCGACGGCCCCTTCATCGTCCAGACCGGCCTCGGCGGACGGGATCAGGTCGACGCCATGGGCCTCGACGTCCCTCACCGCGGCCACCGGCTCGAGGAGACGATCCGGACCGTCCAGGCCCTGCTCGCCGGCGAGGAGGTGGGCGGGGCCCGCATCGCACCCACGCCACCGCGCGAGGTGGAGTGGTGGATCGGCGCGCACGCCGAGACCGCGCTCGACCGGGCCGCTCGGCTCGGCACCGGCTGGTACGCCGACGCGGGCATCGACGCCGAGGTGGCGCGGACGCAGATGGACCAGTACCTCGACGCATGTGAGCGCCACGGCCGCGAACCCGGGACCCTGGCCATCCGCAAGGACGTGTTCGTCGGCGACGACGGCGCGGCCGCCACCACCACGGGCGACGGGCTGATCGAGGCCGGCTACCGCGGAGGCCAGCCTCGCGGGGCCGTGGCCTACGGCGACGTCGAGCAGGTGAGTGAGCAGCTCGCCACCTTCGCCGACCTCGGGTTCACCGACGTCATCATCCGCACGATGATGGGCATCCCCCAGCCCGACGCGGTCCGTTCCATCGAGCTGTGCGGGCGGGTCGCCGAGCTGTTGGCCCGCTGATGGGGGCGCGCACCGAGGTCCACACCGTGGACCAGCCCTGGCCCGTGGTCTACGACGCGTTCGTCCAGGCCCTGCCGGCCGCGGGCTTCGACGTCACCAGCGTCGACGCCGCGCGCGGTCGCATCGACTTCGAGCGCCGCAATCGGCGCTTCACCCTGGCGGTGGGCGCCATCGACACCATCACCTCCGAGTGGATCGCGACCAGCGAGCAGAAGTTCGGCGTCCTGCCGGACCGCCACGAACGGCAGTTCGCGGCGATTCGGGACGCCCTCGATCGCTACCTCGGGACCTACTACTCCTGAGCTGGCTCAAGAGGTGTGGCGACAGGTGCCCTTGTCGATGACGACACGGCCGTCGCTGCCCACCGTCTGGTACACGGCCTCACCGTCGCCGGTTCGCCACACGTTGATGGTGAGGTCCTCGCCCGGCAGCACCGGTGACGAGAACCGGCCGTACATCGCCTCGAACCGGGCGGGGTCGCCGTCGCAGAGCGCCCGGAGCAGACCCCGGCCCGTGAAGCCGTAGGTGCACAGCCCGTGGAGGATGGGCCGGTCGAAGCCGCCCATCGCGGCGAAGTTGGGATCGGCGTGCAGCGGGTTGCGATCGCCGGAGAGCCGGTAGATCAGCGCCTGCTCCGGCCGGGTCGAGAAGGTGACCGATTCGTCCGGGTCGCGGTCGGGCTGTTCCCACTGCAGGGACGGTCCGGAGTCGCCACCCCAGCCGCCCTCGCCGCGGATGAACGCCGACATGGTCTTTTCGAACAGGGGCTCGCCATCGGAGACCAACGTCGCGGTGGACTTCAGCTCCACGACCGCACCCTTGCCCTTGTCCCAGATGCCGACGATCTCTTCCACCGACTCGATCTCACCCTCGACCGGGATCTCGCGGTGGAGCTCGATCGACTGCTCGCCGTGGACCAGCATCGCGGGGTTGAAGTCGCCGATGTGCCCCATGGCGCTGCCGCCGAAGCCGAGGACCACGGCCATCGTCGGGAGCACGCGCTGGTCGACGTCGGACGTGTTCTCGGTGGTGAACGCCAGCTCCTCGAGCGGCTCGTGGCCCGCGCCCACGCCCACGGCGTAGAGCAACGCGTCCTTCGAGGTCCAGGCCTGGCGGGTCGGCTCGCCTCTGAAGCCGACGGCATCGGGGTTGATGGGCATTGGTCTCAGCCTTCCTGGTCGTAGCCGAACATGTTGGCGTTGGGCCGGGCCTCGCCGACGATCCGCAGGACGTCGGGACCGAGCGCCTCGGGGTCGTCGCCCGGCATCTCGATGGTGGGCCCGCGGTGCCACCCCTCCGACACCGACAGCATGCGGCCGGACACGTCGAACACGCGGCCGGTGACCTCCTTGCCGGCCGGGCTGGCGAGGAACACCACCACCGGGGAGATCAGGCGGGGCGAGAGCAGCTCCTTGTCCTCCTCGGAGGCCTGGCCCATGCCGAGGTTCTCGGTCATGCGGGTGAGCGCAGCCGGGGCGATGGCGTTGACGGTGACCCCGTACCGGCCGAGCTCCTGGGACGCGATGATCGTGAAGCTGGCGATGCCGGCCTTGGCTGCGCCGTAGTTGGTCTGGCCCACGTTGCCGTAGATACCCGAGGGCGAGGTGGTGTTGATGATCCGCCCGTCGACCTCGTTGCCGGCCTTGGTCTGCTCGCGCCAGTAGGCCGCGGCGTGCCGGCTCGGGGCGAACGTGCCCTTGAGGTGGACCTTGATGACCGCGTCCCACTCCTCCTCGGTCATGTTCGTGAGCATGCGGTCGCGGAGGATGCCCGCGTTGTTCACGAGGATGTCCAACGTGCCGAAGTGCTCGAGGGCCTGGTCGACGAGGCGCTTGGCGCCCTCGAAGTCGGAGATGTCGTCGGTGTTGGCGACGGCCTGGCCACCCATGTCGGTGATCTCGTCGACGACCTGCTGGGCGGGACCCCGGTCGTCGCCGGTGCCGTCCATCGAGCCACCGAGATCGTTGACCACGACCTTGGCGCCCTGCTCGGCCAGCATCAGCGAGTGCTCGCGGCCGATGCCTCGGCCGGCACCGGTCACGATGGCCACGCGGCCCTCATTGATCCCACTCATGTCGGTTCCCCTCTACAGGTCTCGGTCGGCGGTGTGGAAACGGACGTGACCATAGATGCGGAGATCCGTCTCGTCACATTGGTCGCACAATCGTCACGCGCCGTGACTACATCGTGACCGGATTCACGTGTCAGGGTTGATCGACTCATGGCACCGAGGAGACGATTCTTCTGGACGGGCGTGCTCGCGCCGGTCGTCATCCTGCTCGGGATCGTGGCTGCCTGGGCGATCGACACCGGCGCCGCCAGCGGTGAGGTCCTGCGCAACGTCGAGCTCGCCGGCCACGACGTGGGCGGCCTCGGTTCGGACCAGCTGCTCGAGGAGGTCGAAGCACTCGATGCCGAGAGCCTCGACCGGACGGTGCGCATCGAGACGCCACAGGTCACCTACGAGACGACCGCGGCGGACATCGGCCTCTCCATCGATGTCGAGACCACCGCCCAGGCTGCGCTCGACGAGGGCCGCACGGCACTGCTGCCGGTCCGTCCCTTCGGGTGGCTGGTCAGCTTCTTCCGCCCCCACGAGGTGCCCATCCACTACACGGTCGACCCGGAGGTCGCCCGATCCACGCTGCGCCAGCTCGAGGGCGACGCCCTCGTCTCGCCGGTCGAACCGACCATCGAGTCGATCGACGGCGACCCGTTCGTCCCCGTTCCGGGGGAACCCGGCACCGGCATCGATCCCGACACGCTCTCGGTCGCACTGAGCGCCGCCGCCGAGGACACCCCGATGGGCGAGGCGGTGACCGTTCAGATCCGCCAGAGCGACCTGGCACCGCGCCTCGATGACAGCGTGGCCGAGGCGGCCGCAGCGCGGGCCAACGAGCTCACCGACGAGACCATGTCCGTCACCGCCCGGGACGAGACGTTCCAGCTCGTCCCCCGCGAGCTGCGCCAGCTCTCCACGGTCGAGACCAGCGAGGATGAGATCTCGATCGAGCTCGACACCGAGCAACTCATCGCGGTGCTCGGTTCCGAGTTCGAAGAGCTCCAGGTCGCAGCGGTCGATGCCGACATCACGCTGGAGGGCGGCCGGCCGGTGGTGACCCCGTCGGTGACCGGTGTCTCGTGCTGCGACGTCGCCAACGCCGAGACCGTCAACCAGGCGTTCCTCGCCGATGAGCGCTCGGTCACCATCGAGCTGAACGAAACCGAGCCGGAGCTCACCACCGAGGAGGCCGAGGGTCTCGGGATCGTGGAGGAGGTCGGCAGCCCGAACGCGTTCGGCCCCACCACCGAGCATGCGTGTTGCCAGAACCGGGTCTCCAACATCCACCGGATCGCCGACATGATCCGCGGCGCCGTCATCCGGCCCGGCGAGACCTTCTCGGTGAACGACTACGTCGGCCGGCGAACGCGCGAGAAGGGCTTCCTGGCCGACGGTGCCATCTACAACGGCGAACTGACCGAGGACGTCGGCGGCGGCATCAGCCAGTTCGCCACCGGTCTCTTCAACGCCGCCCTGTTCGCCGGGCTCGAGTTCGGCGAGTACCAGAGCCACAGCCTCTACATCGAGCGGTATCCCCGCGGTCACGAAGCCACGATCTCGTTCCCGCACCCCGATCTCCAGATCGTCAACAGCACCGACTACGGCGTGATGATCTGGCCGGAGTACACGGACACCTCGCTGACCGTTCGCATGTTCAGCACCGACCACATCGACGTCAGTCTCGGCGAGCCGACACCGTCCCCCGTCGGCAACTGCACCCGCTGGACGACACCACGCACCCGCACGTATCCCGACGGGTCGACCGAGAGCGATAGCGTCAGCGCGCTGTACCGCCCCGAAGCGGGCGTCGACTGCTAGGGCCCCGACCGCAGGACCATGACCGACCAGCACCAACGCGCCGACGTCGTCGTGGTGGGCGCCGGCCCGGCCGGCGCCGCCGCCGCCATCTCGCTCGCACGCGCCGGTCGCGACGTCATCGTGGTCGACAAAGCTGCGTTCCCCCGTGACAAGTGCTGCGGCGACGGGCTCACCGCGCTCGCCCTCCGGCTCTCGGAGCGGCTCGGCCTCGATCCCACGACGATCCCGTCGTGGATGCCCGTCGACGCCGCCACCGTGTCGGGCCCACCCACCCCGTCGAATCCGCGCGGCCACTCGGTGCGCTTTCCGCTGCCGCCCGGGCCCGGCGTCCACGCCGCCGTCGCCCGGCGCAGCGAGTACGACGCCGCACTGGTCGACCTCGCCCGCCGAGCCGGCGCCACCGTGCTCGAGGGCCACGCGCTGCAGGGTGCCACCGAGGAGGACGACCGGGTCACGCTCGACGTCGCCGGCGTGGGCCGGCTCCACACTCGCTACGTCGTGGCCGCCGACGGGATGTGGTCACCCACCCGCAAGGCGCTGGGGCTCGGCGAGCCGGGCTATCGCGGCGAGTGGCACGCGTTCCGCGCCTACTTCCGCGACGTGTCCGAGCAGGCCCAACGTGAGCTGTTCGTGCTGTTCGAGACCGACCTGCTCCCGGGCTACGCGTGGTCCTTCCCGGTCGGCGACGGCACGGCGAACTTCGGCTTCGGCGTCCAGCGTGGCGCCAAGGTCGCCGTGGGCGAGATGCGCGCCGTGTGGGACGACCTGCTGCAGCGGCCCCGGGTTCGTGAGATCCTCGGACCCGACGCCGTCGCGGAAGCCCGGCACACGGCCTGGCCGATCCCGGCCCGCATCGACCGCCTCCCCCGCACCGGGCGTCGGACGTTCTTCGTCGGCGACGCGGCCGCCGCGACCGACGTGATGACCGGTGAAGGCATCGGCCAGGCGCTGCTGACCGGGATGCTGGCGGCCGAGGCCATCGAGTCGACCGGGCCCCACGGCGCCCGGGTGGCCACCGCCCGGTACGACGACGCGGTCGACCACCACCTGGTGGCCGACCACCGGATGTCGGCGCTGCTGGTGCGTGGGTTGCGCCACCGCAGGGCGGTCCGGGCCGCCGTGCGGGTCGCGGGGTCGACCCCGTGGACGCGACGCAACTTCGCCCGCTGGCTGTTCGAGGACTACCCGCGGGCGGTCGCGGTGACACCGTCCCGGTGGCATGCCGGGATGTTCCACGGGCCCGGGGCATTCGCCGACACGCCGCTGGACACCCGGACCGCGTCCACCGCGTCGGGAGGCGAGCGGACGCGGTCGTCCGGCTCGGCGGGGAGGTCGTCCACCGCGGCGAGAACCAGACCCGCTCCGCGCTGATCGGCCGCCCGA
Organism: Acidimicrobiales bacterium; assembly: GCA_034522155.1. Lineage (GTDB taxonomy): Bacteria > Actinomycetota > Acidimicrobiia > Acidimicrobiales > Salinilacustritrichaceae > Salinilacustrithrix. The sequence continues at coordinate 549,160 of JAXHLP010000006.1, read as the reverse complement.
TCGAGCGGCTGACGATCCCGCGCCGGTTGTGACCGGCTACGCGCCGAGGCGTTCGCGCGCGGACTTGGACCGTTCGATCAGGTAGCTCGGGATGGTGACACCGTTGACGACCGGGGCGTCGCTGCCCGCCGCAGCACCGCCACCCTCTCCCTCGGCTTCCTCCGACTCGTCGACCTCGGGCTCGTCGAGGGCCCCGGAGTCGAGGGCCTCCTCACGCTTGGCCCGGAACTCCTCGTACTTCTTGGCGGGCACGAGCAGCTCGCGGTTGATCGTGCCCAGCTGGACGTCGTTGTCGAACAGGACGTGGTAGCGGATCCAGGTGTCCCAGCCGTCGACGAGGGCGATGATGCCCTTGGTGCCCTCGGGGACGCCGGGCAGATCCTCGAACGCGCGGACCTTGGACTTGCGCTTGAGCACGCCGACGTTGCCGATCTCCTGGGCGATGTCGGCGGCGGAAACCTCTGCACGGGTCACCATGGGAAGAAATGGTGACACGTCAGACACGCTGTGACGCAGCCCAGGACCGCCCGGTCTCCACATCGACGTCGTGGGGCAGGCCGAGCACCCGCTCGGCGAGGATGTTGCGCTGCACGTCGCCCGTGCCGCCCCCGATCGTGAGCGCCTGGGAGAACAGGTAGCCGAAGTCCCAACCGTGCACGTCGGGAGCACCGAAGGGCCCGGTGCCGCGTACGGTGCCGTACGGGCCGGCCAGGTCCTTGGCCATCGCCATGATCCTCTGACCGTGCTCGTCGGCCAGGATCTTGCGGATCGACGCCTCGGGTCCGGGTGGCTCACCCCTGATCGCCGCGGTGACCGTGCGCAGGCGGATCAGGCGCAGCAGCTCGGCCTCGATGTGCATGGCCGCGAGGCGGTCGCGCACCACCGGGTCGACGGCGCCGGCACCCCGGGCCCTGACCTCGTCGAGCAGATCCTCGGCCGCCGGCCCCATGCCCCACAGCGCGCCCCCGGAGGACAGCGAGACCCGCTCGTTGCCGAGGGTCACCTTGGCCAGCGCCCAGCCGCCGTGCTCGGGACCGACCCGATTCTCGTCGAGGATCCGGACGTCGTCGAAGAACACCTCGTTGAAGGTGTGCCCGCCCGTCATCTCGATGATCGGACGTATCTCGATGCCGGGCGTGTCCATCGGGCAGACGAAGTAGGTGATGCCCTCGTGCTTGGGCACGTCGGGGTCGGTGCGGGCGATCAGGATCCCGAATGCGGAGTGGTGCGCCATCGAGGTCCAGATCTTCTGCCCGTTGACCACCCACTCGTCGCCATCGCGGACCGCGCGGGTCCCGAGGTTGGCCAGATCGGATCCCGCCGCCGGTTCGGAGAAGAGCTGGCACCAGATCTCCTCGCCGGCGAGCAGCGGGAACAGGTACCGCTGCTTCTGGGCGTCGGTGCCGGCGTGGAGGATCGTGGGGCCGGCCCAGCCGATGCCGATCATGTTCTGGGGGCGGGCCACGCCCGCGGCCTCGAGCTCCTCGTCGATCAGGATCTGGTGGATCGGATCGGCGTCGAGGCCCCAGGGCTCGGGCCAGTGGGGGGCCACGTAGCCGGCCTCAGCCAGTTCGCGACCCGTCGGTGTGGGGTGGGCCTCGAGCCAGGAGCGCACCGTCTGGCGCCGCGGATCGTCGTCGCCGGGGAAGTCGAAGTCCATGGCGGCACCGTAGGGTTGATCCGTCCGCCTGACCGCGACCGCATCACGCCAGGGACTCATGCCGACTCCGTCGCCATTTCCTCGTAGGCTGCACCACCGTTCGGCGGGTCGAGCCCTCGGTCCGAGGGCAGGACCCGCCGGTCCGCCCCGAAACGCTCGGAGAGCAGGATTTCTTCCCTCAAATCGTGAATCTGCTTGTACCATCGACAGCCGGGTGATTTTCCGGTCTCCCGGCCACGCTTTGCTTCCCGTGTCCCGCCATCACACCACCCCCTCTTGGAGGTCGTCGTACCCGTGAGCTCTGCCGCACGCGCTACTCGTTCCGGTGAATCCGACGAAGACATCGTCCGGCTCTACCTGAACGACATCGGCCGCCATGCCCTGCTGACCAAGGAGGACGAGGCGCGGCTGGGTGCGCTCGTCCAGGCGGGTGTCGAGGCCCGAGAGCGGCTGGCGAGCGACGAGGGCGTGGCCCCGTCCGAGAAGGCAAAGCTGCGTCGTCAGGTCCGCGCCGGCGATCGCGCCACCGAGCAGTTCGTCAACGCGAACCTGCGCCTGGTCGTGTCCATCGCCAAGAAGTACCACCGCACCGAGCTGCCGCTGCTGGACCTGATCCAGGAGGGCAACCTCGGGCTCATCCACGCGGTCGAGAAGTTCGACCACCGCAAGGGCTTCAAGTTCTCCACCTACGCCACGTGGTGGATCCGCCAGGCCATCACCCGCGGCGTGGCCAACACGGCCCGCACCATCCGCCTGCCGGTCCACGCCCACGACCTGCTCAAGCAGATCGACAAGGCACGCGGCATGCTCGAGTCCAAGCTCGGCCGTCCGCCGACCCTCGACGAGCTGTCGGTCGAGGTCGGGCACCCGCCGGCCAAGATCGAGGAGATCCTGGCGTCGGCCCGGATCGCCAAGTCACTGGACGACGGCCTGTCCGACGACGGCGACATGACCCTGGGCGACCTGGCCGCCGTGGCCGAGGACGACCCCGAGGGCGACGCCGTCACCGAGGCCACCCGCGGCGACGTGCTCGCCGGGCTCAAGGGCCTCGACGACCGCGAGCAGCGCATCCTCATCCTCCGCTACGGCCTCGACGGGCACGAGCCCCGCACCCTCGACGAGGTCGGTCGCCACTTCGACCTGACCCGTGAGCGGATCCGCCAGATCGAGGCCCGGGCGATGAGCAAGCTGCGCCACCCGGCCAACGCCGGCATCCTCGCCGACCTGGCTTCGTAGCCCGACGTCGATCGCCGCAGTCACTCGCCACCTCGGCGCGCGACCAGCCGACCGGCGCCGATCCGTACGGGCGACGCTTCCGACGGGCGACGACATGCCGCATGCGGATGGAACTTCGCGGACACCTGGGAAACCCTCGCCGAGACGCTTCCGGGTGAACCCGCGCTGCTGCACGGTGACCGAGTCGTCACCTGGGCCGACTTCGACGCCCGAGCCGATGGCGTGGCCGCGTGGCTGCTCGAGGCGGGCGCATCCGAGCACACCTCGGTCGCCCAGTACCTGACGAACCGGCCCGAGTACCTCGAGTCGGTGTTCGCCGCCTTCAAGCTCGGGCTGGCGCCGGTCAACACCAACTACCGCTACGTCGACGACGAGCTCGTCTACCTGTGGGAGAACGCCGACACCTCGGTCGTGGTCTTCGAGGGCCAGTTCGCCGCCCGCATCGAGGGTCTGCGCGATCGGGTTCCAGACGTGCGGGGGTGGCTGTGGGTCGACGACGGCTCGGGTCCGTGCCCGGACTGGGCGACGCCCTACGAGGACGCCGCCGCCAGCGCCACCGACCGCACGATCGCCCCCTGGGGTCGGTCGGGCGACAGCTTGTTCCTGCTCTACACCGGTGGCACCACCGGCATGCCCAAGGGGGTGATGTGGCGCAACGACGACCTGCTGCTCGTGCTCAACGAGGGCGGTCCCCGCAAGCGTCACCTCCCCGAGGACGTCGACCTCGACCGGGTCCGGGAGCTGTGTGCGACGCCGGGCATCCGCACCCTGCCGGCATGTCCGCTGATGCACGGTACGGGCGCGTTCAATGCGTTCACCGCACTCACCGGCGGCGGTTCGGTCGTGACCCTCACCGGGGGCAAGTTCGACCCGGTGGAGATGCTCGACACCGTGGAGCGGCACGCGGTCGACAACACCGCCATCGTGGGCGACGCCTTCGCCCGCCCGATCCTCGCCGCCCTCGATGCCGAGCCCGACCGGTGGGACATCTCCTCGCTCAAGGTCATCCTGTCCTCCGGGGTCATGTGGAGCCAGGCGACCAAGGACGGGCTGCTCCGCCACAACCCGCGGATGCTGCTGGTCGACTCGCTCGGTTCGTCGGAGGCCATCGGCATGGCCAATTCGGTCTCGGGAGGCGACAACCAGTCGGCCAAGACCGCCACGTTCACCCTCGGTCCGTCGACCAAGGTGATCGCCGACGACCACACGCTCATCGAACCCGGCGACGATCGCATCGGCAAGGTGGCGATGAAGGGCCACGTGCCCATCGGCTACTACAAGGACCCGGTCAAGTCAGCCGAGACGTTCGTGCAGATCGACGGCGAGAGCTATTCGATGCCCGGGGACTACGCCCGGGTCGAGCCCGACGGCACCCTGGTGTTGCTCGGACGGGGCTCGGTGTGCATCAACACCGGTGGCGAGAAGGTCTTCCCCGAGGAGGTCGAGGAAGCGCTCAAGGAGCACGATGGGGTCCACGACGCCGTGGTGGTCGGCCTGCCCGACGAGCGCTTCGGCCAGGCCATCACCGCCGTCGTCGAACCGACGCCCGGCGCCTCACCCGACGAGGACGAGCTCATCGGCCACGTCAAGGCCCATCACGCCCACTACAAGGCGCCCAAGCGGATCGTGTTCGTCGGCTCACTCGGCCGGGCCGCCAACGGCAAGGTCGACTACAAGCGCTGGACCGCCCACGCCGGCGACGTGCTGGGCATCGCAGCGCCGTAGATCAGAGGTTCGTGGCGATCAGCGCCACGCCGAACGCTGCGAACAGCACCGACGACCCGATCCGGATCGCCCGCTCCGGCAGTCGCACGCCGGCAGCGCGACCGACGGCCACGCCGGCGAAGCCGCTCAGCGTGATCCCGATCGTGGCGCCGATCCAGACGAGCACCGGGATTCCCTGCGCGGCGAGCGTCGCGGTGGCCAGCATCGTCTTGTCGCCGAGCTCGGCCACGAACATCGCACCGGCCACGGACAGGACGGCGCGAGCATCGACGCCCTCGTCCTCGACGCCATCGTGGTCGCCGTCGGGCCGCAGGTTCCAGGCCGCGAAGGCCAGGAAGAGGACCCCGCCACCCAGGCCGATGGCCCGGGTCGGCAGCGCGGCACCGAGCAGTCCACCGACGACGACCGAGAGCAGATTCGTGGCCGCGTAGGCCAGTCCCACCCCCGCCAGGACGGGTGCGAGCCGGTGCCGGGCGCCGAGCCCGAGCGCCACGAGCTGGGTCTTGTCCCCCAGCTCGGCGACGAACACCAGGCCGAGCGCGGCCAGCAACGACTCCATCCGGCCGACGGTAGAGGTACGCCCGGTCTCAGTCGCGTTCGTCGAGCTGCGCGAACGCGTCGATCAGGAGGCGCTTCTCGACGTTGTTCAGCTGCGCGTCGGGATGCAGGAGCGTGTACTCCCTCGGCGGCATCGAGCCGACGATGACCTCCTCGGCCGCGTCGTCGGCCTCGGAGTCGAAATCATCCCACTCCGAGAAGTTGAGCTCGTCTCGGCCCGATTCGACGTCGCTTCGCACCAGCCACGACATGGGTGCGACGTAGGCGTACACCGGCCAGTCGGTCTCGTTGCTGTGGCAGTCGTAGCACGCTGCCCGTACGACCGACTCGACCTGGGGCGAATCCCAGCGAACGGGGTCGGTGATGGGCGGATTCGAATGGGTCCAGCCGTACGGGACGAGTTGGATCGCGAGGAACACCAGGCCCAGCACGGTCAGCACCGGACGCAGCCGTCGGACGATCCGGGACGTGAGCACCACGGCTCCATCCTGGCGGGTCCGCGGTCAGGTGGTCTCGTGGGGGACGACCACCTCGTCGGCCACCGTCACCGCAGGATCGGACACGTCGACCGGCTCACGGCGCCGCGGTGAGGTCGAGGCCGGCGATCAGCGACTCGACCCGGTCGCGGATCTCGTCGCGCACGACCCGGACCACTTCGATCGGCTGACCCGACGGATCGGTGAGCTCCCAGTCCTCGTAGCGCTTGCCGGGCAGCACGGGGCACGCGTCGCCACATCCCATGCTGACGACGACGTCGACGCTGCGCACCATGTCCTCGGTCCAGACCTGGGGATGCTGGCCGGTGATGTCGATGCCGACCTCGCCCATGGCGTCGACCGCGACGGGGTTGACGGTGTCTCCCGGTGCCGACCCGGCGGAGAGCACCTCGACGCGGTCGCCGGCGAGGCGGCGCAGCCAACCGGCGGCCATCTGCGAGCGACCAGCGTTGTGCACGCAGAGGAACAGCACGGCCGGTCGGTCGCGGGGGTGGCCCATCAGGTGGCTCCCGACGGGATGCGTGTCCGCATGCGGTGCATTTCCACGTCCACATCCAATCAGTCACCAGCCATCGAGCCCGTGGACGCCGGTTGAACTCCGGATGAGGCGTGAGCGGGGGTGCTTGCCTAGCCTCGCCGGTATGAGCCTCTCCTTCGACGGCAAGGTCGCAGTCATCACCGGTGCCGGTGGTGGGCTGGGCCGATCGCACGCACTCGAGATCGCCCGCCGGGGCGGCTTCGTCGTGGTCAACGACCTCGGCGGCTCCGTGGACGGCGTGGGCGACGACGACTCGGCCGCCCAGCAGGTGGTCGAAGAGATCAAGGAGGCCGGCGGCGAGGCCGTGGCCAACTTCGCCTCGGTCGCCACCCCCGAGGGCGGCGCCAGCGTCATCCAGACCGCCATCGACACCTGGGGCCGGGTCGACGTCGTCATCAACAACGCCGGCATCCTGCGCGACACCAGCTTCGCCAAGATGACGCCGGAGCAGCTCGAGCCGGTGCTCGACGTCCACCTCAAGGGCGCCTTCTACGTGACCCAGCCCGCCTTCGTGCACATGAAGGAGCAGGGCTACGGCCGGATCGTCAACACCGCATCGGGTGCCGGGATCTTCGGCAACTTCGGCCAGAGCAACTACGGCGCGGCCAAGATGGGCCTCGTCGGTCTGATCAACGTCCTCGCGGTCGAGGGCGCGAAGTACGACATCAAGGCCAACGCCATCGCTCCGGTGGCGGGCACGCGGATGACCGAGGACATCCTCGGCCCGCTCTTCGACCAGCTCGGCCCGGAGTACATCACCCCGGTCGCCGTGTACCTGGCCAGCGAGGACTGCGACGTCACCGGCGAGATCTACACCTGCGGCGGCGGCCACGTGGCCCGCGTGTTCATCGGCGTCACCCCGGGCTTCACCGACACCGACCTGTCGGTGGAATCGATCGCCGAGAATCTCGGAACGATCCGCGACGAAGCGGGCTACGAGGTGCCGGCCAATCTCAACGAGGAGCTCGGCCTCACGCTCGAGGCCCTCTCATGAGCCGCTGACGACAGCACCGATCGCTCGCCTCCTCACAGCTGTCGGACCCACTGCTCGCCGGCGACGAGCCGCTGGTGCAGCTGGTGGGTGGTGGCCTCGGTCACCTTGCGCACGCCGGACAACCGGTTGAGCTCGCCGTTCACCTCACGGTGAGAACGGCCGGTGACCGCCACCAGGTGCTGGACGAGCGCGGCATTGTCCTTGCGCAGCTTGGACTTCGACTCCGCGAGCGAAGATCCCGAGCCCCCGTCGGCCACCACCGCGGCGCTCCGGCGCCGCTGGAGCGGCGGCAGGTCGATCTCGAGCGACTCGTCGCCGTCGTCGTCCCAGGCCAGCTCCAGGTCGTCGTCGGCGCCGTCGACGCCCTCGACCCCGGTCGCCACGGCCGACATCGCCTGGAACAGGGAGAGCTGCTCGTCGTCGGTCGGCAGGTCGTCGAGCCCCGCAGGCTCGGAGTCCCAGGCGTCGTCGGCCCGTCGGCGCTTCCACAGCGAGTGCCGTCGTTGTTCCGCGATGGCATCGGCCAATCGCCGCAGGCGCGGGTCGTCGGGGATGTACATCCACGCTCGCTGGGTGCGCAGTCCACGCGTCCAGCGCACCAGGCGGCCCAGCGCCTGACGGAAGAACAGCTCCGTCGTCGTGTTGGTGGCGAACACGCCGACCCGCAGACGCGGGATGTCGACACCCTCGGAGACCATGCGCACAGCCACGATCCACGGGTTGCTGCCGGCGGCGAAGCGCCCGATGCGGGCCGATGCCATCGGGTCGTCGGAGGTCGCGACGGTGGGCCGGACGCGCCAGCGCCGCTCGAGCAGGTCGGCGATCGCGCGGGCGTGCTCGACGTCCATGCAGATCACCAGTCCACCGGCATCGGGCTGGGTCCGGCGCAGCTCGACCAGCTTCCGCTGCGCGTCCTCCAGCACCGAGCCCAGCCACTGGCCATCGGGCGACAGAGCCGTGCGCAGCCGCTGGTTGGCCCGGATCCGGTCGAGCTCGTCGTCGAAGTCGTGGGAGTGGAGCTGTCCGTCGGCACCGACCCACTCCATCTGCCCCTTGATGCGGGGGAAGTGGACGGGTCGGACGACGCCGCCGTCGGTGAGTGCCTCGCCGTAGCCGTACTCGAAGTCGGGCACGGCCTCCTCGTATTCGTAGGTGACGAAGGGGATCGGCGTGGCGTCGGAACGGAACGGCGTCCCCGACAGCGAGAGCCGGGCGTCCGCGTCGGTGAACGCGACGCGCAGGCCCTCGCCCCAGGCCCGGTCGTCGGCGGCGTGGTGGATCTCGTCGAAGACCACGAAGCCGGTGCGGGCGATGGCCGCCAGCTCACGCGGGCTCGACGCCACCTGCTGGTAGGTGGTGACGACGCCGTCCATGTCGGCGGGGAGGGCATCCGCGCCGTTCCAGAACGGTTCGAGGGCGAGGTCGAAGGCGGCGGCCGCCTGCGCCCACTGGCGCTTGAGGTGCTGGGTCGGTGCGACCACGACGAGACGGGCGTCGTGGCGTTCGGCCAGCCAGTGTCGGGCCGCGGTGAGCGCGAAGGTGGTCTTGCCGGCTCCCGGCGTCGCCACGGCCAGGAAGTCGGCCTGCCCGCCGGCGCCGACCGTCGCGTGGAAGCGCTCGAGGGCGTCGCGCTGCCACGGTCGGAGTCGGATCGAGCGCGTCATGGAGCGCTCGAGACTAGGACCGCGTCACCGCTCGTCCGGGCATCCTGGAACTGGCAACGTGCGTTTCCACGATCGTCCTGGCTACCGTCGGCCCGATGATCAGTGTCGACGACTTCCGGGCCGAGGCCGAGGCGTGGCTGGCCGAGCAGCAGGCCACCGCCCCGCCCGACTGGGGGGCGATCATGCCGCCCGAGCGGCGCGAGCAGGGCATGGCGTGGCAGCAGCGCATGCACGCGGCCGGGTTCGCCGGCATCCACTGGCCCGAGGAGCTCGGCGGGCGTGGCCTCACCATCGAGCACCACCAGGCCTGGAGTGAGCTGTGCGCCGATGCGGGCGTTCCGGCCGTGCTCAACATGGTCGGCCTCGTCCTCACCGGCGGAGCAATCCAGCTCTTCGGCACCGACGACCAGAAGCACACCCACCTCCCGCCGACCGTGAAGGGCGAGCGGGTCTGGTGCCAGCTGTTCTCCGAGCCGGAAGCCGGCTCGGATCTCGCCGGGCTCACGACCCTCGCGACGTTGGACGGCGACGAATGGGTGGTCTCGGGCCAGAAGGTCTGGTGTTCGGGCGGGCGAGCCTCGGACTGGGGGATCCTGCTCGCCCGCACCGAACCGGCTGCCCCATCCCAGAAGACACCGAAGCACGAGGGCATCTCGTTCTTCCTCGTCGACATGCACACGCCCGGCGTCGAGACCCGCCCGCTGCGCCAGATGACCGGTGAAGCCGAGTTCGACGAGGTGTTCCTCGACGACGTCCGACTGCCGGCCGACGCCCTGCTCGGGGAGCGGGGCCAGGGCTGGACGATCGCCATGTCCGCGCTCACCAACGAGCGGGGTTTCATCGGCGGCACGGGCCGGGCCATCGCCCGGCGCCTCGAGTCCATCCGCGACCTCGCCACGGCCAACGGCCGCGAGCTCACGCCGGTCGAGCGGGACCGTCTCGTCCGCCTCTATGCCCGCGGCAAGGCCTACCTCACCCTGTCGCAGCGACAGGGCCCGATGGCATCGGTCAACTCGTCGCTCGGCAAGTTGGCGATGACGAGCTACGTCTTCGATCTCGCCGAGTTCCGGCTCGACCTGCTCGGCGCCCACGGCATGCTCGAGGGCGCCGAGGCGACCGGGTTCCTGTCCGCGCCCGGGGGCTGGTTCGGCGGCGGCACGTCGCAGGTGCAGCGCAACATCATCGGGGAACGCATCCTCGGCCTGCCCCGGGAGCCCCGGCCCGACCCGTCCTGAACCCAGCGACCGATGGGACGCAGCAAGACGTCTGGACCGACGCGCCCTCGAGCCGGCCGCGTCCTCGGACTCGGAGCATCATGCGGTCGCCGTCGCCACCAGCGTCGTGACCAGGACGACCAGGGGGACCCGCCACCGCGAGCGGCTCACGCCTCCCCTTCGCTCCGGGAGCGCGACAACACCGGCGAGCCATGGTGGTGCAGCAGCCGCCAGCCCTCCGACGAGCGGACGAACAGGTTGGTGGCCGCGACCGCCTGGGTGTTTCCTGTGTCGAGGAGGTTCTCGTTGCACGTGACCCAGGCCAGGTCGCCGACGATCTCGATCCGCTCGTCGGTGACGATGAACTGCAGCCGCTGGGGGCCGTCGAAGAGCGCGAACCACGACGCCGACACCGCGGCCCAGCCGTGCAGGTACGACCAGCCGGGGTGGACGCAGCTCACGCGGTCGCTGTGTTCCCAGATGTCGGACATCGCGTCGAGGTCCCGCCGTTCGAAGGCGTCGTAGAACGCCGCGTTCGCCGTCGACACGGCGCCGACGTCGTACGGATCGCGTGCACCAGCGCTGAAGTCGGGCTCGGCCATCGGAGCCGGACCATATCTTCCGTCGTTGGGGATCAGGGACCGCGCGCTGCCAAGCTCGCGACCGTGCGAACCGTGCAGTCGACCGACGGCGTGCAGCTGGCTGTCCACGAGCTCGGGGGCGACACCACGATGCGTCCGCTGCTGCTGTGTCACGCCACCGGGTTCCACGCCCGGGTGTGGGACGCGGTCGCGGCCGAGTTTCCCGACCGTCGCTGCGTGGCGCTCGACTTCCGGGGATACGGCGATTCCACACCCCCCGCCGACGGCCGGTTCGACTGGAAGGGCTTCGCCGACGACGTGCTCGCCGTGATCGATGAACTCGGGGTGTCCGAGGTGCAGGCGGTCGGCCACTCGAAGGGGGGCGCCGCCCTCCTGGTCGCCGAACTCGCCCGGCCGGGGACCTTCGAGCGGCTGGTCTGCTTCGAGCCCATCGTCTTTCCGGCGCCGACGGAGGGGGTGCCAACCCCGAGCACCGGGCCCAACCCCATGGCCGAGGCGGCCCGGCGTCGCCGCGCCCACTTCGACAGCATCGAGGCCGCCGTCGAGCGGTTCTCGTCGAAGGCCACGCTCGGACGGCTGCGCCCCGACGTCCTCGAGGCCTATGTGCGGCACGGGCTCCGCCCGGACCCCGACGGGGGCGTGGTCCTCAAGGCCGATCCCGAGCACGAGGCCCGGACCTATGAGATGGGCCCGGAGCTCGGCGCGTTCGAGCGCATTCGCGGCGTGGGCTCCCCGGTCCTGGTGTGTGCCGGCGACGACGGTGATCTGCCGGGCCAGCTGGCACCGATGGTCGCCGAGCAGCTGCCCAGGGGTTCGTTCCACCGCTTCGAGGGACTCGGGCACTTCGGACCGCTCGAGGATCCGGCGCGCTTCGCCGCGGTGGTCCGTGCCTTCTTGGAGGACCCGGACCCCGACGATCACGGATGACTGTCGGACCCCCGGCGTAGCCTCGTCGGAGATGAGCCTTCCGCTCCCCACGTCGCTGTCGCCGTCCAAGCTGTCGAGCTTCACGAGCTGCGCGCTGGCGTTCCGCTTCGCCTCGATCGACCGGCTCCCCGAAGCCCCGACGGTGGCCACGTCGCGCGGAACGCTCGTCCACGCCGCCCTCGAGCACCTGTTCACCCTCCCGGCCCACGAGCGAGTCCCCGACGTCGCCGACCACTGCGTCGAGGTCGCGCTGGCCGCCTACCGCGACGATCCCGAGTGGGCCGGTCTCGGGCTCGACGGAGACGCCGAGGTGCAGGTCGTGGACGAGGCCCGGCGCCTGGTCGCCAACTACTTCCGGCTCGAGGACCCACGCGCCGTCGTCCCCATGGGGGTCGAGCTGAAGCTCGAGGTCGAGCTCGGCGATCTCCGCCTGCGCGGCATCATCGACCGGCTCGACCTGGTCGACGGCGAGCTGGTCGTGACCGACTACAAGACCGGTCGGTCCCCGTCCGACGTGCACGCCCGATCGCGGATGGAAGGTGTCCACGTCTACTCGTTGATGTGCGAGCGCTTCTTCGGACGCCGTCCGGTGCGGGTCCAGCTCCTGCACCTCGCCGAGCCCGTGGCGGTGATGGCCGAGCCCAGCGAGCAATCGACGCGAGCGCTCGAGCGCAAACTCGGCGCGGTGTGGTCGGCGGTCGAGACCGCCTGCGCGCGCGACGACTTCCGACCGCGGCCGTCCGCGTTGTGCGACTGGTGCTCGTTCCGGGCCTGGTGCCCGTCGTGGGGCGGGGACCCCGACCGCGCCCGGATCGACCTCGAGGTCGAGACACGAGCAGCGTCGGGCCAGGAGCCCCTGCTGCGGGTCTGACCGTGACCGACGACCGCACACGAACGGCCCGTCGCGCCATCGCCCGCTTCGACGCGGCCGCCGACCGCCGCCTCGACCGCTGGCGCGGCGATCCCCTCGCCGACCGGATCTTCTACACCGCCACCGAGCTCGGGGACTTCTCGTTGCTCTGGCACCTGCTCGGCACCGTGCAGGCGCTGCGTCGGGGCGGCGACCTCCATGCCGCGGTCCGGGTATCGACGCTGCTCGGCATCGAGTCGGCCATCGTGAACGGCCCGATCAAGGCGCAGTTCGATCGGACGCGGCCGGTCTTCCACGACCCTCGTCCCCACCGGATGCGTCAGCCCCGGTCCTCGAGCTTCCCCTCCGGCCACGCGTCGGCGGCCACCGTGTTCGCCATCGTCGCCGGTCAGGACGATCCGCTCTGGCCCGGTTATGTCGGCCTCGCCACGGTGGTGGCGGTGTCGCGTGCCCACGTCCGTATCCACCACGCGTCCGATGTCCTCGGTGGCGTCGCCGTGGGCACGGCGCTCGGCTTCGTGCTGCGGACCTGGTGGCCCGCCGGCCGACGTCGGCCGCGCGGGCTGCCCGGGCGCCGTCGCTCCTCCCGGCCACGTCCCTAGCCTTGTCGTCGTGGAATACGAGGTCATCCGGCGCCTGGCCCGGGGAGGCATGGGCGTGGTCGACCTCGCTCGTGCTCCCGACGGGTCGCTGGTCGCGCTGAAACGGCTGGGTCTGCACGGCACGCCCACCGAGATGCAGCAGGCTCGGGCCCGCTTCGAGCGCGAGCTCGCCGTCCTGACGAGGATGCGGCACGACGACATCGCCGCCCTCGGAGCCACGCTCCACTTCGCCGCCACCGGCCGCAGCCCGTACGAGGGCGGCGACCCCCACGCCGTGCTGTTGCGGACAGCACGCGCGCGGCCGAGTGTCGCGCGGGACATCGACCGCGACCTGCGCCGCACGCTGCGCTCGATGCTCGACGCCCGCCCGGAGCGCCGGCCGACCGCGGCCGCCCTGGCCGGCGGCGCCTCCGACACCGACCCGATCCCGACCCTCGGACGGCGTCAGCGCACCGGCCTCGTGGTCGGCGCCGTGGTCGCCTCCCTGCTGCTGGTGCTCGGGGTGCAGGCGGCGACAGACGACGGCGAACCCGCCGTGGCGGCCGAGGCCACGCCCACCACCGAGCCGGCGTGCGAGCCGCTCCCATACCGACCCTGCGGAGGAGAGAACGCCCCCAACACCGACGGCGAGCGGTGCATCGCGGACCACGACGACTACGACGGGCTCGCGTCCAACGGATGCGAGGCCGAGCCCGACGACGTCGACGGTGCCGAGCTCGAGGACCGACTCGAGGCGACCATCGTGCCCGCCGACGACACCGACGAGTATCCGGTGCGCGTGTCCGACGAGGGCGACCTGCTGTGCAACAACACCCTGCGGCTGCGGATCACGGCACCGGCGGGCATGGCCGTGCGCCTGGAGCTGCACGACGACGAGGGATCGGTGGTCGAGGAGACCACCTCGGCCGACGGCGTGGCCGGGGAGCTCGCGGTGTCCGACCCGCGATGCTTCCAGGACGACAGCGGGACCTATCGCACCGTCGTGACGCCGAGCGGGAGCGACCGCAGCGCCGGGCCCTACCTGCTGGAGCGCTCGGGCAGCTTCTGAGCTCGTCGTGCCGGTGCCGGGTACGGTCCCTGCCCATGCGTCACGGCTTCACCTTCGCCAGCATCATGGGTCTCGGACCCCAACTCGCGGTCGAGACCGCGATCGAGGCGGCGGAGCTGGGCTACGGGTCGTTCTGGACCGCGGAGACCACCGGCCCGGAAGCGTTCTCGACCCTGGCGGCCGCCGGCGCGGCCGCCCCCGGTCTCGACCTGGGCACCGGTGTGCTCGCCCTCCAGCTCCGCACACCGATGGTGGCAGCCATGGCTGCCGCCACCCTCCAGGCGCTCCAGCCCGACCGTGACGTCTACCTCGGCATCGGCATCTCCTCGCCGGTCGTCACCGAGCGCTGGCACGGGGTCGACTACGGCGACCGCCCCCTGGCGCGCTGCCGTGAGTACCTGACGCTGGTCAAGGAGCTGTGGGGCGGCGACGCCGTGACCTTCGACGGCGACTTCTACTCGGTCAAGCGCAGCCGCCTGGGCGTCAAGCTCGGCGAGAAGCGGCCCAAGATCGTGCTCGGCGCGCTCAACCCCAAGATGCTCGCTCTCGGTGGCGAGCTGGCCGACGGCGTGCTCCTCAACTACCTGCCGGCGTCGCACGTACCCTGGTCGGTCGAACAGATCCGCACCGGCGAGGCCCGACGCGACGACGGCATCTCCCCGACCGTGTTCGCCTACGTGCACGCTGGCGTGACCGACCGGGACGAAGCCAACCTCGAGCGTGCCCGCAAGGACCTGTTCTCCTACGCCGTGGTCGACGCGTACGCACGCAACTTCGAGCGTGCCGGTTTCGGCGACGACGTCGCCGAGGTCCGCGAGCGTCATGCCGAACGCGACCGGGAGGGTGCGGTCGCCGCGGTTGGCGACGACTTCGTCGATGCCATCGACTTCCTCGGCTCGCCCGACGGGGTCGGTGACTTCGGTCGTTCCTACGTCGACGCCGGGGTGGACGTGCCCATCCTGATGCCGCTGCCGTGGGGACCGGACCGCCGGCAGGTGATCACCGACACGATGCGCGCCTTCGTGTCCTCGGACCTGCGCAGGATCTGATGCAACTCCAGGACAAGCTCGCGGTCATCACCGGTGGAGGAAACGGCATCGGCGCCGCCCTGGCCCGCCGCTTCCACGCCGAGGGTGCCCGGCTCGTGGTCGTGGCCGACATCGACGAGCGCGCGGCCTGGGCCGTCGCCGACGAGATCGGCGGCGTCGCCGTCGGCGCCGACCTGGCCACCCACGCCGGCAACGTCGAACTGATCCGCACGGCCGAGGAGCACGGCCCGATCGATCTGCTGTGCTGCAACGCCGGCATCGGCGTGATGGGCGGCGTCGAGGTCCCCGACGACGACTGGTACCGGGTGTGGGACGTCAACGTGATGGCCCACATCCGTGCCGTGCGAGCCTGGCTGCCCAGCGTCCTCGCCCGGGGCGAGGGCTACCTGCTGACCACCGCGTCGGCCGCCGGCCTCCTCAGCAACATCGGCACCGCGCCGTACAGCGTCACCAAGCACGCCGCCGTCGGGCTCGCCGAGTGGCTGTCGATCACCCACGGCGACGACGGCCTCACGGTGTCGTGCCTGTGCCCGCAGGGCGTGCGTACCAACATGCTCTTCCCCGACGAGGACGTCACCGACGAGGGCCTCGACAGCGTCCGGATGCAGGGGGTCATCGAACCCGACCAGGTGGCCGACGCCGTCGTCGCAGGCCTGGCCGACGAGCGGTTCCTGATCCTTCCTCACCCCGAGGTGGCGGAGTACGAGCAGTTCAAGGCCGCCGACCGCGACCGCTGGCTCCGGGGGATGCGCAAGCTCCAAGCCCGTCTGCGGGGCTGAGCGCACCGTGCAGCGGGAGCGAGGAGCACGCGACGAGCCCGAGCAACCCGCCTCGGTCCGTCCGAGCCGAGCGCCCGCGAGGCGGCCCACACGAGACGGCCCGGGGGGCTCCGTGCAACGGGAGCGAGGAGCACGCGACGAGCTCAAGAGCTACGGCCTGGCACCCGGTGCCGAGATCCGGTTCCGGCGCCAGCAGGGCGACCGATGGACGCCGGGGAAGGTCATGGGCATCCACGCCGACGGCTCGGTCGACCTGCGCGATGCTCGAGGTCGTTCCCGGGCGATCGCGGTCGAGCGGATCGAGGTCGCCGAGCGCGGCCGCCGCGGCGGGCGGGTGTGGACCCCGCTGCTCGAAATCGTCGCCCGCACCGAACAGCTCGAACTCTTCGGCGAGACGTGAGCCACGACGAGACCACGAGCGTCTACGACGAGCTGGCGGGGGTCTACGACGCCAACCGCTCGGACCGATTCGCTGACCGTGCCGTCGGGCTGGCCGGGTCGGCGGGCGACGTCGTGCTCGATGTGGGATGCGGGACGGGCGCCTATCTCACCCACCTCGGCGGTCACTCGGTGGGGCTCGACGTCTCCGTCGGCATGCTCGCTCGCGCACGATCGCACGATCGTCCGCTCGTGCGCGCCACCCTCGATCGCCTCCCCTTCCGGCGCGCGGGCCTGGGTGCAGGCTGGGCCCGGAACAGCTACCTGCACGTGAGCCACGGCCAGCTCCCGCTCGCCCTCGCCGAGCTCCATCGCGCGCTCCGCCCCGGTGCACCGCTGGTCGCGTCGTTCATCTCGGGCGACGACGACCACGTCGTCTCCGATGACGACCTGCCGGGCCGGCACTTCTGGCGCTGGTCCGACGGCCACCTCGTCGACGTGTTCACCGGTGCCGGATTCGCCGAGGTCCGGCTCTCGGGCGAGACACCCCGCTTCGTCGAGGCCATCCGGGCGCGCACCTTGCCCGACACGGTCGGAGCAGGGATGCGGCTGCTGGTCTGCGGCCTCAACCCGTCGCTCCACGCGGCCGACGCCGGCGTCGGGTTCTTCACGCCGGGGAACCGGTTCTGGCCCGCTGCGCTCGACGTCGGCCTCGCCTCGGTCGACCGCGACGCCTTCCACGCGCTCCGCCATCACGGCCTCGGCATGACCGACCTCGTGAAACGGGCCACGACCCGGGCCGACGAGCTGTCCCGCGCCGAGTACCGGGAGGGTCTGGCCCGCGTCGACCGCCTCTGCGCCCGGCTACGGCCCCGGGCGGTGTGCATGGTGGGCCTCGCCGGGTGGCGCGCCGCGGTCGACCGCAAGGCGACCACCGGCTGGCAGGACCACGAGCTCGGTGGCGGCCCCGTCTACGTGATGCCGTCGACGTCGGGACTCAACGCCCACAGCCGGCCTGCCGACCTCGCCGCCCACCTCCGGGCCGCTGCGTCGTTCTCGACGAAATAGCTGCCGGGAAGCGACCCCAACGCCGTCGAGTTCCGGAGTCAGCGTGGCGCGAGGTCGCGTACGGCCTGGGCCATGTCGTAGCCGAAGGGCAGTGGCATCAGCGCCGGGGTGGTGACGCCGTTGTCGATGTAGCGCTGGATGTGTTCGCGGCACTTCTCCGGCGGCCCGTGGACGACGAGCTCGTCGACGAGCGAGTTCGGGATGGCCTCGAGCGCCCCCTTGCGGTCGCCCTCCTTCCACTTCTCCCACATGCCGGCGAGCTGGTCGCCACGACCGAGCCACTCGTGGAACTTCGCGTAGACGGGGACGTTGAGATATGCCGCGATGGCGAACTTGGCCGATTGATAGACGAGCTCGGGATCGTCGACCGGCGCGCAGAAGATGCGGGCGACGATCTCCCGCTCCTCGCCGTCAGGCGCGGCGCCCTGCACGATCGGTTCCACGGTCTTGACGTCGTCGGCCGACAACCAGTTGATGATGGCGCCGTCTCCCTCGCGGCCGGCGAGGCGCAGCATCCCCGCGCGGAGCGCGGCGACAACGATCGGGACGGGCTCCGGGGGCATGGCCCCGAGCCGGAATCCCTTGACCGAGAACGTGTCGTAGTCCCCGGTGACCTTCTCGCCGCTCATGGCGGCGCGGAGGAACCGGATGACGTCGCGGATCTTCTTGTACGGCTCCTCGAAGGGGATGCCGTTCCAACGCTCGACGATCACGTCGGACGAGGTCCCGAGCCCGATGGCGAACCGGCCGGGGGCGGCCTGGGCGAGCGATCCCACCGACTGGGCCAGGCAGGCCGGGCCGCGGGTGAACGCCGGGATGATGGCGGTGCCGAGACGCAGCTCGGGTGCCCACACCGATGCGAGTGCCAGTGGCGTGAAGCCGTCGTGGCCGTCGGCCTCGGCCGACCACGCGTCGGTGTAGCCGAGGTCGACCAGCTCGCGGAACCGGTCGGCCTGGGCGTGGAGCGGCCCCTCGAACGGGACGGTCATGCCGTAGCGCTGCATGTCTCGCAGCCTGCCACGCCGTAGGTCTGTCCGGTCCGACTTCGTCGGCCCCGCCAGGTCCGGCGACTCATTCCCCCTCCGTCGACATCTCGTCGTAGTGTCCGGGGCATCGGAGCAGTCGTTCACCACCCCGCGCCGGATCACCTCGAGCGCTACGGCACCGCCGCCCTCGCGACTGCGGGCATCGGGGTGGCCGTCGTGGGGGCGCGAGCGCTGTCGTTCGGACTGCCGTGCCCGCTGCTCGCCACCACCGGGATCCCGTGCCCAGCGTGCGGCATGACCACGCTCGCCGACACCGTCGCCCACGGCCATCTCACCGAGGCCGTCACCACCGATCCGGCCGGCACGACGTTCCTCGTGATCGTCGGTGCCCTTGCCGCCACCTACGTGCTGAGCCGGGCGTTCTCCTGGCGCCCATCGACGGCCGCGCTGCGCTGGGTTCCTGCCGCCCTCTTCGTCGCGCTCGCCGTGCATTGGCTGACCACGCTCATCACCGGCGGCTTCGTCACGAGCTGAAACGCACCGCGAAGCCGTCCCCATGAGTTAACGTCCGGCGACGTCGATCTACCGGCGGTCCGAAGGAAGGATTCGAACATGAGCGACATGCCACCCCCTCCCGGCGGCAACCCGCCTCCCCCACCCCCCGGTGGCGGCGGCGGTGCCCCACCTCCCCCATCCGGCGGTGCCCAGCCCACGGGCGGCGGTGCGACCGGTGTCCCCGGTCCGCTCGCCTCGTGGGGTCAGCGGGTCATCGCGTTCCTGATCACCATCGGCATGGTCATCGGCTTCTACATCGTGGGGTTCATCCTCATCCTGATCGTCAGCGCGGTCTCCGACGTCCTCGGCTTCCTGGTCAGCCTCGTCGTCTGGCTCGCCAGCCTCGGCCTCGCCTTCTACTTCTATTACCTCGACGGTGAGACCGGCGGGCACCCGGGCAAGCGGCTCACGGGCCTGAAGACGGTCAACGCCGAAACGGGCCAGACCATCGGCGGCGGCATGGGCATCGTGCGGTACCTCGCCCACATCGTCGACAGCATCATCTGCTACATCGGCTATCTGTTCCCGCTCTGGGACGAGAAGCGCCAGACGATCGCCGACAAGCTGATGACCACGGTCGTCATCTCGGACCAGCCGAAGACGGCCTTCGGCCCCGAGCTGTTCAAGCCGTAGGCACGCTGGAGCCGTCGTCGGGGTTTCACGCCTCGGCGACGGCCTTCAGTCCTGCTCCCCGGTGCGGTCGAACCGGCCCCGGAGTGACTCGACGTCCTCGCCGGTGTCGTGGAACCGCAGGATGGTCGACTGGCTGGCCGTCGCCAGCAGCGTCCCGCCCTCGGCCCACAGGTGCACGAGACCGTGGCCGAACCCGTTGCCGATGGCGTGCACCCGGATGTCGAGCAGGACCCAGTCGGTCTCGGCCATGCCGACCATGCGCAGGGTGTTGTCGAGGCTGTTGCCCCCAGCGTGGCGACCGAGGGCCTGGCCGAGGCCGAAGGGGACGTAGTCGCCGAGGATCGCCAGCCCCGCACCCGACATCCCGAGGACGTCGGGCATGCGGGCCCACATCGAGCAGTTGCCGTCCGGGGTCGGGTTGCCCTCCACCTCGTCCCAGTTGCGGGCGTCGGCCAGGCGGAACTCCAGCCGGGACATCATCCCCTCGTCGGGCCCCCGGGGCAGCCGGCGTTCGCAGTCAGCGGGAGCAGGCACGTCGGGCATCGTCACCCACATCCCGGCGGCGGCGACGTCGCGGCGACCCAGCGCGGCGTTGACGGTGAGGATCTCGCGATCACCCACGTGACCGATGGCGCGGGCCTGGGTCACCGACCGTCCGGCGCTGGCCACGATCACGTCGATGTCCATGATCGACGGCGGGTTGGCGTAGCTGAGGTACTGGGCGGTCGCCCAGACCACCGGCCGACCGGTGGTGCCCTCCATGGCCTCGATGGCGGCACCGAGCCCACATCCGCCCCACAGGAAGTTGCCGCGTGTGCTCACGCCCGGCGTGACCGGCAGGATCCACCGGTTGGGGTTGTGCGTGGCCTCGAGTCCGAGAAAGGTCTTGGCGTCCACGCGCCGGAATCTAGGCACGTGTGCCCCGTGATCCCGCAACTGCCGACGTCCCCGGGGTTCTTGTCACCCCCGCTGCGGATACTGGTGGCATGGCTGAACAACCCCGCCTCCTCCCCCACTCCTTCCACCTCGACACCCGCAGCCGCGATGCCGGCCGACGGGGCCTGGCCAAGGCCCGGGCCGCCCTCGCCGAGGCGCATCGCCGCAATGCAGCAGGCGAGGTCGACGACCGGCACGCAACGGCGGCGTGAGCGCTACCGTCTGGTCCGATGGGCATCATCGGTTGGATCATCGTCGGTCTCCTCGCCGGAGCCCTGGCTGGCCGGGTCACCGGTGTCCGTGGCAACGGCTGCCTGGCCACGATGGCCATCGGGGTGATCGGCGGCCTCGTGGGCGGTGCGCTCTTCGACGCCGCCGGCGGCGAGGGCATCGGCGATTTCGGGCTGTACTCCCTGTTCGTGGCGTTCATCGGAGCGACGATCCTGCTCTTCGTCTACAACGCCCTCACCGGGGCGGGCCGGCGCCGCAGGAGATAGACGTCGCCCGAGCCCGTCCGTTCGCGCAGGTCCTAGGGTGGGCACCATGACCGACGTCGTGATCATCGATGCCGTCCGCACGCCCGTGGGGCGCAAGGGCGGCGGCCTGTCCACCCTCCATCCGGGCGAATTGCTCGGCATCGCCCAGCGGGAGCTCATCGACCGCACCGGCATCGACCCGGCCGAGGTCGGACAGGTCGTAGCCGGCTGCGTCTCCCAGGTCGGCGAGCAGGCCTTCAACATCGGCCGTACCGCCTGGCTGGCGGCAGGACTGCCCCAGTCGGTGGCCACGTCGACGGTCGACAACCAGTGCGGGTCGTCCCAGCAGGCCACCAACATGGCCAGCATGCTCGTGGCTGGCGGCGCCGTCGACGTCGCCGTCGCCTGCGGCGTGGAGGCCATGAGCCGGGTGCCCATCGGCGCCAGCGGCTCGAAGAAGCTCGGCTTCGGCGTACCCATCCCCAAGACGTACTTCCCCCGCTACGAGATGACCTCGCAGTTCGAGGGCGCCGAGCGCATCGCCGACAAGTGGGGCATCTCCCGCCAGGACACCGACGAGTTCGGGCTCCGTTCCCAGGAGCTCGCCGCCCGGGCCTGGGCCGAGGACCGCTTCGGCACCCAGATCGTGCCGGTCACCGCCCCCGACGCCGACGACGAAGGCAACGTGCTCGACACCACCCACACCGTCACCCGCGACGAGGGGCTGCGCGAGACCAGCCTCGACAAGCTCGCCCAGCTCAAGCCGGTCGCACGGGAGGACGGTGTCCACACCGCCGGGTCGTCGTCACAGATCTCCGACGGCGCAGCTGCGGTCCTCATGATGACCGCCGACAAGGCCAAGGCACTCGGTCTCACGCCCAAGGCCCGCATCGTCGACACCTGCAACGTCGGTGTCGACCCGGTGCTCATGCTCACCGGCCCCATCGACGCCACCGCCCACCTGTTCGAGCGCACGGGCATGACCATGTCCGACATCGACGTCACCGAGATCAACGAAGCCTTCGCCTCGGTCGTGCTGTCGTGGGCCAAGGAGCACAGCCCCGACATGGACACGGTGAACCCCAACGGTGGCGCCATCGCGCTGGGCCACCCCCTCGGCGGCACCGGTGCCGTCCTTCTGACCAAGGCCCTCCACGAGCTCGAACGAGCCGACAAGGAGAACGCCCTGGTGACGATGTGCTGCGGTGGTGGCCTCGGAACGGGCACCATCGTCCAGCGCGTCTGACCCCGTGCCCAACTGATGTCGCGGTCGCGCGCCGGGGCGCTCGCACTGGCGTCGGTGGTCGCCGCCGTCCTGGTCGTCCTCGGATCGGGCGCGCTCGATCGACGTGGCGGCCCTCGGGCCGACGCGGGCGAAGGCACGGTCGTCGAGGTCATCGACGGCGACACCGTCGACATCGACGTCGGCGGCCGCGACGAACGGGTACGGCTCATCGGCGTCGACACGCCCGAAACGGTCGCCCGCGATCGTCCGGTCCAGTGCTTCGGCGCTGAGGCGTCGGCGCACACCGCGGCGTTGCTGCCGCCCGGTACGCCCGTCCGCCTCGAACGCGACGAAGTCGTCCGCGACCGGTACGACCGCCTGCTCGCCTACGTGTACCGGCGCGACGACGGGCTGTTGGTGAACCTGGCCTTGATCGAGGGGGGCTTCGCCGATGCGGTCAGTTATGGCGACAACGAGGCGCTCCACGACACCTTCGTGGCCGCCGAGGCGACTGCTCGCTCCGACGGCGTCGGGCTGTGGTCGGCGTGCGGCGGACCCGACGTCGACATCGGTCCCCCGCCGGAACCACCCCAGTAGCGTGGCCGCCGTGTCCGAACTGGTCGAACGGCTGGGTCACGCCCCCGACGCCAAGCTGCTGATCGTGAGTTGCGACGATCTCGGCCTGTCGCATGCCAGCAACCTCGGCGTGTACGCCGCGCTCCGTGACGGCGCGGCCACCACGGCATCGTTGATGGTCCCGTGCCCGTGGGCCCGCCACGCCGCCCTCGAGTACCGGGGAGAGGACGTCGGCGTGCACCTCACCCTCACCGCCGAGCACGACGTCTTCCGGTGGGGCCCCATCACCCAGGCACCCAGCCTGCTCGACGGCGACGGTGGCTTTCCCCGGACCAACATCGACACCTGGGAGCACGCCGACCCCGACGAGGTCCGGCGCGAATGCCGGGCCCAGATCGAGCGAGCCGTCCTCTACGGCTTCGACGTGAGCCACCTCGACAGCCACATGAAGCTGCTCCAGCTCCGGCCCGAGCTCTTCGACGTGTATCTCGGCCTGGCCGTGGAGTACCGCCTCCCCGTCCGGCTGTCCGATGCCTCGACCCAGCGGCGGATCGGATTCCCGTTCCGCACCCTGGCATCCGATGAGGGAATCCTGTTCCCCGACCACTTCGTCGACGTGCCCGCACCACCGAGCCGCTCCCGGATCGAGGTGGCCCTCGCCAACCTGCAACCCGGAGTCACCGAGATCCACGTGCAGCCCGCCGTCGACACCCCGGAGGTTCGGGCCATCACCGACAACTGGGCCGGCTGGGTCGACGACCTCGACCTCGTCACCGGCGGCCTGGCCGACCTCGTCGACACCGCGGGTGCGACCCTGATCGGATACCGCGAGCTGCGGGAGGCCCAGCGGGCGTGAGGCGCTTCCTGGTCGTGGCCGTGCTGGTCGCGTCGACGGTCTCGGCCGGCTGCGACGACGGACGCCGCGCGCTCTCCCGCGACGATCTCCCCGACGTTCCGGCCGAGGCCACCGTCGTGGTCGAGATCGGCGACGACGGCTTCGACACCGGGACGCTCGAGATCGAGACGACCGACCTCGTCGAGTTCCGCAACGTCGGTGACGACGACCACGGCGTGCGCACCGAGGACTTCAGCATCGACACCGGACCGATCTTCCCGGACGAGTTCACCCTCGTGGTCTTCGACGAACCCGACGAGTACGAGATCATCGACACCGAGGACCCCGACCAGTCGATGACCGTCACGGTGCGTGCGCCGACAGCTCGGTGAGCAGCTCTGCCGATGTCAGCACGGGCAGCACCGACAGCATGCGGCCCACGTTGCCGGTGACCTTGACCCGCCCCTGCATGTAGCCGACGTCGAGCCCGAGCTCGCCGCCGACCACCTCGGCGAACGCCTCGGGGGCGAGGATCATCACGAAGTCGGGGGCCTCGGCGGCACCGTCGACCGACGCGACCACCTCGTCGTCGTCCAGGATGAGGTGGAAGACCTCGGTGTCGGTCTTGCTCGTTCCGACCTCGAACTGGATCCGGGTGTTCATTCGACGCCGTCGAACAAGTCGCCCGTGGACTCGTCGGAGTCGACATGGCTCACGGCCAGCTCGTACTCGTCCCACGGGTGGAGGTCGGCGGCGATCTCCCGGGGCAATCCGAACCAGAACGGCGAGGTCGGATCGACCTGGGTCGCGTGGGAGAGCAGCGCGTCCCACCGGACGTCGCCGTAGCCCGTGGTCGAGACCCGGGTCGTGATCCGGTCGTCCTGGGAGGGCCGCTCGAACCACTTCTCGTCGAAGGGCGACTCGAGCTCGAGCTCGAGGAACTTCTCGTGCATGGCGTGGAGCCGGGCCCGCGACCACATCGTCCAGTACACCTTGTCGACCCGGTGGGGCTCGCCGGCCTCGGGATACCACCCGGGGTCGGCTGCCCGCTCGATGGCCGGCATGGTCACGTCGTGGACCATCAGGTGATCGGGATGGGGATAGCCCTTCTGGTCGTCGCCATAGGTGACCACGACCTGGGGCCGCTCCCGCCGGAGGATGGCAACCAGTCGGCCCACGGCCTCGTCGAGGTCGGCATTGGCGAACGCGTCGGCGCGAGCGTTGTCCTCGCTGTCGGGCATGCCCGAGTCGTGGTAGCCGAGCATCACGACCTCGTCGTAGCCGATGACTGCGGCCGCGGCGTCGAGTTCACGCCTTCGCATGGCGGGGAGGTCGTCGCGCACCTCCGGTCGATCCATCGCCGGGTTCAGGATGTCGCCGGCTTCGCCACCGGTGCAGCACACGAGGACGGTGCGCACGCCGGCATCGTGATACTTCGCGACCGTCCCAGCCCCCTTGGACGACTCGTCGTCGGGGTGGGCGTGGACGGTGAGCAGGCAGCGAGGGGCGGGCCGGGTCACCGGAGACACGATACCGACTTCAGAAACGGTCATTGGTGTAGCGCCCACCGCCGTCGTCGACGGTTCAGCTCCCACGCTGGCGCTGTGGCTCTCACCCCGGGGGTGCTGCTCCGGGTGCAGGTCGTTTACTAGCCTGCTCCTCCGTGGACGAACCCGAGTTCTGGCGGTGGGTCTGGCTGGCGGCCGCGGTCGTCTTCGGCCTCGGTGAGATGACCAGCCCGGGCTCGTTCTTCCTCGCCCCGTTCGCGGCCGGCGCGGTCGTGGCTGCCATCGCGTCGTTCCTGGGCGCGGCGGTCGCGATCGGATGGCTCGTGTTCGTGGTCGTGTCGCTGATCTCCTTCGCCGCACTCCGACCGCTTGCCCGCCGCCTCGACAGCACCTCGGGCAACCCGGCCGGCGTCGGTGCCCAGCGCCTCGTCGGCGAGCAGGGTGTGGTTCTCGACGAGGTCCCCGCTGGCCCCGATGAAGTCGGTCTCATCCGCGTGGGCCGCGAGGAGTGGCGGGCCCAATCCGCCCACGGCGACACCATCGGAATCGACACCGTCGTCACCGTCACCGAGGTCAAGGGGACGCGGGTCATCGTCTTGCCGATCGGCCTCACCCTGCCCTCACAACCTCCCGAAAGGTCCAGCTAGATGGCACTGGTCATCGTTCTCGCCGTCATCGGCACATTCCTCCTCGCCTACGTCGCTGCCGGCGTCCGGATCATCCGGCCGTACCAGCGGGGCATCGTCGAGATGCTCGGTCGCTACCAGACCACCGTCGACCCGGGACTGCGGCTCATCATCCCGTTCGTGCAGACCATCCGGGCCGTCGACATGCGCGAGCAGGTCGTCGACGTCCCGCCCCAGGAGGTGATCACCGCCGACAACGTAGCGGTGTCGGTCGACGCGGTCATCTACTACGAGCCCACCGACCCCCAGCGCCTCGTCTACAACGTGGCCAACTTCATCGTGGCGGTCACCAAGCTCGCCCAGACCAACCTGCGCAACGTGATCGGCGACATGCAGCTCGACGAGTCGCTCACGTCCCGCGACACCATCAACGTGGCGCTGCGCCAGATCCTCGACGATGCCACCGACAAGTGGGGCGTCCGCGTCGTGCGGGTCGAGATCCAGCGGATCGATCCGCCGCCCGACGTGATGACGGCGATGCACGAGCAGATGAAAGCCGAGCGCACCCGGCGAGCCGTGGTCACCGAGGCTCAGGGCCAGCGCGAGGCCGCGATCACCACCGCCGAGGGCGAGAAGGCCTCGGCCATCCTCCAGGCCGAGGGCGTGAAGCAGCGATCCGTCCTCGAGGCCGAGGGCCGGGCCGAGGCCGTACGTACCTTCGCCGACGCCGAGAAGTTCCGCCAGCAGGCAGTGGCCGAGGGCGAGGCCGACGCCATCCGCAGCGTCTACCAGGCCATCCACGAAGGCAACCCGTCCAACGACCTGCTCGCCATCAAGTACCTCGAGGCCCTGCAGAAGCTGGGCGACGGCCAGGCGACGAAGATCATCGTCCCCACCGAGCTGTCCGGCGTGGCCGGGGCGTTGGCTGGCGTGACCGAGCTCCTCGAACGACCCAGCGACGACGGCGCCAGCTGATAGACACCCCGCGGTGAGCTCCGAGTACCTCTCCGCGCACCAGGCGGTCACCCGCTACTTCGAAGAAGCCACCGAGATCATCGATCTCGACGACGAGATGATCCCGGTGCTCACCAGCTCCTACCGGGAGGTCGCCTGCCAGGTACCCGTGCGTCGCGACGACGGGTCGCTGCTCGTCCTGCGTGGCTTCCGCGTCCAGCACAACGGCGCCCGCGGCCCCTACAAGGGCGGGATCCGCTACCACCCCACCGTCGACCTCGACGAGGTCCGGGCACTGGCCTCGTTGATGACCTGGAAGACCGCGCTGCTCGACCTGCCCTTCGGCGGCGCCAAGGGCGGCATCGAGGTCGACCCCACCGGCATGTCCGAGCGCGAGCGCGAGGCCATGACGCGGCGCTTCACCGCTTCGATCCACCACGTACTCGGCGCCTACCGCGACATCCCCGCGCCCGACATGAACACCGACGCCCAGACCATGGCGTGGTTGATGGACTCGTACTCGTCGATGCACGGGTACACACCCGCGTGCGTGACCGGCAAGCCCACCGACCTCAGCGGCGCACCCGGCCGCGAGTCGGCCACCGGTCGGGGGGCGATCGACGTGCTCGAAGCCTGGGGCAAGCACACGGGCACCCCGCTGGGCGGCTTGCGGGTCGCGATCCAGGGCTTCGGCAACGTCGGCACGTGGGCCGCCAAGACCGCGGTCGAGCGGGGGGCCAGCGTCGTCGCCGTCTCCGATATCGGTGGCGGCATCTACGACGCCAGCGGCCTCGACGTCCACGGCCTGGCCCGGACCGTCGACGAGGGCGGCCTCGTCGGGGACGCCGGCGTCGGGGAGACCATCACAAACGCCGAGCTGCTGGCACTGGATTGCGACGTGCTCGTACCGGCTGCGCTCGGCCAGGTGATCACCGAGGCCAACGCGGGCGACGTCCGGGCCGACGTCGTGCTCGAGGGCGCCAACTACCCGGTGACCCCGGGCGGCGATGCCGTGCTGATCGACGCAGGAAAGACCGTCATCCCCGACATCCTCGCCAACGCCGGCGGTGTCACCGGGTCGTACTTCGAGTGGACGATGAACATCCAGCAGTTCACCTGGAAGCTGGCGCAGTTCAACGACCAGCTCGGTGACCGGCTGCGCGCCGCCTACGAGTGGACCCAGGCGTTCTCGGATCGTCACGGCTGCACGTTGCGCCGGGCCGCCTACGCCATCGGTGTGCAACGGGTGGCCGATGCCTCCCGCCTGCGGGGCTACGTCTAGCAACGTGTACGCCGTGCAGTTCCGAAGCGTCGCAGTCGCGGCGTGCTGCCTCCTCGCACTGGTCGCCTGCAACGACGACGGCCGCACGCTGGAGCCCGCACCCGAGGTGCCGGTCTCCCGGGAGACCACCTCGACCTCCACCGGCTTCGACGCCGGCGCCACCACCGAGTCGGGGGCTGCCGCCGGGCTGGCACTGGCGAGCACGGCGTTCGCCGACGGCGGCTTCCTCGATGCCGAGTTCACCTGCGAGGGCACGAACGTGCCGCCGCCGCTGACGATTCGCGGCGTTCCCGCGGCCGCGGCCGAAGTGGCGATCGTGGTCCTCGACCGCGACGCCGAGGGATTCGTCCACTGGGTGGTGACCGGGATCGATCCGGCCATCGGCCGGCTCGACGGCGGCGCACCGCCGGGGGCGATCGCGGCCCGGACGGACAGCGGCGTCGAGGGCTGGGACGGTCCGTGCCCGCCGCGGGACGACGGGCCGCACGACTACGTGTTCACCGTCTACGCCGCGGCCGAACCGATCGGGCTGGCCGCCGGGCTCGACGGCCGGGACGCGATCCCGCTCATCGAGGCCGCCGCCGTCGCCTCGGACTCGATCACGGCCCGCTACGAAGCGGCCTCGTGAACTCATGAAGCCGGCGTCCCAGACGCTCCCCACCCAGGAGCGAGGAACGGCTCAGCTGTAGGTGAGGCGGGTGATCCAGTCGGCGACCACGGCCGGCTTGTCGTTGCCCTCGACCTCGATCGTGTAGGTGCGGGTCACCTGGATCGTGTCGGGGTCCTTGAGCTGGACGTCCTTGAGCTCGCTCGCCGCCCGGATCCGGCTGCCGCTCGGCACGGGCGAGATGAAGCGGACCTTGTCGAAGCCGTAGTTGACGCCCATGATCACGCCCTGCATGGTGTCCGAGTCCTGGGGTACCGAGGCGGCGAGGTGCGTCAGCATCGACAGCGTGAGGAAGCCGTGGGCGATGGTCGTCCCGAACGGCCCGGCCTTGGCCGCCTCCTCGTCGACGTGGATGAACTGGTGATCCCGGGTGACGTCGGCGAACTGGTTGATCTGGTCCTGGGTGACCTCGAACCAGTCGCCGGCGCCGTCGGCCTGGCCGACGCGGGCCTGGAACGTCTCGAATGCGGTCTCGGCTGCGGTGCTCATGGGCGCGGACCCTAGGCCAGCGGACCGGTATCAGACCTCGCGGTCGTCGTCCTCGCGGGTCTCGTCCACGTCGAGGTCATCGGCGGCTTCGTCGTCTGGACGCGCAGAGGTTTCGTCCTCGTCGACGGGCTCGACGTCGATGACCTCGCCGTCACGCTCCTTGCCTTCGGCCTTGGCGGCCTTGCGCGCGTCGCGCTCGGCCCGCAATTCGGCCATGCGCTCCTTGTTCTCGTCACGTCTGGCCTGGAACCCGCCCACACCGAGCGCGATCAGGGCCGGGAGCGTGTAGATCGCGTACGCCCCGCCGAGGAAGAACACGTAGCCCGCCATGGCGAGCATCGCGAAGGTCCACACGGTCGATCGCTTCTCGTGGTCCTTGAGGTAGACGGCGGCACCGGTGATGGCGACCGGCACGGCCATGATCACGATCGCGACGCCGAGGGACTCCTCGTCGAGGAGCATGGCGTCCTCGAGGTAGGTGGCGGTCTCCTCGTCGTCGGCGACCTCGGCGTCGTCCTCGAACTCGGCGGGGACCTCGTCAGCGGGGACCTCGCGCTCGACCCGCACCGGGGTGAACAGCAACAGCCCGACCGAGGCGATGGTGAACAGCAACGCCAGAACCACGGCGCGCTGACCGGGGTACTGGTAGCGCGACTGACGGGTGGCCGCCTTCGACGCCGCGGCCTTCTGGGCCCGCGTCCGCTTCGCGGGCGCGGCCTCGGTGCCCTCGTCGTCGGACGTTCCCCGCTCCCAGCCGCTGTCGTCCGCCTCCGTCTCCTCCGAACGCGACTGGTACAGCTCGGTCGCTTCGCCGGCGCGGGCCGAGCGGGCGGCACGCGCCTCCCGCCGGGCGCGGTTGCGCTTCTGTCGCTCGGACTTGTTGGGACGCTTGGCTGCCACGCCCCGACCGTACGTCGCGGCGCGTTCAGAGCCCTAGCCGAGCCACGGTGGGCGGAACATGATGCACAGGCGGGGTCCGACCGGCCTGGCGGTCTTGGGGACGCGGTGACGCCAGGTTCGCTGGATGGTGCCGCCCATCACCAACAGGTCGCCCCGTCCGAGATCGAAGCTCACGGAGCGGCCACCGCCGTCGCGAGCCGACTCGGCTGGGGAGAGCAGGAAGCGGCGGCGGGCACCGCAGGACACGGTGGCCATGACGGTCGTGTCCATCTCCCGGGCGACCTGGTCACCGTGGGGAGCGACCGAGTCGCCCCCGTCCCGGTACCACGCCAACCCGATACGCCGGCACGGCTCGCCGTAGCGCTCGGTCAGCAGGCGGGCGATCAGCCGCAGGGTCGGCGGGATGGGCCCGTCGCGGGGCAGCCCGGCGGTGAGTCGGGGCACGTCGACCATGCGGTCGTACATGGCTCGTCGGCCCGCGTGCCAGCTGGTGTCGTCGACGATCCGGTCGAAGAGGGTCTGCTCGCCGCGTAGCCAGTTCGGCAGGTGGTCGACCCAGGCACCGTGGGCGAGCTCGGTTCGTCGGATGCCGGCGAGGCGCGGGTCGACGCGGGGCTCACCGTCGCCGAACAGCGAGGCCTGGAGCGGCGCGCCCGGGGTGGATGGCGCGTGGCTCATCGTGCGACCGCGCTCATCGGAAATCCCGGCTCTTGGGGGTGGCGCCGCCGATGGGGAGGAACGACAGCTTCTCGGCCACCACGTTGATGACCCCCTCGCTGCGCTCGCACCGGCCCCGGATGAGCATGGCCGGAGCGGTGAGCGCCACCCGTCGGTGGGCCTTCCAGCACCCCTTCGACACCACGACGTTGACGAGGCCGGTCTCGTCCTCGACGTTGAGGAACATGGTCCCGCCGGCAGTGGCCGGGCGCTGGCGGTGGGTGACCACACCCCCGATGAGCACCTTCGCCCCGGGCTCGACGTCCCACAGCCCCGCGCTGGTGACCACACCCATCCGGTCGAGTTCGTCGCGGATGAACCGGGTCGGGTGACCCTCGGCGCTCATGCCGGTGGCCCACAGGTCGGCCCGAGCGGTCTCGAAGTCGTCCATGCCGGGCAGGGCCGGCGCGCGGCCGCCGGTGACGATGCCGGGCAGGCGGTCGACGCTGCCCTGGGCCACCGCGCCGGCCTGCCAGATCGCCTCCCGACGCCCGAGACGTGCGCCGCTCACCGGCGACGAGAGACACCCGAATGCACCGGCGGTGGCCAGCGCCTCGAGCTGGGGGAGGCTGAGCTCGACCCGACGGGCCAGGTCCTCCATCGACGCGTACGGGCCGTTGGCGTCTCGCTCGACGGCGATCCCGGTGGCCAGGTCGATCCCGATGCCCCGCACCTCCCGGAACCCGAGCTGCACCACCGGCCCGCCTCTTCCCCACGCGTCCGGGGGCAGACCCCGGGTCGTCACCTCCGGCGACTCGACCGGCGAAGGTTCGGCGCGTTCGCGCGTCCCCGTTGGTCGAACGCGCCGATCGGCGCGTTCGTCGCCGGGGTCGGGGTCGGGGCCGGGGTCGGGGGAAGTGTCGGGCCAGGTGAGGGTGGCGTTGCGCGCCGAGGCGTTGAGGTCGACGGAGCGGACCTCGACACCGTGACGGCGGGCGTCCTGGATGAGCGAGTGGGGCGACCAGAACCCCATGGGCTGGGCGTTGAGCAGGCCGGCGCAGAACGCCGCGGGGAAGAAGCGCTTGAACCACGACGACGCGTACACCAGGTAGGCGAAGGACACCGAGTGGCTCTCGGGGAAGCCGTAGTTGGCGAAGGCAGCGAGCTTGACCCAGATCTGCTCGATGACGTCGTCGGGCACGCCCCGCTCGCGGGCGCCTTCCCGGAACCGGCCGTGGAGCTGGCCCATCCGCTCGGGCGAGCGCTTCGAGCCCATCGCCTGACGGAGCTGGTCGGACTCGGCGGGGGCGAACCCACCCACGTCCATGGCCATCTGCATGAGCTGCTCCTGGAACAGCGGGATGCCCAGCGTCTTGGCCAACGACTTCTCCAGCAACGGGTGGAGGTAGGTGACCTCCTCCTGACCGTTGCGCCGGCGGATGTAGGGGTGGACCGACCCGCCCTGGATCGGACCGGGCCGGATCAGGGCGACCTCGACCACCAGGTCGTAGAAGGTGCGGGGCGCCAGGCGGGGCAGCGTGGCCATCTGGGCCCGGGACTCGACCTGGAACACGCCGACCGAGTCGGCGTTGCACAGCATCTCGTAGACCTCGTCGTCCTGGGGGATGGTGGCCAACTCGAGGTCGAAGCCGTAGGCATCGCGGACCAGGTCGACGGTTTCGTGCAGGGCGGTGAGGATCCCGAGCCCGAGCAGGTCGAACTTCACCAGCCCGGCGGCGGCGCAGTCGTCCTTGTCCCACTGCAGGACGCTCCTGATGGGGAGTTCACTGCGTACAGAGCCGTGCTGTTGCGGTCGGCTCGCAAGCTCCGCCTCCCTGGCCCTGCTCCCCGAAGGGGAGCCATCGGCGCTGGCGCTTGGCTCCGACTCGGCGACGTCTGGTCGACGGTTGGTTCTCCACGATGACCCTTCACGGCCGGTGAAGCGGGCCCACTCCACCGGGCACACCTCGACCACCGGTCGGTCGCAGAGCACCATGCCCCCGGAGTGCACGCCGAGGTGGCGGGGGAAGTGTTCCACCGACCCCGCCATCTCGAGGACATCGGGAGGAATGGAGCTCTCTTCCTGGGACGCGGTGGTGGCCACGCTCCCCCAGGCGTCGGTCGACGTGGCGAACGCGTCCTGCTGGCCGGTGGCGTAGCCGAGTGCCTTGGCCATGTCGCGCACCGACGACTTGGCCCGGTAGGTGATGACGTTGGCCACCTGGGCGGCGTGACGGCGACCGTGACGCTCGTAGACGTACTGGATGACCTCCTCGCGCCGGTTCGACTCGATGTCGATGTCGATGTCCGGCGGACCGTCACGCTCGGGCGACAGGAACCGCTCGAACAGCAGTCCGAGGGTCACCGCGTCGGCATTGGTGATGCCGAGCGCGTAGCAGACCGCCGAGTTGGCGGCGCTGCCCCGGCCCTGGCAGTAGATGTCGGCTCGGCGGCAGAAATCGACCAGGTCCCAGACGATGAGGAAGTAGCCGGGGAAGCCGAGGGTCTCGATGAGGGCGAGCTCGTGGTCGATCTGCTCCCACGCGCCGGGCACGGTGGGCCGGGTGCGGGGCCCGTAGCGGTGCTCGGCGCCCACCTCGGTGAGCCGACGGAGATATGCCATCTCGCTCAGCGGCACCCCATCCGGCCCGAGCGGACACGGGAACGGCGGCAGGTTCGGGGCCACGAGCTGGAGATCGAAGGCGCACTCCTGACCGAGCTCGGCGGCCCGCTCGACCGCACCCGGGTAGCGGGCGAAGCGACGGGCCTGCTCAGCCCCGGACCGCAGATGGGCCGTGGCCGCCGGGGGCAGCCACCCGTCGGCGCCGTCGAGGTCGTCGCGGGCGCGCACCGCGGCCAGCGCGGTGGCCAGCGGCCGCTCGGCCGGCGTGGCGTAGTGGACGTTGTTGGTGGCCACCACCCGCACCCCGACCCGGGCGGCGAGGGCGGCCAGCGCGTCGTTGCGGGCCGAGTCGAGCGGGTCGTGGTGGTCCCACAGCTCGATCACAACGTTGTCAACACCGAAGACTTCGATGAGGTGACGCAGCTCGCGCTCGGCCGCGGCCGGACCGTGGTCGACCAGCGCCCGGTTCACCGCTCCTTTCCGACACCCGGTGAGCACCACCCAGTCGTCGCCGTGGGCCCGGGACCAGTCGATCGAGTCGTAGACCGGCTTGCCCTTGAGCTGCCCGGCGAGCTGGGCGGTGGAGATGGTGTCGGCCAGGCGGGCGTAGCCGGCGGGACCGCGGGCGAGCACGAGCAGGTGCGATCCCTCCGGATCCGGGACGCCGTTCTGGGGACGGGTCAGCCCGAGCGACAGCTCGGCGCCGAACACGGTGGGCAGCTCGACCGCCCGGGCGGCCTCGGCGAAGCGGACCACGCCGTAGAAGCCGTCGTGGTCGGTGAGCGCGAGCGCCTCGAGCCCGAGCCGGGCCGCCTCCTCGGCCAGGGCCTCGGGGTGTGACGCCCCGTCGAGGAAGCTGAAGTTCGAGTGGCAATGGAGCTCGGCATAGGGCACGCTCCCCCGCCGGCGCGTGAACCCCTGAGGGGCCGAGTACGCCGGTCGGTGATACGACCACGCCGGGCTGTCGCTGCCGTCGCCCTCGACATGCGTCGGCTTCTCGTGTCGCGGGTCGCGGCGCGGGGCGGGGCGGTCCGACAGCGTCCGTTCCAGCTCGGACCAGGGGACGTCCGGGTTGTTGAAACCCACGCCGCCCGATGGTAAGCGAACAACTGTCGGTTGTCGAACGCATGTTCGACAACCGACAGTTGCCCCCAGCTCGACCTGCAGATGTGTCAACTTGGTTTCGACTGTCATGTGACTGCAAAGCGAGTCCTGCTGGTCGACATCGGGTTCAGGGCGGCAACCAGGTGCGAGCAGCGACCATCCACCACCAGGGAGAGGAACCCGCCATGTCGACCACGACCACCACCCGACCCACCCTCCGCCGTCGCACCGGGCGGCGGGTGGGGCTCGCCGCCACCGCCGCCATCGTCGTGTTCACGATGGCCGCGTGCATGAACGCGGACCAGCAGACCGCGTTCGACCACGTCAACAACTCGCGGACCTACCGCTCCATACCTGCGCTGGTCCACGACGCCACGGCGCAGTCCAAGGCCCAGGCCTGGGCCGAGCACCTCGCGTCGAGGAACACCCTCGCCCACTCGAACCTCCGCGACGGCATGGACGACCAGTGGACGAAGTTGGCCGAGAACGTGGGCTACGGCTCGTCGATCGGCAGCGTCCACTCCCAGTTCATGGGCTCGTCCGAGCATCGGGGCAACATCCTCGACCGGTCGTTCACCCACGTCGGTGTCGGTGTCGCCCACGCGCACGGACGGACCTTCGTGGTCCAGGTCTTCTCGCGCCGGTGACCCCGGACCGCCACCGGCGCCCCGGCGGCGTTCACAGCAGCCCCATACGGTTTCGACCATGGCACCACTGCTGGAACGCCCCGACATGGCCGACTATGGCGTCCCCGACACGAACGAGGGGCTCCTGCCCTGGTCATGGGCCGAAGAACGCCTGGTCAACAGCCGCAACTACTGGATCGTCACCGCCACCCCGACCGGCCGTCCCCACGCCATGCCGGTGTGGGGCGCGTGGCTCCCCGACCGCGAGCGCTTCTGGTTCTCGTGCGCGGCCAGCGCCCGAAAGGCCCGCAATCTGCAGGCCAACGACCAGATCGTGGTGGCTCCGACCGACACCGTGGAAGTCGTCTCGCTCGAGGGCCGGGCCGTCGACGTGTCAGGAGGTGATCTCGGCGATCACGTGCAGGCCTTCTTCGACAAGTACGGCGCGGAGATGGGCCAGTCCCTCGAGGAGGTCGGCGAGTTCCTCACCTCGAACACCTCGTTCGAGGTGACCCCCGAGCGAGCCTTCGGCATGATCGAGCGCCCCGACGAGTTCTCGGAACGAGCCACCCGCTGGCGTTGGATCTGACCCCTACGGGAAGATGCCCCGGGACTGCATGGCGTCGCCGACCCGTTCGAGCGCGAGGGCGTAGGCGGACCGCCGCAGGCTCACCTCCCAGCGCTGGCCGGCGGCCCACACGTCGGCGAAGGCGCCGGACATGACCCGGTGGTGGCGCTCGGCGAAGAGGTCTTCCTCCCACGGGTAGCCCTGGCGGTTCTGGGCCCACTCGAAGTACGAGGCGGTCACGCCACCGGCGTTGGCCAGCACGTCGGGGACGACGGTGACTCCGCGCCGATCGAGGATCTCGTCGGCTTCGGGCAGGGTCGGGCCGTTGGCAGCCTCGACCACGACCTCGGCCTGCACCCGCTCGGCCACGCCCGCGTCGATCACGCCACCGAGCGCAGCCGGCACCAGCAGCTCGCACGGCATCGCGAGCACGTCGCCCGCGGGAATCGGATCCCCGAGCGGGAAGCCGGCGACCCCGCCGGTCTCGGCCACGTGGTCGGAGAGCGCAGCCGCATCCAGACCGCCCTCGTTCAACACTGCGCCGGTCACGTCGCTCACCGCGACCACGCGCATGCCGGCCGACTGGAGCAGGTAGGCGAGCGTGCCACCCACCTTGCCGTAGCCTTGGATGACCGCCCGGCGGCCGGGCAGCTCGATCTGGAGCGCGTCGAACACCGCCCGCGCACAGACGACGACACCGGCCGCCGTCCCACCAGCATGCGCCCGGGTCCCGCCCATCGAGAGCGGCTTGCCGGTGACCGCGCCCGGCGCGTGAACCCTGCCGCCGGTGAGCTGGAGCGTGTCGAGCAGCCACGCCATGACCCGGCCGTCGGTGTTGACATCGGGTGCGGGGATGTCGCGGTCGGGGCCGAGCACCGGCGAGATCTCCGCGGCGTAGCGACGCGTGAGACGCTCGAGCTCGCCGAGCGACAGCGAACGGGGATCGCACGACACGCCGCCCTTGGCCCCGCCATAGGGCAGACCACAAACCGCGGTCTTGATGGTCATCTGGGCCGCCAGCGCGCTGACTTCATCGGCGTCGACGTCGGGATGGAAGCGGATCCCACCCTTGCCCGGCCCGCGCACGGTGTTGTGGTGGATGCGCCAACCGGTGAAGACGTCGACCGAACCGTCGTCCCGCTTGACCGGCACCGAAACCTCGAGCGACCGCTCGCAACGTCTGAGCATCGCGTGGATGTTGGGATCGATGTCGGCGACCTTGGCCGCATCGTCGATCCGATCGAGCACCGCATCCCAGGGTCCCGGGTCCACGGCTTCGAGTGTGGCAGGCGACACGGCGACCGTGCCGGACCCAGTGCTGAACGCAGCGGACCTCGGGGTAGGTACGCCGCCGTGACGGGCGCGACCTCGACCTCTACACATGCATTCACGCACGGCGTCGCCCGCCTCTGGGGCAAGGCCATCGCCGCGACAGCTGTGGCGATCGGCGCCGGCCTGGCCGTCAGGGCGCGGAGATCCTGACCATCGTCTTCCCGACGTTGGTGCCCTCGAACAGCGCGTTGAGCGCTGGCACGGCTTCGTCGAGACCGTCGAAGACCTGCGACCGGAACCGGAGGTCGCCTGACTCGACCCACGAGCGCAGCTGGGAGAACGCCTCGTCGAAGCGACCCCACTCGTCGAGGGTGTTGAAGCCCTGCATCTTCCCCCGCATGGCGAGGAGCTTGACGTAGTTGGACGGTCCAGGGTGCTGGCCGGTGAGGTAGCTGCTGATGACCCCGCACAGCACCACCCGGCCGTGCATGGCCAGGCGTCCGAGGACCGCGTCGAGGATCGGACCGCCGACGTTGTCGAAGTAGACGTCGACGCGCTTCGGGCAGTGCTCGCGCAACGCCGAGGCCAGGTCGTCGGTGTGGCGGTCGATGCACGCGTCGAAACCGAGGTCCTCGACCACCGTGCGGCACTTCTCCGCCCCGCCGGCGATGCCGACGACACGGGCACCGTGGGCCTTGGCGATCTGGCCGGCGAGCGAGCCGGTCGCACCGGCTGCCGCCGAAACGACGACCGTCTCGCCCGCCGAGGGCTGGCCGATGTCGTGCATCCCGAAGTAGGCGGTGGCGCCCGTGGAGCCGAAGACCGCGAGCATGGCTTCGTGGTCGACGTCGCGGTCGACCTTGGTGGTGAACAGGTCGTCGCGGCTGACGGCATACTCCTGGAACCCGCAGAGGTTGGTGACCACGTCGCCCACCTCGTAGGCGTCGCAGCGGCTGTCGACCACGACACCGACACCACCGGCCCGGACCGGCTCACCGAGCTCGAGCGGCGGCAGGTAGCCACCCTCGCCGTCGAGCCACGTGCGGACCGCGGCGTCGATGCCCACATAGGTGGTGCGCACCAGCGCCTCGTCGTCGCCGATCTCGGGCATCGGTGCGTCGACGATCTCCACGTCGTCGGGCTGCACCAACCCCTGGGGTCGGCGCCGGAGGATCACCTGTCGGTTCGTCTCGGCCACGACCCGTGAACGTAGTAGCAGGAGCGTCGTGGATGCGCGGGAAGTTCTGGGGCCCCGCCGAGGGACCTGAGAAGCGACGAGCTCGCCATGCGAGCGAGGAGCGGCGCTCAGTCGTAGGTCGCCGTCACCGCCCAGCGGCCCCGCTCGAGGACCACGAGGCGGGCGGTACCGTCGTCGGTCACCACCTGGAACCGGGCCCGGCGGGAGTGGCGTTCGGGGTCCCACCAGCGCTCGTCGACCGGCCAGGGTCCGGCCCAGGAGGTGATGCGCCGGGTGCGACCGTCGAGGCGCAGCCGGTCGGGAGCGGCGGTGGGCGTACCGCGACCATCGACCCGGACTGATCGGCCGGTGGCGTCGAGCACGTCGACCGGGGTCGGGGCGGCGAGCACCGTGGCCGGCGCCGGGTGCGGGAGCTGGCCGGGCCAGGGTGCGGACACCCAGTCGGGCCGGGCCGCGGGACGATCGGCGGTGAGGTCGACGGCGCCGGCCGGCACCAGACGGAGCTGTTCGGCGGGTTCACGACCACCGGCGTACTCGGGCACAGACACGGCCTCGGCACCGAGCAGGCCCTGGACCCGGGCGATGGCCCGCGCTGCCCGGTCGGCCGTCCCGGGGTCGGCCCCCCAGAACCCGAGCTGGCGTCCGTCGGCGGCGGTGACCTCGTCGGGGTGGATCTCGAGGTGGGCGATGCCGGCGGTGGGGCGCTGGCGGACCGAGGCGTTGAGCCACCCGTCGAGCTGCCAGCGCACCCGGTCGGCGATGGCTCCGGCGGTGAGCGCCCGGCCGGTCTCGGTCGAGGCGTGGCGCCACACCCGCTCGGACCGCTCGCCGTTCTCGGTCTCGGCCACGACCACCACCCGGGTGCACACCGAACCGCGGGCATCGAGGCGTCGGCGAAGCTCATCGGCCAGGCCCCGGGCCGCGAATGCCGCCGGCGCCACCTGCTCGGCCGGCGGGTCGAGCTCAGCCGTGACCACCAGATCTGGTGGAGCCGGTTCGGTACGCAGCGGCCGGGCGTCGAGGCCACGAGCCAACCGGTGGGCCTCGGCACCCTCGGGCCCGAACCGACCGAGCACGTCGCGCTCGGCGAGGCCAGCGAAGTCACGCAGGGTGCGGAGGCCGAGGCGGTGGAGCACCTCGGTGAGCTCGGGCCGGTCGAGCGCGTCGAGCGACAGGGGCGCGAGGTAGTCGGCCTGGGCACCGGGCTCGACGATCCACACCGGCGCCTCGCCCCGCTGGGCCGCGACGTAGGCGGTGCGGGCGGCGTGCTCGGCGGCGAAGGGCCCATCGGCCACCCCGACCGTGAGGATCGGCGCGTTCGCGCGGCCCGGCTGGTCGTCCGCGCCGATCGGCGCGGTCGTCCCTGGGGGTTCGTGGGCGAGGACGGCCTGGACGGCGATGATGATCCGCTCGGCCAACGCCCGGTCGCCGCCGAAGTAGCGGGAGGGGCCGCGGGTGGGGAAGGCGGCCCGACCCGGGCGGGCGACCTCGATGCGGGGCGTGAACGCCTCGAGGGCCTGGACCACGGGTTCGAACCGGCGGGCATCACGCTCGGCGTCGCGCTCGAGCACCGCCAGGGCGGGGCAGCGAGCTTGGGCCTCGCGCCGGCGCATGTGTCGCCGGACCCCGGCGGCCCGGGCGGCGGGCGTGGCGGCCACCACCCGGTTGGCCACGAACACCGCTGCCGGCTCGTCGGACCCCACGCCAGCGGCGACGAGGGGCCAGTCGGGCACCCACACCGCCAGCACCCGCTCGGGCTGGTCGGAGGATCGGCGCGTTCGCGCGCTCACGGTGGTGGAACGCGCCGATCGGCGCGCTCGTGCCGGGGTCGGAGGTGCCGGGGAAGAAGGTTCCGGGGCGGGACGGGGTCAGGCACGGAGTCGGACCGGTTCGGGGAGCACGGCCTCGACGGCACCCTCGGCCGACGGCAACCTCAGCTCGACCTGTCGGGGCCGGGCCGCCTCCCGGCGACCGCCACCCACGACCGTGACCCGCCGGGACCGGAGGTGACCGTGACCCTCGTCGAGGCCCTCCCAGCTCGACCCGGTGATCTCGAGGGTCACCTCGGCCCCCTCGGACCAGCCCCGGGACCCGACCTGGACCAGCACGGCCCCGCGCTCGCGGGTCCGGGCCACCAACCGCCGGCCGTCGCGTGGCCGCACCCGATGAGAGGCCTGGACGAGCACGATCTCGAACGCGTCGAGCAGCGCGGCCAGGGCCGTGGCCCACACGGTCTCCTCGTTGTCCGGGCCGGGCCGGGTGTCGGGCGCGGCCACCAGCACGAACCGTTCGAGCGCGATGCCGAGCTCGGCGGCGGCCAACAACCCCAGCGAGGGAAACCCGACCGCAACCACCCAGGCGCCGTCCTGGGATGCCGCGGCTGCGGTGGCCAGGGCCAGCGATGTGGCCGCCGGCCCGTCGACCGACAGCGTGGATCCGCGCCGGATCCCATCACCGGGGATCAACTCGCCGAGCGCGGGGAGGACCGACAGCCGCTGCTCGCGAGCGAGTGCGGTGGGACGGATCTGCTCGGCGAGCTCTCCACGAGCCATGGCTACCAGTGTCGAACATTTGTTCGACACTGGTCAACTGGACCCCAGGAGCTGGCTGTCAGGGCGAGGGTTCGGGCGGGCTCGGATCCCGCCAGACGGCGTCGGCCGTGGTGGTGACCACCGATCCGTCGGCGAGCACGGTGACCCCGGTGGCACACGGCGGCCCGAGCTCCTCGGTGGGGGCCACCACCCCTTCCACGGGCGTGGGCACCCGTTCGACGACCTCGGACACGAAGCCACACAGCACCAGGTCACCGTCGGGCAACACGTCGAGGGACGACGGGGCCCGCTTCTCCTCCAGCTCGAGCATCGAGGGCTCGCCTTCGAACGGGATGCGGACCAATCGTTCGGGCTCGTCGCCGGGCGCGTTGTCAGCCAACCAGATCTCGTCGCCGACCACGGTGATGGCGAAGGGGTT
The DNA here is from genome assembly GCA_034522155.1 of Acidimicrobiales bacterium. Classification (GTDB taxonomy): domain Bacteria; phylum Actinomycetota; class Acidimicrobiia; order Acidimicrobiales; family Salinilacustritrichaceae; genus Salinilacustrithrix. The sequence continues at coordinate 508,084 of JAXHLP010000006.1, read as the reverse complement.
GTGCCAGCCCGAGGCGACCACCGACGGGTCCTGGCCGGGCCCACCGTCAGGGTCGAGCGCGAGCACCTTGCCGTTGGGCACCGACGGGTCGTCGACTGCGCTCGGATCGTCGAGCTCGCCGACCCCGATGAGCAGGTGTTCGCCGCGGAAAACGAGCGTCCCGCCGTTGGCGATGTCGGCGCTCGGGGGGCCTTCCCACACCAACATCTGCCCGCCCTCCACCAGACGTCCGACCACCAGACGATCGTCGGAGGCGCGGGTCCACGAGGCGAAGACCTCGGTGACCTCGCCCACCCGGCGCAGCGCCAGGCCGAGCAGCCCCCGCTGGCCGTCGGTGCGGAGCTCGTCGGTCACCCGGACCGTCTCGGTGAGCTCGCCCGCGGGGGTCGAGCGCAGGATCCGGCCCGACTGGCGTTCGGCCACCAGGAACCCACCGTCGGCCAGCGCCACGGGCGCGACCGGGTCATCCAGCTGCGTGATGATCCGGCTCGGCTCATCGCTGCGGTCGGCCAGGAACACCCCGAACACCAGCACAGCGGCGCCTCCGACCACGGCCAGGGTCACGAGCCCGATGCCCAGCTTCACGACGAGCGGCCACCGGACGCGGTCAACCGCTTCGGGTGCGCTCACTCCTGCGAGTGTTGCAGACGGCCGGGGGTCACTCCACCGTCGTCGCGACGGCCTCGTCGTCACCCGCTCCGCCCGCATCCCCAGACCCACTGTCGTCCTCGGCACCAGCGCCACCGTCAGCGGCCTCAGCGGCCTCGGCGGCGGCGTCCTGCTGGAGGTCCTGCGGCGTGTCGTCGAGCCCCACGGGCCCGGTGACGTCTTCGCCGTAGTACCGGAACATGTTCTCGATGATCTCCTGGAGGCCGTCACCGGTGCTCCCGCCCGCCAGATCGACGGTGATGACCGAGGAGTTCACGTGGACCGCGTCGACACCGCCGTGCGACAGCAGCCGCCGAGCCAGCTCGTCGACTGCCCGGTTGCGGACGATGTCGTCGAGCGACCGGAAGCGCTCGTGCCCCATGCCGGTGAGGCTCCGATTGATCTCGAACCGCAGCATCTCGGGGTTGGACGAATGCTTGGCGATGACGGTGACGCTCTGTCCCATGAGAGCCGGAATGGTACTGCCGGCGCGAAGACGAGCGACAATGCAGCGCGAGCCCCGAACGGGACGAGTCGGAACGCCGGTCGAAGCGAGCTCCTGGAGGCGGGCGACGGCAGCCGCTGGCTCACACTCGCGCTGGACGTGACCCGGTCGGCCGACTGGCCCGGTCGGCGCGGTTCGCCCGACGATCGGCCCACACCGCGAGGACGATCGAGACCACCGCGAGCGCCGTGTGCACGAGCACGAACGCGAGGTCGTGGTCGGCGTTCGCGATCTGCACCGCCCGCACCACCCACACACCGGTCGTCCAGAGCGCGAACGCGCGGACCAGCCACCCGCTCGCCGACCAGGGTGCTGCTCGCCGGGCCCGTGCCCATGCCGCCACGGTGGCCACCGCGAACGCGGTGAACGCGAGGGCCAGGGCCGTCCGCCAGACCTGGCCACCGGTCGTCAGCGAGTTGTCGGTCCAGATGTTGCGGATCCGCGTGGTCCAGACCAGGAAGGTCCACACGGCCAGGACCAGCGCAGGGCGGAGGTGGGACACGGTCATGGCGACGACGGTAGCGACGTCGCGCCCGACCAGCCCGGTCGGCCGACGCGCGGCGCCGGTCACCCGCCGTTCTCGTAGCGCATGAGCCCGACAGCGTGGCCCTCGGTGTCAGCCACGAAGGCCAGCTCGCCGACGCCGTCGATGACCGTCGGCTCCATCAGCACCCGCCCGCCGGCGTCGGTGGCGGCGCTGATCGTGGCCGCGACATCGTCGACGGCGACGGTGCACTCGAAGCCTTGGGCCGGACCGGCATCGCCCAGTGCACGCCGCTGCTGGAGAGCCCCGAGCACCGGACCGTCATCGGCCACCTTGTAGAAGCCGGGTGGACCCCACGGCTCGAAGGCCCAGCCGAAGGTCGTTTCGTAGAAGCGGCGGGCGCGTTCGGGGCCGCCTTCCGGCGCGCGCTCGGCCGTTCGCCGGGCACGTACTTCCGCCACCCCGAGCACGGACCTGCGCGGTCCTCGCCGGGTTCCCATCCGGGAAATGCAAACGACGCCTTGGCTGCTCAATCCGATCGCGACTCGAGCTCATCGATCCGCAGACGAACCTGATCCGGCACCGGGACGGGCTGTTCGGCGGGGCTGTCCGACACATCGGCATTGCGGTGCGCCACGCGCGAGCCCGCGAACGCGATCGCGAACACGAACACGGCCAGCAGGACGATCGCGACGAGGATGATCCCGCCGCCGAGCAGGGCGCCCACGGCGATCAACAGGCCGCCGCAGACGACCCCCACCACGGGGAGCGCGGACGTCTGCTTGGTGGGGACCACGTCGCTGCTGGCCTTGGGTCCCGAGAAGCTGCGACGGACCCGGGCTTCGAAGACCACCTGCGAGAGCTGCTCGACGCGATCGTCCCCACCGCTCTCGATCGAGGCGAGGAGATGCTCCACCTCGGCCCAGTCGGTGGGCTGGAGCCGCAGGTCGCGCAGCTCGACCAGCAGCCGGGACAGCTCACCAGAGGTCATCGGTCGGCAGCGCTCACTCGAACAGGACGCCCTGGTTCTCGTCAGGACGCAGATGTGCGGGGATGCGGCGCTGCGCGCCGGGCCAGGGCAGGTGCTCCATGAACACCCAGCTCCGCCGGTGGATCGCCGACGGTCCGACACCGGCGAGCGCGGTCTTGTGCCGTGGGCACGGGTAGCCCTTGTTGGTGTCGAAGCTCCACCACGGGTGCTCGTCGGCTTCGGCCCGCATGAGCCGGTCGCGGGTGACCTTGGCCAGGATCGACGCGGCCGCGATCGACAGGCAGTTGGCGTCGCCCTTCACGATCTTGCGCACCGCGGTCGGCGGTAGCCACCCGCCGCCGACGAAGTCCCAGTTCCCGTCGAGCAGCACCCGGTCGGGCACGATGCCCAGGCCCTCGATGGCGCGCTGCGCGGCCAGCCGCTGGGCGGCGGACATGCCGAGCTCGTCACACTCGTCGTGGCTGGCGTGGCCCACCGACCAGCACTCGCTCCACTCGGCGACGCGATCGAACATGACCTCCCGCTCGGCCGGCGTGAGCAATTTGGAGTCGCGCACCTTGGTGAGGCGCTTGGCCTTGGGAATCACGACCGCACCCAGGGTGAGCGGACCGGCCCACGCGCCCCGGCCGACCTCGTCGATGCCGACCACGACCTCGTGGCCCGCCTCCCAGAGTTCCCGCTCGTGACGGGTCCCGGGCGCCTTGCGCTTGAGGCTGGGGCGCAACGTCGTCGCCGTCGGCGGGGCCATCGCCTGCGACGCTACCGTCGTGCCCATGCGCTGGCTGGAACCGCCCACCCGGGCACTCGACCTGAGCGTCGATCCAGCTGGACGTGCCGCGTTGGTTCAGCCCGCGTCGTCCATCCCCGGCAGCAGGCCCTGGGTGAGCTCGACGACCCGGGCACGGCGACGTTCCCGTCGCTCCCGCCGGCGAGCATCGTCCTCGTCGGCCCGGCGCAGGACATGGACGCGTACGAGCCCCAGGTGCTTCAACCGCCGCGGACGCATGGCCCGGAACACGAGCTCGCCCGGGTCGCCCTCGTTCTCGATGAGCTGGCGCAGCCGCTCGTCGACGAGGACCGAACCCGGGTAGGCGATGCCGGTCATCCGACTCGCGAGGTTCACGGTCGGGCCGAACAGGTCGCCGTCCCGGTCGATCACGGGTCCATGGGCGACGCCGACGCGCACGTCGGACAGATCGTCGGCCTCGTGGTAGGACTCAGCCAGATCCACTGCGCAGTGGGCGGCCGCGACGGGATCGTCGATGGCGAACATGACCTCGTCGCCGATCATCTTCACGACCCGGCCGCCGTGCTCGTTCACCGTCGCGTAGGCGACCGACTCGAACCGGTCGACCACCCCAGCCAGCGTGCTGGCGTCGAGCTGCTGGGACATGGCCGTGAACCCGACGAGATCCGCGAAGCCCACGGCCTGGTCGGCGGTCTCGGAGTCAGCCTCGACCGGCGAGCTGAGCCGCGCGCGCACGGCCGCCTGCAGATGCCGCCGCCAGACCTGCTCGAGCACGAGCCCGAACATGTCGCCGAACCACAACAGGCCCGTGCCGGCCACCTCGTCGTCCTCCGCCTGGCTCGACACCACGAGATCGGCTTGCAGGTTGGCGATGCGAGCCATCGACGCGCCGATGATGCGGGTGAGTTGGATGACGACGTCGGCGTCCGCCACGTCCGAGTCGATGAGCTCAGCCACGTCACGGAGGAGCTCCACATCCGTGTCGTTGAAGATCTGCTCCCCCGGCCGGGGCTCGGCGAAGCCGAGGTTGCCCCACAACGAACGCAGCCGGTCGGTCGCGAGACCGGTCTCCCGCACGATGTCGTCGATGTCGTGGTGGAGGTCGGTCAGGATCATCGCCTCGATGGCCCGCAGGCCGAGCGTGCCGTCGGCGGTGGCGCGCTCGATCTCCGACTCGGTCACTCCCGCGAGGCGGAGCATCTCGGCCCGGTCGGCGTCGCCGACGTCGCTCACGCGAACCACTCGCCCGGTGGCGCGCCGACCGAGGCCGTCGGTGCCGACGGTTCGGCCAGCAGCGTCTCGCCCCGGTCGTCGGTCGATCGCCACGACGGATCGAGGCCGGGGCAGGTGATCGCCACCGGTCGTTCGGCGTCGTGGCGATCGAGCTCCCACAGCAGCGCCGGACGGGCGCCGTGCCAGCGAACGGCGAACGACAACGTGCCGAACCGCGTCGGCGCCCCGTGCACCTCGATGCCCTGGCCGTACCACCGTTCGGGGATCATCGAACACAGCGCCAAGCCGGCGTCGGTCTCCCGGACCAGCATCGAGCGGACGAACGACAAGAACTCGGCCGCGGTCCAGCCGTGGTGGCCATCGCCCATGCAGCCGCCGGCGACACGCGGGTGGATGGCCTCGGGCCAGGTCCAGGTGGAGGTGGCCGCCGACAGCAGCCAGTCGAGCCGATCGAGCGCGCGCCGATCACCCGCGACGAGCTCGACACCGGCCACCTGCAACGTCAGGTAGGTGCCGAGCCCGGTGTGAGAGATGCCCTGGAAGAACGCTTCGTCGAGACAGAACCGATCGCGGATCACCTCCAGAGTCTCGACCATGGTCGGATCGTCAGCCCCGAGCAGGTCGAGGGGCCACGCGGCGACCAGCGAGCCGATCACCCCCGGGTCGATGCGACGCGTCGGCCCGGCCGGCACGGCGCGGGTCCCGAGACGCTCGGCCGTTGCCGCCATCGACGCGCGGACGTCGCTGCGCATCGAGTCCAGACAGGCGGTGGCCCGCGCCGCCGCATCGTCCTCGCCGGCAGCAGCGAGCAACCGTGCCCCGTCGCGCAGGCCGGCGAGGGACCAGAAGTCGTCCCAGTAGAAGTAGTCGTGCGGGCCGAGGTGCTCGGCGGAGATGCCGGCGGGCATGAGCCCGTGCAACGCCGCATCGGGCCGCTTCCCCCGACGCTTTCGCTCGATCCACTCGACCGCCCCGGCCACCATCGGGACACACGCGTTGACGAGTTCGTCGTTGCGGGTGAGGTCCCAGTGGTGCGCGAGGGACCAGAGCGCGGCGCCATTGGCGTCCCACTCCAGCCGCTGGGAGAACAAGAACCCGTCGTTGCGCTGGCGGCCCGGGTAGGACGCCAGCACCTGGGCCGACTCGGAGTGGAACCCGTAGCGGTCGAGGGCGGCCAGCAGGTAGGCGGCATCGCGGAACCAGAACCGGTGATAGGTGCGCGTGCCGGGGGTGATGACGTCGCCGTCGTGGAACAGCAGCAGGTAGCGGCGGTTGGCGTCGACCGCCGACTGCAGGCGCTCGTCGGGGAGCACCAGGCGCATCCCCCGGTCGGACTGCGCCGTCCAGCCCTTGGCCACCTGTTCGGCCGGGGGGAGGGCCGACGGGTACCCCGCCGCGCGTTGGAGGCGGCGCCGTACCCGACCCGTGCGGCGGGTACGTGGCTCCGGTTCGATCGGCAGCGCGACGCGGATGGTCGCGCTGTGGGGCAGCGGGTACACGAACGCGGCCTGTGCCATGCCCGCCTCGCATCGCAGACCGCGCGGGAACTCGTCGACGGCCTCGCCGGCGAACACGGTCGCCGCCGAGTCACCGTCGCGGAAGGTCGAGGCCGCCACCTGGTTCGGTTCACGGGGAAGCAGCATCGCGACCCGGCCATCGACGGTGACCGTCTCGCCATGGAGCTCGATCCGCTCGATGACGGACAGCCCCTCGACGTCGTAGGGACGGACGGCCAGAGCGAGCGCGACCGGCACGGCCGACGCGTTCTCGATCTCCACGATGGCCAGGTCGCGACCACCGTCGGCTGCGGTCTCCCGCATCGCGTACGACCGGTGGACGATGTCCCCGCCGGGAACCCGCATGCGCGTCTCGACCACCGGGGTGTCATCGACCAGCGACTGGCGCACGTTCGCGCTCTCGGAGGGGACGTGCCACGTGTCCTCCGCGCCGACCCACCAGTCGAGCGACCAGCCGTCGATCCACGGGCTCACCAGACCCCGCGGATCGACCACCGCCTCCCGCGCCGAGCCGACGTTGCCGATGCTGGTCCAGTTGCGGCCCGTCACGTTGCTCAGGAACGGCAGGTGCCCGCTCGGGACGAACGCCACGGAACGGGGATCGATCTGGCGGTGCAGCCACCACGGCCACACCCACCCGCTGCCGACCTGGCTGGCTGCCTGGGTCCGCAGCGCCTGGAACACCGTGCGCGCGCCGATGGGCAGCATCTCCCCCGGCGGCTGGATCTCGAGGTGCTCGCCGAGGCGCTGGAAGGTGGAGAGGTGACGGACCGTGTCATCGTCGATCCGGAGCCGGCCCAACAGACGGCGAACTACCCAGGTGCGCAGGTTCACTGGTCGTGCAGGCCGTGCATCTCGTGGCGGCCGTCCCGGGTGCTGAGCAACCCCGCATAGGCATCCTGCGCCGTCGCGCCCTCGTGGCACACGGCCACCACCTGGTCGGCGATGGGTGTCTCGACGTCGAGCTCGCGCGCCTTGTCCTGCACGATCCGGCAGCTCTTCACACCCTCGGCGACCTGGTTCATCTCGGTGATGACGTCGTCGATCGACTTCCCCTCGCCGAGCCACTGGCCCACGGTCCGGTTCCGCGACTGGGGCGAGATGCAGGTGGCGAGCAGGTCGCCCATGCCGGCCAAGCCTGCGAAGGTCAGCGACGAACCACCGAGGGCCACGCCGAGACGGGTGATCTCGGCCAACCCCCGGGTGATCACCGCAGCCCGTGTGTTGTCGCCCGCGCCGAGCCCGTCGGCCATGCCGGAGGCGATGGCGATCACGTTCTTCAGCGCGCCGCCGAGCTCGCAGCCGATGAGGTCGTCGTTCGTGTACACGCGGAAGAGATTCGAGTGGAAGACGTCCTGGAGCGACTGGGCGACCTCGAAGTCGTGCATGGCGATCACCGATGCCGCGGCCGCTCCGGCGAGGATCTCCTTGGCGAGGTTCGGTCCGGTGAGCACCCCGACGGGGTGGCCGGGAAGCTCGTCGTGGATCACCTCGGTCATCCGCATGCCGGTGTCGATCTCGAAGCCCTTGGTGAGGCTGACGACGGGGATCCAGGGTCGTACGCAGGTGGCGGCTGCCTGCAGCGTCTCGCGGAACGCGTCGGACGGCACGCCCATGACCAGCAGGTCGGCCTTCTGGAGCGCCTCGGACAGGTCCGTCGTGGCACGGAGCGACTCGTGGAGCTCGTAGCCGGGCAGGTAGCGAGCGTTCTCGTGGGAGCTGTTGATCTTCTCGGCCGTCTCGTCCGACCGGCACCACAACACCGTGGGAGCGTTGTGGGCACACAGATGGGCGACCGTGGTCCCCCACGATCCTCCGCCCAACACGACGACCCGAATCGACGACATGAGTCGCACACTAGGAGCGTGCCGAACAACCCGCCATCAGCCGCCGGACCCCACGGGTCGGCGTGGCCGGGGAGGCGCTCCGTACACTGCCGGCACATGTCGGCCACCGCGTGCGTCGTGATCCCGGTGAAGGACTTCGCGCAAGCGAAGCTCCGGCTCGCGCCCGAGCTCGGTCCCAGCGAGCGCGATGCCCTCGCTCGCCGCATGGCGTCGGCCGTGGTCGCCGCGGCCGGCGAGCTCCCCGTGGCGGTGGTCTGCGATGCCGAATCGGTGCGTGCCTGGGCCGACGTCGAGGATGTCCGTGTGATCTGGACACCCGGACTGGGCCTCAATGGTGCGGTGCGCGCCGGCGTCGACCAGCTCGGTGGCGAGGGGTACCGGACGGCGATCGTCGCCCACTCCGATATCCCACTCGCACGGGAGCTGGCGTGGGTCGGTGCCACCCCGGGTGTCACCCTCGTTCCCGACCGGGCGCTCGATGGCACCAACGTCCTGGCCGTGCCCACCGATGTGGGGTTCCGCTTCGCCTACGGTTCCGGATCCTTCACCGCACACCGCCACGAAGCCGAACGCCTGGGCCAGCAGCTCCGGATCGTGAAGGATGCCCGGCTCAGCTGGGACGTGGACCTGCCCGCCGACCTCGCCCTCCCGGCGCACCCGTGAGCTCCGCCGCCGAGATCGGTCGCGACCTGCCCGTGCCGGAACGGGCACTCGCGATCGGCGCCCATCCCGACGACATCGAGTTCGGGGCCGGCGCCACCCTGGCGAAGTGGGCGGCGGGCGGGTGCGTGATCAACCACCTCGTCTGCACCGACGGATCGAAGGGCACCTGGAATCCCGGCCAGGACGTGGCCGAGCTCGTCGCCCTTCGCCAGGCCGAGCAGCGCGAGGCGGCGAAGGCGCTGGGCTCGACCGGAGACGTCGTCTTCCTCGGCTGGCCCGACGGCGAGCTCGACTCGTCGCTGCGACAGCGCTGGCAGGTGGCCTACTGGATCCGTCGGCTCCGGCCCACCGTGGTCCTCGGCCACGATCCGTGGAAGCGCTACCGCCTCCATCCCGACCACCGCCACGCGGGGCACCTCACCGTGGAGGGGGTGGTCGCGGCCCGTGATCCCCTGTTCTTCCCGGAACAGGAGCTGGCCCACCACCGGCCCGAGGCCCTCCTGTTGTTCGAACCTGACGAGGCCGACCACGTCGAGGACGTCACCGGACACCTCGACGCCAAGCTCCTCGCGCTGCGCGCCCACCGGTCCCAGCTGCGCTCGACCATGCACGTCGACGTCGACGATCCCACGGCCGATGAGCAGTGGCAGACCTTCGCCGAACGCACCCGGGACCGCTGCGCCGAGTGGGGCGCGCTCGGCGAGTGCGAGCTCGGCGAGGGGTTCAAGCTCCTCGACGAGCTCTGACCACCCCTGGCGCATACGAAATCGACGCTCGTCCTCGCGAACGCTGGTCTGCAGTGCCCCGTGACCGATTCGGGTCCTCGCTCAGTTACGGAGGGCTCGGGAACGGGGCGAGCCGGCGAAGGGGGCCGGACTGGCGCGACAGCACCCGGCGCCAGAGCTCGTCGGCCGTCTCGACGAACAGATCATCGGCCTGGGCGTCGAGCACGATCCATCCGTCGAGCTCGAGCTCACCCTCCAACTGCCCGGCGCTCCAGCCCGAGTAGCCCGCGAACACCCGCAGGCCGGTCACGCCGGCCGGGGCGTCGACCGGATCGCCGTTGAGATCGACGACACCGACCCCGTCGCTGAGTCCGGTCCACAGGCTCGAGTCCGACCCGTCGGTACACCGTCCGAGACAAATCGCTGCCTCGGGCGACACCGGACCGCCCATGAAGACCGTCTGGGGCTCGCTCACGTACGGCGCCCAGGTGGGTACGACCTCGCGGACCGGGGTCTCGCTCGGCCGGTTCAGCACGACCCCGAGCGCACCTTCGTCGGAATGGTCGATCAGGTACACGACGGTGCGGTGGAAGTTGGGATCGGCGAGGGTGGGCTCAGCCACCAGCAGTCGTCCCCGGAGGCTCATGGTCCGATTGTGACACCCGGGACCGACCGCTCCAGGTGCCAGGCCCCCCGATGTCGCCGCCGAGAACGACTCGGGACCGGCTGGTGCCGGTCCCGAGTACCCCTGTGAGGATTGGGAGTTCTAGCGAGCCGACGTGACCAGGCATCGAGTCGGCGCCATCCGGTACATGGACGACCGGTGAACGTCCGATGATCCACGCCTCGGCTCCTAGGCTCGGCATCGTGCTGGACGACGGGACCTACGACGCGCTGGTCTTCGACGCCGAAGCGTCTGACCACGGCGGCGCCGGGGGCGTGAGCGTCGATCTGACGATCCTGGCCGGCGAGTACAAGGGCGACGTCGTGTCCCTGCACACCGCGGACTGGTCCGGTGACCCGATGAGCCTGCTCGGCGTCCCTGCGACCATCACGGTGACCGAGGGCGAGCCGTCGGTGCGCTTCGAACCCTGACGGGCCGGGTCCCGATCGCCGGACCGCCCGGTCAGCTCCCGGGCTGGACGACGGCGCGGATGCGGGCGGCGACGTCGGCGGCGTGTTCGTCGTCGTCGTACTCGGAGCGTGGCCAGAAGAACCCCCGCAGGCCGTCGCCCTTGGTCCGGGGCACGACGTGCACGTGCAGGTGGGGGACGCTCTGGCTGACGGTGTTGTTCATCGCCACGAAGCTCCCCTGCGCGCCCATGGCCTCGGGCATCGCCGCCGACAGACGCTGAGTCCGCTCGAACAGCGGAGCCACCGCGTCGACCGGGAGGTCGGCCAGGGTCACGACGTGGTCCCGGGGCACCAGCAGGACATGACCGGGGAACAGCGGCCGGACGTCGAGGAACCCCACGGCGACGTCGTCGTCGAGGACGACGTGCGCGTCGGACTCGCCAGCGACGATCCGGCAGAACACACAACTCGGCATCCCGGCATGGTGGCCCATGGCAGCCGGTGCCAGCAGGTGTCCGGCGGGTATCCGCGTGCGCGTCGGCCCGGGCGTGCACTATCAAGAGCAGTGCTCGACCGTAGCCAGGTCCGACCGTTCGACGGCTCGCCGCCGGTCACGGATGCTCGGACCAAGCTTGTCCTGGAGGCCGTATGACCCCCGATCCCGCGCTCGTCTCCGACGCGCCTGCACCGACGCCGACGCGCACGAGCGACGCCACGCCGACGCGCACGCAGGTCGTGCTCGACACCTCGGCGCTGGTCGCCGACTCCGAGGGGGTGTTCGGCGCGTATCCCGACGCCGACCTGATCGTCCCGCTCACCGTCATCGAGGAGCTCGACGGGCTCAAGAAGCGCCTCGACGCCGTCGGTGGTGCGGCACGCGACGTCCTCCGCCGGATCGAGAACGTCCGGGTCGAGGCCGGCGGCGACCTCGAGACGCGCCAGCAGCTCCCGAGCGGCTCCACGCTGCGAGTGGCGCTCAACGGCGTACAGACGTCGCTGCTGCGAGAGCACGGCCTCGACGCCGACAAGCCCGACAACCGGATCATCGGGACCGCGCTCGGACAACGGTACGACGGCGGCCCCGACGTCCGGCTCGTCTCCAACGACACCAGCATGCGGGTGAAGGCGGCAACCTTCGGACTCGACGCCCACGAGCACGATCCGCTCGACTCGGCGCGAGTCGGTGGCGACGACCTGGGCTGGCGCGAGTTCGACGTCGACGCCCTGCTCGTCGACGCGCTCTACGGCGGCGAGCCCGACCCGCCCGGCGCCGACGACGTGGTGGCCCAGCTCCACGTCAACGAGTTCGGCGTCCTCCACGCCGGCAGCCAGTCCGCGCTCGTGCGACGTCGTCGGAACCGGCTCGAGATGCTCCCCGCCGAGCACCATGCCTGGGACCTGCGCCCCCGCAACAAGGAGCAGCGCTTCGCCCTCGACCTGCTGCTCGACGACGACGTCAAGGTCGTCGCCCTCGACGGGCCTGCGGGCACGGGCAAGACCCTCACCGCCGTGGCCGCCGCGCTCCAGCAGGTGGTGGAGGACCGCCGCTACTCACGGATCTGCGTGTACCGCCCGGTCATCCCCGTCGGCAAGGCCGAGGTGGGATATCTCCCGGGCACCCTCGACGAGAAGCTCGATCCGTGGATGGCCGCCATCACCGATGCCGTCTACGCGCTGACGGGCTCCGATCCCGGCACCGACCGCAGTCGCGAGAGCGCCTCGGAGGTCCTCGACGAGATCCGGGCGCGTGGCCAGCTCACCATGGAGTCGGTCACCCACCTCCGCGGCCGGACCCTGCACTCGAGCTACGTGATCATCGACGAATCGATGAACCTGTCACCCCAGGTCGGCAAGACCATCCTCACCCGCATCGCGGCGGACTCCAAGGTCGTGTTCACCGGCGATACCAGCCAGATCGACGCGGCCTTCCTGTCCGAGCAGACCAACGCGCTCACGGCGCTCGTCACCGCGTTCACCGACCAGGACTGCTTCGGGCACGTACGCCTCCTGCGCGGCGAACGATCACCGCTGTCGGAGCTCGCCGCCCGACTCCTCTGAGCCGTTCCTCGGCCCTGACGGGCCTCCTCGCTTGTGAAGTCGTCCGGCTGTGCCTCACAACTTCCGGGCACGAGCCCCGAGCCCTCGGCCACCCCCTCCGACGCCGGCAACCACGGCCTCCTAGCATCAGCAACGTTGCATGAACCCGAGCTGAACCCCGACGACGAGCCGCCGGACGCCGAGCCATCGGACGACGACGAGCCGCCGGACGACGACGAGCCGGCACGTCTACCGGCGCCGGAGGAGCTCGCGGCCTACCACCCGGCTCAGGACCTGTTCGTCGCGTTCCTCGACACCGTCTCGGAGGCCACGCTGGGCCGGCCCCTGCGCCCCCGGCTCAAGCTCACACCCGGCGGCCTGCTCCGCGGAGAGATCGACCTGGTCAAGGTGGAGCTCCCTGCCTATGCGGTCGCCGGGCTGGTCATCGACCGGTTCATCATCCGCGCGCAACACGTCCGGGTCGTGCCCGGCGTACCTCCCACCCTCGTGGCCGGGCCGGTCGGGTTGCGGGCCGTGGTCTCCCAGGCCAACGTCGACCGCTGGACCAAGGACCGGGGCCTGCCGCTGCGGCTGCGTCTCACCGAGGAAGGTGTGGTCACCACCACCGGAATCCGCGGGTTCCGGGTGAGCGAGGTGCTCACCGTGCCCGACATCAGTGGCGGGTTCCTCCGCCTCCGCCCGGAACGAGTCTCGCTGCTGGGCGTGCCCGCGCCCCTCGTCCGCTTCCTCCGGGGCTACCTGCCGCTGCCGCCGCTGCCACGCCACGCCGTCCTCGAGAGCGTCGACCCCGCCGACGGCGAGCTCACCCTGACGCTGCGCATCGACGAGTTCCGCCAGCCGCTGACCCCCGACGTCCGCCGGCGCCTCGGCCAGCTCCTCGATCTCCCGCTGCCGGGCCTCCGGTCGAACGACTGACGTCGCGTGGGGTGGCCGTAGGGGTGCGGGGTCCACCGTTGGCGGGATCGCCGTCCCTACGATCGTGCTACCAAGCGAGACGTGCTGCACGCACGAGACGAGGGGGCCAGGACGGTGCGCCAACCGCCGATCTACGGACTCGACATCGAGACGGACACCTCCGTCGACGGTCTCGACCCCTCGGTGGCGCGAATCATGGCCATCGCGCTCTCCACGGGCGCCGACGAGCTGTTCCAGGGCCCCGAGGACGAGATCCTCTGGGAGCTCGACCAGCGGCTGGCCGAGCTCCCTCCCGGCGTCATCACCACCTGGAACGGCGGTGCGTTCGATCTCCCGTTCATCGCCGACCGGTCTCGGCTGTGGGGCCTGCCGCTCGGCCTCCACATCGAGGCCGACCCCCGCATCCGGCATCGCCACGAACCTCTCCCCGGCCACGACCACTGCTACCGGGCGGCGTGGTACGACCACGCCCACCTCGACGCCTACCGCCTCTACCGCGACGACGTGGGCCCCGCGCTGCGCATCTCGTGCTCGCTCAAGTCGATCGCCCGGCTCGTGGGCCTCGCGCCGGTCGAGGTCGACCGGACACGGATCCACGACCTGTCCCACGAGGCGCTCCACGCCTACGCGTCGTCCGACGCCCGCCTCGCCCGGGTGCTCGCCGAGCGACGGTGGAGCACGGCGGCACGGCGGGTCGACTCCCTCGGTTCCGTCGGCTCCAGCGGCTTCCTCGCCGCCGGGTAGCGCCGCTACTCGGGCACCGAGACCGGCAGCTCGGCGCGACGCTCGGGCGGGAGGCTGACCCAGTCGTAGATCGATCCACCGATCGACCCGGTGTCCTCGATCGCCCGCCGGAGCCCGTCGAGATCCTCGGTCGTCGTCTCGTTGCCGATCCCACCGATGATGTGCACGGTGGCGTCGTCCTGACCGAGGTTGTTGCGCATCCGCCGGGTCGACTCGTCGGCGTAGCGATACGCGTCTCGGTACCCCGACTCCACCGTCCGCGTCGTCCAGTACGCCATGGGCAGCCACACGTCGTAGTACGGCACCAGATCCCGCCACGGAAACCGGGGCCAGTAGGACTGGTTGATGACCTCGAGCTGTACCGCCGGGGGAACGATCGCCCCCAACGTGGCGTCGGGGAGCGCATCGTCGAGGCGCTGGGACAGGAGCACGAGTCGGGTCGAGCGCTCCTCGGCGTCGCTCACCGCCTGGATGTACTCGATGTCGACCGCCACCCCGTCGAAGCGGTGGCCGGACGCCTCGAACTCGGCGATGGCCAGCAACCGGTCGAGGTCGGCGTCGATGTCGTCGAAGAGGGGCAGGTACCAGCCCACGACCTCCATGCCCCGAGCGTGGGCCCGCACGAGGAACTCGGCGAGGAGCCCCTCGTCGAGCAGGCGAGCATCGGCGCGATCATCGCGTCGGGCGGCCTGGAGATAGATGGTGCGCACGCCCAGGTCGGCGAACTCGTCCACGACCGACGGTGACAGCGGCGGCTCGCCACCGCCGTCACCCTGGTACGCCGGCTCGAAGTCGAACGCGTCGACCCAGATGCCGAGCCCCTCGTAGCTGTCGACCGCACGGTCGACGGGCCCTCGGGCGGACAAGAGCTCGATCGCGGCGCGGGCCTCCTGAGGCTCGTCGCCGTCGGACTCGACCGCGCCGACCACGAATCGGACGCCGATGCCGACGAGGAACACCCCGAGGCACAGGAGCCAGAATCGGCGAGGCACTCCGGACATGATGCGCGAAGCTACCGGCCAGTCAGGCTCGATGGTCGCTCACCCGGGATGCCCGTGGTGCTGGGAGTCGACTCGTCGACGCCGCGGGCCGTGCGCGCGGCGTACGCCGCAATCCGCGATGTCCGGGTCGGGCGATCAGCCCTCGCCGTAGCGCTCGCGCAGCTCGAACTTCAGCACCTTGCCCGTGGGATTGCGGGGCAGGGCGTCGACGAGCTCGAGCTGCTCGGGCGTCTTGTGCTTGGCCAACCCCTGCTCGACCGTGTAGCCGAGCAGGTCGTCGAGCGACGGCGGCGAGGACGGGTCCGCGGGCACGACGATCGCACACACGCGCTCGCCCGTGCGGTCGTCGGGGAGACCGATGACCGCGGCGTCGGCCACGGCCGGATGTGTGAACAGCAGGTCCTCGACCTCCTTGGCCGAGATGTTCTCCATGTTGCGGATGATGATGTCCTTCACCCGGCCGGTGATCACCAGGTTGCCGGCCGCGGTGAACCGACCGAGGTCGCCGGTCTTGAAGTAGCCGTCGTCGTCGAAGGCCTCGGTATTGAGGGCGTCGTCGGTGTACCCACGCATGACCATCGGCGCCTTGACCCGGATCTCGCCTTCCTCACCTGCGGGGGCGACGGAGCCGTCGAGGCGCACCATGCGCATGTCGACACCCTCGACCGGCGCGCCCTCGGTGTTGGCGAGCTCCTCGTCGGGCTCGCGCACCGAGGCCATCGTCACGATCGGGGCCTCGGTCATGCCGTAGCCCGAGACGATGCCCACGCCGCCCATCTCGTCCTTGACGTCGTAGTGGAGCTGTGGGGGCTTGGGCGCACCGCCACCGATGTAGGCCCGGGCGTTCGGGAACAGCGGCGCCTCGTCGGGGTGGTCGCGCTGGTAGGCGAGATAGGCCATGTGGAACGGCGTGCCCGCACCGGCCAGGGTCACCCCGTGCTCGGCGAGCAACGGCGGCGTGGTCTGGGCATCGAAGCTCTCGACCACGATCATCGTGCAGCCGTAGCGCAGCGCGCTGATGACGTAGACCGAGCCGGCGATGTGGGTGAACGGGAACACACAGCCGATGCGGTCGGCCTCGGTGACCTCGAGCTGCTTGCACATGCCCCGGGCCGCCGCGTCGATGGTCATGTCGGTGTGCTGGGCGCCCTTGGGGTCCGACGTGGTACCCGAGGTGTAGTAGTAGAAGCTGACCGGGGCGGCATCGGGGTCGTCGGGCCCGACGGGGGCGGGCGGCAACGTCGACGGGTCGCCCTGGGGCAACGACCGGTCGGCCACGAGCACGCTCATCCCGGGGTTCTTCTCGGCGATCGTGCGGGCCATCTCTTCGAAGTCGTAGTCGCGCCAGACACCGGGGACGACCAACAGCTGGGGTTGGACCTGGGAGGCGAGGAACGCGACTTCACGCTCGCGGTAGATGGGCAGGATCGGGTTCTGGCGGGCACCGATGCGAGCCAGTGCGCTGAGCAGGACGACCGTCTCGACCCAGGTCGGCAGCTGCCAGGACACGACATCGCCCTCGCGCACGCCTTGCTGGTGGAGACCGGCAGCGGCGCGCTCGGCCAAGCTCTTGTACTCGGCGAAGGTGACCTCGGTCCCCTCCTGGTCGATGAGCATCACGGCGTCGGGCGTCGCCTCGGCTCGTGCCTCGACGAGCTCCCACAGGTTGCGTCCCTCGATCATCGAATCTCCCCTCACGGCGATCTGACAGGGCGTCAGATGCGAGCATAGGTGCCGCGCCGCGCCGGTCCTACGGCTCGAGGGCGTGGAGCAGTTCCTCGACCAGCTCCGCCTCCGTGCTGTCGAGAACCATGGCCGAGACCTTGACGGTCGTCAGCAGCCCGAGCCAGAGCCCGAACATGGCGTTCTCCACGCCCTCCCGGGTGATGAGGGCCTCGACCGAGGGCCGGATCCCCCCGGCCGTCGCAGCCGCCATGGTCATCGTGTCGGTGAGCAGCTCGATGCGTTCCTCGGGCACGGCACCGTCGAGCGCCAAGCGGCTGAGAAGATCGGGCGCGACCAGGGCCTCCTCGGTCTCGAGCACCATGCGACGGAGCACGATGGCACCGGCATCGAGCAGCGCGTCGCCCACGGCGACCGCCGTGTGCTCCAGGATCGCGTTCTGGATGACCTGGGCAGCTTCCTGGCCGTTGGCCTCGATCACCTGTAGCTCGAGGGCCTCGCTCATCTGCTCGTGCAACTCCATGGCCGCCGACGATACCGACGGGACTCACGCTCCCCTGCCCCTACATTCATCGCCGTGGCACGGACGCTCCCAGTCAGCATGCAGGGCGACGGCTACCCCTTCTTGTGGGGCCACGGACTCCTGTCCAGCCGCGCCGGAGAGGACTCGTCGGGTCCGATCAAGTGGGCGGACGTCGACCTGCCCGACGTCCGCCTCATCCGGTGGGATGCCCGAGGCCACGGCGTCGCCCCCACGCCGGAGGCCTCGGGAGCATGCCGGTGGCCCGCCCTGGCACGCGACGCGCTCGCACTGGCCGACCGCGAGCGGCTCGGCCAGTTCTCCATCGGTGGGGCGTCGATGGGCGCGGCCACCGCGCTCTGGGTCGCGGTCTCGGCCCCTGAACGGGTCGAGCGCCTCGTCCTCGCGCTCCCGCCCACGGCCTGGGAGTCGCGCCCTCGGTCGGCGGGCCTCTACCGGGTCGGGAGCGTGCTGAGCGACCGGCTGCCCATCGGCCGTTCGCGCCGTCGAGCCATCGTGCTGCGCGGCGCGGCCGAATCCGATCTGCCCGAGCCGGTAGCGATCGCCGACATCACCGTGCCGACGCTGATCCTGGCGTGGCGCCTCGATCCGATCCATCCGGTCTCGACCGCCGAGCGGCTGCGGGACCTCCTCCCCGCCGCCGACCTCCACGTCACCCGGCGCCCCGGCGACACGTCCGGTTGGGTCGAGCGTCTGCGCGACTTCCTCAGCCGCTGACGCCAGGCGCTGACGTCACGTCCTGGCGCCCTCGGCCGCCATCGACTTCGCCCAGCCCAGGTCGGCCTTCCCGGCCGGCGAGCGCACCACCTCGTCGACCAAGACGAGCGACTTCGGGACCTTGAAGCCGGCCAGCTCACTGCGGCAGTACGCCGACAGCTCGTCGAGGGTGGGCTCCTCCCCGGGCACCGGCTGCACGACCGCGGTGACCCGTGAGCCCCACCGTTCGTCGGGAGCACCGACGACGACGACGTCGTACACGGACGGGTGGGCCTTGAGGACGTTCTCGACCTCCTCGCCGTGCACCTTCTCGCCGCCGGTGTTGATCGTGGCCGAATCGCGACCGAGCAGCTCGATCGTGCCGTCCGCCGCCACCCGGGCGAGGTCGCCGGTGATCAGCCAGCGCGTGCCGTCGATGGTGACGAAGGTCTCGGCCGTCTTCTTCTCGTCGTTGAGGTATCCGAGGGGCAGGCGGCCGGTGCGGGCCACCCGACCGGTCTCGGGCGAGCCGGGCTCGAGTGGGCGATCGTCGGCGTCGAGCACGGCGGTGGTGTCGTCGCCAGGCTCGAACTGGGCGACGCCCTTGGCGGCCTTGACCGCCTCGGCGCTGAGCCGTGAGGTCCCCTGCGTGCCCGCTTCGGACGACCCGAAGCCGTCGGTCAGGATCAGGCTCGGGAACGTCTCGGCGATACGGGTCTTCAGCGCGGCCGACATGGGGGCCCCGCCGTTGGACATCGCGAACAACGACCCGGCATCCCAGCGGCCGGGGTTGGCGAGCCATGCCTCGAGCACTGGGCGCCCGACGGCGTCGCCGATCACGGTCATCATGTGAGCCTGCTCGGCGTCGACGGTGTCCCACACCAGCTCGGCGTCGAGCGGACCGCGAGGCAGGATGGCCTTGCCTCCGGCGAGGTTGATCATCACCGTGACCCAGGAGCCGGCGGCGTGCATGAACGGGGCCAGGAGCATCCCGTTGTAGGCGTCGACGATGCGTTCGGGCAGCTCGTCGACGCGCTCGACCTGGCCCATCATCCGCGTGGGGTCGCCGCCGCCGAGACAGCTGTAGAACGCATCCTCCTGGCGCCACACCACGCCCTTGGGGAGCCCGGTGGTGCCGCCGGTGTAGAGGATGTAGTGGTCGTCGCCGCTGCGCTCGACGTCGACGCGGGTCGGGTCCGAAGCGGCGAGGATCTCGTCGAACGCGCCGTCCATCTCGATGGTGTGCTCAACGTCGGGGAGTTGATCGCGCACGGTCGCGAGCGGCTTCGCGAAGTGCTGCTCGTGGAGGACGACCTTCGCGGCGCAGTCGCCGAGCAGATGGGCGAGCTCGGACTCGACGTAGCGGAAGTTCACGTTGATGGGGCTCGCCCGGACCTTGTACGAGCCGAGCAGCGCCTCGAGGTACTCCGGCCGGTTCTCGAGGTAGAGCGCGACCCGGTCGCCGTGGCCGACCCCGAGGGATCGGAGGTGGGCGGCGAAGCGGTTGGCGTTCTCCTCGAGCTCGGCGAACGTGCGGCGCCCGGTCCCCCGCTCGTCCCGTCCGAAGATCACCAGCGCGTCGCGGTCGGTCTCGCCGCGGGAGTCGAGCTCGTCGTACACCAGCTCCCACAGGTCGGCGAAGGCGGCGGTCGGCTCAGAAGACATGGCGGGCGATCGTAGCCACCCGATCTGACGCCGTGTCAGGCATGTGGGCGCACGGCCCGACCCGGCGCGCCAGACTGTGGACGTGACCTCCAGCAACCCACCCCGGCGGCTGATCTTCGGGACGGTGGCGGAGGACTACGACCGGTACCGACCCGCGTATCCCGACGAGCTGTTCGATCTGCTCCTCGACCGGGCGGCGCCCGACGCGGTGCTCGACGTGGGCTCGGGCACGGGGAAGCTCGCCGCAGGGTTCGCGGCGCGAGACCTGCCGGGCCACGCCGTGGAGCCCAACACGGCCATGGCCACCGTCCTGGCGTCGAACCTGCCTGCGACGTGGTCGATCGAGATCAGCGACTTCGAGACGTGCGAGGCCGCGGGGCGGAGCGACTGGCCCCTCATCACCTGCGCGCAAGCGTGGCACTGGATCGATCATGAGCAGGGTCTGGGTCGGTCGCGGGAGCTCCTGGCGCCCGGCGCCACGTTGGCGATCTGCTGGAACCGGCCGAGCTTCGTCGACACCCCGCTCCGCCGGGAGATGGACGAGATCTACGACCGCCTCGCGCCGAACATGGACAGCTCGCTGCGGGGTCGGGACGTGAAGCCCAAGGGGAGCGAGCGAGTGCTCGAGACCGTCGATGCCGGTCAGCCGCCCGAGGGCTACCGCGAGGTGGAGCACGTCGAGCTGTTCTGGGAGCAGCGGTACGACGCGGCCGGCTGGGTGGGCAACATCGCCACCCACTCCAACCACCTCCTGCTCGAACCCGACCTGCGATCCGAGCTGCTCGGGGAGGTGGGCGCAGCCATCGATCGCCACGGCGGCGAGTTCGTCCTCCCCTACCGGATCGACCTCCTCCTGTTCACTGCCACCTGACCGTCAGAGGTCCTTGGTGAACCACCGCTGGGCGTACGCGTTGTCGTTGTACGGCTCCGTCGCGGCGTAGCCCGCCGACGCGTACAGGTGCAGCGCCTCGGTCAGCTCCGCGTTGGTGTCGAGGACGACCCGTCGATGGCCGAGCTGGCGGGCGCGGTCCTCGAGATCGGCCAGCAGCCGCTTCGACAAGCCCTGGCCCCGCCACTCGGGATCGATCCACATCCGCTTGATCTCGCCCGTGTCCGCGTCGAAGCGTTGCACCCCTCCGCACCCCACGGTCGTCCTGCCTGCTCGCACCAGGACGAACACCCCAGCGGGCGCCGACAGCGCACGCGCACCGCTCGTGACCGCCTGCCAGGTGATGGCCGCGTGCCGACCGCTGATCCAGCGGTCGTCGGCGCCATGGTCCCCTCCCTCATGATCTGACACGTGGAGCTCGAGCCCGAAGCCATCCCGATAGAGCGCCACGGCCCGGTCGAGGTCGCGCACCTCGAACTGGAGCACTGAACAGAACGCCCGGGAATCAGGCCTCACCGAGCCCGACCCGGCCGGCGCAGCCCGCGCAGGAGCGCGTCGACGGCCTCGACGACCTCGGCCTCCGCCTGCGCGCGGTCGGCGGCGTTGGCGACGACCAGGGCACCCGAGTTCACCAGGCCGAGCAGGAGCTGGCCCAGGGCGCTTGCCGGCTGTGGTTCGATGAGCCCCTCCCGGATGCTGTCCTCGATGGTGCGCTCGATCCGTCCGAGGCTGTAGCGCTTCTCGAGCTCGCTCCACTCGTGCCATCCCAACACGGCGGGTCCCTCGATCAGGATCACCCGCTGGACTTCGGTCTCGACCGCCACCGTCTGGAGGAAGCGGCGAAGGCCCTGCCGGAGTTGGTCCCAGGCGACCAGTGTGGGATCCACGGGCTCGCGGAGCGGACCCAGCCGCCCGGCGAGCACATCGGCGCCGATGGCGTGGAACACCGCACGGAACAGGTCCTGCTTGTCCGCGAAGTGGTGGTAGAGCGCTCCTCGGGTGACGTCGGCGGCGGCCACGAGCTCCTCGGTCCCCGTCGCGAAGTAGCCCTGCGTCACGAACAACCGCCGTCCGGCGTCGACGAGCGCAGCACGGGTGGCCACGCCCTGCCCGATCTGCTTCGGCCCTGCCGGCACAGGGGATAACCTACACTCTGCATGTCATTTCCACCGGGCTTCGACCCGGTGCGAGCACGGGAGGGTGGTTTGGCCGAGGGAAGTCCCACGTTCCAGGAGCAGCTCGCCGCCCTCATCGGCCAGCCGATGGGTCCAGGAGCCGCCGCCCCGGACCCGGTGAACCTGCCGATGATCCGGCACTGGGCCGCCGCGTTCGACGACCACAACCCCGCGTACCTCGACCAGGAGGCGGCGGCGTCGTCCCGCTTCGGGGCGATCGTGGCGCCGCCGCTGATGGTGCAGACCTGGACGATGCCGACGCCCATGATCGAAGGCATCGGCGAGCGTGGTGGTTCGCCCACCCCCATCACGGAGGCGAGCCCGCTCACCGTGTTCGACGAGGCGGGCTTCACGGGCACGTTGGCGTCGAACTCCGAGTTCGAGATCGAGCGGTACCTGCGCCTCGGCGAGGTCGTGTCGTCGTCCAACACCATGGAGTCCATCTCCGAGGAGAAGCAGACTCGCCTCGGGCCCGGCCACTTCGTCACCTGGGTCTCGACCTACCGCGACGAACAGGGCGAGATCGTGGCCCGCCAGCGCTTCCGGGTCCTCAAGTTCAAGCCGGGTGGGAACGCCGGATGAGCATGCGCCTCGCCCCCTCGATGTCGCCCGACACCCAGTTCTTCTGGGACGGGCTCGAGGAGCACAAGCTCCTGATCCAGCGCTGCGCCGACTGCGGCGAGCTCAGGCACCCGCCCCGCCCGATGTGCCCGTCCTGCAGCTCCCTGGCGTGGGACACCGTCGAAGCCAGTGGGCGGGGAACGGTCCACAGCTTCGTCATGCCGCAGCACCCACAGGACCCATTCGTCGAGCACCCCTACATCGTCGCCCTGGTCGACCTGGAGGAAGGACCACGCCTCGTGTCCAACCTGCGCGAGATCAACTTCGAGGATGCCTCCATCGGCATGCCGGTCGAGGTCTTCTTCGAGACCTTCGACGGCGAGCTGGTCCTCCACCAGTTCCGCCCCGCGGCAGCGTCGTGAGCGCCGGCCCGACCGCCTCCCACCCGCCGCAGGCCGGTGACGCACTGCCCGAGCTGTCGGTCGAGATGACGGCCACGCGCATCGTCGCCGGCGCCATCGCGACGCGCGACTTCATGCCAGTGCACCACGACCGCGCGTACGCCAACTCCCAGGGCGCGCCCGACATCTTCATGAACATCCTCTCGACCAACGCCCACTGCAGCCGGTACCTCACCCGCTGGGCCGGACCGGACGCCATGGTGAAGCGGCTCTCGATCCGCCTCGGCGTCCCCGTCTTCCCTGGCTCCACCCTCACGTTCACCGGCTCGGTCACCGCCGCCGAGCAGGAGGACGACGAGCTCACCGTCGACGTCGAGTTCCGGGCCAGCAACGAACTCGGTGACCATGCCACGGGGACGGCGCGCCTCACGCTGCCGACCGGCGGATGACTCACGCGCTGCGCAACCGGGCCGCGATCGCCGGCATCGGCCAGACCGAGTTCTCCAAGGAATCCGGTCGCACGGAGCTCCAGCTCGCCTGCGAAGCGGTCAAGGCGGCGCTCGACGACGCCGGGCTGACACCCGCCGACGTCGACGGCATCGTCACGTTCTCGCTCGACTCGAGCGAGGAGATGGAGGTGGGACGCAACCTCGGCATCGACCGGGTCACGACCTTCAGCCGGGTGCCCTACGGCGGCGGCGCCGCCGCCGGCACCGTCCTGCAGGCGGCCATGGCCGTCGCCACGGGAGTGGCCGAGGTGGTGGTGATCTACCGCGCCTTCAACGAGCGGTCCGGGCTGCGCTTCGGCAACATCGGCGGCTCGCTCACGACGATGCCCCTGTGGCTGTCGTGGTACGCCCCGTTTGGTCTGCTCACGCCCGCTTCCTGGGTGGCGGTGCACGCCCGCCGCTACATGCACGAGTACGGGGTGACCAACGAGGACTTCGGACAGATCTCGGTGGTCGACCGGAAGCATGCGGCCACGAACCCGGACGCCTGGTTCTACGGGCGGCCGATCACCATCGAGGACCACCAGGCGTCCCGCTGGGTGGTCGAGCCCGTGCTGCGACTGCTCGACTGCTGCCAGGAGAGCGACGGCGGCGTCGCACTGGTCGTGACCTCCGCCGAGCGTGCCCGCGACCTCCGCCAGCCGCCCGCGTACATCACCGCCGCCGCCCAGGGCGCCACCTTCGACGGCGAGATGATGACCAGCTACTACCGCGACGAGATCATCGGCCTGCCCGAGATGGGCGTCGTCGGCGATCAGCTGTGGCGTCAGTCCGGGCTCATCCCAGCCGACATCTCCACTGCATTCCTCTACGACCATTTCACCCCGTTCGTGCTGGTCCAGCTCGAAGAGCTCGGGTTCTGCGACAAGGGCGAGGCCAAGGACTTCGCCACCGTCGAGAACCTCTCGCTCGGCGGCACGCTGCCGATCAACACCAGCGGCGGGCTGCTCGGCGAGGCCTACATCCACGGCATGAACGGCATCACCGAGGCGGTCCGGCAGGTGCGCGGCACCTCCTGCAACCAGGTCGACGACGTCGAGCACGCCCTGGTTACCGCCGGCACGGGCGTGCCCACGAGTGGACTCATCCTCGGCACGTCCACCTGATGGCGACGGCTCCCATGCGGATCGGCCTCTACACCAACCAGCTGTCGCTCACCGTCGAGCGCGCCGACCGTCCACTCCATTCTCGAGAATCGCTGGCGGCCGCCGGTCATCAAACCCGGCGGCGATGGCAACCGGCGAGCGGCACCTCGGCACCCCTCGAACGTGACCCGGTTTCTTGGACACGTGATTGCGCGGGAGACCGTGTAGGAAGGAGCCCGTCATAGGTCGTCCGAACAAGTACCCGGACCAGTTCCGCAAGGACGCGAGCGGCGGGTCAGGCGCGGGGGTGATGGGGGTGTTGTCGGGGCCGAGGATGACCCAGGTGCCGTCGGGGCGTGCCACGGGGCGGAAGCCGTGTTCCTTGAGGCGGTTGTGGACGCCGCAGTCGAGGTCGCTGTTGGTGGGGTCGGTCGCCCCGCCGGTGGTGTAGGACCGGCGGTGGTCGACGGCCGCGAGCGGCTTGGAGTCTTCGATGTGGGGTGTCACAGCCTGGGTAGCGGCAACGGGCTCCGTGGGTGAACAGGCCTTGGGTGAAGGCGGCGTCGCGGGCTGAGCCGGTGTAGAAGCGGCGCCGCCAGCCGAGGTCGATGACGTTGGAGTCGGCGTCGATCACGATCCGGCGGATGTAGCCGCCCATGAGCGCGGCCAGCGCCGACGACGGGTGCAACCGGTGCCCGGTGATGGTCGAGCACACGGTCGTGTCGATCCGATGGTTCCCAACCTACGCAGCCCCAGTGACAAGAACTCCTCGATACGACCGGTTCCCGCCGCGAAGCCGGGAGATGATCGACGGACCCGAGAGCCTGACACGGGTCCACCGCCGGCACCACCATGGTCCGATGCAGCAGGAGCCCGAGTCCGACCCCGGGTCCGAGGACCCGTGGGCGGACCACGTCGAGGAGTTCGTCGACCGGCACTACTCGTCACTGCGCGGCCGCGTCCGCACGCACGTGGTCCACCAGCACCTCGTCGAGCACCTGCCCGCGCCGCCGGCCCGGATCGTGGACGTCGACGGTGGCGCCGGTCACCAGAGCATCCCGCTCGCCCGGCTCGGCCACGACGTCACGATCGCCGACCCGTCGCCGGCCATGCTCGAACGGGCCCGGCAGCGGCTCGACGGCGAGGACGCCGCCGCTAGCGAATCGCGACCGGTGCGACCGGCGCACCGCTCGCGCCGGTGAACGGGTCGGGGGTGGCCGAGAGCTGGAAGGTGATGCGGTCGTCGGCCGCGCACGCGGCCGCCAGCTCCTCGAGGTTCCAGTTCTGGCCCTGGAGCATGCCCATGTCACGCAACGCCAGCAGGTGGAGGGGCAGGAACACCGAGTCGTCCTGGGGCGGGAACGGCTCGGGGTTCTGGGTGTCGATGGCGTAGGCAGCCACGTCGCGCTGGTGGAACCAGCGGGCGCAGTCGGGATCGAGCCCGGGTGATCCCCGCTCGTAGTGCTTGCGGTCGCCGCCGAGGAACCGGCCCATCTGCCCGGTGCGCACGAGCAGGATGTCGCCCGGCTCGATGACCGTGTCGCCCACGGCCCCGTCGAGGTGGTCGGGCGTGATGACGAAGCCGTGGTCGAGGCAGTCGGTGCCCACAACCCGGGCGACGTCGGCGAGCACGCCCCGGGTGACGATCGGGCCGACCTTGTCGATGCCGCAGCGCGCCGCTCCCCCGGCCACGGTGACCGTCGAGTTGGGGAAGCCGTTGTAGAGCTGACCGCTGTAGCCCATGTGGCTGAGCGCGTCCCAGTGGGTGCACGACTGCAGCCCCATGGTCACGGTGTCGTCATTGAGCTCACCGGTGGACGGGTCGCCGGTCCAGGCGAAGTTGTGCACGATCAGTGTGCGCAATGGCGGCAGGCGGGTCGCCTGGCCCATCAGCCGCGGCCCGTCGAAGTCGGCCGGGATCGACAGCGGGATCGCCGTGCCGTCGACGATCGACGACGCACCCCGAGCGACCGCGGCCGCGTCGATGAGGTTCACGGTCCCCCGCTCGTCGTCGTTGCCCCACCGGCCCCAGTTGGACAACTCGGGCGCCAGCGCCCGCACCCGCTCCAGCACGTTCGTCATCACCGGATCAGCTCCGGTAGGTGGTGCCGGCGGCCGTGGCGGCCTCGCGGCGGTAGCGAGTGGTGGAGTGCTCGGGGTCCTTGTCGAACTGCGGGATGACCTCGTGGCCGAACAGCTCCATCGACGCCACGACCACGTCGGTGTCGAGCGTCGTCGTGGTCGGGCTGAAGGTGAGCTGGTCGAAGCCGCAATCGACCCAGCGCTGCACGCCCCGAGCGCAGTCGTCGGGGTCGCCGATGATCGCCATGCCGGTGGCGGCCAGCTCCTCCACCTGCTCGGGCGTGGGTTCGGGCAGGCGATCGGGCCACTCGGGCAGCCCGTCGGGCTTGGGGATGTTGTCGAGCCAGTGGAAGGCCAGCGACGAGTAGTACTGCATGTCCATCTGAGAAGCAGTCTCGAACGCCTTCTGGCGGTCCTCCATGCAGAGCATGTTGGTGACACCCATGATGTTGTCGTTGACGTACTCCCCCACGGGCGTCGCGTTGGCGATCTCATGCTTGTAGTGCTCGACCAACGGCACGAGCTGATCGGGTGCGCCCTTGGTGAAGCAGAAGGTCCCGAGCCCCTTGGCCGCGGCTTTGCCGAACGTGGGCGGTGAGCCGGCAGCGACCCACATCGCCGGGTGGCCCCAGCCGTTGGGCTTGGGGAACACCTCCCGCTCGGGCATCCGGAAGAACTCGCCCTCGTGGGAGTAGGGCCCGTCGCGCCACATCTTGGGGATCTCGCGAATCGACTCCTCCCACATGTCCTTGGTCACGTCGAGATCCGGGATGTCGAAGCCGAACACCTCGGTCGTCGACGAACCACGTCCCGTGCCGAACTCGAAGCGCCCGTCGAAGAGGTGGTCCATCAGTGCGACCTTCTCGGCGATGCGCGCCGGGTGGTTGACCTTGGCGGTGATGTTCAAGATCGCCGAGCCGACGTGGACGCGCTCGGTCCTGGCGGCCACGAAGCTGCCGAAGACCTCGGGGCCGGGCATGTGGCTGTACTCGTCGAGGAAGTGGTGCTCGGGCGCCCACACGTACTTGAAGTCGTTCCGGTCGGCGGCGACGGCTACCTCGACGTTGCGCATGATGCGCTCGTGCTCGGCGCGCGGGTTGGCGTCGCGCTCGAAGCGGGGCACGAACAGCTGGCCGAAGATCCCGAACTCCATGGTGCTCCCTCGAGTCGTGGTCAGGTGGTCACGAGCCCGCGACGTCGAACACGCCGCGGTTGAGCTTGCCGGCGTGCAGGTCGTCGAGCGCCGCCCGCACCTCGCCGAGCGGGTAGGTGCACGACACGAGCTCGTCGAGCTTGAGCCGGCCCTGCTGGTACAGGCCCAACAGCATCGGGATGTCGTGGTGCGGCCGTGTCGTGCCGTAGCGGCACCCCATGATCGACTTGTCGTTGTAGAGGTCGTTGACCACGAAGCTGGCCTCGGTGCCGAGCTTGGGCACACCGACCAGGACGCAGTTGCCGCCCCAGTCGAGGAGGTCGATCGACTGGCGGATCAGCGCCGGCGAGCCCACGCACTCGAAGACGTGATCAGCGCCGTGCTCGAGGAGCTCCTTGACCGCCTCGGTGGTGTCGTCGGTGGACGACGCGTCGATGAAGTCGGTGGCGCCGAACCGGCGAGCTTCGACCTCCTTGGCCGGGTTCATGTCGATGGCGATGATCCGACCGGCGGCGGCGATCGACGCGCCCTGGACGACGTTGAGCCCGATGCCCCCGGTCCCGATGACGACCACGCTCTCGCCCGGCTGGACCTTCGCCCGGTTGAGGACCGCGCCCACGCCGGTGACCACGCCACAGCCCACGAGGCACGCGCTGGTGAACGGCACGTCCTTCGGGATGACCACGGCCTGGTTCTCGAGGACGATGGTCTCCTCGCAGAACACGCCGGTGTTGGCGAACTGGAACGCCTTCTCGCCCCCGACGGTGAACGGTCGACCGAAGCGCCCCATCGTCGATCGGCAGTGGGTGGGCTCGCCCCGGTCGCAGGCTGCGCACGAGCCGCAGTGGCCGAGTGTCGTGAGCACGACGTGGTCGCCGGCCTCGACGCTGCGCACACCGTCGGCGACCTCGGTGACCACGCCGGCGCCCTCGTGGCCGAGCACCACCGGAGTCGGGAACGGGATGTTGCCGTCGATCACCGACACGTCGGAGTGGCACAACCCGGCCGCCTCGATGCGGACCCGCACCTCCCCGTTGCGCAGCGCGCGGAGGTCCACGTCGTCGCGGACCTCCAGCTCCCCCGTCCAGACCAGTCCAGTCATCGTCACGGCGAAAACTGTAACACGTTCTAGTTTCGTGTCGCCATGCGTTCGAGGGTCAGGCGTTCGAGGGTGCAGCACACCCGCCCGCTGAAATCTGACGCTGTGTCAGATACGCTCGGCTCGTGCTCGACTACATCTTTCGCGGAGGTACCGTCGTCGACGGAACGGGTGCACCCGGCCGCACCGCCGACGTCGGGGTGCAGGACGGCCGGATCGTCGCCGTGGGCGAGATCCCTGCCGACCAGGAGGGCCCGTCCACCGAGGTGATCGACATCACGGGCAAGGTGCTGGCGCCGGGGATCATCGACCCCCACTGCCACTACGACGCGCAGCTGCTCTGGGATCCGCTCGCCACGCCCTCCAACTTCCACGGCGTGACCACGATCGTGAACGGGAACTGCGGCTTCGGCCTCGCTCCCCTCAGCCCCGGCGACGGGGACTACCTCCGGCGCATGATGGCCCGGGTCGAGGGCATGCCCCTCCCCGCGCTGGAGAACGGTCTCGACTGGGACTGGGAGGGGTTCACCGAGTATCTCAGCCGCCTCGACGGCCGGATCGGGGTCAACGCCGCGTTCATGGCAGGGCACTGCGCCATCCGTCGCTACGTGATGGGCGACGACGCGGTGGGTGCGGAGGCCACCCCGGCACAGGTCGACGAGATGGCCGCCCTGTTGGACGGGATGATCAAGGCCGGCGCCCTCGGGTTCTCGACCGGACGCGCCAACCACCAGGACGGCGACGGCAACCCGGTGGCATCACGTTGGGCCACCGACGAGGAGATCCTCGCGCTCTGCGACGTCGTCGGGGCCAACGAAGGCACGACCCTCGAGATCATCGTCGACGGCTGCCTCGACCTGTTCAGCGACGAGGAGACCGAACTGCTCACCCAGATGAGCCTGCGCGGCGGTCGGCCCATCAACTGGAACGTGCTCTCGGTCGACAGCGCCGACCCCGACCGGACGTGGCACCAGATCGGCGCGAGCGAGCGGGCCGCCGAGCAGGGGGCACGGATCATCGCCCTGACCATGCCGATCCTCGTGCCGATGAACATGAACTTCCACACCTACTGCGCCCTCAACATGCTCCCCGGCTGGGGCGAGGTCCTCGCCGGTCCGGTCGAGGAACGCATGGCGCGCCTGCGCGACCCCGAGGTCCGACGGCAGATGGAGACCGACGCGGCCGAGAAGACCTCCGGCGCGCTGCGGCGGATCATCGACTTCCCCAACTACGTCGTCGGCGACACGTACGCCGCCGAGAACGAGGGGCTGACCGGCCGGCGCGTGCACGAGATCGCAACCGAGCGCGGCGCCGACCCGTTCGACACGCTCATCGACATCGTGCTCGCCGACGACCTCCAGACCGTCGTGTGGCCCTCGGCCACCGACAACGACCCCGACTCGTGGAAGCTGCGCGCCGAGATCTGGGACAACCCGCACGTCATGATCGGCGGGTCCGACGCGGGCGCCCACCTCGACCGCATGTGCGGCTCGCCGTACCCCACCAAGTGGATCGGCGACTGTCTGCGCGGCCGCAAGCTGACCACCATGGAACGGGCCATCGAGATGATGACCACCGAGCCCGCCACCCTGTTCGGCATCACCGACCGTGGCCGTGTGGCCGAGGGCTTCCACGCCGACCTGTGGGTGTTCGACCCCGAAACCGTCGACGCGTCGATGGTCTACCTCGTCGACGATCTCCCGGCTGGCTCGTCGCGTCTGATGTGCGACGCCATCGGTGTCGACCTGGTGATGGTCAACGGCGCCCCGATCGTGCGTGATGGCGAGACCACGGGCACCACACCCGGCTCGATCGTGCGCTCCGGGCGCGACACCGAGACCGTCGCGGTCCCCGGCGTCTGAGCACAGGCGCCAGCAACGTCGGCACCGGGGGCATTCCGCCGACGCACGCGCTCGAACGCCGAGCCGACCCGCCACCCTCGACTGCAGCCGACCCAACCGGCGTGTTCCTCAGCCGGGCCAGACGATGCTCTGCTGCTCCGAGTAGGCGTGGAGGCCGAACGAGCCACCGTCGCGACCGACGCCGGACTGCTTCATGCCGCCGAACGCTGCCTCGTGATGACGTTGGAGCGTGTTGAGGCCGACGTTGCCCGACCGGAGTTGCCGGCCGACACGGAGCCCCCGACCGGTGTCGGACGTGAAGACGTAGTCGTACAGGCCGAACTCGGTGCCGTTGGCGAGCTCGACGGCCTCGTCCTCGTCGTCGAAGGGGAGCGCGACCACGACCGGGCCGAAGAACTCCTGCTGGACCGCGGGATCGTCGGGCTTGCAGTCGGCCAGGAGCGTGGGGGCGAGGTAGAAGCCGGTGTCGATGTCGGGAAGCTCGCCACCGACGCGAACCGACGCGGACTGCTTGCCCTGGTCGATCATGGCCTGCACGCGATCGCGGTGAGCTTCGGTGATGACCGGACCGACCACGGTGCCACTGTCGAGCGGGTCGCCGACCTCGAGACGCTCGGCGGCCTGTGCCATCCCGGCCAGGAGGGGCTCGTACACGTCGCGGTGGGCGATGACCCTGGTGGGCGCGGTGCAGATCTGTCCGGAGTGGAACGCCCACGTCGACACCAACTGGGGGATGACCTGCTTCAGATCGGCGTCGTCGAACACGATGGCTGCGCCCTTGCCGCCGAGCTCGAGCAGGAGGCGCTTCATCGACCCACCGGCGACGGCGCCGATGGCCTGTCCCACCGAGGTCGATCCCGTGAACGACACCATGTCGGTGGCATCGCTGGCCACGATGGCCTCGCCGGTGGCCGGTCCGGCACCGGTGACGATGTTGACGACACCGGGCGGGAACCCGACCTCGTCGAGGATCTCGACGAGGCGAATCACGGCGAGGGGATCCTGGGGTGCGGGCTTGATGACGACCGTGTTGCCCATCGCCAACGCCGGCCCGATCTTCCCGGCACAGTTCACCGCCGGGAAGTTGTACGGCGTGATGCAGGCAACCACCCCGACGGGTCGACGTTCGACCACCGCGCCCATCAGCCCGCCCGGCGCGAGCGCCGTGGCCGGCATCTCGAGGGGCGGCAACGCGACGGACAGCTGCTCGACGGCGCCGCGCGCGTACCGGTCGAGCCGCTCGGCGACGTTGGGCAGCTGCATGGTCTTGGCCACGCGCAGGGTGGCGCCGGTCTCGGCCTGGACCAGGTCGACGAGGTCGGGCACCTCGGCGCGCACGGCGTCGGCCGCCTTCCCGAGCAGCTCGGCCCGATGCTCCGCCGACGTGCGGCTCCACGCAGGGAACGCCTCGGCGGCCGCCTGCGTTGCCGCGGCTGCCTGGGCGACGGAAGCCTCGGGCGCCTCGCCGACGACCTCCTCGGTGGCCGGGTTGACCACGGGATAGGTCCCGTCGTCGCCCTCGACCCACTCGCCCCCGATCAAGAGTCGATAGTGCTCGCTCACGGACGCCGACGGTACACCTGATCTGACACTGCGTCAGAAACGTGACCTACAGTTCGGCGCCATGGTCATGGAACTGTTCCGTCTGGACGGTCGGGTCGCCGTCGTCACCGCCGCCAGTCGCGGTCTCGGCGCCGCGATGGCCGAGGCCTTCGCCGAAGCCGGCGCCGACGTGGCGATCTCGGCCCGTACCGAGGACGACCTCCGCCGGGTGGCCGAGCGCATCGAGGCCCATGGCCGTCGGGCGCTGGTGCACCCCGCCGACCTGGGCTCCCGCGACGCGATGGGTGCGTTCGTCGACGCGGTGGTCGACGAGTTCGGCCGCATCGACGTGGTCGTCAACAACGCGGGCGGCTCGTTCCCCACCCCCTTCCTCGACACCAGCGAGCGCGCCATGTCGAAGGCGCTGGAGTGGAACGTGATGACCGCGTTCAACCTCACCCAGCTCGCAGCACCGCACCTGCTGGCCCACGACACCGCCAGCGTCGTGAACATCGCCTCGGCTGCGGGCCTGCACCCCGACCGCGGCTTCATCGGCTACGGCACCGCCAAGGCGGCGATGATCGCCATGACCTCCCGGCTGGCCCACGACCTGGCGCCACGTGTACGGGTCAACGCGATCGCCCCCGGAGCGATCGACACCCCGGCGCTGGCACTCGTGACCGAGGACGAGGGACTCACCGACGCGCTGGTCGACAACACGCCCATGCGCCGCATCGGCCGACCCGCCGACATCGCCGCCGCGGCGGTGTACCTCGCGTCGGACGCGTCGTCGTACGTGACCGGCCGGGTGCTCGCCGTCGACGGCGGCATCGAGACGACCAACCTGCCGCTGGGCATGCCCGACCTCACGGGCCCGCCCGCGACGACCGAGACGGAGGAATGAAGAGTGCGCACAAGTAGGAGCGAACGAAGGGCCCAGGACCTCTCAACTGACCGGTGTTGGGAAGGCGAGCACATCTACTTGGGCGTGCTCTGATGGAGAAGGTCGCGATCCTGCGCTGGCGCAACGCGGACGACACGCCCGACACGGATGCCCTCCTCGGCGCCGCCGACCGCCTGTGCCGCGCCGGTCACTGGGTCACCGCCTACGTCGAGCACGACGGTGAGGCCGCCGCGTTCCGCTTCGGCGACGACCCGGACGGATTGACCCTGTCGTCAGGCCTGACGGTGTGGATCGACCAGGTGGAGCAGACGGCCGACCTCGTCGACCAGCTCCCTGGGTCGGCACGCACCACCCCCTACCTGCTGACCGAGTCGGTCCCGCTCGGCTGGTCCGGTCGCGACTGGGTCGACGGCACCCGCTCCCCCGGCGTGTCGCTGCTCACCGCGTTCCCGAAGATCGACGCCATCGACCACGAGACCTTCTACACCCGCTGGCACGGGTCGCACTCGAAGCTGACCTTCGAGGTCCACCCCGTGAAGCGCTACGTGCGAAACGTCGTGACCCGGCAGCTCGGCGAGGGGCCGACGGTCGACGCGATCGTGAGCGAGTCCTTCGACACCGCCGACCTCATGGACCCGACCCGGTTCTACGGCGTCGGCGAACCCGACGTGTCATGGGAGGAGGGGATGGCCCGGATGAACGAGGACCTCGTGACCTTCGCCGACATGGACCGCCTCCAGACCGCGCCCACCGAGGAGCTCCTGCTGCACAGCGCCCCCTGGGAGCGCTGAGCTCACCGACCCGCTCGCGCCTCGGGCACCTGGTCGATGACCGACAGGGCGAAGATGGCGTAGGCGACGCCGAAGATGGCCATGCCTGGTCCGTAGATCGTGTAGCCCAGCAGTGCGACGATCCAGACGACGGCCGGGCCGACGTCGACGCCGAAGTCGCGGATGCGGCGGCGCACGTAGAACGCCTCGAAGAGCTGCACCGCGAGCGCGACGGCCAGGATCACCCCGGCGAGCGGGATGCTCTCGAGGCCGGCGGTGAGGGCGACGATCGGGAACGTGCCCATCAGCACGCCGACGTCGGGCAGCATGGCGACCACGCCGGCGATGAGCCCGAGCACGATCGGTGCCGGGATGTCGAGTGCTCTGGCCACGCCGAACGAGGCCACGCCGACCACCACTCCCTGCACCAGGAGCGCAGTGACCGTGCGGCGAGCCCGGACGGTGGCTCGGGCCACGACCGCCATCAGCGTCGCCCGCCGATCGGGGTCGCTGATCTGGTCGCCCGCGCCACGGGCGATCCGCGGTCCGTAGAAGAGCAGGAAGATCGACAGGATGGCGGACACGAGGTAGACGGGCACGGTCGGCGCGTTCTCGGCGAGGGCACCGCTCCCACTCCCGACCCGCGCGTCGACCTCCTGCAAGAACACCTCGGCACGGGTCGACAGGTCGATCTCGGATGCGATCCGCCCCAGTTCGTCATCCCGCGTCTCGAGATCCTCGATCGCGCCCGGCGTGACCTCCTGGAGTCGGTCGACCTCACCGTCGAGATCGTCGAAGGTCACGAAGACGAGTCCACCGATGGCGCCGGCGACGACCGCGAAGGTCAACAGGACCGCGAGCACCCGGGGGATCCACCGGCTCAACCACATCGCCACGGGATCGGCCAGGACCGCGACGGCGATGGACGCGGCGGTCCAACCCAGGACCCGGTGCGCGCCCACGAACGCGGCCCGCAACAAGAAGAGCCCCACCACCACCGAGACCGCCAAGACCGCCGAAGTCCAGGTGATCCGGACCACCCGGACCGGCGGCTCCGTGGTCATCCGCGTCGTGTCAGACACCGGGTCGTACGGTACCGAGCGTGACCGAGTCCGTCGGCGATGCAGACGGCGGTGAACGCCGACCCGAGCACACGCGGATCGAGGTCGACGTCACATCCGCGTTGCGCGTGCTCGTGGTCGCGATCGGCGCGCTCGCTCTCTTCGCATTCCTCGATCTGGCGCCATCGATGCTCACGCGGATCGGCGTCGGCATCGTGCTGGCGCTCGCGCTCGACCCGGTCGTGGTGCGGGTTCACCAACGGCTCAGCTGGCAGCGGGGGACCGCGGTCGCCGTCGTCGGGACGGGACTCGGGTTCGCGTTCCTCGCGGTGCTCGTCGTTCTCGGGCCGGCCGCCATCGACCAGGCGGGTGACCTGCGCGACGACCTCCCCGAGACGATCGAGCAGGCCTATTCGTGGCCGGTCGTGGGCGAGCGGCTCGCCGAGGCCGACGCCGCCACGACGATCGACGAAGCGATCGACGACCTGCCCGCCCGACTCGATGACGCGTCGCTCACCCGCTATGCCGAGGACCTGCTCGGCGGCCTGCTGACCGCGGTCATCGTGCTGGTGACCGCGGTCGCGGTCATGCTCGACGGCGAGCGCCTGGTCGAGCGCTTCCGGGGCCTGGTGCCGCCGGAGCGGGTCGAGCGGGTCGACGCCGTGGGCCGGGTCGTCTACCGGACCTTCGGGAACTACTTCGCCGGCTCCCTGTTCGTGGCGATCCTCAACGGTCTCGTCGTGCTCGCGCTCGCGCTCGCGCTCGGCATCCCCCTGGCCCCCCTGGCGGGGCTGTGGTCAGCACTCACGAATCTCATCCCCCAGATCGGGGGGTTCCTCGGCGGCTCGTTCCTGGTGGTGCTGGCGCTCACGGAGGGACCGTTGGTGGCGGCCGTCGCGGGCGGGGTCTTCCTCGTGTACCAGAACCTCGAGAACAACGTGGTCCAACCGGCAGTCGTGGGCAAGGCGGTCGATCTCACGCCGCCGACGACGATGCTCGCCGCGCTGATCGGCGGCGCGGTGGCCGGGGTGCCCGGCGCGCTGGTGGCGACGCCCATCGTGGGTGCGGCCAAGATCCTCTACCTCCGGGAGCGAGCAGACGGCTCGCTCGATCTCGTCGGCGTCGACCAACCGGGTGACGACGAACGCGAATGATCCCGACGACGAGGTGACCTACGGCTCGAGGTCGAGGCTGAGCATCTCGATCGCGTTGCCGCGCACGAGCCGGCGCACGAGATCGTCGGGCAGGTGGCCCATCAGCTTCTGGGCCACCTCCTCGGTGTGGGGCCACGTCGAGTCGGAGTGGGGGTAGTCGGTCTCGAAGGTCACGTTGGCCTCGCCGACCCGCTGCAGCATCTCGAGGCCGACCTCGTCGTCGAAGAAGCAGCCGTACATCTGGCGGTAGTAGTAGGTAGACGGCGGCTCGGGCACCTTGTCGGCCACGCCGGCCCAACCACGGTTGTCCTCCCAGACCTTGTCGGCCCGCTCGAGGATGTAGGGGATCCAGCCGATCTGGCCCTCGCTGTAGGCGATCTTGAGGTTCGGGTACTTCACCAGCATGCCCGAGAACAGCCAGTCGCTCATCGACGCCATGGCGTTGTTGAACGTGAGCGTCGAACCGACCGCGGCGGGTGCGTCATCCGAGGTCGACGGCATCTTCGACGACGAACCGATGTGCATGTTGATGACGGTGTCGGTCTCCTCGCAGGCGGCGACGAACGGCTCCCAGTAACCGTTCTCGTCGTGGATGCTGGGCAGACCGAGGTAGGGCGGGATCTCGGAGAAGCACACGGCGTGGACGCCACGCTCGGCGTTGCGGCGGACCTCGTCGGCGGCCAGTTGCGGATCCCAGAGCGGGATGATGATGAGCGGGATGAGACGCCCGTCGGAGTCGCCGCACCACTCCTCGACCATCCAGTCGTTGTAGGCCTCGACGCACAGCAGCGCGAGGTCCTTGTCGTCGGCTTCGAGGAAGGTCTGGCCGCAGAAGCGGGGGAAGCTCGGGAAGCACAGCGACGCCTCGACATGGTTCATCTCCATGTCCTCGACGCGGGCCTTCGGGTCGTAGCAGCCATCGCGCATCTCGTCGTAGGTGATGCCCACGACCTTCACGTCGTCGCGGTCGAAGCCTGCAGCCGCCGACAACCGGGTCTGGGGGACCCGCTTGTCCTCGTACACCCACCAGTCGCCGAGCTGGCCGTCGGGGTCGGGCTCGTAGGCGAAGTTGCCACCGACGAAGCTCATGTTGCCGCGCTCCTGGATGACGCGCGGGCCCGTGTCCTTGTACTTGGCGGGGAGCCGGTCCTGCCAGACGTGGGCGGGTTCGATGACGTGGTCGTCGACGGAGACGATCCGTGGGATCTCGGCCATGCCTCCACGGTAGCCCTGCATCTGACGGAGTGTCAGATACCGGTAGGGTCCGGCCATGAGCCAGATGGACGTGGGCGGCGAGATCCGCCTGGGCAGCTACCTGTTCACCCTCATCGAGCCCCACCCCGGCCACGAGGTGGCCTACAACCGGTGGTACGAGCGCGACCACTTCTACGCCGGGTGCATGATCGGACCCTGGCTGTTCTCGGGTGGGCGGTTCGTGGCGACGCGGGACCTCAAGGCCATGCGGATCGGCGACGAGCCCGACCTGTTCGGCGACCAGCCCGGCTCCACGCTGTCGATCTACTGGGTGCTCGACGGCAAGATGGAGGAGCACTTCGACTGGGGCTCGCGTCAGGTCCGCTGGCTGCACGACAACGGCCGCATGTTCGAACACCGCGAGCACGTCCACACCAATCTCTACTCGCACCGCTCCACCGCCGAACGCGACGCCGACGGCATGCCCGTGGAGCTCGCGCTCGAGCACCGCTTCCAGACGCTGGTCTGTGCCTGGATCGAGCGCCACGACAAGGAATGGCCACCCGATCCCGACCTGGCGGGTGGTGTGGTCGAGCTGGTCGAGCGGTCGCACCCGATGCCGATGCCCGAGGACGCACCCCTCGACCAGAAGCGCCTCGAGAACACCCGCAACCGCCAGCTCACGCTGTGGTTCGCCGACGCGCCCGCCGAGGACGTGATGGCCCAGGTCCAGGCGTGGGCCGACTCGATCGGCGACACCGGCCGGCTCCTGTGGGCCGGCCCGTTCACACCCACCATCCCCGGCCGCGACACCTACATGGACCAGCTCTAGAGCTTCGAGAGGCTCGCCCCATCCCCGTTCTGGCTGCCCGAGCTGCCGTTCAGCGCGCCGGAACGGCGGCCAGAAGCGGTTCGTCAGGGGTTGGCGCGATGACAGCCGGCGAGGTGGTCGTCGACGAGGCCGGCCGACTGCATGAACGCGTAGACGACGGTCGGGCCGACGAACTTGGCGCCCCGGTCCTTCAGCGCCTTCGACAGCGCGGCGGCGTCGGGGGTGTGGTCGGGCATCTCGTCGTCGACGGTCACTCCTCCAGCGCCAGCAGCTCGAG
The DNA here is from genome assembly GCA_034522155.1 of Acidimicrobiales bacterium. Taxonomy (GTDB): domain Bacteria; phylum Actinomycetota; class Acidimicrobiia; order Acidimicrobiales; family Salinilacustritrichaceae; genus Salinilacustrithrix. The sequence continues at coordinate 469,796 of JAXHLP010000006.1, read as the reverse complement.
CACGTCACGCTCGTCGGTGGTCCGCCGGCCCCACTCGTGGTCGTGGTAGCTGACGTACAACGGATCGTCGCCGCACCACCAGCACCGGGTCAGCCCGTCGGCGCCTTCGATCAGCTCGCCCTTCATCCGTCGAGGAACGCCTCGAGGAGGTGGTCGGCCTGGGCACTGGTGAGCTGGGCGCCGCCGTCGACGACGAGGTCGAGTCCGGTCACGTAGCGGGCCAGGTCGGAGGCGAGGAACACGATGGTGTCCGCGACCTCCTCGGCGGTCCCGACCCGACCGAACGGGATGCGGGCTTCGACGTCGGCGCGCACGCTGGCGTCGGCGAGCAGCGGGGCGGTGAGGGCCGTCTCGGCGAAGGTCGGCGACACGGCATTCACCCGGATCTCCGGCGCGTACTCGACCGCGGCCGACTTGGTGAGCGCGATCATCCCCGCCTTCGCCGCCGAGTACGGAGCCTCGCCCCGGGTCGGGCGGACCCCCACGCCCCCGACGTTGTTGACGATCGAGCCAGCGCCGGCGGCCCGTAGGTGGGGGACGGCCGCGCGAGTCGCCACGAAGGTTGCGGTGAGGTTGACGGCGAGCAGACGGTCCCACTCCTCGTCGGAGTAGGTGTGCAGCTGCTTCAGCATGCCGAAGCCCGCGTTGTTGACCAGCGTCGTGAGACCGCCGAGCACGTCGACCGACTCCTCGACAGCCGCGGTCAGGGCGTCGCGGTCGGCGACGTCGCACGGGATGAAGTGGGCATCGAGGTCGTCGGCGACGGCACGACCGGTGTCCTCGTTGCGATCCAGCACCACGACCCGCGCGCCTTCGTCGACGAAGCGTCGGCACGTCGCCGCCCCGATGCCGCCACCGCCGCCGGTGACCAGCGCCGTACGGCCACCCAGGAGGCCGGTCACGAGACGTCGCCGTCGATCACGACCGTCGGGTACTCGCTGAAGATGACCTGCACGCGTTCCATGTCGAGCAGCCGCTGCTCGTCGGGCGCCAGCACCTCGGCGTACTTCGGTTCGGCGATGAAGGCGAACAGCGCGTCGATCGATTCCATCCACTGCATCGCCACACCGTCGCAGCCGCTGCCGGCGCCGCGGTCGTCGGTGGACGGGTGCTGCTCGTAGCGGATGATGTGGCGGGCCAGCTCGGGAGTGTCGCGGATCAACGGGCCGTGGACCTCGTGCCAGTGCTCGAGGAACTCCTCGTGGCTGAGCATGGGGTTGCGATGCAGCAGCGCGGTGAGCCGGATCATCAGATCCACTGCCCCGCATCGACGCCGATGGCCTGACCGGTGATGGGGCGGGCGAGGTCGGAGGCGAAGAAGACCGCGGCGCCGGCGATCTCGGCGGCCGGCGCCAGGTAGCCGAGGGCGGTCTCGGCGGCGATCTCGTCGTAGACCTCGTCACGGGTCATGCCCCGCTCCTTCGCCTGCATGTCCAGATAGATCTCGACGTTGGGCCCCATGATGAATCCGGGGTGGAGGGCATTCACCCGGATCCCGTGCTCGCCGAGCTCGAGGGCCAGGGTCCTCGTGGCGGTGGCCAGCGCGCCCTTCGATGCGGCATAGGCCCCATACGCAACCTCGATGTTGTTGGTGGACGACATCGTGTTGACCATGACCACCCGCCCGTCGCCGGCTTCCTTCAGCGCCGGGAGCGCTGCCTGCGTCATGGTCAGCGCGCCGAAGAAGTTGACATCCATGGTCCGCGACCACCGTCGGAGCTCGGCGTCCTCGAACCGGGAGAAGTCACCGGTGTGGAATGCGTTGTTGACGAGGACGTGCAGCCCGCCGAGCCGATCGACCGCGGTCGTGACCGCAGCGTCGCACGCGTCGCGATCGGTCACGTCCACCGAGCACACCTCGGCCCGCCGCCCGATTTCCCGGACCAGCCCGGCCACCTCCTCCGACTGCTCGGTCCTGCGCGCGCACAGGACGACATCGGCGCCCTCGCGCGCATACGCCAGCGCGATCTCGCGTCCGAGCCCCGGCCCGATTCCAGCCACCAGTGCCACCCGATCTTCCAACAGTCCCACGTCACTCCCCTCGGTCGAACTCAGCCGGTCATGGCGCCGGCGGCTTCTGGCCGGTGATCGTCCAGTACACCTGGCGTGCCATCGACACCCGCAGGTTCTTGGTCTTGATGCCCCAGAACTCGAACCCCATCTGGTGGTCGGAGACGTGCGCCAGCATCGACACGACGACGCCGGCCTGCGCCATCGGATCGAGCCCGTCGGGGAGCTGCTTCGTGGACACGAAGTGACGAACCACCTGGGCCAGCGAGGACGCGATGTCGTTGAGGAGCCGGACCCGGATCTGGCGGAACCGGTCGTCGCCCTGGGCGGTGGCGAGGTCGACGACCCGCATCACCGACTGGTGCGAGTCCCAGAACTCGAAGAACGCGTCGACGAGGCGCCCGGCCGTGTCGTAGCCGCCCGGCCCCTTCCACGGACCGGCGGTGGCGATCTCGGTGAGGACGGCGCCGTCGTGGGCCGCGTCCTGGGCGAGCACGAGGATCGCCGATTCGACATCGGGGAAGTACTGGTAGAAGGTCGCGGGCGACGTCCCGGCCTCGCGGGCGATGTCGATGACCTTGAGCTCGCGGTACGACGACGCCTCGAGCATCGACAGCGTGTGCTCCAGGAGCTTCTGTCTCGTGGCGAGACCACGACGCCCGGGCATGCGCCCATCGGCGGCGCGCAGCTCGTCCTCGCCCTCGATCGGGCGCTCGTCGGCCTCGCTCATGCGCGCTGAGGCTAACTGACGACACGTCAGGTATGATCTGACACACCGTCAGATTTCTGAGGACGAGCGCCGCCCCGGCGAGGAGTGACGTGGTGAAACAGTCCGAGATCCCCCGAATCATCAGCGTCGACGACCACGTCGTCGAGCCTCCGCACGTCTGGCAGGAGTGGCTGCCAGCCGAGTTCAAGGACCGGGGCCCCCGCATCGAGCGCCGTGGCCTGGCCGGCATGCGCTACATCGGCGGCCAGACCTACGAACTCGACTGGAGCGAGGAGGGCGACCCGTGCGACGTGTGGGTCTACGAGGACATCGTCATCCCCCACCGCCGCCACATCGCCTCGGTCGGCTTCAGCCGCGACGAGATGACCGCCTCGCCCATCACCTACGACGAGATGCGCGATGGCTGCTATGACCCCAAAGCTCGCCTGGAGGACATGGACGTCAACCACGTCGAGGCGTCCCTGTGCTTCCCCACCTTCCCCCGCTTCTGTGGCCAGACCTTCAGCGAGGGCCAGGACAAGGACCTCGGGCTGGCGTGCGTCCAGGCCTACAACGACTGGATGGTCGAGGAGTGGTGCGGCGACTCCGGCGGACGGCTCATCCCGCTCATCATCATCCCGCTCTGGGATCCGCAGCTCGCGGCCGCCGAGGTTCGTCGCAACGCCGAGCGTGGTGTCCACGCCGTGTGCTTCTCGGAGATCCCGGCCAAGCTCGGGCTGCCCTCGATCCACTCCGGCGAGTGGGAGCCGTTCTTCGCGGCGTGCGAGGAGACCGAGATGACGATCAACATGCACATCGGCTCGTCGTCGCAGATGCCCCAGAGCAGCGCCGACGCGCCGCCGGCCGTCGCCATCTCCCTGAGCTTCAACAACGCGATGGTGTCGCTGTGCGACTGGCTCTTCTCCGGTGTCCTGGTCGACCATCCCGATCTCAAGCTCGCCTACTCCGAGGGCCAGATCGGTTGGCTGCCCTACATCCTCGAGCGTGTCGACGACGTCTGGGAGGAGCACCGGGCCTGGGGCGGTGTGGCCGACAAGATCCCCGAGCCGCCGTCCACCTACTGGCACCGCCAGATCTACGGCTGCTTCTTCCGCGACCGCCACGGGCTCGACTGCCTCGACATCATCGGCGAGGACAACGTCACCTTCGAGACCGACTACCCCCACACCGACTCGACCTGGCCCCACACCAAGAAGGTGGCCGAGGAGCTCATGGGGCACCTCCCCCAGGCCCAGGTCGACAAGATCGTGCGGGGCAACGCCATCGACATGCTCCACCTCGATCTTCCGGTGCACGAGTCCTGAGACACGTGCCCGGCCGCGGGCCGGGAGCGTCGGTGCTGCTGGGTCGTAGTGTCGGTCGCCATGATCGCCCTGATCTCGCTGTTCGTCATCGTGCTGGCGTCCCTGGTGATCACCCGCGTCGCTGCGGTGATGCTCAGCCTCACGGGGCTGTCGATCCAGTCGGCCCGTTTCCAGGCCCGGTCGGCGTTCTCTGGAACCGGCTTCACATCCTCGGAGACGGAGGCGGTGGTGAACCACCCCGTCCGGCGGAGGATCATCATGACGCTGATGCTGCTCGGCAACGCCGGCATCGTCACCGGCATCGTGTCGCTGCTGCTGTCCTTCGCCGGGACGTCAGGCCTCCGCTCCGCAGGCCAGATCATCGTGATCGTCGCGTTCCTGACCGTCCTGATCCGTTTGTCACACAGCGCCACCGTCGACCGGCTGCTCTCACGGATCATCGAACGGTCCTTGCGACGATTCACCCAGCTCGACGTCCGCGACTACGCCGGCCTGCTCCATCTCGCCGACGAGTGGATCATCGGCGAGATCAGCGTCGAGGCCGGTGACTGGCTCTGCGACCACACCATCGAGAGCCTCCAACTCGCCAACGAGGGTGTCCTCGTCCTCGGCATCGAGCGAGCAGACAACCGCTACATCGGGACGCCGCGGGGCCACGCACGCTTCCACGAGGGCGACATGGCCGTGCTGTACGGGAGACGGGAGACCATCGACCGGATCGACGTGCGCGAGCACGACGTGGCCGGCGAGATGGACTGGGTCAGCTCCCAGATCGACTTCACCGAGCACTACCTGGAGACCCACGAGCAGGATCGGGACTTCGAGGACACGGGCGACGAGCACGATCCCGACGAGCACCACCTGCACGCCGGAGAACGAGCCGAGGACGACGAGGCTGACCGCTGATGCTCCCGGGGGTGGTGACCGAGGCCGGTCGACGGTTCGGCGACCGCGTCGCCTTCGTCGGTGCCGACGGCGCCGAGACGACCTACGCCGAGCTCGCCCGGCGTGTCGAGGACGTCGCCGCAGGTCTGGCAGCGCGCGGGATCTCGGAGGGCCACGTCATCGCCCTCCGGCTGCCCTCGGACATCCACTACGTGCTGGCCTACCTCGGCGCCGCCCGCCTGGGCGCGATCACCGCCGGCGTCAACCCCAAGCTGGCCACGGCCGAGCAGGCGGCACTGGCCCGCCTCGCCGCCGCGGCCATCGTGCTGGACGACGTGGACGAGGTGCGGGCGCTGGAGCGCTCCGGCGCCGCTCACGATCCACCGCCTGCACCGCCGCCCGATCCGGGGCGCGACGTCGCCATCGTCTTCACGTCGGGAACCACCGGACTGCCCAAGGGCGCCGTCTTCACCGAGAAGCAACTGGCGGCGATCACCGAGATCGACGTGCAGAACCGTTGGGGTGGCGGCGCGAACATGCTGGCATCCACGCAGTTCGCCCATGTCGGCTTCATGACCAAGCTCCCGTGGTACCTGCGCACGGGGTCCACCGTGCACATGCTCGACAAGTGGCGGGCGGGCGAGGTGCTCCGACTGGTGAGCCAGTACCGCATGCCGAGCATCGGCGGCGTCGCCCCACAGATCGCGCTGATGCTGCGGACCCCGGAAGCGCGAACGCTCGACTTCTCTGCGGTGCAGACGATCGTCATGGGCGGCGGCGCGTCGTCACCATCGTTGGTCCACGAGGCCCGGGAGGTGTTCGGCGCCGCGTATTCCAACCGCTACTCGTCCACCGAGTGCGGCGGCTGCGGCACAGGCACGGCCTTCGACGCCGACGACGAGGAGGCCCTGCACACCGTCGGTCGGCCGCGTCCCGGAGTCGAGCTGTCGATCCGCGCCGGCGACCACCAGCTGCCACCGGGCGAGATCGGCGAGATCTGCCTTCGCTCCGATGCGGTCATGGACCGCTACTGGAACGATCCGCAGGCCACGGCCGAAACGCTTCGCAACGGCTGGCTGCACTCCGGGGATCTCGGCTACGTCGATGATCGGGGCCTGCTCCGGCTCGCCGGACGAAACAAGGAGATGTACATCCGCGGCGGCTACAACGTGTACCCGCTCGAGGTCGAGAACGCGCTCGCCGATCTTCCTTCCATCGCCGACGTGGCGGTCGTCCCGGTCGACGACGAGGTGCTGGGCGAACGGGGCATCGCCCACGTCGTGCCCACCGATGACGCCGATCCCCCGACGCTCGACGACGTACGCGCCCACCTGCGGGACCGGATCGCCACCTACAAGTTCCCCGAAGCCCTCCGACTCCTCGAGGAACTTCCCCTCACGCCCATGCAGAAGATCGACCGGCAGGCGCTGCGAGCCGCGTCGAGCCCCGAGCTCCTGGAGCACCCATGACCGTGCACACGACCATCGACGACCACGGCGTCGCGCTGGTGACCCTCGATCGCCCAGAACGCAAGAACGCATTCGACGGCGACCAGTGGGATGCGGCCGCCGCCGCCCTGGACGGTGCGCGCGCCGACCACCGCGTCGCTGCCGTGGTCATCACCGGCGCGAGTGGCGACTTCTCCGCCGGTGTCGATCTGTCGGCGTTCGGCGAACAGAAGGAACGAACGGACGGGTTCTCGACCGACTACGAGGCGTTCATGCACAGCCTCCTCGCGTTCGACAAGCCGCTCCTGGCCGCCGTCGACGGCGCGGCCATCGGCATCGGCGCCACGCTCCCGCTCCACGCCGACGTGGTCCACGTGGGCGATGCGCTGCGCATGCGCTTCCCATTCGTGTCGCTCGGTCTCGTGCCCGAGGGCGCCGCCAGCGTCCTGCTCGAGCGTGTCGTCGGCCGGCGTCGGGCCGGCGAGCTGCTGCTCGCCGCCGAGTGGATCGACGCGGCTGCCGCCGTGGAGCACGGGCTGGCGACAGCGGCCCACGCCAGCGACGCGTTGCTCGACGCCACCCTGAGCCGAGCGCGCGAGCTCGCCCAGTGGCCGGTCTCGGCGCTGCAGGCCACCAAGGCGACGATGCTCGACCCGCAGCGTGATGGGCTCTGGGCCGCGGTCCAGCGGGAGATGACGGGCATGACCGAGCTGGCCATGTCGCCCGAGAACCTCGAGGCCGTGACGGCGTTCATGGAGAAGCGCGACCCCGACTTCGCCCAGTTCCGAGCGTGAGCACCCCGCGGCTCAGGTGAGCTTCGAGTAGTCGACCGACCACCACCGCTCGGGCCGCATGCTGAATCGAAGCGCCTGGTCCTCGCTGGACTCGACGTAGGTGTCTCCCATGTCCGGCCCGAAGTAGCGGTGCGCCATCGGGCGGCTGTCGGTCTCCACGTCGGCCGCCTTCACCGAGACGACCGGACCCTCCACGCTCACGTACTTGTAGAAGGGCGGTGTCTCGTCCTGGGCGACCAGCGTGAAGCGCTGGGCCGCCTGGAGCAGACGGCCCTTGACCGACTCGGCCGTGGTGAGGATCCAGAGGTCGCCACCGGGCCGGTAGTCGTACCAGATGGGTACGGCCAGCGGTGGACCGTCGGATCGTTCGATCGCGATGACGCCGACGTGCACATCGGCGAGAAACTGCTCCCGTTCTTCGATGCTCATGGCCAGACCCATGCCACGAGCCTCCCACGATCCGGTCAGGAGCGCAGGTGGTGGTCGAGCTGGAGCGCGTCCTTGAGCCGCTGCATCATGTCGTCGTCGAAGTTGGCGTAGACGAGCTGGGCGCCGGCGAAGCGATGCACCTCGGTCACCAGCGAGTCCTCCACGATCTCGCTGGCCAGCACCGCGACGGTGGCCGTGCCGGGCCGCACCGCGTCTCGGAACCACCCGACCCACTCGTCGGAGATGCCGATGTCGACCACCTTGGCGGTGAGCGCGCCGGCGCCCGCGCCGATGGCCGTACCGGCGAACCAACCCACCGGCCCACCGAGGATCAGCCCGAACAGTCCCGTCCACATCCCGCCCGACAGTGCCGACCGACCCGGCTGGGGGTCGATGGTCTCACGGACCACCGTCTTGCCGTCGTCGTTCTTGTGCACGACCACGGCGTCCTCCAGCACCAGCTGCTTGTTCGACGCGAGCCGCTGGAGCGCGGTGAGGAACTCCTGGGCCCGGAACAGATCGGGGAACGAGATGCCGACGAGGGTCTGGGGGATGAGATCGGGTTGGGGGTCTTCTTCGGTCACGGCTGCCAGCCTCGCACGCCGATCAGCTGATGGCACCCCGGAGCCAGTCGCGGTGCATCACGCCGGTCTCGGGGTCGCCGGTGGGCTCGATCTCCCCGAAAGCGATCTGGCGTTGCTCGATGCGGACCATGACGAGGCCGTACCGGAGGGCGGCGTAGACGAGCCAGAAGTGGCGATCGCCGATGTCGATCCCGGTGCGGGACTCGTAGGCGGTCGCCACGTCGTCCATGTCGAGGAAGCCCGGCAGGCCGTCGAGACCGAGCTGCTCGGCCACGTCCTGGAAGAAGATGTGCATGTACGACAGCCAGCCGAGGTCGACGCCCCGGGGCGCGACGCCAGCCATCTCCCAGTCGAGGAACGCTGCGGGCCGGAAACCGTCGTAGATCACGTTGCCGATGCGTGAATCGCCCCAGGACAACACGGGCTGGCCGCCGTCGTCGGCCGGCCAGTTGGCTTCGAGCCAGGCGAACGTGTCCTCGATCACCGGGATCTTCTCATCGCCGCGAATCCAGTCGTAGTAGCGGCGCTGGTCGTCGAGATGCTGGCAAAGCGCCGGCGGCCCGTCGGGGTCGTGGCCGAGGAATCGGGTGTCGACGTCGGCGAGATCGACACCGTGGATGCCGGCGACGGCCCACACCGTGTCGTCCTGCATGGCCAGCCGCTCGGCATCGGTCGCCTCGAGCAACCACCCCTCGAACGTGTACGGCAGGTTGTCGCGGGGCACCCGGCCGTCGACGCGGCGCATCACGAAGAACGGTGCGCCGATGACCGATTCGTCGTCCTCCTCCCACAAGCACTCGGGAACGGGCGTGTCGGAGCGCTCGGCCACGAGCTGCATGACCCGGTACTGCATGCCGAGGTCGTAGGTCTCGAACACCGGCACATCGCTGGCCGACGGCGCGACCCGGGCCACGAGCGGATGGAGTTCGCCGTCCCAGCTGGCGTCGAACAGCAGCGTCTCGCTCGACAGGCCGTTGCCGTCGGGCCGCTCGAACGACTCGATGCGCGCGCCCGGGTGGCGTCGCGCGATCCATTCGTCGAACCTGGCCCGCAGCTCGTCGACATCCCGACTGGAGACTTGGATCTGGTACTGGTCCACGGGGACATCCTGCCCCAGGACCTCAGGTCTCCGCGTGGGTGACGGGCTCCTCGCCCATCCAGGTACGCAGGGTGTTCTTGAGCTTGATCTGCTGGATGAAGATGTCGTGCTCCGGATTGAGCGAGTCATCCGAGACCATGGGGGCCTTGAAGTAGAAGCTCAGCCACTCCTGCACACCCGACGCGCCGGCCCGGGCGGCGAGGTCGAAGAAGAGCGCGAGGTCGAGCACGAGCGGCGCGGCCAGGATCGAGTCGCGACACAGGAAGTTGACCTTGATCTGCATCGGGTAGCCCATCCACCCGAAGATGTCGATGTTGTCCCAGCCCTCCTTGTTGTCGCCGCGGGGCGGGTAGTAGTTGATCCGTACGACGTGGTCGACGTTGCCGTACAGCTCGGGGTAGGCGTCGGGCTGCAGGATCGTGTCGATCACCCCGAGCTTGGAGACCTCCTTGGACTTGAAGTTCTCGGGGTCGTCGAGCACCTCGCCGTCGCGGTTGCCGAGGATGTTGGTGGAGTACCAACCCCGGAGCCCGAGCATCCGGGCCTTGAACCCCGGCGCCAGGATGGTCTTCATCAGCGTCTGCCCGGTCTTGAAGTCCTTGCCGCCGATGGGCACGCCCTCCCGGTGGGCCAGCTCGAGCATGCACGGCAGGTCGCAGCTCATGTTCGGTGCCCCGTTCGCATAGGGGACGCCCGAGACGATCGCTGCGTAGGCGTAGATCTGGCTCGGCGAGATCATCGGGTCGCTGTCGCGCAGGCCCTGCTCGAACGCCTCGGCGCTGCGGTGGACGTCGGTGACGTCACGGTAGGCCTCGGTCGACGCGCACCAGACCATCACCAGCCGGTCGCAGTCGTTGTCGATCTTGAATCGCTCGATATCGGCGATCAGCTGCTCGGCCAGGTCCATCTTGGTGTCGCCGGACTTCACCCGGTTGCCGTCGAGGCGCTTGACCCAGTCCTGGTCGAACACGGCGTCCATCGCCACCACGCCCTCCATCTCGGCCGAGACGTCGGCGATGTCGCGCTCCTCGAGCACCCCGGACGTGCGGGCGGCCTCGAGCGCGTTGGGCGAGATCGGGTCCCACGCACCGAAGACGAGATCATCGAGGCCGGCGAGGGGGACGAAGTCCTTGATGAGCGGGTTGCGGCCCTCGGACCGCTCGCCCAACCGGATGTGGGCCATCTGGCTGAGGGAGCCGATGGGGGTCTCGCCCGACGTGCGGGCGGCCAGGACACCGGCGATCAGGGTCGAGGCAACGGCGCCGAGCCCGGGGAGGAGCACGCCGAGCTTGCCGTCGGCGGGAGCGATGTCACGGGGGGTCTGGGCCATTCGAACGATCCTAAGAGGTCACCGGTCCAAGATTCCTGGTTCCGGCTACGGTCCGGCCGATGGAACACGCATCGGCCATCGAGCTGGCGGCTGCCATCCGCCGAAAGGACCTCTCGCCGAGCGAGGCACTCGAGGCGTCGCTCGACGCCATCGAGCGCTACGACGCTGTCCTCAACGCCATCATCTGGCTCGACGAGGACGACGCCCGAGCCCGGGCCCGAGCGGCCGACGACCGCATCGCGAACGAGCCGTCCGACGACCTGCCGCCCTTCCTCGGCGTCCCGATCCCCGTCAAGGACCTCTACGACGTCGAGGGATGGCCCAACACGCTCGGCTCCGAGGGCGCTTCCGCCGATCCCCGTCCCGAGACGGCACTCCCGGTGCAACGCATGGTCGATGCTGGCTTCGTGCTGTGCGGCCGGTCGAACTCGCCGGAGTTCGGGTCGATCACCGCCACCGAGAACGAGCGCTACGGCGTGACCCGCAACCCGTGGGACACCGACCGCTCCCCCGGCGGCTCGTCCGGCGGCGCGTCCGCCGCGGTCGCGTCCGGCATCTTCACCATCGCCCATGCCAGCGACGGCGGAGGGTCGATCCGCATCCCGTCGACGTGCACCGGGCTCGTCGGTCTCAAGTCCGCCCGCGGGCGGGTCACCGACCGGGTGTTCTCCTGGGAGGGCGCCTCGATCCAGGGGGTGGTCACCCGCACCGTGGCCGACACGGCCGCGGCGCTCGACATCATGGGACCGTTCGACCCGCTCTCGTGGTACAACGCGCCGCCTCCCGATCGGCCCTTCGCCGACGAGGTCGGGCGGGACCCGGGACGTCTACGCATCGCGTCCACGACGCAGGCCGCCATGTCGGTCCCCACCGATCCCGAATGCGTGGCCGCGGTCGAACGGACGGTGACGGCACTCGCCGAGGCCGGCCACGAGATCGTCGATGCCGCCTTCGACGCCCGCATCGAGGAGTTCGCCACCTACTTCGGCGACGTGGTCGGCGCGGGGCTGTCGGCCAACCCGGTCGACTGGGACCGGGTGCAGCGCAACAACCGGGCGACCTACGACAACGCCCAGGCGACCTCGAGCCTCGAGTACGCGGCCGCCGTCAATGCACTCCAGCGGTGGACCCGGGCGGTCAACGCCCAGTGGGGCCGCGACTTCGACCTCCTCGTGACCCCGACGATGGTCATCCAGCCGCCTCCGGCCGGCCAGATCCTCGAGGAGATCCGGTCGGCCCCCGACCAGCTCTCCCCCACGGTGCTGGCCTCGATCCTGTTCACCTCGATGTTCAATCTGAACGGCCTGCCGGCCATCTCGTTGCCGGTGCACCAGGCCACCGACACCGGGCTTCCGATCGGCGCCCAGCTCGTGGGCGGCCCGTTCGACGAGTCGGGACTGCTGCGGGTCGCCGCGCAGGTCGAGGGCGCGCTCCCCTGGCATGACCGCCGTCCCGACGTGTCGGCACTGGCCCGCTGATCAGCGCCGGACGAGCGGACCCCGGCCGAACGACTCCGCCACCTGGGCGAGCCCGTGGTCGAGGGGGCGGGGGTTCCAGCCGAGCTCGTCGCGCGCCTTCTGGCCCGAGAACGCGGCGTTCTGGACCGCGGTGGCGATGTACTCGTGGATCAGCTGATGCGGCCCGTCGAGCGCGTGGACGAGCCACTCCACGTACCGCCCGATCTCCGCCACCCACCGGTCGGGCACGTAGTAGAGCGGGTACGGCTTGTCGGCCGCACGCATCATCGCCTCGATCCATGCCTGCATCGTCACCGACTCGGCACTGAGGATGTACTCCCCACCGGACGGCCCGTCCTCGGCGATCCGCAGCATTCCGTCGGCGCAGTCGTCGACGTGCACCGTCGACTGCACGGCATCGCGGAAGGCGACGACCGGCATCGGCACGGTCATGTACAACCGGATCAATCGACCGAGCGTCGACGTGTCGCCCGGACCGTAGATGCCGACGGGGCTGGCGATCCGCACGTCAGCGCCGGCCGCCCGGAACTCGCGCGCGACGAGGTGCGACTCGCGCTTGGTGCGCTGGTAGTGCGACACGGGCGCCGCGTCGGACCAGTGGTGCTCGTCGACGGGTTGGGCGCCGGTGGGTCCATGGGCCGTGACCGACGAGGTGTGCACCACCGGCACCCCGGCGGCAGCTGCGGCCTCGAACACGTTGCGGCTGCCCTCGACGTTCACGCGCTCGATTGTCGAGGGGTCCTCGGGCCCCATCTCGTACTGCGCGGCCGTGTGGAACGCGACGTCGACAGCTCCCATCGCCGCAGCGAGCGAGGACGGATCGGTGATGTCGCCGATCGCGACCTCGGGGTCGGCGCGGGCCACACGCGCGCGGTCAGAGGTGGGGCGCAGGAGCACCACGACGTCGTGCCCGTGCGCGTGCAGCTGCCAAACGAGACGGCTCCCGAGGAACCCCGAAGCGCCGGTGACGAGGGCTCGCATTGCGCATCATGGTCGCACGCCGACACACTCGCCCGGCGTGACCGACACCGACCTGCTCATCGAGGACACCGACGGTGTGCGCCGGATCACGCTGAACCGTGCCGACGCCGCCAACTCGCTCACCCCCGACCAGCGCGATGCGATCATCGAGTCGCTGGCGGAGGCCTCGGCCCTGCTCGAAATCCGGGCCGTGGTGCTGGGTGCCGCGGGCGACCGGCACTTCTGCACGGGCGCCGACCTCCGGGCCAGTCGTCCGCTGCCGCCCAAGCCCGAGGGTGCGCCGGAGACCCCGGTGGGTCAGGTCTCCCGAATGATCGCGACCGGTGCGCAGCGTCTCATGGCCGCCGTGCTCGACTGCGAGAAGCCGGTCATCGCGGCGGTCAACGGCACCGCTGCCGGCATCGGTGCCCACCTCGCCTTCTGCTGTGACCTGGTCATCGCCGCCGACAACGCCAAGTTCGTGGAGGTGTTCATCCGGCGAGGCCTGGTCCCCGACGGCGCCGGTGCCTGGCTGCTCCCCCGGATCATCGGCATCCAGAAGACCAAGGAGCTGTTCTTCTTCGGCGACGATCTCCCGGCGGCCGACGCAGCCGCGCTCGGGCTGGTCAACAAGGTGGTCCCCGCCGACGAGCTGGCCACCGAGGTCGACGAGTGGGCCGGACGTCTGGCCAGCTCGCCCACCGTGGCGATCTCGCTCGCCAAGCGCCTGGTCAACACGAGCCTCGACGTCGACCGCGCCACGGCGCTGCGCGACGAGGCGGTCGCCCAGGAGCGCAACATGACCTCCGAGGACGCCAACGAGGGCGTGCAGGCCTTCGTCGAACGCCGGGACCCCGACTACCGCGGGTGGTGAGCCGGTGGCAGCTCGCGCCGGACGGCACCAGACGCTCGAACACGAACTCGTGCTCGAGCACGCCTGGCTCACCGGGGGCTAGCTTCCGCGGCATGTGCCGCTCCATCACCACGCTCCGAGGGCTCGAACCCGCCGCCACGCCGGAAGAGATCGAGGCTGCCGCTCGCCAGTTCGTCCGAAAGGTGAGCGGTATCCGCCACCCGACGTCAAACACCGACGAGCCCTTCGCCCGGGCCGTGGCCGAGATCAGCGCCTCGGCCACCCGTCTGCTCGACGAGCTCCCGGCCCGCAGGCAGCCCCCGACAACGGTCCCACCCAATCGCCGCGGTCACCCCGTCTCCTGACGGGGTCGATCAGCGGGCGGTGGAGCCGCGGCCGGCGCCGGTGAAGCCGAACAGGTGACCCGCGATCCGGCGGATCTGGATCTCCTCGGTGCCCTCGGTGATCCGGTAGCGGCGGTGGTGACGGTAGATGTGCTCGAACTGCATGTGCCGCGAGTAGCCCATCCCACCGCAGGTCTGCATGGCCCGGTCGGCGGCGTCGCAGCACAACCGGTTCCCCCGGTAGTTGCACATCGCGACATTCTCGGAGATCTCCATGCCGTGGTCGACGTGGTCCATGTCCCAAGCCGTCTGACGGATCAGTGCCCGGAGCATGGCCGCCTCGGTGTGGAGCTCGGCGAGCGGGAACTGGATCGCCTGGTTCGACGCCAGCGACTTGCCGAACACGCGCCGGTCCCTTGCGTAGGCGGCCGCGGTGTCGATGCAGTACTGGGCCGCACCCAGCGAGGAGGCCGCCTGGCGGATGCGGTTCTCGTGGACGAACAGTTGGGCGACCTGCAGGCCGTTGTCGAGCGGACCGAGCAGATCGGCGTCGGACACCCGCACGTCGGTGAAGGACACCCGGGCGTGGTCGGTGGGCATGTTGAAGGTCCAGTAGTACTGCTCGATCTTCACCCCGGGCGTGTCCATCGGGACGATGAAGCACGAGATCCCCTGGGACTCGCCGTCGTCACCGCTCGTCCGGGCGAACACGTAGTCGTGGGTGGCGGCGTGGACGCCGGTGTTCCACATCTTCTCGCCGTCGATCACCCACTCGTCGCCGTCGCGGACCGCGGTGGTCTCCATCCAGGTGGCGTCAGAGCCGTGGTTCGGCTCGGTGAGCCCGAAGCCGATGCGGGCCTGTCCGGCCAGCATCTCGGGGATCCACTTCTCCTGCTGGGCGTCGGTGCCGTACTTCTCCATCATGAGCACCGTCGGGAAGTTGCCCACGATCGACGTCTCGTTCTGGAGATCGTTGAACAGCCCGAGCCCCTTCGCCGCCAAGTGCTCCCGGATCACCGCCATGTCGAGGTTGGTCCCGTTGCGGCCATCGAAGCGCTCGGGCAGGTGGTAGCGCAGGAACCCGGCATCGTCGGCGAGGCGGCGCATCCTTCCCAGAAGTGCTTCCCACTCCGCGTTGGGGAGGCCGTCGCGATCCCAGTCGGTGCGGGCGTCCTCGCGGCGGTGGTCGAAGAACCGTTCGTTGTCGTCCTCGGCCTGGAGCGGCGCGATGACGTCGTCGATGAACTGGTCGAGCTCACCAAGGAGGGTGACGAGGTGATCGGGCAGGCGGAAGTCCATGAGGTCGGACCGTACCGGCGGGGGCCTGATCGCGCCGTTGCCGTCGACCGGTCGTAGGCTGGTGCCTTCCCATCCCGCCACGGAGGCTCCATTGGCAACGCGCGACGACCTGCGCAACGTGGCGATCGTCGCCCACGTCGATCACGGCAAGACCACCCTCGTCGACCAGATGCTCTGGCAGTCCGGTGCGTTCCGCGACAACGAGGACATCGCCGAACGGGTCATGGACTCCATGGACCTCGAACGCGAGAAGGGCATCACCATTCTGGCCAAGAACACGGCCATCCCCTATGCCCCGTCAGGGTCCGAGCCGGTGAAGATCAACATCGTCGACACCCCCGGCCACGCCGACTTCGGCGGCGAGGTCGAGCGGGCGCTGAGCATGGTCGACGGGATCCTGTTGCTGGTCGACGCGAGCGAGGGCCCGCTGCCCCAGACCCGCTTCGTGCTCCGCAAGGCCCTGGCGGCGAGGTTGCCGGTGATCCTCGTCATCAACAAGGTCGACCGGCCCGACGCGCGCATCGCCGACGTGGTCCACGAGGTCGAAGAGCTGTTCCTCGACCTCGATGCCGACGAGGACCAGATCGGCTTCCCGATCGTGTACTGCGTGGCCCGCGACGGCAAGGCGAGCCTCGAGCGACCCGCCAGCAACGGCCTCGCCGACGGCGAGACCCTGAAGCCGCTCCTCGATCTCCTCGTCGAGCACATCCCCGCGCCCCACTTCGACGACGGCGCCCCGTTGCAGGCGCTGGTCACCAACCTCGACTCCTCGCCCTATCTCGGCCGGATCGCCCTGTGCCGGGTGCGCAACGGCGAGCTGCGACGCGGCCAGACGGTCACCTGGTGCCGGACCGACGGGAGTCAGCAGCCGGTCAAGATCACCGAGCTCTACATCACCGAGAACCTCGACCGGGTCGCCGCGGACACGGCCGGGCCGGGCGAGATCATCGCCATCGCGGGCATCGACGAGATCACCATCGGGGAGACCCTCGCCGATCGGGACGACCCCCGTCCGCTGCCGGTGATCACCATCGACGAGCCCAGCCTCTCGATGACGATCGGCGTGAACACCTCGCCGCTGGCCGGCCGCGACGGCGACAAGCTCACGGCCCGGTTGGTGAAGAGCCGCCTCGACCAGGAGCTCGTGGGCAACGTGTCGATCCGAGTGCTGCCGACCGATCGTCCCGACACATGGGAAGTGCAGGGTCGGGGCGAGCTCCAGCTCGCGGTGCTGGTGGAGATGATGCGGCGCGAGGGCTTCGAGCTGACGGTGGGCAAGCCCGAGGTGCTGGCCCGAGAGATCGACGGGAAGCTGCACGAGCCGGTCGACCGTGTGACCGTCGACGTACCGGACGAGTACCTCGGTGTCGTACAGCAACTGCTGGCCGTGCGGAGGGGACGTCTCGAGCAGATGGTGAATCACGGGACCGGCTGGGTGCGGATCGACGAGCTGGTCCCGGCACGCGGGCTCATCGGCTTCCGCACCGAACTGCTGACCGAGACCCGTGGAACGGCGCTGCTGCACCACGTGTTCGAAGCGATGGAGCCTTGGGCCGGCGAGATCCGCGCCCGACGCAACGGGTCACTCGTGGCCGACCGCTCCGGCGAGACGCGCAGCTACTCGTTGCTCGCGCTCCAGGACCGCGGCCAGCTCTTCGTCGGGCCGGGCGTGGAGGTCTACGAGGGAATGGTCATCGGCGAGAACGCCCGACCCGACGACCTCGACGTCAATCCGACCAAGGAGAAGAAGCAGACCAACGTGCGCGCGGCCGCGGCCGACAACTTCGAGAAGCTCATCCCACCGACGTTGCTGTCCCTCGAGCACGCGCTCGAGCACATCGACGACGACGAGTGCGTCGAGGTGACGCCGAGCCACGTCCGACTCCGCAAGGTCGACCTCGACCAGACCGCGCGAGCCCGGGCCGCCAAACGGGCCAAGACCATGGCGGAACCCTCCTAGTCTCGGCGCCGTGCGTCGGATCCTGCTCGCCGCCCTGACCGCCGTCGTGCTCGTCGTGGCGATGGCGCCACCGGCCGGCGCGCACGCCGAGATCCGCGAGTCCGATCCCGAGCGCGATGGCATCGCCGCAACGGGTCTCGACGAGCTGTCGATGACCTTCCTCGCCTTGGATCCCTCCAGTCCGATCACCGTCGAGGTGATCGACGAGACGGGAAACGACGTGGTCGCCGGCGAGCCCGAGATCTCGGCACGCGACTCCGTCGTCACCGTGCCGCTCGAACCGCTCGAGGCCGGCGAGTACACGGTGCACTGGCACGCCATGTCCGACGACGGCGACGGCCTCAGCGAAGGGAGCTTCGCGTTCGCCGCCGAGTCGTCCGGCGGTGGCATCGGGCTCTGGCTCGTCTGGATCGTGGCGCTCGCGATTCCGGCGGCGGTCTTCCTCCGTCCCGGGCGGCGCCGTCGTGCGGGCAACGAACCGTGAGTGCCAGCAGCCGTCCCGACTATCGAAACGTCGAGGTGGTCGGGCTCGACGCCGACGACACCCTCTGGCACTCGGAGAACCGGTTCAACCAGGCCCACGAGCGGTACCACGAACTGCTGTCCGAGCACGTCGACATCGGCTCCGAGGAGCTGGAAGCCCGCATGCTCGCGACCGAGCAACGGAACCTTCGACTCTTCGGCTACGGCGCCAAGGGCTTCACCCTGTCGCTCATCGAGACCGCCATCCAGATCACCGAGGGCCGGATCCCGACCGGCGACATCGAGCGGATCCTGTCGTTCGGCAAGGACCTCCTCGACCATCCCGTCGACCTGCTACCGGGAGTCGCCGAGACCATCGACGAGCTCAGCGAACGAGGCCTGGCGCTGTTGCTGATCACCAAGGGCGATCTCTGGCACCAGGAGTCGAAGGTCGCCGCGTCCGGACTGGCCGACCGCTTCGCCGGCATCGAGATCGTGTCCGAGAAGGACCGGGCCAGCTACGCCGACGTCCTCCATCGCCACGACGTCGATCCGGGTTCGTTCTGCATGGTGGGCAACAGCGTGCGGTCAGACGTCCTTCCGGTCATCGAGATCGGTGGCAGCGCGTTGCACGTTCCCTACGACTTCCTCTGGGCCCACGAAGCCGTCGACGATGCCGACGAGGACCCCCGTTTCCGAACCCTCGACTCGATCACCGAGGTCCCGCCGCTTCTCGACGAAGGTCGCGCCTCGGACCGACCGGCTCGCTGAAGTCCGGACGGCCTCGGGGTGTCAGGCCCCGACACCGAGGGCCGCGAGCACGACACCGACCACCACCACGCCGAGCACACCGCACCCCACCAGCACGAAACGGGTGTCTCGCTCCTGGCGCCACCGGAAGGTCAACCACCCGACGCGCAGCAGCGGGGCGGCGACGACCGCGACCACCACCGCCGTCCCCAGCGCGATTCCCGCGTCACCGTCGAGCACGGCAGCCACGAACCCGAGCGGCATCAGCAGCCGCGTCAGCCAGACCAGTCCCGGTATCTGGTACCGCCCCCGGATCGTGCTGACCTGCCCCGGCGGGATGGGTTGGCGCCCCGCGGACTCCCCGGCACTCATGCCCGGACCACCAGGAGCAGGGCCACGACGACGAGCAGCACGCCGAGCAGACGCCGGATCATCGCCGGTGCGACCCTCGACTGGAGACGGGCACCGACACCGCCGCCCAGGAGGCTGGCGACGATCACCCCGGGGGCGAGCTCGACGTCGATCCGGCCCTGCAGCGCGAAGATGCACAGTGCCGCCGACGCGGTGATGCCGACGGTGAAGGTCGTCGTCGCGGCAGCCACGCGAGACGGGACGCGCATCAGCTCGCTGAGAGCAGGTGTCTTGATGAAACCGCCGGACGCGCCGGAGCCGCCGGCCACGACGCCGGCGAGCCCCATCAGGGCCAGTCCCCCTCGCAGCCGCGCGGGCCGGTAGGGCACCACGCCGTTGCCCAACGGGTACGCACCTGCGAGGCCGCCGACCCGCTCGCCGACGTCGCCGGGTCCACACGCCGGATCCGGTGGATTGCGCAGCCCGGAACGGAACGACCCCGCGACCGCGGCGCCCACGGCCACCGCTGCCAGCACGTAGCTGAGGAGCCGGTCGCTCAGCGCTCCGGAGACGAGCGCGCCCACCACCGCGCCCGTCGATGCGAGCAACTCGCTCGCCATCCCGAGACGATGGTTGACGGCCCGTTCGCGGAGCTGCCGCGGGCCGGCGGCGATCGAAGCAGCCGCGACCATCAGCAGACCGAGGGGAGCCGCCTCCGCTGCGGACGTGCCGGTGACGACGAGCAGGGGGACCAGCAGGATCGCACCACCGATGCCGCCGAGCGAGCCGAGTGTCGCCGCGGCCAAGGCGAGCAGTGCTGGACCGAGCTGCTCCACCGCGCTGCCTGCAGTCTCAGTCGGTGCGCAGGAATCGGACGCCCGGGGCGTGGGGCGCATCGTCGTCGGCGGGTTGTGGAACCTCGGACCCCATACGGCGTCGCACCCCCGGATCGGCTGCGTGTGGACGCCCGACACTACTCACCGGCGGGTACTGATCTGACCTACGGTGCTGGCATGCCGACCGCGCTCTCCGCGGGCATCGTCACCGATCAGCCGGACGAGTTGCTCTCCTTCTATGGCGACGCGCTGGGCCTCGAGGTCGAGTCCAGCTCCGAGTTCCCGCAGGGCAGCATCCATCGACTCCGTCGGGGCGACGCCCGCCTGAAGCTGTACACGCCCGTCGATGCGGTGGCCCGCACCGGACGACCCGATCCCTGGTACCGGGCCGCGGGCTTCGCCTACGCCGCGCTGTTGCTCGATGACGTCGAGGCGGCCGCGGCATCCGTCGAACGCGCCGGCGGCGAGATCCTGGTGGCACCGACCTCGCACCGCCCGGGTGCGGTCTACGCGCTGATCGCCGACCCCCAGGGCAACGTGTGGGAGCTTCTCCAGGAGGACTGACGGGCTGCCTCAACGGCCTGCGGCGGCCTCGGCCATCTCCACCGGCCCGGCAGCCGGGTATCCCTGCCCCTCCTGGATCGCCGAGGACCAGCCGCGCAGGATCTCGACCAACTCGTCGATGTCGTCGCCGAGGGCATCGAGAACCGGCCGGCATGCCTCGTCGGTCTCGACCTCGATCGACTCCCGAGTCGAACGCCCCTCGTCGGTGAGCACCTGGTCAGCCAGCAGGCCACGGGACTCGAGCCGTGCTTCGGCCGCGGCGTAGTCGTCCTCGTTCCAGCCCCGGGTCCGCGAGTAGGACCGGGCCGGGAGCCCCCAGTAGAGCTCGGTCAGAATGCCGATCTCGCAGGCATCGACGCGGGAGGTCGTCCACAACGCGACGTGGGCATCGCCCCGGTACTCGCGGAGCATGTCGGCGTGGCGCCAGGCCGCGCCGAGCGGGTCGTCGGGCACGGCCTGGGCACGTAGCCCGGCGAAGAGCGGACGCCCGGCCAGCTCGAGCGGTTCGGTGGCTCGGATGAGGAGCGCGTGAGCCCGATCGACGCCGTCGGGAGCATCGCCGAGGATCCGCCGAAGCTGGCCGAGCGCACCGTCGGTGCGCTCGGCCTCGATCGTGGACGCGTCGGTCCGACCCCAACCACCGGTCACCGCGGGGATGACGACGGCGGGCTTGAAGACACCGAACGCGGCCGCCACGACCTCCCCGGGCACCTGACCCATCACCGATCCGCGGCTGGTGAAGTACGACTCCATCTCGGGCATGGCCACCCCACCCAGCTCCCCCGAGCCCAATGATCCCGGGCTCGGCGCGAAGCCCAAACGCTCGTAGTTGGCGTGGCACTCCGGCGAGAAGTACACCTGCCCGGCGAAGGGTTCGAGCGCCGCGGCCAGCTTGCGGGCATGACGGCTGGTCTCGGTCAGGTCTGACATCGGAGCTCCCCCGGGTACGACGGCGTCCTCGAACCGTAGCCACCGGAGCGCCACGTGGAAACAAGCGTTTCCATCGGCGTGAGCACCAGACCGCACGCCCTGATCACCGTGCTCGTGCGGCACAGCGCTCGATGGTGCGTGGCACCCCGTACGGGATTCGAACCCGTGCTACCAGCGTGAGAGGCTGGCGTCCTAGGCCGCTAGACGAACGGGGCAGGGAACGGACGAATGTATCGCGGCTCGTCGCCGCGACCGAAGTCCGTCGGAACTCCGGGGGAGGACGCGAACTCCCCGACCGACGGTACTGACTGGTCCTGGCCGTGCCGGGCACACGATGAATGCGACCGCTGACGCTCGCGAGACGTCGGTGGCCGACGCTGGCTACGGTGCCCGGCATGCGTCGCCTGTCCGTCGGGCCGGCTGCGCTGGTGCTGATCGCGTCTGTGTTCGCCGTCGCGCATCCCGCTGCCGCCGAACCGGACCCGTGGCGGTGCCGCCGGCGGTCACGGCCGCGGTGACACCACCGGGGGCCACCGCACTCGTCGGGAGCTTCGGCGGTGACGCGGCGACCGACATCCTCTGGTGCGCCCTCGGCACCACCACCGACTACCTCTGGATGGCCATCGACCCTGCGTTCGCCCAGAACCGCCGCATCTACACCTGCCAGGGACACGGCACCGCGTCGAGTCGCGAGGTGCAGGTCATCGCCTGGACGCTCGCGCCGGGACGACCACCTTGACCCGCGTCGCCGACCCGCTCGTCGGCGGTCTGCTGCGCAACGACAGCGGCCGTCACGGCGGATGCCGGCTCCGCGTCGGACCCGACGGCGCGCGGTGGATCACCACCGGCGACGGGGCGTTCTCCGGCACGCCCCAGGATCTCTCGGCACTCGGCGGCAAGGTGCTCCGGGTGAACCGCTTCACCGGTGCGGGGGCGTCGGGCAACCCGTTCACGGGCAGCGGCGACCCCGACGTGCGCCGGGTGTTCACCTCCGGGCACCGCAACGTCCAGGGCATCGCGTTCCGACCGGGCTCCGACGAACCGTGGGCGGTCGAACACGGCCCCACCCGTGACGACGAGGTCAACCGCCTGGTGCCTGGCGGCAACTACGGGTGGGACCCGGGGCCCGGATACGACGAGTCGGTCCCGATGACCGACACCGCGAAGTTCCCCGATGCCGTTCCGGCACGATGGAGCTCGGGGTTCCCCACGATCGCCACGAGCGGTGCCGACTTCCTCCGCGTCGTGCCCTCCTGACGCCGCGTCGGCCGCGCGGCGAAGACCGACGGATCAGGGCAGACGCTCCGGCCCGCTCACCTGCGATTTCGCCTCTGCCGTGGAGCTCCGGGGGGAGGACTTGAACCCCCAATAACTGGACCAGAACCAGCCGTGTTGCCTATTACACCACCCCGGAAAGTGGACGGGCCACGATATCTGAGCGTCTGTCATCGCGACGAAACCGAAAGCTGATCGTCGAGGTTGACCAGGCGACGGAATCCGATCACGCGCCCGACCGCGACCGCGACGGTCTCTCGGCCCATCGCCTTGACCTCACCGGCGAACGACAGATCCTGATCGACCGGGGACACCTGAGCCACGAGGCCGAGCTCGTCAGCGATCCGCCCGAGCCGGTACGCGTGGTAGTCGTCGGAGACCAGTACCACACGGGTGATGTCGCGCTCTGCCAGGAAGCGGGAAGCAGCAGCGAGCTGCTCCCAGGTGTTCGAGCCCTGCTCCTCCCGGAGGATCGCGGCGTCGGGGATGTCGCGTCGGCGGAGGAACTCGTAGCCGGCGGCGGCCTCGGTGAACCGGTCGTCTGGCTGCTTCCCGCCCGTCACCACGATCGTGGGTGAGACGCCGGCGTCGTAGAGCTCGATGGCGTGGTCGAGTCTCGCTTCGAGCACGGGCGAGGGTCTCCCGTCGTACTGGGCGGCGCCGAGGACGATGATGGCCTGGGTCTGGTCCTCGTGGGCCCGGTTGCTCGCGTTCCAGACCTGGACGAACGTGATCAGCAGGTAGATCGCGACCAAGACCGTCAGCACCAACCCCGCCCGAACGACGAGCCGGAGCATCCGGCGGCTCCTCACGCCCCGGCGGGGCCGAGATCGTCGAGCGCCGCGTGCAATCGTTCGAGCGTCGCCGTGCGGCCGAGCACCTCGAGCGACTCGAACAACGGCGGCCCGACCGAGCGGCCGGTGACCGCCACCCGGACCGGAGCCTGGGCCTTCCCGAGTTTCAGCCCGTGCTCCTCACCCACCCGCAGCAGGCAGGCATGCAGGGCGTCGGCGTCCCACTCGACCTCGGCGAACGCATCGATGGTCGATTTGAGCATCGCGCGGGCGACCGCCGGATCCTTCCCCATGACCTTGTCCCACGACGCCTGGTCGCGCACCGGCTCGTCGAGATGGAGGAAGTCGACCATGGGCTCGGCGTCGGGCAGCACTCTGACACGTTGCTGCAGCACCGGAGCGAGCTGGCGAATCGGCTCCAGGGACCGCTCGGGTCGGACCAGGAACGGCTCGACCGCGTCGACGAACGCCTCCGGCGAGAGCGCGCGGACGTACTCGGCGTTGATGTGCTCGAGCTTCTTCTCGTCGAAGAACGCCGGCGCCGGATTCACGTCCCCGAGCCGGAACCGCTCGATGATCTCGCGCATCGGGCGTATCTCGACGTCGTCCTTGGGCCCCCATCCCAGCAGGGCGAGATGGTTCATCATCGCCTCGGGGAGGAACCCGCGTTCGCGGAACTCGCCGACCGCCACCGAGTCGCGGCGCTTCGAGAGCTTCTTGCGGCTCTCGTTCACCAGCAACGGGAGATGGGCGATCACGTCCGGTCGGGCGAGGCCCAGCGCATCGCGGAGCAGCAGGTACTTGGGCGTCCCGTTCACGTGGTCCTCGCCGCGCACGACGTGGGTGATGCCCATCGCGGCGTCGTCCATGGCGTTGGACAGCAGGAAGACCGGAAGTCCGCTCGAACGGAGGAGGACGAAGTCCTCGATCGTGGCGTTGTCGAAGCTGACCGATCCGCGGATGACGTCGTCGAACTCCGTGGTTCCGTCGTCGGGGGCCCGGAACCGCAGCGCCGTGGTCGGCCCCTCGGCCACCGCCCGGTCGCGGCAGTGTCCGTCGTAGCCCGACGCGCCCTTCCCCCGGCGAGCCTCCAGGTCCTCGGGCGTGCAGTCGCACCAGTAGGCGTCGCCGGCGGCGAGCAGGGAACGGGCGCCGGCTGCGTGCTCGTCCAGGTGGTCGGCCTGGTAGACGACATCGCCGTCCCAGTCGAGGCCGAGCCAACGCATGGCCTCGAGGATGTTGTCGGTCAGCTCCGGCCGGTTGCGCTCGCGGTCGGTGTCCTCGATCCGCAGCAGGAACTCGCCGCCGGTCCGTCGGGCGACGAGCCAGTTGAACAACGCTGCCCGGGCACCGCCGACGTGGAGATAACCGGTGGGCGAGGGCGCGAAGCGGAGGCGGGGTGCGTCGGCCACCGGGTCGATCGTACCGGTGGGCCCGCGCCACGGAACGAACGCTGCGATCGCGGTCGAGCCAACGGGTGGCGTCGATCAGCCCGGGCGGACATCGGCCCCGATGGTCGGCGCGCCGTGGTGCGCGGGGCGGGGCACGTCGAGCGCCTCGAGCACGAGCGGAGCGATCGCCGTCGTGGGCACCTGCGCCCGCTCCTGGCCGGCGGGCGACGGGGCGGCCGGGTCGTAGGTCAACAGGATCCCCTCGGGCACGTGGTAGCCGGTGCTGGCGACCTCGTCCTCGATCTCGATGATCTCGAACCCGAGTGCCTCGGGAGCGTGGGAGTCCGCACCGACGGTGATCGCACCGATGGCATCGTCGGCCTGTCCGAACTCCATCGACACGAACCCGTCGGTCTCCTCGTGCCACGAGATCGGCTGACCGCCGATCTGGAGTCGACCGAGCCGGTCGCGCAGGCGTGCCAGCGACCCCTCGTCGGCAACCCGCACGTTGACCTGGGGGTCCATGGCCGGGCGGCGCTCGACCGCGGCCGGGATCGATGCCGGCGGCACGGACGAAGGCGTCGACGTCGCGCAGGTACAACTGGCGCCCCACCGGCGTTCCCTGGGCCGCCTGCTGGCCCATCGAGGACGCCACGACCAGCAGTGCTCCGGTGGCATCGCAGTGCGCTCGGAGCCGGCCGAGCATGCGGTCGGCGTGAGCCAGTGCGGCCTCGAGCTCACCCGACCAGGTGGCGATCCACTCGTCGTCGAAGCCGAACGAATCGGGCGGGTAGTCGTGGGGGAAGGTCGCCGCCCAGTACCGGTGCATCGCCGAGGCCACGTGGTTGGTGAAGAACGCCGCCGCGTCGGGGGACGTGGTTCGTAGCTGATGGGCGAACAGGTCGAAGGCGAGGACCGACTGGTAGGAGCGGCGACGAACCCGCGTCTCGGGATGGCGACGCTCGTCGACGAGCTGCTTGACCAACCGGCCGACCGTGGCCGGGCGCAGCCCGAGGCGGGGTGCCCGCAGGAGGAACCGGCGGGCGGCGGTGCGGTCGATCGAGGTCGACACGTTGCGGGCCGACGCACGCGCCATCGACAGGTTGAAGGCCTGGAACGGCTCGAGGGCCCGAGGATGGGTTTCGGCCGTCGGAGCGAATGTGTCGGGGACGAAGAAGGCGTAACGGTCGAGGTCGTCGGGCAGCTCGGCCGTGTGGAGCAACCCGAACAGCCCGATCCGGCGGCCAGCCTCGGCCGCGAGGGTCCACCAGGGCGGGGCGACCTCGTCGGCACGGGTGGTGTCCTGGCCGAAATGGCCGATGCCGTGCACGGTGTTGGCCACGCCCCGGTGCACCGTGGGCCAGGTGACCCACGGCGACAGATGCCCCTCGTCCGGCGCCACCGAGGTCCACTGGGCACAGGCCGGCACGAGCGCCGCCAGTGCCGAGTCGGGATGGCGGTCGACCCACCAGTCGACGATCCGCCACGGCACCTCGTTGAGCTCGAAGACCACGACCGGTCGCACGGTCCGCCAGCCTACGGCCGGCGCGTGCCAGCCTGAGAGACGTGACCGACACCGTCGACACCGAGGCCCAGCCGCCCCCAGACGGCGATCGCACCGACGACGAGACCAACGTCGTCGTCACCACCACGACCTCGGCGCCGCCAGTGCAAGTCTGGGACGTCATCGTGTCGCAGACCGGATCGTGGTGGGGCGAGCCCTACCTCGGGCCCGAGGCGGGGACCATGCGGATCCAGCCCGAACTCGGCGGCAAGGTGTTCAACGGGCGCGATGTTGCCACGGGCACGCTGCACGGCACGGTCCGGGCCTTCGACCCGCCCGAGCGGCTCGAGATCGGTGGCGTGCTCGTCCCCGGCGCCTACGCCGGCGGCATCACGATCACGGTCGAGAAGACCAAGCTCGGCTCGGAGATCCGCGTCGAACAGATGGCCCGGGGGCGCATCGCGGCCGACGTCGAAGACCGCATCGCCCACGGCTGGACCCAGATGGCGAGCACGCTCGCCGAGCTCGCCGAGTCGTGAACCCGCGGGGATCGACGACTCAGGCGAGGCTGAGCTGGTCGCGCCAGTCGGCCTGGTAACGAGCCGTCACCTGGTCCGGGGTCTGGCGCAGGACCACGGGGTCGACGACATCGGCGATGTGGCGCAGCTCGGCGTAGTGGTGGAAGTGACCGACCTCCTCGAACAGCTCCCGCCGGAGCCGCACGAGCTCGGGGTCGGCGCCAGGGTCGAGGAAGCCGAACAACGTCGCCCCGATGCGTAGATCGTGGATGACCGGCGCTCGACCGAGGAGCGAGGCCCGCTTGAGCCCCACGGCGACGATGCCGGCGATGGCGTCGCGGGCGTGCTCGCCGTCGGTGAGGTGGAGCTCGGGTTGGAGCAAGGGCGCCAGTTTCAGGGCGTAGCCCTGGTCGGGGCCCTGGCTACCGAGTCGCTCGCCGGCAGGCTGGCGCTGCTCGCCGGCGAAATCGGCGGGACGCTCGACCCGCCACGTGTCCGGCCGACGAGGCGGGGACGCGTACGAACGAATCTTCACGGCCGGCTCGGTGGGGACGTGTTCGGGGGCTGCCACGACGGTCAGGCTACGTGCTGCTCCTCAGCAGGCCGTAACGGATGCCGTCGATGAGTGCCATCCACGACGCCTCGATGATGTTCTCGGACACGCCGACGGTGAACCACGACCGGTCGCCGTCGGAGGACTCGATGAGCACCCGGGTCACGGCCTCGGTCCCGACCGCGGTGTCGAGCACCCGGACCCGGTAGTCGACGAGGTGGATGCGCTCGAGCGAGGGGAACGCACCGTTGAGCGCGGTGCGCAAGGCCTGGTCGAGGGCGTTCACGGGACCGTTTCCCTCACCCACCGCGATGCGGCGCTCGTCGCCGATCCTGAGCTTGACGGTGGCCTCGTTGGTGAGCTCGATCTCCTCCCCCGGGGCGGCATCGCCCTCGCGGTGATACGACGACACGCGGTAGGACTCGACGTGGAAGTCGTCGGGTTCCCAGCCGGTGGCGGCCCGCATCAACAGCTCGAGCGAGGCGTCGGCGGCCTCGAAGACATAGCCGCGCGCCTCGAGGTCGTTCACCCGCCGGGCCAGGTCGCCCGAGGCCTTGGCGCCGAGCGGGATGCCGAACTCCTCGGCCTTCATCTGCATTCCGGCCCGGCCGCCGAGATCGCTGACGAGCACGCGGGTGGTGTTCCCCACGGCCGCGGGGTCGACGTGCTCGTAGGTCTTGTTCCCCGCCTTGCCGAGCCCGGACGTGTGCAGCCCGCCCTTGTGCGCGAACGCCGAGGCACCCACGTAGGGATCCGCGGCGTGCGGCGGGAGATTCACCAGTTCGCTGACGTGCCGGGAGACCGCAGTGAGCCGCTCGATGTTGCCCTCGGGCAGGCACGGGATGCCCATCTTCAGCTCGAGGTTCGGGATGCAGGTCATCAGGTTGGCGTTGCCGGTGCGTTCGCCATAGCCGTTGACCGTTCCCTGCAGGTGGGTGGCGCCGCCGACGACCGCCGCGATCGAGTTGGCGACCGCGCAACCCGAGTCGTTCTGGGTGTGGATGCCGATCTGGACGTCGTCGCCGAAGTGACCGACGACCTCGGCGGTGATGTGCTGCGCCTCGTGCGGCAGCGAGCCGCCGTTGGTGTCACACAGCACGAGGCACTCCGCTCCTTCCATCGCCGCCGCTTCGAGCACCCGGAGCACGAATTCGGGGTTGGCCTTGTAGCCGTCGAAGCAGTGCTCGGCGTCGAAGAAGACGCGCATGCCGGCCCCACGGAGGAACCGCACGGAGTCCGCCACCATGGCCACGCCCTCGTCGAGGGTGGTGCCGAGTGCCTCGGTCACGTGGAAGTCCCACGACTTGCCCACGATGCACGCGGTCGAGGTCTCGGCCTCGACCAGGGCGGTCAGCGTCGGGTCGGTGTCGGACCGGCCCGCCGGACGTCGCGTCGAGCCGAAGGCGACCAGATCGGAGGTGGTGAGGGTCAGCTCGCCGGGGGCGCGCTTGAAGAACTCGGCATCTTTGGGATTGGCCTGGGGGTAGCCGCCCTCGATCCAACGCACGCCGAGGTGGTCGAGCTGTTCGGCGATGCGCAGCTTGTCCTCGACCGAGAGCGAGATGCCCTCGAACTGCGCGCCATCCCGCAGCGTCGTGTCGAAGATGTCTACCGTGCTGTCGCGGTCGCCTCGCACGCTTCGGCTCCCGGCCGGAGCCGGCGCTGGCGCTTCTCCCGGCTCCGGGGCTACCGGCAAAGCTCGACCCAGTCCTTGTGCTGGGGCATCTCACCCCGGACGCACTTCGCGTAGGCGTCGGCGATGGCAGCGGTCGCCGGACCCGGGCACGGGATCGGCCGATCGTCGACACTGTTGACCGCAGACACCTCGGCCGCGGTGCCGCAGACGAAGACCTCGTCGGCGATGTAGAGATCGGACCGGGCGATGTCGCCGACCTCGATCTCGATCCCGAGCTCCTCGGCCAGGGTCATGACCGAGTTCTGGGTGATGCCCTGCAGCGCACCCGACGCCAGGGGCGGCGTGAGGAACCGGCCGTTGCGGGAGACGAAGACGTTCTCGCCGGTGCACTCCGAGACCATGCCGGCGCGATTGAGCATGATCGCTTCCTCGTAGCCGGCCTTGAGCGCCTCGACCTTGGCGAGCGACGAGTTGACGTAGTTGCCGGTGGTCTTCGCGGCCGGCGGCATGGTGTTGTGGTCGTGGCGGGTCCACGACGAGATCTTCATCCGCACGCCCTTCGTGAGCGCGTCGTCGCCCAGGTAGGCGCCCCACGGCCAACACGCGATCGCCACGTCGACCGAGCACGGCAGCGTGTTGAGCCCCATCTCCCCGTAGCCGTAGTAGGCGATGGGGCGGATGTAGCACGACTCCAGGCCGGACATGGCGACCAGCTCCTTGGTCGCCTCGACCAGCTCCTCGACGGAGTACGGCAGGTCCATCATGAGGATGCTCGCCGAGTTCTCCAGCCGCTGCATGTGGTCGGTGAGCCGGAAGACGCCGGGGCCTTCACCCGTCTCGTAGGCGCGGATGCCCTCGAACACGCCCGTGCCGTAGTGGAGGGTGTGGGTCAACACGTGGATCCGGGCGTCCTCCCAGTCGACGAACTCACCGTTCATCCAGATCTTCTCGGTGGGGGTGAAGGGCATGACGGATCTCCTGGGTCAGCTCTGGCCGAGACGGGCGGCGATGGCATCGCCGATCTCGGTGGTGGTGCCGTTGGGCGCATCCTCGCACGCGGTCCGGATGCGCGCCGCGGCGTCGGCGTCGCCGAGGAAGTCGACCATCATGGCGGCCGAGAGGATGGCGGCGACCGGGTTCGCCTTGTTCTGTCCGGCGATGTCGGGCGCGGAACCGTGGACGGGCTCGAACATCGACGGCCCGGTCCGGTCGGGATTGAGATTGGCGCTGGCGGCGAGCCCGATGCCCCCGGAGACGGCGCCGCCGAGATCGGTGAGGATGTCGCCGAAGAGGTTGTCGGTGACGATGACCGAGTACTGCTGCGGGTTGGTCACGAAGTGGATGCACGCCGCGTCGATGTGCTGGTACTGGGTGTCGACGTCGGGGTACTCCTCGGCGACGGCGTCGAATGTGCGTTGCCAGAGGTCACCGGCGTAGGTCAACACGTTGGTCTTGTGCACGAGCGTGAGGTGCTTCGGATCGCGCCCGTTGGCGAGCTCGAACGCGTAGCGGATGCAACGCTCGGCGCCGCGGCGGGTGTTGACCGAGCCCTGCGTGGCCACCTCGGCGGGCGTCCCCTTGTAGAGAAACCCGCCCTCGCCGGCGTAGCTGCCCTCGGTGTTCTCGCGCACGACCAGGAAGTCGATGTCCTCCTCCGGCCACACGAAGGGGCGGAGGTTGACGTACAGGTCGAGCTCGAAGCGGGTCTTGAGGATGATCCCCCGCTCGAGGATCCCCGCCGGCACCTCGCCGGGTGCCCCGCCGATCGCGCCCATGTAGACCGCGTCGTAGTCGCGGAGCTCCTCGAGCGTCTCGTCGGACAGGACCTCGCCGTCCTTCTTCCATCGCTGGGCACCCAGCTCGAACTCCTTCGCGCTGAAGTCGACACCTGCCGCGGCCATGACCTTGAGCCCCTCGGCGACGACATCGGGGCCGATGTGGTCGCCGCCGATCACGGCGATGTGGTGCGTCATGTGAGGTCTGCTCCCTGGAACGAAGAAACCGCCCACCAGAGGCGGACGGTCGGAACAGCGCACACCCGGTGGGTGGGCGCTACAGAATGATGTGTACGGCGGCGGTGCGCGTGCGTGAGCTCGGACCGGTGGTCACGGTCTCAATGGAACTCCCTGGCGTGGCGTGCGTCAACTTCAATCTGTCCTCGGGACGGCCGATAGCCTCGAACGATGGCCGAAACGTATGAGTTGACCCAGGCGGCGTACGACCGGCTGAAGGCCGAGTACGTCGACCTCACGACCAACAAGAAGATCGAGATCGCCCGCAAGATCGAGGCCGCACGCGAGCTCGGCGACCTGTCCGAGAACGGCGACTACCACGCGGCCAAGGAGGAGCAGGGCAAGATGGCCGGCCGCATCGCCCACCTCAACGCCATCCTCGAGAACCACGTGATCGTCGACCCCACCGAGTCCGACGAGGTGCGCGTGGGCTCGGTGGTCGAGATCCGCTACGAGGGCGACGCCGACACCGAACGGTTCCTGGTCGGCTCGATCGAGGAGCGGGCCGGCGATCTCGAGGTCATCAGCCCGGGATCTGCCCTCGGCGAGGCCTTGATCGGCGCGAAGGCCGGCGACCCGGTCACCTACGAGACCCCGACCGGGGCCGAGCTCACGGTCGAAGTGGTCAGCATCGGCTGAGCGTGGCCGGCGAACCGCGCCTCCCACCCGGTCGTGTCGTCGAGCTGCCGGGCCGGGGCACGACCTTCGTCCGCGAGCTCCCCGGCCCGACCGGCGCGCCGACGGTCGTGCTGTTGCACGGCTGGACCGTGACCGCCGACCTCAACTGGTTCCCGAGCTATGCCGCCCTCGGCGAGCACTTCCGCGTGGTCGCCGTCGACCACCGGGGCCACGGTCGGGGGCTGCGTCCCACGGGGCCGTTCCGGCTCGCCGACTGCGCCGACGACCTCGCCGCGCTGGTCGAGGTGCTCGACCTCGACCGGGTGATCCTCGCCGGCTACTCCATGGGCGGCCCGGTCGCGATGCTCACCTGGTACCGGCACCGCGACGTCGTCGACGGACTCGTGCTGTGTGCCACCGCGCCGATCTTTCGCGGGGCCGGCGGGAACCGGGTGTCCGGCCGCACCCTGCCGTACCTCGTGCGGGCGGCACGCCTGGCCCCACTCCCCCTCCAGCGGGTGATCGCCCGCGAGCTGCTCGGTCGCCGGTTCGCACGCGACGACTTCGGGCAGTGGGCACGACGCCAACTCTCCCTCGGTGACCCGTTGACGATCGCCGAGGCGGGCCCGTCGATCGGGCGCTTCGACGCCCATGCCTGGCTCGCCGACATCGATGTCCCGACCTCGGTCCTGCGCACGCTCCACGATCGGATCGTCCCACTCCACCGGCAGACCCGGTTGGCCGAGCAGATCCCCGGTGCCGAGCTCTTCGACGTCGACGGTGACCACCGAGTCTGTGTCTCGGACGCGCCCGAGTTCGTTCCCCAGCTCGTGGCCGCGGCCCGGTCGGTCGGATCCCGCCTGCCCGACCGATACCATGCCGACCGCACCGAACCGTGACCACGTTGCGGCGGACCGTCCGCGTGGTCCTCGACGTGCTCATCGGTCGGCTGGCCCAGCTGCTCGTCCTCGCCTTCCATCGGCGGGTCGACGTCGTCAATCCGGAGCGACTGCGCATCGACGGTCCCACGCTGCTGGTCGCCAACCACGCCAACGGCTTCGTCGACCCCGCCGTGGTGGCTGCCTCGTTGCGGCGGGTGCCCCGGTTCGTCGCCAAGTCGACCTTGTGGGACTTCGTCGTCGCCCGACCGTTCCTGGCACTGGCCGGGGTCATTCCCGTGTACCGGCGGACCGATGGCGCGACCGCCGGAAACGTCTCCACGTTCCGAGCCATCCACGACGTGCTCGCTGCCGGCGGAGCGGTGGCCGTCTTCCCCGAGGGCACGTCGAGCGATCGCCCGGCGCTCGAACAGCTCCGGACGGGCGCGGCCCGGATGGCCCTCGGCGTCGTCGACCGGGCACCGGAGATCACGATCCTGCCCATCGGCCTCAGCTTCGAGAGCAAGGTCGAGATCCGGCCCGCGGTTGCGGTGTTCGTCGGCGAGCCGATCCACGTCCATGCGTGGCGACGTGCCGAGCATCCCGGGGCGGGCGAGGACGACCACGACGCCGTGCGCGCCCTCACCACGAGGATCCAGGATCGGCTCGGCGCGGTGTCTCCGGAATTCGCCTCCCTCGACGAGCGCCTCATCCTTCGGGCGGCGGCCACGGTCGCGGCACGCGAGACCGACCGGCGGATGCGGCCACGCTTCGGAGATGTGGAGCAGATCGCCCGCACCCTGGCGGAGCGGCCCGACGCCGTTCGGGCCACGGTCGTCGACCGGTACCGGGACTACGCCACCCGGCTCTCGCTCATCGGTCTGCACGAGGATGACCTCGAGACCCGCGCCGAGTTCCGGCAGCTGGCCCGGCCGGGACTGTCGGTCGCCGCCGTGGCCCTCGCCGGCCCGCTCATGGTCACGATCACCCTGATCCATCTGCCCGCGCTCATGGCGGTGCGCATCTCCACCGGCGCGGTGCGCTCCCACGTGAAGAAGGGCACCACGAGGCTGCTCGTCGGCCTGGTGGCGGGACCCACGACCTGGATCATCGCGGGCGTCGTGCTCGCCGACGGTTGGGCGGCGGCGCTCACGGCGGTCGGCGTCGCCGTGGGTGGGGTCATCGCCCTCGCACTGTGGCTGCCGCTGTTCACCCTCGCCCGGCGCGTGTTCGGACGTCTGCGCATGTACGACCGCCGACGGCTCGCCGAGGACAGCATCGCCGATCGCGACGACGTCGTACGGGCGGTGCAGTCGGCGCTCGCCAGCTGAGATTCAGCCCGACGTGCGTTCGATGGTCCGCGCCGCATCGACGACCAGCGGGCCGAACCGGGCACCGGGTTCGTCGGTGAGTCGTTCGATCGGGCCGGACAGGCTGACGGCTCCGACGATCCGATCACCGTCGCGCACGGGCGCCGAGACCGATGCGACGCCGGGCGCCCGCTCGGCGACCGACGCGCACCAGCCGTCGGGGCCGACCTCGTCGACCAGCGCCCGGCCCGCGGAGCCTCGGTCCATCGGCAGACGGGCGCCGACGGCGACGATGGTCCGCAGTTCGTTGACCGAGTCGGCGGATGCGACACAGAGCCGTTGGTCGCCGTCGGCCACGAAGAACTGGGCCGACTCGCCCGTGTCGTCGCGGAGCTGGCGCAGGACGGGCAGGGCGAGCGCAGCCAGCGGGTAGGCACCGACCGCCGCCCGGCCGAGGCCGATCAGCGCGGGCCCGGGGGCATAGGCGCCCTCGGCGGTCCGACGGAGCAGCCCGACGGCCTCCATCCCCTGGGCCAGACGGTGCGTGGTCGCACGGCTGATGCCGGTCCGCTGGACCAGGGCGCCCAGGCCGGCCGGTTCGGCCGCGGTGGCCCGCAGGATCGCCATGGTCTTGTCGAGGACGCCGATGCCGCTTAGAGTGTCCACTGAACGGGAACTGTATCCCACATACTGAGATTGGTTGCAAGCATGGGCAAGACGTTGAGCGAGAAGGTCTGGGACCGCCACCTGGTCCATTCCGGCGACGACGGCGACCTCCTCTACATCGACCTCCACCTCATCCACGAGGTGACGTCCCCCCAGGCGTTCGACGGTCTGCGGATGAACGGACGCACGGTACGCCGGCCCGACCTGACCCTGGCGACCATGGACCACAACGTTCCCACCGCCGACATCGATCAGCCCGTCGCCGATCCGATCTCACGCAAGCAGATGGACACGCTGTCGGCCAACTGCGAGGAGTTCGGGATCACCTGCCACGCCATGGGCCAGCCGGGCCAGGGCATCGTGCACGTGATCGGCCCCGAGCAGGGCTACACCCAGCCGGGCATGACCGTGGTCTGCGGCGACTCCCACACCTCGACCCACGGCGCGTTCGGCGCCATCGCGTTCGGCATCGGAACCTCCGAGGTCGAGCACGTGCTCGCGACCCAGACCCTCCCCCAGAGCCGTCCTGGCACCATGGCCGTCGCCGTCGAGGGCGACGTCCGGCCCGGGGTGACCGCCAAGGACATCGTGCTCGCCATCCTCGGTCGCATCGGCACGGGCGGTGGCATCGGGTCGATGATCGAGTACCGGGGCTCGGCGATCCGCGCGCTCTCGATGGAGGGCCGCATGACCGTGTGCAACATGTCGATCGAAGCCGGCGCCAAGGCCGGGATGATCGCCCCCGACGAGACGACCTTCGCCTACCTGAAGGGACGTCCCCACGCCCCGCAGGGCGCGGCCTGGGACGCGGCCGTCGAGGACTGGCGCACGTTGTACACCGACGACGACGCCGTCTTCGACAAGGAGGTCGTGATCGACGCGGCCGAGATCGAGCCACATGTGTCCTGGGGCACCAACCCCGGCCAGGTCGTCCCGATCTCTGCGTCGGTGCCCGAACCCGACCAGTTCAGCGACCCGGCCGAACGCAACGCGGCCGAGCGCGCCCTGGAGTACATGGGTCTCGATGCCGGCACCCCGGTGCGCGACATCGAGGTCGACACCGTGTTCATCGGATCGTGCACCAACTCCCGCATCGAGGATCTACGGGCCGCGGCCGCGGTGGTCGAGGGCCGCACCGTCTCGGTGGGTCGAGCCATGATCGTGCCCGGGAGCTTCGCGGTGAAGGACGCGGCCGAGGCCGAGGGCCTCCAGGAGATCTTCGTCGCCGCCGGCTTCGACTGGCGCGAGCCGGGGTGCTCGATGTGTCTGGCCATGAACCCCGACAAGCTCGCGCCGGGTGAGCGCTGCGCCAGCACCAGCAACCGCAACTTCGAGGGCCGCCAGGGCCGGGGCGGGCGCACCCACCTCGTCTCCCCCGAGGTCGCCGCCGCCACCGCCATCGCCGGCCACTTCGCCCTCCCATCTGATCTGGAGCATTGACATGAGAGCCGTACGCACCATCGAAGGGACCGCTGTCCCGCTCGACCGCTCCGACGTCGACACCGACCAGATCATCCCGTCCGACTGGCTCAAGCGGGTCGAGCGGACCGGGTTCGAGAAGGGGCTGTTCTCGGAGTGGAAGGACGACCCCGCGTTCGTGCTCAACCAGGAGCAGTTCCAGGGCGCCAACGTCCTGATCGCCGGTCCCAACTTCGGCACCGGCTCGTCGCGCGAGCACGCGGTGTGGGCGATCCAGCAGTACGGGTTCGAGGCCGTGATCTCGCCCCGCTTCGGTGACATCTTCCGCAACAACTGCACCAAGAACGGGCTGGTCCCGGTCGCGGTATCGGGCGAGATCGGCGAGCAGCTGCTCCGGATGGTCGAGGCCGACCCGGGTCTCGTGTTCCAGATCGACGTCGAGTCCCGGACGCTGAAGGCCGCCGACGTGGAGTGCGAGTTCCCGCTCGACCCATCGACCCAGCACCGGTTCCTCGAGGGCCTCGACGACATCGGTCTCACGCTCGGACTGGCCGAGGAGATCGCCTCGTTCGAGTCCGGTCGCCCCGCGCACCTGCCCACCGTGGGCTGAGCGCGCAACGGCCCCGGCACGCGGGCCGGGGCCGGAGGCGTCGAATCGGGGGAGCTACTTCGGGGGCATCCGGATCCCACCGTCGAGACGGACCACGTGGGCGTTCATGTACGCGTTGGTGAGCAGCTCGTGGGCCATCGACGCGAACTCGTCGGGGTTGCCGAGCCGCTTGGGGAACAGGACCGACTGGCCGAGGTGCTCCTTGAACGCCTCGGAGGCCTCGCCCTCCCCGTAGATCGGCGTGTCGATGAGGCCCGGGGCGATGCAGTTGAGGCGAATGCCGGCCGCGGAGAGGTCGCGGGCCACGGGCAGGGTCATTCCGACCACACCGCCCTTGGAGGACGAGTACGCCGCCTGGCCGATCTGGCCGTCGAACGCCGCGACCGAGGTGACGGTCACGATGGCACCCTTGCAACCGTCGTCGTCGGGCTCGGTCAGGCTCATCGCCGACGCGCCGAGACGAACGCAGTTGAAGGTGCCGATCAGGTTGACCTCGACGACCTTGCGGTACCGATCGATGTCGAAGGCCGACTCGTAAGCGCCGTCTCGACCGATGGTCCGCTGCGCGTCGCCGATCCCGGCGGCGGTGACCATCGTCTTGAGGGGGCCCAACTCCTTGGCGGCCTCGATGGCCGCGATGACCTCGTCGGTGTCAGCGACGTTGGCCTTCACGAAGACGCCGCCGATGTCCCTGGCGACGGCCTCGCCCTTCTCCTCGTTCATGTCGACGACGACGACGTGCTGCCCCTTGGACGCGAGCAGGCGAGCGGTGGCTTCGCCGAGGCCGCTGGCCCCGCCGGTGATGACAGATGAGGAACCGGTGATATCCATGGCCGGACGATAGTTGACTGGTCGGTCAAGACAACCAACCGTCGCCGGGTCTGACCAGCGGTTCGCTGCAGTTCCAGCAGGAACCTGCCGATGCTCACGTCATGGAGGCGGACCGCGGGACAATGCCGTGGAGAGTGTGGCTGAAGGATCGGGCGGTTCCGGCGCGCCCACCCGAACCGCGCGGGAAGCGGGCCGTGATTCGCGGCTCGGCCGTTGCCGCCCTGGTCATCGGCACCCTCTACCTCGGATGGCGCCTCACCGGGACGCTCAACGGAGACGCGATCACGCTCTCGGCCGCCATGTGGGTGCTCGAGGTCCATGCGTGGGCGGGCCTCGCGCTCTTCACCTTCTCGCTCTGGGACGTCGACGCAACCCCAACACCCCTGAACGACCTGCCGGACCTCCGGGCCGCCGTCCTGATCCCGACCTACGACGAGCCCGTGGAGATCCTGCTCCCCACCGTGGCCGCCGCGCTCGCTCTGCAACCGGCGCACGACACGTGGGTTCTCGACGACGGCGATCGACCGCACGTGGCGGCGCTCGCCCACCAGTTCGGCGCTCGCTACCTGGCACGCGCCGATCGCACCGGTGCGAAGGCGGGGAACATCAACGACGCCCTGCCCGTGGTCGAAGCCGACCTGGTCGCCATCCTCGACGCCGACCACGTCCCCGCACCGGACTTCCTGCTTCGGACCCTGCCGTACTTCACCGATCCGGACGTCGCCCTCGTGCAGACGCCACAGGACTTCTACAACGAGACCTCGTTCGAGCACGTCCACGTCAACGACCGGACTGGGAAGAGGGCATCTCGCGTCTACAGCGAGCAGGCCGTCTTCAACCGCGAGATCCAACCCGGCAAGAACCGCTGGAACGGCGCGCTCTGGAGCGGAACCGGCGCAGTGGTCCGGGTGGCGGCACTCGACTCGGTCGGTGGCGTGGCGACCTCATCGGTCGCCGAGGGCATCCAGACCACCATCTGGATGCACCGACGCGGCTGGCGCACCGTGTACCACGACGAGGTGCTGGCGCGCGGGCTCGCCGCCTCGACCGCCGCCCAGTACTCGCAACAGCGCCACCGATGGTGCACGGGCGCCATGCAGGTGCTCCGCGAGGAGCGTCCCCTGAGCGATCGGCGCCTGGGTTTCGCGCAACGCCTCTCGTACGCCGCCACCCTGCTCGGCTGGTTCGATGCCGTCCGTGTCCTCGGCTTCTTGGTCCTGCCGCCCGCCGTGCTCCTCAGCGGGGCCTCCCCCATCGATGCGTCTCTCGGCCTGTTCGTGGTCCTGTTCGTCACCTGGCTCGCCGTGCAGCAGCACGCCCTGTGGCGCCTGGCGCGTGGCCGGATGCGCCTCGTCCCTGCCGCCGTCTTCGACCTCGTGCGGCTCGAGCCGACGCTCCGCGCCATCGTGGGCGGCCTCCGGGGGAGGGAGCTCGGATCCCACGTCACTCCCGAGCGCGGGACGCGCACGCCGGTGAACACCCCGACGTCCCGGCTGCTCACCGGGCTCCTCGCTGCCCATGTCGTCGCCGGCGGCTGGTACGCGCTCAACGTGCTCGGTCACGGGCCGTTGACCTACGGAATGCCCGGTGTCGCCCATGGCGCCGCGTTCTGGATGGTGATCAACGCCAGTTTGCTGGCCATGTCCATCCGTCGGGTCCGCTCCGAGCGCTTCGCCGCCGAGCGACGGGCCAGCCACCGCCATGCGGTCACCGTCGACGGGACCATCGACGGCAAGGCGGTCACGATCACCGACCTGTCGCTCACGGGAGCCCAGGCGATCGTGCCCGAATCCCGAGTGCCCGCCGTCGGCACGGACGTCAAGGTCTTCATCCCGCTGGACCTCGGTGCCACCGGGTTCCGGGCAACCGTGCGCTCCATGCGGCCTGACCCGACGCGCACCTCCGTCGACACGGACGACGACACGGAGAACACGGTCCGCATCGGCCTCGAGTTCCACCCCCATCAGCTCAACCAGAAGGCACGCCTCACGCTCGGGCTGTTCGCAGCGAGCTCGCAGTCACGCGACGATCTCGGCAAGAAGGCCACCGCCGCGACGCCCGTTGCCAGCGCGGATGCAGTGATCGACCCTTCCCGTCCGGCGAGCACGAGCCCGCCTCCCGGCTTTCGCCCGCAGCCGACCTGGGATCACGGTGTGCCCTCCAGCGGCGTGCCTCGACCAGCCGCGCCGTCCGAGTCAACAGGCGGCGGGTTGGCACCGCTCCCCCGCCGCCGATAGCCGAGCGCGGACGGTGTCGTCGTCGGTCTCGGTGCCGTTCATCGTCGCGTCCGTGTTCGACCTGTTCGCATCCCCAGCCGCCACCGCCCGGCGGTCAGCATCCGCAGCACGGTTGGGATGCAGCGGAGTAGCCTCGTCGAGGTGGCGAGGAGGGCGTCAGGGCTGCTCCGTCCAGGTGAGCGGAGGTCGGTCGGGTGGTGAAGACCACGTTCTGCGCAGTGTCCATCACGAGCGCAGGACGCGAGGTGCGCTCAGCGGTGCTCGACCTACTCAGCGAAGCCGATGTTCACCATGGCCGAGGGACGCTCGGCGGCCCGGACGCCTCACCCGGCCACCGACAGACCGCAGGGGTCCACCTGGGGCTGTGGTTCCGAACCGCGCCGGACGAAGTCCCGGGATCAGAACCCGCTTCGAGAACGGAGCGATCGGCGTGGTTCTGCGGGCATCCCCTGTCGGCGACACCGGAGCCACTGCTGGACATCGTAGACAGGACACCGATCGACGAGCTACCGACGTCGCTGTCGGGCGCCTATGCGGTCCTTCGCTGGTCTCCACAACGAGTGCAGATCGTGCCAGATCCGGCCGGCTACGAGGTCGTCTACACGTGGGACGGTCCCGGCGTGGCCGTGGCCAGCAACCGCCCGGAGTTGATCGTCGCGGTCATCGAGTGCAGCGGACGCACGGCGGTGCCGGACACGGAATCGGCGTGCCTCCTCGCCCATGCGGGCTTCCCGGATGGGCACGG
Organism: Acidimicrobiales bacterium; assembly: GCA_034522155.1. Taxonomy (GTDB): domain Bacteria; phylum Actinomycetota; class Acidimicrobiia; order Acidimicrobiales; family Salinilacustritrichaceae; genus Salinilacustrithrix. The sequence continues at coordinate 429,399 of JAXHLP010000006.1, read as the reverse complement.
CGGTCCCTACCTGGGCGTCGAACGGCTGCAGCCGTGGTCGTGGTGCGAACTGGACGAACGAGGTCTTCGTGGCCACGACTTCGCCGGTACACCTCCGTGGAGGACCACCGAGGCAGGGGCGGCGGAGTCCGGGTTCATGGACGCACTGGAGCAGGCCGCGGAGGCGATCGTGTGCGGCGTGCGTCACGCGGCGACCACCGATGCAGCCGATCGCATCGTCGACGTGACCGGAGGACGGGATTCCCGCCTCGTCCTGGCTGCGGTCCACCACGCCGGAGTGTCCGATGCTTTCGTTCACCGCACGATCGGCGGTCGAGGACTGGCCGACGTCATCCGGGCGCGTGAGGTCTGCGATGCCCTCTCGGTGCCGCACGAATTCGGCTTCCCTCTCCAGCGAACCACGGCGCCCTTCGACACCCGCCTTCGTTCCTACGTGGCGGCGACGCATGGGCGCGCCAACGCGTTCGACCTCCGAGACGGCACACCCGTGGTCGATGCGCTCCGTCTCCAGGGGCTCGGCGGGGAGTTGCTGAGGGTCGGCCTTCTGAAGACCGCCCACTTGCAGCCCGATCTGCGTGCCATCCCGAGCGAGCTCGAGAAGGGATTCCGCCTCGACGACGTCGACCTGCTCCGCCCCGATGCGCGCCGCGTGGCTCAGCGAAGGTTCCTCGACGACGTTCGGATCGCTTCCGGAGGGACGCGAGCAGCCCACGTGGATGCCGACGATGTCGCGCACGACTACTACGCCAGGATCCGACTACGCGCTCGCTTCGAGCAAGCGCCGGAATTCTGGCCCACCCAGAACGTACTCCCGCTCTACACCGAACGGGTGATGCGTCTCCGGTCGATCGGCCGCTCCCTCGGGATGGAACCGAACGAGATCCACTCGGCATTGGTCCGACGTCTGTACCCCCGCGCGGCAACGATCCCCTATCTCGACGAGAAGCCGCCAGAAGCGGCCCGCCAGGAGCCGGCAGATGCCCGGCCCCTCATGCAGGTCTTGCGGACGCAGCAAGTCGATGAACGACGGCCGACGCTCGAGCGCATCACTTCCGACGAGACGAACCCGGCATGGGAACACCTCGACCGTCACAGCGTGCGCGGCGCAGTGGAGCACGCCGCCTCCCTGCGCCCCCCGGTCCGACGCCGTCTCTATGGGGCCATCACTGCGCTGGTCTGGATCGATCAGGTCACCGGGTCCAGCGGCGAAGCCAGATGGTGCCCGGTCAGCTGATGCTCCCTGGAGGGTGGTTGTCCGGTGCAATTCGTCATGGGCAGCGTGGGTGACCGCAAGGGGGTCGGTCGCGGAGATCAGGTATGCCGGTCGTCACTCGTCAGATCAGCGGATCCCCACCCACCACCGCCCGCCGTCAGCATCCGCAGCACGTCACCAGCCCTCAACCGGATCGTGCTCGAGCGCCTCGATCGGGGTGTTTTCGTGTTGGTCACGCCACCGAACACTCTGCACTCCGTTCATCGGCGGACCACGGTGATCGTGCAACGAGGTCCCGGGGCGCGAGCCAACCGACCATCAGCGGTCACCAGTGGGATCTCGAGTGCCTCCGCGAGGGCAACGTAGCTGGCGTCGTACGCGCTGAGGTTCTCGCGCAGCTCCCACATGCGGTTGAGGAGACCTGGCACACCGACGCGCTCGAGGCCGAGTCGCTGCCAGACGTCGATCATTCGCTCGGCGGCCTCCACGTCGAGAGCGCCCTGGAGGACCCGGGACCGGAGGGCGTGGACGACCTCGGCGTCGACGAGGTGCGGGCAGACGACTGCCTCTGCTTCCAGCATCGTCCTCGCCTCGCCGTCGTTCATGAGACCGAGCACCGCCGCCGAGGCGTCGATCACGATCAACGGGACGAGCGCCCGACCTCGATGTCTGCCACGACGACGCCAGCGTCGACTCCGAGGTCCGGCAGCCCGGCCAGCAGCGCGGGATTGTCTGCGCGGCGAGAGATGGAGGCGAGCTCGCGCGTCGCGAACGCGGAAAGCGACAGGCCCTCCCGCTCAGCGAGGCGCTCCAAGCGCTCGCCGACGTCGTCAGGAACGTTTCGGAGATACAAAGTCCGCATGTGGCATAATGCTAGCACCACGCATGCATCTTGCAACATCGGTCAACGGAGAGAACGCTCTGGTGCCGGCGATCAGTCCCGCGATGGACCAGCTTCCGATCCCGAGGTCAACCACGCTGTATCGCCCCAACCACCGCCCCCGGGTGTCAGCATCCGTAGGACGTCGCCGGCCTTCATTCGGATCGTGCACTTGTCGGGCAATCGCTCGGCGCGCGCTTCGTCCCCCTGCGGCAGGAGCCAGTTCTCGCCAGTCGCGCCGTCCTCGCCGCCGGCCAGGCCTTTCGGTCGTGACACCCGCCGCTCGGTGATCAGGGACACCGTCACGTCCTCGAGCACCTGGAGGTCGCGCTCGATCCCCTCGCCGCCGGGCGCCCATCCGGCACCGCCGCTCCCTCGGCGCAGCCGGTAGCGGAGAACCCTCAATGGATATGCACGTTCCAGAGCTTCTATCGGTGTGTTTTTCGTGTTCGTCATCCCCGTCTGGATGCCGGACTGACCCGGCTGGGCCGCGCCGAGATGGGAGCGTCCACCCTGGCCGCCGCCGACGGTCTCGTAGTACACCCAGCCCCGCCGTCCGTTCGCCACCGACGCGGACCCGCCGAGGAGCAGGTTGTTCATCGTCCCCTGGTTGCCCGCCGCCACCCGCGTCGGGTCGGCTTGGGCCAGCACCGCGAGGACGAGATCGGCGACCCGTTGGGAGACCTCGACGTTCCCGGCACCCACGGCGGCAGGCGGACGGGCGGCGATGATCGAGCCCTCCGGGAGCACGAGCTCGACCGGCACCTCGGCACCGCCGTTGGCCGGCAGGGTCGGATCGACCACCGATCGGACGGCGAAGCTCACCGCACTGCGGGTGACGGCGGCCACGGCGTTGACGTTGCCTGCGGACTGCGGGTCGGTGCCGGTGAAATCCACGTGCAGGTTCTCGCTCGAGACGGTCAGCCGGACGCGGATCGTGGAGGGACGCTGTTGCTCGGGAGCTTCGCCGGTGGAATCGAGAACGTCCTCGGCCTCCCAGTTGCCGTCGGGCAGCGCGGCGAGCGCCGCCCGCATCCGACGCTCGCCGTAGGCGACGACTTCGCCGATGGGCGCGTCGTGCATCTCGGCCAGGCGCCGGACGCCGAGCACGTTGGCGCCGACCTGGGCATCGAGATCGCCAACGCGCTCCTCGGGCGTCCGGGAGTTGGCCAGGAGCAGCGAGCGCAGGTCGTCGGTGAGCCGCACCGGGGGGATGCGGAACCCCTCCTCGAAGATCTCCTCGGCATCGGCGGGGATCGAGCCCGGCGCGGCACCACCCACGTCCGCGTGGTGGGCCCGGTTCGCCGCCCACCCGACGAGCCGGCCATCGACCAGGCAGGGCGCGACCACCGTGATGTCGTTCAGGTGCGTGCCGCCGGCGAACGGGTCGTTGACCACGAACTGCTCACCCGCTTCGACGTCCGGAAACGCGTCGATGACGGCGCCCACGCTGGCCGGCATCGAGCCGAGGTGGACCGGGATGTGCTCGGCCTGGACCAGGAGCAGGCCGTCGAGGGTGAACAGGGCCGACGAGCAGTCGGCGCGCTCCTTGATGTTGGGGCTGAACGCGCTGCGCTGGAGCACAGTGCCCATCTCCTCGGCCACACCCGTCAGCCGAGAGATGAGGACCTGGAGGGCCGACGGGCTCAGGCCCTGCGTGGATGGCGACGCCGTCATGCGCCCGCCCGGCGGAGCACGAGCGCGCCCGTCGGCCCGAGCGTGGCCCGCCACCCGTCGGCGAGCCAGATCGTGCAATCCGGCTCGGCGACGACCCGTGGACCGTCGCCGGACTCGAAGCGGGCGCGGTGCTCGGGAACCGACAGCGACGCGACGTCGAGCGCGCCGGGTCGTTGGGCCGTGGCCCGCACCGCCACGACCTCCACCGGTGCCTCGGGGCGGGCGAAGCCGTTGCGCCGTTCGTGTTCGGCGTGGAAGCCGCGGAGGTCGGACACGGTGAGCTCGTGGGACTGGCCGCGGTAGCGGCAGTCGAGCGCGACGTCGACGTGCACGTCGACGTGGTCGCCGGCCAGCACCCGGGCGTCGTCGGCGACTTCCGCCAGATCGGCGTCCAGCTGGTCGAGATCGGCGGGAGCAGGGCGGCTCCGCACGGCTTCGCGGCGCGGCGGCGCCGCCAGCAGCCCGACGGCAGACAGGACCCCGGCGCGAGGAGGCACGATGACGGTGGCCATGCCCATCTGGTCCGCGAGCGAGCATGCGTGGAGCGCACCAGCCCCGCCGAAGGCCACGAGGGCGAGGTCGGCCGGATCGACGCCGCGCTCCACCGACACCGCCCGCAGCGCCCGCACCATGTTCGCGTCGACCACCCGGAGCACGCCTTCGGCGTCGAGCCCGGCATCGACGAGCGCCCGGCCCGCGGCCTCGGCGTCGAGGGCCAGCGAGCCGAAGCTGGCCTCGGCCGGGATGCGCCCGGCTACCACGTTGGCGTCGGTGACGGTCGGCTGGGTGCCGCCGGCCCCGTAGCAGGCGGGCCCCGGATCGGCGCCTGCGCTCTCGGGCCCGACGACGAGCGCGCCGCCGGTGTCGATGCGGGCGATCGACCCGCCACCCGCGCCGATGGTGTGGATGTCGATCGACGGGAAGCGCACCGGGTAGCCGCCCACGTGGCGTGTCGTCGCCAGGGCCGGCTGACCGTCCTGGACCAGGCAGACGTCGGTGCTGGTACCGCCCATGTCGAAGGTGATGGCGTCGGGGTGACCACAGGCCACGGCCACGGCGGCCGCGGCGCGGACCCCGCCCGCCGGCCCCGAGAGCAGGAGCGAGGCCGGATGCTCCGCGGCCGTCGCGGCGTCGAGCAACCCGCCGGCCGACGTCATCACCGACACCTCCCCGGCCAGATCGCCGAGGCGACGCAGGTAGTCGCGGCACAGCGGACGCAACCCTGCGTCGACCACCGTGGTCACGGTGCGTTCGAACTCCCGGAACTCCGGCGAGCTCTCGTGCGAGGTGACCACCTCGTACCCGGATGCCCGGAGGTGGTCGGCCACGGCCTGCTCGTGGACCGGCGCCAGGTCGGCATGCAGCAGACACACCGCGACGACGGCGTCCGTCGGCAGCTCGGGGAGCGAGCTCGGATCGATCGGGACCAGCTCGCGCCCGTCGGCGGCCAATCGGCCGGTCACCTCGAAGCGACGGGACCGGGGCACCAGCACGGGCGGCCGGTCGGCCCACTGGTCGTACAGGCTCGACCGGTCCTGGCGGCCGATCTCGATCACGTCGGCGAGGCCCTCCGTCGTCACCAGCGCCACGGGGGCGAGTGCGGCTTCGAGCACGGCGTTGGTGGCGACCGTGGTGCCGTGGGCGAGCAGCTCCGGAGGTTCGTCGGTGAGCTGGTCGACCCCGGCGCGGATGGCATCGTCAGGCGCCGAAGGTGTCGACAGCACCTTCGTCACCCGGCCGCGATCGTCGACCAGGTCGGAGAAGGTCCCACCCGTGTCGGCGCCGATCCGCATGGCCGGCACGGTACCCGTCCCTCCGATCCTCACTCTCCGTGGGTCAGACTGTTCACATGGTTATCCGCCGACCGGGAGGCAAGCGTCGTCACGCCCGCGACGCCGCCCCCGGTGGCGCGGCCCACGACGACGCCGACGACCGGGACGAACCCGACACCCCCAGCGAGGACGACGACCTCGACACCCGGCTGGGAGCGGTGAGCTCGCGGTTCGAGCGGACCCCCACGGCCGAGGAGCTGCGTGCGGCGTTCAGCCGCAAGTCGTCCGGTGAACCGGGTGAGATGCCGCGGCGCGACTTCGCGTCGACCTACACGTCCGAGAGCCTGTTCTCGTCGACCGTCGACGATCTGACGATCTCGGATCCCGACCTCGGCCCGGGCGAGGATCGGAGCCGTACCGCCGGCGACTACTACTACGACCCCGACGACGCCTGGGACGTGCTCGGAGTGCGACCCGGCGCGGACTGGGAGGAGATCGCTGCGGCCCACCGGCGCCTCGCCAAGGAGCACCACCCGGACCGGGTCCAGCATCAGGCGCCCGAGCTGCGGGCCGAGTCCGAGGCCCGGATGCGCGACATCAACGTCGCCTACACGGTGCTCCGCCGCCTCGCCGGGCGCTGAACGCACCCTGCGCTCACGGGCTGGGCGGGACGAGCTCCTCCCAGACGTCGTCGCCGAGACGTTCGCGCAAGCGCTCGATGAGCCGCTCGGTGAAGCGCTCCTGTCCGTCCCAGACCACGATCGCCTCGTCGAGGTTGCGGGCGAACCACGCGTCGCGCCGGCGGAGCGACCCGCCGACCTTGGCCTTGGAGTCCGGCGCCTTGCGCTCGAGCGTGATGACCGTCGTCGCCCGGTCGCACAGCTCACGGAAGCGGCGCCGGGAGGACTCGGGCCACGGTGCATCGGGATCGGGAAACGGGAGCACCGCGATCAGCGGGATCTCCTCGGCGAGCGCGGCTTCGGCGCCGAGCATCTCGGCGCCGAGGCGCAGCCCCGAGACCACGTGGAGGTCCTCGTCCAGCAGCCGCTTGGCCGAGAGGATCTCCTGGAGGCGTCGGCCGACGGCATCGCTGGTGGGATTGGCCTCGTACCCGCCGAGCTCGGTGGGGCGGAGCCCGAAGATGCCGACGAGACGGGCGTCCGGGAGCCGTCCGTCCCTGGCGCCGGATCCCGCCGCCGGAGCCGACGAGCCGGACGCGGGCGTCGGACCGGTCCGGTCGGCCTCGCCGAGGTCCTCGGGAATCGAGTCTCCGTGCGCCTCGGTCTGGCGGGTGACGGCCTCCACCGCCAGTCGGTCGGCGATGTCGTTCATCTCGTCGCCGGCGTGGCCCTTGACCCATTCGAAGCGCACCTGGTCCCGTGAGCGGTAGAGGTCGATGAACGGCTCCCACAGGTCCCGGTTGGCCACCGGCTTCTTCTGGCTGTTCTTCCAGTCCCGTTTCAGCCAGCCCTCCCACCAACGGTCGCGGAAGCAGTTGACGACGTAGGTCGAGTCGGAGACCACGGTCACGGGCCCGTCATGGTCCCGCACCGCGCGGTACGCCGCCATGATCTCCATGCGCTGGTTGGTGCTCTGGGCCTCGCCACCACTCGCCCACCGGCGGTCCTCGGCGACCCAGGCCCAACCGCCCGGGCCGGGGTTGCCCTTGCACGCCCCGTCGGTCCAGACCCGTTGCATCGCCAGGACCCTACGCGTGTCAACCGTGCGAACTACCCGCCGGTAACGGAGCAAATCGGCCCGAATGATGGTTGGCTGGACCTCATGTCGATCGACGGCCACGTGAACCAGCTCCCCGACATCGACCCCGAGGAGACGTCGGAGTGGCTCGACAGCCTGGATGCGCTGGTCGACGCCCACGGGCGGACCCGGGCGCGCTACATCATCGCCAAGCTGCTCGGCCGGGCCGACGAGCTCCAGGTCGGCGCGTCTGCATCGATCTCGACGCCGTACATCAACACCATCCCCGCCGAGCGCGAGCCGTGGTTCCCGGGCGACGAGCACATCGAGCGGCGCATCCGCGCCTACATCCGCTGGAACGCGGCGGTGATGGTGGTCAAGGCCAACAAGAAGGCCGAGGGCATCGGCGGCCACCTCGCGACCTTCGCCTCCTCGGCCTCGCTGTACGAGGTCGGGTTCAACCACTTCTTCCGGGGCAAGGCCGACGGCACGCCGGGCGACCACGTCTACTTCCAGGGCCACGCCGCCCCCGGCATCTACGCCCGCGCGTTCCTCGAGGGTCGGCTCACCAAGCAGCAACTCGACCACTTCCGGATGGAAGCCGGTGACGGGGGTTTGTCGTCGTACCCGCACCCGCGACTGATGCCCGACTTCTGGGAGTACCCGACCGTCTCGATGGGCCTGGGGCCGATCAACTCGATCTACCAGGCCCGCTTCCTCGACTACCTGGCCAACCGACGGATCGATGACACCCGGTCGAGCCGGGTGTGGGCCTTCATCGGCGATGGCGAGTGCGACGAGCCGGAGACGCTCGGCTCGATCTCGCTGGCGGCCCGTGAGGGCCTCGACAACCTGACCTGGGTCGTGAACTGCAACCTCCAACGGCTCGACGGGCCGGTCCGGGGCAACGGCAAGATCATCCAGGAGCTCGAGGCCGTGTTCCGGGGCGCGGGCTGGAACGTGATCAAGGTCATCTGGGGCTCGAAGTGGGACGGGCTGCTCCAGCGCGACGTCGACGGCGTGCTCCTCAACAAGATGAACACCACGGTCGACGGCCAGTTCCAGCGCTACGCGGTGGAGGACGGCTCCTTCACCCGCGACGACTTCTTCGGCCCCGACCCGCGGCTGCGGAAGATGGTCGAGCACCTCTCCGACGACGAGATCCGCAACCTGCCCCGCGGCGGCCACGACTACAAGAAGCTCTACGCCGCCTACCGGGCCGCGGTCGAGACCGAGGGCAAACCGACCGTCATCCTCGCCAAGACCATCAAGGGCTGGACGCTCGGTGAGGGTGTCGAGGGCCGCAACGCCACCCACCAGATCAAGAAGATGACCCTCGAGCAGCTCCGGGCGATGCGCGACCGGCTGCACCTCCACGAGGAGATCCCCGAGGAGGCGCTCACCGACGAGACCGAGCCGCCCTACATCACTCTCGACGACGACTCGCCCGAGTGGGAGTACATGCAGGCCCGCACCAAGGCGCTGGACGGATCGCTGCCGTCCCGACCGGTGCCGATCCGCCGACCGATCACGCTGCCCGACGACGCCGCCTTCGACGAGCTGCTCGCCGGTTCGGGCGACCAGGAGGTCGCGACGACCATGGGGTTCACGCGCCTGCTGCGGAACCTGGCCCGCGACGAGCAGTTCGGCCCGCGGGTGGTACCGATCGTGCCCGACGAGGCCCGCACCTTCGGCATGGACTCCCTGTTCCGGGAGATCAAGATCTACGCGTCGCGAGGCCAGCTGTACGAGCCCGTCGACCACGACCTGCTGCTGTCCTACACCGAGGGCCAGGACGGCCAGATCCTCGAGGAGGGCATCACCGAGGCCGGCTCGATGGGCAGCTTCATCGCCGCCGGCACCGCCCACGCCAACCGGGGCGTGCCGATGGTGCCCTTCTACATCTTCTACTCGATGTTCGGCTTCCAGCGGGTCGGCGACCTCATCTGGGCGGCGTCCGATGCCCGGGCTCGCGGCTTCCTGCTCGGCGCCACCGCCGGACGCACGACACTCGCCGGCGAGGGACTCCAGCACAACGACGGTCACTCCCTCGTGCTCGCATCCACGGTGCCGACCGTCCAGGCCTACGACCCGGCATTCGCCTTCGAGGTCGCCCTGATCATCCGCGCCGGCCTCGAGCGGATGTACGGGCCCGACACCCCTGACGACGAGCGCGACGTCATCTTCTACCTCACGCTCTACAACGAGACCTATCCCATGCCCGCCATGCCCGATGTCGACGGCATCGAACAGGCTGTCGTCGACGGCATGTACCGTTGGTCGGCGGCGCCGGACGGCCCCGCCCATCGAGCCACGATCCTGTTCTCGGGCACGGCGTACGGCGCGGCCGCATCCGCCCGCGACGAGCTCGCCGAGCGCTGGGACGTGGCCTGCGACCTGTGGTCGGTGACCTCGTACAAGAAGCTCCGCGAGGACGCGCTCGCGGTCGAGCGGGCACAGCAGCTCCATCCGGGTTCCGACGTCGGCTCCCCCCTGGTGACCCGCGAGCTGTCCGGCTCTGACACCCCGGTCGTCGCGGTCAGCGACTTCATGCGAGCGGTCCCCGACCAGGTCGCCCGCTGGGTGGGCCGCCCGTACACCTCGCTCGGCACCGACGGCTTCGGCCGCTCCGACACCCGCGAGGCACTCCGGGAGTTCTTCGAGATCGATGCCGGCCACATCGTGGTCGCGGTGCTCCACGAGCTCGCCGAGCAGGGTGAGATCAAGCCCGAAGTCGTGGCCGAGGCCCTCTCGACCCACGACATCGATCCCGACGCCGCCCCACCCTGGACCCGCTGACCGGACACCCAAATGGGCAGTTAGGTTCTGTCGCCATGGCCAAGCCCGTGCTGCCCGTCACCGGCGAACCCGACGCCGACCGACTGCTGGTCGAGGACCCGCTCGCGCTGCTGCTGGGAATGCTGCTCGACCAGCAGGTCCCGATGGAGTGGGCGTTCCGGGGACCCCACACCCTGAAGGAGCGCCTCGGCCACCTCGATGCCCGCAAGATCGCGGCCATGGACGTCGACGAGTTCGTCGAGCTCTGCCGCCAGAAGCCGGCCATCCACCGCTTCCCGAAATCGATGGGCGAGCGGGTCCACGCGGTGTGCGAGCACGTCGCCGAGCACTACGACGGCCAGGCGGACAAGATCTGGAAGGGCGTGCGCGATGCCCAGACGGTGCACGATCGCCTCCGTGAGGTGCCCGGCTACGGCGAGGAGAAGACGAAGATCTTCCTCGCCATCCTCGCCAAGCGGTTCGACAAGACCCCGGCGGGGTGGGAGGGGCTGGCGGCGCCGTTCTCCGACGACGTGAAGCGCTCGGTCGCCGACATCTCCTCCGAGGAGGCCCTCCACGAGGTGCGCCGGTGGAAGAAGGCCCAGAAGGCCAAAGGCAAGACCAAGCAACAATGACGGGCAGGAGTTCCGAGGCCCCGCCGAGGAACTCCAGGAACCGGAGGTCGCCCAGCGACCGACGGTTCACGCCGTGCGGGGGACGGCGTGGGTGCGCTGACGGTCGAGCCAACCGAGCAGCACGGCCATGGCGCGCGGGTCGTGGCGGAGCCGGTGACCACCGCCGTCGAGGAGGTGGAGCTCTGCGCTGGTGTGGGCGTCGGCGATGACGCGCGCGTCGAAGCTCGGGACGACGTCGTCGGCCGCGCCGTGCACCACGAGCAGGGCACGGGGAGACAGGCGCTGGGCACCCTCGACGGCCTTGAGCGCGCGGAGCTCGCGGGGCCAGCCATCCGGGTTGCTCATCGATGACACGATCCCGATCTCGCGAGCGTGCTCGAACAGGCGCTTGGGGTTCGAGGCCCAGTCGTCGAAATCGGCTGGGGCGGCCAGCGCGGCGACACCACGGATGTCCCGGTCGTCGGCGCCGACACAGGTCGCCAGCGCGCCCCCGGTACCGAAGCCGACGAGCCAGACGCTGCTCACCGGCGCGACGTCGCGCAGGTGGGCGACCGCGGCACCGATGTCCTCGGCCCATCCGAGGATCGAGAAGTCGCCCTGGCTGCCCTCGATGCCCCGCAAGCACGGGGAGAAGGCCATGAAGCCCATGTCGTCGGCGATCCGGTCGGCGAGCTCGGGCATGGCCGACACCGCTCCCGCGGTCCCCGCCGGACCCGATGGGTAGCCGTGGACCAGCACGACCGCTGGCCGGGCCGGTGCCGTGGCCGTGGACGGCACCCCGGCGAGGTGACCGACGAGGGTGAGCGAGCCGGACGGGAAGCGTTCGTTCACCGTGCTGGCCAGGGACGGGCCGGCTACTCGGCCGCCGCGCTGGCGGCGCAGGCCTTGCACACGCGGTAGCCGCGATTGCGAGCCTCGGCGCTGGTGTCGGGGCCGAAGGTCGCCCACGACTCGGCCGCGGCGATGTCATCGAGCACGGCCGGGTCGCACACGTTGTCCTGATCGTGGACCAGGAAGGTGCGCTTGTCGCCGAGCCACTGGTGCTCTTCGATGCGGACGAGGCGGTTCGACATGGAAGGCACGATACGCGTGACGGGGAGGCCGTGGGCAATGGTGCACATCGCCGGGCCTCCCCGTCCACGTTCTACGAACCGAGCGCTCGTTTGACCACCAGGTGGGACCAACTCCCGGCCGAGTGCTCGGCGGTGGCCTGGCGGGGATTCGCCAGGTCGGTCCTATGGGAGGACTGACCTAGCGGCCAGCCACCTCCAGGGTCCCGAGACAACTGTCTTCCATGTTGTTGGACCACCTCCTTCCTCTGGTGCCCAACATTTCAGCACATCCGAACAGCCGGTTCGCGCCACCTATTTCGACGGGCGGCTTTTCGACGGGCGGGCTTCGGGCTCAGGCGGAGGGCGGCTCGACGCTGGGGCCGATGGCCCCGATGGCCACCAGGTGCGCGAGCAGCAGGTCGAGCACCTCGAGCACCGCGTCGTCGGTGACCTCGAGGCCGACTTCATCGGCGCGGCCGAGCACGACCGCAACCGCGTCGTCGTCGGCGACGACCACCGGCGGGCCGACGGGGTCGAGCCCGATCTCCTCGCCGGGCATGGCGGAGATGCCCTTGGACTCGAGGTGCTCGAGCGAGAACTGGATGAGCAGGCGGACCTCGTCGTAGGTGAGGCCCACGGCGGTTCCGTCCCGCAAGCCGTCACCCACCGCGTACATGGCCTCGTCGAGGTCGAAGATCGCGCTGGTCGGCGTGTGCCCGAGCTTGAACGCCTCGGTCCCCACGAAGGCCGCGGCGATGGCGAACACCACCAGCGCACCGACGACGACGAACACCCAGATCACGACCGGGACGCTACGACCTGCGGCCGCACGCGACGAAGGGGGCGCCGAAACGCCCCCTCGTCTACGTGCACAGAAGGAAGTTGTGAGGCCCTGGCGAACCCTTCGGGTTCGATGAACAACTTCAGAAGTGAGGACCTCCCGCTCGGGAGGGACGAACGGCTGCAGAGCACGCCCAAAGAGATTCGCTCGCGATCTCGGTCGCCGCGTTGCGCACGGGCTTCGCGGCCCATTGCTCGCTCCTCGTTGTGTGCGCTCTCAGATACCGATGCGCTGGGCGAGTTGCTCGCGGTGGTAGGTGGGATCGCCGAACAGCAGCTCGGAGCTCTTCGCACGCTTGAAGTACAGGTGGGCCGGGTGCTCCCAGGTGAAGCCGATGCCGCCGTGAATCTGGATGTTCTCGGCGGCGGCGTGGAAGTACGCCTCGGAGCAGTACGCCTTGGCGAGCGAGGCCACCGAGGGCAGCTCGTCGTTCATCTCGGCGGCGCACCACGCGGCGTAGTAGGCCGCGGACTTGGCCGACTCGACCTCGAGGAGCATGTCGGCGCACTTGTGCTTGATGGCCTGGAACGAGCCGATCGGACGCCCGAACTGGACGCGGTCCTTGGCGTACTGGACGGCCATGTCGAGCACGCACTGGGCCCCGCCGACCTGCTCGGCGGCGAGGGCCACCACGGTGAGGTCGAGGACGGTGCTGAGCACGTCCCAGCCGCCGCCGTCGGTGCCGAGCAGCGTGGCCGGGGTGTTCGAGAAGGTGAGCTTGGCCTGCTTGCGGGTCTGGTCCATCGTCGACAGGGCCTCACGTGTGAGGCCGTCGGCGTCGGCGGGCAGGTGGAACAGGCTGGTGCCGGCGTCGGTCTTGGCCGCCACGACGATCAGGTCGGCGGTGTGGCCGTCGAGGACGAACATCTTCTCGCCGTTGATCGTCCAGCCGTCGCCGCTCTTGGTGGCCGTGGCCTCGATGCCGGACTCGTCCCACTTGCCGTTGGCCTCGGTGAGGGCGAGCGTGGCCTTGGTCTCACCGGAAGCGATGCCGGGGAGCAGGTCGGCCTTGGCGGCGTCGTCGCCGGCGTGGAGGATGGCGTTGCCGGCGAGGACGACGGTGGAGAAGTAGGGGGCGCACAGCAGGGCCCGTCCCATCTCCTCGAGCACCACGGTGAGCTCGACGTAGCTGTAGCCCGAGCCGCCGTACTCCTCGGGGATGATGAGGCTCTGCAGACCCATCTGCTCGGCCATCTGGGTCCAGACGGCGTCGTCGAAGCCCTTCTCGGTGTCCATCTGCTCGCGGACGCTGGCCTCGGGCGACTTGTCCTCGAGGAACTTCCGGACGATGCTCCGGAGCTCTTCCTGCTCCTCGGAGAAGGCGAAGTTCATTGGGTGTGCTCCCCGGTTCGGTGGATTGACTGACCGTCACGAAGCCCCGCAAACCGCCGGGCTTCGCGACGCCGGGTGAGCTGCGGAGCGAACTCCCTGGCATGACGCTCGCCCCGGTGTGGCGTGACGTCGAAGCTAGAGGGCGGTCTCCGACCCGGCAACCCGAGATGTGTACACGCGTGCTACCTCGTGGTACACCTCGGGGCGTGGAACGGATCGGGGTCCGGGAGCTGCGCAACGACGTGGCGGCGGTGCTGCGCCGCGCCGCCGCCGGCGAACGGATCGCGGTCACCGTCGACGGCCGTCCCACGGCCCAGCTCGGCCCGCTGGAATCCACCGGCGAACCGACGCTCGACGATCTCGTCGCCACCGGTCTGGTGCAGGGCCCGAGGCGGGACCACACGGCGGGACCGGAACCGATCGACCCGCCGGTCGACATCCGTCTCGACGACATCCTCGACGAGTTGCGGGGTGCCTCCTGATGCTGGCCATCGACACCTCGGCCCTGGTCCGGCGCTACGTGCGCGGTGGCGGCCACGGCCTCGTCACCGAGGCCATGGCCGACGACCCGGTCTGGTGCGCGTCGGCACTGGCCCGGGCCGAGACGCTCCAGGCGCTGCACCACCTCGCCGTCACCCCCGGCCAGCACGACCACCTGTGGCGGTCGCTGCGCCACGACTGGGACGCCTTCCACGTCGTCTCCGTGGATGAACGCTGCCTGGCACGCGCGGTGGAGATCGGCGCCACCTACCGAGTCCGGTCCGTCGACGCCCTCCACCTCGCCGCGGCCGACCGACTCCCCGCGCCCGTGCGCTACCTGACCTTCGACCGGCGCCAGATACCTGCGGCCGCCGGACTCGGCTTCGAGGTCATCGCCCCCCGAGAACCGTAGGGTTGGGGTCATGGCTGCGAGCCCCGCGAACACCCTGCACTGGAAGGACGAGCGGGCCGAGATCCACAAGGTCGTGGTCGGCCCCCTCGACAACAACGTCTTCATCCTGCGCTGCACCGAGACGGGGGACGCCGTGCTCATCGACGCGGCCAACGAGCACGACATGCTGCTCGGACTGTGCGAGCGACTGGGCGTCGGCCAGGTCATCGAGACCCACGGCCACTGGGACCACATCCAGGCCGTTCCCCAGCTCCGCGACGCGGGCTACAGCGTCCACGTCACCGGCGAGGACGCCGACATGCTGCCGTCCTACGACCAACTCCTCGAGGACGAGTCGGTGGTCGATGTGGGGCGCCTGCGCCTGCACACGATCCTCAATCCCGGCCACACCCCGGGCTCGATGAGCTTCCGGCTCGAGGGGTCACCGATCCTGTTCTCCGGCGACACGTTGTTCCCGGGTGGTCCCGGCAACACCGCCACCGAGCTGGGTGACTTCGACGAGATCATCGAGTCGATCGACCGCAAGTTGTTCACGCTCCCGCCCGACACGCTCGTGCTGCCCGGCCACGGCGACGACACCACGATCGGCAACGAGCGCCCACACCTGCAGGACTGGATCGACCGGGGCTGGTGATCACGGGCGTGTCGAGGGGCTCTCGGCCGCCCCTCCGAAGCCGCCGGCGAGGCGCTCCAACGGTGAACCACGGCCACGCCGGACCAGCGCACTCACCACGTCGACGCCCTCTCGCCACCGGCGCAGGCCAGCCCTGACCACGCGCGGCCGGAGAGACGAGCGCAACGGCAGGTAGCCGATCTCGAAGATCATCACCAGCGACCAGAGTGCGAGGTCGTCGCCGATCCCGCCGGCGCGGACGTGGGTCCGTTGGCGAAACGATCCCTGCGCGAAGTGCAGGATCTGACTTCGGATTCCCTCGGCAAGCAGCGCCTGGTCGAACTCGACGATCGAGGCGGCGTCGGCGGGCGGGGCGTCGGCGGGCCACACCCGGCACGCGGCCAGGTCGACGCACCAGAACCCGGGTTCGCTCCAGGGCGCGGCGAAGACGACCGGTCGGCCGCCGGCCAGACGCCGAGCCGGGCGCGGAACCGCCCGCACGAGCCGGTCGAAGTAGTCGTGGAACTCCTCGTAGCTGCAGGTGATCGCGGCCTCGTGCTCGGCCTGCTCGTCGAGCGTCCCGGCCACCTCCTCGAGGCGCTGGTCGATCAGCGCCGAGCGCGTCGGCCAGTCCTCCGGCACCGGCGCGTCGGCCCGCCGGAACCCATCGACGCTGCTCCACGACTCACCGGGGCGCAGGTCGACGACCTCGGTCGAAGCGGGACCGTGGTCGCGCATGGCCGCCTGCACCGACGCCCGCGTCACGGCGTGCTCGTTGACATGGCGGGACTGCGGGTGCAGGCACGCCATGTCGGAGGCGAACGGGACCATGTACCGGGGCTGCAGCGTCCGGGCGGTCTCGAGAAAGTCCTCCACGAAGGTCGCCTCGGTCACCAGCGCGAGGTCGGCCGGATCGTCGGCGGTGTAGCTGAGCGGGTACGCCTGGGCCCACGAATGGGTCTTGAACGCGAACGTGGGCCGCCCGACATCGTCGACGACCTGACGCAGCGCCCGACCGCGGATCTTGGCATCGTTGACGTCGACCAGCAGCGTGTCACCCACCGCCAGGACCACGACCGAATCATCGAAGCCGTACTGGTAGGACGAGTACGTCACACCGGGTGCGAGCTCCACCGAGCACCCATGGGCCACCTCGGTCACGTCGAAGAACCCGAGTCCGTCCAGCTCCGGGGCCATGGCGTCGACGCCGAATCGCGGGATCGCGACGCGAGCCGATCGGTCGAGCCGGCGCAGGGTCGGGTAGTGGAAGTGGTCGGCGTGGTGATGGCTCGGGATCACCACGTCCGGCGACCACCACTCCTCCGCCACGTCGGGCGCGGACGGGAAGTGCCACCACGACCGCCAGTAGCACGACCCGAACAACCACGGGTCGACGAGGATCCGGAACGGTTCGGCGGCACCGGTTCGCGCTTCGACTCCCAGGCAAGCGTGCCCAAGCAGGGTGACGGTGCACTCGGGTCGCATCGACATCAGCAACGAGGATAGGACCACCTACGGTCTGGGTCGTGGCAGACGGGCTCCCCTACGACCAGCGGCCGATCGACGACACGCCGGTTCACACCGCTGACCTACCGCCGACGCCGATCCGCGACCGCAACATCCCGGCCACCGCCTGGGTCGAGGCGCCCGAAGGCCTCCTCCACCTCGGCGACGACCTGCCCGACCGGCCCGTGGCCCAGTACAAGCGCCGGATCGGTCCCTGGATCCTGTGGCGGGCCGGACCGGCGACCAAGGCCGACGCCCGCTACTGGGCCGCCCACGAGGACGACCTCGATGCCTCGTACACGGTTCGGCTCTTCGCCGACGGTTCCGCCGAGGGCACCGGCCCGAGCGGCACCGTCCACACCCGGTTCCGGGCCTGGAAGCAAGACCTGCGCGACGCCGGATGACCGCTCGAAGGCACACCAGCGCGGGGCCGTGAGCCATCCGTCCGGGCGTGCGGTACCGTAGAGACCATATGAACCTCGGTGGCCCTGAACTCCTCATCATCCTCATCGTGGTCCTCCTGCTGTTCGGGAGCACCAAGCTCCCCAAGCTCGCTCGCTCGCTGGGCCAGGCCCAGAACGAGTTCAAGAGCGGTCTCAAGGAGGGCGCGGCCAAGGCCGAAGAGGACGAGAACACGACGGACGACACCACGTCCTGACCGGGAGAAATCCCGGGCACGCGCATTATCACTACGGCGATAGTGCCAATAGGCTGACGTCATGTCCGCCTCGCCGTCCGAGATCCCGCTCTTCCAGATCGAGGACCTCCACGCGCGTGTCGCAGACCAGCCCGAGGAGACCATCCTCCACGGCATCGACCTCACGGTCCAGCCGGGTGAGATCCACGCCATCATGGGCCCCAATGGCTCGGGCAAGTCGACCCTCGCCAGCACGCTGCTCGGCAACCCCGACTACGAGGTGACCCAGGGCCAGATCCGCCTCCACGGCGACGACATCACCGAGTGGGACGTCGATGTCCGCGGCAAGGCCGGCATGTTCCTCGCGTTCCAGTACCCCCAGGCGGTTCCCGGCGTGTCGGTCATCAACTTCCTCCGCCAGGCGCTCTCGGCTCGCAAGGGCATCGACCTGTCGGTGCTCGAACTGCGCCTGTCGATCATGGAGTGGATGGAGCGCCTCGACATGGATCCGAACTTCGCCGACCGCTACCTCAACGAGGGGTTCTCGGGCGGCGAGAAGAAGCGCAACGAGATCCTGCAGATGGCGATCCTCGAGCCCGAGCTCGCCGTCCTCGACGAGACCGACTCGGGTCTCGACATCGACGCCCTCCAAACCGTCGCCAAGGGCATCCACGAGGTCCGCGACGACCGGCCCGAGCTCGGCGTCGTCCTCATCACCCACTACCAGCGCCTCCTCGACCATCTCCGGCCGGACCACGTGCACGTCCTGGTTGGTGGACGCATCGTGGCTTCCGGCGGCATGGAGCTCGCCGAGAAGCTCGAGGCCGACGGCTACGATTCGTTCCGAGCGGAGGCCGCATCGTGAGCGGTGACACCACCCTCGACGTCGCGACGATCCGCAAGGACTTCCCGTTGCTCGGGCGAGAGGTGCACGACACGCGTCTCGTCTACCTCGACTCGGCCAACACCAGCCAGAAGCCCCAGTCCGTGCTCGACGCCATGGACGCCTACTACGAGAACTCCAACGCCAACGTCCACCGCGGCACCTACCAGATCGCCGTGGAGGCCACGGAGGCGTTGGAGGGCGGTCGGGCCAAGGTCCGACGGTTCATCAACGCGCCGAAGAACCACAACGTGGTCTTCGCCAAGAACGCCACCGAAGGCCTGAACCTCGTGGCCCGCTCATGGGGCGGCGCCCACCTTCAGGCCGGCGATCCGGTCGTGCTCACCGAGCTCGAGCACCACGCCAACATCGTGCCGTGGCACCAGCTGGCCGAGGCCATCGGCATCGAGCTGCGCTGGGTGCCGGTCGCCGAAGACGGCCAGCTCGATCTCCGCGACCTCGACCGGCTGCTCGATGGCGCCAGGGTGTTCGCCTTCTCCGCGATGTCCAACGTGCTCGGCACGCTGACCCCGGTCGAACGGCTCGTGCAGGCCGCCCACGACGCCGGCGCCATCGCCGTCGTCGATGCCAGCCAGCACGTGCCGCACCTGCCCACCGACGTCCAGGCCTGGAACGCCGACTTCGTGGCGTTCACCGGACACAAGCTGCTCGGCCCCACCGGCATCGGCGTGCTCTACGGCACCGACGAGATGCTCGAGGCCACGCCGCCCTTCCTGGGTGGCGGCGAGATGATCCTCAACGTCACCAAGGAGGGCTTCACCCACACCGAGGTCCCCTGGAAGTTCGAGGCGGGCACCCCGCCGATCGCCGAGGCCGTGGGCCTGGGCGCGGCCTGCGACTACCTCACCGCCCTCGGCATGGACTCGGTGCGCCAGCACGAGGTCGAGCTCACCGCGTACACGCTGCGGTCGCTCACCGCCCGGTTCGGCGACGACCTCGTCATCCACGGCCCGTCCGAACCCGCAGTCCGCGGTGGCGTCTTCTCGTTCACCTACCGCGACATCCACCCCCACGACCTGACCCAGGTCTTCGACCAGCACGGGGTCTGCGTCCGCGCCGGCCATCACTGCGCCAAGCCGCTGATGCGGGTGCTCGGGGTCAATGCCACCGCGCGCGCCTCGCTGTACGTGTACAACGACACCGACGACGTCGACGCGCTCGCCGACGCCATCGACGCCGCCGGCGACTTCTTCACCTTCTGAATCGATCCCTGTAAGACCCACGATGTTCCGGCCCTACCGGAGCTCGGTTAGCGAACGAAGTGAGCGACGTGCCCGGACTCGAGGACCTCTACCGAGAGATCATCCTGGACCACTACCGCTCGCCCCGGAACCGGGGCGAGCTCGAGAGCCCGCCGGCCACCAGGGCCGAGGGATTCAATCCGCTGTGCGGCGACGAGATCGTCATCTACGTCGACGTCGACACCGACAGCGACCCGGCCACGATCAACGACATCAGGATCGCCGGGCAGGGTTGTTCGATCAGTCAGTCGTCGGCCTCGATGATGTCAGCGGCGGTGAAGGGCAAGACGCTCGACGAGGTCGAGGACCTCACCAAGGCGTTCAAGGCGATGATGTCCATCCACAGCCACGACCTCGAGGAGGGTGAGGGCCTCGAGCAGTCGGGCGACACCGGGCTCCACGACGAGGAGGTCGACGACGCGCCGGACATCTCCCTCGGCGACCTCGAGGCGCTGCGCGGCGTCGTGAAGTTCCCCGTGCGCATCAAGTGCGCCACGCTGTCGTGGAACACGCTCGCCCAGGGCATCGAGGACGCAACGAGCGACGCCTAGATTCAGCCAGCCACCTCGTCGATCTTCTTCGCCAGATCGACATCGAGCGCGGTGATGGCGCCGGCGTCGTGGGTCGACAAGTCGACGACCACGGTGTTGTACACGTTCGACCAGTTCGGATGATGGCCCATCTTCTCGGCTGTGAAGGCGATCCGGGTCATGAACGCCATCGCCTCGGGGAAGTCTGCGAACTTCAGCTCGCGATGGAGCGAACCGTCGACCACCTCCCAACCGGCGAGGGACGCGAGCGCGTCGTCGAGTTCGGTGCTCGTGAGTGGATCTGCCATGGGGCGAGGGTGCCACACGACCCATGGGTCAGGTCTGGTCGTCCCCGTTCGGCGGGCCTGCGACCCGAGCCGTCCCGGGGGCCTCGGCCTTGATCCGGTAGAGCATCCTGTCAGCCCGGTCGAGGAAGTCCGTGGTGGCCTCATGAGGCTCCGGCACGGCGATGCCGACCGACAGGCTGGCGTCGTGTGAACCCATCACCTCTGCCGCCACCTCGCACACCCGTCGTCCGATCTCGGCCGCGCCCTCTTCGTCGACATCGTGGAGGATGGCGGCGAACTCGTCGCCGCCGATGCGGTACATGCGGTCCTCAGCGCGCAGCACCGTGTTCATGGCAGCCGCGAGGTCGCGCAGGATCTGGTCGCCGGCCAGGTGCCCGTACGTGTCGTTCACCGGCTTGAAGCCGTCGATGTCGGCCATGGCCACCGCCCATCGGCCACGCCGTCGACCGCCGATGGCCGACAGCGCCTCCTGGAAGGCAGCGACGTTGCCGAGCCCGGTCAGTGTGTCGCGGGTGGCGCGCTCGCGGAGGTCGGCCATCACCACCGCCGTGTCGAGGGCGCGCCCCACCTCGCGAGCCAACATCTCCATGGCCTCGCGCTCCTCGAGGTCGAGCGCGACCGGCGAGTGATCGGCCACCAGCAGCAGTCCCGGGGACAGCTCACCGGGACGGACCGGGAACGCGGCGATCGACGATGCACCGGCATCACGCATCTCGAGGAGCTCCGGGTTGGAGATCCCTTGGTCGTCGCCGCTCGAGAGGCAGCTCGACACCTTCTCCAGGCTGCCGGCGAGCTGGGCGAGGATCGGCTCGGGGAACGAGCGGAGCTCGGGGGCGAGCGGACCCTGGAGGGCGCGGACGTCGAATCCGCCGCTCTCGTCGGCCACGGCGAGCATCGCCGAGGAAAGACCTGAGATCTCACACGCCAGCCGGGTGCAGGAGTTCTCGATCTGGGCCACGTCGACGAGCGTCGACAGCTCGACATTGGCCCGGGCCAGGCGATGGAGCGCCGACTGCTCGATCTCGGCGCCCACCGTCTCGAGCCGCTCCTCCATCGCGAGGGCGAGCAGCTCGATCTCCTCGACGACCCCCGACGGGAACGGCGACCTGGACTCGACGTTCAACACCCCGACGACACGCCGACCGACGCGGAGCGGCACCGCCATCTCGACTTCGATTCCAGGCGCGGCGGCGATGTAGGTGTCGGCTTCCTCGGGCGCCACCAGTTTGGGGCGGCCACTGCGGAAGGCATCGGCCATCACCCCGTCGCGCACCGGAACGCCGTCGAAGACCTGCCAGTAGCCGAGCTGGGCGACACAGCGCAGGAGCCCGTCGCGCTCCACGTAGACCGAGGGCAGCAGGCCATGCGCCCCGAGTTCCGAGCACGCGGTCTCGGCGACCGCGTAGAGGTCGGTGGCCGATCGGAACCGCTCGCTCAGCTCACGGGAGCTCTCGAACAGCGCCGGCGGTCGGAGCCGGCGCCGTCGGGGCCGGCTCCAGGATTCGGCCGGCATGCCGAAGAGAAACCCTTGGGCGAAGGGCATGCCCAGGTCGCGGAGCATCTCGAGCTGGTCGAGCCGCTCCACACCCTCGGCCACCACGTGGATCTCCTCGGACTCGGCGAAGGCGAGAAAGGCGGCGACAACCGAGCGGGCGGTGGGGTCGTTCACGACTTCATTGATCACCGTCCGGTCGATCTTCACGAACGTCGGGTGGATCCGGGCGATCATCGCCAGGCCGGCGGCGGTCGTGTCGTCGATCGACAGGTGGACGCCGGCGGCGGCAAGCTCGTCGAGGCGATGGTCGAGGCCGCTGAGGGCTTCGACCTCGGAGCCGCGGACGTCGACGACCAACCGTGGAGCGAGCCGCTCGCACTCGTCGAGGAAGTCCGGGTCGGCCAGGAGGTTGGTGGTGACGTTGACGAACAGGATGCCGTCGTCGGGTGGCTCGCCGTGGTCGGCGATGGCGCGCAGGATCGAGTACTCGAACTCGGTACCGAGCTGCTCGGCCTGGGCCGTCTCCATCCAGCGGTCGAACCCGGCCGTGGAGTCGCCCACGCGGGCGAAACCCTCCCAGCCGATGGCCGTCTCGGTGGCGAGATCGACGACGGGCTGGAAGACAGCGCGAACGATGCCGTCGTCGATCGCCTGCGCGATCGCCGGCTCGTCCACCGACTCGTCAGTGTCCACGTCGTCCACTACCGCTCCGCTGCGCCGATCCGGGCGCCATCTCCTTCGTTCTGGCCCGCCCAGGTCCCGACGGCCAACGGCCCACTGTACGACGAAGAATCAACGAACACGGACATCCCCGCGGGGGATTCCGCCTAGTGCGGATCTCGGCCTTCGTCGTCCTCGTCGTGAGCGAAGGCGGCGTAGCCTCCCTCTTCGAGCTCGTCGGCCAGCTCAGCCCCGCCGCTCTGGGCGATGCGCCCGCCCACGAGCACGTGCACGCGGTCGGGGCGCAGCTCGGTCAGCAGTCGCCGGTAGTGGGTGATGGCCAGGACACCGAGGCCGTGCTCGGTGAGGGCTTCGATCCGTCGGGACACCTCACGCAACGCGTCGATGTCGAGGCCGGAGTCGATCTCGTCGAGGATGGCGATCTTGGGCTGCAGCGTGGCGAGCTGCACCGTCTCGTTGCGCTTCTTCTCGCCCCCGGAGAGATCCACGTTGAGCGGACGGGCGAGGAACCGGTCGTCGAAGCCGATGGCAGCCGCTTCCTCGGACAGCAACCGCTTCACCGCATCGACGTCACGTCCGGCGGCGACAGCGGCCTCCTCGAGCATCTCGTCGAGGTGCACGCCCGGCACCTCGGTGGGGTACTGCATGGCGAGGAACAGCCCGGCGCGGGCCCGCTCCCACGCGGGCATGGCCAACAGGTCCTGGCCGTCGAGGGTGGCCGAACCGCCCGTGACCGTGAACGACGGGTGGCCGGCGAGCACACCTGACAAGGTCGACTTGCCGGCGCCGTTGGGCCCCATCACCGCATGGACCTCGCCGCTGCGCACCGTGAGATCGACGCCGTCGAGGATCTGCTTGTCGGCGACCGTGGCCGCCAGACCCTCGATCTTCAGCTCGCTCGTGGGCTCAGCGCTCATCGTCCAGCTCCACCATCACGTTGCCGTCGCCGTCGACCTGCACCGCGTAGGTCGGGGTCGGTTGGGTGGCCGGCAGGGTCTCGGGTTGCCCATCGGACAACCGGAACTCGCTGCCGTGCTTCCAGCACTCGATCGTGCACTCGTCGGGATCGACCTCACCTTCGGCGAGCGAGATGTCGGCGTGGGTGCACCGGTCGCCGATCACGTAGACGTCGTCGCCACACCGGACGACGGCGAGGCGGTGGCCGTCGATGTCGATCCGGATCGAAGAGTCGGGCTCGACGTCGTCGATCGAACAGACGCGGGTGCTCATGCCCATAGGCGTCGACCATCTCGAGGCCAGCCGACGTACGAGCGCTGCAGCGCTCGCACGGGAGGCTCCGTTCGAGGTCTCGGTCGAGGTTGCTCCGGGCCAGTGACTCGTACCCGGCGAGCGGGAGCCGGGTGAGGATCTCGTCGAAGATGCCCTTGACGATGAGCCGCTCGGCCCGGTCCGTGGGCACACCCCGGCTCTCGAGGTAGAAGAGCTGCTCGGGATCGACCGGGCCCACCGTCGAGGCGTGGGAGCACTGGACCTCGTTGTTCTCGATCTCGAGGTTGGGCACCGACTCGGCCCAGGCGTCGTCGGAGAGCTTGAGGTTGCGGTTGGTCTGGTACGCCTCGCACGCCACGGGCGTCCGGGCGGATCTTGATCAGCCCCGTGTAGACCGACGCCCCGTGCTCGCCGAGTGCACCCTTGAAGAGCAGGTTGGACGTGGTGTCGGGCGCCACGTGGTCCTGGAACGTCCGGAAGTCGAGCAGCTGGCTGCCGGTACCCGAAGTAGCCGGCGTACGAGATCGCCGTGCGCACCCCGTCCGTCGACGGCTGGTGTCGGTGCGCAGCCGGGCTGTAGTCGCCGCCGAAGGCCGCGGTGCCCGACAGCGGATGCGTGGCGTTCTGGTCCGACGGTGGAGGCGAGCCGGCCGATCTGCCAGGACGTGATCGCCGAGGAGCTGCACCGAGGCGTGCGCAGCCGGCAGCGTCGCGATCGACGACCAACTCGGTCACGGGGAAACCGAGGCGTGCCGCATGCCCGTCCGGGCTCGGTGAACACCTCGATCGACCGACACCTGCGCGTCCTGGCCGGCCCGGACCACCAGGCGGGGGAAGCTGGCCGCACGCTCGCGGCGGAACTCGGTGGATCACCGACGATCGGTGCCGCCGGCGCGTGCCGGCCGGGACGTCGATCTCGATCGGGCTCGCAGAAGGCGTCGTGGAGGGCGGTGAGGGCGTCGGTCGTCTCTCCGAGGGCGGTGCCGAAGGCGGAGGACGCCTCCTCGTCGGGGACGCCGACCGCAGCGTCGGGACCCGTCAGCCGACCAGGCCCTGGCGAGCCGCCCGTCCGTGGTGACCACGACCAGATCGGCGTCGCCGGCCAGCTGGACGAGCTCGTCGTCGTCGAAGTCGGCCGGCCCGGCTCGATCGGCACGTACTGCGACAGCTCGAGGTCGGCGATCCGGCTGTACCGCCAGAGCCTCTTCCTCGGGGGTCGGCAGCTCGAGCGTGGCGAAGCGATCGGCAGCGGCGCGGCGACGGGTGACCAGCCAATCGGGTCCCGTGACACGCCCGCGGCGTCGGGGAGAATGCAGTGGATACGGCGGTGGTCATCGTGTGGGCAGCGTCCCTCTCGTCGGCGTGACGGCCTGCTCGCGAAACGGAGGCCGATCTGGCCTCCGACTGGTCAGCCTTGCCGAGGGGGATGCCGGCCCGGCGTCGTGTCGCCCGGCGGCGCACCGAGGGGGTCCTAGTCGTCCCGCTTCTTCCTGCGCTTCTACGCACGACCCGTCCCGGCGGAACATGCGCTTCCAACGGGGCGTGGCCTGCCGTGCACGTTCAGCCTCCACCTCGGCGAGCATCCCCGGCCCGGCCGAGCTCACGATGTCCTCGGCGGCATCGCGGAGCAGCGTGCGATCGACGCCTGGCGACCCGCCAGGCTCGCGGCTCCACCGAGCCTCCGTCGCCGGGGCGTCCCGTGCGTGTCCAGGTTGTCCGCGTCGACGCAGGCGGCGGGCGTACTGCGGGCGTTGTCTCAGGGCACCGCCACGCGTGCCTGGGCCGCGAGGTCCAGGGTCGCACTTGCGGACGGTGCTCGCCGTTCGGTTGCGTCCTGGGATTCGAGCTTGCAGCTCCATCCCGCATCGGCATCGGGCACCACCTCTGTCAGGGCGTCCTGCACGCCGCGCGCGACGGGCCATGGGGCAGGATCGTCGCATGCGTCGCCAGCTCCCGAGATCGTGCGCGGCGTCGGCCGGCATCGCCCACGTGCGGGCCTCCGACGTGCTCGGTGCCATCGCCGGACAGGGCCACGCCGCCGCGGAGGACCGGCTGTGGCAGATGTGCCTCGACCGCTGGAAGGCACTCGGCCGGCTGGCAGTCGGTCGTCGGCGAGCTCCGGCGTGGCCGCCGACGCCCTGCGCACGCCGGCTGGCGCAACTGGCCGAAGCCGCGGCCAGCGGGACCTCGACGCGCTCGAGACCACCGCCACCGCGCCGTCCTCGAGGCCTATGCCGCCGGCGTCAACCGGTACCTCGCCGACGGTCCGGAGCTGCCCACCCGGAGTTCGGTCTCCTCGGCCGCGACCGCCGACCCGTGGGAGCCCTGGCCATCCGCTACGTTGGTGCGGTCACGAAGTCCGGCACTTCGCCGTGGGGACCTACGGGACGAAGCTGTGGCGGTCGGGGCTCGTCCGGCGCCTCGGCGCCACCCGCCGCGGCCCGGCTCTGGCCCACCGAGTCGCCGAACTGACCGTCGATCCCGACGCGCTGGGGGCAGTCCGCGTTCGCGACGGCTGTCGACCACGATCGGCGGCGTGCCGCCGGAGCGCTCGACGGGATCGGCCCCGACGACGAGCTCGGGTCCAGCAACCTGGCGATCGCCGGCACCCGGACGGCCACCGGCCGCCCCATCGTGGCCGGCGACCCGCACCGGGCCATCGGGCTGCCCAACGTCTACTGGCGGAACCACCTGACCTGCACCGACGCCGACAGCGATCCCCTCGACGCCATCGGTCTCTTCCTTCCCCGGGGTGCCGGGGTTCCCGCTTCGGGCACAACGACAACGTGTCCTGGTGCATCACGGCCGCACGATCGCCGACGACCAGGACCTCTACGTGGAGCGCTTCCGCGCCACGGGCGCCGGCACGGACCAAGGCCTCGAGGTCCGCGCGACCACGACGGGCTGGAGAACAGCTGACGCTCGCGACGCAGACGATCGACGTGGCCGGTGGCGACCCGGTGGCCGTCCGCTGCCTCCAGACCGGAAACGGACCGGTGCCGGCCGGAGGACGACCACGTCGGCATCGCCCTGCGCTGGACCGCGCTCGACGGCCCCGACACGACGGCCGATGCGCTGCTGCCGATGATGCAGGCCCGATCGGTGGACAGCCTCGACATCGCCTTCCGTACCGTGGGTCGTGCCGGTGAACAACATCCTCGGTGGCCGACACCGCCAGGCTCCGTCGCCTACCGGATGCGGGGCCGGGTGGCCGTCACGGCGAGGAGAACGGACGGAACGGCGGTTGCCGGCGACGAACCCGAACGGCGGTGGGTCGGCTTCGTCGACGATGCCGACCTCCTGCGCTGGCGCGACCCTGCTCCGGGCTACCCTCGTGACCGCCAACAACCGGATCAGCGCCGACGGCCCCTGCATCGGCACGACTGGGCCCAGCCCGGCACAGCAGCGACGCGCGCCGCCCCGTCTCGGCGGATCGGACGAGTGGGATGTCGACTCGGTGACCGCCCTCCTGGGCGACACCCACTCCGCCGTCGCCGGTGCCTTCGCGCGGCGGATCCTGGCCCTCGACGACCTGCACCCCACCGAAGACCGCGCCCGCGGCGTGCTGCCCGGGCTGGGACCACCGGATCGACGCCGACTCCGCGGCCGCCGCCGTCTACAGGGCCACCTCCGGGCCGAACTGGTGCGGGTCGTCTCCATGACATCGGCCTGGTGGACGACCAGGCTCCCCGGCGTGGCCAGGGCGAGGCCTCCGCCAGCGGCTCACGCTTCGTCGAACGCCCCGCCCTCGCCACCTGGATCGACGATCCCGACCTCATGCCGACCAGTCACGCTCCACCCGCTCCGCGCTCGCCGTGCGCTCGCTGGAGCTGGAGACCAGGGCGCCGAGACCCGGGCGGTGGCCGGGTGGAGCCGCCATGTCGCGCGCCGCGCTGTTCGTCCATCCGCTGGCCGGGTGGCGGCCGGACCTCGCAGTGGTGCTCACCGTGCCGCCGGCCGTGGAGCTGGGCGGCGACGAGCGATGCGCGTGTGGGCCACGTCGGCACCGCGCCGCCGTCGACCCGGGCGTCGAACGCGGCCAGGTCGCCCGCTACGTGTTCGACGTGGGCGGACTCGGGACCGGTCGGTGTGGATCGTGCCCCACGGCGTCTCCGGCAACCCGCGGTCACCCCACCACCTCGACCAACTCGACCGCTGGACCGATGTCCCGGGTCCGTTCCATGCGCTTCTCCCGCGCCACGAGCTCGACGACGCCACTGCGACGACGACCTCGTTCTCGACGACGTAGCGCCCGGACCGCCGGCGCTCTGCTCGCTCAGCCGAGCTTCTGCGGTCGCTCCGCTCCCTGCGGCTGAGCGCCCGCTGGCGCTCTGCTCGCGCGGCCCGGCTGTCTGCCGTCGCCTCCGCTCCCTGCGGCTGAGCGCCGCCGCTGGCGCTCTGCTGGCTGGCCGAGCTGCTGCGGTCGCTCCGCTCCCTGCGGCTGAGCGCCGCCGCTCAGCAGCTGCTCGCTCAGCCGACCGAGCCTTCCATCTGCGAGCTCGATCAGGCGGTTCAGCTCGACCGCGTACTCCATGGGCAGCTGCGTTGACCAGGGCTCGATGAAGCCGTTGACGATCATGCCATCGCGCCTGCTCCTCGGTCAGACCGCGGCTCATGCAGGTAGAAGAGCTGCTCGTCGGCGACCTTGCAGACGCGTCGCCTCGTGCCCGATGTCGGCGTCGCGCGGACCGACCTCCATGTAGGGATAGGTGTCGCTGATCGACTCCTCGTCGAGGATCAGCGCGTCGCAGACTGGACGTGGCTCTTGCAGCCGTCGGCGTCGTCCGGTCGACCCGCGACCAGCCCGCGGTAGCTGGTGCGTCCGCCGTCCTTGCTGATGCGACTTGGAGACGATCTTCGAGGTGGTGTTCGGTGCGGCGTGGACCATCTTGGCCGCCGGCGTCCTGGTGCTGGCCCTCGCCGGCGAAGGCGACCGAGAGAACCTCGCCGCGAGCGCCTTCGGCCCATCAGGTCAGACGGCCGGGTACTTCATGGTCAGCTTGCGAGCCGATGTTGCCGTCGACCCACTCCATGTGGCGTCGTCTTCGACGCCGCGGCGCGCTTGGTGACCAGGTTGTAGACGTTGTTCGACCAGTTCTGGATGGTGGTGTAGCGTGACCCGGGCGCCGGGCTTCGACCGATGATCTCGACCACCGCGCGAGTGCAGCGAGTCGGTGGTGTAGATCGGTGCCGTGCAGCCCTCGATGTAGTGGACGCTTGGAGCCCTCGTCGGCGATGATCAGCGTCCGCTCGAACTGGCCCATGTTCTCCGCGTTGATGCGGAAGTAGGCCTGCAGCGGCATCTCGACCTCGACGCCCGGGGGCACGTAGATGAACGAGCCACCGGACCAGACCGCGCGTGTTCAGCGCGGCGAACTTGTTGTCGTTCGGCGGGATGACCGTGCCGAAGTACTTGCTTGCACCAGCTCGGGGTACTCGCGCAGGCCGCCGTGTCCATGTCGGTGAACAGGACGCCCTGCTCGCTCGAGGTCCTCGCGGTTGCGGTGGTAGACGACCTCGGATTCGTACTGGGCGGTGACGCCGGCGAGGTACTTGCGCTCGGCCTCGGGGATACCCAGCTTCTCGTAGGTCTCCTTGACCGAATCGGGCAGCTCGTCCCAGGCGTCGACCTGATGGTCGGTGGGCTTGATGTAGTAGAAGATGTCGTCGAAGTCGATGCCGCCCATGTCGCCGCCCCAGCTGGGCATGGGCCGCTTCTGGAAGTGGCGGTAGGACTTCATCCGCAGGTCGATCATCCAGTCGGGCTCGCCCTTCATCCACGACATCTCGCGGATGATGTCCTCGTTCAGGCCACGCTTCGGCTTGAAGACGTAGTCCTCTTCGTCGGCCCAGCCGAGCTTGTACTTGCCGAGATCGAGATCGGTGATTGCCACGGGATTCCTCCAAGAGGACGGTCGGGCGGGTGCGGGGATTTCTCCTATGCCGATACTGAGTAATTCGGCCGGCCGATTCCCACGCTGCGCAGCCAGGCCACGTGGCGGTCCAGCGCCGCATCGGCGAGGGCGCTGTCACCCACGGTGTTGAGGTAGCCGTGGACACCCCTCGACGTCGTGGACGGTCACGTCCACGCCGGCCCGGCGGGCCAGCTCGGCGAAGCGGTGCGCGCTGCAGCGAGCGCGTGCACACTCGGCGGTGGTGATCAGGGTCGGCGGCAACCCGGCGGGGTCGCTGCGGAGCGGGACGGCGCCGGGTGGCGGGTGCTCCACGTCGCCGACGAGTGCCTCGAACATCCCGCCGATCGCCTCCGCATCGAGCCAGAGCAGGCGGGCAGTCGGGGTGCCGCTCGGACGGGTACGGGCCGCCGACGGGTCCACCACGGGGTAGGCGAGCAGCAGGGCCAGCCGGCGGCGTCCCGGCGGCGGTGTGGGCCAACGCGGCGGCCAGCGCCAGGTGGGCGCCGGCGGACGCGGCCGCCGAGCGCCACGCGGTCGGGATCGATCCCGGCTGGCGCCTGCTCCTGCCGTGCACCACCCAGCCGTGGACCGTGGCCGATCGTCGTCGAGCGGCGCAGGGAACCTGCGCTCGGGCGCCAGCCGGGTAGTCGACCGACACGACCACCCCCGGGAGCCTTGCCGCCACCATCTGGGCCACGGAGTCGGCCTCCGGCAGGTCGTCGAGGTCGCCGTAGCGCCAGCCGCCCCCGTGGGCCCAGACCAGCGCGGGGGCGGGGTCGTGGGGGCCGATGGGCCGAGGGACCCGCGGATGCGCACCCGGACCGGGCCGCCAGGGCCGGGCGCACCGTCGCCGCCGGTGGCGCCGACGTCGTCGCGGCGCAGCGGTGGGTGCTGCCGGCGGGCTGTTCGACCTCGCCGGCGAGCACCTGGGCGAGGGTGGCGTCGAAGAGATGGGCGACCTGGGCCGCCACGTCGGGGTCGAGGGGCATGGTCAGACCGGTTGGCCGCCGGCCCAGGTGGCGTACAGGCGCGGCGTAGCGGCCTGTCCTGCGCCATGAGCTCGTCGTGGGTGCCGACCTCCACCAGCTCTCCACCGGCAGACCACCGCCACCCGGTCGGCCCGGGCTGCGGCGGCGAGCCGGTGAGCGATCACGATCGTGGTCCGTCCGGCGGCGAGGCGCTCCATGGCCCCTCCACGACGGCCTCCGTCCCGGGTCGAGCGACGACGTGGCCTCGTCGAGCACCAGGATCTCGGGCTGGGCGAGGGCGGCACCGGGCGAGCGAGATCAGCTGCTTCTCCCCGGCGGAGAAGCGACTGCCCCGCTCCCGCACTCCTCGGTTCCCAGGCCGCTCGGCCAGGTCGGCGAAGCGGTTCGAGGACGCCCATGGACGCCATGGCCTCGGCCACCTCGTCGTCGGTGGCCCCGGGCCGGGCGAGGCGGACGTTCGCGCGCAGGGCGCCCGTTGAACAAGAACCCCTCCTGGGCACCACGGTCATGGACCGTCGCAACGATGAAGAGGGTGGCGTCACGGAGATCGACCCCGCCGACCGTAGACCGAGCCGTGCGAGGGGTCGTAGACCCTGGGCGATGAGCTTGGCCAGGGTCGACTCGCCGGCGCCGGTCGGCCCCACGAGCGCGATGCGCTCCCCCGGTTCGATGCGGAGGTCGACGCCGCGGAGGACCTCGGTGCCGTCGCCGTAGGAGGGTAACCCGAGCCCGGCGACCTCGATCGCGCCCGCCGACGGCAGGTCGACGGCGCCCGCTTCTCGGGGACGTCGATCTCGGTGTCGAGCAGGCCGTAGAGCTTCTGGAGCCCCGGCCCCGGCTCGACCTGCAGCATGTTGAACAGCTGGCTGAGCTGCTGGACCGGCTCCAGCAGGTTCGACAGGGTCAGGATGAAGAACGTGACCGTGCCGATGGGCGAGCTCCGCGCTCGCCCTGGTGCACCCACCAACCGCCGACGCCCACGGCGAGCGCGGGCGGCGCCCACGCCGGCGAACTCGATCACCGGGAAGGTACCAGGCCGACACCTTCACGGACCGCATGTGAGCGTCGTAGAGGTGGCGGTTGCGCTCGCTCGAACCGGCTCGACTCGACGTCCTCCCGGGCAAAGGCCTGCACGACGCGCACGCCGGCGATGCCCTCCTGGAGCTGGGAGAGGG
Source organism: Acidimicrobiales bacterium (assembly GCA_034522155.1). Lineage (GTDB taxonomy): Bacteria > Actinomycetota > Acidimicrobiia > Acidimicrobiales > Salinilacustritrichaceae > Salinilacustrithrix. The sequence continues at coordinate 397,405 of JAXHLP010000006.1, read as the reverse complement.
TCGACCCGATGCCGTCGTGCGACGTCCAGGCAGGCCACGTCCGAGGCCCGCGGCAACCGGCGGCTGGCGATGATCACCGGCGGGAGCGCGACCAGTACACAGCAGCAGGTAGCTCGATGCTCACTGCTCCCAACCACACGACCGAGATCACCAGCAGCAGGGCGTTGGAGACGAACATCAGCACGCCCTGCTGCACCGGCTCCTGGAGCGAATCGACGTCGGAGGTCATCCGGGAGACGACCACGCCGGCCTTCTCCCGGTCGTAGAACGGCATGGAGAGCCGCTGGATGTGGTCGAAGACCTTGATGCGCAGGTCGCGCAGGAAGTCCTCACCGATGCTGGCGATGGCGACGACCTGAGCGCGGAACGCGAAGTAGCCGAGGATCGAGATGACGATGTAGGCGATCACCGTGCGGTTGAGGAGATCGCCGTCACCCGCCTTGATCCCGTCATCGATGCCGATGCTGACGAGGAACGGACCGCCGAGCTTGGTCAGCGTGAACGCCACCACCAGCGTCATGGCCGTCGCGAGACGCCGGCGGTAGGGCCGGAGGCGCTGCCAGGTGCGGCGCAGGACCTTCCCGGCCTCGTCCCGCTCGAGGGTCTCGGACTCCGCGGCTGGGGCCGACATCAGGCGTCGACCTCCCGGGTGTCGGGGCGGTCGGCAGCGGCGAGGACCTCGCGGTAGCGGGCGTCGGTGTCGAGCAGACCCTCGTGGGTTCCCTCGGCCACGACCCGCCCACCGTCGAGGAGGATCACCCGGTCGGCCAGGGCGATGGCGGCCGCCCGGTGGGCGAGGACGACGATCGTGGTCCGCCCCTCCGATCACCTCTCCGAGGGCCTCGCGGATCTCGTGCTCCTTGGTGGGGTCGACCGACGAGGTGGCGTCGTCGAGGATCAAGACACGGGGATCGGCGAGGATGGCGCGTGCGATGGCGATCCGCTGCCGCTGCCCACCGGAGAGCGAGTAGCCCCGCTCGCCGATGGCGGCGTCGTAGCCGGAATCGAGGGCGCTGATGAACTCGTGGGCGCCGGCGAGCCGGGCGGCGCGCTCGATCCCCTCCTGGGAGGCGTCGGGGTCGGCGAACGCCGACGTCGGCGGCCACGGAGTCGGAGAACAGGAACGTCTCTTCGAAGACCAGTCCGACGGCGCGGCGCAGGTCGGCCACCCGCACATCCCGGACGTCGACGCCGTCGAGCAGCACGCGGCCGGCGTCCACGTCGTAGAACCGGGGCAGGAGGCGGCCGACGGTCGACTTCCCGCAGCCCGTGACGCCGACCAGGGCCACGGACGTCCCCGCCTCGATGGTGAGGTCGAAGTCGTCGAGCACGGCGAGATCGTCGCCGTAGGAGAAGCCGACGTGGTCGAAGCGAGCCTCCCCGATCCCGGCGGCAGGGCACCGGCGTGCGGCCGGTCGACCATGACGGGATCGGTGGACAGGATCTCGGCGAGCGCGGCCTGCCGACGCTGCGGATGCCCGCTGGGCACTGGCGATCACGAGCCCCAGCATCCGGAGCGGGAAGATCAGCAGGACCACGTAGAAGTTGAACGCGATCAGCGAGCCGAGCGCGAGCGACACCGGCGATCGACCCGGTGCCCGCCCACGAACAGGACGGCGATCAGCCCGATGTTGGGGAGCAGTTCGAGCGCGTGGAGAAAGACGGCGCGGCGCCCGTGGCCGCGCCCATCGACTCGGCCGTAGACGTCGTCGGCCTCCACCCGGAGCCGGTCCCCTGGCCACCGATTCCGCGCCCAAGCCCTTGACCACCCGGACGCCTGCCACCGATTCCTCCACCACGGCGGCGAGCTCCGCCGACCTCCCGGCCGCACGCCCATCACGAAGGGGAACAGGCGGTTGCCGAACCGCTTGGCCACCACGTTGATGAGGGGCAGTGCCCCCAGGGCGCACACCGTCGCAGCCAGGCGTCGACGGACACGAGGATGATCGTGACGCCGACGACGGTGGCCAGGTTGGCGATGGTCAGCGGCACCAGCACGACGAACGCTTGCAGCCTGCTGGAGGTCGGTGTTGCCGCGGCTCAATCAGCTGCCCGGCCTGGACCTCGTCGTGGAAGGCGAAGTGCAGCCGCTGCACGTGGGCGAAGAGCCGGTCGCGGAGGCGCTTCTCCACCAGGCGGGCCTCGCGGAACGCCAGGTAGCGCCGGACACCGGTGAGCGCCCCCGCGACCACGCCCACTGCGCCGATGAGCAGCGACCATCGCAGCAGGGCGGAGGTGTCGTCGGCTTCGATGCCGTTGTCCACCGCCTCGCGGATGAGCAACCCGATGCTCACCTTGCTCAGGGACCAGCCCAGGCCGGCGAGCACGCCGGCGGCCACGCCCCAGGCACGCGGGGCGCAGTGTCGAGCCGATCAGCCGCCACCCGCCCTCGGTGTCGGGTCCTTCCGTGTGCCCGGCGCCGGCCGTCTCTCGGGCCATCTCGCTACGCCAGGTTGGCGTACCCACCCCGGAAGAACACGAGGGGGTCGCCCTCGTGGCCGATGTCGAGCCGTCTGACCGCCCCGATCACGATGTGGTGGTCACCCCCGTCGTGGACGGCCTCGACGTCGCAGTCGATCCAGGCCAGGACGCCGTCGATGAGGGGCGAGCCGGTCTCGGCCGGGCGCCAGCCGATGGAGGCGAACTTGTCGTCGCCGCTGGTGGCGAAGACCCGGCAGATGTCCTCCTGGTCGTCGCCGAGGATGTTCACGCAGAACGACCCGGACGACTCCATCCGGGACCAGGAGTTGGAGCTCTTGCCGACGCAGAACCCGACCAGCGCGGGATCGATCGAGATGGAGAAGAAGGAGCCCACGGCAAGGCCGACGGGCTCGTCGCCGTCCATGCCGGCGACCACCGTCACCCCGGTCGGGAAGTGGCCGAGGACCTGTCGGAAGTGGGCCTGATCGAATCGTGGTCATGGCGCCGGACCCTACAGAACGCCCCTCGCTGGGACGATTCACAGGACGACGGTGAGCCCCTCGGCGGCGGCGAAGACCTCGTCGATGCGACCCGCAGCCGTGGCCCGTGCGCCGGCGACGAGGCAGTCGACCATGGCGTCGTCGTGGCTGGGATCGTGGTGGAACAGGGCGAGGCGCTTGACCCCGGCCTCGGCACCGACGTGCACGGCGTAGTCGACCGTGCAGTGGCCCCAGTGCGCCTTCGCCGCGAACTCCTCGGGCGTGTACTGCGCGTCGTGGATCAACAGATCGGCGCCGTCGCACAGCTCCAGGACGTCGTCGGTGATGAAGCCCGAACCGTCGATCGGCATCTGGTGATCGGAGATGTAGGTGACGGTGACGCCGTCCTGCTCGATGCGGTAGCCGTTGGTGAGGCCGGTGTGGGGCACGGTCCGGATGGTGACCTTGGCCTGCCCGACGGCGATCTCGGTGTCGATCGCGTCGTGGAAGGTGACCCGGCCGGGGAGGTCACCGATCGACACCGGGAAGAACGGTGGCGACACGAAGGTCTCGAAGCACTCGGCCAGCGAGCAGTCCGGGGTGGGCGGGCCGTAGACGTCGAACGACGACGCCGTCGGCGGAGCGACCGGCAGGAAGAACGGCAACCCCTGCACGTGGTCCCAGTGGACGTGTGTCACGAGGGCGTGGCCCTGGAACGTGCTCGTCGCACGGGAGGTCTTCCCCGCACAGGCGCAGACCGGTTCCGAGATCGAGCACGATCGGGTCCTGGCCCGGGGACTCGAGCGCGACGCACGAGGTGTTCCCGCCGTAGCGCTGGTTCCGTTCCGTGGGGCACGGGGTGGAGCCACGGACCCCGTAGAAGGTGACGTGCACTCGCGAACTCCCCCTGGACGAACGGACCGGTGGAGCGTACCCGGAGGCCACCACGGGAGTGCGGGTCGTGTAACGCTCGTCACACGGGAGAGGAGCCTGAATGACCGCCACCGCTGAACGTCCGACGCTGCCCGATGGCGTGGTGGCCATCGTGAAGCGGGACTGCCCCACGTGCACGTTGGTCGAACCGGTGCTCCAACGGGTCCACGGCGGCGGCGTTGCGCTGGCCGTGTACTCCCAGGACGACCCCGGCTTCCCCGCGGGGCTTCCCGTCGTGGACGACCGCGACCTCACCGTCAGCCACCTGTGGGACATCGAGACGGTGCCGACGTTGCTGCGGATCGAGGACCGGCAGGGAGACGAACGGCTCGTCGGTTGGGATCGGGAGCAGTGGCGCGGACTCTTCGGCGACGACGACCTCGGTGACGACCTGCCCGAGTGGCGTCCCGGCTGCGGCTCACTGTCGGTCGACCCCACCCGGCTCGACGAGCTCCGGGTCCGGTTCTCCGCATCGGGCCTGCGCAGCCGCCGGGTGACCTGGCCGAGGCTCGAGGATCCCTTCGAGGCCATGTTCGACGCGGTTGGAGCGACGGGCTCCCCGTGGTTTCCCCCACCGAGGCCAGGGTGGCCCGGATGCTCGAGGGCACCGACCACGCCGCGGACGATGTGGTGACCGTGGTGCCGCCCGACCTGGTGGAGTGCACGGTGGAGAAGGTGGCGGTCAACGCCGTGATGGCCGGCTGCCTCCCCGAGTACCTGCCGTGGTGCTCACCGCCCTCGAGGCCTCCTGCACCCCGAGTTCAACATGCACGGGCTGCTGGCCACGACGTTCTTCTCCGGTCCGGTCCTGGTGGTCAACGGCCCCATCCGCCACCGCCTCGGGATGAACGCCGGCGTCGACGCGCTCGGTCAGGGCAACCGGGCCAACGCCACCATCGGCCGCGCCCTGCAGCTGGTGATCCGCAACGTGGGCGGCGGGCTGCCCGGCGGCGTCGACCGGGCCACCATGGGCAGCCCGGGCAAGCTCGGCTGGTGCTTCCCCGAGCTCGAGGAGGGTTCGCCCCTCAGCCCGCTGGCGGTGGCCCGGGGCATCGCGCCCGACACCGACGCGGTCACGCTCTTCGCCGGCCACGGCCCAGGCGATCATCGACCAGAAATCACGGTCCGCCGAGTCGCTCGCTCGCACCTTCGCCGCCTGCCTCCGCTCGGTGGCCCGCCCGAAGCTGTGCATCAAGATCGACGCCATGCTCGTCATCTCCCCGGAGCACGGGCGGGTCCTGGCCGACGACGGCTGGGACCGGCCCAGGCTGGAGGAGCGTCTCGCCGAGCTGCTGACCCTCGACAGCGACGAGCTCGTTGCCGGAGCGGGCGGCATCGCCGAGGGGCTGCCCGAGGCCTTCGGCGGGATGGAGCTCCCCGAAGTTCCGTGAGGGTGGGCTCCTCGTCTGCCATGCCGGCGGGGGCGCAGGCTTGTTCTCGGCCATCGTCGGTGGTTGGGTGAACGGCGAAGAGGGTCCGATCCGGTGACCAGGGAGATCTCATGACGACGTTGCTCGATCCCACCTCCGAGCGACAGGTCGCCGAGCGCCGTCGCGTCGAACGCCCGGATTCGCTCGAGGGCAAGATCGTCGGGCTCCTGGACATCACCAAGCCGCGGGGCGACGTGTTCCTCGACACCCTCGAAACCGAGCTGCGGGAACGGGGTGCCGCGGACGTGATCCGCTTCGCGAACCGACCTACGCGAACCGGCACCGGTGGACCTCCGGCACGAGATCGCCACCGAGTGCCACCTGGTGATCGAGGCCCTCGCCGACTGAGGGTCCTGCACGTCGTGCAGTGTGCACGACATCGCTGATCTGGAACGGCGCGGGCATCCCCGGCGTGTTCGTGGCCTCGGCCGAGTTCGTGGATGCCGCCGCTGCCCAGGCCACCGCCCTCGGCTTCGATGCCGCCCGCGTCTTCGTCGCCCACCCCATCCAGGACCGCACCGACGACGAGATGCGCGCCCTGGCGCTCGGTGCCGTCGACGACCTGATCGCCGCCCTCACCACCTGACCGTTCTGGCCCCGTCCCGCGCCACCCAGCTCGACCGGTAAGGGGACCAGAACCCAACACGAACCCAACACGAACCCAACACCCCCCGTTCTGGCCCCGTCCCGCGCCACCCACGTCGACCGGGACGGGGCCAGACGCAGCGGGTCCGGGCTCAGGTGGCGAGGCGCCAGGCCCCGGCGGCGGTGTCGTGGGAGGCGAGACCGTCGGCCACCAGGGTCGCAGCCACCCGGGACGCTCTCGTCGGGTCGTCGGGCCAACCCATGACCGCGGCGAGTTGCGAGTCGGTCACGTCACCGAGTCGGAGCGCATCGACCAGGCGGCCGCGGCCCTGGCGGTCGGAGCCGTCGAAGCGGGACTGGCGGTGACGCTGATGGCCGGCTGAGCCGGCGATCGGGTCCGGCACCGGGAAACCGGCCCGTGCCCAGACGCAGTGGGCCCGCACCGGACAGGCGTCGCAGCGCGGTGATCGCTTGGTGCACACCCCGGCGCCGAGGTCGAAGACGGCCTGGCCCCACGTCCACCCCCATCCGTCGGGGACTCGCATCGTCGGCAAGCGTGCTGCGCTTCAGCTCTCCCGACGGCGACGACCGGCGAGCGCACGGGCCAGCGAAGCGGCCGGCGTTGGTGTCGACCAGGCCGATGTCGCTGCTCGTGGGCGAAGACGAGGACTGCCCGGGCGGTGTACGGACCCGACGCCCGGGAGAGCGAGCAGCTCGTCGAGGGTCTGGGCAACAGCGCTCAGCCGTGGGAATCGACGCACGCCGTCGCAGCCCGGTGGAGGTGCACGGCGCGGCGGTTGTAGCCGAGCCCGGCCCACTCGTCGATGACGTCGCTCGACCGGGCAGCGGCCGGCGCACGCACGCAACGGTCGGGAAGCGGCTGGAGGAACCGGCACGTACCGGTCGGTCGACCCGGGCGACCTGGGTCTGCTGGAGCATCGAGCTCGGAGACGAGGACCGGCCACGGGTCGCGGGACCGGCGCCACGGGAGGTCACGGCCGTGGGCGGACCACCAGTCGATCGAGGGCCTGCTGCAGCGGCGTCACCGTCGGCGACCGGAGTCAGGGACCCGGCTCAGATCGGACAGAGGACCCACGTGTCGAGGTCGAGCAGGACCTGGTCGGCGTACGTGCCGTCGTCGCCACGCAGGGTCATGGTCTCGTCCCGGCCCTTGGTGGCCACGAGGCCGCACCCGCAGCGCCCCCACACCCGGGGCATGGGTCCCGACCTCGGCTGAGCACGGCCTTGTCCAGGATCTCGGACCAGGCGTACACGCGTGTCGCCGGCGAAGGCCGGGGCGCGCGTCGGCGCCGGCGTTGAGCGCCGCGACCATCGGCGGCGTTGGCCATGCCGTTGAACTGGAGCGACCGGGCCAGGCTGATGACGTGGCCGCCGTACACGAGGCGCCGACCGTCGTCCCGTGCCTCGGTGTTGAAGTGGACCTTGGCCGTGTTCTGCCACAGCCGGGTGGCGAGCATGTGCTCCGCCTCCTCGAGGGTCACGCCGTCCACGTGGTCGATCTTCTCTCCGACCTCGTAGTCGTCGAAGCGGTGGGGTTCGCCGGCAGCGGCGAAGTCGTAGCCGGTGAGAGTCCAGACCTTCGCGGCACGATCAGGTCGGCCGGCGTCGACGGACGCCGGCCAGCTCGGGCACGACGGTCGTCCGGGGCCGGCGCGTCGAGGTCGGCCTTGCGCACCATCACCCAGCGCGCCCAGTCGATCGCGGTCTCGCCGTGCTGGTTGGTGGCGGTGGACCGCACCCAGACCACGCCGGTCTTGCCGCTGGAGTTCTGCTTCACGCCGATGACCTCGGAGCGGGCCCGCAGGGTGTCGCCGGGACGGACCGGCTGGTGGAAGCGGCACTCGGCGTAGCCAAGGTTGGCCACGGCGTTGAGCGACACGTCAGGCACAGTCTTCCCGAAGGCGATGTGGAAGCCGATCAGCTCCTCGACCGGCGCGCGGCGACAACCCGCAGGTCGGCGGCGAACTGCGTCCGAGGAGGCGATGGCGAACCGGGTCGGGGTCGAGCGCGCGCCGTACAGCGCCGATGCCCGCTGGTGACGGTACGGCGGCGTCGCATGCTCGATGACCTGGCCGACGCGGAAATCCTCGAAGAGGTTGCCGGGGTTCGTCTTGCTCATGTCGCATCCTCGGTCTACGGGTCGTGCACCCGGTGGCGAGCGACGACACCGCGGATGGCCGGAGCGGCACGATCCGTCGGCCTCGCAGCCTTGGCTGCCACGGAGTTGCCCGTCGGTACCATTCCCGCCCATGACCGCCGCCGACCTCGCCGCCGCCGCATCCGCCATCGACACCGCACGGGCGGTCCTGGCCGGGGCCACCGCCCGTCTCGCCGAGCTGGGCGACATCGACGCCAACCAGGTGATCGCCTACGAGCTCGCCCACTCGACCGCGGCGGTCGAGATGGCGGCGACGCTGCTCGACTACGGCGCCAAGGGCGACACCGAGGCCCGCATCGCCTGCGCGTTCGCGGCCGATTCGGTCGGCGCGCTCGCCGGGAAGCTCTTCGGCCACGAGACCCACTGGGGCGTCGAGTCCGGGGCGCTCGACGCGACCCGCGACTTCGTGGGCACGTTCACCTCGCCGGAGTTCCTCGAGTCCATCGCCGCCGACGGTCCCCGCCACCTCGACGAGGACTTCGAGCTCGTGCAGGACACCTTCCGCCGCTTCGCCGAGGAGCAGATCGTCCCGCATGCCGAGCACGTGCACCGCACGAACGGCGACGTGCCCGAGGACGTCATCAACGGCCTCGCCGAGCTGGGCGCGTTCGGCCTGTCGATCCCGGAGGAGTACGGCGGGTTCGCCGCCGGCGGCGAATCCGACTACATGGGCATGGTCGTCGCCACCGAGGAGCTGTCCCGCGGCTCGCTCGGCATCGGCGGCTCGCTCATCACCCGTCCCGAGATCATGACCCGGGCCGTCGAGAAGGGCGGCACCGAGGAGCAGAAGCAGCACTGGCTGCCCAAGCTCGCCACCACCGAGGTCATGTGCGCAGTGGCGGTCACCGAGCCCGATTTCGGCTCCGACGTCGCCTCGCTCAAGACCACCGCCACCCGCGCGACCGTCGACGACGGCACCGAGGGGTGGCGGATCAACGGCGTCAAGACGTGGTGCACCTTCGGCGCCCGCGCCGACGTGCTGTTGCTGCTCGCCCGCACCGACCCCGACCGCTCGCTCGGCCACAAGGGCCTGTCGATGTTCATCGTTCCCAAGCCCCAGGGCGACGGCGAGGGCTTCGAGTTCAGCGACGACCACGGCGGCAAGATGGAAGGCCGGCCGATCGACACCATCGGCTACCGGGGCATGCACTCCTACGAGATCAGCCTCGACGACTGGTTCGTCCCTCACGACTGCCTCATCGGCGGCGACGACGGGCTCGGCCGCGGCTTCTACCTCCAGATGGAGGGCTTCGAGAACGGGCGCCTGCAGACCGCGGCCCGGGCCGTGGGCGTGATGCAGGCCGCCTACGAGGAGGCCATGCAGTACGGCCAGGACCGCACCGTGTTCGGCACGCCGGTGGGCGACTACCAGCTCAGCCGGGCCAAGCTCGCCCGGATGGCCGTGATCATCCAGGCCAGCCGGCAGTTCTCCTACGAGGTGGCCAAGATGATGGCCAAGGGCGAGGGCGCCATGGAAGCCACGCTCGTCAAGGCCTACGTGTGCAAGGCCGCCGAGTGGGTCACCCGCGAGGCGCTCCAGCTCCACGGCGGCTACGGCTACGCCGAGGAGTACCCGGTGAGCCGCTACTGGGTCGACGCCCGCGTGCTCTCGATCTTCGAGGGCGCCGACGAGACCCTGTGCCTCAAGGTCATCGCCCGCCGCCTGGTCGCCAACGTCAGCTAGCGACATCCGTGCGCAGCCCATCGCGGCCGCGCGCTGTCCATTCACCTGTTCTACCCTCGGCGGTCATGCCGTCGACCACTCCGCCGAAGGGCCGACCCACGCCGGGCCGGCGCGACCGCAACGTGGCCGCTCGCAGGAGTCGATCCCGTACGACCGCCAAGAAGTTCGTGTGGGCGGTGATCGCCGTGATGCTGATCGGCGCGATCCTCGTGCTCGGTACGGGCACCGGCAGCGAGCCGACCCACAACACGCCGGGCGTCAACGTCGTGCTCCCACTGTTGGCACTCAGGTGGGTGCGGGTCCGGCCGGCGCCTCGATCGTGAGGCCCCGCAGGTACCAGGGGTAGGTCCGCCAGCGGACGTCGCCGAGCGGCTTCAGCATCGAGAGCAGGTCGCGGTACATGTGCCAGGTGCGTCTCATGCCGTCGAGCGGGCCGAACTTGTCGCGCTTGGTCCGGTGGTACACGCCCGTCATGGTGCGGACCACCGTGCGATGGTGGCCCTCGGCGATCACCTCGTTGAGCCGGACCTCGATGGTGTAGCCGTCGAACCTGTCGGGCGGGATCTGGTCCCAGACCCACCGAGGGACGATGCGCTCGCCCGACAGGGGCGGGCACCGCAGCACCAACCAATTCAAACGCCGGTAGTCGAAGGCGCCGATGCTCATCTCGGCCCGACCGGCGAGCACCGGCTCGCAGATCGCTGCGAGGTGCTCGGCGGCGAGCTCGGTGCAGTCGGCGTCGACGAAGAGCACATGCGATGCGTCTGAGGCCTCGACGCCCATGCGCATGGCGTGGGCCTTGGAGCCGCTCGGGCCGGACCGTCGCACGACCCGGGCGCCCGCAACCGCGGCGACCCCGCCGGTGCCGTCGCAGGAGCCGTCGTCGACGACGATCACCTCTCGCACCACACCACAGCCCTGGGCTGCGGCGATGTTGGCCTCGATGGTCGCGACCTCGTCGCGGGCCGGCATCACCACATCGACGGTGACGCCGGCAGCCCCCGCCCGTTCGTCAGTAGGTGCCACCGAGCTTGCTGTGGTCCCAGCTCACGATGCGGTCGACGTGGACGCGGACCGCGTAGCGCTTCTCGCCGACGGCCTGGATGAACGGCCGGCTCTCCTCGGTCACCGGGCCCGTGTAGCGCGCCGCCACCATCTCGCCGAGCGGCATGATCTCGTCCTTGTCGGTGAGGATCTCGCCCCGTCCGACGAGCTCGACGCCCTTGAGCTCCTCGTAGGCGTCGCCGGTCTCGACCAGGCACGTGATCCGGGGGTCGCGCTCGAGGTTCTTGATCTTCTGGGCCTTGCGGTAGGTCCAGAACACCGGGTTCGGCCCGTCCATGGCGTACCACATGGCCACGAGGTGGATGCTGCCGTCGTGGTTCAGGGTGGCGATGTTCATGGTGTGGCGACCGTCGAGGTAGGCGGCGATCTCCTCGTCGGTCATGCGGATCTGGTCGCGGCGACTCATTCGGTGTTCCTCGGGGTTGCGGAGGGCGGTCAGGGCGTGGACTTGAGCAGTTCGGGAACGACGGGAGCGTCGGTGCGGCGCAGCATGGCCTCGACCGACTCGCGGCCCTTGGGGCCGACGACGTGGTCGACGAGCGACAGCGGGACGACCTCCTCGTCGAGCTCCCACGGCTCGGCGCTCTGGTCGAGGCGGTCGACGAGGGACGCCCACAACCGCTCGGGAAGCAGGCGACCCTCCCCCGCCACGAGCCACACCTCGGCGTCGGTGTGGGCGGCGACGGCCGCCGCGGCGTAGGCGCCGGAGACGGAGACGAAGCCGTCGGGGCCCACGGCCGAAGCCTCGAGGGCGACGATGTTCGACCAGCGAACGGCACCGCCGATGTTGGCCGGCGCCACCTCGTCGGTGGACGAGTCGGCCATCTCGAGCCGTCGAACGAGCCCCGCCCCCTCGCCGAGGACGTCGACGATCAGCGACCGGATGTCGCCGCGGCGGACGAGCGCCTCGCCCACCTGCTCGGGCCAGCCGATCGTCATCACGGTGATGTCGTCGGGGAGCTCGTAGGCCAGCGCCGGGGCGGTGCGGTCGTCCTGGAGCGTGGTGACGCAGCGCACGGCCTCGGCCCGGGGGTCGTTGGTCGCCAGGACCTTGGACGCAAGCCACCACATGGGCCCCGACGTCGGGTGGCGGTCGACGATCCGCCGGCACGCGGTGACGAGACCGGACGGGTCTTCGGCGAAGCCGGCCAGGGCACGCGCGGCCTCCTCGGCCAGTGCCCCGTGGTCGGCACCCCCGGCCCGGGCGACGTAGCGGAGCCGTTCGATCGGGTGCAACGCCGACTGGCCCCCGGCTTGAAAACCATCAGGTACAGCATGATGACCATGAGGACGGTGGCGATGGGCCCGCCCTTGGCGATAAGGGCCCGGCCGCTCATGTCGCCACTGGCGATCTGCTTCTCGCCCTTGAGAATCATGGCGCTCACCACGCCACCGATGGCGAACCAGACGAGGAACGACAGCGAGATCCACGCGTCGGAGAACTCCCAGCCGTCGTCGGAGAGCACGATCAGGAAGATGCCCGGTGATGCAAGAGGCACACCGAGCGCGGCATCGCGACCCGTCGAGGTGTAGAAGCAGACGAAGCGGCGATCCCAGTCTGCATCGTGGCGTCGTCGGCCTCGCGTTCGCTGAAGTGCGCTCGAGCAGCGGGTCGTATGACCGACGGGGGCGAAGGCGATGATTCCAGCGAGGATGTGGAGCAGGAGCATGACGTTGTAGGCGTCGCCTCGAACTGCGGCGAACACCACGGTTGGTCTCCGATCGGTCTGGGTCCGGATCTGCTCACGCGGAACCTAGCTGGCTAACCTGCCGGCCGTGCCCACGGACCCCGACGGATCCATCGAGCTCACCCACGTGTCCGGCGCCGAGCTCCCGCTCGACGACTGGCTGACCACCTTCCACCTCGCGGTGGCGGTGCTCGATCCCTACGAGTACGAGTCGGCCTGGCTGCTGGAGACGGCGGGACGCATCCTCACGACCTTCACCGGCGCCGACGTCCGGGTCGGCTTCCTGGTCACGGCCAACCCCGACGACGCCACCGAGTTCCTCGGCCCGTGGGCCGAGCGGCTGTTCGCGCTCTGCGATCCCGACAAGGCCCTCGTGAAGTCGATGGGCCTCGAGACCCTTCCCGCGCTCGTGCACATCGGCCAGGACGGCTCGCTGCTGGGTTCGGCCGAGGGCTGGGACCCGGCCGCCTGGCGCGACGTGGCCGACCACCTGGCCAAGGTCATGCGGTGGAAGGCACCCGACATCCCCGCCCCGGGCGACCCCCGTCCCTACGCCGGCGCCCCCGCCGTCTGAGCGACGGGAGCCGCCGTCCGTGTCGGAGTTCGAGTTCACGCCCCTGCTCCCTCTCGCCGGCGACGAGACGCCGTTCCGCCAACTCGAGCTCGGCGGCGTCGAACCGATCGAGCTTGGCGGCCAGCCGTTCCTGCGGGTCGCCCCCGAGACGCTGACGGCGTTGACCGCGCAGGCGATGTACGACATCGCCCACTACCTGCGGCCCGGCCACCTCCAGCAGCTGCGCAACATCCTCGACGATCCCGAGGCCAGCGCCAACGACCGGTTCGTGGCCCTCGACCTGCTCGAGAACGCCAACGTGTCGGCCGGCGGGATCCTGCCCATGTGCCAGGACACCGGCACGGCCATCGTCAAGGCCAAGCGGAGCGAAGGCGTGCTCACGGGCGGCGGCGACGAGGAGGCCATCGCCCAGGGAATCTTCGAGACCTACCAGACCGACAACCTGCGCTACTCGCAGATGGCGCCGCTGTCGATGTGGGAGGAGACCAACACCAAGACCAACCTCCCGGCCGAGATCAAGATCAGCGCGCTCACCGACGACGTCGACGAACCGAGGTACGAGTTCCTGTTCATGGCCAAGGGCGGCGGGTCGGCCAACAAGAGCTACCTGTACCAGGAGACCAAGGCGCTGCTGACGCCCGACAAGCTCCTGGCCTTCCTCGACGACAAGCTCCGTGCGCTCGGCACCGCGGCGTGCCCGCCGTACCACCTCGCCGTGGTCATCGGCGGCACGTCGGCCGAGATGGCGCTGGAAACGGCCAAACTCGCCAGCACCCGCCATCTCGACTCGCTGCCCAAGCAGGGCACCCCGCTCGGCCACGCCTACCGCGACGTGGAGTTCGAGGCCGAGGTGCTGAAGCTCAGCCAGGGGTTCGGGATCGGCGCCCAGTTCGGCGGCAAGTACTTCTGCCACGACGTCCGGGTGGTCCGCATGCCCCGGCACGGCGCATCGCTTCCGGTCGCGGTGGCGGTGTCGTGCTCGGCCGACCGCCAGGCCAAGGCCAAGATCACCGCCGACGGGATCTTCCTCGAGCAGCTCGAGACCAACCCGGCCCGCTTCCTGCCCGACGTCAGCGACCACGACCTGTCCGACGACGTGGTGCGCATCGACCTCGATCAGCCGATGGACGAGATCCGGTCCCAACTCACGAACCTGTCGGTGAAGACCCGGCTGTCGCTCACCGGACCGCTGGTGGTGGCCCGCGACATCGCCCACGCCAAGATCCAGGAGCGCCTCGACGCCGGCGAGGCCATGCCCCAGTACCTGCGCGACCACCCCGTCTACTACGCCGGGCCGGCCAAGACGCCGGAGGGCTACGCGTCCGGGTCGTTCGGGCCGACCACCGCCGGACGCATGGACGCCTACGTCGACGCATTCCAGGCCGCGGGCGGTTCGATGGTGATGCTGGCCAAGGGCAACCGCAGCCAGCAGGTCACCGATGCGTGCAAGCGCCACGGCGGCTTCTACCTCGGTTCGATCGGCGGTCCGGCAGCTCGACTGGCCCAGGACAACATCACGGCCGTCGAAGTGCTCGAGTACCCCGAGCTCGGCATGGAGGCGATCTGGAAGATCGAGGTCGAGGACTTCCCCGCGTTCGTCATCGTCGACGACAAGGGCAACGACTTCTTCCAGACCGTCGGCCGCCCGATCGACCTGAAGACGCGCCAGATGAAGACGGGCGAATGACAGCCCCGTAGTCCTGAGGAGCGAGCGGATAGCGTGCCGGGCATGCGCATCGGCATCTTCGGGGGCATCGCCGGCAACGCACCGATCGACGTGGCGGTCGAGCACGTCGTGGCGGCCGAGGAACAGGGGTTCGCCAGCTACTGGCTGCCCCAGATCTTCGGCTGGGACGCACTCACCCTGCTCGCGGTGATGGGGAGGCAGACCGAGAGGATCGAGCTCGGCACGTCGGTGGTCCCCACCTATCCCCGCCACCCGGCCATGCTCGCCGCCCAGGCCCTCACCACCCAGGCCGCCGCCGGCGGACGGCTCACCCTCGGCATCGGCCTGTCGCACCAGCCGGTGATCGAGCACATGTTCGGCATGAGCTTCGAAAGGCCGGTCCGTCACCTCCGCGAGTACCTCGAGATCCTCATGCCCCTGGTCGACAGGGGCGAGGTCTCCGCCGACGGCGAAACCCTGTCGGCCCACCTGTCCCTCGACATCCCCGATCCCGAGCCGGTCCCGGTGGTGGTGGCCGCGCTCGGCCCCCAGCTGCTGCGCCTGGCCGGCAGCCGCACTGCCGGGACCATCACCTGGATGACCGGGCCCGCGACGATCGCCCACCACACCGCCCCGGCGCTCGCGGCGGCCGCAACCGACGCCGGCAACCCCGAACCCCGCGTCGTGTGCGGTCTTCCGGTGTGCGTGACCTCGGACCCGGACGCTGCCCGCGCCCGGGCGGCGGAGATGTTCTCGGTCTACGGCCAGCTCCCGAGCTACCGGGCCATGCTCGACCGCGAGGGTGCCGAGGGCCCGGCCGACCTCGCCATCATCGGCGACGAGGACGAGGTGGCCGAGCGTCTCCGGGGCCTCGACGCGGCCGGCGTCACCGACCTGATGGCGAGCGAGTTCGGCACCGCCGACGACGATCGCGACCGCACCCGCGCGCTGCTGGCCAGCCTGCTGTGACGGTCAGCCCGCGGTGAAGGTTCGTGTCGGCTACGGGCTCGGCACCCGCTCGGTCACCAACGATGCCGAGCGCTACGCCGCGCTCGTCGACGCGCTCGAAGCCCTGCGCTTCGACTCGCTGTGGCTGTCGGAGAAGATCACCGCCGACTGCCCCGATCCGCTCGTCGCCATGTCGTTCGCGGCAGCACGGACCGAGCGGTTGAAGTTCGGGACGAGTGTCATGGTGCTGCCCGGCCGCAACCCCATGCTGCTGGCCAAGGAGCTGGCGACCCTCGACCGGCTCTCCAGCGGGCGGTTGCTACCGGCGTTCGGGCTCGGCCAGGTCGATTCCGCCGAGCAGCAGGCCTTCGGCGTCGAGCGTTCGGAACGGGCGGGTCGCTTCGACGAGATGCTTCCGCTGCTGCGTCGCTTCTGGACCGAGGACGCCGTCGATCACGAGGGCGAGTTCTTCCGGTTCGAGGCAGCCCGGGTCCGGCCCGAGCCGGTGCAACAACCGATCGAGATCTGGTTCGGGGGCCGAGCACCCTCGGAGCTGCGCCGCATCGGACGTCTGGGCGATGGGTGGCTACCGAGCTTCTGCACCGTCGACGACGTCCGCACGGGCCGGGCCGAGATCGAGCGCATCGCCGCCGAGCACGACCGGACGATCGATCCGGAGCACTTCGGCGCGCTCATCCCCTACGGCGACGGCGGCATCCCCGACGCGGTGGCCGACTTCGTCGCCCAGCGCCGTCCGGGAACCGATCCGGCCGAGGTCGTGGCACCGGGGATCGCCGACCTGCCCGCCCACCTCGAGCGTTTCGTCGAGGTCGGCGCGTCGAAGTTCGTGGTCGTGCCCTTCACCGAACCCGAGCGCTGGGACGACCACCTCGCCGAGGTCGCCGACGCCGTCATGCCCCTCCAGACGTAGACATTCGGCCCCCCAGGGCCGACGAAGCGACCTAGACCTGGGGTGGGGAGCCGCCGCCGGACGCGGCGCAGCTCTCGAGGCGGACCCGGCCGGCATCGGTGGTCGACACCTCGCCGATTCCCCGGCTGTCGGTCCAGGTCTCGAGCGTGTTCTCGATCTCGTCGGTGTCGCCGTCGGTATCGCCCACGAAATCGGCCCGCATGCACGAGGCATCGCCGTCGCGCCAGCTGACGGCCCAGTCGCCACCCCAACCCTGCACCGCCCGGACCGCGTCGTTCTGGTTCACCGGCGAGTCGGTCTGGGTGAACAGCCCGTAGAGGAAGAGCGCGCCGATCACGCCGTCGTCGACGATCTCGCCATCGGCGGGCGGCGGTGGCACCTCCACCCGCGGCTCGCCCTCGAGGTACAGCGGCGGGAACAGGAACTGCTCCGACGTGTCGGGCGGGTCCCGGAGCGCAGCGTCGACACCGCGCTCACCGTTGTCGGCCACGAGCTGGTCGACGAAGATCTCGCCGAGCTGGTAGGGCGCGCCGATCTGGAACAGCAGGATCTGGGGGAACCCGTCGAGGTCGATGCCCTCGCTGTAGGACTGCTCCTCGTCGCCAGCGCGCTCGCGGAACTCTTCGGGCTGGTCGCTGAGCCACTGGTCTTCGATGCGGCTGGCGTTGCCCTCGACCGTGGCCTGGAAGCCGGCGCTGATCTCGTCCTTCCGGTCCTGGTACTCGGGCCGGTACAGCTCGAAGTTCTGGTCGTCGATGGCGTGGACGAGCTCGTGGACGATCGTCTGCTGCACGTACGGGGTCGGGCTCGTCCCCCGGACCACGAGCTCGTTCTCCTCGGTGAAGTACACGCCGAGCGTGCCGGCCGAGTAGATCCCGCGGACCTGGTCGGCCAGCGACATGTCGCTCGGCAGCAGGCCGAGGGCCCGGTAGAAGACCTCGGTCTCCTCGAGGTCCTCGATGTCCTCCTCGAAGTCCTCGAAAAGTCGCCGCTCGAACTCCTCGTCGTTCGCGAGCTCGACGGAGACGTCGTCCTGCCACTCCAGGCCCCGAGCCTCGGCGACGTAGGCCTCGAGCTCGTCGACGAGCGCGAGGAACTCCTCCTCGGGGAGCGGCTCGGCCGCGGGTTCGGTGGTGGTCGTGGACGAGCCCGACGAGTCGTCCGAGGGCTCGGTGGTCGAGGTGTCCTCGGCCAGCGTCGGGTCGTCGTCGCCACCGCCGGTGAAGAACGCCACCATGCCGGCCACAAGGGCCATGACACCGAAGATCGCGACCACGACCATCCACCACCGACGACCACCGCCGGCCGGCTCGTCGAAGTCCGACTCGGCGCCCCCGGGCGGTGGCGGGGCGCCCCCGGGGACCACCCAGGGCATCGAGGTGTCCTCGCCACCATCCTCGGGCGGCCGCGTCGGCGGACCGCTGGGCGGACCGGACGGGTACTGGCCGCCGGGGGAACCCGGCGGCGGGGGCGGGGGTGGCGAGGTCACATCTGGCTCCCAGTCGGATGCGCCGACCGTACCGGCTGGCGGCGGATCTTCCCGGGTCGCGCCGTACCCTCGGGGGTCATGCAGCGTCTCGTCCACATCGCACCCGACGGCACCCGCACCACCGAGGACCCGGAGCGCTTCGGGCAGTTCGCCGAGGGCTGGTCGTGGCTCGACGTGACGACGACGGACGTCGACGAGCTGCACGCCATCGCCCACCAGCTCGAGTTCGACCGGGTCTCTCGCGACGACCTGGTCGAGGCCCAGTTCCCCAAGCTCGAGACGCTCGACAACCACTGGCTCCTCGTCGTCCACGCCCTCGCCCTCGACAGCGAGGTGGTACGCACGGTCGAGATCGACATCCTCGTCGGCCCGGACTGGGTGCTGACCGTCCACGACGAGACGCTTCGTAGCGTCGACCACGTCTTCGAGCGGATCCAGCGAACCAGCTTCGGAGTGAGCGGCCCCGACCACCTCGCGGCCCGGCTCACCGAGTTCGTGGGCGAGCGCTACCTCCCGATCCTCGACGACGTGGACAGCCAGATCCTGGACCTCGAGGACGCGGCGGTCGAGGGCGACCCGTCGGTGCTGTCGGACATCCATGCGTTGCGCCGCGACATCGCCCTGCTGCGGCGGGTGCTCGGCCCGCAGCGACGCACGCTCGATCTCCTGGCGCGGACCGACGTCGGCCACGACGACCGGGCGGGCCGAGACCTCTCGGACGCGCGCGACCACCACACCAGGATGGTCGCCTCCCTCGAGACCGCCCACCAGATGGTGGCGACCGTGCTCGACACCTACCGGGGCGCGACCGCCGAGCAGATGAACGAGGTCATGAAGGTTCTGACCGCGTTCTCCGCGATCTTCATGCCCCTGACCTTCATCGCCGGCATCTACGGCATGAACTTCACGAACATGCCCGAGCTCGACACGCCCTGGGGCTACGGTGCCGTGCTCGCCATCATGGCCGTGATCGGCGCCAGCCTGTGGGTGTACTTCGTTCGCCGCGGCTTCATCGGCGGCCCGAAGATCAGCGACCTGGCCCGACCGGCCAAGGCGGCGGGCCACGTCGGTCGGGGTCTGGCCTCGGCGGCCACCCTGCCGCTCCGGGTCACTCCTGGCCGTCGCGGAGGTGGCGGCGGAGAATCTTCCCTGAAGCCGACTTCGGGACCTCGTCGATGAACTCGACCAGGCGGACCTGCTTGTAGCTCGCCACCTTGTCCGCCACGAAGTCCTGCACCTCCTGCGCCGACAGCTCCTGGTCGGGCACGGCCACCACGAACGCCTTCGGTAGCTCGCCGGCCTCGTCGTCGGGGATGCCGATGACCGCCGTGTCCGCGATCTTGGGGTGGGTGAGGAGCAACGCCTCGAGCTCGGCTGGAGGCACCTGGAAGCCCTTGTACTTGATGAGCTCCTTGACCCGGTCGACGATGTAGAAGTGGCCGTCGTGGTCGAGCTCGGCCACGTCGCCGGTGTGGAGCCATCCGTCGGCGTCGATGGTGGCGGCGGTGGCCTGCTCGTTGTTGAGATAGCCCTTCATCACCTGGGGCCCCTTCACCCAGAGCTCGCCCCGCTCGCCGCCGACGTCCTGGTCTTCACCGTCGGCGCTGACCAGCCGGCACTCGGTGTTGGCCACGGTCAGACCCGACGAGCCCGGCTTGAAGTTGCCCGGCGGTGTCGCGTGCGACACCGGCGACAGCTCGGTCATGCCGTAGCCCTGCACGACCTCGCAGCCGATACGGGCTGCAGCCTCCTGAGCGAGCTCGGCGCCGAGCGGGGCCGCGCCGGAGAACACGGTCTTGAGCGACGACAGGTCGTACTCGTCGACCAGGGGGTGCTTGGCGAATGCGAGCACCATCGGCGGCACGGCGAAGAACCACGTGACCTTCTCGTCCTGGATCGTCGTCAGCGCCTGTTCGAGGTCGAACCGCGGCATCGTGAGCACACGGACGCCGTTGGCGAGCAGGCCGTTCATGAGCACCTGCATGCCGTAGATGTGGAAGAACGGCAGGGCGGCGATGGCGACGTCGTCGGCGTCGTACTGCAGCAGCGGATCGCACTGGACGATGTTGGCCACCAGGTTGCGGTGGGTGAGCATCACGCCCTTGGGCAGGCCGGTGGTGCCCGAGGAGTAGGGCAGGACGACGACCTGGTCGACCGGGTCGACGGGGACCTGCTCGATGGGGTCGCCGAACAGCTCGGCCAACGGCGTGGTGCCCTCGACGGCGTCCATGGTGATGATCTCGGTGACCTTCGTTCCCTCGACGGCCGCCTGTGCGGTCTCGAGGAACATCTCGATCGTGACCAGGAGCGTGGCACCCGAGTCCTGGAGCTGGTGGCGGGTCTCGTCGGCCCGGTAGGTCGGGTTCAGGGTGGTGTTGGTCCCGCCCGCCACGGCGACACCGTGGAAGACCACGGCGTACTCGGGGAGGTTCGGCGCCATGATCGCCAGCGTGTCGCCCACACCGAAGCCGCGGGCCGCCAGACCGCCGGCGAAGGCGTGGATCATGTTCGACAGCTCGCCGAAGCTGTAGCCACGGCCGCTGGCCGCGTCGGCGATGGCCGGCTTGTCGGCGAGCTCGCCAGCACGTCGGAGGACGAGTTCGGTGATCGGGACCTCGGGGATCTCGACGTCGGGATAGGTGCTCGCATGGACGATCGACATGGTGGGCATCCTGCCAGTTGGGGATCGTGTCGTGGGCTCGGTCCCCGGTGATGGAGGATGGCCGCGTGCCGCCGGTGTACGAATCCCTCTTCGGCGTGGCTGGTACCGCGCCCGAACGACCGTGTCTGCTGCTCGACGACGGCTCGACCCTGACCTATGGCGATCTCGACGGACAGGCGGCACGGATGGCGGGCGCCCTGCGTTCCCGGGGCATCCGGGCCGGTGACCGGGTCGTCCTGGTGGTGGGCAAGTCGGTCGAGGCCGTGGCCCTGTACCTCGCGTGCCTGCGCACGGGCGCGGTCCTGGTCCCGCTCAACACCGCCTACACCGCTGCGGAGGTGGGCTTCTTCGTGGACGACGCCGCCGCCGCGCTGGTCGTCGACGAGGCGACGCTCGCCGAGCTGTCCGCCGGCGACCCGGATCCCGTCGTGGCCGATCGCACGGGTGACGACTGGGCGGCGATGCTCTACACGTCAGGGACGACGGGCCGCTCGAAGGGAGCGATGCTGTCGTGTCGCAACCTGGTGACCAACGCCCGGGCGCTCCACGATGCGTGGCGCTTCTCTCCCGACGACGTCCTGGTCCACGTCCTCCCCGTCTTCCACGTGCACGGTCTCTTCGTCGCACTGCACTGCGCGTTCCTCGCCGGTGCGGCGGTCCGGTTCCACGAGCGGTTCGATCCCGAGCACGTGCGCGCCGACCTCCGCCGCTCCACGGTGCTGATGGGGGTGCCGACCCACTACCACCGGCTGCTCGACCAGACCGATCTCGACCAGACCGACTGCCACGGCATGCGGCTGTTCACGTCCGGCTCGGCGCCGCTGTCGGCCAGCCGGCACGACGAGTTCGCCGTACGCGCCGGCCACCGGATCGTCGAGCGCTACGGCTCGACCGAGGCCATGATCCTCACGTCCAACCCCTACGACGGGGAACGGGTGGCCGGAACCGTGGGGTTCCCGCTCGACGGCGTCGAGCTCCGCATCTCTGTCGGCGGCGTCGTCGAGACGAGGACCGACGGCCTGTTCCTCGGCTACTGGGGCCAGCCGGAGAAGACCGCCGCCTCGTTCACCGACGACGGGTGGTTCGTGACCGGCGACCTCGGTGCACTCGACACCGACGGTCGGCTGACGCTGGCCGGACGGGAGAAGGACCTCATCATCTCGGGCGGCCTCAACGTCTACCCGGCGGAGATCGAAGCGGTCCTGGACGAGGTCCCCGGCATGGTCGAGTCGGCGGTGGTGGGCGAGCCCGACCCGGACTTCGGCGAGCGGGTGGTCGCCTTCGTCGTGACCGACCGACCGGTCGACGACGCGGTGCTGCGGCGCGTCTGCGACGCGGCCCTCGCTCGCTTCAAACATCCTCGCCGGTACGTGTTCGTCGACGAGCTCCCGCGCAACACCATGGGCAAGGTTCAGAAGCACCGTCTCCGCGGGCGGCTGCACGACGAGAGCGGTTGACGGGCCGGGGCGGGCACCCTACGGTCTTGCTGGAAACACGCGTTGCCAGTCTGGCGGCGCCGGGGACCTCGGGGGACTGCACGACATGCCGGGAGAGACTTCGGAACGAACGGGGATCGGAGACGACATCCGCGAGCGGACCGTCGCGGTGGGCGACGTCGACCTCCATCTGCTCGAGGCCGGCGACGACGGACCACTGGTGGTGCTGGCCCACGGGTTCCCCGAGCTGGGGTGGTCGTGGCGGCACCAGCTGCCCGCGCTCGCCGAGGCCGGCTACCGGGTGATCGCACCCGACCAGCGTGGCTACGGCCGATCGTCCCGACCCGAGGCGCTCGCGGACTACGACATCTTCCACCTCACCGGTGACCTCGTCGGTCTGCTCGACCACCTGGACGAGGAGCAGGCGACCTTCGCCGGCCACGACTGGGGCTCGATGGTGGTCTGGAACCTCGCGCTCCTCCATCCCGAGCGCGTGCGCGGCGTGTGCGGGATGAGCGTGCCGTTCCCGCCCCGTCCCCCGATGCCCCCGGTCCAGCTGATGCGGGCCGCCTTCGCCGACAGCTTCTTCTACATCGTCTACTTCCAGGAGCCGGGCGTCGCCGACGCCGAACTGGGCGCCGATCCCCGCCGCACCATGTACCGGATGCTGTGCGGGCTGGCCTCGCCCGACGAGCTGACCGCGGAGGACGCCACCGCGTTCGCCGCGGACGACGACCGCGGCTTCGTCGACCGAATCCCCACGCCCGACGGGCTGCCCGACTGGCTGACCCAGGCCGAACTCGACCACTACGTGGCCGAGTTCGAGCGCACGGGGTTCACCGGCGGCATCAACTGGTACCGCAACCTCGACCGGAACTGGGAGCTGACCGAGCACCTCGACGGCGCCCACGTGAAGGTGCCGTCGCTGTTCATCGGCGGCGCCGACGACCCCGTCCTGGCCATGACGCCGCCCGAGATCCAGGACCCGTTCCTCGATGACCATCGTGGTTCGGTGGTCATCGACGGGGCCGGCCACTGGGTCCAGCAGGAAGCCCCCGAGCCGGTGAACGCAGCCCTGCTCGGATTTCTCGACGAACTGCACGAAGGGAACCAACGATGACCACGAGCACCGACCAGCCCCTGCGGTTCGGCGCGTTCTTCGCGCCCTTCCACCCCGTCGGCCAGAGCCCCACGCTGGCCCTGGAGTACGACCTCGAACGGGCCGAGGCCCTCGACCGGTTCGGCTTCGACGAGGTGTGGTTCGGCGAGCACCACTCGGGCGGCTACGAGCTCATCCCGTGCCCGGAGGTGTTCATCGCCGCCGCCGCCGAGCGCACCAAGCACATCAGGTTCGGCACCGGGGTCGTGTCGCTGCCCTACCACCACCCGCTCATGGTCGCCGACCGGATGGTCCTGCTCGACCACCTCACCCGCGGCCGGGTCATCTTCGGCACCGGCCCCGGCGCGCTGCCCACCGACGCGTACATGCTGGGCATCGACCCGGTCGACCAGCGGCGGATGATGGAGGAGTCGCTCGAGGCGATCCTCGCCCTGCTGCGCTCCGACGAGCCCGTGACCCGGGAGACCGACTGGTTCACGCTCCGCGACGCCAGGCTCCAGTACCGGCCCTACAGCCACCCGCACTTCGAGGTCGCCGTCGCCGCGATGGTCTCGCCGTCCGGTCCGCGACTGGCCGGCACGCACGACGTGTCGCTGCTGTCGCTGTCGATGTCGGTGGTCGAGGAGGGCTTCGCCGCCATCGGCAAGGCGTGGCAGGTCGTCGAGGACATGGCCTCCAAGGCCGGGAACAAGGAACCCGACCGTCAGAACTGGCGTGTGCTGGGCACGATGCACCTGGCCGAGACACGTGAGCAGGCCATCGAGGACTGCACCTACGGCCTGCGCGACTTCGCCGACTACTTCGGCGGCGGCGCCGGATTCGTCCCGCTCGCCAACGAGGTCACCGAGGGTTCGACCAGCGAGCGCGACTTCGTCGAGGCCTACGCCGAGGGCGGCGGGGGCAACGTCGTGATCGGGACGCCCGACGACGCCATCGAGTACATCGAGGGCCTGCTCGACCAGTCCGGCGGGTTCGGCGCGTTCCTGCTGCTCGGCCACGACTGGGCTCCGCCGGAGCGCACGATCGAGTCGTACCGGCTGTTCGCCCGAGAGGTCATGCCGCACTTCCAGGGCCAGCTCGCCTCGCCCCGCGCGTCGCACGAGTGGGCGACCGACAAGCGCAACGAGCTGTTCGGTCGGGCCGGCCAGGCGATCATGAACGCCGTGCAGGAGCACGTGCAGGACCAGAGCCCAGACAACGACAGCCCAGACAACGACAGCCCAGACAACGACAGCCCAGACAGCGAGGGGTCGTCGTCATGAGAGCCGCCGTCCTCCGCGGTGGCGAGATCGTCGTCCGCGACGACGTGCCCGAGCCCGAGCCGGGCGTCGGCCAGGTCCTCGTCGAGGTCGAGGCGTGCGGCATCTGCGGAAGCGACCTGCACTTTGCCCAGCACGGCGGGACGATGCTCGACCTCGGCAGGCAGATGAAGGGCATGCCCGATCTCGGCGACGTGGGCCCGTCGGAGACCGACCTGTCCCGCGACGTGTTCATGGGCCACGAGTTCTCGGCCACCGTGCTCGACACCGGACCCGACACCGAGGCGCTTCCAGCCGGCACCACGGTGACCTCACTGCCGGTGCTGATGAGCACCACTGGCTTCGAGCCGATCGTGTACTGCAACGACATCCCGGGCGGCTACAGCGAGCGGATGCTGCTGTCGGCGCCGATGCTGCTCGAGGTGCCCAACGGGCTCGACGCGCGGCACGCCGCGCTCACCGAACCGATGGCCGTCGGCCTCCACGCCGTCAACAAGTCCGAGATCCAGCAGGGCAACGGCGCGCTGGTCCTCGGGTGCGGGCCCGTCGGCCTCGCGGTCATCGCAGCACTGCAGGTGCGAGGCATCGATCCCATCGTCGCCGCCGACTTCTCCGCCGCCCGACGGGCGACGGCCGAGAAGATGGGCGCACACGTCACCGTCGACGCCGCGCAGGAGTCGGCCTTCGACGCGTGGGCTCGCGAGGGTGGCGGCAAGCCCGTCGTGGTCTTCGAGGCCATCGGCGTGCCCGGCATCCTCGACGAGGCGCTGCGCGACGCGCCCCAACACGCCAAGATCCTCGTGGTCGGCGTGTGCATGGAACGCGACTCGGTCGTGCCGTTCTACGGCGCCGCCAAGGAGCTGAGCATCCAGTTCGCCATGGCGTACGACCCGATGGAGTTCGCGTCGTGCCTGCGGGCCATCGCCGAGGGCGAGATCGACGTGGCCCCGATGATCACGGGCGAGGTCGACCTCGCCGGGATCCCGCAGGCGTTCGACGACCTCGCCGACCCCGAGGAGCACTGCAAGATCCTCGTGGTTCCCGGGTCGTGACCATCAGCCCGTGACGAGGCCCCCGACGGCGAGCGCAGCCCGCACCTGATCGAGACGATCGGTGCGGACCCGGAACCACGCCCACTTTCCCCGCATCTCACGCTCGAGCAGACCGGCCTGGACCAACTTCGACAGGTGGTGGCTCACCGTCGGCTGGCTGCGTCCGAGCGGCTCGTGGAGGTCGCACGCGCACGCCCAGCCGTCGTCGGCCGCGGCGATGAGGCTGATGAGCCGCAGGCGCGCCGGGTCGGCGAGCGCCTTGACCAGCGTCGCGAGCTCGATGGCGCCGTCCTCATCGAGCGTGCCGTGCAGCGGCGGACAGCAATCCACGTCTCCATATTGACAGCATTCGAATTGTCTGTCATCGTTTCGACAGTCATCAAATCGATAATCATCGATGCAAGGAGTTCCCGATGCGCCTGCAACTCGCCCTCGACGTCACCGACCTCGACGGGTCGATCGCCTTCTACTCGAAGATGTTCGGCACCGAGCCGGACAAGGTCCGGCCGGGCTACGCCAACTTCGCCATCGCCGATCCCCCGCTCAAGCTCGTGCTCTTCGAAGCTGCGGCCGGTGGCACGATCAACCATCTCGGCGTCGAGACCGAGACGGCCGACGAGGTCGTGGCGGCCGAGTCCCGCCTGGCGGATTCTGGCCTCGGCACCACTGGCGTGGCCGACACCGAGTGCTGCTACGCCGAGAAGACCGAGACCTGGGTCGACGGCCCCGACGACACGCGTTGGGAGTGGTACGTCAAGCGAGGCGACACCGAACAGTTCGAGAACGTCGCGGTCGGCTGCTGCGGCCCCGAGTCCGGGTGACCCGAACGAGCTCCGACATCGCAGCCCGCGATTGCCTAGGGTCCTCTCCATGGCGAAAGCGACGTACGTCGATCATCTGGCCGAGGTGCCACTCTTCTCGGGATGCTCCCAGA
Organism: Acidimicrobiales bacterium; assembly: GCA_034522155.1. Classification (GTDB taxonomy): domain Bacteria; phylum Actinomycetota; class Acidimicrobiia; order Acidimicrobiales; family Salinilacustritrichaceae; genus Salinilacustrithrix. The sequence continues at coordinate 370,870 of JAXHLP010000006.1, read as the reverse complement.
AGGAGCTCCGGCTGATCGCGCGGATCTCCACCGAAGTCGACATCGCGGCGGGCGAGACGCTCATGACAGAGGGCCACCAGGGTCGAGAAGCGTTCGTGATCATCGAGGGCACGGCGATCGTGCGACGCAACGATCGCAAGCTCGCCGAGATCGGTCCGGGCAGCGTCGTCGGCGAGGTCGCGCTCCTGAGTCCGGCTCGACGCACCCGCACAGCCACCGTGGCGGCCGCCACCGACCTCCGTGCACTCGTCCTCACGCCCGGCGAGTTCTCCAGCCTGCTCCGCGAGGTCCCGTCGATCACCACGAAACTCTTGGCGTCGTTGGCCGCACGGGTCGGCGACCTCGACCGAGCGGCCTACGGCTAGCACTCGCAGGTCAAGGCCCGGCGAAGATGCCGTCGGCGACGACCTCGGTGCGGCCGGGGAGGGGTTCGTGGTAGCGGCCGGCCTCGGCCCGGGCGACCACGAAGTGGTGGACCTCATCGGGCCCGTCGGCCAGGCGGATGGTGCGCTGTGAGGTGTACATGCTGGCCAACGGCGTCCACTGCGACACGCCGGTGGCGCCGTGGACCTGGATGGCCTGGTCGATGATCTCGCACATCTTCTCGGGCACCATCGCCTTCACCCCACTGACGTAGACCCGAGCCTCGGCGTTGCCGAGCACGTCCATGGCCTTGGCCGCCTTGAGCACCATCAGCCGGCACGCATCGATCTCGAGGCGGGCCCGGGACACCTGCTCCATGTTCTTGCCCAGACTCAGGATCGGCTTGCCGAACGCCTCGCGGAACTTGCCGCGACGGATCATCATCTCCAGCGCCTTCTCGCCGGCACCGATGCTGCGCATGCAGTGATGGATCCGGCCCGGGCCCAGCCGCAGCTGGCTGATCTCGAAGCCGCGTCCCTCCCCCAGCAACAGGTTCTCGACCGGCACCCGCACGTCGGTGAACCGCAGGTGGGGGTGCCCGTGGGGCGCATCGTCATGACCGAACACCATCATCGGCTCGAGCATCTCGACACCGGGAGTGTCCATCGGCACCAGGATCTGGGACTGCTGGTGATAGGTGTCGGCGTCCGGGTTGGTCTTGCACATGACGATCATGATCTTGCAGCGCGGATCGCCGGCCCCGGAGATGTAGTACTTCTCGCCGTTGAGCACGTACTCGTCGCCGTCACGCACCGCCGTCATCGACACGTTCTTGGCGTCGGAGCTGGCCACGTCGGGCTCGGTCATCGCGAACGCCGAGCGGATCTCACCGGCCAGCAGCGGCTCGAGCCACTGCTGCTTCTGCTCGGGGGTACCCACCCGCTCGAGCACCTCCATGTTGCCGGTGTCGGGCGCCGAGCAGTTCAGACACTCCGAGCCGAGCGGGTACTTGCCCAGCTCCACCGCGATGTAGGCGTAGTCGAGGTTGGTGAGCCCGCCCACGTCGGAGCCGGGCAGGAAGAAGTTCCACAGGCCCTCGTCCCTGGCCTTCTGCTTGGCCCCGTCCAACAACTCCAGCTGGCCGGGCGCGTAGCTCCAGCGGTCCTCCCGGTTCTCACCGAGGGCGTAGAACTCCTCCTGCATCGGCCCCACGACCTCCTCGAGGAACTGTGAGACCCGCTTCAACAGGGGACGGGCCTCCTCGCTCATGCGGAGATCGAAGAGCTCGGCTGGTTCCTGCGGCGTACCCATGGGTGGTTCGTCCCTTCTCGTTTCCGGTCGCGTCGGCGCGTTGGCTGCGGCGTCCCCGACAGTAGGTGCCGGCGCCCGCTAGACACATCGCCATGGACCCCGTCTCGCCCGACTTCCGTATGGACGGCCGGGTCGCCATCGTCACCGGCGCCTCGAGCGGCATCGGCCATCGGTTCAGCCAGGTGCTCGCCGCCCACGGCGCCACGGTGGTGGCTGCGGCCCGTCGCGTCGACCGGCTGAAGGAGCTGGCCGACACCCACGACGCCATCCACGCCATCGGATGCGACGTGGCCCAGGACGACCAGATCCAAGACCTGGTGGCCCAGACGGTCGCCGACCACGACCGCGTCGACATCGTGGTGAACAACGCCGGCACCACCGACGCGGTCACACCGGCCGAGCACCAGGACCCGGACGACTTCCGTCGGGTCGTGAACATCAACATGAACGCCTGCTTCGTGCTCGCCGCTGCGGCCGCCCGCCAGATGATCGTGCAGGAGTCAGGCGGGTCGATCGTCAACATCTCCTCGGTGCACGGGCTGGTCGCGGCGGCGCCCAACGCGCAAGCCGCCTACGCCGCCTCGAAGGGTGGCCTGGTCAACCTGACCCGTGAGCTCGCGGCACAGTGGGCCAAGCACCGCATCCGCGTCAACGCCATCGCCCCCGGCTACTTCGAGACCGAGCTCACCGAGGCCATGTTCGTGGGCGAGGACGCCGGGTTGCGCTACATCCGCCGCAACACCCTGCTCGGCCGCCCGGGTGAGCTTCCCGAGCTCGACGGGCCGCTGCTGCTCCTTGCGTCCGAAGCCGGCACCTACATCACCGGCCAGACGATCCCCGTCGACGGCGGTTGGACCGCCCGCTGACCAACCTCTCATTCAGCGAGGTTGGTGCAACCCCGCAGGTCGTTCCACTCGGCGATCGCGACCTCGGCCTCCTCACCCTCGAGCGGCATCGGGACCCGCTCAGCGATCCGGCCGGGTCGCCACTCGTAGCCGGTGACCTCGCGCCCGTCGACCTCGACCAGCAGGACGCCGGACTTCGCGCTCTCCTCGCTGACCGCGCCGAAGAGAAAGTTGCCGAGCCCGTAGCCGACGAACGCGTCGCCCAGCCGGCCAGCGCCCTGGACCCGATGGGCGTGACCGCCGACGATCACGTCGGCGCCGGCATCGGCGAGCGTCTGGGCGAGCTCCTGTTGGCTGGCGCTCGGGCACGTCTCGGTCTCGATGCCCCAGTGGAGGAAGACGACCACCGTGTCCGCACTGGCACGCGCGGCCGCGACCTCGGCGACGAGCCGGTCGACCCGTTTGGCCGAAGCGACCCCGCCCTGCTCCTCGGTGGCGGTCCACGATTCGATCAGCTCGGCATCGATCACCTGGGTCGCGGCGATGACCGCCACCCGTTGCCCCCCGACCTGGGCCAGGTACGGGGCGTAGGCCTCGCCTTCGTCGGCGCCGATGCCGATGAGCGAGCCGTCGGCATCGGCTTTGAGCCCGAGCGTCTCGGCCAGCCCGTCGGTGCCGTAGTCCATCGCGTGGTTGTTCGCAGCGCTGGCCACGTCGATGCCGCCCGCGGTCAGCGCCCCGAGCACCCCGGGTGGGGCGTCGAAGACGAACTCCTTGTCGAGCGGCGTTCCGCCGGTGACCAGGGCAGCTTCGAGGTTTCCGACGGCCAGATCGGCATCGCCCAGCACGTCGGCGAACGGCCCCACGAACTGCCCGGGCATCTCCTCCAGGCGCGTGGCCAGTGATCCCTCCACGTTGATGTCTCCCACGAACGCCAGGGTGATGGGTCCCGGGTCCGGGGTGGCGACCGCCGCCCCCGCTCCGCCCGGGACGAGATCGGCGGTTCCGGGGTCGGTGTCGTCGTCGCCGGTCTCCACGCCGGCATCGCCGTCGTCGTCGAGCACGAAGAGCGTCGTCGCTCCGCCCCCGAGCACGAGGCCGACCACGAACGCGAGGAGCGCGAGGACAACCAGCCGACGGGCGGAACCACGTCGACCGCCACGCAGGTGGGCACCGGCCATGACGACGACGCTACTGCCGTCGGTCGTGCTCGCCGCGGCAGGTCACCGCAGCCCGCGGGTGTCGATCAGGACGGGCCGTCGGTCCGCTCGTCGTCGTCCTCGGCGGGCGCGGCCGGCTCTTCTGCGGGTTCACCGATCGGGTCTTCGGGTTCCGGTGACGACGCTTCGATCTCGGCGCGCAGCTCGTCGAGCCCGCGCGTCATCGGTGCCAGCGACTCGAGCTCCTCCCGGGCCGACTGCACGAGCATCAAGCGGGCCTGCGCGGCCTCGATGCCCTGCTCCACGTCCTCGAGCGAGGGGCCGCGCAGGCCCACGATGCTCGCCACCGCCTGCTCGATGGTGCGCACGGTCTTCTCGACCTGCTCGAGCGACTCGTCGCGAGTGGGCCGGGGGAGCTCGTTGATCGCGACCAACCGATCGTCGACGGCGAGTGCCTGTTGCTCGAGCTCGGTGCGGATCGGCCCCATCGCCGGATCGTCGAGCGACGCGTTGATCCGGAGCGCGTCGATCGTGTCGCGGAGGCGCCGGTGCAGGCGGGCCGCGGGATGGTGGGCGCCGGCCCAGGACCCGGGCGCCCGGGTCGGCACGCCCGGCACGACCTCGTTGGCCTCGGAGAAGTCCCGGGCGTTGCGGTAGGCGACGTAGGCCACCACGCCGACAGCGACCAAGACGAGCGCGATCAGGGCGGTCATGGGTCTAGGACGTCGTGGTCGTCGTGTCGGTGCCCGAGGTCTGCCACAGGTAGATCACCACGCCGGCGACGATGGCCGCGGCGACGACCGCCAGCGCGATCTTGATCCAGCTGTACGGGCGCTGGCCCTGGACCTCGCCGGTCATGCCGTTGATGAACACCTGGAACGGCTGCTGCTGGTAGATGACCGTCAGCAGCCAGATCGGCAGCAGCAGGTGCTTGTAGCTGAGGTGGTCGTAGGCCACCTGCATGGACGAGATCCGCTGCACGTCGCCGCCGATGTCTCGGCGCACGGTGTTCCTGATCTTCTCCTCCATGCGGGGCTTGGCGACCCCGAAGCATTCCTCGACGTCGTGGTCGTAGGTGCGGCACAGGTGGCCGGCGATGTACTCGGCGCTGAATGGCCGGGCCTGATGGGTGGGCCAGGGCTCGAGTGCCTGGATGTGGCGCCGCTCGAAGCCCTCGTTGGCGAGCACCGGCAGATCGTCGAAGCTGTCGCGAACCACACCCGACCGAGGTGTCCAGCGGGTCTTGGTGACGGTGCGGCGGTTCTCGCCGCTGCCGACGGTCACCGTGTAGTGGTCGCCACGCTGACCCCGGTACTGCGTCGTGGTGAACGCGTCGTAGGTGAAGTACGCCGCGTAGACGCTCGAGAACGAACCGGTCGTGCTGTACTTCTTGAACTCGTTGGGGGCGAACCAGCGACTCTTGATCCACTTCTGGATGAGCTCCTTGGACGTCTTCTCGTCGACCTGGAACGCCAGCACGCCGTCGACCGGCAGCCGCGTCGGCGCGTCGTGGACGTCGTCGCGCTGGATCGGAGTGGCGCAGTACGGACACCTGGTGGCGGTGAGGCTGCCATTGAACGTGGTGTGGCCACCGCAGTTCTGGCAGACGATCTCCTTGTCGCCGGCGACGTCCTCGTCGCGGTGATCGGCCGCACCGGAGCGCAGCGCCTCGATGGCCGCACGGAAGTCCTGCTCGGAGACCTCGGCGTCGTCGTCCTCGTCGATGTCCTGGACGTTGCCGCAGTGCGGGCACTCGAGCTTCTGGGACTCGATGTCGAACACCAGCTCGCCGCCGCACTGCAGGCACGGGTAGGTCCGGGTCTGCTCGGTCTCGTGGAGCATCGCCGGCTGCGAGGTACTGTCGTCCTCCTCGAACGTCGCCGGCGAACGCTCGGACTCGTCGGGCAACGGGGGCGGCGCCGGCGTGTCGACCTGGTCGGGCAACGGGGGCGGCGGGGGCGCTCCGGGTTGGTCGGGCAGCGGGGGCGGTCCCGAGCTGGCCTCGTCGTCGTGGTCGGCCACCGGGTTCAGGCCCCGTCGTCGGGCGGCTGGGGCGGTGCTGGCGGCGGGGGTGGCCCGTCGCCGCCGGCCGGTGGTGGGGGCGGTGGCGGCGGAGCGGCGAACAGGCTCGCGAGCGCGGGGACCGTGCCGGCCTGGGCCCACTGGGCCATGCCGTTGGTCCACACCAGCGTCTGCTGGTTCATCTGCCCGTTGGCCACGCCGGCCTGGAGCTGCTGGATCGTGTAGGGCCCGGTGGACTGGCCGCCGGACTCGACGTGGTAGAGCGCCTGGTTCGGCAGCGGTGGCGGGCCGCCCTGGCCACCACCACCCTGCTGGCCCATGGCACCACCGGTGGCCTGGCCGAACTGGTTGGCCATCTGACCGGCCATGGCAAGGCCCATACCCATGCCCATGGCGTCGCCCATGACCCCGCCACCACCGCCCTCGTTCTCGGCGGCGGCCATCATGGCGTCGGCCGCCCGCACCTGCTGGAGGCGCTGGACGTCGCCGACGTTGTGGGCGTAGCCGCCCTCCTCCACGCCGCGGGCGACGCCGCGGGTCATGGCCTGGGTGATCTCGTCGGGCAGCGAGATGTTCATCGTCACCGACGTGATCTCGAGACCGAACTCGTCGTCGACCCGGTCCTGGACGAACTCCCGCAGCTTGTCGGACAGCTCGACCTGACGGCCCTGGAGATCGATGGCGCCGAGGCCGGTCGCCATCACCATGTCGCTGAAGGCGAGCGTGATGACCCGGCGGAGCAACTCGGTGATCTCCTCGGCCTCGACGGCGGAGTCGGTGCCGATCACCTCACGCAGGAAGACCTCGGTGTCGGCGACCCGGACCACGCAGAGCCCGTTGGCCCGCACCTGGACCATCTTGAAGTCGGGGTCGCGGACGGTCACCGGCTGGGGCGTCCCCCAGCGCAGGTCGGTGACCTGCCGGGTGTTGATGAAGTACACCTCGGATCGGAACGGGCTGTCGAAGCCGTGCTTCCAGCCCTGCAGGGTCGACAGGATCGGCAGGTTCTCGGAGACGAGCTCGTAGTCGCCGGGCTCGAACACGTCGGCGACTTGCCCGCGGTAGACGAACACGGCCTCCTGGCCCTCACGGACGATGAGCTGGGCACCGTTCTTGATCTCGTTCTGGTACCGCGGGAACCGCCACGCCAGCGTGGTGCGACTGTCGTCGATCCATTCGATGATGTCGACGAGTTCGCCCTTGAGCTTGTTGATCAGTCCCACTGTCCTCCGCCTTGTCCGGGGTGGTCCGTGCCCTCCGAAGCGTATTGCATCGCCCCGGGCATCGGGGGCGGCGTGCGAGCCGGCTCGGGCGTCGAAGAACCGGCGTCGTACACGGAGGGCTGAAGCGCCGGGAAGCGCTACGGTCCCTTCCATCGCCGTACCGGGCGGTGGAAGGAGAATGGATGACGCGAGCCTGGTCGGAGCTGGTCGATGACGCCGTCACGCTGCGTCATGCGCTCCATCGGCAACCCGAGCTGACCTGGTCCGAGCACCAGACCGCTGGCACGCTCCGAGCGCGGCTCGATGCGGCGGGCATCAGCTGGCGCACCTGCGCCGAGCTCGGCACGGTCGCCACCCTTGCGCCAGACGCTCCCGGGCGCCACGTCGGCCTGCGCGCCGACATGGACGCCATGCCGGTCCAGGAGGCCACCGGCGCCGACTACGCCTCCCGGACGCCCGGCGTGATGCACGCCTGCGGCCACGACGGGCACATGGCCACGCTCATGGCCGCCACCTGGTGGCTCCACCAGCACGAGGCCGATCTCCCCGGGCCGGTGTCGCTGCTGTTCCAGCCGGCCGAGGAGGGGGGCCACGGTGCCCGGGCGATGATCGACGACGGCGCCCTCGCGGGCATCGACGTGATCTTCGGCTGGCACAACTGGCCCGCGATCCCCTACGGCAGCGCGGTGTGCCCTGACGGCACCGTCATGGCTGGCAACGGCACCTTCGTGATCGAGGTCCGGGGTGCCGGGGGGCATGCCAGCCAACCCGAGGCCACCCGTGACCCGGTCCTGGCCGCCTCGGCCATCACGGTCGCGCTCCAGCAGCTGGTCGCTCGTCGGGTCGCACCCCAGCACGCCACCGTCGTCGCGGTGACCTCGATCGACGCCCGGAGCTCGAGCCCCACCACCACCCCCGACACCGCCACGCTCGAGGGCAGCATCCGGATCGCCGACGGCACCCAGCGCGACGATGTGTTCAGCCGCATCGCCGACATCGCGTCCGCCACGGCCACGGCCCACGGCGTCGAGGTCGAGGTGACACCCGTGCCCCGCTACGGGCCCACCGTCAACCACCCCGGCCCAGCAGCCGAGATGCGCGTGGTGCTCGAGAAGCGACTGGGCCCCGACTGGCACGGTGGCGACACGCTGGTGCCGATCATGGCCTCGGAGGACTTCAGCTACTACCTCGACGAGATCCCCGGCGCGTTCGCGCTGGTGGGCGCCGACGACGACCGTGGTCACGACGTCCCCTGCCACAGCGCCCGCTACGACTTCAACGACCGATTGATCGACCCGGTCGCCGGCGTGCTCAGCCAGCTCGCCGGCGCACCGCCCCACTGAACCCGCCTGGAGGACACGACATGGACATGTCACCGTTCGAGACCCACGAGTCGGAGATCCGTGGCTACTGCCGCGCCTATCCCACGGTGTTCGAGTCGGCGTCGAACGCGCGAATGGTCGACGAGGCGGGTCGGTCCTACATCGACTTCTTCGCCGGCGCGGGCGTACTCAACTTCGGCCACAACGACCAGCGGATGAAGCGGGCGATGATCGAGTTCCTCGAGGCCGACGGGGTGGCCCACAGCCTCGACACCTACACGACGACGAAGCGGCAGTTCGTCGAGCGCTTCGCCGAGGTGATCCTCGAACCCCGGGACATGGACCACAAGATGCAGTTCATGGGACCGACGGGGACGAACGCCGTCGAGGCCGCGCTCAAGCTGGCCCGGCTGGTGACCGGGCGCCACCACGTCACCGCGTTCAGCCACGGCTTCCACGGCATGACCCTCGGGTCGCTCGCCGCCACGGCCAACGACGCGTTCCGCAAGTGGGCCGGCGTGCCCCTCGAGCACATCGTCCGGCTCCCCAACATCTCCGCCGAAGGTGGGGGCCTCGAGGCCATCCACGCCTACCGAGCAGCCCTCGAGGACGCCTCCAGCGGCCAGCTGCCCCCGGCGGCCTTCCTGGTCGAGGTCATCCAGGCCGAGGGCGGCGTGCACGTCGCCACCGAGGAGTGGCTGCACGCCGTCCAGGCGCTGGCCCACGACGTCGGCGCGCTGTTCATCGTCGACGACATCCAGGCCGGCTGCGGTCGGACGGGCTCGTACTTCAGCTTCGACGGCATGGGCCTCGACCCCGACATCGTCACGCTGGCCAAGGGTCTCGGCGGCTACGGCACCCCCATCGCCATGAACCTCAACAAGCCCGAGATCGACCAGCACTGGTCACCCGGCGCGCACACCGGCACCTTCCGCGGCCAGGGCCTGTCGTTCGTCGCCGGCTACGAGGCACTCACCTACTTCACCGACGACGCGTTGATGAGCGACGTGGCCCGTCGCGGCGAGGTGATGTGCGAACGCCTCCAGCAGATCAGCGACCAACACAGCTCGAAGGAAGGCTCGGCCTGGGAGGTCCGCGGTCGAGGCATGATGCGCGCCCTCGACCTGGAGGACGGCGCCATGGCCAAGCAGGTCCAGACCGCGGCGTTCGAGACCGGCCTGCTCATCGGCCCGTGCGGCACCGGCGGCCAGGTGCTGAAGCTGATCCCGCCGCTCACCATCCCCGACGACGATCTGGCCGAGGGCCTCGACATCTTGGAGAAGGCGATCTCGACCGTGGTGGCCGCCGCATGAGGCTCCGCGACGACATGACGTTCCCCGCCGAGGAGTACGAGCGGCGGATCCTGGAGCTGCGCGAGCGCATGGAGGCCCGCCTGCTCGACGCGGTGGTCATCACCGACCCCGAGAACCTCGTGTACCTGACCGACTACCAGACCACGGGCTACTCGTTCTTCCAGGCGCTCGTGGTCCCACTCGACGACGAGCCGTTCATGATCACTCGTGCCATGGAGGAGTCCAACGTGGTCGAGCGCACGTGGCTCGAGAAGTCACGTCCGTATCCCGACACGGGCGACGCCATCCAGCAGCTGATCACCAGCCTCAACGAGTTCGGCCTCCAGGACAAGCGCGTGGGGTACGAGCGCAACAGCTACTTCTTCCCCGCCTACCAGCAGGACCGGATCCACACGAGCTTCGACCAGGGCATGCTGATGGACTGCTTCGGCATCGTCGAGGCCGGCCGCGCCCGCAAGTCGGCGGCGGAGATCGAGCTCATGACCCGGGCGGCGCGCGCCACCGAAGCCGGCATGCGAGCCGGACTCGACGCCGTGGGCGCCGGCGTGAACGAGAACGAGATCGCCGCCGAGATCGCGAGCGCCATGTTCCGGGCCGGCGGCGAGGCACCGTCCGTGATGCCCTACGTGACCTCGGGTCCGCGGACGATGATCGGCCACGCCACCTGGGAGGGCCGCGAGGTCCAACCCGGCGAGCACGTGTTCCTCGAGGTGGGAGGCTGCATCCGCCGCTACCACACCGCGATGATGCGCACGGCCGTGGTGGGCGACAAGAGCGAGTCGATGGCCAAGGCCGAGTACCGCATGCGGCTCGCCCTCACCGAGCTCAAGTCGGTGATGCGGCCGGGGATGACCGTCTCCGACGCCGACAGCCTCGTGCGCAACATCATCACCGAGAACGACATCGGCGCTCGCCTGGTCACGAGGTCGGGCTACTCGATCGGCATCGCCTTCCCACCAAGCTGGGACGAGGGCTACATCCTCAGCCTCAACCCGGGTGACTTCACGGTGCTCGAGGAAGGCATGGTCTTCCACGTGATCCCGTGGATGTGGGGGGTCGACGGCGACAAGACCGTGGGCATCTCCGACACCATCCGGATCACCGCCGACGCGTGCGCGTCGTTCTACGACTTCCCCGAACAGTTCCACGTGGCCGACACGGCGCTGGCCGCTGTACCCGACAACCAGGAGATCTCCTCGTGCTGACCGTCACCGACCCGACCACCGGTGTCGTCGTCGAGGAGGTTGCGAACCACGACACCGCCGACGCCGCGGCGGCAATCGGCCGGGCCGCGGCGGCGTTCGAACAGTGGCGCAGCCGTTCGTTCGCCGAACGGGCCGGCGTCCTGAACGCGGTGGCCTCGCGGATGCGCAAGGACACCGAGACGCTGGCTCCGCTGATGACCGAGGAGATGGGCAAGCCGATCAAGGAGGCCCGCGGCGAGGTCGAGAAGGCAGCCTGGGCCGCAGAGCACTACGCCGAGCACGCCGAGGAGTACCTCGCGCCGGTCGTCCTCGGTTCCGACGCCACCCGCAGCTACGTCCAGCACCTTCCGCTCGGGCCCGTGCTCGGGATCCTTCCGTGGAACGCTCCATTCTGGCTGGCGTTCCGCTTCTGCGCACCGGCGCTCATGGCCGGCAACACCTGTCTCCTGAAGCACGACCCGCACGTCCCGAAGTGCGCGCAGGCGATCGCCGATCTGTTCGACGAGTCGGTCGGCGCGCCGGAGGGGATCATGCAGGCGTTGCTGCTCGAGACACCCGACGTCGAGCCGGCGATCCGCGACCCCCGGGTCCGTGCGGTGTCGTTCACCGGTTCCGACCGTGGTGGCGCCGCCGTGGCCGCGATCGCCGCCTCGGAGATCAAGCCTGCGGTGCTCGAGCTCGGCGGCTCCGACCCGTGCATCGTCCTGGCCGATGCCGATCTCGACGAGGCCGTGCCGATCATCGCCAAGTCGCGGACCATCAACGCGGGCCAGTCCTGCATCGCCGCCAAGCGCCTGCTGGTCGAGTCGTCGATCCACGACGAGTTCGTCGAACGACTCGAAGCCGAGCTGGCGGAGCTCGTCGTCGGTGACCCGCGCGACGAGTCGACCGACCTCGGCCCACTCGCCCGCGCCGACCTCCGCGACGGTCTGCACCAGCAGGTCGAGGCCACGGTCGACGCCGGCGCCACGTGCCGCATGGGCGGCCGGATCCCCGACGGCGACGGGTTCTTCTACCCGGTCACCCTGCTGACCGAGGTCACCGACGACATGGCCGCCTGCGCCGAGGAGACCTTCGGACCGGTCGCCGTGGTGGTCCGAGTCGACTCCGCGGAACACGCCGTCACGCTCGCCAACGACACGCCGTACGGCCTCGCGGCCAGCATCTGGACCGCCACCGAACGCGGCGAAGCCATGACGGCCGAGATCGAAGCCGGCCAGGTCGTGGTCAACGGCATCGTCAAGACCGATCCCCGCTTGCCGAGCGGGGGCATCAAGCGTTCGGGCTACGGCCGCGAGCTGGGGCCGCACGGCATCCACGAGTTCGTCAACGCGCAGCAGGTCTGGGTCGGTCCGGTCGCCACCTGATGGTCGCCATCGAGCGGGAGTGGGTCGGCCTCCCCTCCCCGACAGCGCGGGTCGCCGGCCATGGCAGCCATCCGTGCCAGGGCATCTACCACCGTGCCCCCGGCGCCACGCCGCGCGTGGCCTGCATCGCCACCCACTACAGCGTCGACTTCGCCGAGCACTACCTCGCCCCGTACCTGGCCGAACGCGAGACGCTCCCGGGGGAGCGCTACTTCGAGACCGGCGGCCGCGATCAGGTCGCCGACCTGGTTGCCGGCTGGGTCACCGACCGGACCTGACCTGGCCAGCGCTGCGTCGGCGGCGAAGAACCGGGCCGGCAGCCGGGTATCCCACAGGATCAGGATCATGTCCACCCGAAGGAGTGATCGACCTGATGAGCGAGCAGACGGCCACCGATCTCCCCGACGATGCTGGGACGGGGATCCACCCTGTGCAGGCGTTCTTCCGCGACTACAGCTCGATCCACCGGGGTCGGTCTCGTCGGCAATGCACTGTTCTTCATCGGCAGCGTGTTCTTCCTGCTGGGAATCCATGAAGATCGTGGGCGTCTGGATGTTCATCGTCGGCGCCGGCTTCATGCTCTTCGGCAGCATCGGGAACGCCGTGGCCAAGCTGGTGGATCGCTGACCCTGGGACTACAGGCCAGCGTCGACGGCGGCCTGGATGACGTCCTCGGGCACCGTGCAGGTCCGGGCGGCCTCGGCCACCAGCTCGAACAGGGTGTCGGGGTCGCTCGAGGCCAACGTCGAGCAGCTCGCTCTCGGCGGTGTTCGCCAGCAGCTGCTCGTGGGCGCAGTTGGCAGCGCGGCGATCGGCGCCCTGAGCCGTGAGCCGGTCGAACACCGTCGTCTGGACGACACCGCCACTCGGCGGCTCGCTCGAGGTAGTCGTCGAGCGAGATCTCGTCCGGCGGTTCGGTCGTGGTCGTGGTCGTCGTCGGCAGCGGCGTGGCGTTGTAGGCGAGCTCGACCTGGTCGCCGAACCCCGTTCGGCCGGTGGCGAACAGGCCGATGGCGACCGCGGCGACCACGCACGACCGCGCCGAGCCAGGCGACGAGGCGCGCGCCGGAAGGCCGGGCGGCCAGCACGACGGAGCGTTCGGCGTCGACGGTGCCGATGGGGAACAGCCCCCTGCCGTCGGTCCACACCAGCAACGGGGGCATGACGACGAGTGCGGCGAGCAGCGCGACCGCCACGTTGAGCGTCACGATCACGCCGAAGTCGCGGAGCAGCGGCAGGGCCGAACCGATGAGCACCGCGAAGCCGCCGATGGTGGTGGCCGCAGAGGTGAAGAACGCTCGCCCGGTACGGCGGGCGGCGTGGCTGGACGCGTCGCGCGGCGCCTTTCCCGCCTGGCGCTCCTCCAGGTACCGGGCCGTGATCAGCACCGAGAACTCGGTGCAGGTGGCGATCACGAGCGGCCCCGAAACCGTGGTCAGCGGGCTGAGCGTGAGGCCGACGAGACCGATGACGACGGACGATGTGCCGATGGCGAGCCCGACCGGCACCAGGGTGAGCGCGGCCCGCCCCAACGACCGGAACCGGAGGAGCAGATACAGCGCGGCCAGGGCGAGACCGACAGTAGGTGAGCGCGGCCCGGTTGGCCGACAGGTTCTCGAGCAGCGCCGTGCCGACGACCGCCAGTCCGGCGGGGACGGCCCGCATCGGCGGCTCGCCCTCCTCGAGGTCCTGGAGGAGGATCGAGTCCTCGGGGACGTCGAGCTCGGCGATCCGTCGGTCGAGATTCGCCTCGAGGTCCTCGACCAGCGCGGCCCGCTCGTCCAGGCTCGACGGCCCGAGACGCAGGTTCACCTGGGCGGCCGTACGGTCCTCGGTCAGGAGCAGCTTCTGGACGTCCGGCGGCATCGCCTCGGCCGCCGAGACCAGGTCGGCCGAGGTCGGCGGCAGCGACGTGGTGTCCGGCAGCTGGATGATCTTCGACAACGTCGAGACCAGCGACGAGCTGGTCTCGACCTCGGGCGGGCTTCGGCATCGATGGTGAACTCGTGGAGCACCTGCGCGACGTCGTCGTCGAGGACGTTGTTCGCGGTGACGAGCACACCGAGCGATGAGGACAAGCCGGTGGCCTCCTCGAGGGTCTCGTAGTCCTCGACCGTCTGGCTGTCCTGGTCGATCCAGCGGATCGGGTCGGACTCGATCTCGAACTGGCCCTCGAGGGCGATGCCGCCCACGAACAGCGCCGATCGACGCGACCACGAGCGGCACCGCGGCTCCGGGCGGGAGGCTGCCCAGCTTGACCACGAAACGTTCCACCTGGGAGTCGGCCCGGTCCTCGCGTGCGGGACCGGTACTCGCGGACGCCGAGGATGGTCACCGGGAGGACGATGCCGCAGAAGACCAGGGCCACGATGCCGATGGCGAGCATCACGCCGAAGTCCCGGATCATCGGCACCTGGCTGATCTGCAGGGCCAGGAACGCGACCACGGCGGCGATGGTTGCGGCGATGACCGCGGGCGCCACGTTGGCCACGGTCTCGCTGATCGGGTGCTCGTCGTGGTCGAGCGCGGCCTCCTCCTCGATCCGGTTGTGGATCTGGATGGCGAAGTCGATGCCGAGGCCGATGAGGATCGGGAGGCCGCTGATGGTCACCAGCGACAGGTCGACGTCGATGTAGCCGAGGAGGGCGAACCCCCAGGCCACGCCGACGACGGTGGAGAGCAGGGGCAGGAACCGCCAGCGCACGCGGAACAGGAGGAACAGGATCACCGCCATCACCGCGAGCGCGATGGCGCCGAGGGTGAGCATGCCGCCCTGGAGGTAGTCGTTGATGTCCTTCAGGAAGACGGGCGAGCCGGTGACGGTGATCTCGAAGCCGTCGAGGTCGACGGTGTCCATGACCTCGAGCACCTTCTCGGTTCCCGCGGAGAGCGTGTCGAGGTCGGCGTTGCCCTCCAGGACGACGCCGCCGACAGCGGTCTCGAGGTTGGGGAACGTGGCCTGCAACGAGGCCCGCACGACCCGGTCGTCGCCGGTCGGCAGGGTCGCCTGGCCGTCGGTGACCTCCACGTTCTCGTTCCCGAACAGCAGGAACTGATCCCAGGTCTCCGTGCCCAGCTGACGTTCGTCATCGGCGGGGAGCCGGGCCAGCGTGGTGTTCAGGTCCTCCTGGCGCCGCGCCGCCGCGTCGGGGTCAGGCTCACGCTCGAGCGCGCTGGACAATGCGGTGGTGCCAGTGCCGCTGACCGTGATGTTCTCGCTGAACTCGAGCGAAGTCAGCGGCGTGAGGACCGAGTACACCTCGGGGATGTCGCGCAGCTCCTGCTCGAGGCGCTCGAACTCCTGGAGGTTGTCCCCCCGGTTGAGGATGCCGGAGATGTCGGCGTCGTCGGTGGCCTCGAACAGCAGGATCAGGGTCTCGCCGCCGAAGTCCTCCTGGTAGCGCTGGTTGTCGATGGCCGTCTGCGAGTCGGAGTTGAGGTAGCTGTCCTGGCCCGTGGCGAACTCCAGGTTCGTGGCGCCGAAGGCCAGACACGCCGGTGACCACGGCGAACACGATGAGCACGACGATCCACTCGCTTGCCGAGCGACGAACCCCAGGCGGCGCCAGAACTGCTCCACGAGCCGGGAGCCTACGGCCAACGCCAGGGCTCGGCAGATCCGGCAGGATCGATCCGACTGCTCCCGCCGACGGAGACGACGTGCGCGCCGTGGGGCTGACTAGCCTCCACCCTCCTCGGTGTGCCCGACCCAGCAACGCGACGTAGGACAGCCCCATGGCGCAACGACCGGTACCGACGACCGCGGACGAGATGGAGCGTGGGCCCGCGTACCGAGAAGCGGCCGCCGAAGGGCGACTATCGAGACGACCTCGAGCTGCTCCAGGTCGAGCTGCTCGAGGCGCAGCGGTGGATCAAGGACCAGGATGAACGCGTGGTCGTGCTCTTCGAGGGGCGCGACCGGCCGGCAAGGGCGGCTCGATCAAGCGCTTCACGGAGCACCTCAACCCACGGGGCGCGCGTGTGGTGGCCCTGGCGAAGCCGAATGAGACCGAACGCACGCAGTGGTACTTCCAGCGCTACGTCGCCCACCTGCCCGCCGCCGGCGAGATCGTGCTCTTCGACCGCTCCTGGTACGAACCGCGGCCGGGTGTCGAACGGGTGATGGATTTCTGCACGCCCGCGAGCTCGGCCCAGTTCCTCCGCCAGGTCCCCGATTTCGAAGCCTCGCTCGTCGACAGTGGCATCCGTCTGTTCAAGTTGTGGTTCACCGTGTCCCGGGAAGAGCAACGGGAGCGCTTCGCCGAACGTCGGAACGACCCGCTGCGTCAGTGGAAGCTGTCGGCCATCGACGAAGCCAGCATCGACCGCTTCGACGACTACACCGCAGCAGCGCAACGAGATGCTGCTGGCCACCGACACCCAGGTGGCGCCCTCGACCATCATCAACTCGAACCAGAAGCGGCGCTCGCGGCTGGAGAGCATCCGCACCGTCCTGCATGCGCTTCCCTACGACAACAAGGCCGACCACGTGGCTCGGGAGCCAGATCCACAGGTGGTTCGACCCGCGGCCGAGCTCGACATCGTCGCCTGACTGCCGGAACGGCTGTTCACCTCGTTCGACCCGGCGGGGATCGGGCCGCATCGCCAACACCGGTCCGTCATCGCCGCTGCTGACAACCAGTCGGCCGGAGAGCTCCATGCGTGTGACCGTGGTCTCGCTCGCCGCTCCAGGACGTCGCGGATCGCAATCCGATCGAAACGTCGATCGGGACTTCTGCACGACGTCAACGGGTATGGACGGCCCATGGACATCACGCGACACCGGCACGAAGGCACCGAGAACGACGAAGTGAACATCATCGTCGAGAGCGACGAGCATGAGCATCTCGTGTTCCACGGATCGACCGAGGACGAGGCCGAGGCCAAGCTCGAGGACTTCAAGACCTGCGGCCTCATAGCCAACCCCAGCCCGCGGGTCGTGTGGCACTTCTGGGCCGGACCCGACGCGAGACTTCGCCTGCTGGTACATCAACCTGCAGGCCGACTTCGTCCGCACCAGCATCGGCTACGACACCCAGGACTTCGAGCTCGAGATCGTCGTCTCCCCCGATGGCACCTACACGGTCAAGGACCTCGACGTGCTCGACGACCGCGTCACCGAAGGCCGCTTCACCGCCGACCTCGTCGCCTGGATCCGCGACCTCGGCACGACGCTGACGCGCGAGCTCGACGCCGGACGCGGTGGTGGAACCCCGAGTGGGCGAAATGGGCGCCGCCGACGGCTTGGAAAGATGCGCGACTGCCGACCAGCTGGGTGTGAGCAGGTTCGGGACGTCATCCCCGAGGGCGCTCAGTCGGTGAGATCCTCTCGGGCGTCGTCGAGCTCGACCACGACGTCCTCGGTGGTCAACGCGCCGCCGGCCCATTGGCTGATGAGCTCCCAGAACGCGCCCTCGCCGAAGGCAGGATGCATCTGATCACTCCCGTCGACCGCGACGATCGGCGCATCGACGAGCAGCCGGGCGATGCGCCGGTCGAAGTCGCTGGCGTACTGGTCGACCTCGTCGTGCACGCCGATGAACCCACCTGCCCCGGCCCAGGCGTCGGTCGACCGGGGCGTGGCCAGATGCGCGAGCAGGTCCTGCGCGGCCGGCTCGTCGGTCAGCGCCACGGCGAGATCGAGCCCCGCGAGCACCGGCGGATCGTCGCCGAGCTCCGACGGCGGCAGCACGAAGACGTCGAGGTCGCCATCGGGCCCGATGTCGGTGTCCTCGGACAGCCAGTTCTGGGTGAAGCTCCCGTTCCGGTGCATCGCGCATCGGGCGGCTCCTCGAGGAGCGGGTCGAGGGCGTCTTCGACGCTGGTCCCGGAGCATGCCGCTGCGTTGCCGACCGTGTGGCCCTGGACCAGGAGGAGCGACTCGACCGCGTCGAACGCCTCGACGATCCGGGGGTCCTGGAAGTCGACGGCGCCTCGTACCCCACGCCTCGTAGACCTCCGTTCCCGAGGTCCGCAGCAGGTGGTCCTCGACCCAGTCGGTCATCACCCAGCCCGTGTCGCCGAGGGCGCTGATGCCGACGCACCACGGTGCGACGTCGCCCTCGTCCCGTGCGATCTGCTCCGTGAGCGCTTCCAGCCCGGCGAGGGTCGACGGGATCGTCCCAGCCGGCGTCGTCGAACTGGTCGGGCGAGTACCAGACGAGGCTCTTGACGCTCGCCCGGTACGGCACGACGGGGAGTTCGTCGGCCATCCGGAACGCCTCGAGCACGTGCTCCTCGCGGGCTGCGATCACGGCATCGTTCAAGGGGCGCACGACCTCCTTGTCGACCAAGTGGTCCACGAGGCCGGGTTGGGGGACGATCGCGACGTCGGGTGGTCTGGGCGTCGTCGATGCGCCGCTGCAACTCGTCGGCGTAGGAGCTCGATCCGATGATCCGCAGCTCGACGCCGGCGTCGCGCTCGAACGCCTGCATCGACTCGGAGAACCGATCGACCTCGACACCGCGGTAGGGAACGAACACCTCGAGCACCTGCTCCTCCTCACCCCCATCCGAGGCGCAGGCGGCGATCACCACCGTGACGAGCAAGGCCAAGATCACGGAGCGCCTCACCTCGTACTGACCTCGACCTCGTCGGTCGACTGCACCGAAAGCAGGAGATCGACCTCACCGTCGTGACGGTCGGCGATGAGGTCCGCGAGTTGCCAGGCCGGCCGACTCCGATCTGGTCGCGGCCACTCGCAGCTCCACCGTGCCCCTCCCGTCGTCGACATCGGTCGTCAACTCGAGGACTTCGATCGAGTCGTCCCACTCGCGCACCGCGTCAGCGACGGCACGCTCGAACCGGGTGTCGGCGATCACCTCCGCGCTGTGGTAGCCGAGCGGGACGGCCACTGCGAGGACCGCGCCGACGGTGATCGCGAAGCTGACCCGCAGCCGGCGGCTCGACGAAGGGTCGTCGGGAGTGAGCCCACCGAGCAGCAGCGCGACGGCGCCGGCGAACACGATGGCGGCGAGGTTGGTGACGATACAGCAGCAACGCTGCCGCGAGCGAGATCCAGCGGCGCCGGCCTCGAGGGTGATGCCCACTGCGGCCAGCGGGGGGACCAGCGCGACGGCGATGCCGACACCGGGCAGCGCAGCCGGTGGCGTCACGACGGGGCGCGACGTAGCCACCGGCGGCGCCGGCACTGACGGCGATGGCCAGGTCGATCAGCCCCGGCTCGGTCCGCGACAGCACCTCGTTCGGCAGGTCGGAGGCGTTGACGATGGTGTTGCCGCTGACCAGTGCAACCAGGAAGCCGACCAGGATGGCGAGCAGCGTCCCTGCGGTGAGAACCGCCGCGGCGCGAGCGAGCCGGTGGTTGTCGGTCACGCACATCGCCGCCGCCGTGGCCAGGATCGGGGTCATCAGCGGCGCGACCAGCATCGCGCCGATGACCACAGCCGAGGAGTCGGCGAGCAACCCGAATCCGGCGATCGACGACGAAAGCGCGATCAGCCAGCCGAAGCGAGAGAGGTAGGTCCGAAAGGCCGGTCCGTCGGGCAACAGCTCGTCGAAGAGCACGCGGCGGTCGGCGGCCTCGAGTCGGGGCAGATGCACGCCGAGCACCTTCGACAGGCTGACCGACGGCGGTCAGCCTGCTGGCGTTCGGCTCGGCGCCGCTGTTGTCCGTGTCGGTCATCGTCGGTCGCTGCAAGTTCGAGACGGGGCCGCCGGTGGTCGATCCACGTCGTCTCGAAGGGCCGGCAGGCTACTCGGGGACGCGCCGGGAAGCAGCAGGTGCAGCGCGATCCCGTCTGGGTCCGAGCGAGGCTCGAGTCGAGCGCCGCAGCGAACGACGTCAGTGCGCCGGCGGACAGCCTGGCGTTCAGCGCCCGGTCAGCGAGAAGTGCTGGTAGTCCTTCGCGCTCGACCAGTCGCCGCCCCACTCCCAGCCGATGGCGGCGAAGACGCTCACGACGGGGTCGCCCGACAGGACCATGCCCGGACGGCGGTCGGAGCGGTTGGTGTAGGCCCGTCCGGCAGGTGGGTCGACGCTCGACCCGGCGGACGTAGGGGTTCTCCACGGGGTCGAGATCGAGCGCCCAGCCGTAGGCGCGTGCCGGGAGAGCGTCGAGGTGCCGACGACCGTCCGGCAGTCGAAGGCCGAGGTGTTGTCGGCGGCCATCGACCGGTCGTCGTCGCCCCCGTAGGCGTCGACGGGGACTGCTCGCCGGATGGGGAAGCCGAGATCGTGGAGACGGTGGAGCGCCCGCGCGACGTCGTTCGGCCACCGACCGCTTCACGATCACGACGCCCGTGCTCGCGCCGCCGCCGAAGTCCCAGTGCGGGAAGCGAATCGCGACCAGGTCGGCCGGACCGACCGGGCACCCCGGCACGGTACGAGTGGCGCAGGGGGTGCGCGGTCCCCGGTCCGACCGCTTCCCGCCGGGCCGTGAAGGTCGGGCGACGTTCGGCCGACGGTTGGAAGATCCCGGCGACGCGCTGGGGAATCGACGTGAACGCGCGCGCTGCCCCGCCAGAGGTAGTCGCCCGTGCCACCGGGGCGTACCAGAAGCATGTCGTCGCCGGCACCGTCGAACGCCGCGACGATCGGACGATAGGTGCCGCTGACGCGAGCCGGCTTCGACGAGAACGACGACCCGCCGTACCAGACGAAGTCGGCTGGTCCGGCCCGACGTGTACCAGAAGAGATCGTCGGCGCCATCGGCGTCGAAGTCACCGGCCAGGGCGAGGTAGGTCCCGCACCGACCGCCGCACTCGATCGGAACGCCCGACCGTCGGAGAGCCACACGTAGTCCGCGGCCCGAACAGCTGCGTACCAGAACAACGTCGTCGGAACCCGACCCGTCGAAGCCCCCCACCAACGGCTCATAGCGACCCGACACCGACTGCCGCACTCGACCGGAAGCCGCCACCTTGTGAGTACCACACGTAGTCGGCCGCTGCCCCCGGGGCGTACCAGAACACGTCGTCGGAACCCGACCCGTCGAAGTCCCCCACCAACGGCTCATGGCGACCCGACACCGACTGCCGCACCGACCGGAAGCCGCCACCTTGTGAGTACCACACGTAGTCGGCCGCTGGCCCCGAGGCGTACCAGAACACGTCGCTCAGAATCCGACCCGTCGAAGTCGCCGACCAGGGGCTCGACACCCCGGACACCGGGTGCCAACGGCAGCCGCGGCCAGGACCCCGTCGAAGCGCTCGAGGTGATCGGGCTCGGGTCCGGCGCGTACCAGAACACGTCCTCGGATCTCGACGCGTCGAAGCTCGCCGGCGAGCGCCTGGAACGTGCCGTCCACCGACAACGGGCGACGGCGAACTGAGCCGTCGCCGCGGCGAGGACCAGGTAGTCGCCGGCCGGCCCGGAGCCGCAACGAGGACGTCGGCGAGACCGTCACCGTCGAGCTGCGTGGTCGACTCGCGGTCGGGGGCGACGGCGTCGCTGCTGCCGCGGGCGGCAACGGTCGCAGTCGCCGACACGGGCGGTGACCACCACCGCCAGAGCTCGATCGAGGACCGACATCTCGATCACCACCGGACATTCCGCCGATCGCGTTCCGAACACGACGCCCAGCGCGCCCGACCACAGGAAGCGCAGACGGGGGCCGGCGCCTCCAGTGACCGGGGGTGGGATTCGAACCCACACGCTCCCGGAGGAGCCGAGGGGGTTGAAGCGTTCGGGCAAGCCGATCACACGCTGAGCGCCGGCCTACGCGACCGAGCGTCGCACTCGGCCGGGCTGTTCCGACACCTGGACGGATGCTCGAAGGCCGTCAACGGCCCTCGGCGAACATTCAGTGGCGTTGCACGTCGTCGTTTGGGGAGGACCGCCACAAGGCGGTGACCTCGGAGCCGGCGGTCGGGATGGTGGCGCACCACCGACGACGTCATTGTTATGTGGCAGCTCGCCGCTCGGATACGGGGGTTCTGTTGTGGCCGCGCAGCGGTGCCCAGGAGCAGAGCCGAAGGTCACGCTGAACCCGCTCCGGCGGGCGTCGGTCGTCGACCCATCGACCGACGAGGACGCCCGCCGCTACCTCCTCGACCGAAGCTTCCGCGGGGTAGTACTGACGATCGCTGCGATTCCGGGCTTGCACTCTCGCTGATCAACGGTAATGTATGTGCATGACTGTTGATGCACTGGCGGCCGCGCCGCCCACCCTGCGGTGCTGAAGGCGCTCGCCGAACCGAACCGCTGGCGGATCGTGGAACTGCTCTCCTGTGAGGAGCTGTGCGTGTGCCACCTCGCCGAGGAGCTCGACCTGGCCCAGCCCCTGGTGTCCCACCACCTGAAGGTGCTCCGCGACGCCGGGCTCGTCAAGTCCGAGAAGCACCAGCAGTGGACCTACTACCGCCTGCAGCGTGAGGATGCTCGAAGCCCTCACTGCTCAGCTGGCGTCGATCACGTCGTGCTGTCCGGCACCCGGCGAGAACCAGCGGGCGCTCGCATGACCGTCGTCACCGAACCACAAGACGCCGAGGCACCGGTCCTCGACAAGCTCTCCACGCTCGACCGGTTCCTGCCGTTGTGGATCGGCGCCGCCATGGTGCTGGGCATCGCGCTCGGCAAGCTGCTCCCCGGCCTCGACGAGACACTCGACCGGATCAAGATCGACACGGTCTCGCTGCCGATCGCCATCGGTCTGCTGTTGATGATGTACCCGGTGCTGGCCAAGGTCCGGTACAACAACCTCGGCGAGGTCACCACCGACCGTCGCATGCTGGGCCTGTCCCTGTTCCTCGAACTGGATCATCGGCCCCGCCCTGATGTTCGCGCTGGCCTGGCTGCTGCTGCCCGACCTGCCCGAGTACCGCACCGGGCTCATCATCGTCGGCCTGGCCCGCTGCATCGCCATGGTCCTCATCTGGAACGATCTGGCCTGCGGCAACCGCGAGGCAGCGGCATTCCTGGTCGCGGTGAACTCGGTGTTCCAGATCGCGGCGTACTCGCTGCTCGGCTACTTCTACCTCGAGCTCCTCCCGAGCTGGCTCGGGCTCGAGCAGGAGGCGGTCAACGTGTCGATCTGGGAGATCGCCAAGTCGGTGCTCATCTTCCTCGGCATCCCGCTGCTGGCCGGGTTCCTCACCCGCCTGATCGGCGAGCGCCGCAAGGGCACCGAGTGGTACGAGAACACCTTCCTGCCCCGCATCGGTCCCGTCGCCCTCTACGGGCTGCTGTTCACCATCGTGGTGCTGTTCGCCCTCCAGGGCGAGGCCATCACCTCCGAGCCCTTCGACGTGGCCCGCGATCGCCACTGCCGCTGCTCGTCTACTTCGCCATCATGTCGGCGTCGTCGTTCGCCATCGGCCTGAGGATGGGCCTGCCCTACGACCGCAACACCACCGTCGCCTTCACCGCGGCCGGCAACAACTTCGAGCTCGCCATCGCCGTGGCCATCGGCGTGTTCGGCGTCACCTCCGGCCAAGCCCTCGCCGGCGTGGTCGGACCCCTGATCGAGGTGCCCGTACTCGTCGGGCTCGTCTACGTGGCCCTCTGGGCCCGCCGCCGTTTCTACCCCCGGAGCCGGCATGATCCCGCCGTGACATCGCGACCCGACGAACCCGCCCCGCCACCTTCGAGAGCTCCGTCGTCGGCCGTCGTGCACCAGTCCACGATGCCACCGCCGCGAGCCCGACTACTCCGTGCTGACGGAGCGCCGCGACCGATCGCTGCCCCTCGACTCACCATGTCCGAGCCCAGGGACTGCGCTCACACCCGGTCCGCTCGCCGCCGCGCTCCGCCACCACGGCAGACGCACAGGTCAACGTCCGCCCGGCCGGCTCCGGCCGCGAGATCCTCACCGAACGAGGCCTGGACATGTCTCACAGGAGTTCCCCAAGCCCCTCGACCGACGAACGCCGCCCGCGCCGCCGACGTCATCGTCACCATGGGCTGCGGGGATGCCTGCCCCGATCTTCCCGGCAAGCGCTACCTCGACTCGGGACCTCACCGACCCCGCCGGCAAGCCGGTCAGAGGAGGTCCGACCCATCGTCGACGACATCGACCGGCGGAGCCCGAGCGTCTGCTCGCCGAGCTCCTCGACCATGCCGTCGGCGCGAGCCGTCCTGAGAACACGAACCACCACCCCTCATCAAGGAGAACGACTGTGAAGATCGACGTGTACGACCCCGCGATGTGCTGCTCCACCGGCGTGTGCGGCCCGAGCGTCGACCCGGCGCTGGCCACGTTCGCCGGCGACCTCGACTGGCTCGGCGAGCAAGGGCGTCGAGGTCCGTCGCTACAACCTCGGCCAGGAGCCCGGGGCGTTCGCCACCAACGACGACGTGCGACGGCTGCTGGAGACCGACGGCGAGGGCGCGCTGCCGGCCGTGCTTCGTCGACGGTGAGGTCCGTTCCTCGGGCCGCTTCCCCTCGCGCGACGAGCTCGCCGGCTGGGCCGGCCTCGAGCCCGCCGCCGCTGCGGACACGACCATCAGCGGAGCGGTCGTGACCGAGCTCGCCGCCATCGGCGCAGCGATCGGCGCCAACTGCGAGCCGTGCTTCAAGCACCACGTACGCCGAGGCCCGCAAGCTCGGCCTCACGAACGACGACCTGCGCGTTCGCGGTCCGGGCTGCCCAGGCGGTCAAGGACGTCCCCGCGAACAAGATGCTCGACACCGCATCGCGGGTGCTGGGCACCGACCACGGTCACGCTCGGACGTGCAGCGCCTGCCGAGCAGAGCGACGGCGAGCTGCTGCGGCAGCGACGCGTCCGGCCGCTGCCGATGGACGAGGACGCCACAACCGCCTGCTGCTGAGGAAGCCATCGTGCTCGAATCCCTGCTCCCTGACGCCACCCGCTTCCTGTTCTTCACCGGCAAGGGCGGCGTCGGCAAGACCATCCTGTCATCGGCCACCGCGGTCGGCCTGGCCCGGCGCGGGCCGGCGCGTGTTGCTCGTCAGCACCGACCCGGCATCGAACCTGTCCGAGGTGCTCGCCACGCCGATGGGCGCCGAGCCCCGCCCGGTCACCGGCGTCGACGGTCTCGACGCGCTCGACATCGACCCCGACGCCGCCGCGTCCGCGTACCGCGACCGGGTGGTCGGCCCGTACCGGGGCGTGCTGCCCGACACCGTCGGTGGCCAACATCGAAGAGCAGCTCTCGGGCGCCTGCACGGTGGAGATCGCCGCCTTCGACGAGTTCACCGCGCTTGCTCGGCAACCCGGAGGCCACGGCCGGCTACGACCACGTCGTCTTCGACACCGCCCCGACCGGCCACACCCTGCGCCTGCTCTCGCTGCCCGGCGCATGGACCGGGTATCCTCGACACGAACACCGCCGGTGTCACCTGCATCGGGCCCGATGTCCGGGCTCAGCCCAGGCCCACGACCGCTACCGGATCGCCCTGGCCACCCTGGCCGACCCGACCGCGACCACGCTGGTGCTGGTCACCCGACCCGAAGCCGCGGCCCTCGAAGAGGCCGAGCGGGCCCGGTCCGAGCTCGCCGACATCGGCGTGGGGAACCAGCACCTGATCGTCAACGGCCTCTTCGACGGCGACAGCGACGACCCCACCGCGCAGCGTCCTGGCGCGCCGCCACGCCGAGGCGATGGCGGCCATGCCCGACGGGCTCTCGACGCTGCGCCGCGACACGCTGCCGTTGCTCGCCGTGTCACCGATCGGGGCCGATGCCCTCGCCGCAGTGCTGGAAGGCCGCAGCGCCGACGGCGACGGCGACGACACGTCCACCTTCGGTGGTGCCACCACCAGCCTGGCCGCCATCGCCGACACCGTTGCGGCACGAGGCCGCGGGCTGGTGATGACCATGGGCAAGGGCGGTGTGGGCAAGACCACCGTGGCCGCCGCGCTCGCCGTCGAGCTCGCCCGCCGGGGACTGCCCGTCACGCTGTCGACCACCGACCCGGCCGCCCACCTCGACCGGCGCGCTCGCCGGCGACGAACCGCTGCCCGGAACACTGGTCGTCGAGCGGATCGACCCGGACGCCGCCACCGCCGCCTACACGAGCGAGGTGCTGGCCGATGCCGGCGCCGGGCTCGACGCCGGTGGCCTCGCCGTGCTCGAGGAGGACCTGCGCTCGCCGTGCACCGCGGAGATCGCCGTGTTCCGGACCTTCGCCGCCACCGTCGGCTTCGGCGTCGGACCGCATCGTCGTGCTCGACACCGCCCCCACCGGCCACACGCTGCTGCTGCTCGACGCGGCGCAGAGCTACCAGCGCGAGGTCGAGCGCCACCAGGACGACAGCAGCGACGACGTCTCGCTGCTCCTGGGGCGGTTGCGCGACCCCGACTACACGACCCTGCTGCTCGTGACCCTGCCCGAGCCGACCCCGGTGCACGAGGCCGCTGCGCTCCAAGACGACCTCGCCCGGGCCGACATCCGCCCCGCCGCCTGGGTCGCGAACCAGACCCTGCACGGCGACCGGCACCACGCGACCCGATCCTGAGCGAACGGGCCCGCCACGAGCAGCGCTGGCTCGCCGACATGCTCGACCGCCACGACCAGCTGGCTGTGGTCCCCTGGCAACCGGTGCCGCCCACCGGTGCCGACGCCCTCGCCGACCTCGTTGGTCAGACCGAGGCGGTCGTCACCGCAGACGTGGCCTGACGCCGTTCAGCGGCCATGGGCCCTGCCCAGCACGGAGCTGTGCCAGTCTCCGGTCGTGCGCGTCGGCGATACTCGTCGGTGTTCCACCCGATGGACCTCGTCGATGAGCTCGCTCTCTACGCCGACGTCCCTCCGGCTCCTCAGCGACTCGAGCGACTTCTGCAGCTCGCCTCGCATCCGGATCACGAGGTTCTCTCGGACGGCGAGCTCGGACACGGCGCAACCTCGGCCTTGACCGCCGCACTGATCTGGCGTTCTCCTGCGGGCCGTAGCTTCGGTGGACGTTCGCCGGAGCGCAACCGAGGTGCATCGATCGCGACGACGCCGACTGTCCCATATCGCCGCGGACATATTCACAGAGGACATGCGCCCGGAAGTGCCGGTCGATGTCGCCCGGACCGAGTGTCCCAGATCGTCGTCCCTGACCGTGCCGGCGGAGTCGTCCAGAACCCGAGGTTCCAGGGCATGTGGACTGGATGCAACGCGAGGATCCTCGCCAACGGTGCGCGGGCGCGTCCCCATGTGTCGGTGGAGGGCGCATGGATCAGGTCATGCGGTCGGTCTCGTAGGCCCACATGGCGAGCTCGACCCGGTTGCGAGCGCTCGAGTTTGCTCATGAGGCTGGCGAGGTGCGACTTCACGGTGCTGAGGCTGATGCAGAGATCATCGGCGATCTCGGCATTGGTGCGGCCACGGGCGACGGTCACCAACACCTCTTCCTCGCGCTCGGTGAGCGGGACGAGCGGCTGGGCCGCCTGCTCGCTCGATGACGCTTCGAGATCCGAGAACGTCGACAGCAAGCCGAGCCGTCACGCTCGGAGCGATGAGCGCGTCACCGCCGGCCGCCGAGCGCACCGCCTGAGCGAGCAGTTCAGGGCCGGCATCCTTCAGCAGGAACCCGCGCGGCTGCCCGCCTTGAGCGCCCCGTGCACGTACTCGTCGAGGTCGAACGTCGTGATGACGACGATGGCGAGCGGGTCGGCCACATCGGGCCCGGCGAGTCGGCGGTGCGAGCTCGATGCCGTCGAGCGCGGGCATGCGGATGTCGAAGAGGCACACATCGGGCGCAGCCTGCGAGCGAGCTGGAGTGCGTCGCGCCCATTGACCGCCTTGCCCACGACCTCGATGTCGGGCTGGGCGTCGAGGATCATGCGCAGGCCGGTGCGCACGATGCCCTGATCGTCGGCGATCAGCACCCGGATGGTCATCGTCGTCGCCGCTCGGCGAGGGAAGGTGGCTGCCACGGTCCAGCCGCCACTGGGACGGGGACCAGCTTCGAACGTGCCGCCGAGGAGCTTGGCCCGCTCGGCCATGCCGACCAGCCCGAAGCCCGGCGTCGAGGCGGTCGGTGCCGCATGCCCTCGTCCGTCGTCGACGACCGTGACCCGCACGTGGTCGTCGTCTCCGTCGACCCGAACCACTACTTCCGACGCCTGGCGAGCGTGGCGCAAGGCGTTGGTGACCGCTTCCTGAGCGAGGCGAAAGCAGGCGGCATCCACCGAGGGCGGAGCTCGTCGACCTCGATCGTCACCACTCACGCGTGGACCGGCGCTCCGCGCCGTTCCCCTCGAGGCGTACGAAGGTCGCGGACGCCCTGCTGGGGCCGCAGGTCGGCCTGATCGCCTTCGCGGAGCGTGCCGACCATCGATCGCATCTCCTCGAGCGCCCGGGCCGCCTCCTCCTCGATCACCGCCAGCGCCTCGGCCGCGGCCTCGGGTCGGGTGGCGGCCACGACCCGACCGGCCTGGGCCTGCACGGCGATCGCAGACACGTGGTGGGCGACCGTGTCGTGCAGTTCGCGGGCCAGCTCCTCTCGTTCACGCGATCGCAGCCCGGCGATCTCCTCGGCTCGCAGCTCGCCGGCGTAGCGGACGGCGAAGCCGACCGCGCGAGGCGAGCAGGAGCACGACGGCACCACCGACGAGGTCGCCAATCGGGTCGCCGGCGACCAAGGTCAGGACCAAGGGTGACCGACAGGACGAGGAGACCGGCACCGACCTCTCGTCCCGACGCCCAGCGGGCGAGTGCGTAGGGCAGCACGAGCAGGAAGGCCGTCGGTGTCGAGCCCCTCCCACTCGACGTCCTGGACGAGCGATGCCGCTCTCGACCGGCACTCACTGTCCCGAACGCGAGCGGCGACCACCAGCAGCGGGTGGACCCGGCGCCAGGGCAGTAGGAGCGCCACGCCGATGGTCACCGCCAGCGACGTGCGTCGCTCCACGCCAGGTCGTTGCCGGCGAACGTCTCGACCGTCGCTGCCACGCACCAGGACCGCCACCACCACCCAGTCGCGCCGTGCCGGCCCGGGCGGGTCGGCCGCCCGCGGTTCCGCCCAGTAGGGACGGCTCTTGTCCAACACCACAGGGCAAGCGTACGAGGCCCAGGCGTCGGGCGGATCGGCCGAAAGGACGATCCGCGAACCGGTCGATCAGCCGGTGCGGAAGTGGCCGGGACTCCCGATGTGCGCCCGAGCGGCGATCCCGAGGATGGGGAGCTATGCCCACGCTCGCAGCTCGAACGCCACCCGTCACGCCACCCGCTGTCGCGGATCGGCGAAGTGGGGCCCCGCCGCCGGGGAGTGACTCGCTGCTCGGACGTCTCGGCGGCTGGTGCTTCGACCACCGGCGAGCGACCGTCGGACTCTGGGCTGCGGTCCTCGTGGTCGTCCTCGCGACGGCCGGGTGCGGGTCGGTCCTCGCATTCGGAAGCGAGTCGATGGTGCCCGGCTCCGACAGCGCCAGTCGGGTTCGCCGTCCTCGAGGAGCACTTCCCCGAACTCGGCACCGGCGGCCAGTCGGGCATGATCGCGTGTTCGCTGCCGCATCAGGGCGTCGACGACCCCGAGGTCGTCGACGCAATGGAGCGCCTCTTCGCCAACGTCGATGGCGGCTTCCCCGACGAGGCCGGGAGGCCGAGCGCACCGGGTGCGACCGTCGTGTCCCCCTACTCGGCCCAGGGCGGCGGCCAGATCGCCTCGACCGGGCCGCTGGCCGGCCAGCTGGCGTTCGCCCAGGTGAACCTGTCGGCCGACGTCGACGACACCGAGTCCGGGCCGGATCGGCGAACTGATCGCCGAGGACGCTCCTCGTCGATCGAAGGCCTCGATGGTCCTGGTCGGCGGCCAGTACCTGGCATCGGTCGAGCCTCCCCAGTCCGAGCTGATCGGCATCGCCTTCGCCGTTCTCGTGCTCGATCGCCGCCTTCGGGTCGGTGCTGGCCATGGGCCTGCCCATCGCCGTCGCGCTCGGTGGCGTCGAGCATGGGCATCGCGTTCGATCGTCCTGCTCAGCGCGGGTGGCGACCGTGCCCGGAGGACACGCATGCTGCTCGGGATGATGGTCGGCCTCGGCGTCGGCATCGACTACAGCTGCGTCGTTCATCGTCACTCGGACTCGCGAAGCGGTCTCACGCCGGGCACTCGCCGAGGGTCGCTGCTGGTGGCCGCCATGGAGCACCGCCGCCCGGGCCGTCGTCTTCGCCGGTGCCACGGTCGTCGTCTCGATGCTTGGTCTGCTGCTGGTCGGTATCGGGATGGCTTTCGGGCATGGGCACTCGGCGTCGTCGGCCACCGTGCTCGCCACCATGTTCACGTCGATGACGCTGCTGCCGGCCCTGCTCGCCATGGCCGGTCCACGGCTCGAGATCACCCGTTGGCGCGGCCATGCTCGCCGCCGGTCGCAACGGCAGCCGCCATCCTCGGGGTCGGCATCAGGCTTCACCCCGCTCGCCATCGGTGGCACCGTGCGCCGCCGTGCGCCTCGCTGGTGACGAGCCGCTTCGTGCGCTGCGCCGACGAGGTGCCCCACCGAGCTGCCAAGCCGGTCGAGACGAGGCCATCGCCACCGATGGAGCCGGACCATCCAGCGCCGGCCGTTGCTCTGGGGCGCAGCGGCTGCGGTCATCCTCGTCGCCCTGGCCGTGCCGGTCCTCGGCCTTCGCCTGGGCTGGGCCGATGAGGGCAACTTCCCCGAGGACTCCGACACCTACCAGGCCTACGACCTGCTGGCCGAAGGCTTCGGCGACGGGTTCAACGGCCCCTTCGTCATCACCGCCACCACCGACCCCCGGCACCGACGCCGGCACCATCGACGAGCTGCACACCACCCTCGCCGACACCCCGGGCGTCGGCGCCGTCACCCCGCCGGTCGCCGACGACCGTCCGACCCCAGTGCCGTCACCGCTGATGACGCTCGTCCCGACCTCGGCCCCCCAGGACGAGGCCACGACCGAGCTCGTCCGGTCACCTGCGCGACGACGCCCTGCCGCGGCCGCAGCCGTGGCCGGCCTCGACGTCCACATCACCGGGAAGTGCCGCCACCAACATCGACGTCACCGACTACCTGGGTGGACGGATGCTGCCGCTGTTCTTCGCCGCCGTGCTCGGCATGTCGTTCCTCGTCCTGATGATGGTGTTCCGTTCGCTCGCTCGTCCCGCTCAAGGCCGTGGTCATGAACCTGCTCTCGATCGCCGCCGCCTACGGCGTGGTCGTGGCGGTCTTCCAGTGGGGCTGGGGCGCCGCGCTCCTCGGTATCGAGGCAGGGCCGATCAACCCGTTCATCCCCCTCATGCTGTTCGCCATCGTGTTCGGGTTGTCGATGGACTACGAGGTGTTCATGCTCTCCCGCATACGTGAGGAGTACGACCGCACCGGCGACGCATCGACATCGGTGGCCGACGGTCTGGCTT
This sequence comes from Acidimicrobiales bacterium, assembly GCA_034522155.1. Taxonomy (GTDB): domain Bacteria; phylum Actinomycetota; class Acidimicrobiia; order Acidimicrobiales; family Salinilacustritrichaceae; genus Salinilacustrithrix. The sequence goes on along the minus strand of JAXHLP010000006.1, from coordinate 339,508 downwards.
CGACCGCCCGGGTCATCACCGCCGCAGCCGCCATCATGGTCGTGGTCTTCGGCTCGTTCGTGTTCGAGGACATCCGCGAGATCAAGCTCTTCGGGTTGGGACTCGGCCTCGCCGTGTTCCTGGACGCCACCCTTGCCCGGATGGTCCTCGTGCCGGCGACGATGGCGCTTCTCGGCGACCGGAACTGGTGGATGCCGCCCTGGCTCGACCGACTCGTCCCGCTGCTTCTCGATCGACTCGGCGAACCCCGCCTGCTCCCGCCCTCGACACCGAACTGGAGCCAGCATGAAGGCGATGATCGCAGCACACCTGGTGCCTCGACCAACACCGCATCAATGCCGCTGGCTGACCTGCCCCTCAAGCCCCATGGAGACGGCCCGGGACAGCGGCCCAGACCGCCGCGGAGGCAAGATCAGTCGCTGAGGATGCGCTGGAGCCTTCCGGCGAGTTCGTCGATCTCGATCGGCTCGGCGGCGACGTGCATGACGAGGTCGAACACATCGTTGTTCTCCGCTGTAGTCGGGTCCACGCCGTTGACGTCGAGGAAGACCGCGCAGGCGAGCCAGCCGAGGCGCTTGTTGCCGTCGACGAGGGCGTGATTCTTGACGGCCGAGTGGAGCAGCGCTGCTGCCTTGGTGATCAGATCCGCATACGCATCGGTGCCGAACGCCGAGGTTCGTGGTCGTGCTGCTGCCGCGCGAACAGACCGAGATCACGGATCGGCGGCGGATCGCCGAGGAGCGCAGTGGCGAGGAGGACGAGATCGTCGAGATCGAGGTACTCGACATCGGACTCGCTCACCGACCGAGTCGCTCGATGGCGTCCGCGCGAGCAGCCATGATGCGCGTGGCCGACGCAACGACGCTCTGCGTGCGGTGATCGATCAGACCGACGTAGTTCCGGACAGCTCGTCGGGCGGCCTCCTGCATCGAGATGCCCTCAGCAGCCGCTCGGCGGCGGAGCTCTTCCTGTTCATCGTCGGTGAGGCGCAGCGTCATGGCCATTGCCCGATGGTATCGAAGTGATACTGCCCGCCAAGTGCCGGTGGAGGCGGGGCGATCGACATGCCCGAAACGCCGTCCCCGAGCGGAGCGATATCGGGCGTGCGAGACGCGTCCAGATCCGTCGGCCGGTGCGGCAGGTCGTCACGATCCGTCCCTTGGTGTATGTGGTGTATGTTTGGTGTATGGGTCGTACCGACATCGACATCGACGACCAGGGGATGCGCGACGGTCATGGATCGGTACCACCTGCCGTCCAAACGGGACGCCGTGAACTATGCGCTTCGCCTCGTCGCCGGCGAGGCCCTCGACGTCGCCGACGCTCGTGCGTTGCGTGGCTCGGGTTGGGAGGGTGATCTCGAGGAGATGCGCTCCGGCCGCCCGGCGTGATCCTCATCGACACCTCAGCATGGATCGAGTTCCTGCGCGACACGGGATCACCCGTCTGCGAGGAGGCCGACCGACGACTCGCAAGCGACATCGCTGTCTGCGACCCGATCCGGATGGAGATCCTCGCCGGAGCCAGAGACGACGCACACCTTCAGCAGCTTCGTGGACTCCTCGCACGAGCGACTGTGCTGCCGACGGGCCCCGCCGACTACGAGTCGGCAGCTTCGCTGTACCGGTCGTGCCGCCGTCGAGGCGAGACGGTCCGCAAGCTCATCGACTGCCTGCATCGGCGCGGTCGCCATCCGCGACGAGGTGCCGCTGCTTCACAACGACCGCGACTTCGACGTTGCTTGCCGAGCACACCGAACTTCGGGTTCACGAACCGGGCATGTGACCCGCGCGAAGTGGATCGCGCCGTGGAGCCGACCGTCACCTGACGCGAGGACATAATCTCGCGTGGGGGCATGCGGCGAGAGTGCCGGTCGGCGATGCGGCCGGCGGGTGCGCCCGAATCTCGTCCGAGCGATCGACTTCGTCATACCAGTCGGGCCGATTCCCGTCGGCATCGGCGCCGGATCATGCGACAATGGTCGAAGCCGAGGGCCCAGGGCCTGCTCCACTCACCGCCTGCGCCGGCCAACCATGCGAAGGCATCGGGAAGCCAGAGGAGCGGGTCAGCGGCGCCCTCGACATGCTCGTAGTTGAGCGGAGGCTCGGGCTGGCGCCATCGAGAGAACGATGCATGGTCGGCCTCGTCCTGATGATGACGACTCTCCAGGTACATCTGCAAGGGATCGCCTCGGCCTTGGGCGTCGGCGATGACCTCGGCGAGGCGGCGGTCCCCGGAGGTCGGCACGGCGTAGTCCTGGCTCGCTCGACTTGGACACGACAGCCACGTCGAGACCGAGCGCGACGAGCGCGCCGGCGAGCTCTCGTCGCCGGCGAGCGCTCTCGTTCTTGAAGTGGAGCTGCGACAGGCCGGGCAGGAGCAGCTTTCGCATCGTCCGACGAAGGGTGCCGACCTCGGCGGGGGCGATCGTCACACTGCACATCAGGTAGCGGGCGCTCCGTTCGCTCTCGTCGACGAAAACGTGAGGCGCTCACAGCCGAACAAGGCCAACGAACTCGGAAGTCGCACAGCGACTGGAGAGCTTCGCGTGCCCGGGGTCGGGATTCGAACCCACATGCTCCCGGAGGAGCCGAGGGGTTTCAGACATTGAAATGGCATGACGATCCGTATCGCCTGATGTCGGAAAATGCTGTCTGAGCCGGGGGCGCGTGCCGATGAGGTGTCGGCGCATGTCAGCTCGTCCGGATCAGATCGGGATCGTTCGTTGGCACGTCGTTAGCAAGGCCGGCGCCTTGGTCGCCATCGAGGTCCGCCTATGCGCTGGACGGCTGCACGCCGAGGAGATGCCGATCTCCTCGACAGACCCCGGAACCGGCAGCACGTGAACGAGCCCGTCATCATCGACGTCAACGATCCTTACCACGGCTGTCGCACCCGTCATGCCGGCGACGACGTATCGGCCCGCCACGATCTGGTGACGGGTCCTTGGCACGCTTCGCGTACGTCCACGAGAGGCCCGTGTCGTCCTCGGTGTTGAAGTCGACCAAGAGGTCGATCTCGCTGTGACTCGTCACTGGTGTGTCCTCCTATTCGGAACCATGGTACGGGTTCACTCGCTCGATGTGGTCGGCTGAAATCGAGCCGCTCAAGTCCTCATCGAGCTCGTCGCGCCAGGCGACTGTCACGTGAGGCGTTCTGAACGTCGGCACGATTCGAAGCCCGTCTCGACGAGGTCGGCGATTCGGTACACGCGCACGAACCGGAATCGACGGAGGCGGGTCGAGGCAAGGTCATCGATCTCGATCTCACCACGGGCGTAGAACGCGGAGACGCCCCAGCGTCCCCATCCTGGGAAGCGGTCTCGGAAGTCCTCGGCCAGGAACCGCGCCTCGGCCGGGTCGGCCGGCTGACCCCGCACGACGATCACTGCGTCGTGCGGTATGGGAGCCCGTCGGATACGCGGGAGATCCTCAGCCATCACACCAGCGTACGAACGACCTCTGACGCCGAGCGCAGGCCACGGCCGACGTGGCCCACCCGCTCGACGTGCACGCCAACCCGCGGGCGACGACCTCGGCAATTCGCTCGCTCAGCAGACTCTCGGTGCGTGACGCTGGTTGCCGCCAAGGGGCCAGGCCCTGCGGAAGTCAGCCCAGCTGACGGCCGGACGGCCGGAGGCTGGGCTGGCGCTACCCGGCCTGTGTGCCCGGGTGGGATTCGAACCCACACGCTCCCGGAGGAGCCGAGGGGTTTAAGCCCTCTGCGTCTACCAGTTCCGCCACCCGGGCCGGTGAGCTGAGGAGCATGCTGAGCAATACGAGAATCGAGCCGCCCGTCCGTGCGGAACCGCTGGTCAGCGAGCTGCGACCGGGGCCGATTGCGGTTGCTCAGCACACTCCTAGTGGCCCGGTAACGGATGCTCGCGCTCGAATCCGCGGAGGTCGCCGTCGCCCCGGAACAGGTGTCGGTGGCCGTCGCTGAATCGCACGAACGCCGCGCCACGCAGACACGAACCGTCGGGGACGCGGAAAGCCAGGTCGCGGCGGCCCTTGGCCATGGGCACCCGGCGATCCGTGCGGATCTGGGCCTCCCAGTCGGTGGGAGCAGGATGCTCGGCGCCGTCGCGGAGGACCACGAACATGTCGGCGTAGGAGCAGTCGACCGGTGCGCCGTCGACGTCGACGTGGTCGGCGATGATGCGGTACGACTCCACGCCAGCAGGGTACGGGACACGACCGGCCGCTCACGCGGCCAACACCTCCCCTCGCTCGACGCCGACCAGAGCGCGGTACGACAGCGGATGGCCGGGGCACCCTCGAGCCGGTTGACCAGGACGGTGCCGTCGATCAGGTCGGCCAGGACGTTGGTCCAGGGCCGGTCGGCCACCACCACCGACACCGTGGCGCCCCGCCGGGTGCGCCGGATGGTCCGGGCTGCGCCGGAGACGCGCGGCGGGCTGCGGAACATCGGCACCTCGAGCCCCTGGAGGCGCGCGGCCTCGCTGAGCGTCCGGACGGCGTGGGCGAAGGCGAGTGTCGACGACATCGCTCCGATCATCCCCGCGACCGGTGACAGGAACCCCCGCCCGGAGTTCCTGTCACTGCCCGCTGCGATGGTGGAGCCATGACCACGTCCTCTCCCGCACGACTCGCGCCGCCGCCCGTCTACCGCCCTGCCCAGCAACGCATCATCGACCTGCTCGGGCGCGGCGCGGACGACGTGCCGGATCTGGGGCCGGAGGTCGCCGACGAGCTCCGCGCCGAGCTCGAGGAGCGGCTGGCCCCGGCCACGGCGCTGCTGCCCGAGGGCGAGCAGCTCTGGGTCGGCAAGACCGCGCTGGCCGCGTTCAACTCGTGCGAGGGCCGATGGCGGGCCCAACTCGAGTCGCCCTTCGCCTGGACGATTCCGTCGGTCCGGGGCACCGTCAGTCACAAGGCCATCGAGCTGTCGGTCAACTGGCGCGGCGAGGTCGAGCCCGGTCGAGCCGTCGACGCGGCCATCGAGCATCTGCTGGACGACGAGTTCAGCTCGGCCGGGCGGTTCCTGCGCACGCTGTCGACGGTCGAGATGGCCGAGCTTCGTGGCCTCGCGGCCGGTCACGTGACCAGCTTCGAGGAGTGCTTCCCGCCACTGCGGACGCGGTGGCGCCCCGTCGTCGACGGGCGGTGCCGGGTCGAGCTGTGCGACGCCCGGATCGTGCTCAGCGGCCAACCCGATCTCACGCTCGGCCAGGCCCTGCGGGGTGGCAAGGTGATCGTCGACCTCAAGACCGGCAGCCGCCGGATCCACCACGTCGACGACCTGCGCTTCTACGCGCTGCTCGACACGCTACGGATCGGGCTGCCGCCCCGTCGGCTGGCCACGGTGTACCTCGATTCGGGTGAACCGGTGGCCGAGTCGGTCACCGGCGGCGTACTCGAGGCCGCGACCGAGCGGGTCGCCCGGACGGTGTCGGCGATGATCGAGGCTCGGTGGGGTACGGCGCCCGTCCACCTGCGACCGGGTGGGCACTGCTCGTGGTGCCCGGGCCGCGCCACGTGTGGGCCCGGCCTGGAGTGGACGGCGAAGGTCGAGCTGGCGTGACCGCGCTCAGGCCGACACCGGCTCCTCGCCGTCCATCATGCGGAACCGGCCGGTGGCCCGGATCCAGGTCCAGACCACCAGCAGGCCGAGGCCGGCGAGAGCGGTCACCGCCTGCACGCCGATGAGGTCGGCCACCGCCCCCTGCACCAACGACCCGAGCGGGTAGCTGCTGGTGAGCCCCATCACGTACAGCGCGAGCACCTTGCCGCGGCGCTCCTCGGCCACCTGCATCTGGATCGTGGTGTTCAACGTCGACGCCACGGCCAGGTAGCCGCCGCCGGCCACCACGAGGGCGACCACGGCCATCGGGAAGACGGGCGACAGCGCGAACACGATCAGCGACACCCCGTAGGTGGCCAGCGCCACCGCGGCGAGGCGCGACCGGCGTACACCACTCCCCCGTCCGGCCACGATCGGGGTCGCGAGCACCCCACCGATGCCGAGCGCGGCGCCGAGCAGTCCGTAGAGCGCGCCGGTCACGCTGAACACCTCCTCGGCGAAGACCGCGAGCAGCGGGAAGACCGGGTTGCCGAAGAAGCCGAGCGCGGCAACCACGACCACGCAGGCACCGATACCGGGCATCGTGCCGATGTAGGCGATGGTCTCCCTGGTCTCGCCCAGCACCGACGGACGATCGTCGCCGGGCCCGAGGGCGGCCGGTCGCGGCCGGATGGTGCTCAGGGCCCCGATCACGGCGACGAACGACAGCGCGTTCAACGCGAACGCGCCTGACGGTCCCAGGGTCGCGAGCACGAATCCACCGACCGCGGGGCCGAAGGCCCGCGCACCGTTGAACTGGGCCGAGTTGAGCGTCACGGCATTGAGCAGCAGCTCCCGGGGGACGAGCTCGGACACGAACGCCTGCCACGATCCGATGTTGATCCCGGCGATGGCCCCGAACGCCGCGACGAGCGCGGTGATGCTCCACGCCTCGGCCACACCGGTCGCCCACAGCGCCCACAGCGCCAGCGCCACCGCAGCCATACCGGCCTGGGCGACGATGAGCACCGTCCGCCGGGAGAAGCGGTCGGCCAGCGAGCCGCCGAGCGGCCCGAAGACCAACGCCGGGAAGAACTGGGCGAACGAGGCGATCCCCACCCACGTCGCCGACTCGGTCAGCTGGTACAGCGCGAACGGCACCGACACGTTCTGCATCCACGAGCCGCTGTTGGACACGAGCGCACCCGCCCAGAACCGCCGGAACTCGGGAATCTTGAACGCAGCGCCTGCCTCGCGCAGCCCCGGCCTGCGCGTCGGCGTCGCGGCGACACCGCCGTGCACGGTCGGGGGCGATGGTTCGGCGTTGTCCGCGTCCGGCCGTCTGTCGGTCACCATCGACCGCAAGCTATCCAGGGGCCGCGTCAGCGCCTCGCGTGGGAGGCTCCCCGCCTCCGGACAGGCGCGTACGACGAAATGACGACGGAGTCGGAATGAGTCGCAGGACGGGATGCGATCGACGAAGTCGAGCGGATCGCACCTACGATCGGAGCGATGGACCGACCGACCTCCGAGGTCCCCCGCACCGGCGCTCATCTCGTCCCGGTGCCTGCACCGGCGACGGAGCCACTGGAGGACCCCCGAAAGTCCGATGTCGACGAGTGGGGCCGGTCCGAGCAGATGCGGGCACGGGCCCGAGCGTTGTTCCAGCCGTTCTACGAGCACTGGTTCCGCGTCGAGTGGGAGGGTCTCGACAAGATCCCGAGCGACGGGGGCGCGCTGCTGATCGCCAACCACGCCGGGGCGATCCCCAGCGATGCGCCGGTGATCATGCACGGGATCGAGACCGAGCTCGAACGGCCCGTGTACGGCCTGGCCGACGAGGTGTTCAAGAAGATGCCCGTCATCGGGACGCTGTGGTCCCGGGCCGGTGGCGTGCTCGCCCACCCCGACAACGCCTACCGGCTGCTGCGCGAGCAGAATCAGCTCGTCCTCGTCTTCCCCGAGGGCAACAAGGGACCGGCCAAGACGTTCAACGAGCGCTACCGGCTCCGGCGCTTCGGGCGAGGCGGGTTCATCCAGATCGCCATGCGGGCGGGCGTACCGATCGTGCCGATCGCGGTCGTGGGCGCCGAGGAGTCGATGCCCACGATCGCCAACATCGCTCCCCTGGCCAAGGCTCTCGGCCTGCCCTACCTGCCGGTCACCGCCAACATGGTCACCTTCGGCCCGCTGCTCGGCCCGCTCGGCGCGTTCCTCTACTACCCGGCCAAGTTCAAGCTGCGGGTGCTCGACCCCATCCACCTCGACGTGCCTCCCGATCAGCCCCGATACTCCCGGTCGAAGGTCATGGACGAGTCCGAGGTCATCCGCCAGCAGATCCAGGAAGCGCTCTACGACATGCTCCGCACCCGCCGATCGGTCTGGTCGGGCTGATGGGCCGGCGCGTGCTGGTCACCGGGCTCGGGGCCTTCTGGGGCGGACGGGTCGCGAAGGCGCTCGAGGCCGACCCGAGCGTCGAGGTCATCATCGGTCTCGACACCCGCGAACCCCAGGTCGAGCTCGAGCGCACCGAGTACGTGCGCTCGGACGAGAACTACTCGATCCTGTCCCGCATCGTGCGGGCGACCCAGGTCGACACGATCGTGCACACGTTCCTCGTCGTCGACTCGACGTCGATGCGAGCGAGGGCCATGCACGAGATCAACGTGATCGGGACGATGAACCTCTTCGCCGCCGCCGCCGACTCGTCGGTGCGCAACGTGGTCGTGAAGTCGTCCTCCTACGTCTACGGCTGCCACCCGCGTGATCCGACGTGGTTCACCGAGGACACGCCGCGGCACGACCCTCTCCGGCACCAGGTCGAACGGTCGCTGGCCGAGGTCGAGTCCTACGTGCGCGACTTCGCCGTGGACAACCCCCACGTGGACGTCTCGCTGCTGCGCTTCTCCAACGTGCTCGGCAACGACATCACCACGCCGCTGTCGAGGATGCTCGAGGCACCGGTGGTGCCGTCGGTGTTCGGGTACGACCCGCGGTTCCAGTTCGTCCACGAGAACGACGTGATCCGCGCGGTGCTGTTCGTGCTCGAGCAGAACCTCGCCGGCATCTACAACGTGGCCGGCGACGGACTCCTGCCGTGGAGCGAGGTGGCCGCCATCTGCGGCAAACGCACGTGGCCGCTACCGCCCGTCGGGCAGGGTCTCGTCGGTGCGGCCCTGCGCGTTCTCGGAATCGACATCCCGCCCGAGGTCGTCGACCTGCTCAGCTACGGACGAGGCATCGACAACAGCCGGCTCAAGGAGCTCGGCTTCGACTACACCCACACGTCGGCCGGAACGGTTCGGGCCTTCATCGAGACCCTCCGGTTGCGCCGGACGGTCGGAGAACCACAGGCCTACCGGTACCGCCAGGAGGTCGAGGACTTCTTCAAACGTTCGCCGGCAGTGGTGCGCAGGGACTGAGCCGCTGCTCACGAGCGGCGGGCGACCTCGGCGTCGAGGTCGAGCGGGGCGACAATGGCGGAGTCCTCATCGGGCGGCCACTCGTCGTCCGGGAGCAGGTACATGACTTCGAACTCGTTGCCGTCGGGGTCGGCGGCATAGAGCGACTTGCTGACCCCGTGGTCGGACTGACCCACGAGCGCGTCGTGGGTCCTGAGGATCTCCCGCGCCCGTGCCAGCTCGTGGATCGAACCGACCCGCCAGGCGAGGTGGTAGAGGCCGGTCGAGCCCCGGGGCGGGTGGGCAGCCGCGGGGCCGACCGCGATGAGGCCGAGGTCGTGGTGGTTGCCGGAGCCGCCGGCCCGGAGGAACGTGGCACGGCCGTGCGGGTCGGCCGACACCACGCGGAATCCGAGGATTTCGGTGTAGAAGGCCTGAGCCGTGGGCACGTCCCGGACGTAGAGCACGGCATGGTTCAGCTCGTCGATCTGGATCGGCTCCATGGCTTCAGTCTCCGACGAATCGATGCGGATGTCAGGCTTCGGCGACGGCCTGGACGTCGATCTCGATCTTGACCGTCTTGCCCACGAGGACACCGCCGGTCTCGAGCGTCTGGTTCCAGTTGATGCCCCACTCGTCGCGGTCGATCTCGGTCTCGGCCGAGAAGGCGATGCGGCCGTTGCCCCAGGGATCCTCACCGGCGCCCTCGAACTCGACGTCGAGGGTCACTGGGCGCGAGACGCCACGGACGGTGAGCTCGCCGTCGACCTTCCAGTCGTCGCCGTCCTGGCGGACGCCGGTGCTCCGGTAGGTGAGCGCGGGGTACTGCTCCACGGCGAGGAAGTCGGCGGACTTGACGTGTCCGTCACGGTCCTCGTTGCCCGTGGTGAAGCTGGCGGCGTCGAGGCTGACCTCGACCGAGCTCTGGGCCGGGTCGTCGTCGACGACCACGGTGCCGGAGAACGACTCGAAGCCGCCCCGGACCTTGGACAGGCCGAGGTGGCGCACCTGGAAGTCGGCCGAGCTGTGGCTCGGATCGATCGTGTACCGACCGGCCTCGGGAACGGTCGTGCCGGCGGCGGTGCGGGTCAGGGTGTCGGTCATGGAACTCCTCGGAGAACTTGTTGCGGGAAGGATTGTTGCATACACAACAACCGGCGGCATGCGGCCGGTATTCCCAAATCGTTGCGCGCGCAACTTCTGCTCCCTACCCTTCTGCCATGGCCGGTATGCAGCACGACCTCGCCGTCCTCGACGACCCACGGGTCGAGGCGTTCGGCATGCTGCTCGAGACCCACAACGAGACGCTGAACGCCGTGACCCAGCGCCTCGACGACACGTCCATCCCGGTTCCCTGGATCGGGGTCCTGGTACGGCTGGCCCGCACCCCCGGCCACCGGCTGCGCATGTCCGAGCTCGCCCACAGCATGACGATGAGCACCAGCGGTCTGACACGGCTCGTCGACCGGCTCGAGGATGCCGGTCACGTGCGGCGCGAGCCGTGCCCCGACGACCGGCGCGGCACGTGGGCTTTGCTCACCGAGGAAGGTCGGCAGCGCATCGAATCGCTGGCGCCCGGGCACGTCCAGGATCTGGGCGAGCTGCTCGGCGACGCGCTCAGTGACCCCCAGCTCGAGCAGCTCACCACGCTGCTCCGCAAGGTGCGCGACCACATCCGGAGCCTGCCGGCTCGCTGAACGGGGTCTGCCAGACTCCCCCGGATGAGCCAGATCCGCACCGAGACCATCGACGGCGTGGCCGTCATCACCCTCGCCGCCCCCGACCGTCGCAACGCACTCAACCTCGAGATGAACGCGGAGATCGTCGACGCGCTCGACGGCATCGAGGCCGACGAGTCCGTCGGCGCCGTCGTGGTCACCGGAGAACCACCCGCGTTCTGCGCTGGCGCCGACCTGTCCCAACTCGGCTCGTCGCAGGCCGACGGGCTGAAGCGGATCTACGAAGGGTTCCTGCGCTTCGGCGACTGCCCGCTGCCGACCATCGCCGCCGTCAACGGGGCGGCCGTGGGCGCCGGGATGAACCTCGCGCTGGTGTGCGATGTGCGAGTCGCCGCCGAGCGGGCCAAGTTCGACACCCGGTTCATGCAGCTCGGCCTCCACCCGGGCGGTGGCCACACGTGGATGTTCCGGAGGATCGTCGGCCCGCAGACCACGAAGGCGGCCGTGTTGCTGGGTCAGGTCATGGACGGTCGAGAGGCCGAGCGGGTGGGGCTCGCCCATCGCTGCGTGGCCGACGGCGACCTGCTCGAAACCGCGCTCGACATGGGACGGGCGGCGGCCGAGGCGCCACGCGAGCTGGTGATCAGGACCAAGGCCACGATCGAGGCCATGGCCGACATCGACGATCACCCCGCAGCCCTCGAGCGAGAGCTCGAACCTCAGGTGTGGTCGCTCAATCAGCCCGCCTTCCGGGAGCGGCTGGCCGCGCTGCAGAAGAAGATCTCCGGCAAATAGCTTCGAGGACCACGACTCGTCCAGCGTGAACGACCGCTCGACGATCGACAGCATCCGATGGAGGGGACGACGAGCCCGTCTCGGGCGACGCGCTCGTCACCGTCGCGACCGCGACGCGGTTCAGGCGATCCACGCCTGCACCAGCTCGTCGCGCCGGGCCTCCCACTCCTCGGACGTGATCGCGTAGCGGACGTGGTCCTCCCACACCCCGTCGATCTCGAGGTACCGCAGCGCCAGGCCCTCCTCGCGCAACGCGAGCTTGTCGACCACCCGCCTGCTGGCGCCGTTGCGCGGGATGATGGCGATCTGCAGGCGGTGGAGGCCGATCTCGTCGAACGCGTACTGCATCGACACCACCAGCGCCTCCGGCGTCAGACCCCGGCCGGCATGACGCTGATCGATCCAGTAGCCGACGTAGGCGTTCTGGAACGGTCCGCGCTGCACCGACGACAGGTTGATCTCGCCGACGAGGCTGCCGTCGTGGGTGAACACCCCGAATCCGAATCCCGTCCCGAGCTGCCACTCGCGTGCCCGGGCCGAGCACCGCGACGAAAACGCGTCGCGGTGCTCGATCACGTCGGCCTGGCCCGGGACGCGTTGTGGCTCCCACTTCGTCAGCCAGTCCGTGTTGTGGCGGCGCACCTCGCGCCACTGGTCGAAGTCGGTCGGGACGAGGGGCCGCAGGACCACCCGTCGGCCGAGCAGGCGGACCTGGGTCGTGGTGCGGGCGACCATCAGCCCATGAGCTCGCCGAGCGCGGCGAGGAGCGTCGCGACGTTGCGACGACGAGCCGTGTGCCCCATGCAGCCGATGCGCCAGACCTTGCCGGCGTACTCACCGAGCCCGCCGCCGATCTCCAGCCCGTACGTGGCCAGCAACTCGGATCGGACCGCGGCCTCGTCGATGCCGTCCGGGACGAGCACCGAGGTGAGCTGGGGCAGTCGGTGCCCCTCCTCGGCGAAGAGCTCGAAGCCCAGCTTCTGCAGCCCCTCCTGGACGGCGGCGCCGCAGTCGGCATGACGCTCGATCACCGCGTCGAACCCCTCGTCCTCGATGGCGACGAGCCCGCCGCGCAACGACTGGATCATCGAGATCGGGGCGGTGTGGTGGTAGGCGCGGGTGGCACCGGGGGTACCGACGTAGTTGCCGATGAGGCGCAGGTCGAGGTACCAGGACTGGCTGCGTTCGACGAAGCGGTCGCGGGCCCGGTCGGAGACGGTGACCGGCGACAGTCCGGGGGGCACGCCGAGGCACTTCTGGGTTCCGCTGTAGGCGAGGTCGACGCCCCAGTCGTCGGCTCGGAAGTCGATCCCGCCCAACGAGGTGACGCAGTCGACGAGCAGGAGCGCGTCGCCCTTGCCGGAGCCGAGCTCGGCGATGTCGGACCGGGCGCCGGTGGAGGTCTCGGCGTGGACCATGCCGATGAGGGTCGGCGAGGGATGGGCGTCGAGCAGCCGCTCGGTGGTGACGGGCGCACCCCAGTCGAAGTCGACGCGGACGACCTCGGCGCCCGTGCGGGCAGCCACCTCGCACATGCGGTTGCCGAACACGCCGTTCACGCCGATGACCGCGACGTCGCCGGGCCCGAGCACGTTGACGATGCAGGTCTCCATGCCGGCGGAGCCGGTCCCGCTGATGGGGATGGTGAGGGCGTTCTCGGTCCCGAAGAGCACCCGGAGCCGGGCGCACACGTCGTCGAGCAGCGCGAGGAACTCGGGATCGAGGTGCCCGAGCATCGGACGCGTGAGCGCCTCGATCGCCTCGGGATACGGGTTGCACGGGCCCGGGCCCATGAGGGTGCGATCGGACAGCGGCACGGCCAAGAGACTAGGAGTGTTTCGACAACACGGTCAGGCCATCGAAGCGACGAGACCGTCGAGGATGTCAGCCTCGGACACGAGACACTTCTCGGCGTCGAGCCAGCGGACGATGGCGACGAGGATGCAGGCACCGGCCACGATCACGTCGGCGCGCGCATCTTCGAGCCCGGGATTGTGCTTGCGGTCCTCGAGATTCTCGGTGGCGAGGGTCCGGAACACGTCCTCCACCGCCTCCCGCGTGAGGTGGAAGTGGTGGATGGCGTCGCGGTCCCACGCATCGAGGCCGATCTCCACCGCAGCGATCGTGGTGACCGTCCCCGCCAGGCCGACGAACGTCGCGGCCCCGGTCATGCCCGGCAGCTCCCGGGAGATCTCGTCGAGCCACTGCGTCGCGACCGAGATGCAGGCGTGGAGCTCCTCGGGCGCGGGCGGGTCGTGCTCGATGAACTGCTCGGTGAAGCGGACGCAGCCGATGTCGATCGAACGTGCGGCGTCGACCTCCGTCGTCCCGACGATGAACTCGGTCGACCCGCCCCCGATGTCGACCACCAGGAACGGTCCGTCGTCGGGATCGAGCTCGGCCGTGGCTCCGAGGAAGGACAGGTGGGCCTCGGCGTCGCCCGACAGCAGCTCGGGCCGGACCCCCACGATCGCCTCGGCGGCGTCGAAGAAGTCGTCGCGGTTCGTGGCGTCGCGTGCGGCGGACGTGGCCGTGATGCGCAGCCGCTCAGGCGCGGCTCCGTGCCCGTCCATGATCGCCCGGTAGCGTCGGAGGACGTCGATGGTGTGCTCGATCGATGCGGGGTCGAGCCGACCGCTGGCGTCGACGCCGCGACCGAGGCGGGTGATGGTGTTCTCCCTGGCCAATGCCTGTTTGTCGGCACCGGCACCACGGGTCACGAGGAGTCGGGTCGAGTTGGTGCCGCAGTCGATGGCGGCGAAGACCGGGACACTCACGACACAACCTTGCCAAGCCCCTGCGGACGGGTGGAAACCCGTACGCCCCACCGGTCAGACCGGTGCATCGGCGGCCAGCCGTTCCTCGATCCAGACACCCACCGGGTCGCGCCCGCCGGCGAGGTACCACGCCCAGTGGGCGTGGAAGCACTTGATGCCCCGACGGGTGCCCCCGACGCCGCCGATGGGCACTGGGCCCGAGTAGCCCGGGGGAAGCTCGGCGTCGCGCTCGGCCGCGTAGTCGGCGTGGGCAGCGTCGAGGGCGGCGTCGCCGATCTCGGCCTCGGCCACGTCGATGAGCCCGGCCGACTCGAGGCGGGCGATCATGACCCGGTCCTCGGTACCCACCAGCCAGTACCGGGTCGGCATGGGCGTCCCGTCGTCGAGCAGGGGTGCGTTGCGGATCACGACGGGCGCACCGGCGTCGTCGCGGACGACGACGTCGAAGTCCGCCTGCGGGGCGCGACCGAGGAGCTCCCGGACGGCGGCGACGTCGTCCGCGCTGGCCACGTCGTGCCCCGGTGTCGTCAGCGTCAGCTGCGGCGCCTGGCGGCACGGCGCCAGCCGAGCAGGAGCAGCACGATGACGAGGATCGCGATCGGAGCGGCCCGCTTGGCGACGGGCGCGCCCGCGCTGTCGAGCAGGTTGACCGGTGCCGCCTCGGCCGACTCGACCTTGCGTACCCCGGGCGAGCTGCTGTCGGACCTGGCGGCCTCGGCAGCCGGATCGCCGACGGTCTCGGGGGTGTCGTCAGAGCCCGGCGAGCTGGCTTCCGGCTCGCCTTCGAGCTTGGTCTCGAGGCATTCGACGAACTGGGTGAGCAGGTTCGAGCTGACCTCGGCGATCATGCCGCGACCGAACTGGGCGACCTTCCCCTTGATCGTGACGTCGCTGTCGACCTTGACGTGGGTGGACCCATCGGTCTCGTTCATCGTCGCGGTGATGATGGCGCTGGCGCTGCCCTGACCGCGCGTGTCGCGCCCCTCGGCCTTGAGCACGATCTTGCGGTTGGCTTCGTCCTGCTCCTGGAACGTGGCCGCGCCCTTGTACTGGGCGGTGATCGGGCCGACCTTCACCTTCACGGTGCCGCGGTACTCGTCATCCTCGATCTCCTGTAGCTGCGCGCCAGGCAGGCACGGCGCGATGAGCTCCACGTCGTTCAGCACCTCCCATGCCCGCTCCACGGGGACGGGGACGGTGAACTCGTTGGTCAGCTCCATCGGTGGAGGTCCTCCAGGGTGTCGATGTCGGTTGCGTCTCCGGCGCACGGTACCGGCCGGACCAGGTCGGGACGACTCCTGATGACGGCACGGCCGACCTCGTCACCGAAGGCCGGGAGCAGATCCCAGACCTCGGCGGCGAGGCGCACCGGATTGCCGCGCTCGCCCTCGTAGGTGGCCACGGCGATCGGCGCGGCGGCGTCGGCCACCGCCCGCCATGCAGCCGCGGTGACGAAGGGTTGGTCGCCGAGGCCGACGACCACCGCGTCGTGGCCGTCCCTGCTCGCCGCCGTGATGCCGGCTCGTACGGACACGGCCTGGCCATCATCCCAGGACTCGTTGTGCACCACGGTCACGCCGTCGGGGAGGACGTCGTCGACGTCCGCCGCGCCCGTCACGACGTAGACGTCGAGTCCCGATCCGCAGACGGCGTCGAGCGCGTGCTCCAGCACGGTGCGGCCCCGAAGGGGCGCGAGCAGCTTCGGGGTGTCGCCGTCGAAGCGACTTCCCTCCCCGGCAGCGAGCAGCACGGCGGCGGTCATCCCCGCGAGTCTGCCGCGGCGAGGCTGGCTTGCGGTTCGCTACGCCGGGTCAGGAACCCAGTTGCCGTGGAAGCCGAAGGGCACCCGATTGGGCAGCTGGATGGTGCAGGCCGGTTCGCCGGTGAAGTCCTGACCATGCAACAGCACGAGCTGGCTGGAGTCGTCCGTCCGGTCGTAGACGACCGAGATGATCCAGCCGTCGTCCTCGGCGGCGTCGTCGGTACGGGGCACGAACACCGGCTCCTGGGAGACGCGACCGGGCCCGTAGTCGTGGAGCTGGTGGGTGCGGTGGTGGCCGTCCCAGCGCAGCGACGGACCGAAGTCGAGTTCGCCCGACGAGCCGTCGAAGGTCGTGGCGTAGCCGTAGCGGGCCTGCTTGCCCACGAGGCGCTCGTCGACGCGGGGCAACTCGAGCGGGTGGTCGGTGAGGCGCTCCTCGGTGACCGTGCCGGTAGTGGGATCGACGGTCCACCGGTCGAGCGTGGGGTTCCCCTCGTTGGGGCCGCGGAGGTCGGTGCGGAACATCGACGGATGCCGGACCACGTCGAGCACGATCCGGCCGTCGGGCAGGTCGTGGGCGTTCATCGGGTGGAACACGTAGCAGGGCTCGACCTCGTACCAGGTCACCTGATCGGCGGTCCCACCCTTGGGGAGCACACCGACCCGGGCGCCGTAGTCGTCGTTCCACCGGTAGGGCAGACCGGTACCGGCGGCGGCCATCTCGAAGTCGAAGAGCACCGGCAGGTCGTAGAGCACGGCATGGGTCTCGGTGATCGAGATGTCGTGCATCATCGGACTGCCCGGCACCGGGATGTCGGCGGTGTGCTTCACCACCCCATCGGCCCCGATGATCTGGTACTGCACCTGCTCGCCCCATCCCCAGTAATAGGCCGCGACATGCAGGTCGCCGGTGTCGGGGTCGCGCTTGGGATGGGCGGAGAACGGACCCTCGATGCCCGTGGCGCCGGTTCCTCGGAAGTCGACCCGCCCGACGGTCTCCAGTTCGTCGGTGAGCTCCACCGGGTTGGCCCCGGCCTCCACGATGGCGAAGGTGCGCCCGGCGAGACCGATCACGTTGGTGTTCGGTGAGAACTGCATGGGCCCTTCAGGCCCACCCGGATCGTCCCAACCCATCTGCTCGAGAAGCTGGCCGGCCCGCACGAACCGGCTCCGGTACCACTCGGCCCGGCCACCGTCGAGGCGGATGCCGTGGACCATGCCCGCGCCGGTGAACCAGTGATACGTGTCCGGATCGGGGTCGACGGGGTTGGGACCGATGCGCAGGTAGCGGCCGGTGAGCTCCTCGGGCAGCTCACCCTGCACGACCGACAGATCATGTGCCGTGGTCTCTTCGGGCAACGGCGCGAAGTTGCCGGCCAGGTACGGGTTCGTGCTGGTGCGGAGATCGTCGGTGACGGACATGAGGTCCCCTCTCGG
Source organism: Acidimicrobiales bacterium (assembly GCA_034522155.1). Taxonomy (GTDB): domain Bacteria; phylum Actinomycetota; class Acidimicrobiia; order Acidimicrobiales; family Salinilacustritrichaceae; genus Salinilacustrithrix. Next base: position 322,134 of record JAXHLP010000006.1, on the reverse strand, counting down.
TCGATTAACCATCCATTCTGGACCATCGGAGTCGGAGCGTCAAGCACGTCGCGGGGCTGCGTGGCACGATCGGCGCCATGGATCCACTCTCCGCCCGTCGGACGCTCGCATTGATCCGGACCGCCCTCGGCGTGGGGACGCTCCTCGCGCCCCGGGTGACCGGCAAGGTGTTCGGCATCGACGTCGACGCCAACCCGGCCGCGCCCTACCTGGCCCGCTTGTTCGGCGCCCGCGAGCTGTACATGGCATCGCCGTTCCTCATGCCCGCTCCCGGCCTCGACGAGCAGGAGCTGGCGGCTCGAGCCGTGCCCGTGGACGCAGCCGACACGGTCGCCGCGCTGGCTGCGGGCCTCAAGGGCTACCTGCCGTGGCGAGCCGTGGTGCCCGCCGCTGGTGCCGCGGCGTTCGCGACCTACCTCGGCACCCGGGCTGCGGCACGCCCGTGACGACGCCGCTAGTGGATCGAGCCTTCGGCGTCGCGCAGTGAGGGCGCCGGCCGGTCGGTGCGGGAGGCGATGATCTCGGCGAGGATCGACACCGCGGTCTCTTCGGGTGTGCGGGCACCGAGGTCGAGGCCGATCGGCGCCATGATGCGGGCGATCTGCTCGCCGGTGACCCCCTCCTCGCGCAGCCGGCGGTTGCGGTCGTCGGTGGTGCGTCGGGACCCCATGGCCCCGAGGTAGCCGACCTCGGTCTCGAGCGCGGCGATCACGGCGGGCACGTCGAACTTGGGGTCGTGGGTGAGGACGCAGACGGCGTCGCGAGGCCCCAGATCGGATCCCACCCGATCGAGGAGCCGGTGGGGCCAGTCGACGACCACGTCGTCGGCGAACGGGAAGCGGGCCTTGGTGGCGAAGACCTCGCGGGCGTCGCAGACCGTGGTGCGATAGCCGAGCACCCGGCCGAGGCGCACGAGCGCGCCGGTGAAGTCGACCGCGCCGAACACCAGGAGCTGGGGCGGTGCGGCGAACGACTCGATGAACACCGACACGGCCTGCTCGCGGGCCTCGCCGTGCTCGCCGTAGTGGCGGACGATCGAGCTCCCCGCGGCCAGCTCGCCCAGGGTGTCGCGGGCGACGACGCGATCGAGATCGGGATCGCCGAGCGAACCCTGCGGGTCGGTGTCGGGTCGCACCAGCAGCTTGGCGCCGATGCTCGGCCCGTCGATGACGGTGGCCAGCGCCGCGGGTTGCTCGGCGTGGATCGCCGCGTGGAGATCGTCGAAGAGCGTCACCGCGCCACCCGGGTCACCAGTCGAGCGGCTCGATGAACAGGTGGATCGTGCCCCCGCACGTGAGCCCGACCGCGAACGCGTCGTCGTCGGAATAGCCAAAGGTGACGACCCGGCGGTCCCCGGAGCCGATGATGTCGAGCGCCTCGGTGACGACCGCGCCCTCGACACAGCCACCGGACACCGAGCCGACGACCTCGCCGTGCTCGTTGACCGCCATGGCGGCGCCCGGTTGGCGAGGCCCGGAGCCCTCGACGTCGACGACCCGCGCCACGGCAGCACGCGTGCCCTGGGTCCGCCACCGGTCGAGGTCGGAGAGGATCTCGCGCATCGTGGCCAGCTTACCGGCCGCCCGTTGGCGGGAACCGGGGCGCCTCGCCGGCCACGACGCTGCTCAGCCGCTCGAGGGCGTCGACGCTGTGTCCCTCGACGAAGGCGTCGACGTGTGGAAGTGCTGCCGCCATGCCCCGTGCGAGCGGCGCGTAGCCGGGTGTCGCCTTGAGCGGGTTGACCCACACGACACGGTGGGCGACCCGACCGAGGCGGCCCATCTGCTCGTCGAGATCGCCGGGATCGCCACGGTCCCAACCGTCGGAGAGGATCACGACGATGGCGCCCCGGGCCATGCCCCGGACGCCCCACTCGTCGTTGAATCGTCGCAGGCCGTCGCCCAGGCGGGTGCCGCCCGAGAAGTCCTCGATGGCCTCGGCGGCACGGTCGAGCGCATCGTCCGGATCCCGGCGGTCGAGCTCGCGGGTCAGACGCGTGAGCCGGGTGCCGAGCGCGAACGCGTCGATCCGGGAGCGGGCGGAGACCGCAGCGTGGGCGAAGCGCAGCAGGGCCCGGGCGTAGGGCTCCATCGAACCCGACACGTCGACGAGCAGGACCACGCGCCGGAACCGCTCCCCCGGCCCCGTGGACGGGCGGACGATGGTCTCGCCACCGGTCCGAAGCGCATGACGAACGGTCCGCCGCAGATCGATGTCGCCCCGGCGGACGCGGTGGCGGCGCCTCGACGGCCGGCGTGCACCGGTGAGCCGGATGCGGTCGATCAGCGCCCACGCCTCGGCGAGCTCGGCCGGTGTCAGGTCGGCGAGATCGGCCCGCCGCAGCGTCTCGACGCGGGAGAACCGCACCTGCTGGGTGTCGCCGTCGTCGTCGCCGTCGTCGGCACCGGCGTCCTCGGCATCGGGGTCGTCGACCTCGAGGGTCACCGACTCGGCGGCCTCCGGAGGTTCGAGCTCGATCGGCCGACCGCCGAAGTAGCCGGCGAAGACGATGTCGTAGGGCGCCACGTCCTCCTCTCGTCGCACGAGGGTGGCTCGGCCCGCCCAGTACACGTCGTCGGGTTCGGCGACGTCGACGACGTCGAGCGCCTCGACGAAGTTGGCCGTGGCATCGACGGGCGTGGCCAGACCTGCTTGACGGAGGAGGCGGACGAACGCGACGGCCGCGGCCGCCGGGGTGCGACGGATGCCGCCCGGATCAGGTGGCACCGGGCCCTCAGGCACTTCGCGCGACGGCCACCTTGACCAGCTCGTCGAGACCCTGGTCCCGGACCCGCGACTGGTCCTCCCGGTACTTGAGCACGGTGCCCAGCGAGTCGTCGACCGCGTCGACGTCAAGGTCTTCGGCCCCGAGCACCTGCAGGGCCACGGCCCAATCGATGGTCTCGGCGATGCCCGGCGGCTTGTAGAGCCCCGAGGCGCGGAGGTGCGCGGTCGCCGCCGCCACCTGCTGGGCCAGACGCTCGCCCACCCCGGGGACGCGCAGCTGGACGATGGCCACCTCGCGGGCGAAGTCGGGATGCTCGACCCAGTGGTACAGACAGCGCCGCTTGAGCGCATCGTGCACGTCGCGGGTCCGGTTCGAAGTGATCACGACCACCGGCGGGACCTCGGCGTGGAACGTCCCGAGCTCGGGAACGGTGATCGAGTAGTCGGACAGCACTTCGAGGAGGAACGCCTCGAACTCGTCGTCGGCCCGGTCGACCTCGTCGATGAGCAGCACCGGCGGCGTGGCGTCGGCCGACGCGCTCACCGCCCGGAGCAGCGGACGCCGCACGAGGAACCGTTCGTCGTAGAGCTCGTCCTCGAGCTCGCTGACCTCGGCGCCGGTGGCCATCCCCGCGGCCTCGGCCGCACGCAGGTGGAGCAGCTGACGGGAGTAGTCCCACTCGTAGACGGCCTGGGACACGTCGAGCCCCTCGTAGCACTGGAGTCGCAGCAGCTCCCCCCCGGTCCAGCGGGCCAGCACCTTGGCGACCTCGGTCTTGCCCACGCCCGCGTCACCCTCGAGCAGGAGGGGACGGCGGAGCGCCAGGGCGAGGTGGACGGCCGTCGCCAATCCACGGTCGGGGAGATAGCCGTGCTCGGTGAGCGCGTCGGCGACCGACGCGGGACTGTCGGCGAGCGGCGAAGCCATGGCAGCAGGCTATTGGGCGGGGGTGTTGGCTACGGTCCGGCGCCATGTCTGGACTCCGCCACGTGGTCACGCTGACCTTCCGCGACGACACCACCGACGAACAGCTCGACGAGATCGTCACCCGGTTGCGCGCCCTGCCCGACGCCATTCCCGAGCTCCAGGGCTACGTCGTCGGCATCGACCTCGGGAAGTCCGAGGGCAACGCGACACTGGGCATCGTGGCTGACTTCGACGACTGGGCCGGCTTCGAGGCCTACCGCGACCACCCCGACCACGTGGCCGTGGCGTCCGAGCTGATCCTGCCCGTGCTCACCGGGCGTGGCGCGGTCCAGCACGAACTGCCATGACCGACGTTCCCCTGATCTCCCATCCCGACGACGTCACGCCGGAGTGGCTGACGACGGTCCTCACCCGCGCCGGCCAACTCGACGGTGGGCGGGTCGCGAGCATCGACCCCACGCCGGTGGGCACCGGCCAGGTGGGCGACAGCGTGCGGTTCGGCCTCACCTACGAGGGTGGGTCGGGGCCAGCCACCGTGGTGGGCAAGTTCCCCTCAGAGGACGAGACGAGTCGGGCCTCGTCGGTGGCGACCCGCACCTACGAGATCGAGACCCGCTTCTACCAGCAGCTCCGCGATCGGGTCGACATCGCCACCCCGGAGCCGTACCTGGCGCTCCTCGACGTCGAGGCCAACGAGTTCGTGCTGATCATGAACGACTTGGCCCCCGCCGAGCAGGGCGACCAGATGCGCGGCTGCACGGTCGATGAGGCTGCGTTGGGCCTCGAGGAAGCCGCGAAGCTGCACGCGCCGCTGTGGGGCGACAGCTCGCTCGTCGGCGTCGACTGGCTCGACCGGGCCAGCCCCGAGGGCCAGAGCTTCTATGTGCAACTCCTCGGCATGCTGTACCCCGGGTTCCTCGAACGCTACGGCGACCGCGTCGACGCCGAGGTCGCCGAGCTCGGCCAGGTCCTGGTCGAGCAACTGGCCGGGTACATGGCGACCCGGCCCGAGCCGCTCACCGTGACCCACGGCGACTACCGGGTCGACAACATGCTCTTCGGCACCACGGAGGGTGGCGCGCCGCTGACGGTCGTCGACTGGCAGACCGCGGCGCTCGCACCGGCCATGGTCGACGTGTCCTACCTGCTGGGCACGAGCCTCACGCCCGAGGACCGGGCCGCCCACGAGCACGACCTGGTGGCCCAGTACCACCAGCATCTCCTGACCGCGGGGATCACCGACTTCGACTTCGACCGCTGCTGGCACGACTACCGGCGGTTCGCGTTCTCCGGGTTCCTGATGGCGGTGGGCGCCTCGATGATCGTGGGCCAGACCGATCGGGGCGACGAGATGTTCATGGCGATGGCCAACCGCAGCGGCCGCATGGCCGTCGAGCTCGAGTCACTCGCGCTGATCGACGGGGAGTGATCCGGGGCCGTCGAGCTCACCGAGGAGCATCGCCTCGACGACGCCACCGGCCTCGACCCCGTCACCGTCGGGCAGCAGGGCGAGGGCATTGGCGTTGGCCATCGCTGCCAGCTGGTGGCTGCCCTGTCCCCCGGCGGAGCGCACGTGGATCCGGCCGTCGGCACCGAAGCCGGCCACGACCCGGGCGAAGTGGGTCTTGCCGTCGGCTCGCCGGCCGAGCGCTTCGTCGGCGACGGCCGTCACGATCGGCCGGTCGAGTGTGGCGTGGCCCATCGCCTGCCGCAGCGCCGGGCGACCGAGGAGCTCGAAGCTGACCATCGACGACACGGGGTTGCCGGGAAAGCCGAACACCGGCGTGCCCTCCACCAGCCCGAACGCGAAGGGCTTGGCCGGCTTGATGGCGATCTGCATCCAGCGCATGTCGCCCAGCTCGTCGAGGATCACCCGCACGAGGTCGATGTCGCCCATCGACACCCCGCCGGAGGTGAGCACCACGTCGCAGTCGCCCGCGCCCCGGCGGATGGCCGTGGTGATGGCATCGCGGGTGTCGGCCACGATGCCGAGGTCGACGGCTTCGCAACCGGCCTGGGCGGCCAACGTGAGCAGCATCCGGCGATTGGAGTCGCGGATCTGACCGGGCTCGAGGGGCGTGGGGCCCTCGACCAGTTCATCGCCGGTCGACACGACCCCGACCCGCAGCCGCGGGTAGACCGGCACGTCCTCGATGCCGAGGCTGCACAGCACCCCGAGATGCCCGGCGGTCAGCACCGCGCCGGCCGCGAACACGACCTGACCGATGCCGAGGTCGTCGCCTGCGGGACGGAGGTGGTGGCCGACGGGCACCTCGATGTCGACCCGCACCCGGTCGTCGTCGACCACCTCGGTCTTCTCGACCATCACCACGGCATCGGCGCCCACCGGCATCGGCGCACCCGTGAAGATCCGGCTCGCCTGTCCCGGTCGCACCTCCACCGTGGGCGCGTGGCCGGCGGCGATGGTCTCGACGATCTCGAGCTCCACCGGCGCATCCGACGTGTCGGCCGCGACCACTGCGAAGCCGTCCATCGCGGTGTTGTCGAACGGCGGCACGGACTCGCCGGCCACCACGTCCTCGGCCAGGACGAGCCCGAGCGCCTCGTCGACGGAGACCAGCGCGGCCTCCGGTCGCGGGACGCGGTCGAGGACGTGTCGACGGGCCTCTCCGAGCGGGATCACGCCGCCGACGCTACCGATCGATTCGTCACTCGAGGCCGGCGACGAAGTCCTTCAGGTAGGCGGTGAACTGCGGGCCGAGGTCGTCGCGCATGCACGCGATCTCGACGGTGGCCTTGAGGTAGTCGAGCGGCTTGCCGCAGTCGTAGCGGCCCTCGGTGAACGAGTACGCGGTGACCGGCTGGGTGCGGTTCAACAGGGCGATGGCGTCGGTGATCTGGATCTCGTCGCCGACGCCGGGTGGCGTGTCGTCGATGGCGGCGAAGATCTCGGGCGTGAACACGTAGCGGCCGATCACGGCCAGATTCGACGGCGCCTCGTCGGCCGGGGGCTTCTCGACGATGCGCTCGAACCGGTTGAGGTTGTCGCGCAGCGGGATGGGATCGATGCAGCCGTAGCTGGAGATCTCGTCCTCGGCCACCTCGAGGCAGGCGATGACCGAACCGCCCTCGGCGCTGTAGGTCTCGATCATGCCCTTCAGCAGGGCGCCGTCGTCGACCTGGATGTCGTCGCCGAGCATCACGGCGAACGGTTCGTCGCCGACGTGCTTGCGGGCCATGCCGATCGCATGGCCGAGGCCCTTGGCCACGCCCTGGCGGATGAAGTGGATGTCGGCCAGCTCGGCGAGCTCGCGGATCGTGTCGAGTTCGGCCACCTTGGCCTTCGCCTCGAGCACTGACTCGAGTCCGGTGAGCCGGTCGAAGTGGTCGCCGATGGCCGCCTTGCCGTCGCTGACGATGATGAGGATGTCATCGATGCCGGCTGCGACGGCCTCCTCGACGATGTACTGGATGGTCGGGCGGTCGACCACCGGGATCATCTCCTTGGGGATGGCCTTCGACGCCGGGAGGAAGCGGGTCCCGAGACCAGCGGCGGGAATGACGGCGGTGGTGACGGCCATACCCGTGTTTCTAGCGCGTGCCGGGCCGGATCCCGGACGTCCCGGCGACCGAGGGTTCAGTCCTCGACGCTGGACTCGGCTCCGCGATGGTATGGGCGAGCCGGCTCTCGGCCGGTATCCTCTGGCACTCGAGCCCTGCGAGTGCCAAGCGCCGGAGAGACCACCGACGATGCCCACGTACCAGTACAAGTGCAAGGAGTGCGGTCACGAGTTCGAGACCGTCCAGTCGTTCCACGACGACGCGCTGACCACCTGCCCCGAGTGCTCGGGCGCCCTCAAGAAGGTGTACGGCAACGTCGGGATCGCCTTCAAGGGCTCGGGCTTCTACAAGAACGACTCGCGGTCGAAGTCGAAGAGCTCGGCCAGCTCGCCGGATGATTCGTCCTCGAGCTCGGATTCGTCGTCCGCCTCGACGAGCTCCGACGCCAAGAGCGACTCCAAGAGCGACTCCAAGAGCTCGGCCAGCACGTCGTCGTCTTCGGACTGATCCGGCGTGGCGATCGCCGACATCGGGGTCTTCGGGGGCAGCGGCTTCTACGAGTTCCTCGACGATGTCGAGGAGGTCCATCTCGACAGCGAGTACGGCGAGCCGTCGAGCCCGCTCCTCGTGGGCGAGCTCGAGGGCGACGGTTCCGGTCGCAGGGTCGCGTTCCTCCCCCGGCACGGCGCCGACCACTCGCACCCGCCCCACACCATCAACTTCCGGGCCAACGTCGACGTGATGCGCCAGGCCGGCGTCGGCGCGATCTTCGGGCCGTGCGCGTCGGGCTCGCTGCACCCCGACGTGGCGCCCGGTCACTTCGTCGTCCTCGACCAGTTCGTCGACCGGACCTGGGGCCGGCCGGACACGTTCTGGGAGTCCGGCGATCCGGCCCACCTGCCGATGGCCGACCCCTACCACGAGGGGCTCCGTCAGGTGGCCATCGAGGCGTGCAAGAACGAGGCCGTCACCGTGCACGAGTCCGGCACCGTGGTCGTCATCCAGGGGCCCCGGTTCTCGACCCGGGCCGAGTCGCACTGGTTCAGCCGCCAGGGCTGGACGGTCGTGAACATGACCCAGTATCCCGAGGTGGCCCTGGCCAAGGAGGCCGGCATCCCCTACGCCTCCATCGCGCTGATCACCGACTACGACGCCGGCCTCGAGGACGACACCGACATCGAGCCGGTCAGCCAGGAGGCCGTCTTCGCCGTCTTCGAGCAGAACGTCGCGGTCGTGCGCCGGGTGCTCTTCCGGGCCATCGCGGCCGTTCCCGACCACCTGCTCCCCTCCTGAGACCGCCCGGCTAGTCTCGACACCGGTCTCGCCCGGGCCGCACTTCCCCCACCGGATCTGCATCCCCGTGAGGTCGACGTGCGCCGCCCCGCTCCCGCCCGGTTCCCGATCGTGCGACTGCCGCCGCTGCGGCTCGTCGTGGTCGCGGTGCTGGCCCTCGTGGTCGGTCTGTCCGTGCACCGGGCCGTGTCGTCGGCCGCAGCGGCCGCGGCGGCGCTCGGTGAGACCCGCAGGGTCGCCGTTGCCCAGCGATTCATCGCGGTCGGCGACGAGATCCAGCCCGCCGACGTGTCGATGGTCGAGCGGCCAATCGCCCACGTCCCCGACACGGCCGTGGTCGAGGACCCGACCGGCCGGACCGTGCGCGTCGCCGTGCCCGCCGGGGAGATCCTGATCACCGATCGGCTCGCCGGCGAGGACCGCTCGGGCGCGGCCGCGTTGGTCCCTGCGGGCTGGCGCGCTGTCGCCGTGCCGACCATCGACGCCGCCGCCCCGGTCGAACCCGGCGACCTCGTCGACGTCATCGCCTCCTACGACCCCTCGCTCACCGGCACCGAACCCAGCCAGGTGATCGCCCGCGACTCGGTCGTGGTCGACGTCGCCGACGACGCCGTCACCGTCGCCGTCACCCCGAGTCGGGCGACCGCGATCGCCCACGCCCTCACCAACGGCGTGGTGACGCTGGCGTTGGTCGGATGATCACGAGGAGAAGCCGGCGAGGACGAGGCCGATGACGCCGACGCCGACGACCACCCGGTACGTGACGAACGGGGAGAACGTCCGGCTCTTCACGAAGCGGATGGTGCCCCACACCGCCGCGTAGCCGGTGGCGGCGGCGGTGACCATGCCCGCGGCGAACGCGCCGAGGAAGTCGGACGGGATGCCGCCCTCGCCGAGCACGTCGAACAGCTTGTAGACGCCGGCGCCGGCGATGATCGGCAGACTCATCAGGAACGACAGGCGGGCGGCCGCCACGCGGTCGAACTTGAGGGCGCGGGCGACCGTGATGGTGACCCCGGAGCGGGACACCCCCGGCTGGAGGGCTGCGGCCTGGCCGAGGCCCATCAGCAGGGCGTCACGGAGCCGGAACTCGTCGCCGCTCCGGGGACCCCCGAGCCGGTCGGCCACCAACAGGAGCACGCCGCCGACGATGAGCATCACGCCGATCAACCAGTACACCTCGTCGAGCTGCTCGATGGTCGAGTCGAGCGCGGCGCCGGTGATGGCCGCGGGGACCGCCGACACGACCAGGAGCCAGGCGATGCGCCCGTCGGTCGTGGCCGTGGCCCGGTTCGCGGGCACGATCAGCCGCAGGCCCTCCCGGGCATAGGTGACGATGTCGGACCAGAAGTAGGCGACCGCACCAGCCAGGGTGCCGATGTGCAGCGCCACGTCGAACGCCTTGGCGAGCGAGTCGTTGTCACCGAAGTCGTCCCAGCCGAACAGCCACGGCACGATGGCCAGGTGACCGGATGAGGAGATCGGCAGGAACTCCGAGAGCCCCTGGACGATGCCGAGGACGATGGCGTGGAGGATGGGCACGACGGCGGATTTCTAGCGCCCGGACAGCGTCACCCCGGGGATCAGCAGCGTCACGCCGCCGGTCCCACCCGGTTGCCACTCGACGTCGGCGCCGACGTGGCTGACCTCGAGCAGCAGCCGCTGGAGCGTGGAGGCGAGCGTCGCCTCCTTGATCGGCTCGGCCCGCTGCCCGTCCCGGATCCGCAGCCCTTCGACGGAGACGGAGAAGTCGCCCGACACCGGGTTCACGCCCGAGTGCAGCCCTCCGAGCGCCGAGGCCAGTACGCCGTCGTCGACGTGGGCGAGCAGCGACTCGAGGTCACCCTCGCCCGGCTCCACGGTGAGCGCACGCGCCGTGATGCCGGGACGGCTGCTGAAGCCGCGTGCCGCGGACGCCGTCGACGCCGTGCCGGTCCGGCGGGCGGAGTGGGTGTTGTGGAGGAAGCCCTCGAGCACGCCGGACTTGAGCAATGGGACGCGACGGGTGGCCAGACCCTCGTCGTCGTAGGGCTCGGCGCCGGGCGACGCGACGTTGGTCGGGTCGTCGACGATGGTCAGCAGCGGCGAACCGATCTGCTCGCCGACACGATCGGCGAAGGGCGTGCGCCGCTTGGCGACCGTCTCGCCGTTGAGCATGCCGGAGATGATCCCGAGCACCGTGGACGTGAGGCGGGGCTCGAGCACCAGGGTCACCTCGCCGGACTCGGGCTTGGTGGAGCCGATCTTGGCGAGCAGGCGCGATACGGCGTCGGCGGCGGCGTCGTCGAGCGACACCTCGCCCGGTGACCGTCCGATCGAGTAGCCGCTGGCGATCACCGACGCATCGCCGTCGTCGGCCAGCGCGCTGACCGAGACGTAAGCGCCGGTGGAGCGGGCGCCGGCCCGCATGCCGGTGGACGTGGCCAGCGCGAACGCGCCCTCGGCGTCGTGGTAGGTGGCCGACCGGACTCCTCGCACACGGGGGTCGGCGCCGCTGACCATGGCCTCGAGCTCGACGGCCATGGCCACCTTGTCGTCGACCGGCGTGGTGAGGACCTCGGGCCGGTGGATGTCGAGTCTGACGGGGGCGACGCCGTCCGGCTCGGCCATGCCCGCGAACTCGTCGGGTTCGGCGAAGGGCCGGTTGTCGCGGGCCTCGGCCAGCGTCTCGGCCACGATGTCGTCGTCGAGGCTGGTGGCCCAGGCGAAGCCGGTGCGCCCGTCCTGGATCACACGGATCCCGATTCCCTGCGATCCAGCCTGGATGAGCGATTCGATCTCGCCCTCGTACGCGTCGATCTCGGTGCTCGTCGACGACTTGACGTAGGCCTCGACCTGCTCGGCGCCGCGCGCCTGCTCGGCGATCCGGTCGGCGACCGCCTGGAGGCGCTCGACGGACGCCCCGACCTCGCTCTCGGCATCGGTCCGGGTGGCGGCGCTCATGCCGCGGTGCCGCCGATGGTCAGCTCGCTGACCCGGAGCGTGGGGCACCCGTCGCCGACGGGGACGCCCTGGCCGTCCTTGCCGCACGTGCCCGGCCCGCCGAACTCGAAGTCGTTGCCGATGACCTCGATGTCGGCCAGACACCGAGGTCCGTTCCCGATGAGGTTGCCGTCGCGGATGGGCTCGGTGATCTCGCCGTCCTCGATGAGGTACGCCTCGATCATCCCGAACACGAAGTCGCCGGAGGCCGTGTTGACCTGGCCGCCGCCGAGCTTGGCCACGTACACGCCCTGCTCGGTGCCGGCGATGATGTCAGCGGGGTCGGTGTCGCCCGCCTCGAGGAACGTGTTGGTCATGCGCACCATCGGCAGGTGCTTGTACGACTGCCGGCGACCGTTGCCGGAGTTGGGACGCCCCTCGCGCCGGTTCCGCAGGAAGTCCCACATGTAGTCGGTGAGCACGCCGTCCTGGATCAACACGTTGCGGCGCGCTCTCGAACCCTCGTCGTCGACGGCGAAGGCGCCCCACTCCTCGGCGATCGTGCCGTCGTCGACCAGGGTCACGAGCGGGCTGGCCACCTGCTCGCCGACCTTGCCGGCGTAGACCGAGGCGCCCTTGTCGACGAGATCCTTCTCGAGGCCGTGCCCGCAGGCCTCGTGGAACAGCACGCCACCGGAGCCGGCACCGATCACGACGGGCATCGAACCGGACGGTGCGGGGCGGGCACCGAGCTTGGTGATCGCCTGGTGGGCGGCCTCGGCGGCGAACTCGTGGACGTCGATGCGATCGAAGAGCTCCCAGCCGATGGTGCGGCCGATGGTCTTGCGGCCGGTCTGCATACCGGTGTCACCAGTGGCCACGGCGTTGACGGCGAGCATCGTACGCACCTGATCGTCGGAGGTGAGCAGGCCGTCGCTGTTGGCGACGAGCACCCGCCGGCGGGACCCACCGATCGAGGCGGTGACCTGGCTGATCTCCGGCCCAGCCGCACGGGCGGCCGCGTCGGCCTCGCGGAGGAGGTCCACCTTGTCGGCCTTGGCGACATCCTCGGGGAAGACCCGGATCTCGCTCGGCGACGGCACCTCGGTGGGGCTCAACTCGACCTCACGGACACCGCCACCACCCTGGCGGGCCGCGGCGGAGGCGGCCTCGGCCGCAGCCGTCAGACCCAGGTGGCTCAGATCGGCGGTGTGCGCGAAGCCGGTGGTGTCACCCACGACCACTCGGATGCCCGCGCCACGGTCGCGCCCGGAGGTGAGCTGCTCGACCCGACCGTCGTCGAGGGTCGCGTTGCCGTTCTGGCGGTCCTCGGCGAAGACCTCGGCGAACTCGCCCCCGGTCTTCAGTGCGGTGTGCAGCACCTGTTCGAGCACCGGTTGTTCGATCATGCGTTCCTCTCACCCACCCGATATGACATCGGTCGTCTCGGACCGCGTAGCGTACCGGCGTGGTTCTCGAGACCGGCCTGACCGCCTCCGTCCAACTCCTCGTTGCCGACGCCGACACCGCGCCCGCCTTCGGCTCGGGGACGGTATCCGTTCTCGCGACGCCTCGACTGGTCGCCCTGTGCGAACAGGCTGCCTGCGACGCCATCGAGGGATCCCTCGATCCCGGCTCGACCTCGGTCGGGATGCGCGTGCAGTTCGACCATCTCAACCCGACGGTGGTCGGCTCGTCGGTCACCGCCGAGGCGACCCTCGAGAAGATCGCCGGGCGGCGCCTCACCTTCACGGTCTCGGCCACCGATTCGCGTGGCCTCGTCGGCGCCGGCAAGGTCACCCGCGTGGTGGTCAACGAGGAACGCTTCCTCCACAACGCCCACTAGCTGCGACGAGCAGCTAGTTGCCGGCCATCACCACGTCGGGAACCGAGGCGATCGGCACGTGGGCGCCGTCCCCCGGCGGCTCGATGCGGGGCGGATCCGCCAGATCGTGGTGCACCACTTCGTACCCGTCGTGCGACGCGCCCTCGACGAGGAACAGCATGCCCGGACCGATGCGGCGGGATGCCGCCGCCTCCGCCGGATCGGCGAGGTCGAAGGAGATCCACCGGTCGAACCCGAGGACGGCCTCGGCGCCGCGAACGCGGGCGAAGTACCGGGCACCGACCCGGATCTCCTCGGCCACGACCGAGCCGTCCACCGTCAGCGTCGCGGTGGTGGCGTCGGCGATCGTGATCGCCTCGATGACCACCTCCTCGGCGCCGACGGCGCGGAGGACCGTCCGGGTCCCCGTTGGGCGCGACTCCGTGTCCCCACCACCGCCGGCGTCCTCGGCAGCGGGGGCCGAGCAGGCCGGAGCGACCAACAGGCCGACCACGACGAACGACCAGACCACACGCATGACATCCCCTCTCCGTGCATCGAGGGGGTGTCGTGGCCACCACCGAGCCACCGCAAGCGTACCCGGGTCGTGGAGCTGACCGACCGCCGGACCTAGGGTGAGCCGACCCTGGAGCAGCCATGAGAGACAGCACGCGGACGATCCGGTGAGCAGCACCCCGGTCGACACCGAACCCGGGGCGGCCCCGGCGCGCACGACCAGGCTGCGCTGGTGGGTCGAGCTGCTGATCATCGGGGCCATGTACGTCGTCTACTCCTCCGTCCGGAACCTGTTCGGCTCCCAGGGGACCGAGAACGTCGACGTGTCGGTCGCCTTCGAGCACGCCCGCGAGATCATCGATCTCCAGCGGGCAATGGGCCTGTACTTCGAGGCCACCGTCCAGCAGTGGTACCTCGACCTCCCGGCGATGGGCCTCATCCGGTTCTGGAACGTCTTCTACGGGTTGGCGCACTTCGTGGTCACCGCGGGTGCCTTGATCTGGCTGTTCCGGGCCGACAAGGGCCACTACTCCCGTTGGCGCAACACGCTGCTGCTCACCACCGTGCTCGCGCTGGTGGGCTTCGCCAGCTACTCGCTGATGCCACCACGCCTGCTCGACGATCCCGGCACCTACGGCGCCTGCCAGATCTACGCCCCGGAGGCGGCGGACGCGGCCGAGCAGGGCGAGAAGAACGTCGACGGCTGCGATCGCTACGGCTACGTCGACACGCTGGTCGTCCACGGTGGGTGGATCTCCTTCGACGACGAGCGCGCGGCGTCGGTCACCAACCAGTACGCGGCCATGCCGTCGATGCACATCGGATGGTCGGTGTGGTCGATGTTCGTCCTGCTCCGACTGGTGAAGCGGCGCAGCATGCGTATCCTCGTCTACGCCTATCCCTGGCTGACGCTGTTCACGATCATCGTCACGGCCAACCACTACTGGATCGACGCCATCGGGGGACTGGCCACGCTGGCCGCTGGCGCCGCCTTGGCCATGTGGTTCGCCCGGTGGCGCGACCGTCGGGCCGTTCAGGACGTCCAGGCAACCGGCGGGCCGTGATAGTCGGTGGTCCCGAGCACCCGGTCGTTGCCCCCCGGCCACGACCGCAGCCCGATGTCGGCCACCTCGCCCGCCGGTTCCATCCGCAGCCAGAACAGCGGCGCATCGTGGGTGGCACGGTGGCCCGCCTCGTCCAGGGTTTCGCGCATGCGCCGAAACGTCTCCCGGGGCAGGTACTGGAGGACGATCGAGTGGTAGATGACCGTCGCCATCCGCGGCGCAGGCGCGGCGAGACGGTCGTCGACCCAATCGGCCGCATCGGCCTGCTCGACGGTCGCCGGCACGCGGGCGGCGATCTCCAGCGCGGCATCGAGCCGGGCTCGCCGGTGGCGCTGATCGGGCCACAGGAACCCACGCAGCGTCCGGGCGCCTTCCACCGAGCTGGGGTCGACCGGGTTGACGTCGCAGCCGATCCGCTCGGCCACCCGCAGGTCGTCGGCGACCGCAGGGACCGCGCCGGACCAGGGCTCGTGGAAGCGGAGCGCGGCGTCGCCGCCCAGGTTTCGCCCGCCGACGATGTAGCCGTAGTGGTCCCAGCGCAGCAGCAGCCCGGCGCTGGCGCCCACCTCGAGCAGGCGAAGCGGCAACCCGGTGGAACGCGCCACGTGGTGGAAGCCGCCGAACAGCGCGCAGGCGCGACCGACCTCGTTCGTCTGCACACCGTGGCGCATGCCGTCCTCGAGCTCGTCGAAGTGCCACGCGACCACAGCGCGGAACGCGGGGACGGGATCACCCTCGTCCACCCCTCCCGCGCTCGGGTAGTAGGCGGCGAGCTCCGGGGCCCGGCCGGCGAGCACGATGCGGTGCACCGCGCCCAGCAGCCGGAGCGGCACCGCGTCGGCGAGCGCGTTGGCAGCCCAGGGTTCGAGGAGGTCCGCGCACGGGCCATCGGCCTCGACGTCGGCCGCCACGGCCTCGAGGATCCGCGCGTAGACCACGGACCCGGCCCGGTCGCAGGCCGCCTGCTGCAGGCGGACCACGTCGGCGAGGGGCAGGTCGCGTGGACGGTCAGCCGGCACGTCGGACCGGGCCGGCGCCCTCGGCACGAGCTCGTTCCCTGGCGACCATGACGGCGAGGCTAGACGCCGACCACGTCACGCTCCGCGGGTCGCGGCCGGTACCGTGGTCGGTCCGACGACCGGCCCGCTGCTCGGGCCGACGGAACCCGTCACGGAGTGCCTCATCCCATGCTGCTCGACCGGATCAACAGCCCCGCCGACCTGCGAGATCTCAGCTACGAGCAGCTTGACGACCTCGCGACGGAGCTCCGTGACCTCATCGTGGCGACGGTGCAGAAGACCGGCAGTGGCCACCTCGGATCGAACCTCGGGGCCGTGGAGCTCACCCTGGCCCTGCACCGCGTGTTCGAGTCACCTCGCGACATCCTGCTCTGGGACACGGGTCACCAGGCCTACGTCCACAAGCTGCTCACCGGACGGCGCGAGCAGTTCGACACGTTGCGCACCGAGGGTGGGATGTCCGGCTACCCCAGCCGGCGCGAGTCGCCCCACGACTGGGTCGAGAACAGCCACGCGTCCACGATCGTGAGCTATGCCTACGGGCTGGCGACGGCGATGGACCAGAACGAGATCGATGACCGCCGCATCGTGGCGGTCATCGGCGACGGGTCGATGACCGGCGGCATGGCCTACGAGGGGCTCAACAACCTCGGCAACTCGGGCGCCAAGGCCATGATCATCCTCAACGACAACGGGCGGTCCTACGCACCAACCGCCAGCCGGCTCGGCGACAGCCTGGCCCGCATCCGGCTCGACCCCAGGTACCTGCGCAACAAGGAGCGCTTCGAGAAGGTGCTGCGCGAGGTGCCGTGGGTGGGCGACCGCCTGGAGCGGGGCTTCGAGGCAACCCTCGCTGGCGTGCGCGACTACTTCGAGCCGCCCGCGTTCTTCGAGGACCTCGGCATCCGCTACACCGGCCCCTTCGACGGCCACGACATCGAGGGCGTCGAACGGGCCCTGCGCGACGCCGAGCACTACGACGGCCCGATCGTGGTCCACGTACTCACCCAGAAGGGGCGCGGTCACGCGCCAGCCGAGAACGACCCGATCAATCACATGCACGATGGCCGCGTCGGGTGGGAGAAGCCGGGATCGTTCACCGAGGCGTTCACCGAGGCGCTCATCAAGGAGGCCGAGGTCCAGCCCGAGGTGGTGGCCGTCACCGCGGCCATGCCCGACTCCACCGGCCTGCTGCCCTTCGCCGAGCGCTTCCCTGGGCGCATGCTCGACGTCGGCATCGCCGAACAGCACGCCGTGACCTCGGCTGCCGGCATGGCCATGGGCGGCCTGCGTCCCGTGGTGGCCGTGTACTCGACCTTCATGTCCCGGGCGTTCGACCAGGTGAACCTCGACGTTGGCCTCCACGGCCAGCCGGTGGTGTTCTGCATCGATCGGGCCGGGATCACCGGACCCGACGGTGCCTCGCACCACGGCGTGCTCGACCTGGTGCTGTTCACCAAGATTCCGGGGATGACGGTGCTGGCCCCGTCCTCCTACGAGGAGGTCGGCGTGATGCTCCACGACGCGCTCGAGGTCACCGACGGGCCGGTCATGATCCGGTGGGCCAAGACGCCTGCTCCGTCGGTCCCGGCCGACCAGGTCGGTACGGGCTTCCGCGGTCGCAAGGTCCGCGGCGGCGGCGATCTGTGCATCCTGGCGGTCGGCAATCGACTCGAACCCTCGCTCGAGGCGGCCGACACCCTGGCCGCGGAAGGCATCGAGGCAACGGTCTGGGACGTCCGCTGCGTCAAGCCCGCCGACCCCGACATGGTCGCGGACGCACTCGGCCATCCGGTGGTGCTCACCGTCGAGGACGGCTACCGCGACGGCGGCGCCGGTTCCCACATCGCCGGCGTCATCGACGAGATCGCCGAGGAGCGGGGCCTGACCCGCAGCGAGATCCCCCGCGTGCAGATCCTCGGCATCCCGACGACCTACATCGACCACGCCACGGCCGACTCGATCCTGGCGTCGTTCGGTCTCGAGGCCGACGGCATCGCGAGTTCGGCTCGTACCGCTGCCGGCATCGCCGCCAAGACCTCGTGACTGGGCAGACCTGACGGGGCGGTCCTGACGCGACGAGGCCCGGACCGCAGTCCGGGCCTCTCCCCCTGGTCGCCCCCATGGAGGTGACAACGAACACAGCCTCCCTCATCTGCACGCGAAGTGCAAGCCGAGGCGGGGTGTCAGGGGAGGGAACCGATCAGATCGATCAGTTCGCGGCGTGCCGGCCCCGAATTCAGGTGTAGTAGGGGTTCTCGCCGGCCTCGTGGTCGGTGACGTCGATCACCTCGGTGACCTCGGGGATGGCGCTGGTGATCGCCTTGCTGATCCCCTCGCGGAGCGTCATCGCCGACACGGCACAGCCCTGGCAGCCACCGCCCATGAGGACGTACACCTTGTCGTCCTCGACCCCCTTGAGCTCGGCGTAGCCGCCGTGGGCCGCGAGCCCGGGGTTGACCTGCTGGTCGAGCAGCTGCTGGACCTTCTCGGGCACCGTACCCGTGAGCTCGAGGTCGCCGACACCGCCGAGCGGGTCGGGCCGATTCGGGTTGCGCAGCACGAGTCCGCCGGAACCGTCGGTGCCGGGCAGGTCGAGCGTGGCCCCCGACAGGGAGTCCATCGAGTCGGCCGGGACCATCACCGGCAGGTCGCCCTGGTGGTAGACGAGGTCGGTCTGCTCGGCCTCGCCGACCGGCTCGAAGGTCAGGTCGTAGGTGTACTCGGGCCCGGCGATCCCCGTCACGGCGACGCGCAGCGCGAGCTCCGCCGGATCGTCCTCGGCTTCGCGCAGCTCGAGGATCTTGGCCACGGCGGCCTCGGTGACGGTGAGAACGACCTCGTCCTCGCCGGCGTCGGGAGTCTCGGTCTCGGTGACGGACATGGGACCTAGGCTACCGACATGTCCGCCGACACCAATGGGGACCTGGCCACCGACGAGAGCGAGGCCGAGCCGCAGGTGCGCTACGAGGTCGCTGACCACGTCGCCACCATCACCTTGAACCGGCCGCACCGACGCAACGCCATCTCCATGCAGATGCTGGGTGAGCTCGGCGACGCGTTCACCGTCGCCGATGATTCGGCCGACGTGCGTGCCATCGTCCTCACCGGCGCAGGCAAGGGCTTCTGCTCCGGTCTCGACATCAAGGACGCCATGGCCGGCACCGGGATCGGCTCCGGTGGGTCCGGCAGCGCCGTCGCCGCCGCACTGCAGAACACCCGCTCGCTGCCGACCTCGATCCTGTTCGAGATCGACACGCCGATCATCGCCGCGGTCAATGGCTCCGCCGCGGGCTACGGGCTCGACCTCGCGCTCGGCTGCGACATGCGCATCCTCGGCGAGTCGTCGCGCCTGCTCCCCGGGTTCGCCAAGCGAGGCGTGGTGCCCGAATCGGGTGGCACGTGGTACCTCCCCCGGCTCCTCGGCTGGGCCAAGGCCGCCGAGATCGGCTTCCTCGGACGCGACCTCGACGCCAGCACCGCGGAGGACTACGGGCTGGCGAACGCTGTGGTCCCCGACGACCAGCTGATCGGCGAAGCGCAGTCGTGGGCGCGGGAGATCGCCGCCAACGCGCCGCTCGCCATCCGGGCGATGAAGCGCCTCTACCGCCACGGGCTCACCGAAGACTTCCCGTCCCACACCCACCACGTGCTGCTCCAGACGGTGCAGCTGTTCGGGACCAAGGACTTCAAGGAGGGAATCTCGAGCTTCGCCGAGGATCGCGAGCCCGAGTTCCGCGGCCGCTGAGCCTCACAGCAGGCCGGGGTTGACCTCCTGGGCCTCCTCGGCGAGCGCGAGCCAGACCTCCTCGGCCCGGTCCTGGGTGGCCCGTGCGTCCTCGAGCTCACGGCCGAGCTCGGTGAGCCGGGCGGAGTCGCCGATGGCGTTCTCGAGCTCGGCGTTGAGCCGGTCGACCCGCTCGTTCGCCTTCGTCAGCTCCCGCTCGGCGCGGTTCAGCTCGTGCCGGAGGGTCGAGGGCGAGCGACCAGCCGGCGCGTTGGTCGGCTTGACGCGGGTGTCGCCCTTCGCCTTTCGCTTCGGTCCCTCCGACGCCGTGCTCTTCCCGCGGTGGCGGTTGGCCTGCACCTCTTCGAGGTGCGCCGCGAGCCCGCCGGGCTTGCGCCCCGCGCCGCCGCGCCCGTCGATCTCGAGCACGTCGACGACGGTGCGCTCGAGCAAGGCCCGGTCGTGGGAGACCACCACCAGCGCGCCGGGCCACTCGTCGAGATGCGCCTCCAACGCCCGCAGCGTGTCGAGGTCGAGATCGTTGGTCGGTTCGTCGAGCAGCAGCACGTTGGGCCGGGTCTGGAGGGCGAGCAGGAGCTGGAGCCGCCGGCGCTCGCCGCCCGACAGCGTGTCGACGGGCGCCCACTGCGCGTCACCGTCGAACCAGAACTGCTCCATCAGCGCGGTGTCCTCCCACGACATGTCGCGCTTGCCGCCGGTGACGAGGTCGCGCACCCGCGAGCCCGACTCGAGCTCCGCGGCGTCCTGGGAGAAGTGGGCGATGCGCACGGTCGGTCCCACGTCGATGGTTCCCTCGTCGGGTTGCCGGGTGCCGGCCAGGATCCGCAGCAGCGTGGTCTTTCCCGCACCGTTGGGGCCGACGATGCCCAAGCGCTCACGTCGATCGAGGAGCAGGTCCAGCCCCGAGAACAGGGTCTGGCCGTCGACCTCGGCGCCGATGCCGGTGGCCTCGATCACCTTGTCACCGAGCCGCGGGGTGCCGAGGTGGAGCTCCAGCGGCGTGCCCCGGATGTCGTCGTTGCGGGGCTTGCCGGCGAGCGTCGCCTCGGCCGCCTCGATCCGGGCCTTGGGCTTGGAGGTCCGGGCCGGCGCACCCCGCTCGAGCCACGCCAGCTCCGCTCGCGCCAGGTTCTGCCGCTTCGTCTCGGCCCCGGCCGCGCGCTCCGCCCGTTCGGCCTTGGCATCGAGGTAGGTGCCGTACCCGCCGACGTGGACGTGGGCCGCGCCGCGATCGAGCTCGAGGATGTGGGTGGTGACCCGATCGAGCACGTGACGGTCGTGGGTGACCAGCACCAGCCCGCCGGTGAACCCGGCCAACCACTCCTCGAGCCAGGCGATGGCAGCCACGTCGAGGTGGTTGGTCGGCTCGTCGAGGATCAGGAGGTCGGCATCGTCGGGTGGTCCACCGCCGGGCGGACCGCACGAGAGCAGCGCCCGAGCCAGCGACACCCGCTTGATCTGGCCACCGGAGAGCTGGTCGGTGGGCCGGTCGTCGAGGCCGGCCAAGCCGAGTCGGTCGCGGACCGCGGCCGCCTCCCAACGATCGCCGGTGACCTCGGCGACCGTGCCGGCGGGCAACGGCGCGTCCTGGTCGAGGTGGCTGACCCGCGTGCCCTTCCCCCGCCGGATGGTGCCCTCCTCCGGGGGCTCCGTCCCGGCCAGTGCACGCAGGAGGGTCGACTTCCCGGTTCCATTGACGCCGACGACCGCGAGCCGGTCGCCGCTGCTGATCGTCACCGAGAGGTCGTCGAACAGGGCGCGGTCGGGGCGGCGAGCGACCAGTTCCTTGGCGTCGACGAGGATCACGCGGCGAGCATGCCACTGCCGCGTGCCGCAACCACCACTCGGCGACCGGTGAGCGAGCCCGTACCCTCGGGACATGTCCGTCGAGGACGTCGTCCAGACCGCCACCCTTGCCGTCGCGGGACAGCTCGCCCCACGGGAGGCGGTCACGATCCTGTCGACCCAGGCGCGCGATGCCCTCCCCGACGCCCGCCGGCTCCGCCGCGACGACCCCGGTCGGGCCGACGACTACCGGCACCTGCTCACCACGATCAGCGACGAGCTCGGCGTGGGCCAGCCCGACAGCGACGAACCACAGCTGCTCGACGAGATCGTCGACGACCTCGCCGAGGTGTGCCACGCCCTCGAGGGCTGAGCGACACGCGCCCGATCGAGTTCGACGAGCGCATGCGATCGATCGCCGACCAGCTCGCGGCCACCGGGAACCCTCCCGGCGGCGAGCGGATTCCGCTGGATGGAGCCTGACCTCACCCCCGGGCGCTGGAGATTCGGTCGGGGGCGCTGGAGATTGCCGGCTCGGGAGCGTTGCCCGCCACCTGGATCCGTACCGAACGACGGTGGTGAGCTGATCTGGTCGACCCCGGTCCATCGCGGGCGACGCGGGTGCTGGTCCGCATCGCGGCTGGGTGCATGCGCTGCGGCGGGCGCTACGGCGAGGGTCGGCGTGCCTCGGTGGTGAGGAGCCGGGCCGCCTCGGGGTAGGGGTCGCGAAGGTGGTCGGCGAGGATGGCGTCGGCGGCCTCGAAGGCCTCCTCGGGTACACCCCGTGCGACGAGGAGCGCGTGCTGCCACCGGGCGAAGTCCAACCAGACGGTTCGGTCGTCGACGAGGACGGCAGCGGCCAGGTAGCGCACAGCTTGGACGAGGTCGTCCAGCCTCTGCCGGCGCTCGCGCTCGTCCGCACCCTCCATCACCGGGAAGACACCCTCGAGGTCAGCGAACGCGGCTCGAGCGATGCTGCGGGCGTCAGCCTCGAGGTTCAAGGCCGTCCGCCTGAGAGGCGTCGGCGGCCGGACCACCGGCTTGCCGGCGACGTCGCGCAAGCGGTTGTCTGCCTCCTCCGGCGAAGATGCCGCCGCGTCGGCGCCGAGCTCGAGCGCTCGCTGGGGGTTCGGAGTGATCGCAGCGCCACCGATCAAGACCGGCAGACCGGCCTCGTGGCCGACGTCGGCCAGACGCGCCGCGCCCACGAACATCAGGGCGAGCGTGCAGGTCACCGCGAGCGCGTCGTGACCGGAGCGGCCGAGGAACTCCCCGACGTGGTCGGCCGGCGTGCTGGCTCCGAGATACGAGACTCGCCAGCCGCGAAAACGCATCCGTTCGCTGAACATGCGGGCGGGCAGGCCGTGCCAGTCGCCCTCGGCGCACACGACGACCAGGTGGCCAGAACCCGAGTCTGTGTCGGATGCTGAGCTGATGGCCTCGATCACCGCGGTTGTGGTCGAGGTCGTCAGGTGTTCGTCCGCCACGGTCCACTCGTTGCGCCACCATCGCTGACCAGCCTCCAGTTGCGTGGCGACCAAGACCTCGTCGACGATCACGTCCGGTGGGACTCCATCGTCCACCAACTCGAGGACCAGGGCTGTTGCCGAGCGATGGTCTCCCGCACGGGCTGCGGCCAGATAGCGGTCGACCATCCCCTCGTCGACCGAGGTCACGTCGCAACCGCGCTGACGCGCTCTCCGGGCCTCGCTCGGAACGCAGCGATCAGGGCGGCGTTCATTGGTAGTCCTCGTCCTGGGCCACCTGGTCCTGACCACGGCCGAGTTCTTTGGCGCGGTAGAGGGCTCGGTCGGCGGCGACGAGGGTGTTGGCCCCCGGCCGGACCACGGCGATGCCGGCAGAGAACCCGACAGCGTGGGGCCGCCGCGCCGTCCACTCGGCCCGGAGTCGATTGCACAACGTCCGGGCGTCGTCGACCGTGGCACCCGTGACCACCACGATGAACTCCTCGCCACCCCGGCGGCCAGCATGATCCTGTTGACGGATCCCGTCTCGCAGCGTCGCCCCGAACTCCTTCAAGACCCGATCGCCTTCACCGTGGCCGAGCGAGTCGTTGAGCTCCTTGAAGTGGTCGAAGTCGATGTACACGACAACGTCCCCCGCTCGGACGCGGCCGAGCACCCGTCCCGATGCCCGTCGATTCGCGAGCCCGGTCAGCGGGTCGATGCCGGCATCGACCGCCAACCGGTCCGTGGTGCGAACGAGCGCGAGCGCTCGCGTGCCGTCCTCGACGAAAGACGGCAGGAACCGCTCGAGACGCATGCGGGCCACATCACTCATCGGCAGAGCCAAGAGCGGCGGCCCCGAACCGAAGGACATGTCGACGGGCAACGCGTCGGGCGGGTTCTCCCCAGCTTCGACGAGCTCGCCACCCAGGTCGTTGACCAGCGTCACCGCGATCTCCCGCACGTCGCTCGCGTGCTCGATGTGCAGCAGGGACCGTGTCGCGTTCAGCACGGCTCGCTCGGCGACTGCAGCGTGGCTCTCCAAGTCCTCCATGTCCTCCATCCTGCACCTCAGGATGCCTTGACCAGCCGAGAACGACACCCTCCTCAGGATCGCGCGATCGACTCGTCGCCCGCCGAGCCCCGCCGCGCATCGGTCCGCTCGAGGCCGACCCGCCGGTCAACCCCCGAGAACCCCAAGACCCCTAGACCCGGCCGTAGCCGGTGATGGCGTCCCAGTAGTCGATCGAGTTCTCGCGCACGGTGGAGCCGCTGCTGGGCGCGTGGACGATCTTGCCGCCACCGACGTAGAGCGCCACGTGATGGATCGGCGACCCGTAGAACACGAGATCACCCGGCTGGAGCTGGCTGCGGCTGATGCGAGCCGTCACGCCGTACTGCGCCCGGGACGAGTGGGGGAGGTTGACGCCGCCCTTGGCCCAGACCCAGGAGGTGAATCCGGAGCAGTCGAACCCCTGCTGCGGCGTCGAACCTGCCCACACGTAGGGAACGCCGATCTGGCGGTAGGCCTCGTCGATGACGGACTGGACATCGCCCGAGGTGTCGGGTGCCGGCGGTGGTGGCGGTTCGGCGCGGGGCGGCTCGGGCGGGGTCTCGGCCACCCGGCGGGGCAGCGTGGTGGTGCTCGACGGCGCGTCCGTGGTCGTGGTGGATTCGGTGGTGTCGGCGGATTCGGTGGTGTCGGTCGACGGCGCTGCCGTCGTGGTGGTCCCCTCGGCGCGGGCGGCGGCCTGCTCGCGGGCCTGTTCGGCCTGGGCCTGATCGAGCTCGCTCCGGGCCTCGTCGAGCCGGGACTGCGCGACCTGCACCTGCGCCTCGAGCTCGGCCTTGGTGTCGGCCAGTTCCTCACGTTTGGCGTCGGCCTCGGCCCGCTTCGCCTCCAACTCGGCGACCTGGGCGTCGGCGTCCTCCTGGGCTGCCGCCAGCTGGTCCATGACGTGTCGGCCGTCGCCGATCGCCACCTGTGCGTAGGCGCGGCGGCGCTGGGACTCGTCGATGGTGTCCGACTGCATCACGTCCACGAAGTCGACGCTCGAACCATGGATGTAGGCCTCGACGGCGAACTCGCGAGCCTCGGCCCTGCGTTGCTCGAGCTCGGCCTGCGCCTCCTCGACCACCGCCTCGGTGTCGGCGAGCTCCTGGTCGAGCTGGGCCAGCTCGATCCGCGCCGCGTTGTAGTCCTCGTCGAGCATCGAGATCCGATCGAGGAGCGCCTGCAGGTCGCTGTGGGCGGCCTCGACCGCCTGCTTCTCGTCGTCGACGGTGCCGGCACCGGCAGGCATCGCGAAACCGTTGACCAACAGGGCCATGGCCAGAAGCAGGACGCGGACGCGCCAACGTGGAGCGGGTCGCGGGATCATCACACCGCGATCGTTGCGAATCGGTGACGGTCATTGCAAGTCGATGACGAAACAATGACGAACAGGCGACCGGTGCTCGACCTTGGGGTCCGGGCGCGAACCCAGCAGACTGGTCCGTCTGTGACCGTATCCACTCCCGGGCTCGACCCGTTGCGCATCGGCCCACTCGTGGCCGACCCACCGGTGGTCCTGGCCCCCATGGCCGGCGTGACCAACGGGGCGTTCCGCGCGCTCTGCCGCCAGTTCGGGGCCGCGCTCTACGTCAGCGAGATGGTCGGGGCGCGGGCCGTGGTCGAGGGCAACGAGCGGACGTTCGGCATCGCCCGGTTCGGCCACGACGAGCCCGTCCGCTCCGTCCAGCTGTACGGCACCGACCCGGCGGTGATGGGCGAGGCGGTCCGACGGATCCGCGACGATGTGGGCGTCGACCACATCGACCTCAACTTCGGCTGCCCGGCGCGCAAGATCACCCGCCACGGCGGCGGGGCCGCGCTGCCCGTGCGGCCCGGGCTGTTCGCGGCCATCGTTCAGGAGGCGGTGGAGGCGGCCGGTGACATCCCGCTCACCGTCAAGATGCGCGTCGGGCTCGACGACGAACACCGCACGTGGCTGGTCGCCGGCCGATTGGCCGAGGAGGCGGGGGCGGCTGCGGTCGCGGTCCACGCCCGCACCGCCGAGCAGCTGTACTCCGGCGTGGCCGACTGGTCGACCATCGCCGAGCTCAAG
Source organism: Acidimicrobiales bacterium (assembly GCA_034522155.1). Classification (GTDB taxonomy): domain Bacteria; phylum Actinomycetota; class Acidimicrobiia; order Acidimicrobiales; family Salinilacustritrichaceae; genus Salinilacustrithrix. Next base: position 296,212 of record JAXHLP010000006.1, on the reverse strand, counting down.
GACGCCGTCCCGACCATCCCCGTCCTCGGCAACGGCGACATCTGGCAGGCCGACGACGCCGTCGCCATGATGCGGGCCACCGGCTGCGACGGGGTGGTGATCGGACGGGGATGCCTCGGCCGCCCGTGGCTGTTCCGGGACCTGGTTGCGGTGTTCCGCGGCGAGGGCGTGCCGACGCCACCGACGTCGGGCGAGGTGGTCGGGACACTGCGCGAGCACGGCCGGCTGCTCGCCGAGTGGTTCGGCGAGACGTCGGGCATGAAGGAGCTGCGCAAGCACACCGGCTGGTACCTGCAGGGCTTCTCGGTGGGCAAGCCCGTCCGCAACGCCCTCCGCCAGGTCGCCACGCTCGACGAGCTCGACCGACTTCTCGGCGAGATCGACCCCCACCAGCCGTTCCCCCGCGAGGCGTTGCGCACGCCCCGCGGTCACACGGCCGGCCCGCGGTCGGTGACGATTCCCGATGGCTGGCTCGACGACCCCGAGGCCCTGACCCCGCCCGACCGACAGGCCGAGCTCGCCGTCTCCGGTGGGTGAGCGTGCGCGTCGTCCTGGCCTCGGCCTCACCCCGCCGGCGTGACCTGCTGGCCCGCCTCGGGATCGAGCCCGACATCCGCGCGGCCGCCATCGACGAGACACCACACCCCGGTGAGACTCCCGAGCAGCTCGTCACCCGCCTGGCGAGCGCCAAGGCCGAGGCCGTCCCACGCGACCCAGGCGAGGTCGTCGTCGCCGCCGACACCGTCGTGGTCGTCGACGACCAGATCCTGAGCAAGCCGGCCGACGACGAGGACGCGACCCGCATGCTGCAGCGCCTCTCGGGCCGGGACCACGACGTCATCTCGGGCGTCCACGTGATCGCCGACGCCCGCACCGCCTCGGCCGTCGAGTCGACGACCGTGACGATGCGGGCGATGGGATCCGGCGAGATCGAGGCGTACGTGGCCTCGGGCGAACCGGCCGACAAGGCGGGGGCCTACGCCGTGCAGGGCGCCGGGGGCATCTTCGTCACCCGGCTCGACGGCAGCGACACCAACGTGATCGGCCTGCCCCTCGCCACGCTGGCCCGGCTCTTCGACGACGTCGGGGTCACGCTGTTCCCGCGGTGACGGCGTCAGGCCCGACCACCGGCGCATCGGTCGGCTTGCGGTGCCCGTACCAGGCGAAGGCGGCCACGGGGCCAGCCGCTGCCGCGGTGAGTCCGAGGTGGGCGAGGGCGTCGACGGTGCGATCGTCGCAGGTCACCGTGGCCGTGTCGCAGTCCTCGCCGACGATGAGCGCGTGACCGAGCACCTGGCGAGGCCCAGCACGATTCAGGGGCTACCCCCTACGGCGAGATGACGACCGAGTCGAGGCCCGTCTCGCCCTCCTCGGCCTCGACCTCGGCCTGGATGCGACCGATCTGGCCCTCGTGGTCGGGCGCACCCTCGACGTAGAGCCGCGGGATGAGCCGGTCGAGCCACTTGGGGAACCACCAGTTCTTCTCCCCGAGCAGCTCCATGGTCGCCGGGACCAGGAGCATGCGGACGAGGGTCGCGTCGAGGAGCACGGCGACACCGAGGCCCACACCGAAGACGCGGGTGATGCGGTCGTCCTCGAGCAGGAAGCTGCCGAAGACCACGACCATGATCGCCGCCGCCGCGGAGATCACCCGACCGGTGGAGGCCAGGCCGTCGGCCACGGAGTTCTTGGCGTCGCCGGTCCGCTCGTACTCCTCCTTCACCCGGGAGAGCAGGAAGACCTCGTAGTCCATCGACAGGCCGAAGACGATGGCGAACATCATCATGGGGATGAACGGCTCGATCGGTGCCGGTTGGATGCCGGTGATCGCCCCGAGATGGCCCCACTGGAACAAGGCGACCACCACGCCGTAGGCGGCCGCGATCGACAGGCCGTTCATGATCACCGCCTTGAGCGGGACCAGCAGCGAGCGGAACACGGCCATCAGCAGGACGAAGGACAGCAACAGCACCACGCCGAAGAACACCAGGCTCCGCTCGCCGAGGTAGTCGCTGAAGTCGATGGACACCGGGACCGACCCGGTGAGCGCAACGTTCAGTCCGTCGGGGGCCGCGGCGGGGATGACCTGCTCCCGCAGCCGCGCCACGGTCTGCTCGGTCTCGAGTTCCTGGGGCGCCGACGTCGGAATGACGCGGACCAGCGCGGCGGTCGGGTTCTCGGGATCGTTCGGGACCGGCGGGGTCACCGACGCCACGCCCTCGTCCCCGCCGATGGCGGTCACGACCTCGCTGAAGTCCTGGAAGCCCTGCTGGCCCTCGACATCGGCCACGGCCAGGAACGGACCGTTGAAGCCGGGCCCGAAGCCCTCGGACAGCAGGTCGTAGGCCTGCCGGGTGGTCGAATCCTCCGGGTAGTTGCCCTCATCGGAGAACCCGAGGCGGATGCCCAGCAGCGGCACCGCGAAGAACGCGAGGATGGCGACGCCGCCGACGAGGAACGGCCAGGGCCGGTCCTGGATGAGGTGGCTCCACCTGTACCAGCCGGTCTCCTCGACCGGCTTTCGCTCGCGCCGAGGGACCTCGCGCCGCAGGAACGGCACGAAGAACCCGGCGACGACCGTCAGGACCGCGCCGAGGACGAAGAGGCCGGCGATCACCACGGGGAGCTTGAGCCCGATCACCAGCAGTGCCGGCGAGATGCAACCGGCGGCGATGAGCCCTCGCCAGCGGGTGATCTCGACCCGCAGACGGGCGAATCCGAGCAGCGCCGGCAGCAACGTGGTCGACGCGATCATCGTCGCCAGGACCGTGACCGCGGCGGCCACCCCGAGACCGGCGACGAACTCGAGGCCGATCAGCAGCAGGCCGAGCAGCGACACGACCACGGTGGCGCCGGCGAACACGACGGCGCGACCCGCGGTGTCCTGGGCCGCGACCGTCGCGGTCTGGGGGCCGTAGCCGTCGTGCAGACCCTCGCGGTAGCGGGTGACCACGAACAGCGCGTAGTCGATGCCCACACCGAGCCCGATCATCGCCCCGATCACCGTGGCGAAGTCGGGCATCGCGGTGACGTTGGAGAGCAGGCCCGCCACGGACAGGCCGAGACCCACGCCGGCCAGGGCCACGGCGATGGGCAGCCCCATGGCGAGCACCGACCCGAACGACACGATCAGCACGACGATGGCGAATGCCAGCCCGATGATCTCGGCCGACGGTGGTTCGAACCCGGCGAACGACTCGCCCCCGATCTCGATGCGCAACCCGTCGCTCTGCGCTTCGAGCTCGTCGGCGCGCTCACGGAGATCCACACCCAGGGCACTCGACTCCTCGAAGGTGACGTCCTCGCCCAGATCGACCCGGGCGTACGCCACCTGGCCTGCACGATCGCCCTCGGCGGCGACCTGGTTGAAGGCTTCGGGGTCATCAGGGAGCGTGACCTCGACCCCTGGCTCCTCCTCAGCCAGGGACGCGAGGTCCTGGAAGGCGTCCTGCACCTCGGGGCGGTCGACGCCCTGCTCGGACTCGATCACGATCGACCCGCCGAACCCGCTCGTGGCCTCGCCGAACTCGTCCTCGAGGATCTCGAAGCCGTCGCGGCTCTCGGACTCGGGCGCCTCTGGGTCGCCGCTGAAGTCGGTGCCGATGCCCTGGCTGATGCCGCCGACCAGCAGGAGGCCGATGATCCAGGCGATCACGACCACGCCCCGTCGGCGGTAGCACCAGCGTCCGACCTTCATGTACACGGCGAGGACCTCCGTCGGGTGACGCCGCTCATCATCCCGACCGTCAGGAACCGCCGACCGTCGGGTATGCCCCTGCAGGGAGTCAGGGAGGCGACCGCCGGCAAGCCTACGGTCGGAAGTGGACCATGGTCCGCACCCGGGGGGTGTGACATGTGTTCGCGGGATCAGGCGAGGCGGGCACCCTCGTGGGCCAGCAGCCAAGCCTTGCGGTCGAGGCCCCCGCCGTAGCCCCCGAGCGACCCGTCGGCCCGGACGACGCGGTGGCAGGGCACGACCACGCTGACCGGGTTGGCCCCGTTGGCGGTGCCGACGGCACGCGTGGCGCCGATGTTGCCGATCGCCTCGGCCAGGTCCTGGTAGCTCCACGTGTCCCCGAGCGGGATGGTCCGCAGCGCCGCCCAGACCGTCTGCTGGAACTCGGTGCCGACGGCGTCGACCGCCAGCGCGTCGATGGCTTCGAGGTCGCCGTCGACGTAGGCGCGGACGGCTGCAGCTGCGGCGGACGGCCCGGGCCGCCACTCGTCGGCGGGAAAGCGGTCGGTGGCGCGCGCCACGAGGTGGTCCCAGTGGTCGGCGTACCCGCAGGCGACCAGCGCGCCGTCGCGGGACGCTCCGCACAGGGTGCCGACCGGGGTGTCGACACGGAAGGTGAGGATCGCAGTCATCGGGGGGCTCCCATCGGTGTGTTCCAGAGGTGCATGGCGGCGTAGGCGCGCCAGGGTCGCCACGGCTCGGCACGGGCCCGGGCCTCGCGCTCGGTCACGTCGCCGAGGACGCGCCGCAGATGGAGATCACCGGCCGGGAACGCGTCGGGTTCGCCGGTGCGCAACGCCACGTACGACGCCGACCAGGGCCCCATACCGGGGACCGCTACCAGCGACGCGACCAGCGACTCGTGGTCGAGACTGCCGTCGAGCGGGAGGTCGCCGTCGAGGACGAGCCGGGCGACGCCGCGAATGGTGTCGGCGCGTCGACCGAAGATTCCGAGCTCCTCCAGCGGTGCGTCGACGAGGTGTGCGGGCTCGGGGAAGGCGCCGTGTCGGTCGACCAGACGCCCGAGGATCGTGCGGGCCGCGGCGACGGAGATCTGCTGGCCGACCACGGCCCGGACGACAGCCTCGAAGCCGGTCCAGCAGCCGGGCACGCGGATCCCGGGACGCTCGGCGACCTTGGGTCCGAGGAGCTCGTCTCGTCCGAGGTGTGCGTCGACGGCGTCGGGATCGGCGCCGAGGTCGAACAGGCGACGGGCGCCTCCGACGAGCGCGCCGAGACTCGTGGACGGCGGGAGGTCGACGCCGAGCGTCACGTGGTCGCACGCAGGCGTGAGCTCGATGGCGCCGTGCTCGCCGTCGACGCACACCGACCGGCGGTAGCGGACGCCGTCCACGTCTTCCAGGCCGGCGATCGCCCGAGCCGCGAACCAGTCGAGCAGCGCCGCCCCGTCGAAGGGCGGGCGAACCACCAGCCGGAGCCGCAGCGGACCGGTCGGCGCCCGGCGTCGATCGCGTCGGATCTGCGACGGCGTGACCCCGAACACGGCGCGAACCACGTCGTTGCACTGGCGCACGCTGCCGAACCCGGCCGCGAACGCGACGTCGGCGACCCGGAGGTCGGTCTCGACGAGGAGCCGCTTGGCGAGGTGCGCTCGGCGGGACCGGGCCACCGCGTCGGGCGTGGCGCCGACATGTTCGGCGAAGAGCCGGCGCAGGTGCCGACCGCCCACGAACAGGCGGGCAGCGAGGTCGTCGACCGACGCGGTGTCGAGCGCACCCTCGTCGACCAGACGCAGGGCCCGCTCGACGATGCTCGCCGACCCGTTCCAGTCGCTCGAACCGGGGGCGGTCTCGGGTCGGCACCGGCGACAGGGACGGAACCCGGCGTCCTCGGCCGCGGCCGGATGGGCGTAGAAGTCGACGTTGCGTGCGAGCGGCGTCCGCGACGGGCAGATCGGGCGGCAGTACACCCCCGTGGTGCGGACGCCGATGAAGAACCGGCCGTCGAAGCGCGCGTCCCGGCTGCACATCGCGTCGTAGCAGCGCTGGCGGTCGAGCTCCACGTCCACGATCCTGACCGATCCGGACGACCACGTCTGGCGGGATCCGGACATGGGAGCCGACCTCGCGTCCGGGTGCACCACCGTGCCACGATGGCCGCCGTGAGCGACTCCGTGAACGTGACCATCGAGGACGGCGTGGCCGTCGTCCGCATCGACGACGGCAAGGCCAACGCCGTTTCCCACCACCTGCTCGGCGGGCTCGACGCCGCGCTGCACCGGGCGGAGGCCGAGGCCAGCGCCGTTGCGCTGGTCGGCCGGGAGGGCAGGTTCTCGGCCGGGTACGACCTGTCGGTCATGACCCAGGGCGTGGACGCCACCCGAGACCTGGTCGGCGCCGGGGGCAAGCTCCTGATGCGGCTGTTCGCCCACCCGCAGCCGACCGTCGCGGCCGTGACCGGCCACGCGCTCGCCGCCGGGGCGCTGCTCTGCCTCGCCTGCGACACTCGCATCGGCTCCGCCGACCTGCCCGCCAAGATCGGGCTGAACGAGACCGCGATCGGCATGGGCCTGCCGTGGTACGGCGTGCGGCTCGGCGAGGCCCGGCTGTCGCCCAGCCACCGCCAGCGAGCGGTCCTGCAGGCGGAGATCTACGACATGGACGGCGCGCTCGAGGCCGGTTACCTCGACGAGCTCGTCGCGCCCGAGGCCGTCGAGACCACTGCGATCGAACGCGCCCGAGCGCTCGGCGAACTCCCCGCGAGCGCGTATGCGTTCACCAAGGACCGGCTGCGGGGCGCGATCGTCGACGATGTCCTGGCTGGACTCGAGGCCGACATGGCGAACATGGTGCCGCCCACGCCCTGAGGCCAGACAGGACCGCACACGCAGAGAGCGACGACCGCCCCGCATCGTAGCGGTTTGTCATGGGCTCTTGAGCTTGGGGCACCCGCCGCGTTCAAACCCGCACCTGCCGCGCCATGTCAGGGATGACATCGGCCACCGCGCGGGGAAGGGTCCAGGCACATGCGTACTGCCGATGTGTCCCAGCGTGCCAACGAGACCCCGACCGGCCCCACCGGCCCGACCGGGTCCGAACCTCCCTACATCGATCTCGCGCCGTCGATCCACCGACAGCGGCTGGTGGTCGAGGGCATCCCGGGCCGCGCCATCAACGACCTCGACATCCGCCGCTACCTGCGTCGTCTGACGACGGTGGCGGGCATGTCGTTGCTGCTCCAGCCGGTCACCCACCGCTCCCCCGCCTACGGCTGGGCCGGCTGGGTGCACTGGGAGACCTCCGGCGCCCACTTCTACGCGTGGGACGAACCACACCTGTTCTTCTCCGCAGACGTCTACACCTGCAAGGCGTTCGAGGCCGACGCAGTGGTCAGCTTCACGAGCACGTTCTTCGACACCTCCGCCATCACCTGGCGCGAGTTCTGACCCGCGGAGGAGACGATGCCCGACACGAAACACGGTCTGATCGACGATCTCGCGGCGAGCGCGTCCACGCCGTTCGGCCTCTACATCGCCGCGCCCGACGATCCGCTGGCCGACCACGCGCGGGCGCTCGAGGCCGAGGTCTTCTTCGAGACCTTCGCCAACACGCCGGAGATGCTCGCCGACGAGTACGGGCCCTACGACGACGTGAGCCTGTTCTTGGTCGTCGTCGACCACCACCGCGCTGCCGTCGCCGGCATGATGCGGCTGATCCTCGACGGACACGGGGCCCTCAAGAGCCTGGCCGACATCGAGGGCGAACCGTGGTCCACGCCGCTGCCTTCGACGCTCACGGCTGCCGGACTCGCCGACCTGGACACCGCCGAGACGCTCGACGTGGCCACCCTCGCCGTGCACCCGGAGTACCGCGGGTCGTCGACCAACGGTCTGATCAGCCTCGCCCTCTACCAGGGCCTGGTCCGCTCCGCCGTCGTCGGCGGTTTCCGGTGGATCGTCACGATCCTCGACGTCGTCGTGCTCGATCTCATCCAGTCCTCGAGCACGGCGCCGTTCCACTTCTTCCCCGGCGTGGAGCCGATGCGGTACTTGGACAGCCCGGCGAGCGTGCCGGTGTGGTGCGCCATCGCCGAGTGGGAGCCACGCATCCGAGACCTCGATCCCGGCATGGCGGGGATCCTCCTCGACGGCGAGGGGATCGAAGCAGCCGTCGCTCCGGCCGACCACGAACGAGGGACGACGATCGCCCGGTCGTTCACGAGCACCTTGATCATCGATCTGCGAGACGCCGCCCAGGCCATCGCGGCCGGCGACCAACGCAGCGACCTGACGCGCTAGCGCGGTTCCGACTGTCGGAGCGAGAGCAGAACACCCGGGATCTCCGAGGCCGGCGACGGGTAGCCGAACAGGAAGCCCTGCGCCGACCGCACCCCGAGCTCGAAGAGGCGAGCAGCCTGGTCCGTGGTGCCCACACCCTCGGCGATGGTCCGGTAGCCGAGGGCCTCGGACATCGCGACGATCGCGGCGATGAGACTCTCCTCCGAGGTCGGCTCGGCGTAGCCCACACCGCGAACGAAGCTCTGGTCGATCTTCGCGGTGTCGAGCGGGAACGACTTGAGCTGCGCGAGCGACGAGTAGCCGGTCCCGAAGTCGTCCAGGGAGATGCGCACACCCGCCTCACGCAGATCGTTGAGGATGCGGCGGGCGGTCTCGGGATCGTCGGTGAGGGTGCCCTCGGTGATCTCCAGCTCGAGCGCGCCGGACGACAGGTCGTTCCGGGCGAGGACGCTGCGGACGAGATCGGGCAGCCGACGGTCGATGAGCTGGCGCGGCGACAAGTTCACCGACATCGTCACCTGCTCGATGACGCCCCGGCGTTGCCACTCGCCCAGCTGGCGGCAGGCCTCCTCCAGCACCCACGCACCGATCTGCATGATGTGTCCGGTCTCCTCGGCGGCGGGGATGAAGACCGAGGGTGCGACATTGCCCATCACCGGGTGAGACCACCGGGCCAGGGCCTCGAAGCCTTCGAGGACACCGTCGGGCAGCCGGACGATCGGCTGGTAGGCGATGCTGATCTGACCGAGCTCGAGCGCGTTGTTGAGCTCCTGTTCGATCAGGAGCTGGCTGTCGGCCCACTCCCGCATCGGCTGATCGAACAGGACGACCGTGTTTCGGCCCCGTCGCTTCGCCTGGTACAACGCGCTGTCGGCGTCCTCGAGGATCGTGTCGAGCTCGGGCTTGGAGTCGGGATCGACGATCCGGACGCCGACGCTCATCGAGGCGTGGATCTCGCTCGTACCGATCCGGAAGGGCACGCCCAGACAGCAGCGCAGCCGCTCGGCGAGGTCCTCGATCTCCTCGCTGGTGTCGGCGCGGGTGACGACGACGAACTCGTCGCCGCCCACACGGGCCACGAGGTCGTCGGCGCCCGCGTTGGCGCGCAACCGGGTGCCGACGGCCCGCAGGAGACTGTCGCCCGTGGCGTGACCGAGACCGTCGTTGATGAGCTTGAACCGGTCGAGATCGGCGAACAACGCCCCCAGCAGGCCACCGCAACCGGGGACCTCCGCGAGATGCTCGGCGAGGTAGGTGCGGTTCGGGAGCGAGGTCAGCGGGTCGTGGGTCGCGGCGCGGGTCAGCCGCTCCTGCACCGCGATCTGGGCGTTGATGGCCCGCGTGAGCCGCCACATCGCGCTCGCCGCCAGGATCCCGGCGAGGATGCCGAGGATGACACGGTCCCTCGACCTCAGGGCATCGCCGACGAAGATGACCACGACCGGCACCCCCAGCGCGACCGTGACGCCGACGAGGCGGAACCGGTTGAACTGGCGGGCGTTCGGCGTGACCGCCTGATCGGCGACGGCCACGGTGGGATGGAGCATCGCGGTACCGATTCCGAGGAACGCCAGTACGTACGGCAGGTCGACCAGGGGCCCGGGCACACTGAAGATTCCGAGCTCCACGACCATGTACACCGCGTCGCCCACCAGGAGCGCCCCGAACGCGAAGACGAGGAGCCGGTGCGACGCGACCTCGTCGCTGCTCGCCGAGAACGCGAACCGAACCACCAGCGTGCCGAGCGCGATCGTCAGCATCGGATAGGTGACGAGGAGCATCTCCACCGTCGCCGACGGCGCGTCGGCCTCGAAGGTCGGAACGAGCAGAAGGGCCCAGACCAGGGCAGCCAGGGCCACCGCAGCGATCAGCGCGTCGAGCACGACGTCCAGATCACGACCGCGGTCGGTGTATCGACGGTGGTGGAGGACCACCAAGCCGGCACCGGCGATCAGATAGCCCGAGATGCTCACGACATCCGGAAGGAGCGCGCGCGAGGACGACAGATCCCCCAGCGTCGCCATCTCGAGTCGCAGGCCACCACCGATGAGCCAGATCACCATCGCAGCGATCATCGTCTGCCAGGGAAGGGGACGACCGATCCGGTTGTACCGGATGCCCACGAACCCCGCGAGGATGGCGCTCGCACCGATCGCCACGAACGTCGCGTCGGCCAGCGGCCCGAGGGCCCCCATCGAGTGTGCGGCCGCCCACGCCACGCCGACGGCGCCGTAGGCACGCCACACCCAAGAGGGAACCCGCCCAGGCTCCGGGCGCGTGAAGCGGTGCTGTCCGAGCATCCGCGGTGGTATCGGCACGTTCCCCCAGGAACTGAAGTACGGACCGCGCCGTGCTCAGTCGGCCCGCATCACTCGGCGATCTGGCAGGCCACGACGACGCCTACTTCGACCTGGCATTCGGCCAGCGTGGCCGGATCCAGGGCGATCGAAAATGCTCGGTCGTCGATGTCGCCGATCGCCGGGGTACCCGAATCGGGGTTCTCCGGGAGGGGCTCCCACGGCTCGAAGATGGCGATGGCGTTCGCGGACGCGACGTTGCGGGCCCCGACTCGATCGCCCGCGACGAGCGCGTCGAAGAACGCCTGTGCTGCCGCGGCGGTGTTGCCGGCGCCCTGGGTGCCGGCGGTCCACTCGGTCTGACAGCGGGAGCGGGCGACGTCGTCGAGGTCGAGCGTGGCAGCGACGACAGCGGTGATCTCCGCGTCCGATTGCATGATGTCGATGTAGGCGCTGACTTCCTCGTCGTCCGCGGCCTCGTCCACCCTGTCGAGGTACTGGTCGGTCGAGTCCGACAAGTACTCCAGGTACACGTCGCAGAACCGCGGGCCCGGCGAGGTCCCGTCGTCGCCGCTGGCGTCGTCGGGCGACGCGACATCGCTGTCGTCGTCGCCGCTGCACGCCGCGCCGGCGACCACGACGACAGCGACCAGCAGGAGCGGGAGGAGCCGACGCATGGCCGGCCAGCCTAAGGACCTGCGCGGAAAGGGCGATTATCGCAGGTCCCCGTGCTTCCCGCTCTTGCTGCTCCTTCGTCGTCCGGCGTGCCGGCGCGGGCCGCTCGGGCCCCGGAGCCGGCGGGGTAGGCGCGCTTCGCTTGCCCCTATCCGCTCGGCTCCTAAAGCGACATGACGACGGAGTCGGAGCCGCAGGACCTGACGGGGCCGGACCGATCAGACCTACGGCGAAGTGACAGCGGCGTCGGTGACGCCGCGCTCGATCGCGGCCACCAGGTCGGGACGGAGCCGCTCGGCCCGGATGATCTCGTGCACCGACCCGACGTCCTTGGCGCGCTGCACCGAGTGGACCGCATCGAACTCGTCGGCCACGGCACCCAGCATCTCGTTGCGGACCGTAGATTGCACCGACGCGAGCTCGGAACGCAGGTGAGCCCGCTCGTGGACCGGCGCCACCGAGATCGCCTTCTCCAGCCGCTGGACGCGCTCGTCGGCCTGGGTACGGGCATTGACCTCGCGGGTGAACACCACGGCCGCGGCAGGGGCTCCGCCGATCACCGAGGCGTGTGCCCCCTCGACGGCAAGCACCTGCATGCGGTCGTTCAGCCGACCGGAGAACACGACGAACGCGCCGCCGTGGTAGCGGGACACGACGCAGAGCACGATCGGCCCGTCGAAATTGACGATGGCGCGCCCGATCTCGGCCCCGTACTCGAGTTGCAGCCGGCGGAGCGACTCGGGCGAGCCGTCGAACCCGGAAAGGTTGGCGAGCACGACGACGGGCCGGTTGCCGGACGAGGCGTTGATGGCACGGGCGACCTTCTTGGACGACAGCGGGAACAGGGTCCCGGCCGACCAGGATCCGGGGCCGTCGGCGGGGATCGGACCCGAACGCGTGAGCGGCCGGGACTCGATCCCGACGACGGTGGACGAGTAGCCACCGAGGTGCGCGTCCCACACCACCGAACCCTCGGCCTCGGCCATGTCGGTCCACCGCTCGAGCGGTGGGTGGTCGGCGTCGATGACCGCCCGCATGACCGACCGGATGTCGAACGGCTTTTTGCGGTCGGGGTTGGTCGCGGCCGCGAAGATCTCCCCAACGGTGGTGAATCCACCGTCCACGCCGTCGTGAGGAGCAGCACACACGTCGCGGTCGACGGGATCAGCCGTCACGGCGCGCCGCGGGCCCTCCTCGCCCGGAGCGACGTAGCTGTGGTCGTAGTGGGCGAAGAGGATCTCGATGGCCTCGGGGAGGTCGTGCGACCAGTACTGCGCCTGCCCGTTGGGCCCCATGACCCGCTCGTGCCCCCCGATGCCGATGTTGTCGTCGGCTGACACCCCGCCGCTGAAGTCGATGGCCTGCTTACCGGTCAGCACCATGGTCGAGTCGGGGGTCATGACGAGGATCCCCTTGGTGTGCATGAGCATCGTGGCCTCGGCGTTCCAGTAGGGCTGCGCGCCCACGTTCACGCCGGCCACGATCACGTTGACCTCGCCACCGGCCTGCGTGAACTCGACGATGCGACGCAGGACCGAGGCGACCCAGTCGAGGTTCTCACTGCCACTGTCCATCGCGATGCGAGCGCCGGCGGACAGCGCGAACCACTCCACCGGAACGCCGGTCGCCTCGGCCAGGTCGAGGGCGGCGAGCAACCGCCGGCACTCGGCCTCGGCGATCGACCCCATCGACCTGGTCGGGTCGCCGAACATCGCGATGCGCGTCATGCCCTCGGGATGCTTCGCCGTCGGTGTCGTCACCCGGCCGACGATGATCCCGGCATCGTTCAGGCCCCGCTCGCGATCGACCGGGACGAGCTCGTCATCCACCAGATCGAGCTCCTCGAAGCTGCCGTCGCCCGCCAGCAGGGGGACGAGCTCGTAGGGATAGATCGCACCTCGACGACGGCACTGCAGGACCTTGCGGGCGTAGTCGTCGAGCGGCTGCATCGGCGCGGTGGGTGGCTCGGTGATCTGCAGGTCCATCCCGCTGCCGGCCTGGTAGCCGATGCGGACCACGACGTCGTCGACCTGCTCGGTGGTGGGATCGACGATGCGGCCCTGCACCATGACCTGCTCGAGGCCGAGGTCGGTGGTCATGGGCACGAGACGGCGGGCCACGGTGTTCATCTCGGCCAGCGACATCTCCACCGGCGGCCAGACGAAGAGCATGACGCGGTTCCACTCGAGGCGTTGGCGGTCGGGGACCTCGGCCTGCGCCTGGCGGATCCCGTCGAGGCAGCTGGCCAACACGCGCTCGAGCTCGGGCAGCGCGACGAGCGTGCCGTCGGCGTCGCGCAACGGGGTGATGTCGCGCACCTCGGCCACGGCGATGAGCCGTTCGTCGGTGGGCTGGTCGATCGCCACGCAGTCGAAGACATGGGTGTCGTCGGCCGAGGGGACGCGGGTGACGTCGAAGTTCTCGAGCCGCCACAGGTTGAGGCGCCGGGTGATCATCGGGTGCAGTCCCCGGAACACGACCTCCTCGACCCAGGTCTCACCGTCCCGGTTCCAGGTCAACGTGTACACGTTGCGGCCGCCGCCCGGCATCGGGCCCGACTCGGCGGCCACCACCGCCACCCGCCGGACGACCGCTGGCAGCTCGACGGAGGCGAGCGTGAGCTCGAGCACGGAGGCGACGTCGTGGACCGTGGTCTCGGGATCGATCCGGAGGTACAGGTCGACCACCGCGGTCGACTCGACGGTTTCGGCGGCGATGCCCCGCAGCCCGTCGAGCAGGTCGTGGACGTCGGCGAGATCGCCACCCACACCGATGACCCGGACGTCGCGCTCGCGGTGGTGGTACCAGCTCGAGACGATCGGGTGCGGCGAGGAGCGACGCTCGATGTCGCGAAGCACGCGGATCTTGTAGAAGCGGCGGATCAGCACGTCGGTGATCGCGGCTCGGACGTCCGCCGTTTCGATGAGCGCGTCGAGCTCGGCCACGGTCTTCATGAGCGGCAACGGCGACGCCACGAGGTGATCCCGGAGCGCGTGGTCAGCCGGATCCTCGATCAGCGACTGGAGGCTGGCGCGGAGGTCGGCCTGCACCGACGACGTCGCCACCTCGAGGATCGGTCGGTCGATGCAGCGGTGCCGAACGCTGCGGGCCAGGTTCCCGATCGACGGGTAGCGGGCCTGGCTGGCGGCGAGGAGGCTGTCGAGCGTGTCGCGGAGCGCATCGGTCTCGCGATCGGGACCGCAGTGCTCGAGCCGACGTTCGAGCAGTGCCGTGATGACCGGGAGCTGCTCGCGCCGCCGCTGGGCAGAGCGATGGATGCGGTAGACGGCCGCTTCGAGCTGGTCGGTCCGCTCGAGGGAGTCGATCCCGTAGTGACCGAGCGCGTCGAGCAGACGCGACCGAAACCGCTCGGGCACACCCTCGCCGTCGGCGTCGAAGGATCTCAGGTAGGCGTGGAAGTGTTCGCGCGGGCTGCGGGCTTCGAGTCCGTGGGCGCCGTCGGAGATACGGCGCTCGCGCGTGAGACCGCAGAGGTCGGCGAACACCTGGAGGAGCGCGAGCTCACGCATGCGAACCTCCGGATCGTCCATCGACTGGTCGGCCCGGTACTCGGTGACCATCGACATGTCGACGTCGTCGGCGAGGTCGAAGCCGAGAAGCATCGCCCGGAGCACGTCGATCCGTGCCATCGTCCCGACACCGTCGCCACCCTGATCGAACCGGAGCCGCTCGTCGGTGGCCCCTGCGTCGGCATCGCCGTGGTTGGAGGTGATCCGCAGCAGCGGTGCGCCGGCGTCCACCTGGGTGTTGGGAGTGACGAAGACGTGCTCGACCACGCCGTCCGCCGGCGCCGAGACCGTCGTCTCCATCTTCATCGCCTCGACCACCGCGACCCGCTGGTTGGCGGCGACGACGTCACCCGGACCGACATCGACCGAGACGACCAGTGACACTGCCGGGGCCCGGACGAGACCGCCGTCGTCCCGGGAGAAGCGGTGCACGACGCCGTCGACCTCCACGAGATGGTCGGACCGGTTCGACTGCGACACGACACGGTGGCTGCGACCGCCGACCGAGAGCCGGGCGTGGACCTCGTCGAGGCGCTCGAGCACGACGTCGACGGCCGCACCGTCGAGGGTCAGCCGGTACCAGCCGCGCAGGTCACCGGTGGCGACGTGAACCCGATGCTCAGCACCGCGCCAGCGGAGCTCGATCTCGTGCCCCACCCCCGGATCGGTCTCGGGCCGGCCGCGGGCAGCGGAGCTGAGGAACCGGACCCGATCGAGGCGTGACCGCTCCTCGTGGACGTCGATCGCAGCCACGATCAGACCGATCTGGGCATGGCGGTCGCTTCGGTGGCCGTTCACGGCAGTGAGCCGGTCGAGCCAGTTGGTGTCGAGCTCGCCGCGCACGACCTCGGACCGATCGACCAGATCGAGCAGGAACGACTTGTTGGTGGTGCCCCCTTCCACCAGCACGGTGGTCCCGCTGAGGGCACGCCGAAGTCGGATGCGTGCCTCCTCCCGCGTCTCGCCCCAGGCGATGATCTTGGCGATCATCGAGTCGTACTCGGGGGCGATCGCATCGCCGGCGGCGACGCCGGCGTCGACGCGCACGCCGGGTCCGGCGGGCAGCACCAGCGACTCGATCCGACCAGGGGCCGGCGCGAACCCGGCGGCCGGGTCCTCGGCGTTGAGCCGGGCCTCGAACGCGTGACCTCGTGCGGCCGGACACTCGCCCTCCAGGCGACCGCCCGCCGCGACGTGCAGCTGCAGCTTGACCAGGTCGATCCCGGCGGTGACCTCGGTGACCGGGTGCTCGACCTGCAGGCGCGTGTTGACCTCGAGGAACGCGAGGAGGCCCTCGTCCGGCTGGTAGAGGAACTCGACGGTGCCGGCGTTGGTGTAGCGGGACTCGCGGGCCAGCCGGATCGCGGCGTTGCGCAGCCGTTCCTCCTGCGCCGCATCGAGCGCGGTGGAACTCGACTCCTCGACCACCTTCTGGTTGCGACGTTGCAGCGAGCAGTCGCGAACGCCCGGCGCCCACACGTTTCCGTGGTGGTCGGCGATGATCTGGACCTCGACGTGGCGTGCGCCGGTGACCACCCGCTCGAGGAACAACGTGGCGTCGCCGAACGACGACGCGGCCTCGGCGGACGCGCGCTCGACCGCGACGGTGAGATCCTCCTCCCGGTCGACACGCCGGATGCCACGACCACCACCGCCTGCGGCCGCCTTGACCATCAGCGGGAAGCCGACGTCGCCCGCCGCGGCCAGCGCCTCGTCGGGCGTGGTGACCGGCCCGCCGCTCCACGGGGCCAGGGGCACGTCGGCGGCCTCGGCCAGCTTCTTGGCGGCGATCTTGTCGCCAAGGCGGCGCATGACGTCACCGGACGGCCCGATGAACGTCAGGTCGAGATCGGCGCACAGGTCGGCGAACTCCGGGCGCTCGGCGACGAAGCCCCAACCGACCCAGACCGCGTCGGCGGTCGCCGCGGCCAGCGCAGCTTCGAGCACGACGAGGTCGAGATACGGCGTGCCCGTGATGGGCACATCGAGGTCCTCGAAGCACACGCCCTCGTCGGCCTCACGCACGAACATGGCCCGCCGTTCGGCCTGGGTGTGCAACGCGATGGTGACGATGTCGTCGCCCAGGTCGCGGGCGGCGTGGACGAGGCGCATGGCGGCCTCACCCCGGTTGACGATCGCGATGCGGCGAAGGCGCTTCACGGGACTAGGACCGCTCCTCTCGTCCCCCGTTACACCGGACATCGCGCCCCATCGTCCCGGCCTGCCAGTCGTCGGGTGGTTCGACCTCCCGAGGACCGAGCGGCGGATCCCAGGTGCCGTCGACCCATCGTCGCACGACACGTCCCGGTACGCCGGCGACCACGCTGCGGTCGGGGATGTCGCCCCGCACGACCGAACCCGCGGCCACCGTCACGTGCTCGCCGATCATCGTCCCCGGCAGCACCACGACCCCGGCGCCGATCCACGAACCCGAGCCGATGGACACCGCAGCCTCGCGTGGCCACTGCCGGGCGATGGGCACGTCGACGTCGTCGTAGGCGTGGTTGTGGTCGGTGATGTAGACGTCCGGTGCGGTGGTGACGTCGTCGCCGATGGCGATGCTCACCCGGCCGACGAGCGAGTTGCCACGCCCGATGTTGCAGCGATCGCCGATGGAGATCACCGCCGGGGCACGCGGGTCGAGCTCTTCGCTCCACATCCCGACCGACATCGAGACGTGCGGCCCGATGAGCGTGTGGGCACCGATCTCGATCCAGCGCTGGTTGAACAGCGACCCGGGCGGGAACGCGATCATCGACCGATGACCCATGCGCCGGAACCGGCGGCCGGCCGCGTCGTCGGGTGACGTCGCACCGACCGCACAGATCCACTCCCACGACCGCTGGATGATCGCCGCGGCCACGTTCCGGGCGCGGGGAGACAGCTGGCCTGGCCGGAACATGACACGACCGTATCCCGGGCACACTGGCCCCCGTGCCACCCCGTCTCGCCGACTTCCTGCCCGACTCCGCCGATGGCGACGAGCTGCTGCTCGCGCTGACCGAGTGGGCCGTCGACGCGGGATTGGAGCTGTACCCGCACCAGGAGGAGGCGATCCTCGAGCTGCTCTCCGGCTCGAACGTGATCCTGGCGACGCCGACGGGTTCGGGGAAGTCGTTGGTCGCCCTGGCGGCGCACGCCCGCTCGGTCTGTGGTGCCAAGTCCGGACAGCACGGGCGGTCGTGGTACACGGCACCCGTCAAGGCGCTCGTGTCGGAGAAGTTCTTCGACCTGTGCCAGCAGCTCGGCCCCGAGCACGTCGGCCTGCTCACCGGCGACTCCGCGGTGAACCCCGACGCGCCGGTGATCTGTGCCACCACCGAGATCCTCGCCCACACCGCGCTCAAGGACGGCGCTGAGGCCGACGTGGAGACCGTCGTCCTCGACGAGTTCCACTTCTACGGCGATCCCGACCGCGGATGGGCGTGGCAGGTGCCGCTGCTCGAGCTGCCCCAGGCGTCGTTCCTGCTGCTGTCGGCGACGCTCGGCGACGTCCGGTTCTTTCGCGAGGAGCTGACCCGCCGCACCGGCCGACCCACCGCCCTCATCGACGACGCGGACCGCCCGGTGCCGCTGCGGTTCGAGTACCGCCGGACGCCGCTGCACCACACGATCGAGGACCTGCTGGCATCGGATGCCGCGCCCCTCTACCTCGTGAACTTCTCCCAGAAGGACGCGGTGGCCATGGCGAGCGCCATGTCGTCGGTGACCAAGCTCGACGACGGGGCGAAGGCGATCGTGGCCGACGAGCTCGCCAAGGCCAAGCTCCCGGCCGGCTTCGGACGCGACCTCGCCCGGCTGCTGCGCAACGGCGTCGGCGTGCACCACGCCGGCATGCTCCCCCGCTACCGGCGCCTGGTCGAGAAGTTGACCCAGCGGGGTGTGCTCAAGGTGGTGTCGGGCACCGACACGCTCGGAGTCGGCGTGAACCTGCCCATCCGGACCGTGGTGCTCACCCGGCTCTACAAGTACGACGGCGTGGAGAACCGGCTCCTGTCGGCCCGCGAGTTCCACCAGATCGCGGGCCGGGCCGGTCGCGCCGGCTACGACACCGAGGGCCTCGTGGTCGCGCTGGCCCCCGAGCACGTGGCCGAGAACGAGGCGGCCGAGGCCAAGGCCGCGGCTTCTGCTTCGACGGGCGGCCCCAAGAAGAAGCGCAAGGGCAAGAAGGCGTCGCCACCCCGCAACTTCGTCCACTACGACGAGGAGACCTTCGACAGACTCCAGGCCGCGCAGCCCGAGCCGCTCGAGTCGTCGTTCCGCATCACGCCGGGGATGCTGATGCAGCTGCTCGACCGACCGGGTGACGCGTGGCAGCACGGTCGAGCGCTGCTGCTCGACAACCACGAGCCACGCACCCGGCAACGTCGCCACGTCCGCCAGACGATCAGCTTGTACAAGGCGCTGCGTACGGCCGGCGTGGTCCGCCAGCTCGACGAGCCCGACCACCATGGCCGGTTCGTGGAGGTCGACCACGAGCTCCAGGACGACTTCGCGCTCGATCAGCTGCTGTCGCCCTTCCTGCTGTCGGCGATCCCCCAGTTGGAGGACACCGACGAGCACTACGCGCTCGCCCTGCTCGCGCTGGTCGAGGCCGTGATCGACAACCCGTTCCCGATCCTCATGGCCCAGAAGGACAAGGCCAAGGACGAGGCCATGGCCGAGATGAAGGCCGCAGGGGTCGAGTACGAGCAGCGGATGGAGGAGCTCGAGAAGATCGACCATCCGCAGCCGATGCGGGAGCAGATCTACGACGTCTTCGACCGCTGGCGGGTCGACAACCCCTGGATCGGCGACCGCAACATCGCCCCCAAGGGCGTGGTGCGCGACCTGTGGGACCGCGCCATGGACTTCCCCTCGTTCGTGCGCCACTACGGCATCAAGCGCTCCGAGGGCCTGCTGCTGCGGTACCTGTCCGATGTGTACAAGACCATGGTGCGAGCCGTGCCCGACGAGGCCAAGACGCCCGAAGTCGACGAACTGGGCGACTGGCTCGGGGCGGTCATCCGAACCACCGACTCGTCGCTGCTCGACGAGTGGACCGCGCTGTTCGACCCCGACACCGCCGGCGGCGACGCGAGCGAGACCATGGCCGAGGCCGTGGAACCCGTGGTGGACGTCACCACCGACCGCAAGGCGTTCCGCGCCCTGGTGCGCACCCGGGTGTTCCGCTGGGTGCAGTACGCCGCCACGAGCCAGTGGGAGGCGTGGTCGGACGACCTGACCGAGATCGGCGATCGGGGCTGGACGGCCCCCAAGCTCCGGGAGCTGTTCGAGCCGTACTTCGTGCAGTACGAGGGAGCGGAACAGGAACCGATCGGCATCGACGCCGATGCACGAGGCCCGGCACGCTTCGTCGTCTCCGACCAGGGCGACCGGTGGGAGATCGAACAGACCCTGGCGGACCCCGAGGGTCACGACGAGTGGTACCTGGCGGTCACCGTCGACCTGCCCGCATCGGCCGAGGCCGCCGACATCGTCGCCTCCCTCGACGGCCTCCACCGCCGCTGAGAAGCACTGGATCGGTGAGCGAGGACGACCGCCGCCGGTGGGACGAGCGCTACGAACACGCTGACGGGGCGATGCCCGGGGCCCCGTCATCGTTCGTCGGTCACGAGCACCTGCGACACCAGGTGGCCCGGTCTCGAGCACGTACGAGCTCCAGGAACTCAGCGTCGGCGACGAGGCAACCGTCGACCGGATCCACACGACCTTCGACGTGAAGTCTCCCGCCGGTGACACCGGGACGGACGGACGCAAGCGCAACTCGGTCGAACGCAGTTTCGGACGTCCCCCGAGTGGCCGCTAGGATGAACCAACCTGCGGTTGGGCCAACGGCGTCCCATGTTGCAGAGCCTGAACCCGCTGTTCGACTCTCCACGGGACATCTGAATGAATTTCCTTCCGAAGAAGCAGGGCCTCTACGACCCCGCGTACGAGCACGACGCCTGCGGTGTCGCCTTCGTCGTCGACATGCACGGTCGGCGGTCGCACGAGATGGTCGAGAAGGGCCTGGGCTCACTGTGCAACCTCGATCACCGGGGTGCCACCAACGCCGAGGACAACGTCGGCGACGGCGCCGGCATCCTCACCCAGATCCCCCACCGGTTCTTCCGCGAGGTCTGTGACTTCGAGTTGCCCGCGGCCGGAGCGTACGCCGCAGGCATCGCGTTCCTGCCCCAGGACGACCGGTCCGCGGACGATGCGGTCGAGGCCATCGGCAAGCTCGCCAACGCCGAGGGGCTCACGGTCCTCGGCTGGCGCGATGTGCCGGTCGACAGCTCGATGATCGGCCGCATGGCGGTCGCCGCCGAGCCGACCTTCCGTCAGCTGTTCGTGTCGTCGCCTGACGGCGCCACCGGCATCGAGCTCGACCGCAAGGCGTTCGTGCTCCGCAAGCGCGTCGAGCACGAGGTCGGCTCCGCGGACGAGGGCACGACCGTCTACTTCCCATCGCTGTCCTGCCGGACGATCGTCTACAAGGGCATGCTCACCTCCGGCCAGCTCGAGCCGTTCTTCCCCGACCTGAGCGACGAGCGCTACGAGACCGCGATCTCGCTGGTCCACTCGCGCTTCTCCACCAACACCTTCCCGTCGTGGCCGCTGGCCCACCCGTACCGGGTCATCGCCCACAACGGCGAGATCAACACCGTCCAGGGCAACGAGAACTGGCTCTTCGCCCGCGAGGGCAGCTTCGAGACGCCGCTGTTCGGCGACTCATTGGAACGCGCCTTCCCGATCCTCACCCGTGGCGCGTCCGATACCGCTCGATTCGACGAGTGCCTCGAGATGCTCAACCTCACCGGGCGTTCGATGCCCCACTCGGTGCTCATGATGATCCCCGAGGCGTGGGAGAACCACGAGACCATGCCCGACTGGCTGCGGGCCTTCTACCAGTACCACGCCTCCCTCATGGAGCCCTGGGACGGCCCGGCCTCGATCGCCTTCACCGACGGCACCGTCATCGGTGCCGTGCTCGACCGCAACGGTCTACGGCCCAGCCGTTACTGGGTCACCGAGGACGGCACCGTCGTCATGGCCTCCGAGGTCGGCGTGCTCGACATCGACCAGTCCAAGGTCATCCGCAAGGGCCGGCTCCAGCCCGGGCGCATGTTCCTCGTCGACACCGACCAGGGGCGCATCGTCGAGGACGAGGAGATCAAGCAGGGCCTCGCCGGCCAGCAGCCCTACGAGGACTGGATCCACGATGGCCTCGTGCGGCTCGACGACCTCCCACCCCGCTTCCTGCTCACCCCGCAGCACGCCTCGGTGGTCAAGCACCAGCGGGTGTTCGGCTACACGTCCGAGGAGCTCAAGATCCTCCTCGGTCCGATGGCCCAGAACGGCGCCGAACCCATCGGTTCGATGGGCACCGATACGCCCCCGGCCGTGCTGTCCAACCGGTCGCGCCTGCTGTTCGACTACTTCCAGCAGCAGTTCGCCCAGGTCACCAACCCGCCGCTCGACGCCATCCGCGAGGAGATGGTCACGTCGATGATCTCGGTCATCGGGCCCGAGGGCAACCTGCTCGATCCTGGGCCGGCGTCGTGCCGCCAGATCGAGCTGCCGTCACCGATCCTCACGAATGCCGAGTTGGCGAAGCTGCTCTACATCAACGACGACGGCGACATGGGGCGGTTCGAGTCCTTCGCCATCGACGGGCTCTACCCGGTGGCCGAGGGCGGCGAGGGCATGCGCGCCGCGATCAAGGACGTGTGCACCCGCGTGTCCGACGCGATCAACGGCGGCGCTCGGATCATCATCCTCTCCGACCGCCACTCCAACGCGGAGCTGGCACCGATCCCGTCGCTGCTGCTCACCGCCGCGGTCCACCACCACCTCGTGCGGGAGAAGAGCCGCACCAAGGTCGGCCTCGTCGTCGAGTGTGGCGATGCCCGCGAGGTGCATCACATGGCGCTGCTGTGCGGCTACGGCGCCGGCGCGATCAACCCGTACCTGGCGTTCGAGACGATCGACGACCTGATCGAGCACGACCGGATCAAGCAAATCCCGAACGAGAAGGCGCACCGCAACTACGTCAAGGCGTGCACCAAGGGCGTCATGAAGATCATGTCGAAGATGGGCATCTCGACGGTCGCGTCGTACACGGGCGCCCAGATCTTCGAGGCGGTCGGACTCGGCCAGGCGCTGGTCGACGAGTACTTCACCGGCACGACCACCAAGCTCGGTGGCATCGACCTCGACGTCATCGCCGAGGAGGTCAAGCAGCGCCACGACTTCGCCTACCTCGACAACCCCACCGAGGCCGCGCACCGCGACCTGTGGCTCGGGGGCGAGTACCAGTGGCGCCGCGAGGGCGAGTACCACCTCTTCAACCCCGAGACCGTCTACAAGCTCCAGCACGCCACCCGCACCGGCAAGTACGAGCTCTTCAAGGAGTACACCGACCGGGTCAACGAGCAGTCGCGCACACTCGCCACGCTGCGGGGCCTGTTCGAGTTCAAGGAGGGCGAGCGCGAGCCGATCCCGATCGAGGAGGTCGAGCCGGCCAGCGAGATCGTCAAGCGGTTCTCCACCGGCGCGATGTCCTACGGGTCGATCGGGGAGGAAGCGCACTCGACCCTCGCCATCGCCATGAACCGGATCGGCGCCAAGTCGAACACCGGTGAGGGCGGCGAGGACCACGAGCGCTACGTACCCCTGCCCGGCGGCGACTCGAAGCGGTCGGCCATCAAGCAGGTGGCCTCCGGCCGCTTCGGCGTCACCTCCAACTACCTGACCAACAGCGACGACATCCAGATCAAGATGGCCCAGGGCGCCAAGCCCGGGGAGGGCGGCCAGCTGCCCGGCCAGAAGGTCTACCCCTGGATCGCCAAGACCCGGTACTCCACCCCGGGCGTGGGCCTGATCTCGCCGCCGCCGCACCACGACATCTACTCGATCGAGGATCTCAAGCAGCTGATCCACGACCTGAAGAACGCCAACCCGCAGGCCCGCATCCACGTGAAGCTGGTCTCCGAGGTCGGCGTGGGCACCGTCGCGGCCGGTGTCTCCAAGGCCAAGGCCGACGTGGTGCTCATCTCCGGCCACGACGGTGGCACGGGCGCGTCTCCGCTCAACTCGCTGAAGCACGCGGGCACGCCATGGGAGCTCGGCCTCGCCGAGACCCAGCAGACCCTCATCGTGAACGGGCTCCGCGACCGGATCGTGGTGCAGACCGACGGCCAGCTCAAGACCGGCCGCGACGTGATGATCGCCGCGCTGCTCGGCGCCGAGGAGTACGGCTTCGCCACCGCGCCGCTCGTGGTCATGGGCTGCATCATGATGCGGGTCTGCCACCTCGACACGTGTCCGGTCGGCATCGCCACCCAGAACCCGACGCTGCGCGACCGATTCCACGGCCAGGCCGACCATGTCGTGAACTTCATGGAGTACGTGGCCGAGGAGGTCCGCGAGCTGCTTGCCCAGCTCGGCTTCCACACCCTCGAGGAGGCCATCGGCCGGGTCGACGTGCTCGACACCACCAAGGCGATCGAGCACTGGAAGGCCGACGGGCTCGACCTCAGCGGCATCCTCTACGAGCCGACGTCGCCGTGGCCCCAGGACCGCTTCTGCAGTCAAGGCCAGGACCACGGTCTCGACGACGCGCTCGACCAGGAGCTGATCGAGCAGTGCCGTCCCACCATCGGCGGCGGCGATCCGGTCCACCTGCAGATGCCGATCAAGAACCAGAACCGCACGGTGGGCACGATGCTCGGCCACGAGATCACCAAGATCCACGGCGAGAACGGCCTGCCCGACGAGACCATCAACATCACCTTCTTCGGCTCCGCCGGCCAGAGCCTGGGGGCGTTCCTGCCCTCGGGGGTGAACATCCGGCTCTACGGCGACACCAACGACTACCTCGGAAAGGGGCTGTCGGGCGGCAAGCTCGTCGTCCGCCCACCCGAGGAGAGCCATCCCAAGTTGGTGGCCGAGGACAACATCATCGCCGGCAACGTCATCCTCTACGGCGCCACCCGCGGCGAGCTGTTCATCCGCGGCGTCGTGGGCGAACGGTTCTGCGTCCGGAACTCGGGTGCGACCGCCGTCGTCGAGGGCATCGGCGACCACGGCTGTGAGTACATGACCGGTGGACGGGCCGTGGTCCTCGGCCCCACCGGACGCAACTTCGGGGCCGGCATGTCGGGCGGCATCGCCTACGTGTGGGATCCCGACGACGTGTTCCACCGGAACCTGAACAACGAGATGGTCGATCTCGACGCGATGTCCGAGGAGGACCAGGGCTGGCTGCGGACCACCGTCCGCCAACACCTCACCGAGACGAACTCCGCGGTGGCCCAGCGGATTCTCGACCGCTGGTACTCGAACGTGCGCCACTTCAAGAAGGTCATGCCCAAGGACTTCAAGCGGGTCCTCGAGGCCACCGAGCGGGCCGAGGCCGAGGGCGCCGACGTGAACGAGGCGATCATGGCCTCGGCCGCCGGCTGAGCCCCCGAGCACCAGACCGCGACGAGACGCACGACGAGCACGAGAGAGAACGACTGACATGGCAGACATCAAGGGCTTCCTGAAGCACCAGACTCGCGAGCTCCCCCAGCGCCGCCCGATCCCCGTGCGGATCAACGACTGGAAGGAGGTCTACGAGGACTTCCCCGAGGACGAGCTCAAGATCCAGGCCAGCCGGTGCATGGACTGTGGCATTCCCGTTCTGCAACCAGGGCTGCCCGCTCGGCAACCTGATCCCCGACTGGAACGACCTGGTCTGGCGCGACCACTGGAAGGAGGCCATCGAACGCCTCCACGCCACCAACAACTTCCCGGAGTTCACCGGCCGCCTGTGCCCCGCGCCGTGCGAGGGCGCCTGTGTGCTGGGCATCAACCAACCGCCGGTGACCATCAAGCAGGTGGAGGTCGAGATCATCGACCGGGCGTTCGAGGAGGGCTGGGTCGTCCCCCTGCCGCCTGCCGAGAAGACGGGCAAGCAGGTCGCGGTCGTCGGGTCGGGCCCAGCCGGCCTCGCCGCCGCCCAACAGCTGACCCGCGCCGGGCACGACGTGGTCGTGTACGAGCGGGCCGATCGCATCGGCGGACTGCTGCGCTACGGCATCCCCGAGTTCAAGATGGAGAAGCGCCACATCGACCGCCGGCTCGAGCAGATGCGGGCCGAGGGCACCGAGTTCCGGGTCAACGCGAACGTCGGCGTCGACATCCCCGCCGAGGAGCTCCAGCGCGACCACGACGCGGTCGTCCTCGCCGGTGGTGCCACCCAGTGGCGCGACCTGCCGGTCCCCGGCCGCGAGCTCGACGGCATCCACCAGGCCATGGAGTACCTGCCGTGGTCCAACAAGGCCCAGGAGGGCGATCTCGACGTCGACGAGGTGCCGATCTCGGCCAAGGGAAAGAAGGTCGTCATCATCGGTGGCGGCGACACCGGCGCCGACTGCCTCGGCACCGCGCACCGCCAGGGTGCCGAGTCCGTGTACCAGTTCGAGATCATGCCCCGCCCGCCCGAAGAGCGGCCCGACTCCAACCCGTGGCCGACCTACCCCATGATCTACCGGGTCTCCTCGGCCCACGAGGAGGGCGGCGAGCGCGTCTATTCGGTCAACACCGAGGAGTTCGTCGGCGACGACTACGGCCGGGTCCGCCTGCTGCGGGCCCACGAGGTCGAGATGGTCGACGGCAGGTTCCAGAAGATCGAAGGCACCGACTTCGAGCTCGAGTGCGACCTCGTCCTGCTGGCGCTCGGCTTCACCGGCCCCGACGACCCGCTGGCCGACGCGTTCGGTGTCGAGCGCACCGAGCGGAGCAACGTCGCCCGCGACGACGCCTACGCCACCAGCGTCGACGACGTCTTCGTGTGCGGCGACATGGGTCGCGGCCAGAGCCTCATCGTGTGGGCCATCGCCGAGGGACGGGCATGCGCGTCGAAGGTCGACGAGCACCTCATGGGAGCCACTGCCCTGCCGTACCCGCTGCCCCCGTCGATGATGCCGATGAAGTAGCGCATCGGCCCCTGGGCCGGAGGCCGAGTGAGACAACGAGCGCTCAGCGGCGTCGGGGGGTGAGCAGGGCCTCCCAGTCGGTGTCGTCGGGCTGCACGAGATCGACGAGCGCGTCGACCGTGGCCGCGGCGGCCACCCGTTCGAGGGCGTCGATGGCGTCCCGGGTCGCGCCGACGTCACCGGACGGCGTGTCGGTGACCGCCACGGTGACGTCGAGCGACCGGTCGGCGTGGAGGTCGACGACCACGCCGGTGTCGGCTGCGACCACCCGCGCCACGGGCTCGACTCGCTCCACGGGGAGCGAGAGCGTGCAGAAGTGGAACCAGCTCTCGGACTCGAACCGGACGACACCGCCCGGCACGATCCGGATGTGCTCGCCGGGAACGAGCTCGACGTCGGGCTCGAGGTCGCCGGCGATGCCGACCATCTGCACCCTCGTCCCGTTCTTGCGCAGGTCGAGCGCCCGCACCACCGACCGGTGGAACGCGCACACCGGCAGGATCGGGTGGTCGGCATCGGGGAAGGGCATCCGGGTGGCATGGACCACGGTCTCGTCCCCGACACGGACGTCGACCGACATGCCGGGCAGGAGCAGAGCGAGTGCAGCGGACGTACGGAGCTGGGCGAGCGTCCGATCGGTGATCACGAGCAAGTCCCCCATGACTGGAGCTATTAGGTCCTCCTAACATCTAGTCGTCGGCGACCTCGCGCGCAAGTGGGGGTTTGGACGGCACCCGCCTCGACCGGCGACAATCGCGGGGTGAGCGCCACCGAGACCCCGACGAGCGCGACGACCTCGACGTCGGTCACCGGCGCTGCCGTGCCCACGGAGGACCAGGCGACCCGGGCGTTCAGCACTTCGATCGCGATCTCGGGGATCCGGTGCATGCTCGCCTACGTCGTCTTTCCCTGGGTGCTTCCCGCGCTGGGCGTCGCCCGCGGCGTGGGGCCGGGCATCGGCCTCGCCGTAGGCATCGTCGCGATCGGCTTCAACATCGCCAGCATCCGCCGCTTCCACGCGTCCGACCACCGCTGGAAGTGGCCGATCTCCGCGCTGAACGGCGCCGTGATCGTCCTCCTGTCGATCCTGGCCGTGATCGACCTCGGCGATCTCCTGGGCTGACCGCCGTCCGCGGTCGGCGGGCGCGAGCCAGTGCCCCCGCTCGACCCGGTGTCTCCAGATGCAACTCGGTCGCATCTGAGTTACGGTCGGAGGCATGCACGTCCCTGACGGGTTCTTCGACGCCACCACCTCCATCGGGACCGGCGCCGTCGCCGCCGGCACGGTCGGCGTCGGGCTCCGCAAGGCCGCCCACGACCTGAACGACCGACTCACCCCGCTGGCGGGGCTCGTCGCGGCGTTCGTCTTCGCTCTCCAGATGCTCAACTTCCCGGTTGCGAGCGGCACCAGCGGCCATCTGTTCGGCGGTGCGCTCGCCGCCGTCCTGGTCGGGCCGTGGGCGGGCATGGTCTGCGTGTCGATCGTGCTGTTCGTCCAGGCCCTCCTGTTCGCCGACGGCGGTATGAGCGCGCTCGGGCTCAACGTGGTGCTCATCGCCATCGTCCCCGCGATCGTGGGCTACGGCGTCTTCCTGCTCCTGCGCTCGGTGTTGCCCAAGACCCGCAGCTCGGTGGTCACCGCGTCGGGGATCGGTGCGTTCGTGTCGGTTCCCGTGGCCGCCGTCGCCTTCAGCGTCCTGTTCGCGGCCGGGGGCGCCGTCGACCTGTCGTTCGGTTCGGTGCTGGCCGCCATGGTGGGCACCCACGTCCTCATCGGCGTCGGCGAGGGCCTGATCACCGCCGCCGTCGTGAGCGCCGTGGTCGCCTCCCGCCCCGACCTGGTCCACGGCGCACACCATTTGGCGACGGGGCTCGCCCCGAACATCGCCACCGAACCGATCACGAGCGGAGCAGCGTCATGAAGACCAACACCAAGATCTTCCTCGGCGCCGGCCTGTTGATCGGCATCGCGCTCGCCGTCTTCGTCAGCCCCCTGGCCAGCGGGTCACCCGACGGCCTCGAGAAGGTGGCCGAGGAAGAGGGCTTCGCCGACACGGCGACCGACCACCGGCTGGCCGACAGCCCGCTCGCCGACTACGGCATCGAGGGCGTCGACGACGAGAACCTCTCGACCGGCGCCTCCGGACTCATCGGCGTGCTGCTCACCCTCGGCGTCGGCCTGGCCATCTTCGGCGCGGCGCGCGTCCTGCGCAACGACGAGGCCGGGCAGCGGACCGAGCAGCGGACCGAGAGCGCCTCCGCGGGCTGACATGGCCGCCTCCGTCTCCGGCCTCCACGTGCCGGGTGATACGCCCGTGCACCGGCTGCAGCCCCAGTGCAAGCTCGCGGCCGCGGTGCTGTTCGTCTTCGTCGTGGTGGCCACCCCACGCGAGCAGTTCTGGGCCTTCGGGCTCTTCGCGGCGGCCGTCGTCGCGCTCGTGGCCATCGCCCGTCTGGGGCCCGCACTCGTACTGCGCCGACTCACCATCGAGGCGCCGTTCCTCGCGTTCGCCCTCCTCCTCCCGCTGTTCGCCGGCGGCGAACAGCTCGGCAGCGGCTGGTGGTCGTTGTCGATCGACGGGCTGTGGGCGTCGTGGAACATCGTGGCCAAGGGCACGATCGGCGTCAGCGTCAGCGTCCTGCTCACCGCGACCACGTCGCTCCCCGACCTGGTGCACGGCCTCGAACGCCTGCGGCTACCTGCACTGGTCATCGGCATCACCACCTTCATGGTGCGCTACGCCGAGGTGATCGCCGGCGAGATGCGACGCATGAAGATCGCCCGCGAGTCACGCGGCCACGACCCGCGGTGGCTGTGGCACCTGCGCCCCATCGCCCAGTCGGCCGGCACCCTGTTCATCCGTTCCTTCGAACGAGGCGAGCGCGTCCACCTCGCCATGGCGAGCCGGGGCTTCGACGGCCGGATGCCCCGGCTCGGCGCGGCCGCCACCGGGCGCGAGTGGATCAGCGCCGCGATGCTCCCGACCATGGCCCTGGTCGTCGCCTCGACGGCGTGGTTGGTCCATCTGTGACACCGGCGATCGAGGTCTCCCAGCTCTCCTACGCCTACCCGGACGGCCACCGGGCGCTGTTCGACGTCGACCTGCGCGTCGAGTCGGGCGAGCGGCTCGCCGTCCTCGGCCCCAACGGCTCGGGCAAGACGACGCTGGCGCTCCACCTCAACGGGATCCATCAGGCCAGCCGCGGCACCGTGCGGATCAAGGGGACCGAAGTCACGCCGGCCACCGTGCGCGACATCCGGCGCCGCGTCGGCATCGTCTTCCAGGATCCCGACGATCAGCTGTTCATGCCCTCGGTACGAGACGACGTCGCGTTCGGCCCGGCCAACCTCGGGTTCGCCGGCGCCGATCTCGATGCCTGCGTCGACCGAGCCCTCACCGCCGTCGGCATGCTCGACCACGCGCCGCGGGCGCCGCACCACCTCAGCTTCGGTCAACGCCGACGCGTCGCCGTCGCCACCGTGCTCGCCATGGGACCCGAGATCCTCGTCCTCGACGAACCGACGTCCAACCTCGACCCAGCCAGCCGACGAGAACTGCACGACGTCCTCGTCGGGCTCGACCAGACCCTGGTCGTGATCACCCACGATCTTCCCTACGCCCTCGAGCTGTGCCCGCGGTCGGTGGTGGTGAACGAGGGGCAGATCGTCGCAGACGATGCGACACACGCCCTGCTGTCGGATCGCGGACTGATGGCCGCCAACCGCCTCGAGCTCCCCTACGGCTTCGACCCCGGCAACGTGGAGACGGCGTCGTGACCTCAGCGAGCCGACAACTGGTCGACATCGCCATCGGACACTTGCGCGACCAGGGAGAGCGGGTCACCAAGGCCCGTCGTGCGCTGGTCACCGTGCTCGCCGAGAGCGACGACCACCTCAGCGCCGACGATCTCGCCGATCGCCTCGCCGAGCTCGAGCCGGGCACGCACCGCGCCACCGTGTACCGGACGCTGGAGTCGCTCGAGAAGGTCGGTGTCGTCTCCCACGTCCATCTCCCCCACGGGCCGACCACGTACCACCTGGTCGACGAGGACCACACGCACCTGCACCTGCTGTGCCGGTCGTGCGGCCAGATCGTCGACGCGCCACACGACCTGCTCGACGACGTGGTGCAGCGACTGGCGGACTCGGCTGGCTTTCGCCTCGATCCCGACCACGTGGCGCTCACCGGCTGGTGCCGGAGCTGCCACCCGGACCGGGGACAGTGACGCCCTCAGGCCTCGATGACGATCACGGGTGGGTCGGCCATGCCGTGCTGCTCAGCGCAGATCGCCCGGTAGGTGTCGAGCACGAGCTGGGCGTCGATCACCATCTCGACCGAGCCGTCCTCGGCGAGGTTGAGGTTGGCGCCGTAGATCACGAACGCCGCGTGGGTCGGCTCGGTGTTGTCAGCGGGCACGTGGAGCGTGTGGGTCGATCCGGCCGGCTCGAACAGGAACGAGCCGGCGCGGTTCTGCGCCTCGGGGCTCTCGAGGTAGTACCAGCAGCCCGACTCGGTGAACGCGTACACCGCGCCGGTGTGCTTGTGGGTCTGCACGGTGGTGTCCGGAGCGAAGCGGTTGCGGATGATCCACACGCCCTGGGCCAGGTCGACCTGGAGCAGCTGGAGCTCGACGCCGTCGCCGAGGTCGACGAAGGGCAGGTCGTCTTCGCTGCGGTGGACGGTGAGCGGTGCGGCCTCGATGACGGACATCGTTTCCCCCTGGGTCGACGCGTGCGGTGCACCGACGATAGCCGCGCACGGACAGCTGGATTCAGCCGGTCGCTCGCCCGGCTCGCCCGGCTCGGCCGTGGAGGACGTCGTCGAGGAACGTGACGATGGCGTCGTTGAACAGGTCGTTGCGGTCGCCAGCGACCATGTGACCCGCCCCGGCGACGTCGGCGTAGCGGGCGTGCGGGACCAGCTCGCGGAACTCGCGCACACCCTCCTCGCTGAGGATGTCGCTCA
Source organism: Acidimicrobiales bacterium (assembly GCA_034522155.1). Classification (GTDB taxonomy): domain Bacteria; phylum Actinomycetota; class Acidimicrobiia; order Acidimicrobiales; family Salinilacustritrichaceae; genus Salinilacustrithrix. The sequence goes on along the minus strand of JAXHLP010000006.1, from coordinate 264,780 downwards.
TCCTGCCCCGCACGAGAAGGACCGGCTCCTCGATCGCCCGGGCGGCGTCCTGCAGCCGGTCGGGGTCGATGACGGAGGTGCGGGTTTCGTCGGGCGCGCCCTTGCGGCCGCTGATGAAGGCCGGGTCCCAGTGCCAGAACCACCGCCCGTCCTCGCCTCGACGCAGGTTCTTCTCCAGGCCCGACAGGTCCGACGGCCGCGGCCGGTGCGGGTTGTACGCCTGGACGGCGTCGGCCACCTCCTCGAGCGATCCGAAGCCGGTATGCATGTGCTCGCTCATGAAGGCGCCGATCCGCTCGCGCCCGGACTCCTCGATCCGCGGTGCCACGTCGACGAGGACCAGGCCCCGAGCCACCTCGACATCGCGGTGCTCGCCCATGGCGGCGAGGGAGGCGATGCCCCCGAGCGACGCACCGACCAGCACGGGCGGCTCTGGCAGGGAGCGGGCGACCGCGAGCACATCGCCCGAGAACGCTTCGAGCGAGTAGTCGCCGTCGTCGGCCCAGTCGCTGTCGCGGTGCCCGCGGAGATCGACCGAGTAGGCGCACCAGCCACTGCCACCCAACGCGTCGAGCGTGGTGCCCCACGAGTGCCGCGTCTGCCCACCGCCGTGGAGCAGGACGACCGGCGGATCGGCGGGATCGCCGGCCTGGTCGGCGACCAGCCGGTTGCCGTCCCGGCCGGTGAACGATGCAGTCGTCGAGGTCACTTCCATCCTCCGGTCTGCTGGCTGAGGGGGCCGAGGCCCTCCCCGAGGACGTCGAGGGCCTCGCCGATCGTCGTCTCGAGCGAGCGGCGTTCGTCGCGATCCTCGAGCCACTCGTCGAGTGCCACCCGGATGGCGGCGATCACTGCGCCGGCGACGACCCGGTCACGGAGCGACGCATCCGCACCGGAGCCCATCCTCCGGCCGAGGAGCTCGGCGAAGGTCTCCTCCCACTGGGCCTGGTGCTCGAGCCCGCGCGCCAGCAGCGACGGATGGTCCCGGGTGATGCGCCGGATCGCGACGAAGTCGCCACGCTGGTCCTCGTAGCCCACGGCCAGCGCCTGCACGGCGTGGCGAAGCGAGCGCAGGACGGGCTCGTCGTCGGGACGGGCCACGAACGCGTCGCGGAGCTCGGCCAGCGGCTCGTCGCCCCGGCCCACGAGGACGTCCTCCTTGGTGGGGAAGTAGCGGAAGAACGTGGACCGGGAGATCTCGGCCCGCTCGGCGATGTCGTCGACGGTCACGTGCTCGAACCCGTACTGGTCGAACAGCTGGAGCGCGATCCGCTGGAACTCCAGGCGGGTCCGTTCCTTCTTGCGCTCCCGGAGGGACGGCTCGGGGGTGGACATCGACCCCGAGCATGCCAGGACTGGTGTGACGAATGCGACACTGCGTCTGCTTTGGAACTCAGTTTCAGTTCCGTAGCGTGAACCCGAGAACGTTCCTCCTCTCCCCCGGAAGGGCCGAGCCATGCGATGGTTGCTGGCGCGGATGTCGCGCGCTGTGGAGATCCGTCCCCGCCGGACGTTGGCCGCGCTGGCGGTCGTCAGCATCGTGCTCGCCGGCTTCGCCGGCCAGCAGTCGACCGACACCGAGCTGACCTCGTACGCGCCCGACAGCGAAGTGGCCGCGACGTTCGACCGGATCGAGGAGAACTTCTCCGCTGGCGGCGCCCAGATCCAGGTGATCGTCGACGCCGGCGAGGGTGGCAACGTGCTCGCCGCCGACGGTCGTGAAGCCGCCGCCCAGGTCGAGGAGACCGTCCGGTCGGCCGACGTCGACCTCGCCGACGGTGCCCGGGGTGTACGGCCCTTCACCGTGGCCACCCAGGCCGAAGGTCGGGCGCAGGCGGCTGCGGCCGCGCTGCTCTCCCGCGACGCCGACCTCGAGGCGGGGACGGCCCGCGCCGGGCTCGTGATCGTCGAGCTCGATCCGGCCCTGTCCGACAGCGCGGCCCAGGACGCGTCCCTCGTCGTCGCCGAGCGCCTCGAAACCCAGGTTGCGGTCGATGGTGTCGACGTCGCACCGTTCAACTCGGCGATCCTCAACGACGCGCTCCAGACCGAGACCGAGGAGGAGATGCCCCGACTCCTCGGGCTGTCGCTGCTCCTGATCGTCGGCATCCTGTTCCTGCAGTTCCGCACGTTCAGCGACGTCGCGCTCGGGTTCATCGGTCTGCTCGTCACCATCACCTGGATGTACGGGATCGGCGTGCTGCTCGGACCCGACCACCTCGGAGTGGTGGGGCCGTTCACACAGATGTCGACGATCATCCCGGTGCTGCTGATCGGCCTCGGCATCGACTACTCGATCCACCTCACCGCCCGCTACCGGGAGGAGCGCGGCTACGGACTCGGTCCACCCACCGCTGCATCCATGTCGGTCCGCACCGTCGGCGGGGCGCTCGTCCTCGCCACGCTCACGACGATGATCGGCTTCCTGACCAACGTGTTCTCGCCGCTGCCCCCGATCGCCGACTTCGGCATCTTCACCGCCGCGGGCGTGCTGTCGGCGTTCGTGGTGATGACGCTGATGGTTCCCGCGGCCCGGCGGGTGCTCGACGCACGGCGTGAACGTCGGGGCAAGGCCACGGCGGCCTCGTTGCAGGCGACCGGCGAACACGTCGGTGGTCTGGCCCGGGCCATGGGCCGCACCGCCGCGCTCGCCGAACGGGCGCCGAAGGTGAGCCTGGCGGTCGCCGCGGTCGTGACCCTGGCGGCGATGGGCGCTGGCAGCCGGATCGACACCTCGTTCAGCCAGGACGACTTCGTGCCGGCCGACTCCGAACCCGGTCGCCTGGTCGAGCGGATCGACACGCTGTTCGGCGGCGACCTGAACGAGAGCACCTACGTGCTCGTCGACGGTGACCTCACCGACACCCAGACCGCCCAGGGCGTGGCCGGTGTGCCCGGTGAGCTCGCCGGGGCCGACGACGTACGGACCCAGGGTGACCGTGCGCAGGTCCAGTCGCCGCTCACGGTCATCGACGGGCTCGCCCAGCAGGTCCCGGGCTTCGCCGACCAGGTCGCGGCCCTCGGGTATTCGCCCGGTTCGGGCGTCACCGAGGACACTGAGCTCGCCGCCCTGTACGACGCGGCACGCGACGCCGCCCCCGACCGGATGGCCCAGGTCCTCGACGACGACGCCGGGTCGGCGGTCCTGATCGTCGCGACGACCGCCGGCCAGGAACGCGCTGCGGGAGTCGCCGACACCGTGTCTTCCGCGGTCGAGCCGGTGCGGGCTGCCGGCGCCACGACGACGGTCGCCTCCGAGCCGCTGGTCCTCGAGGAGACCCTCGAGTCGCTCACCGCGAGCCAGACCCGCGGCATCGCCATCACGCTCCTCGCAGCCCTGGCGTTGCTGGTCGGCTACTTCGGCTTCGTCGAGCGCAAGCCCCTGCTCGGCGCGATCACCATGGTCCCCTCCGTCGCGGTGGTGGGCTGGGTCCTCGGGACGATGGTGCTGCTCGGTCTGAGCCTCAACGTCCTGACAGCGATGGTGGCCAGCCTCGCCATCGGCATCGGGGTGCCCTTCGGCATCCACGTCACCAACCGGTTCATGGAGGACCGCCGACGGTACGACACCGTCGACGAGGCCGTGTGCCAGACCGTGACCCACACCGGCGGGGCCATGGCCGGCTCGGCCGCCACCACGGCCGCCGGATTCGGCGTGCTCGTGTTCGCGTCGTTGGCGCCGATGCAGCAGTTCGGCCTGATCGTGGCCATCACCATCACCTACTCGCTGCTCGCCGCGGTCCTGATCCAGCCCTCCTGCCTCAAGCTGTGGGCGGAGTGGCGGGCCCGGCAGGGCGAGAGCGTGGAGCTGGAGGACCACGAGAAGCGTGAGGTCCTCGAGCCGGTGTCCTGACCGGCCGTGTGACCTCCTGGTCACCGCATGTCATCATCGGTCCATGGCGACGATCACGACCGCGAACGAGGCCGACGCCTCGCTCTTCGCGTACGCGTCGGAGTGGGCCGACATGGGCCGGTGGCACCGCGAGGTGGCCCGGATCCGCAATCAGACGCCCGTGCTGCGCTGCGAGCTCGAGGGCTTCACGCCGTTCTGGGTGCTGACGAAGCACGCGGACGTCTTCGAGGTGTCTCGCGACAACGCCCACTGGCTGAACACCAACCGGTCGGTGCTCGGCTCCGACGCCGACTGGGAGGAGTTGATGCGGACCGGCTTTCCGCCGCCGGCCACGCTCGTCCACCTCGACGGCACCGAGCACCGCGATCACCGCAACGTGGCCAACGACTGGTTCAAGGCGGCCACGGTCGCCAAGCGCCAACCGCGCATCGACGACCTCGCCGACCACTTCATCGAGCGGATGCGCGGGCTCGGCGGCGAGTGCGACTTCGCCAAGGACATCGCCCAGCCGTTCACGCTGCGGGTGATCATGGACATCTACGGGGTGCCCGAGGAGGACGAGCCGCTGATGCTCGAGCTCACCCAGGGCATCTTCGGGGCAGCCGATCCTGAGTTCCTGGGGGACGCCGAGGATCCCGGTGCCCGGGTCACCCAGTCGATCATGGACTTCATCCAGTACTTCAACGAGCTCACCGAGGACCGGCGGGCGTGTCCGCGTGACGACTTGGCCAGCGTGATCGCCAACGGTGAGATCGACGGCGAGTTGATGGCCGACGACAAGCGGCTCTGGTACTACATCATCGTCGCCACCGCGGGCCACGACACCACGTCGTTCGCGCTCTCCGGCGGCATGGAGGCGATGCTCCGCGACCCCGATCAGCTCTGGGCCGTGCACGACGATCCCGACCTGGTGAACAACGCCGCCGAGGAGTGCATCCGCTGGACCGCCCCGGTGCGGCACTTCCTCCGCTACGCCACCGACGACAGCGAGATCCGTGGGGTGGAGATCCCCGCCGGCGGCCGGGTGTTGCTCTCCTACCCCTCGGCCAACCGCGACGAGGACGTCTTCGACGACCCGATGACCTTCGACGTGCGCCGCAACGACGCCGACAAGCTCATCTCGTTCGGCGTCGGCGCCCACTTCTGCCTCGGCGCCCACTTCGCCCGCCGCGAGCTGCGGACGATGCTGTCCCGGCTCAGCCAGGAGCTCGAGCACATCGAGCCGGCGGGCGAGGCCGAGTGGGCCCAGTCGCACTTCGTCTCCGGCGTCAAGCACCTGCCGATGCGGTACTCGTTCCGCTGACCTCGCCTCGGGCGCCTTCGCCCGGAGCACACCGAACCAGACGGCCACCGTCAGGAGCACGCCAGCCGACAGCATGCCGAGGTTCGGCGACGATGACCATGCCGAGCCAGTGGCCGAGGGCGACCACGCCCATGGCCACGGCTCGATGGAAGTCGACGGATCGGTTGCGGGTCTCGGGCGTGGCGCTCGCCAGCTCGGTTGCGCCGGGGACAGCAGTGGTGGACGTCATGGCGCTCCCTGTCCCCGCCCCGGCTCCCCAGGGCCATGGGGGACAGCCCCCAAACCCGCCCGGGATGACCCGGTAGGGTCCGTCGACATGACCCGAACCGGACGATGCCTCTGCGGCGCGGTGACCTACGAGATCACCGGCGACCCGATCGCCACCGCGGTCTGCCACTGCGACCACTGCCAACGCCAGAGTGGAAGCGCGTTCTCCGTCAACCTCGTGGTCACGGAGGACCAGCTGACCGTGGACGGGACGCTGTCGACCTATGTCGAGACCGGCGAGAACGACGACGGCGAGTACGTCCACCGACGCTTCTGCCCCACCTGTGGCTCGGCCGTCGTCTCCGTGCTCGTCGAGAGTGGCGCGGTCGCCGTCAAGGCCGGCACCCTCGACGACAAGTCCGAGGTGCAGCCGATGGCCGAGGCCTGGTGCGTGGATCGCCAGCCCTGGGTCGAACTCCCGGGCATGGCCATGTCGATGGAGCGCGAGTAACCGGCCCAGTCGGGTTCAGAGCACGTAGCGATCGCCCGCGGCGCGCACGGTGATGTCGCCGATCGACACGCCCCAGGGTTGGTCGATGGCGTAGAGGATCTGCGCCACGAGGTCCTCGGGCGGGAGCACGGCGAACTGCACGTCGTCACGGTCCTGCTGGGCTGGTGACCGGTCCCCCATGATCACGGGCAGGTACTCGTCCAAGTTCTGCCCGAGGATGCCCGCGATCGCCTCGGGATTCACCACACCTCCGCCGAGGCCCGTGTCGGGAACACCGGTCGGGCGCACGATCGTGACCTTGATCTTGCCCTGCGACTCGACCCGGAACGCCTCGGACATCGTGTTGACCGCCGCCTTGGACGCGCCGTACACGGCTGCGCCGGCCACCGGCGCGTTGCCGTAGATCGACGACAGGTTCACGACGTGGCCGCGACCCTGGGCGATCATCTGGTCGTGGGCGGCAACCATCCCATGGAGCACGCCCTTGATGTTGATGTCGATGCAGCGGTCCCAGGCCGGTGCCGCCTGCTCGTGGTCGGCGATGAAGGCGAGCGGCATCACACCGGCGTTGTTGACCATCACGTCGACCGCCCCGAATTCCTCGACCGCCGCGGCGATCAAGGCATGCATCTCGTCGAGCTTGGTCACGTCGGCCACCACCCCGAGTGCGTCGCCGCCCTGTTCACGAACGCCGGCGACCACCCCGGCGATCCCATCGCGGTCCACGTCGCTGACCACGACCTTGGCCCCTCGGGCGCTGGCACCACTCGCCAGCAGACGACCGAAGCCGCCAGCGCCACCGGTGATCACGACCACCCGTCCGTCGAGATGTCCGTTCCCTGCCATCGAAGATCCTCCTCGGTTCGGGAACGCCACCGTACGGGTTCGGTGGAGGGGCGCGGCTTGGGCTCGGACCTGGCGTGTGGACACACGCCCGTGTGCGCTCACACTCCCGGACATCTCACCGAGCACTTCGGGCCTGTCAACACACCAGGGCAGAGGTTCATGCGCCCGGAGCCGCAACGCACCGCACCGCCTGCCGGCCGCGCGAATCTGATGCAATGAACCTGCTGGTCCTCTCGATCGTGGCCTCGGTCGTGCTGACGATCGTGCTCAACGTCGCGGTGCGCGTGCTGCCTGGCGCCGGCAGACGCGTTGGCAGGTGGATCGAGAAAGCCACCGCCCCGGAGCCTGGCGAGGACGACCGTCGTGGCCGGGTGATCGTGCCCTGGAAGGCGATGATCGTCGGCTCGATCGGCCTCACGATCGTCCTCAACCTGGTGCTCTGGGTCGCCTGACGCTGTCGTCGGGCTCAGCGGGGGGAGATCGGAGGCGGACGATCAACGACGCGGCACTGGGCTCTGCGTCCGAGGTGACGTGATGCGAGCTTGCCCCCGGGTCCCGAGCGGGCGAGGTAGACGGGCGGTGTCAGTCTCGGTGCATTTCTGATGCGCGAGGTCGTCCCGACTTCTCGGTCGCCGGGTCACCGACGACGGCGGCTTCGTCGCGTTCGATGACCTCACTTCTGTGGTCGGAGCGTCGTCAGCGAGCTACCGGGTTGCCGACCGGTCCGGCAGTAGCCTCATCCGCCACAACGCCCCGGTAGCTCAGTCGGATAGAGCGACCGCCTCCTAAGCGGTAGGCCACAGGTTCGATTCCTGTCCGGGGCACGTGTCGGCCTTCGGCCGACCCCGAGTTGTTCGGCAGGGCCTCACAACTCGAGCTGAACAACGGCTTCGCTTCGACCCAGTGAGAGAGCCAGTCCGTGGGTAGCGTCCTCCCATGGCTGAACCCACCGTCGTGGATGTACCCGAGCAGTCCCGGTTCGAGGTGCAGGTCGACGGGGCGGTGGCCGGCTTCGCCGATTACCGGCGCGAGGACGAACGGGTCGTCATCACCCACACCGAGGTCGACGATGCCTTCGAGGGGCAGGGACTCGCCGGCGCGCTCACGTCCGGCGCGCTCGATGCCATTCGCGAGCGCGAAGAGCTCGTCGTCCCGGTGTGCCGGTTCACCGCCCGCTACATCGAGCGTCACGACGAGTACGCCGACCTCGTCGATCACGATCGCCTCGCCGAGCTCGCCGACGACTGACTACTTCTTCAGGCGCCGGCTGCCCTGGTGCCAGTCCTGCTCCGGCCCGCTCGAGCCGGCATCGGGGTCGTGGCCGAAGCGGCGGAGCTGGAGCGGCTCACGGAGGCTGCGCTTGATCTCGGCGAAGGTGGGGAACTCGGCCAGCTCGGTGACCAGGTCCCACAGTCGCACCGCCTCGTCGTCATCGGGGACGCGGGAGATGACCGGGCCGAAGAACGCCTTGCCGTGCGGCGGGTTGAACTGCACGATCGGCGTCCCGACGTCCTTGCCGGTCATCTCCAGCGCGGCGTCGGTCTCGGCCTGGATGACCTCGTCCCACGTCGGCTCGTCGACCGCGTCGGCCAGCGAAACGTCGAGGTCGAGGGCCTTGAGGGTCGCGGCGACCGTGTCGCGTGAGCCGAGCTCGCGCTGGAAGGCCGCCTTGTCCTCGGGCGGATCGACGTCGAAGACGCTGGTTCCGAAGGCGGTGTAGAGATCGCCGACGACGTCGCGGCCGTACCGCTCACGCACCGCGGCCGCGACCCGGAGCATGTGCAGACCGGCGTTGTGGCCGGCCTCGTACTCGGCCGGGAAATGGGCGTCGTAGTCGACGTGGCTGTTGAGCAGACGCAGCGAGATGAACTGCCAGTCGACCCGGTAGTCACGGATGGCGGCGACCTTGGCCACCCATCGCGACGTCATCCACGCGAACGGGCACACCGGGTCGAAGTGGAACTGGACGTCGTACTCGGTCGTGTCGTCGCTCATGATCCGCACAACACGTGCGGATGTTCACTATTCCAGCGACACCGCTACTCGATGGGCATGCGGGCCATGAGCTCCGCCTTCTGCTCCTCGAAGTCCTCGAACTCGATCTTGTCGTCCTCGAACGCCTCGTGGAGCTTGGCCAACTTGTCCATCAGGACCTCGGCCGACTCGGTCGGCTGGTCGATGGTCTCGTCGTCCTCGTCGTCCTTGTTCTGCTTCCGCTCGAGGCGTTCTTCCCGCTTGGCGGCCGCCTTCGCCTTCTTGGCGCGGTCTCGTTCGCGCTTGGCGAAACTCGATCGTTGTGTACCCATGACAGTGTCCCGAAGGTTCTCGCCGTGTCCGGGTGACCCGGCGAATGGTCCAGTCTAGGGAGACCGCACCCCACAGCGAAGACAGCCCCCGAGGAAAACGTGACGTGAACGAACACGATCTGATCATCGTCGGCACCGGATCCGGCAACGCCATCCCGCCCCACCTCGACAACTGGGACATCGCCCTGGTCGAGCGAGACGTGTTCGGCGGGACCTGCCTGAACCGGGGGTGCATACCGTCCAAGATGCTCATCTACCCCGCCGATCTGGCGCTTCACGCCCGGGAGTCGAGCCGGCTCGGCATCGACCTCGAGGTCACCGGGGTCGATTGGCCCGGCATCGTCGACCGGGTCTTCGGACGCATCGACTCCATCGCCGCGGACGGTGAGCGCTACCGGATGGAGGACTGCGACAACGTCACCGTGTACCAGGGCAGCGGCGCATTCGTCGACCACAAGGTGCTCGCGGTCGACGGTGAGCGGCTCACGGCCGACAAGATCGTGCTCGGGGCCGGCGCTCGCCCCTTCATCCCGGACGTGCCCGGCCTCGCCGAGTCGGGCTTCCACACCTCCGACACGATCATGCGCATCCGCCAGCTTCCCGAGCGCCTCGTGGTCATCGGCGGCGGCTACATCGCCACCGAACTCGGCCACGTCTTCGACGCGTTCGGGACGGCGGTCACGATCGTCAATCGCGGCAACCGGCTCCTCCGCTCCGAGGACGACGACGTCTCGGCCCGCTACACCGACCTGGCGACCGGCCGCTTCGACCTGCGGCTCGAGGCGATGCTCGAGCGCGTGGAGCGGAGCGACGACGCCACGTTGCGGATCCACATCATCCGCCATGGTCAGACCGAGGTGCTCGAGGCCGACGAGCTCCTGGTCGCCACCGGCCGGATCCCCAACAGCGACGAGCTGCGGGTCGAGGACACCGGTGTCGGCTGCGATCCTGCCGGTCGGGTCATCGTCCACGAGGACCTCCAGACCGACGTGCCCGGCATCTATGCCTTCGGCGACCTGGCGAACCGGTTCCAGCTCAAGCACGTCGCCAACGCCGAAGCCGACATCGTGTTCCACAACGTCGCCCACGCCGACGACCCACGGCGCATGGACCACGCCGCCACGCCCCACGCGGTGTTCGGCAACCCCCAGGTTGCCTCGGTCGGCATGACCGAACACGACGCCGCCGCCGAGGGGGTGCCGTTCGTGACCGCGACGAAGGACTACGGCGCCACCGCCTACGGCTGGGCGATGGAGGACGAGTCGTCGTTCGTGAAGCTCGTCGCCAACCCCCGGACCCGCGAACTGCTCGGCGCCCACATCATCGGGCCGCAGGCGTCGATCCTCCTCCAGCCGCTGATCCAGGGCATGCGCTTCGGCCAGACCGTGGACGAGCTCGCCCACGGGCAACTGTGGATCCACCCCGCCCTGACCGAAGTGGTCGAGAACGCGCTCCTCGACCTGTGACCGGGTCGTCGAACGGACGGCTCAACTGCCGTCGCGGCCCGGGAGGATGATGCCGGACTCGCCGCTCGGGAGCATGCCCTCGGTGACGGCGTGGTCGATCATCGTCTCCACGAAGTGGCCGAGATCGGACGACACCTCCCCCACGGGGCGCATGACCTGTCGTACGTCCGCGGCGGTCACGCCCCACCGTCGCCAGGTGACACCGGACGCGCTCAGATTGAGCAGGAACGGCGCCAGGCGATCGAACACCCGGGCGAACTGGCCGTCGGCGGTCTCGGCAGCCTCGTACTCCTCCCAGGCCCCGCGGAGCTGGCGTCCCACGTCGTCGGGGAGGAGCCCGAAGAGACGGTCGGCCGCGGCGGCCTCCCGCTCGTCCTTCGACGCGGCCTCGGCGGTGTCGTAGATGCCGGTGTCGCCCGCGTCGATCTCGACGATGTCGTGGACCAGCAGCAGGAGCAGGACCCGGCCGAGATCGACGTCGGCGGCGGCGTACTCGGCCAGGACCGCAGCGAGCATGGCGACGTGCCAGGAGTGCTCGGCCGTGTTCTCGCGGCGGAGCCCGTCGACGATGAACGACTGGCGCTCCACCGTCCGGAGCCGATCGAGCTCCTGGACGAACGCGAGCTGGTCGGCGAACCTCGGCCCGAGCGCGAGGCGGGCCACGTCGACGATCGTGGGGGTGTAGTCGGACACGTCGGCGACCGGTCGGCCGGCACGGAACTCCAAGCGGTTGCCGAACGGGTCCTGCGCGTACACCACGTCGGGTTCGACCGGATCGCTCACCCGCTCGGCGAGCACGCCCCGCTCGCGGAAATTGGCTTCGAGCCGGTCGAGGTCGGCCACCGCGAACGCCGGGTGTGCCTTGGAGGCCGGCACGAAGTCGTCCTGGACACCGAGATGGATGCGCACGATGCCCGACTCGAACCAGCACCCGCCCCGCACCGCGAGGTGCGGCGGCTTGGGGACCTCGGGCACGCCGAGGATCTCCTCGTAGAACCAGCAGGCCAGCTCCTCGCCGCCCGTCGGCATGGCGATCTGGACGTGGTCGATGGCATCGAGCAGCACCTCGCCATCCTTCCACGACGCCCGGGGTCTGACGCGGCGTCAGATTTCCTGCCATGCTCTCCCCGTGGCTCTCTTCATCGCCCGATACGACCTCCGCGGACCCGACGGTGGTCCATCGCACGCCGACCTGTACCGCACCGCGCTCGACCAGGCGGCGTGGTGCGAGCAGCACCGCTTCGACATGCTGGTGCTCTCCGAGCACCACGGTGTCGGCGACGGGTACCTCCCGTCGCCGGTGACGCTGGCCGCGTCGATGTCCGCGGTGACCACCTCGATCCCGATCATGATCTCGGCGCTGCTGGTTCCGCTCCACGATCCGATCCGGCTGGCCGAGCAGATCGCGGTGCTCGACCTCGCGTCCCAGGGCCGGGTCCAGTACACGGCCGGGCTGGGCTACCGGCCCGAGGAATACGAGCAGGCCGGCCTCGACTGGAAGGACCGGGGCCGGCGCATGGAGCACTGCCTCGAGACCCTGTTCGCGGCGTGGACGGGCGAACCGTTCGACCACGAGGGGCGCACGGTGCGGGTGACACCCAAGCCGTGTTCGCAGCCGGGGCCGATGATGTTCTACGGGGGCGGCTCGGTGGCGGCGGCCAAGCGAGCCGCCCGGTTCGACCTGCCGCTGTTCGCCCAGCACGGCGACCCGAGCATCGGGCAGGCGTACCAGGAGGCCCGGGCCGAGCTCGGGCTGGAGCCCGGACTGGCGCTGGCACCACCGCAGGAGGGCCCGGGGACGATCTTCGTCTCCCACGACCCCGACCGGACATGGGAGCGCATCGGGCCCCAGCTGCTGCACGAGGCCACCGAGTACGCGTCGTGGCAACAGGGGGTGACCTCGGCGGTCCACGACAAATCCGAGACGATCGACGAGATGAAGAAGGCCGGGGTCTATGCGGTCATGACCCCCGACGAGTGCGTCGAGTACGCCAACTCGATCGGCCCGATGGATCCGGTCACCACCCATCCGTTGTGCGGCGGCATCGAGCCCGACGTGGCCTGGGAGCACCTCGAGCTGCTCGGCAACGAGGTGATCCCGCGGGTGAAGGGGCCGCTTGCCTGACGGGTGCGGGGCGGCCAGGCTCGTCGGGTGCCACTCGACGCCCACACCCGGCGGTGACCGGCTGGGAGGAGGTCGCCGCCGAACTCCCGATCGGCGAGGTGATCGACCCGCTGCGGGCGGCACTGGCCGACGCGGGGCGAGCCGTCCTGCATGCGCCGCCAGGCGCGGGCAAGACGACGATCGTCCCGCTCGCGCTGCTCGACGAATCGTGGCGGACCGGGACGATCGTGGTGCTCGAGCCCCGCCGCCTGGCGGTCCGGGCCGCCGCCGAGCGACTGGCGTCGCTGCTGGGCGAGCGACCGGGCCAGCGGGTCGGTTGGCGGATGCGCCAGGACACGAAGGTGTCGGTGGCGACCGAGATCGAGGTGGTCACCGAGGGCACGCTCACCCGCCGGCTCCAGCGTGACCCCGAGCTCTCGGACGTGTCGGCCGTGTTGTTCGACGAGTTCCACGAGCGCAGCCTCGACGCCGACCTCGGACTCGCCCTCGCCCTCGACGTGGCCGGCGCGCTGCGGCCCGACCTTCGCATCGCGGTGATGTCGGCGACACTCGACACCGAGCCGGTCGCCGCGTTGCTGGACGCGCCGGTGGTCCGGTCGCACGGTCGGGCGCACCCCGTGGACACGGTGCACGTCGACACCGACCGCACCGGCCGCACCCGCATGGAACGGCCGGTCGCCGCGACGGTGACCCGCGCCCTCGACGCCCACGACGGTGACCTTCTCGTCTTCCTGCCGGGTGCCGCGGAGATCGACCGCACCCGTCGGGTGCTCGGCGACCTCGGCCCGGATGTCGACGTCCGGCCCCTCCACGGGCGACTGCCACCCGACGAGCAGGACGCCGCCATCCGCCCGTCGCCCGACGCCAGGCGCAAGGTCGTGCTGGCCACGTCCATCGCCGAGACCAGCCTCACGATCGAGGGCATCACGGTCGTGGTCGACGCAGGTTGGCGCCGCACGCCCCGCCTCGACCCCGGCAGCGGCATGACCCGGCTGGTGACCCTGCCGGTGACGAAGGCCGAAGCGACCCAGCGCGCGGGACGCGCCGGCCGCCTGGGTCCCGGCACCGCCTACCGGCTCTGGAGCCGCGCCGAGGAGGCGACGCGGCGCGACCAGCCCGAACCCGAGATCGAGGTCGCCGACCTCACTCCGCTGGCGCTCGACCTCGCTGCCTGGGGCGCGCCGGTGGACGAGCTCGCGTGGCTCACCCCACCGCCGGAGGGCCACCTGGCCGCGGCACGGGATCTCCTGGCCCGGTTGGGTGCCCTCGACGACGGCGCGGTGACTCCGCACGGCCGAGCCATGGCCGAGCTCCCCGTCCACCCCCGCCTCGCCCACCTGCTGCTGCGGGGCGCCGAGCTCGGGCACGGGAGCCTCGCCGCCGACGTGGCCGCGGTGCTGCACGAGAACGGACTGCGCCGGCGGGGCACCGACCTCGCCGACCGGCTCCGCGCGCTGCGCGACCCCGGCCGCTTCGAGCGGGGCTCGGTGGAACGAGCCCGCCGGGACGCCAGACGCTTCCGCGCGGCCGTCGGCGCCGGGGGACGTCCCGGTGACGCCGACGGCGCCGAGCTCGGGACGGTGGTGGGGCTCGGCTTCCCCGACCGGATCGGCCGCGCCCGGCGGGGCCAACGGGGTGAATTCCTCCTCAGCGGGGGTCGGGGCGCGTTCGTCGACGAGACCGACGTCCTCGCGGGAAGCGAGTACGTCTGCGCGGTCGAGCTCGACGGGCGGGCCAACCGCGCCCGGATCTTCCTCGGCACTCCGCTCGACGAGGACGACGTCCGCACCGTGGCCGGCGAGGGCATCGAGCACGAGACCGAGGTCCGCTGGGATGATCGCGCCGGGGACGTGGTGGCGCGCACCGTCGAGCGGTTCGGCGCCATGATCCTCTCCACCGGCCCGGCGACGGACGTCGCCCCGGACCGGTTCGTCGGGGCACTCCTGGACGGCATCGGCATCGAAGGCGTCGGCCTCCTCGCCTGGGACCGGGACACCCGAGCGCTGCAGGATCGGCTGCAGTTCCTCCACCGCACCCATCCGGACCGCTGGCCCGCCGTCGACGACGACACGCTCGTCGACGAGGCCACGGAGCGGATCGGCCCGTACCTCTCCGGCGCCCGCCGCCGGCGCGACCTGCGTGATGTCGACGTGCGGGAGGTGCTGCTCCACGGCCTCGACTGGGCGCAGCGCAGCGACATCGACCGGCTGGCGCCAGAGCGCCTCACCGTCCCCAGCGGCAATCGCCACCGCGTCGACTACTCGGCCGACCCGCCGGTGCTCGCGGCCAAGCTGCAGGAGCTGTTCGGGTCCTCCGAGACACCGACGGTCGCGGACGGCCGGGTCCCCGTGGTGCTCCATCTCCTCTCCCCCGCCGGGCGCCCGCTCCAGGTCACCCAGGACCTGGCCAGCTTCTGGACGGGCGCCTACGCCGACGTCCGCGCCGACATGCGGGGTCGCTACCCCAAGCACCCCTGGCCTGAGGACCCGGCCGCCGCGACACCCACCGCGAGAACCAAGCGACGTTCCTGAGCGCAGACCGGGTGAGCGCAGCCGGGTAGCGTTGGACGACCGTTCGCCGAGAGACACAGAGGTCGAGAACATGGCTGGCGGCCTCGTTGGGCTGTTGGATGACGTGGCGGCGCTGGCCAAGTTGGCCGCGGCATCGGTCGACGACGTGGGCGTGGCGGCGGGCCGGGCGAGCGTGAAGGCGGCTGGCGTCGTCGTCGACGACGCCGCCGTGACGCCGACCTACGTACAGGGCCTCGCCGCGCGGCGCGAGCTGCCGATCATCCGCCGGATCGCCACCGGATCGCTGCGCAACAAGCTCCTCTTCATCCTCCCGGCGGCGCTGCTGCTCAGCGAGATCGCCCCGACCCTCGTCGAGATCATCCTCATGTGCGGCGGCGTGTTCCTCTGCTACGAGGGCGCCCACAAGGTGATCCACGCCATCGCCGGCGACGACCACGACCACGACGTGCCGGCGCCGATGAAGGGGCCCGAGGCCGAGAAGGCCACGGTGTCCGGCGCGATCCGCACCGACTTCATCCTCTCCACCGAGATCATGGTCATCTCCCTCAAGGAGGTGATCGAAGAACCGTTGGCGGCAGCCGCCGGCCATCCTCGTCGTCGTGGCGGTGCTCATCACCGTCGTCGTGTACGGGGTGGTCGCGGCCATCGTCAAGATGGACGACGTCGGCCTGGCGATGACCACCCGCGACTCGCCCTCGGCTCGGCGCGCTGGGCGCCTGCTCGTGTCGGGGATGCCGAAGCTGCTCACCGGCCTGTCCGTCGTCGGCACCGCGGCGATGCTCTGGGTCGGCGGCCACATCCTCCTCGTCGGCACCGACGAGCTGGGCTGGCACACGCCCGACGACCTGGTCCACGACCTCGAGGAGCTCGTCCACGACACCGGCGCGATCAGCGGGGTGCTCGAGTGGCTCGTCGACACCGCAGCGTCCGCAGCCCTCGGCATCGTCGTCGGCGCGCTGGTCGTGGGCATCGTCTCCCGCCTGCCGTTCGGATCGTCAGAAGGCCAGCCCGCTCACTGACCCGAGCTGACCGGCCGGTATCCTGAACGGTTCATGGATCTCGACGAGGCCGCACGCAAGCAGCTCGAGACGCTGGGCACCTTCATCCGCGACCGGCGCAAGGCCGCCGAGTACTCCCTGCGCGACCTGGCCGAGAAGGCCAACGTCTCCAACCCGTACCTGAGCCAGATCGAGCGCGGCCTGCACACCCCGTCGGTGCGGGTGCTCAAGGCCATCGCCACCGCGCTCAACGTGTCGGCCGAGTCGTTGCTGGTGCAGGCCGGCCTGCTCGAAGGCGACCCCGACCCCAGCGCCGGCCCGAGCGTCGAGGACGCGGTCCGCAACGACCAGCTCCTCAACGACGAGCAGAAGGCCGCGATCCTCGCGGTGTACCGCAGCTACGTCGCGGCCAACGTCGTCGTCGACGAGGTCGAGGACGAGGCGTCGTAGCGGCCCGCACGCGCGGAGCGGGCGGCGCCCGGAGGCACCGCCCGTTCCGACGACCGGGGGAGGTCAGTTCAGAGGCTGACTCAGGCCGCCGACGTGCTCGACGACTTGGCGGTCGACTTGGCGGTCGACTTGGTCGCCTTGGTCGACTTGCTCGTCGACTTGGTGGCCGTGCTCGCCTTGACCGGCTCCGGGGTGATCGGCTTGACGGTCTTGACGATGTTCTTGGCGAACTTCTCCTGGTTGGCCAGGATCTTCTTGGAGAAGGCGAACTGGGTGTCGACGATCTCCTGCAGGGTGGGGACCTCGTCGAGGGCCTCGATCTCGGGGAAATCGAAGGGGAGGTCGATCTCGGAGATGCGACCGTCGACGAAGTCGACGACCTGCTTGAGGTAGCTGAGGACCTCGTCCTGCACCTTTGAGACCGCGTCGAGCGCCTTGGTTTCGTACTCGGTGACGGTGTCGATGACCTTGGTCATGTGGGGATGCTCCTTGGGGGGGCGGATGTGCGTTGTGTTTGCTAACTGTATCAAGCATTTGCTTGGCATGCCATGTGTCACTGGTCACCGCGGATCATGCCGAATTCTTGACCTCGCGGGTCGGGATTCATCGTGTGCTGGCTAGGGTGGCGCCCGTTCCCATCCACCACACCGATCCAGGGGGATCCCCATGGCAATCCGACTCGGAGACGTCGCGCCCGACTTCACCGCCGAGACCACCGACGGCACGATCAACTTCCACGAGTGGAAGGGCGACTCGTGGGCCGTCCTGTTCTCCCATCCCAAGGACTTCACGCCGGTGTGCACCACCGAGCTCGGTCGGGTCGCCGGACTCAAGCCCGAGTTCGACAAGCGCGACGTCAAGGTCATGGGCCTGTCGGTCGACCCACTGTCCGACCACGAGGGCTGGAAGGGCGACATCGCCGATGTCACCGGCAACGAGCTCAACTTCCCGCTCATCGCCGACACCGACCACAAGATCGCCGAGGCCTACGACATGCTCCCGGGCGGCGCCGGCAGCACGCTGCCCGAGGTGCTCACCGTACGGTCGGTCTACGTCATCGCCCCGGACAACACGGTGAAGCTCACCCTCACCTACCCCGCCTCCACCGGGCGCAACTTCGACGAGCTGCTCCGTGTCATCGACAGCCTGCAGCTCACGGCCAACCACTCGGTGGCCACCCCTGCCGACTGGAAGCACGGCGAGGACGTGATCATCGCGCCGGCCGTCTCCGACGAGGACGCCAAGGCGAAGTTCGGCGACTACGACGCCAAGAAGCCCTACCTGCGGGTCACGAAGCAGCCGAGCTGAGCGACACGCCGAGCGAATCGGCGAGCAACGAGCGCCAGCCGGCGGCGTCGATCCGCAGGTCGGCGAGCCGGTGCTCGGCCACGCGCCGAACCGTCGCCGCATCGGTACGGCCGGCGACCTCGGCGACTGCGGCGTCGGCCAGCCGGACCAACGCCTGCGCCAGTTGATCGCCGGTGGCGTCGACGACCTCGAGGGTCCGGGCCAGCACGGCCCGGGCCTCGTCGGGTCGGTCGTCGGTGACCAGGGCCACGGCCCGGCCGACCTCGGCGAACACCACGTCGAGGTAGGTGTGGGGCAGGTCGGCGACCTCGTCGGCGGCGTCGAAGGTCCCCGGCACGTCGCCACTGGCGGCCGCGACCAAGCTCCGGCCCGCCGCCACCAGACCACGGGCTTCGTCGACCTGTTCGATGGCCCGGCGGGCACCGTCGCGATCACCGCACTGCAGGCAGTGGAGGGCGACGGCCACCATCTGATCGGGTGCGCCGACGACGTCGTCACCGCCATGCCCGCCGAGGGTCGACAGGACCTCCTCCCCCATCACCGTGTCGCCGAGCTGCACCGACAGCGCCAGGGACGTGATCCGCTCGAAGCCCAACACCTGGTCGGCGGTCTCGGGATGGGAGGCCCGCAGGTCGCGGAGCTCGTCGAGACCACGGTCGATGGCACCGGTCATGACCAGTGCCCGGGCGAGCCCGCACCGTGCCTGGATGGCGCCGAACTGGTCGTCGATCCGCTCGAACAGCCCCGCGGCCCGTCGCAGCGTGGCAACGGCCTCGTCGGTCCGGCCCGCCCACAGGGAGATGGCACCGGTGAGGACGACCATCATCGCCTCGCCCCACAGCTCACCACGCTCGCGGGCGTCGGCCCCGACGGCCGATGCCAGCTCGAGAGCCTCCTCGTTGTGGCCCTGGTGGAACCGGACCCAGGCGAGCAGCCCGCGCGACCACGTCAGTCCGCCAGGATCGCCCAGCTCCTGGAAGGTCTGCATCGCCTCGACCACGCGCTCCTCGGCCTCGTCGACGCGCCCGGAGACATAGGCGGACCACGACAGGTTCTGGTGGGCCCACGCCCGGTTGCGGGCGTCGCCCAGCTCCTCGAAGCGCGCGAGGGCGTCGAGCAGGGCCGCGTCGGCGCCGGGGAAGTCGCCGGCGAAGATCTTGGTCATCCCGATCTGACGAAGTGCCACGGCCTCGCCGGCAGAATCGCCGGCGTCGTGGAACCGCCGGCGGGCGTCGTCGAGGACGGCCACCGATCCCTCGGCGTCGCCGCGGTGCTGCTGGACCTCGCCGAGGACGAGCTGGACCCGGGCCACGGCGATCTGGTCGCCCGCTGCCGACGCGAGCTCGAGGGCTGCCAGGGCATCGTCCTCGGCGCCGTCGAGCTCGTACCGGTCGACACGCGCGTCGGCGCGGAGACGGAGCAGCTCGCCTCGGCGAGGGTCGTCGTCGGGGAGCAGGTCGAGCGCACGGCCGGCGAGGGCGGCGGTCGCGGCCGGGATGAAGTCGCCGTCGGCTCGCCGCGCCGCACGGGTCAACCAGGTCACCGCCCGGTCGGCGACGTCGTCGGGAACGCTGGAGATGCGCCCGACGTCGGCCACGAGCTCGGCCGCCGCCGCGTAGTGGTTGGCGATCTGGTCGACGGTGTGCTCGTGCGAGCTGTCCTCGTTCTCCTCGATCCAGTGGGCGATTCCCGCGTGGGCGCGGGCTCGGTCGGCCTTGGTGAGCGTCGAGTACGCCACCTCGCGGATGACCTCGGACCGGAACGCGTAGGTGTCGCCGTCGAGCACGAGAAACTCGCGAGCGGCGAGGTTCTCGATGTGGGCCCGAGCCGTCTCGGCATCGATCCCCCGCTTCACGTCGGCCATCGTCGCCAGGGCCGCGATCTTGCTGCGACGCCCGAGCACGGCGGCGTCGTCGAGGACGGTGCGGTCGGTCGGCGGGAGTGCGTCGAGCCTCGCGGCAACGAGCCCGCGGAGGGTATCCGGCAGCTCGCCGGCCTCGGTGGCGAGCAGCTGGTCGACGGTGCCGACGCCGGCCTCGCCGACGAGGGCGACGAGCTCCTCGAGGTAGAACGGGTTGCCGCCCGCCCGGTCGACGAGCATCGCTGCCAGCGAGGGGTGCATCTCCCCCTCGGTGAGCATGTGGAGCAGGCGGCGGCTCGCCTCGGCATCGAGCGGGTCGAGGTGGAGCACGACGCTGTTGGCAGCCTCGGGTGAAGGGTTCCAGCGCTCGCCGAGCGCACGACGTGCGGTGGCCAGCAGCACGAACGGCCGGCGGGCGAGCCGGGCCAGGAGCGTGTCGACCAGGTCGAGCACCTCTTGGTCGGCCCAGTGGAGGTCGGACAGCACCACCATCACCGGCTGGCGGTGCGTGTAGCCCTCGGCGAGCGCGACCACGGAACGGATCGCCTCGTCGCGGGCGCGGGCCACGTCGATGCCCCGGAGGCTGCTCTCGTTGCCCAGCAGGTGGTGGAGGCCGGTCACGACCCGATCGAGCTCGTCGATGCGGTTCGATTCGTGCAACGCCCGGGACGAGATCCGGCGGAGCTTGTCGTCGACCTCGGGTGTGGGCGTCGACGAGTCGACCCCCGCGGCGGAGCGGATGGCATCGGCCACCGGCCACCAGACGTTGGCCTCGCCGTAGGGCACGCACCGCCCCTCGAGCACCAGCGCGCCCAAATCGTGCTCGGCGAAGCGGAACGCCTCCTCGGCCAGGCGGGACTTGCCCATGCCCGCCTCACCGTGGACGATCAGCAGCGCGGCCCGCGACCGGTCGATGGCGGTTGCGCTCACACTGGTGAGCAG
Source organism: Acidimicrobiales bacterium (assembly GCA_034522155.1). Taxonomy (GTDB): domain Bacteria; phylum Actinomycetota; class Acidimicrobiia; order Acidimicrobiales; family Salinilacustritrichaceae; genus Salinilacustrithrix. The sequence continues at coordinate 244,073 of JAXHLP010000006.1, read as the reverse complement.
CGACAGCTCGGTGTCGCGGCCGACGATGGGCACGTGGACCCGGCGGGGACGGTGCCCCGGCGGCACGATCGCCTCGCGGGCGACCCAGGCCTCGACCGGCAGCTCCTTGCCCTTGGCGTGGACCGGGTCGATCGAGTCGTAGGCGACGACGGAGCGGGTGGTGGCGTGCGTCGTGGGCCCGACGAGCACGGTGCCCGGCTCGGCGGCGGCCTGAAGCCGGCTGGCGGTGTTCACGACGTCGCCCATCGCCGTGTACTCACGACCGGCGCGCACCGCACCGACGAGGACCTCCCCGGTGTTGACGCCGACGCGGATCTGCACCGGGTGGTCGACCTCGCCCGCGACGGCGCCGATGGTCTGCTGCATGCGCAGCCCGGCACGGACGGCCCGCTCAGCGTCGTCCTCGTGCGCGATGGGGGCGCCGAACAGCGCGACGATGGCATCGCCCACGACCTTGTCGACCCGGCCGCCGAACGACTCGATGTCGGCCGCCAACCGTTCGAAACACCGGTCGACCAGCGCTTTGACCTGCTCGGGGTCGAGGTGCTCGGAGAGCGAGGTGAAGCCGACCAGATCGGCGAACAGCACGGTCGCGATGCGCCGCTGATCGCCGACCACGACGAGCTCGTGGCCACAGGACGGACAGAACCGCGCCTCGGAAGGCACGTCGGTTCTGCACTGTGGGCACACCACGGGATCCATCTTAGGACCTGCGCGGAAAGGGCGATTATCGCAGGTCCCCGTGCTTCCCGCTCTTGCTGCTCCTTCGTCGCAGCGGGCCGCTCGGGCCCCGGAGCCGGCCGGGTAGGCGCGCTTCGCTTGCCCCTATCCGCTCGGCTCCTTACGGGCACGGCTCTCAGGCCCCCTGGGTTGTGCGCGCTGGGTTGCGTTCTCGTCGGGGAGATCCCTGCCATGCCGGACGGTGGCGACGACGTACCGTGACGGCGCATGAGCACTCCCTCCCCTGTCGCGTCGCCCACGGCGGCCGCCCGAACCGTCGCGGCAGTCAAGACCTACGGGTCCGGTTCCACCGCGGTCACCGCGCTCGACCACGTGGACGTCGCATTCGAGGACGGCCGGTTCACGGCCATCATGGGACCGTCGGGGTCGGGCAAGTCGACGCTCATGCACTGCGTCGCCGGCCTCGACTCGCTCACCAGCGGGCAGGTGTTCGTCGGTGACACCGACATCACGACGCTCAAGGACAGCGACCTGACGCGGCTGCGCCGGGACCGGATCGGATTCGTCTTCCAGGCCTTCAACCTGATCCCCACGCTCAGCGCCGGGGAGAACATGACCCTGCCGATCCGCCTCGCCGGCCGGCGCGCCGACCAGGACTGGGTCGACCGGGTCATCGAGTCGGTGGGACTCGCCGACCGCCTCGACCACCGCCCGTCGGAGCTGTCCGGCGGCCAGCAGCAGCGGGTCGCCGTCGCGCGCGCCCTCGCGAGCCGGCCGGAGATCGTGTTCGCCGACGAGCCGACCGGCAACCTCGACTCGTCGACATCCGGGGAGATCCTCAGCTTCATGCGCGGCGCCGTCGACGACCTCGGACAGACGGTCGTGATGGTGACCCACGACCCGATGGCGGCCTCGTACGCGCAGCGGGTCCTGTTCCTCGACGACGGCCAGATCGTCGACGAGATGACCGACCCGACCCAGGAGCGGGTCCTCGACCGCATGAAGCGATTCGGCGACCACTGATACTCCGGTTCATGTCGGGCCGCCGCCAGCGCGACCGAGTAGTCCCGCGATCGGTCTGCCAGGCTCGGCGGCGTGGCCCTCGACCCCGAGAACCTTCCCGACGAGGTGCTCGACTTCCTACGAGAACGTCACCTCGCCACATTGACCACACTCCGACCCGACGGTTCGCCCCACGTGGTGGCCGTGGGGTTCACCTGGGACGACGACCAGCGCATCGCCCGCGTCATCACCTGGGATGCGTCGAAGAAGGCCCGCAACGTGGCGGCCTCGCCCGGCTCGCGGGCCGTGGTGTCCCAGGTCGACGGTGGTCGGTGGTTGAGCATGGAGGGACCGGCGCGACTGGTGACCGATCCGGACGGCTGCCGGGAAGGCACCACCCGCTACGCCGAGCGCTACCGCGAGCCCAAGGACCGCCCCGACCGCGCCGTCATCGAGATCGCCGTCGACCGCGTCCTCGGGCGCGGCTGAGCAGCTGTGGGCGACCGCGACACACCCGTGGACCTCGAGGTCGAGCGCGACAAGGGTCTCAAGGTCACCTTCGCCGACGACGAGGTGGTCGAGATCAACCTGATGGACCTGCGCCTGGGCTGCCCGTGCGCGACCTGCCGCACGCTGCGTGAGCAGGGGGAGGAGGGCTGGCCCCGGCCCGGCGCGCCCCAGCCGCTGCGCATCACCGACGCCAAGCTCCACGGCGCCTACGCCCTCCAGATCACCTGGAACGACGGCCACCAGACGGGCCTGTATCCGTTCGAGGCGCTCCGCGCCTGGCACGAGTCCGGCCCGCCCCGCCCCTGACGATCGGCGGGCCCACGGCAGCTCGGCGACCGCCGACCGACGACCGACGACCGATCGTGGCCATCGTTCCTTGTCGCGGGAGGCGAATCGCTCGGTCGGGCGCGCCGTGAACAAGGTTCGCGAACTCTTCACGCGCCGGCGACGCCAGGTCGACCTGTGCGGGCACGATGGAGCCATGGCCCGAGACGAACCCCGTGACCAGGCACTGCGCGACGACATCCGGCGGCTGGGCGAGCAGCTCGGCGGCACGCTGCGCACCCAGGTCGGCCACGACTTCCTCGACCTCGTCGAGGACGTGCGCGCCCGGGCCGACAACGACGAGGCCCTGGCCGACCGGCTGGCCGACCTCGACCTCGTGACCACCATCAGGTTGGTCCGGGCGTTCAACTCGTACTTCCATCTGGCCAACATCGCCGAGCAGGTCCACCGGCCCGAGGTCGTGAGCTCGACCGAGCCCACCCCCGACTCATCGATCCTCGACGAGGTCGACGCCGACGACCTCGAGGCCCTCCTCCCCCGCCTCGACATCCGGCCGGTCTTCACCGCGCACCCCACCGAGGCCACCCGCCGGTCCGTGATCCACAAGCGGCACCAGCTCGCCGACCTGCTCGAACGCCGGGCCGACCCCCGCAACGAGGACACCGACCTGGCACGGGTCGACCGGCACGTGTCCGAGATCATCGACCTGCTGTGGCAGACCAACGAGCTCCGTGTCACCCGACCGACGCCCATGGACGAGGCCAACACCGTCCTGTCGGTGCTGGACGATCTGTGGGACGACGTCGTCCCGGCGCTGCTCGAGGACATCGTGACCGCGCTCCACGCCCGTGGCATCGACCCCGATCCTCGCCTCCGGCCGCTGCGGTTCGGCTCCTGGGTCGGCGGCGATCGCGACGGCAACCCGTACGTCACGCCGCAGGTGACGCTCGACGTGCTCGCGCTGTCGCACCGACGTGCCCTCGAGCACCAGCTCGACGGCATCGACGTGCTCATCGCCGAACTGTCCATCTCGTCGCGCATCGCTGATCCGTCCGACGAGCTCCGAATGTTCCTCGAGCGCGGTGCCGAGCTCATGCCCGAGACCGTCGAGCGCTACGGCGAGCTGAACGCCGAGGAGCCATACCGGTTGGCGCTGTCGTTCATCAAGCGCCGCCTGGAGCTGACCGCGGCCCGCGCCGAGGGCACCGGCCGGCCGGCCGAGGCACGGCGCTACCGCAGCGCGGACGACTACCTCGACGATCTCATGATCCTGCGTCGGTCGCTGCTCGCGGCTCGGGGCGAGCGGATCGTGCACGGTCCCCTCGACCGGGTCATCCGAGCCGCCGCGGTGTTCGGGTTCACGATGGCCACCCTCGACGTCCGCGAGAACGCGAGCGTCCACCACGACCTGCTCGCCGATCTGTTCGACCGTATCGAGAGCCTGCCCCGCCCGTACGCGCACCTCGGTGCATCGGAGCGCACAACGCTGCTCGCCGACGTCCTCGCCTCGGGCCGACCGCTGGCGCCGGCCGGCGTGCCGCTCGACGAACCCAGGGCCCGGACCCGGGACCTGTTCGACCACATCCGCATCGCCCTCGACCGCTACGGCGAAGGGACGATCGAGAGCTACATCGTCTCGATGTCCCGCGACGCCGACGACGTGCTCGCGCCCGTCGTGCTCGCGGCCGACGCCGGCCTGATCGACCTCGCGGCCGGAACGGCACGGATCGGATTCGTGCCGCTGCTCGAGACGATCGACGAGCTGCGTGACGCCGGCCCGATCCTCGATCGTCTCCTGTCGGTGCCCGCGTACCGGAAGGTGGTCGACGCGCGCGGTGGCGAGCAGGAGGTGATGCTGGGCTACTCCGACTCCAACAAGGTCGGCGGCACGACGACGTCGCTGTGGGAGATCCACCGGGCCATGCGCGCCCTGCGCGACGTGGCCGAGAAGCACGGTGTCCGGCTCCGCCTGTTCCACGGCCGGGGCGGCACCGTCGGTCGGGGTGGTGGGTCGACGCCCGCGGCGATCCTCGCCCAGCCGTACCGGGTGCTGGACGGGGCCATCAAGATCACCGAGCAGGGTGAGGTCCTCTCCGACAAGTACGGCACCACGGCGCTCGCCCGCCGGAACCTCGCGCTCACGCTCGACGCCACCGTGCGGGCCACGCTGCTGCACACCGAATCACGCCAGTCCGACGCCGAGCTCGAGGAGTGGGACGGCGTGATGGAGACGGTGTCGCGAGCGGCCAACGAGGCCTATCTGTCGCTCATCGACGATCCGTCGCTCGTGCCGTACTTCCAGACCTCCACACCGGTCGACGAGCTCGGCGCGCTCAACATCGGCTCCCGCCCGGCCCGGCGGTCCGGCGGCGACGAGACCGACCGGAGCCTCGACGACCTGCGGGCGATCCCCTGGGTGTTCGGCTGGACCCAGAGCCGCCAGAACGTGCCCGGGTGGTTCGGCGTCGGCGCGGGGCTCGCAGCAGCACGCGCGGCCGGCCACGGCGACCTGCTGGCGACCATGGCCGAGCGCTGGCACTTCTTCGCCACCTTCCTCTCGAACGCCGAGATGGTCCTGACCAAGACCGACCTCGGGATCGCCGAGCGCTACGTCGACGCGTTGGTGGCACCCGACCACCACCACGTCTTCGATCGCATCCGTGACGAGTACGACCGCACCGTCGCCGAGGTCAAGCGCACGCTCGCCACGTCGGCCCTGCTCGAGCACGACGCGGTGCTGGCCCGCACCCTCGACGTGCGGGACCAGTACCTCAAGCCCCTCCACCACCTCCAGGTCGAGCTGCTCCGGCGCAGCCGGGCGGCGTCCGCGCCCGACAACACCCGGCGCCGGGCGCTCCTGCTCACCGTGAACGGCATTGCCGCGGGTCTCCGCAACACCGGGTAGAACTGGATCCGATCCCGGAGGAGCGCCCATGTCCTGGTCCATCGACGACATCCCCGATCAGTCCGGCCGCGTCGCCGTCGTCACCGGCGCCAACGGCGGCCTCGGCCTCGAGACCGCCGAGGCCCTGGCCGGCAAGGGCGCCCACGTGGTGATGGCGGTCCGCAACCAGGAGAAGGCAGCCGCCGCCGAGGACCGCATCCGGTCGACCCACCCCGACGCGTCGGTCGAGCTCACACCGCTCGATCTCGGCAGCCAGGACTCGATCAAGCGGGCGGCGGAGACCATCCGACGCGCCCACCCGAGGATCGACCTGCTCGTCAACAACGCGGGCGTGATGGCGATGCCCGAGCGCCACACCGACGACGGCTACGAGATGCAGTTCGGCGTGAACCACCTGGGTCACTGGACCCTCACCGCGAAGCTGCTTCCCTGCCTGTTGCGCTCGGACGCCGAGGGCCGCAAGCCCCGCGTCGTCACCGTCACGAGCGTGGCCCGGTTCACCGGTACCTCGGTCGATCCGAAGAACCCGCACTTGCGCGGCAAGTACAACGCCTGGGGCGCCTACGGGCAGGCCAAATTGTCGAACTACGACTTCGGCCTCGGGCTGCAGCGTGCATTCGAGCGCGCCGGCGTGGGGGTGGCCAGCGTCGTCGCCCACCCCGGGCTGAGCAACACCGACCTGCAGTCCCACACCAACGCCGAGGGCGGCGGCGGCATCATCGGCGCCATCTCCGAGCCGATGGCAAGGTACGCCGGCATGGATGCCGCCGGAGGTGCCCGCATGCAGCTCCGGGCGGCCACCGACCCGACCGCATCGGGTGGCGAGCTGTACGCCCCGCTCTTCGCCAGCAACGGGCCCGCAGTACGGCGGCCGATCCTGCGCAGGTTCCGGATGAACCGCAACATCGCCACGCTGTGGCAGGTCTCCGAGCGCGAAACGGGCGTGACGCTCGACGTCGACGCAGCCAGGGCGGCCCTCGCGCCGTGAGCCCGACGAGCGCCGGCCCACGCGACCGAGCCGCGGAGGTTCGCGACGCGCTGGTCCAGCTCGTCGCCCGCCGGGGGTTCCACGGGACCTCGATGGCAGCGGTGGCGGGGGAAGCCGGTGTGGCGAAAGGCACGGCCTACCTCCACGACGCGTCGAAGGACGAACTGGTGTACGCGGCCTATCTGGGGGTCAAGGCCGAGCTGAGTCAGGCGGCCCTGGCCGGGGTCGACTCACCGGAACCCGAGGCCCGCTTTCGCCAGGCCTGGTTCGGGTTGCACGCCGCGCTCGCCCGCCCCACCTCGCCGGGTTCGTCCTCCAGGTCGACAGCTCGCCGCACGCGAAGCAAGCACACGAGCGAGCCCCGGCCCGAGACGACGAGCTCATGGCATTCGCGTCGTCGCCGGACATGTTCGATCGGCTCGCGCCGCGTCCGCCGCTGGTCCTCTACGACGTGGCCTACGGTCCGGTGCTGCGGCTCCGGGCCGCCGGCGTCGATCTGGGAGTCCAGCAGCTCGAAACCCTGTGCACCGCGTGCTTGCGGGCTGCCGCCGCCTGAACGTCGGACGACGTGATCACCACGCGGTGGGTCACGACCTTCGAGCCGTCGACGCTGACGGTCGTCGGACCACCGGGTACGCAGCAGATGGTGGACGACATCGTGGCGTCGCTGGGTCCCGACATCACCTACCGGATCGACCACCACGACGACCTGGCCTACGGCTTCACCCCTGTGAACGTCCTCGATATCGCCGACGGACCCGACGACCTGGGCAGCACCGCGACGGTGACCACCGCGCCCACGGATCACCGTCCGGCCCACCCGACGATCGGTTTCCGGATCGATCACGACGGTGCCTCCGTGGTCGCGGCGGGCGACACCGTGCCGTGCGACGGTCTCGACCGGCTCTGCCGGGGTGCCGGGGCGCTCGTCCACCCGGTGATCCGCAAGGACCTCATCGAACACGTTCCGATGCCACGCCTCCAGGACACGCTCGATTGCCACTCCTCCCGGGGAGTTTGACGGTCCCGTCGGGCTTGGCGCCGACCTCCACCGCATCGAGATCACCGCCCCCCGGGAGCGGCCGCCCACGCTGTGAGCAACGGCGACGTGGCCGGTGCCGATGGTCACACGGCAGCGAAGACGCTCCGGCAGCGCGTCGCGTCGATGCGCTGGCCCGCCCGGTCGAAGGCGTCCGCCGCATCGGCGCCCAGCCCCACGGCGCCCGAACGATCGCCCCGGGCCAGGGCCAGGTGGGCTCTGGCCTCGAGGAGTCCCGCGTCCCAGGACGTCGGCGGCCACCGGGCCGCGCACCGCTCGGCCCGCGCCAGGTGCTCCGCGCCGGCATCGACCAGACCCGCGTCGGCGCAGCCGACGGCGGCGGGTATCTCGAAGGTCACCGGGCAGAAGAAGCACTGGTCGTCGGCGAGCATCGTCGTCTGTGCCTGCTCCACCACCGCGACGGCGTCGTCCGGGGATGCAGCCGCCCGCACCCGTGCTCCGTGGATGCGCGGGAGCAGGTGGCGGGCCAGCGGCGACCAGCGCGCCAGCAGGTGCGCGTGGTTCAGCAGGCGCTGGGCCTCGTCCGGCTCACCGCGCGCCAGGCGCACCTCGGCACGGCGTTGAGCACACAGCGCCTCGCCCGTGGGGGCACGCTGCTCGTGGTGGATCCCCGCGGCCTCCTCAAGGACGCGGTCGGCCTCGTCGATGTCGCCGACGAGCAGGTGGATCTGGCCCTCGATCGTGGCGGCGAAGGCCTCCGCCCGCAGGATGTTGTGCTCCCGTGCGGTGTCTCGCAGCGACCGCGCGAACGCGAGCAGATCGCTGCGGTCACCGGGCCGGTACAGGAGGAACTCGGCAACGCAGAGGTGGCTGTCAAGGACGACACCCGCCGCGTCCGGTGACCGGGCGGCCTCGGCGAGCTCGTCGCGCACCCGCTCGTACCAGGTGCCCCGGGTGTGAGCCACCAGTCCGTCGAGGCTGATGGCGTCCAGCATCCGGTTCGAGGCGCCGGCCCGGAGCGCGTGGCGGCGACCGGCCACAGCGGCGGCCTCGGCCCCTTCGAGGTCGCCGTGGAGGAACGACAGCATGCCCCGGGTGAGCAGCACCATGCCGTCGGCGTCCTCCGGGTCGTCCTCGATCCCGGCCAGGCTCTCCTCGGCCGCGTCGACGTCGCCGCTGGCCATGGCGGCACGCGCCCTTGCTGCCCGCAGCGACGTACGCTCGGCCGCCGGCGCGGCGTCGATCGCCGCGGCGTAGGCAGCGATCGCTCCCGGCTCACCCAGCGTGTCCAGGATCTCGGCCCGAGCCCGGAGCAGACCGGCCCGCGTGGACTCGCTGGCGTTGGGCAGCGCGGCGTCGATCAGGGCGAGGCCCTCCTCGTGCGCTCCCTGACCGCGCGCCTCGACCGCGGCCACGAGCTGGTGCGGCGCGGCCCCGGCGCGGTCGCCGGCAGCCAACAGGTGGTGAGCGACCTGCCGGGCGGGGGCCCCGGCCGCGGCGAGGACACGGGCGACTTGCTCGTGCGACGACCGACGCTGGACGGGCGTGAGGTCGGCGAGGACGGCGTCGCGCACTGCCTCGTGCCGGAAGCGGTAGCCGACCCTCGTGGTCTCGAGCAGACCGGCGGACGCGAGCGCGTCGACAGCGTCGGCGTCCCCGACCGCCCCGACGTCGACGGCCTGGCCCACGGAGCAGTGGTTCCCGAGCAGCGCGAGGCGCCGAGCGACGACGACGTCGGTCTCGGGGAGCGCAGCCAGTGTCTGCCACACCGATCGCGCGACCACGTCACCGTGGGCGTCGCTCGTGCCCGCCACGCGGAGGGCCTCGACGACCGGCAGGGGCCTCCCACCCGCGAGGGAGAAGACCCGCCCGGCCAGCCCACGATCACCGTCAGCCAGCGCCACCACGTGCTCGAGCTCCAGGTCTCCCAGCTCGATCTCGACGGCCCCGCTCCGGGCGGCCCGGGTGACCGCATCGCCCTTCGCGGCGGTGGGGCGTGCACGCCCGGTGCCGACGAGGAGCACGGAACGACCGCGGGCGGCGCCGGCCAGGTCGTCGAAGACCGCGGCGGTGGCCCGGTCCGAGCGGTCCACGTCGTCGAGCACGAGCAGCAGGGGCCGACGCGACGCGGCCGCGGTGAGCAGCTGCTCACCCGCGACCAGCAGCCGCTGCCGGGCGGTGTCGTCGTCCCGGTGCCGGTGTGCCCACGCGGCGAGCAGCTCGTCGCGCGCCGCCGGTTCGAGCGCCTCGAGCGCCCCGGGCTCGTGGTGCGCGACGGTCTGCAGGACGTCGAGGACCGGAGCGAGCGGGCGATGGCCCTCGATACCGGCCGCCTCGCGCCACGCCGTGAGCCACCCGTCGACCGCCAGCTCACCGGTCAGCCACCGGGCGAGCGCCGTCTTGCCGACACCCGGTGGCCCCAGTACCCACGCCGTGGTCCCCCGCCCACGGGCCACCGACTGGGCGACCTCGCGCAGGTGGCGCTTGGTCCCGGCGCGACCGACCAGCCGTGGTGCCTCCGTCGTTGCGCTCTCCGCCAGGAGCTCGTCCCGGAGGTGGCGTGCCTGCTCGCTGGGAGCCACGTCGAGGTACTCGGCAAGGTCGGTGGTGAGCCGCTCGTACTGACGGAGCGCCATGGCGCGCTGGCCCCGGGCGCGGTACCGGCGCATCAGGGCGAGGTGCGCTCGCTCGTCGGTCGGCTCGCGCTCGAGCAACTCGGGCCAGCGTCCCGCCACGGCCAGTGCCTCGCGGTGCAGGTCCTCCAACCGGCGTCGCCGCTGCTCGCACCACGGCGCGTAGCGGTCCTCGGGCAGCAGACCCGCTGCGAGCAGGTCACAGGCCGATACGGCGGCGGCGGCGTCGCCGTTCTCGACGGCGGCCCGCCCGAGCCGCTCGGCCTCGTCGGCATCGACGACGACGAGGGCGCCGGGGGCGAGCTCGACGAGGGCCTCGTCGAGGACGATGGCCGCCGGGTCGCCAATGGCCCGGCGCGCGTAGTGGGCGAGCTTGTGCAACCGGGGCGTGGCGTCGGCGACACCGGCATCGGGCCACAGCTCGTCCATGAGCTGCTCGCGATGCAGCCGGTGCGCCGGCGCCAGGGCGAGGAGCTTGACCAACGTGCGCGCCTGGCGGCGGGTCCAGCGATCCCGGGGCACCGGGTCTCCGTCCACGGCGACCCCGAAGTCCCCGAGCAGAGACACCGACAGTCGTTCCACGGGCATCACCATAGGCCGGGAAGGTCGCGGGAAGATCCGGACGCGACGGTCGCCCCATGACCGACATCCAAGAATTCGACACCTCCGGCGGCCCGACGTCGGTGGCCCACCGCTTCCTCGGCACGCTCGCCACGCGCGACTTCGCCGGCCTGGCTCGATGTCTACATCCCGATGTGCGCATGCAGGCCGTGCTCCCCATCGGGCACGCCGAGCGGCACGGCGCCGACGTCGTGGCCGAGTCGTTCCGGGACTGGTTCGGCGACGCCCACGCGGTGGAGCTCGTGGGCAGCACGGTCGACGAGGTCGGGCCCCGCCTGAAACTCTGGTGGCGGCTGCGAGTCCGCTTCTCGCCCGATGAACCGGGCTGGCACCTCGTCGAACAGCACGCCTTCGCCGACGCCCGGGATCGCATCGACGCCATCGACCTCGTCTGCTCCGGCTTCAACCCCGTGGAGGCAACATGACCAGCGAACACACAACCGACCGCTGGGGCGACTGGCCCGAGGAGGTCCGCGACGACCCCTTCCCCACCTTCTCCAGGCTGGTGCGGAACGGGTCCGTGTACCCCGTCACGCTGACCGACGGGCACGACGCGACCCTCGTGGTGGGCCACGACGCCGCCAGGCAGGCGCTCAACGAGGAGCGCCTCACCAAGGACATGGTGGCCGCGCTCGAGGAGGACCCCGACGCGGTCGCCCAGGGGCTTCCCGGACCCGACTTCGCCCACCACATGATGAACGCCGACCCGCCGGATCACACCCGGCTCCGGCGTCTGGTCTCGAAATCTTTCACCCCGCGCCGGGTCAACGTGCTCGAACCCTGGATCACCGAGGTCACCGACGGCCTCCTCGACGACCTCGAGCGCCGCAACGACGTGGTAGACCTCGTGGACGGCTTCGCCAAGCCCCTTCCGTTCTTCGTGATCAGCGAGCTGCTCGGCGTCCCAACGGGCGAGCGACACGACCTGCACGAGGCCTTCGGAACCCTTCTGAGCCCCTGGTCGGGTGACCCTCCCGCCGAGGTCGTCGCCGCGTCCGATGCCGTCGTGTCCTGCATCGAGCGGATGGTCGACACGAAGGCGGCCCAGCCCGAGGACGACCTCGTCACGGACCTGGTCCGCACCTCCGAGGGCGGTGACCGACTCACACGGAAGGAGCTACTGTCGACGATCTTCCAGCTCGTCGTCGCCGGCCACGACACGACCACGAGCCTCATCGGCAACGGCGTGGTGGCCCTGCTCGACCATCCCCGCGAGCTCGAGCGGCTCCGGCGCGACCCCGCGCTGCTGCCCGCCGCAGTCGAGGAACTGCTCCGCTTCACTGCCCCGGTCCCACACGGCACCTTCCGCTACGCCACGGCCGACGTCGAGCTCGACGGTGGCACCGCACCCGCCGGTCGTCAGGTACTCGTCTGCCTCGGCGCCGCGAACCGTGACCCCGGGCACTTCCCTGATCCCAACCAGTTGGATCTCGGCCGCGACACCAAAGGGCACCTGGCCTTCGGTCACGGGATGCACTTCTGCCTGGGCGCGCCGCTGGCCCGACTGGAGGCACGGGTCGCGTTCGCCCGCCTGCTCGATCGCTTCGCGGAGATCGACCTCGCCGTTCCCAGGGACGAGCTCCACTGGGACCACGGCGATGGCCTCGTGCTCCGCGGACTCAGCTCGCTCCCGGTGCACCTGACGGTGGACGCCGACCGGTAATTGCTCTGTGGGCACAAGAGGCCGAGCGGATAGGCAGCGCCCGCGGAGCAAGCCGCCCGCTCGGCCGTGGCCCCAACGGCCCGTTGCGACGAAGCAGCAACACGAGCGGGAAGAACCGAGACCTGCGACAATCGCCCAACCCGCGCAGGTCCCAAGCGGCCGCGCTGCCCGGATCCGAGGGCGACACCACGACCTCCACGCTCCTGGACGAGCCCGCTCGGGCGCGCTCGTCCCGTCTCAGCCGGCACCCGGATCCGCAATCCGGGGGAACCCACCCAATGCCCACGATGCGACCCACGAGGGCACGCCGGAGTCGCCTTCGAGGGTGTTGTCCTCCGTTTGGGGGTACACGGCACGGTGGTCCTCGTCCACATCGGCGCGATCGATGACGAGGAGCGGGTTCTGGCCAGGGAGGGCGTGGATCTCGGTGCAGGTTTCGGCCAAGTCGTCGGCAACAGCGTCGGCGTCGCCGGCTGCACGGCGCGCGTCGCGGTCCTCGAGCCAGGCGACCACCCGGTCGGCGATGAGCGGGTCGCGCACGATCCCGGATTCCCCGGCCCGGGCATCGTGGGGCTCGGGCCCGACCCAGCCGGAGAAGCCGAAAGGGGTCGAGCGGATCGGCGTCGAGGTAGGCCCGCACCGCGTCATCAACCTTGCCGACGGCGTCGTTCGTCGCCAGTGGGTCGCCGGCCTCGTCGTGCAGGTCGATGTGGCTGATGTGCCACTTGCCGTCGCCGTGCGTGTCGTAGCCGGCCGCCCGGAACGAGTGGCCCAGCGTGGGCACCTCGCCCTCGCAGAGCCAGCGGATGCGTGAGTCATCCGAGTCCTTGCCGAGGCCGTCGGTCTGGGTCACGCCGTGCATGTCGGGGTAGTGGCCGGTGAACAGCGTGGGCCGACTGGGCACGCAGGCGAGCGAGCCGGTGTAGCGCCGGGCCAACGACACGCCGTGCTCATCGCACCAGCGGCGACCGGGGAGTGCTTCGGCACGCCAGGCGGCGAGTTCCTCGCTCTCGTAGGGCGGGATGGCCCGCGGTCGCCGTTCGAGCCGTCACGCCACAATCCGCGAGTCGTGGTCGTCCGAGTTGTGGTCGTCCGAGTTGTGGTCGTCAGACAGGTGCCTGTCTCTCGGTCTTGGTTCGCTCTGATCACTTGCGATTGTCCCGAGAAGAATGGCACCTGTCGCGTATCGAACTCGCGTACGAGCCGTCAACTCACGGATCTAGGTCAGAGGGAGGCGAGGAGCTCTCGGGTCGCGGCCACCTCGTCCGGATCGGCACCCATGACCACGCCGGTGAAGTCGGTGGCACCGGCAGCTTCCACCGCCCCGATGCGATCGCGGACCTCCTGCTCGGAGCCCACGAACGAGAGGTCCTCGAGGCCGTGGATGCCCTCGATGTCGAGCATGGCCCGGTAGCTCGGCAGCTCGGCGTAGTGGGCGAGGATCGAGCCGATGAACTCGCGGGCCTTGGCCGGCTCGTCGGTGACCCAGCACGGGACGCTGCAGACGACAGAAGGTGCCGGACGGTCGGCGTCGGCCGCGGCCTCGTTGATGCGCGGCGCGATGTGGGTCTCGATCGCCTTGGGCCCGACGCACCACAGGATGGTGCCGTCGGTGCGCCGGCCGGCGATGCGCAGCATCTGATCGCCGAGCGCGGCCAGCATCAGCTTGGGTGGCGCGTCGGTGGGACGGGGCCCCTCCGTCTCGAGGCTCCAGATCTCGCCCCGGTAGCTGGCCGAACCGGTGGCGAAGAGGCTCGAGAGGACCTCGAGGTAGTCCAGCATGTGCCGGACCGGCTTCTCCCACGTCAAGTGGAGCCCCTCCTCCACGCTCGGTTTGTGCGCGAGCCCGATGCCCAGGGTCAACCGGCCGCCGCACAGCGACTGGGCGGTGAGCGCCCGGGTGGCCATGGCCATCGGATGCGAGGTCCATGTCGGCACGACCGCGGTGCCGAACTCGATCTGTTCGGTCGACGGTGCCGCCGCGGTCATGGTGGTCATGGCGTCGAGCAGGTTGAACTGCCCGAGCCAGTACGAGCGGAAGCCCTCCTCGTCGGCGGTGCGGATGTCGTCGATCACCGCGCCGACATCGGCATTGAACAGGAGGCTGGAACCGTTGATCCCGATGCGCATACCGGCGACCATACGTCCCCGCGGCGCTGTCGATCAGTCGATCAGAGGAGGGCCTCGACGAGGAACGGGCCCTCGGTGGCCAGCCCCTGCTCGATGCCGGCGCGGAGCTCACCGACCGTGCCCGCCTTGACCGCCTCGACGCCGAAGCCCCGCGCGAGCGCCACCCAGTCGGGCGCGGGGTCGTGGAGGTCGAGCAGCGCCCGGGCCTCGGGGCCGGCGTCGTCGTGGCCGGTACGGTGCATCTCCATCTGCAGGATCCGGTACACCTGGTTGGCACAGACCACCACGGTGACGTCGAGCGACTCACGGGCCATGGTCCACAGCGACTGCACGGTGTACAGACCAGACCCGTCGGCCTGGAGGGCGATCACCTTCCGGTCGGGGGCGGCGACCGCGGCGCCCACGGCGTTGGGCAGCCCCTGGCCGATGGCCCCGCCGGTGAGGGAGAAGACCTCGTGTGGCGGCGCGCCCGGTGCCGACACCGCCCAGCCGAGCCCGGACGTGGCCGACTCGTTGACGACGATCGCGCCTTCCGGCTGGATCGCGGCGAGGGTTGCTCCGAGCGTCATGACGTCGAGGTCACCCGTGGGCACGACGGGCGCATCGGGCTCGTCGACCGTGGCCGGCGCATCGTCGAGGTCGAGCTCGGCTGCCAGTGCATCGAGCCCGACGTGGCCCCGCACGCCAGCGGGCGCGACCGACGTCACCATGCATCCTTCGGGGAGAAGGCGGCTGCGGCCGAGGTTCTCGTAGCCGAAGAACGCGACCGGTTCCCGGGTACCGGCGGTGACCACGGTCTCGACATCGGCGAGCGCGTCGACCGCCTGCTCGGGGAAGTAGGGCACGTTGTCGAACCGGGGCAGGCCCCGGCCCTGCTCGAGCACGGCGGGGAAGGTGTCGAGGCGCACCCGGCACCCGGTGGCGGCGCGGATCCGTGCCGCCGACTCGAGCTCGGCGCGCCGCACCACGCCACCCACCAGCAGCACAGCGGCCGGGCCCTGCCGCAGGCGTGCGGCGGCCTCGGCCACGGCTTCCGGATCGGGCTCGAACGTGGTCGGTTCGGCGGCGGTGGCGTCGTGGAGACCGGCCCGGCCCCAGGCGGCGTCCTGGGGCACGATCACCGTGGCCACGCCCGTGGGCGGGCTCGTAGCCGTCGCGACCGCCTCGAGCACGGTGGTCCCGGCCCGGGCCGCGGCGGGAACGGTGGCCACGTGCTTGGACACCGGGGTGGCCAGCGACACGATGTCGCTGGTGAGTGGGGCGTCGGCACCCACGTGCCAGCTGGCGTGGTCGCCGATGAGGTTCACGACCGGCGTCCTCGCCCGCCGGGCGTTGTGGAGGTTGGCGATGCCGTTGGCGAACCCGGGGCCGAGGTGGAGCAGGGTGAGCGCCGGCCGACCGGTGACCCGTCCATAGCCGTCGGCCGCGCCGGTGACCACGCCCTCGAACAGGCCGAGGACGGCCCGCAGCCCAGACACGCGGTCGACGGCATCGACCAGCTCCATCTCGGTGGTGCCCGGGTTCGCGAAGCACACCTCGACGCCCGCGGACGTCGCCGAGCGGAGGGCCAGTTCGGCGCCGTTCACGACCGGTCTCCACGTACGACCGTGTAGCCCTCGTCTTCGAGGCTGCCCACCATCCGGGTGGCGGCACCCTCATCGCGGGTCTCGATCAGCAGCTCGATCTCGGTCACCCGTGCAGAGTGCACCCCGAACTCCCGATGATGCCACAGGTCGACGATGTTGCCCCCGGCGCGGCCCACGGCGGCAGCCAGCGCGCCGAGCGTGCCGGGTGCGTCGGGAACGTCGACCACGAGGCGGCACAACCGGCCGGTGCGGGCCAGGCCCCGCATGATGACCGAGGACAGCAGCCGGAGATCGATGTTCGCACCGGAGAGGACCACGCCCACCGAACGGCCTGCGAACCGGTCGCGGTCGGACAGCAGTGCGGCGAGCGACGCGGCACCCGCGCCCTCGCTCACGACCTTCTCGATCTCGAGGTACCAGACGATGGCCTCCTCGATGGCGTGCTCGGGCACGGCCACGACGTCGTCGGCCAGTGCGCCGATGATCTCGCCGGTGATGATGCCCGGGGTCTTCACCGCGATGCCCTCGGCCAACGTGGGGCCGCGGTTCTCCGGCGTGGGCCCGAACGGACCGTGCACGGCTTCGACCATCGACGGGAACATCTCGGACTGGACGCCGATCAGCTCGACGTTTGCGCCGGTCCCCCGAGCTGCCACGCAGCACCCAGCGAAGAGGCCGCCACCGCCCACCGGCACCACCAGCACATCGAGGTCCGGCGCGTCCTCCAGCATCTCGAGTCCGCAGGTCCCCTGCCCGGCGATGACGAAGGGATCGTCGTAGGGCGGGATCAGGATGGCGCCCTCCTCGGCGGCCAACCGGTCGGCGACCGCGGCGGAGTCGGCCAGCGTCACCCCTTCGACCACCACGGTCGCGCCGTTGTCCTCGGTGCTGGTGATCTTCATCGAGGGCGTGCGCTCGGGCATGACGATGGTGGAGGGGATCTCGAGCAGGGTGGCGTGGCGGGCCACCGCCTGGGCGTGGTTCCCGGCCGACACGGCCACGACCCCCCGGAGGCGCTCGTGGTCGTCGAGAGCGAGCAGGCGGTTCCGGGCGCCACGCTCCTTGAAGGCCCCGGTGTACTGGAAGTTCTCGAACTTCACCCACACGTCGGCGCCGGTGATGGCCGACAGGCTGTGCGAGCGGGTCGTCGGGGTCCGCAGCACGGCACCCCGGATCGCCGCGGCGGCCGAACGGACATCGTCGAGCGAGACGGGGAGACGGGGGTGGCGCACCGTCGCATCGTGGCACGAATACTGGGGAGAGCGAGCCGTCGCGCCCGCCGGATCCCTGCGTATGCTGGACCCCATGGCCCCGTACGAGACGCCGGAATGGCACCCCGCCTTCGAGGAGTACTGCGAGGCGATCTGGGAGCTCGCCGAGGACGACATCGACGTCATCCAGGCCCGCATCGCCGAGCGACTCGAGGTCTCCCGTCCCGCCGTGTCGGAGATGATCCGCCGCCTCGACGCCGAGAAGCTGGTCGACGCTGACGGCACCCGCATCACGCTGACCGCCGACGGTCGCAAGCTGGCCGAGCGGGTCGTACGCCGCCACCGGCTCGCCGAGCGCTTCCTCACCGACATCCTCAAGCTGTCATGGGCCGACGCCCACCAGGAAGCCGGCAAGTGGGAGCACGTGATCTCCGAGCCCGTCGAAGAGGCCATCGACCGGCTGCTCGGCTCGCCCACCACCTGCCCGCACGGCAACCCGATCCCGGGCTCCGACTACGACGAACCCAGCACCAAGCCGCTGGCGACCATCCTGGTCGGCGGTGGCTTCACCGTGAGCCGCATCCCCGAGGAGCTCGAGTTCACTCCGGGGCTGCTCGACTTCCTCGAGGATGCCGCGGTCCTGCCCGGCACGTCCGGGTCGGTCAAGGCCTCGTCACCCGACGGCACGCTCACCATCGAGATCGACGGCAACGCCGTCGGCATCGGCGCCTTCGCCAGCGAACGCATCCTCGTCCGCGCCCGCTGATCAGGACTCGACCACGAACGCTCGGAAGTCGTCGCGGGCGCGGCGCCAGGCGTCGTGGTCGAACCCGCCGTCCGCACCGACACAGCGGGCCGCGGCGAAGCCCATCTGGAGCACGTGGTGGGTGGTGTCGGGGGTGAACAGGCCCTGGCGGCCGAGGACCGTCACCCGCCCCGACGACTGCAACGCCCGCTCCGCCCGGTCCAAGGCGGCGAGCGAGGCGCCGGTCATCACCGGGTGGACCGATGGCATCCGGATCGTCTCGACCGCCGTCGCCCGGGGATCGGGGAGGCCGCTGCGGACGAGGTCGTCGGCCACACGCCGGCCGAGCTCCTCGTCACTCGCCCCCCAGACGGCATCGTCGACCCAGCACGGGACCTCCGCGCAGAGCACGGTCCGGTCGGGCGGGTCGGCGGCGCTGTCGCGGTAGTTGGCCGGTTCGGAGACCCGGGTCGGCAGCACGGTCCGGTCGGGCAGGAGGTGGGCGTCGAACTCGGTGTAGGGGCGCCGGTCGAGCGTGAGGTACACGAGCACGACCGCCCGGGTGGGCAGAACGACCTCGTCGGGCTCCACCAGAGCGAGCCACACCGCGGTCCTCCCGGCCGGCAGTGTGGAGAACACGTGGTCGACGGTCACGATCCGTCCGTCGGCCAGCCCGACGGTGACCCGGTCCTCGTGCTCGATGAGCCCGGTGACCTTGGTGTCGAGGCGGATCTCGGGGATGAGCTCGGCCATCGCCTCGGACAGGGCGCCGAAGCCACGGCGCGGGTAGAGGAAGGTCGGCGGGGACATCACCCGGCGCAGCGCAGCGCCCACGACCTGGCCGGCCGAGGCACCCAACCGCCGCCGGGCCAGCTCGCCGGCGAGGTGATCGGGATCGGTGTCCCACAGCTTCCAGGCGAACGGGGCGTGCAGCTGCTCGAACGCCGTGTCGCCGTGGCTGGCCCGCAGCACCGCGGCGTAGGTGTCGGCCTTCGGTCGTCGCAACGGCGAGGTCGCGGTTTCGGCCGCCATGCGCAGCCCGGTCGAGGGCGCGAGACCCCGCAGCGCACCGACCGGCTGGAGCGGGACGGGCAGCCACCGACCGTCGAGCCGGACGCGTCCGCGACGTGGCCGCTCCTGCAGCTCCACCAGCTCCTCGATCGAGCCCCGGATCTCGGCCGGCATGGCGGGGGGGAGCCGGTGACTGCCGAGGTCGACCCGAATCCCCGACACCGTGCGTGAGCCCGACATGCCGCCGACGTGGGACGACGCCTCGATCACCACCGCGTCGTGGCCGTCCCGGGTGAGCTGCCACGCGACGGCGAGGCCCGCGGGACCGGCACCGATGACCGCGATCACGACGAAGTGGACCTCGCGCTCAGACGGCGCGGTCGACGTCGAGCGCGAGCTGGTCGAGCCGCACGGGCTCGGCGAAGAAGTCGGGCAGGGGCCGCTCGTGCACGATGGCCAGCCGCTTCGTGGAACGGGTGAGCGCCACGTACAGCGCCCGTAGGCCCTGGGCCTCCTCGTCGATGATCGCCGCTGGCTCCACGACCACCGACGCATCGAGCTCGAGCCCCTTGACCATCGACACCGGAACCACGGTGACGGGTTCGTTGAGTCCCTGTCGCGTGGCGCGACCGTGCGAGACCCCGGCCGCGTCGAGTGCTTCGGACACCGACTCGAGCATCGTCGAGGGCACGATCACCGCGAGCGAGCCCGGGTCGACCGCATCACGCTCGGCGACCGTGACCTCGGCGACGCGGGCCGACAGCCCACCGAGGGACGACCGCTCGATGACCGGAGCGCTGCCGCCCTCGCGGACCGAACGCGGCGGGGTGAGCTGGGGGGCCGCGACCCGCAGCACGCGGGCGGCGAGCTCCATGTTCCTCGACGGGATGCGATAGCCGACGGTGAGCTCGGCCGAACGCACACCCCGCCGGCTGGGCAGGTGCTCGAGGATGTCGTCCCAGCTCTCGTGGGCCCACGCGCCGGTGGCCTGGGCGATGTCGCCGACGATCGTGAGGGACCCGTTCAGCGATCGACGCGACACCATCCGCAGCTGCATCGGCGACAGGTCCTGGATCTCGTCGACGACGATGTGGCCGTAGGTGCGGATGCTCTCGTCGACCCCCTTGCGCCGCTTGCGGGGGCCGAGGCGCTCGTGGGCCTCGTCGAGCAGCGGCACGTCGTTGCGGGTGAACATCACCGACTCGCCGAGCGGTGTCCGGGGCCGGTGGAGCAGTTCGTGCTCCTCGGGTCGCAGCCACTTGCGCGCCGCGAGCTCGATCAGGGCGCGGGATCCGAACAGGTCGTGCAGGAGCTGGCCGGGAGTGAGCACCGGCCACATCCACTCGAGCGCCTCGACCACGGGAAGCGACGAGCGGAGCTGGTCGCGGACGTCGTGGGCGTTGACCGGGTTGCGGGCCGACGCGGCGAGGGCATCGAAGAACTCCTGCTCGACATAGCGCCGGGCCGGATTGTGGTTGCGGTAGCGACGATGGGCCTCGCGGACGATGCGCCCGCTCTCGGCCACCGTGAGCACCAGGGTCTGCGCACCGAAGCCGACCCGCAGATCCTCCCGCAGCCCACGCTGGCGGTCGGCCACGGCCTTGCGGATCACCTTGGCCATCCGACCGTCGCCCTTCACCCTCGCCACCGCGGCGCGGTCGATGCCCCGGATGGTCTCACGGTCGACGAGGTCGTCGAGCACCGCGAGCTCGACCCCGGCCTCGCCGAGCGAGGGCAGCACCTGGTCGATGTAGCCGAGGAAGAGCCGGTTGGGGCCGATGACGAGCACGCCCTGGCCGTCGAGCGGGAACCGGTGGGTGTACAGCAGGTACGCCGCCCGGTGGAGCGCGACCACCGTCTTCCCCGTGCCGGGCCCGCCCTGCACGACCAGCACCCCCGGCAGCGGCGAGCGGATGATCTCGTCCTGCTCGGCCTGGATGGTGCCGACGATGTCGCCGAGCTTGCCGGCCCGGCTGGTCTCCAGCGCCTGCAGCAGCGCCCCGTGCCCCTGGATCCGGTCGTCGGCCGCGAGCGTGATGCCGCCGCCCTCGCCGTGCACGGCGTCGCCGAAGAGCTCGTCCTCGAGGTTGAGCAGGGTGCGACCGCGCGAAGTGAAGTGGCGACGGCGGGCGAGCCCCATGGGTTGGGGGCCGGTGGCCCGGTAGAACGCCTCGGCGATCGGGGCCCGCCAGTCGACCACCACGGGCTCCTGGGCGTCGTCGGCCACGCTCATGCGCC
This sequence comes from Acidimicrobiales bacterium, assembly GCA_034522155.1. Taxonomy (GTDB): domain Bacteria; phylum Actinomycetota; class Acidimicrobiia; order Acidimicrobiales; family Salinilacustritrichaceae; genus Salinilacustrithrix. The sequence goes on along the minus strand of JAXHLP010000006.1, from coordinate 222,864 downwards.
CGATGTAGTACGTGTCGCTGCCGTGATCGGCGTCGGTGTCGAGGCGTCCGAACACCAGCGAGTGCTCGCCGAGATCGAGCTGGGTGAGCCGGGTGGCGATGCTGCCCTCGATCATCTCCCGTTCCCACCGGGCCTGCTCGGTGCCGCCCTTGCCGACCTCGACCATCGAGCGGAGCGAGCGGGCGCGAACGCGGGCGGCGTCGAGACACTCGTACGCGTGATCGACGTAGGCCTGCTCCGCGGCCAGCTCTGGATGTTCGGTCAACGAGGCACCAACGGACGTGACTCCCGTCCGGTCGAATCGAGGGATCGACGAGCCTATCCGACCCCGACCACGTCGAGGAGGAACGCGAAGACCAACGCCTCGTCCTGCCAAGCGTCGTAGCGACCGGAGGGCCCGCCGTGGCCGGCGCCCAGCTCGGTCTTGAGGAGGAAGGGGCCGGCGCCGTCGATGCCCTCGGTCCGGTCGCGCAGCCGGGCGACCCACTTCGCCGGCTCCCAGTACCCGACCCTCGGGTCGTGGAGCCCCGTGGTGGCCAGCACCGGCGGCAGCGCGGTGGCGGGAACGTTCTCGTACGGCGAGTAGGCCGCCATGACGTCGTGGATCTCGGCCGACTCGAGGGGGTTCCCCCACTCCTCCCATTCGATGACCGTGAGCGGCAGTGACGGGTCGAGGATCGAGTTGAGCGCATCGACGAAGGGCACCTCGGCCACCACTGCGGCCCACTGCTCGGGTGCCCGGTTGAGCGCGGCACCCACCAGGAGCCCGCCGGCCGAACCGCCACGGATGGCGAGCCGTCCCGCACCGGCCACACCGTCGTCGACCAGGGCGGCGCCGGCGGCGACGAAGTCGTCGAAGGTGTTGGGCTTGGCGGCGAGCTTGCCGTCGTCGTACCACCCGCGCCCCATCTCGCCGCCACCGCGCACGTGGGCCACGGCGAAGGCCCAGCCCCGGTCGAGGAGCGACAGGCGGGCCGAGGAGAACCCGGGATCCATCGAGATCTCATACGAGCCGTACCCGTACAGCAGCGTCGGCCCACCCGGCGCACGATCGCGCCGGTGGACGATGCTGATCGGCACGCGGACCCCGTCGGCCGCAATCGCCCACAGCCGGCGAGACTCATAGGCGTCCGGGTCGTACCCACCCAGCACCGGTTGCACCTTGCGGACGGACCGTTCCGCGTTGTCCAGATCGGGGCTGTCGAGATCGAGATCGAAGACGGTGGTCGGCGTGACCATCGACGTGTAGACGAAGCGGAGCTGAGGCCAGTCCATGTCGTCGTTGGCCGCCGGGAGGACGGTGGAGACCTCCTCGGGCTGATCGATGAGGAACTCCTCGCCGCTCGACAGGCGCCGCACCCGGAGCCGGGTGGTCGCCTCGGTCCGCTCGGACACCAGGAGGTGGTCGCGGAGGACGTCGACGTCCTCGATCCGCACGCCCGGGACGTGCGCCACGGCGTCGGGCCAGGTGGCCGGATCGCCCCAGGGGCCGCGGTCGGCCACCTCGGCCACACGGAAGTCGAGCGCGTCGTCGTTGGTGAGGACGAAGAAGCGGCCGTCGGTGTGCTCGACTCCGGCCTCGGTCCCCTGACGGCGCGGGACCAGCACGTCGAAGCCGTGGTCGATGTCTCCGGCGGGGCACACGAGGATCTCACTCGTGATCGTCGATCCGATGTCGATCACCACGTAGCCCCGGTCCTTGGTCACCCCGACCTCGCAGAAGAACCGCTCGTCGTCCTCGTGGTGGACGAGCACGTCGTCGGCGGCGTCGGTGCCGAGCCGGTGGCGCCAGATCTCGTGCGGGCGCATGGCGTGGTCGGTGCGGGTGTAGAAGACGTCGCGCCCGTCGAGGGACCACGCCGACGAGTAGTACACGTCGGGTACGACGTCGGGAAGCTCCTCGCCCGTCGACACCTCGCGGAAGCGGAGCTCGTGGAGCTCGGACCCGTTGCGATCGGCGGCCCAGGCCAGCACGTCGGTGGTGTCGCACAGATCGAACACGCCGAGGGAGAAGTACTCGCCAGCGGCTTCGGCGTTCAGGTCGAGCAACACGGTCTCGCGTGGCCCCACGGCGGGGTCGTCGGGGTCCGGGGGGTCGGTCTCGCCCGGCTCGGCGTGGGCCCGGCACAGGATCGGGTACTGCTGGCCCTCGACGGTGCGGGCGTAGTACCAGTGCTCGCCGTCGCGCTCGGGCACGGAGAGATCGGTCTCCTGGACCCGTCCCTTGATCTCCTCGAACAGCTCGTCCTGGAGCGCCTTGGTGTGTCCGAGCATCTCCTCCACGTACGCGTTCTCGGCCTCGAGATGGGCGATCACCTCGGGGTCCGAGCGACTGGTGTCGCACAACCAGGCGTAGGGGTCGACCTCGGTCCGACCGTGGTGCTCTCTCGTCGCGGGACGACGGGCGGGACGGGGCGCTTCCATGTGGAGGGCGAACCTACCGGGACCTCACGACGGCCACGATGCGCCAGGCTGGTCGTGTGCGACGTTCCATCGACGACTACCCGTTCTCCGAGGCCGACCTGCCGCCCGACGCCGACGACCTCGACATCCCGCGGATCTCGTGGGGCGTGGCGATCTCCGACGACTACGAGGACGCCGAGCCCCGCATCGTCCTGACCATGGAGGAGGTCGGCAACCCGGGAGCGGGGCTCATCGCCCACCTCTCGCCGGCGATCGCCCGGCGGCTGCGTACCGCCATCCGCGACGGGCTGCGCGAGGTGGGCGAAGCCGAGGACGCGTGACCGACTCCCGGCGGCCTCGGGCTCGCCGGTAGCGTCCGCGGGCGATGACGCCGCCCCCCGACCACCCGTTCCTCGCCGCATGCCGGGGCGAGCCGGCGTCGCGGGTTCCGGTGTGGTTCATGCGCCAGGCAGGGCGCTCGCTGCCCGAGTACAACGAGCGCAAGGGCGACCGCTCGATCCTCGACGCCGTCGAGATCCCTGACCTCGCCGCCGAGCTCACGCTGCAACCGGTCGACCGCTACGGCGTCGATGCCGCCATCTTCTACAGCGACATCGTCGTCCCGGCCCGGGCCGTGGGCTTCGGCGTCGAGATCGTCCCCGGCGTGGGACCGGTCGCCGAGCAGCCCTTCGAGACGATCGCCGACCTCGACCGTCTCCCCCTGCTCGAACCGCCCGTCCACGCCCCCTACATCGCCGAGACCGTGCGGCTCCTGGTCGACGGCCTCGGCGACACGCCGCTCATCGGCTTCGCGGGCGCGCCCTTCACCGTCGCCAGCTACCTCGTCGAGGGCCGCCCGAGCCGGACCTACGAGAAGACCAAGGCGATGATGTGGGGCGAGCCGGCGTTGTTCGACGCGTTGCTCGACCGGCTGGCCCGCATCGCGCTCGAGAGTCTGCGTGACCAGGTCACGGCCGGCGCTTCGGCGGTCCAGCTCTTCGACTCGTGGGCCGGCGCGCTCGACCCGGCCACCTACGAACGGGTCGTGCTCCCCCACTCGCGCGCCGTCCTCGACGGCCTCGCTGATCTCGACGTACCGCGGATCCACTTCGGGGTGGGCACCGGTGAGCTGCTCGCGCTGATGGGCAAGGCGGGCGCCGACGTCGTCGGCGTCGACTGGCGCGTCCCACTGGACGAGGCCCGCACGCGCGTCGGTGGCAAGGCCGTGCAGGGCAACCTCGATCCGGCCGTCGTGCTCGCCGGCTGGGAACCGACCCGCGCCGCCGTCGACGACGTGCTGCACCGCAACGCCGGGCGACCCGGCCACGTGTTCAACCTCGGCCACGGCGTGCTGCCGGGCTCCGATCCCGGGGTCCTGCGCCAGGTCGTGGAACACGTCCACGAGCACGGTTCAGCCGGTGGTTGAAGGTCGGGCTGGCAGGCGGCAGCGCTTCGCGGTCGTCGGCGCGGGGATCGCCGGACTGGCGGCGGCGTGGGAGCTCGAGCAGGCCGGCGCTGACGTGGTGGTGTTCGAATCGGCCGATCGGGTCGGCGGCAAGCTTCAGCAGTCGCCCGTTCCCGGACTCGGGTTCCCCCTCGACGATGGCGCCGATGCCTTCCTGGCCCGGGTCCCCGACGCGCTGGAGCTGTGCGCCGAGCTCGGGATCGACGACCTGGTCCATCCGGCCAGCCGGCAGGCCTACGTCTACGCTCGGGGCGGGCTGCGGTCGCTGCCCAGCGCCCACCTGCTCGGACTGCCCACCGACCTCGACGAGGCGGCGGCCACCGGGCTGCTGTCCCCTGATGGGATCGACCGAGCCCGTGCCGATCTGCGGGCCGAGGCTCCCCCACCCGACCACGACCTCTCCATCGGGGAGCTGGTGCGGTCCCGGCTGGGCGACGAGGTGTGCGAGCACCTGGTCGAGCCGCTGATCGGCGGGATCAACGCCGGTGTGGCCGACGAGCTCTCGGCGGCGGCAGTGGCACCCCAGATCTGGGCGTGCGCCCGAGTCGGCGGCTCGCTCATCCGTGCCGCGGCCGAAGCTCGCGCCGACGCGACGACGAGCGACGCGCCGGTGTTCGCCACGCCCACCGGCGGGATGGCCACGCTCCCCCAGCGGCTGGTCGACCGACTGCGAGGCGAGATCCGGACCGGCACGCCGGCACCGCCGCTGCGCACCGACGGTGCCACCGGGGTGCTCGGCGACGAGCGCTTCGCCGGCGTGGTGGTGGCCACACCGGCCGACGTCACGGCCCGCGTCCTCGACGCCGCGGCGCCCGATGCCGCCCGCCGGCTGCGCTCGATCGACTTCGCGTCGGTGGCGATGGTCACGCTGGCCGTCGAACGCTCGGCCGTCGAACATCCCCTCGACGGAAGTGGGTTCGTGGTGGCCCGCACGGCGGGCGTCGACATCACCGCGTGCTCGTGGGGCTCGTCGAAGTGGGCGCACTGGGACGACGGCGAGCACGCCGTGTTCCGGGTGTCGCTGGGCCACGCCGGCGACCCGGTCGACTGGTGTGCCCGCAGCGACGACGAGCTGGTCAGCGCCGCGCTCGACGGCCTCGAGGCGACGATGGGCATCGACGTCCGACCGGCCGGCGCGCGGGTCGGACGGTGGCGCCGGTCGTTCCCGCAGTACCGGCCGCGCCACCTCGAGCTCGTCGACGAGGCGCACGAGGCCGCGGCTGCTGCCGGGCCCGTCGCGCTCGCGGGAGCCTCGCTCGGTGGCATCGGTGTGCCCGCGTGCATCCGCCAGGGCCGGGGGGCCGCTCGCCGGCTCCTTCGCGGTGAAGCGTGACCGTGGAGCCCGTCCTGCTCGCTCGCCGCCTGCCCCCACCGCTGCTCGCCGTCCTCGGTGGGCTCTGTCTCGCCGCGGCGACACCGCCGTGGGGCTTCTGGCCGTTCGCGTTCGTCGGCATCGTGCTCCTCGACCAGGTGCTCGTCGGCACGACCGGGATCGTGCGGCTCGGCCGGGCCTGGATCCTGTGGGTCTCGCTCCTCCTACCGAGCCTGCTGTGGATGCAGGACCTGACCGCGCCCGGCTACCTGATCGCCTGCATCGCCTACGCGGGTTTCCTGGCGACCGGCACCCTGCTCGCACCCCGGGGCGTGGGCCGCTACGTCGCGTACGCCGGCGGCGTCATCCTCGCCGAGTGGGTCCGCTGGCGCTGGCCTTTCGGGGGCGTACCGCTGTCCAACCTCGCCACCGGCCAGGTCGCCGGCCCACTGGCGCCGATGCTGCGTCTCGGTGGCGCGCTGTTCGTCGTGGGGATGACGGTGACCGTGGGCAGCGCCCTGGCCGCGGCATGGAGACGCCATCTCGTGATGGCCAGCGCGCTCGGTGCGTTCGCGATCCTGGTGCTGCTGGTGGCCGTCGCGGCACCCGACGGTGAGCCCACGGGCGAGTTCGTCGATGTCGCCCTGGTGCAGGGTGGTGGTCCGCAGGGCACGCGCGCCTCGGAGACCGAAGCGGGCATCGTCCTGGAGCGCCACCTGGCTGCCTCGCAGAAGATCGATCCCGACGCCGAGATCGACCTGCTGCTGTGGCCCGAGGACGTGGTCGACGTGGTCACGCTCACCGGCAGCGACGAGGAGAGCCAGCTCCGGGACCTCGCCCGCCAGAACGACGCGACCTTCATCGTCGGCGTCATCGAGGACGAAGACGCCGACGAGTTCACCAACTGGGCCGTGGCGTACGGGCCGGATGGCGACGAGCTCGACCGGTACGAGAAGGTCGCGCGGGTGCCCTTCGGCGAGTGGGTTCCGTTCCGGAGCCTCCTCGAGTCGGTGGCCGGCGATGCGCTGCCGAACCGTGACGCCGGCGTCGGCACCAAACCCGCCGTGCTCGACACCCCGGTCGGACGGCTGGGCGTGTCGATCTCCTGGGAGATCTTCTTCGGTGGCCGGGCCCGTGAGGCGGTGAACAACGGGGGGCGGGTCATCGTCAACCCGACCAACGGAGCATCGTTCCGCGGCACCCAGGTCCAGACCCAGCAGGTCGCCAACTCCCGCATGCGGGCCATCGAGAACGGCCGGTGGGTCACCCAGATCGCACCGACCGGCTTCAGCGCCGTGGTCTCGCCCGACGGCGACGTGCTCCAACGGACCGCCGTGTCGGAGCGGGAGATCCTCTACGACACCGTCGAGCTGCGAACGGGTCGGACCCTCTACACGCGGGTGGGCGACGCGCTGGCCCTCGGCTTCGCGGCCGCCTGTCTGCTGATCGGGTGGGCGATCGAGCTCAGACGCGAGTCGCGATCGGCTTGACCGCCCAGTCAATGACGGGGGAGCATTGTCCGCCATGCCCGACCTCGATCGTCCACTTCGCATCGCCCTGCTGGCGTACCGGGGCAAACCCCACGTGGGCGGGCAGGGCGTCTACGTGCGCCAGCTCGCCAAGGCACTCACCGATCTCGGCCACTCGGTCGAGGTGTTGGGCGGCCAGCCCTACCCCGAGCTTCCCGACGACGTCCCCCTGGTCGAGCTCCCGAGCCTCGACATCTACAACGACCACTACCCGGCGCGGATGCCGGGCGTCTGGGAGCTGAAGAACTGGAAGGACTGGGTCGAGGTCAGCACCTTCTCCGCCGGTCAGTTCCCCGAGCCGCTGGCCTTCTCCATGCGGGCCTGGGACCACCTCCGCCACCGGCGCGACGACTTCGACGTCGTCCACGACAACCAGACGCTGGGCTACGGGCTGCTGGCCGTCGAGGCGATGGGGCTGCCGGTGGTGGCGACCATCCACCACCCCATCACGGTCGACCGGCGCCTCGAGATGAGCGCCGCCCCCAACCGGTGGAAGCGGATGAGCATCGGCCGGTGGTACGGGTTCACCACGATGCAGACCCGGGTGGCCAGCCGCCTGCAGCGGGTCGTGACGGTGTCGGAGAACTCGTTCAAGGACATCGTCGCCGACCACCGGGTCGATCCGGCCAACATGGCGATCGTGCCGGTGGGCGTCGACCCCGACGTGTTCCGGCCGCTGCCCGAGGTCGACCGGATCACGGGCCGCCTCGTCACCACGGCCAGCGCCGACGTCACGATGAAGGGCCTGCGCTACCTGCTCGAGGCCCTGGCCAAGCTGCGGGTCGAGCGCGACGACCTCCACCTCGTCGTGATCGGCCGCGAGAAGCCGGGCGGGCCCTCGAGCCAGACCATCAACGATCTCGGGTTGCGCGACCACGTGGAGTTCGTCACCGGTGTCCCCGAGCGGCGGATCATCGAGCTGTACTCCGAGGCCGAGCTGGCCGTGGTGCCGTCGCTCTACGAGGGCTTCTCGTTGCCCGCGATCGAGGCCATGGCGTGCGGCTGCCCGCTGGTTGCGACCACGGGCGGCGCCATCCCCGAGGTCGTCGGCGCCGACGACGAGACCGCGATGCTGGTCGAGCCGGGCAACAGCGAGGCCCTGGCTGCCCGCATCAAGGGCGCTCTGGCCGATCATGAGCGGACCGAGCAGATCGGGCTCGCCGGACGCGCCCGCGTCCAGAAGAACTGGAGCTGGCGGCACACGGCGGAGCGGACCGTCGAGCAGTACCGCATCCGGCTCGGCCAGACCGACGCCGCGGCCCGCTGATGCTGACCGTCGACTACCGACGTCTGGGCCTCGAGGCCGGCGAGCTGGTGCTCGACCTCGGCTGCGGGGCCGGCCGCCACGTCTTCCAGTCGTTGCGCAACGGCGCCCGGGTCGTGGCGTTCGACTACGACCTCGAGGAGCTCCGCGAGGTGGCCACGCTCTGCGGGGCCATGGCCGTGGCAGGCGAGGTCTCCCGCGCCGAGGATGCCGCCGCCTGTCGGGGCGATGCGGTGCGACTGCCGTTCCCCGACGCCACCTTCGACCACATCATCGCCGCCGAAGTGCTCGAGCACATCCCCGACGACGAGGCCGCCATCGCCGAACTGCGCCGGGTTCTCAAGCCCGGCGGATCCATTGCCGTGACCGTGCCGGCCTGGCTGGCCGAGCAGCTGTGCTGGCGACTGTCGGACGAGTACCACGCCCCCCACGTCGAGGGTGGCCACGTGCGGATCTACACCGAATCCGAGCTGCGAAGGAAGCTGCGGGCCGCGGGCCTCGAACCCGGCGATGCCCACCACGCCCACGCCCTGCACTCCCCGTACTGGTGGCTGCGGTGTGCCATCGACCCGCAGGACTCCGACGACCACCCGCTGGTGCGCGCCTACCACAAGCTCCTGGTCTGGGACCTCACCGATCGGCCGCTGGCCACCCGCCTCACCGAGGCGCTGCTCAACCCGGTGATCGGCAAGAGCCTGATCGTCTACGCCCGGCGACCGGCGGTCGCGACGACGGCGGCCTCGGGTGCGGTACAGGAGGTCTCCGCGTGAGCCCCGAGAGGATCCCCGAGGTCGACGGCCTGATCCGCGCCGACGAGGTCGTGGCCACGGCCGAGGCCATCGCCGACTGGCAGCTGCCGTCGGGCATGATCCCGTGGTTCCCGGGCGGGCACAGCGACGCCTGGAACCACGTCGAGGCGGCCATGGCGCTCGACATCGGCGGCCACCGACGCGAGGCCGAGCGGGCCTACGACTGGCTCCTCGGACTGCAGCGACCGGACGGCGCCTGGCACCAGTACTACATCGTCGGCGACGACGGCTCGCTGGAGGTCGAGGAGGACAAGCTCGACGCCAACGTGTGCGCTTACGTGGCCACCGGCGCGTACCACCACTACCTGCGTCACAAGGACTCGGGCTTCCTCGAGACGGTGTGGCCCATGGTCGAGGGGGCCATCGACTTCGTGCTCGACCTGCAGACACCCCGCGGCGAGATCCTGTGGGCCCGCCACCCCGACGGCGACCCCTGGACCTTCGCCCTCCTCACCGGCTCGTCGAGCATCTCGCACTCGCTCCGGTGCGCGATCGCGCTGGCACGCGAGGTCGGCCACGACCGTCCCGACTGGGAGCAGTCGAGCACGGCGCTCTCCCGCGTCGTGGCGACGATGCCCGACGCCTTCGCACCCAAGCACCGCTGGGCCATGGACTGGTACTACCCGGTGCTGGCGGGTGTGCTCGCCGGTGAGACCGGCCGGAACCATCTCGAAGCGCGTTACGAGACCTTCGCCGCCGACGACAAGGGCGTCCGGTGCGTGTCCGATCGCCCGTGGATCACCACCGCCGAGACCTGCGAGTGCGCCATGGCCTACCTGTCGGTGGGCATGGAGGACCGGGCCCGCGAGCTGTTCGCCCACGCCCAGACCCAGCGCCTCGACGACGGCCGGTACTGGACCGGCATCGTGTATCCCCAGGAGGTGCACTTCCCGGCCGAGGAGACCTCCACGTACTCGGCCGCGGCAGTGCTGCTCTGCGTCGAGGCGCTCGCCGGGGCGTCACCGGCGTCGGCGCTGTTCGCCGACCACGACGCCGTCCTCCCACCCGTGGGCGACTAGCAGCGGCGGCGCAGGACCCGGAGGGAGCCGGTGACCGACACGGGCTCGAAGTCGCCGGCGAGGGCACGGAGGTAGAGCTCGTAGGGCGGCTGGCCGCCGTCGGCGGGATCGGGGAACACGTCGTGGATCGCCAACGTGCCACCGGCGGTGACGTGGGGGACCCAGCGGTCGAAGTCGGCGTGGGCGGGCTCGCGACCGTGGCCGCCGTCGATGAACAGGAACGCGAGCGACGTGGTCCAGTACCGCCCGACCGTGGGCGAGTCGCCGACGAGCGCAACCACGTGGGGCTCGAGGCCGGCATCGTGCACGGCCCGCCGGAACCTGGGCAGGGTGTCGATGCGGCCGACGTCGCGGTCGACCAGGTCGGGCTCGTGAAACTCCCATCCCGGCTGGTTCTCCTCCGAGCCGCGATGGTGGTCGAGCGCGAACAGGACCGTCTCCCGCTGGCGGGCGGCCTCGCCCAGGTAGATGCTCGACTTGCCGCAGTAGCTGCCGACCTCGAGGAACGGCCCGGCGGCCTCGACCGCCGCTGCGGCCTCGAACAACGCCCGTCCCTCGTCGGGTGGCATGAACCCGCGAGCGGCCTCGGCGGCCTTCAGGGTGTCGGGATCCATGGTGGGCACGGCCGCACCCTACGAGAGCGACCGTGTACCAAGATGGCGTCATGACCGCCCCCGACCAGCGTGCCCTCGACGGCGTCGTCCGCCTCCTCGACATCGAGCAGATCGAGGTCAACATCTTCCGCGGCCAGTCGCCCGACGAGGATCGCCAACGGGTCTTCGGCGGCCAAGTCGCCGGCCAGTCGCTGGTGGCCGCGGCACGAACCGTCGACGACTCCGTGGGTGTCCACTCGCTCCACGCCTACTTCCTGCGCGGCGGCGACCCGACGACGCCGATCCTCTACGAGGTCGACCGGATCCGCGACGGGAAGTCGTTCACCACCCGCCGCGTCGTGGCCATCCAGCACGGCCGGGCCATCTTCCACATGTCGGCAAGCTTCCACGTGCCCGAGGAGGGCTACGTGCACCAGTTCGACTCACCGGTGCACGACGCGCCCGACCCCGAGTCGCTTCCCGACTTCAAGGAGCGGTACGCCCACATCAAGGACCAGATGGGCGACTGGTACGACCGACCACGCGCCATCGACCTGCGCTACCTCGACTGGGAGCCCGAGGACCGTCGCTCGGAGCTGCCGCCCCACCAGCGGGTGTGGTTGCGCGCCGCCGGCACGCTCCCCGACGATCAGGTCCTGCACGCCTGCCTGATCACCTATGCGTCGGACATGTCGCTGCTCGACACGGCGCTGCTCCCCCACGGCACGTGGCACGACCCGAACGTGTTCATGGCCAGCCTCGATCACGCCATGTGGTTCCACCGCCCCTTCCGCGCCGACGAATGGATCCTCTACGACCAGGACACGCCGAGCGCGAACGGTGGCCGCGGCCTGGCGCGTGGGCTCATGTGGGATCGATCGGGGAACCTGGTGGTCTCGGTCGTGCAGGAAGGGCTCCTCCGCCGGATGAGGACATGACCTCGGCGGGACGGGGCTGCCAGATGGCGCGGTGACGAGCGCTCCACACCGGGGCCTCGTTCGCCGCGATTTCGACGTCGAGGTCCACGTACCGGTGGCCGTTCTTCTCGAACTCGTCGACGACCACACCCCGCGTCTCGACCATGTCGCCCGCGTTGACCACGCCGCGATGCCAGGACTTCGTGCTCACGTGGATCCACGGGCCGAGCTTCACCGAGCTCGCCAGCACGTAGTTGGCCTGACGAGCCAGGACGCCGGGATGGCCGATGCGACCCGCCTGGTACAGCGGGCTCGTCTCCCGGATGGCGTCGAGGTACTCGGCGGCGGGATCGGTGTAGTGCTTGTAGCGCAGCTTGCCGAGCACGGTGCCGGGGGCCAGGGCCTCGGCCGACGCCGGCGGCGGGTCGTACGGCACCTCGACCGTCGGCAGCTTCCCTGGCGGCGGCAGGTCCTCGGGACCGTCGACCAACTGGGCCGAGCCGGTGACCCGGACCTCGTCGTCGGGGCCCATCACCTGGAGAGTCCCGTCATCCTCCAGCCGGACCGTGAGCTGCTCGCCGTCGTACACGGGGGCGATGAAGGTCGCGTCCATGATCCCTCGCTCGAGGAAGTCGAGCCCCCACCGGTCGGTACACGGTCGGGTCATGTAGGCCCACACGTCCACGCCGGGAACCAAGCCACCCTTGTAGCCGTAGGTCGCGGCGACGGCGTCGTTGTGCATCCGGTTCGCCGACTCGGTCGCGGTGTTGAACGCAGCGACGCGGTGTTCCCAACTCATGCAGCCGACCGTAGCGGCCGCGTCCGTGACGTGTTCCCGCAGGTCTGGGTCCCTACGCTGAGGGCCGTGCCGCGCCGACGTCTGCTCGCGGCCGCGGTCGGGGTGGCGCTGCTCTCGAGCGCCTGCGGTTCCGACGCGGCCTCACCCACCGCCGATCGCTCGGCCGACCCGACCACGACGACGGCCGAGACAACCACATCGACGTCGCCCACGACCACCACCACATCCACCACCACATCCACCACCACGATCCTGCCGCCCGGGCCCCGCCCGGTCGAACCCGCGGGCTCCACCGAACAGCTCGCCGAGCGGATCGTCGCGGCCGAGCGCGTCGTCCGGGATCCGGATGCCGACCAGGTTGCCGTGGAGGAGGCGGCGTTCGAGCTCCAGCAGCGGTACCGCCAGCTCGGTCGGACCCCGAGCTGGGACGAGGACGTGCTCGCGGCGATCCCCGAGGACCTGCAGTTGACCGCCACGGCCAACGCCGCGGCCCGGCGCGAGTTCCGGAGCATGCACTCCGAGCTGTCCGACACGCTCCCCCCGTGGCGGATCGTCGAGCCGGTTCCCGCCGCCGAGCTCCGGTCGTACTACGACCAGGCCGAGGCGGAGTTCGGCGTCCCGTGGGAGGTCCTGGCGGCCGTCAATCTCGTCGAGACCGGCATGGGCCGCATCCGGGGCACGTCGATCGCCGGTGCCCAGGGGCCGATGCAGTTCATCCCCTCCACGTGGGAGGCCTACGGCGCCGGCGGTGACATCAACGACACCCAGGACGCCATCATGGGCGCGGCCCGCTATCTGGCGGCCAACGGCGCCGGGCAGGGCGATCTCGACAACGCCCTGTACCGGTACAACAACTCCAACCGGTACGTGCGGGGCGTGAAGCACTACGCGTCGGTGATGATGGACGACCCGACCGCGTTCACCGGCTTCTACCACTGGCAGATCGTCTACCTCTCCCAGGTGGGCGACATCTGGCTCCCGATCGGCTTCGAGCAGACCGAGCGGATCCCGGTCGCCGACTACGTGGCCGACAACCCGGTCCACCACCTCGGCACCGAGACCGGGTAGGCGGGATCGTCGACGATCACGGCGAGATGACGACGAAGTCGGGCCGATGAGACCTACCAGGTGTCGATGTTCGGGCGCTTCTTGCCGGTGCGGGGTGCCGGCCCCGGCGCCGCAGCGAGGCCGGTGCTGATCCAGCGGCGGGTGTCGGCCGGGTCGATGACGTCGTCGATCTCGAACGCCTCGGCCATGCGCACGCCCTTGCCGACCTCGTACATGCGATCGACCATCTCGTCGAAGGTGCGACGCCGCTCCTCTGGGTCCTCGATGGCCTCGAGCTCGTTGCGATAGCCGAGCTTCACGGCGCCCTCGAGGCCCATGCCCCCGAACTCCGAGGTCGGCCAACCGACGATGAACAACGGAGCGTGGAACGACCCGCCGGCCATCGCCTGGGCGCCCAAGCCGTATCCCTTGCGCAGCACCACCGTCATGTAGGGGACCGTGAGACCACCAGCAGTGACGAAGAGGCGACTCGCGTGGCGGACGAGCCCGGTCCGCTCGGCGTCGGGGCCGACCATGATCCCGGGCGTGTCGCACAAGAACACGATCGGTAGGTCGTGGGCGTCGCACAGCTGCATGAAGCGTGCCGCCTTGTCGGCACCGTCGCTGTCGATGGCGCCGGCGAGGTGCTGGGGGTCGTTGGCGATGACCCCGACGGCGCGCCCCTCGATCCGGGCGAGCGCGGTGACCATGCCGGCGCCGAACCCCTCGCGGAGCTCGAGCACCGACCCGCTGTCGAACAGGGTGTCGATCACCTTCCTTACCTCGTAGACCCGCAGCCGGTTCTCGGGGATGGCATGTCGGAGCAGTCGCTGGTCGGAGCAGTCCCAGCCATCCGTCGTGTCGGGATCGAGGAAGCCGGGATCGAGGAAGTACGACAGGTACTGCTTGGCGACCTCGACGGCCTCCGCTTCGTCGGCCACGGCGACATCGACCACGCCACTGGCGATCTGGTCGTCGATCGGACCGACCTCCTCGGGGCGGTGGACGCCGAGTCCGCCGCCCTCGATCATGGCGGGGCCACCCATGCCGATGTTGGCGTCCGCGGTGGCGATCACCACGTCGCAGCAGCCGAGGATGGCGGCGTTGCCGGCGAAGCAACGGCCGCTGGCGATGCCGACCAGCGGCGCCAGCCCGGAGAGCCGGCCGAAGTACGCGAACGCCAGGCAGTCGAGACCGGCGACGCCCGTGCCGTCGGTGTCGCCCGGACGTCCGCCGCCACCCTCGGTGAAGAACACGAACGGCAGGCGCTGCTGCTCGGCCACCTCGAAGAGGCGGTCCTTCTTGCGGTGGTTGTTGAGCCCCTGCGTGCCGGCGAGGACCGTGTAGTCGTAGGAGGCCACGGCCACCGGCGTACCGGCGACGGTGCCGATGCCGCCGACCAGACCATCGGCCGGGGTCTTCTCCCGCAGCTCCTCGTCCGAGCGGCGCTTGCGCTGGGCAGCGACGACGAGCGGTCCGTATTCGATCAACGAGTCCTCGTCGAGCAGGTCGGCGACGTTCTCCCGCGCCGTGCGCTTGCCGAGCCTTCGCCGCTTCTCGACCGCCTCAGGCCGGTTGGCGTCGAGTCCGAAGGCGTGGCGTTCGACGGCCTCGGCCAGGTCGGGACGGATCTCGTCGAGATCGACCTCGGTCTCCCCGTCGAGCGCCGACGCGGCGACCTCGGCGGGCTCGAGGACGAGCAACGGCTGGCGGGCGGCGACGGCGTCGCCCTTGCCAGCGAGCACCTCACGGACGATGCCCGACGTGGTGGCGGACACCAGGTGCTCCATCTTCATGGCTTCGAGCACGGCCACGGACGAGCCGGACGGTACCTCGTCGCCGACCGCGACCTCGATCCGCACGACCGTCCCCTGCAACGGGGCGACGACCTCGGTCATGCCATCGACACGACGGGTGGGCATCGCAGTGTCCGCTTCGCGGCGACGACCATGCTCGAGCACGGCAAGCGGATCGGCGCGGCCGACGTCAGCCGGTGGGGCGATGGCCTCGAGCGTGGTCGTGTCGAAGTCGCCCGAGGCGAGCTCGTCCCGACGCAGCAGACCGGCGAGCTCGGTCGTGTTCGTGGGCACGCCCTCGATCGTGAACGCATCGAGTGCATCCGCGGCCCGCGTCAGCAGCGAAGCCGGATCCTTGCCGTGCACGATCAGCTTGGCGAGGAGCGCGTCGTAGCGGGCACTGGTCTCGTATCCCACCATCGCCTCCGGCGGCCCGAAGGTGTCGACGCGGAGATCCGCCGGTGGGTCGAACCGGGTGAGTGCGCCCGTGCCCTGCATCGTGATGCGCGCCTGCACGGCGACACCGTCGAGCTCGGGTGACGAGTAGAGGTCGAGCGCGCCGAGGTTGTCGCCCTTCGCCAGGCGGAGCTGCATGCGGACCAGGTCGATGCCACACACCGCCTCGGTCACGGTGTGCTCCACCTGGACCCGTGCGTTCAGCTCGATGAACGCGATCCGCTCGCCGCTGACCAGGTACTCGACCGTGCCGATCGAGTCGTAACCCACGTGCTCGCCGAGACGTACCGAGGCGTCGTGCAGCGACCGGCGCACGTCGGCGTCGAGCCACCATGCCGGAGCGAACTCGATCACCTTCTGCCGGTTGCGTTGCAGCGAGCACTCCCGCTCGTGACAGTGCTCGACCCGGACGCCGTCGCCGACGATCTGGACCTCGACGTGGCGGGCCCCGGTCAGCAGCTCCTCGGCGTACAGCGACCCGTCGCCGAACGCGGCTTCGGCCTCGCGGGTGCAGGCGTCGAACGCGCCGTCGAGCGCCGCGGCCTCCGTGGCCACCCGCATCCCGCGACCACCGCCGCCGGCGACCGCCTTGAGCATGATCGAGCCGTACTCGCCGAGGAACGCGCGAGCGGTCTCGAGGTCGATGCCGGCCGGGGTCGCGGCCAGCACCGGCACACCTGCGTCAACGGCGGCCTGGCGGGCCACGACCTTGTCGCCGAGACGCTCGAGCTGCTCGGACCCCGGGCCCACGAACACGAGACCCGCCTGGCGTACGGCCCGCGCGAACGCCGCGTTCTCACTGAGGAAGCCGTAGCCCGGGTGGACGGCGTCGCAACCGTGTTCGACCGCAGCGGTCACGACCGCGGGGATGTCGAGATAGCCGGAGGGACCCTCCCCGGCCAGCGCGATGGTCTCGTCGCCGACGGCGACGTGGGGCGAGGACGCATCGTCCCGGGTGTGGACGGTCACCGGGATCAGTCCCTCGGCACGCACGGCGCGAGCGATCCGGGCGGCGATCTCGCCCCGGTTGGCGATCAGGACCTTGGAGAACGCGGGCACGTCCGCATCCTGCCAGCCGACCGTCGGAGGAGCAGCAGGTTCAGGAGGCGCGTGTCCGGCGCAGGAGGGGGTCGGCGGCTGCGAGCGTCCGATCGGCGATCCGCAGGACGCGACCGGCCCCGCCGCGCGTGTCGTTGTCGACGAGGTTGCCCATCACCGACAGCGTGATGTTGGCCACCGTATCGGTCCCGACGGCGAGCTTGAGCCCGTTGCGCAGGATCCACGGATGACCGATGAGGAACGAGAAGCGACGGCCCGTGCGGAGGAACGCGTCGAACCGCTCACCGATCTCGATGTCGTAGCGGTCGGGCGCCGACGACGGATCCTCGAGGAAGAGGTCGACGGCGAGCATCCCGGACTCGAGCCCGTAGTCGATGCCCTCCCCGTTCATCGGGTTGATGAGCCCGGCCGCGTCGCCGATCGCGACCCAACCGGGACCATGCCGCTTGAGCGAGCTCATCGGCAGCCGCCACGCCCGGGGCCGTTCGAGGTACTCGCCGAGGCCCCACTCGTCGCGGACCAGGGCCCGGTAGTCGTCGAGCAACGTGTTGAGGTTCAGGTCGGTGAACCGCTTCATCGTCGACAGCGCACCGACGCCGATGTTCACGGTGCCGTCGCCGCCGGGGAACATCCACCCGTAGCCGGGCACCGGTGTGCCGTGACGGTCCTGGAGCGTGAGGCAGGCCTCGAGGTGGCGATCGAGATGCCGGGGTGTCTCCATGTAGGACCGGATCGCGAGCCCGAACGGCTCGCCAGGATCGCGCTCGGCGCCCAGCATCCGGGCAACTCGACCCTGCGCACCCGCGGCGACGATCGTCAGCGGCGCCTCGATCCGACGCCCCGCACCGTCGGCGCCGGTGGTCTCCACCCCCACGACACGTTCGCCGTCCATGACGGGCAGCGCTGGCGTCTCGTAGACCAGCTCGGCACCGGCCTTGTCGGCCGCATCCACGAGGTGGGCGTCGAGCCGACGCCGGGGCCACACCGCGCCGTGGGCGGGGAACCGCCCGTGCTCGGGCCAGGGCAGCTCACGCCGGCGCTTGCCGGCGATCATCCGCAAGCCGTCGATGCGGTGGACCCCTTCGGCCTCGAGATCGACGTCGAGGTCGCGGAGCGCAGCGACCGCTCGCGGTGTCAGGCCATCGCCGCAGACCTTGTCGCGTCCGTACCGGCTCTTCTCGAACACCACGACCTTGGCGCCGCGGCGCGCGGCGTGGATCGCCGCGGCCGCACCCGCGGGGCCGCCACCGATGACGGCGATGTCGTAGCGCTCGGGCGCGGGCATCGGACCAGTCTCGCCCTCCGCGCTGTCGATGCCACAGTCAGGGACGGATCAGGGTGACCGTTCGTCCCACGGCGGGCCCACGTCGGTCAGGAACGTAGCCGCAGCTCGTTCCATGGCGCCGTAGGCCGTGCGAGCCAGACTCCCACCGGTGCTCGCCCGACGTGCACCGAGGTCGGCGAGCAGGCTGGGCCCGGGACCCTCAGGGAGCAACAGCACGTTGACAGCGACATCCACAGCGTCGACCACCTCAGCGATCTCGGCGAGGTCGGTCAGCCCCGGCGCGTAGACGCACCTGGCACCCGCACGCGCATAGATGAGCAGCCGGTTGATCGTGTCGTCGAGGTCGCCTGCGCCGTACAGATGGTTCTCGGCGCGGGCCGTGAGAATCATCCCGTGCATGTATGCCGCGTCTGCCGCGGCCTCGACGCGGTCCGCGGCGTGCTCGACCGGATCGATCGCTCCCCGTGCCGGGTCGTAGTCCTCGATCGACACCCCGGCCGCGCCGAGCCCGGCCAGGATGTTGACGTTCTCCGCGACGCCGTCGGGCGTGGTTGCGAACAGGCGTTCCGAGTCCACGCTGACGGGGATCGAGACGGCCGACGCGACTCGGGCCACGTGGTCGCAGACCTCGTCGAAGGTCAGCTGCTGGTCGCGCTTGCCGAGCGAGACGGCATGGCCAGCGCTCGTCGTGGCGATGGATGGGAAGCCGAGCTGCTCGAGCCGGACCGCGGATCCGACGTCCCAGGCGTTGGGCATCACGAAGAAGCCGCGTTCGTGCAGCGCGCGGAACCGCGCCGTGTGGTCCATCGACCACAGTCTGACGCCTGGTGCCGTCCGATGCGATGCCCGATTCCAATTGGACGGCTACCCTCCCCGACTCGATGGGTGCTGCGATCCGGACCGAGGACGACAGGGGCGTTCGCCACCTCGTGCTGTGCCGGCCCGACGAGTACAACACCATCACCACGCAGCTGCGCGACGACCTGTCGGATGCCCTCGACGCGGCAGACCGCGACCACGACGTGCGGGTCGTACTCGTTCGGGCGGAGGGTCCGGCGTTCTGCGCCGGGTTCGGACTCGACTGGTCGACCCTCGCCCAGGCCTCCGAAGGCACCGAGCGGGACCGGGTCTGGGACAGCGTCGCCGACGTCCAGATGATCGGGACGTTCGGGAAGACCTTCGCCAAGCTCCACGAGATCTCCAAGCCCACGATCGCCGCGGTGCAGGGCTGGTGCATCGCCGGCGGGACCGACATGATCCTCAACGCCGACCTCATCGTCGCCGGCGAGTCGGCGACGTTCGGCTATCCACCGGCGCGGGTGTGGGGTGTGCCCGAGGCACCGTGGGTGTGGGTCGCCCGCCTCGGCCTCGAACGGGCCAAGCGGTACCTGTTCACCGGCGACGAGATCCCCGCACCCGAGGCCGCAGAGATCGGGTTGATCCTCGACTGCGTGCCCGACGACGAGCTCCAGGACCACGCGCTGGCGCTCGCACGGCGGATGGCCCTCCTGCCGCTGAACCAGCTCCAGATGATGAAGTGGATGCTCAACGACGTGGCCCGGCACCAGTACCAGCCGGACACGAGCCGCCTGCTCGGCTGCCTGTTCGACGGCGTCGCCCGCCACACGCAGGAGGGTCTCGACTTCGTCGAGCGAGCCCAGGAGATCGGCTGGCGCGATGCCGTCCGCGAGCGCGACCGACCGTTCGGCGACTACGGGGAGCGAGGCCGCTAGCGCCTGCGGGCTGCCGTGGCAATGCGCCTGCTGATCGACACGTGAGCATTCATGGGAACGATCCCAACGCCCACGTCAGCTGCTGCCCAAGTCGGCGGTGATCCAGCCCAGTTCCGAGGCGACGCGGATGCCGACGCCGTCGGCGTGCAGCGGTTCGATCACCTCTCGCAGCGCGTCGCAGAACGTGTCGAGGCCGACGGCGTCGATGGCGGGGACCGAGGGTCCGGCTGCGGCCAGCGCCCGAACCGCGACGTCGACGTCGGGCCACTCGTTCACCACACTCACGGTCCCTGCCTGGCGCGGGCGGAAACCAGCGGAGGTGAGCATCTCCTCCATGACCCCGGCCCGTCCGGTGTCCCCCTGCTGGACACTGGCCTCGCCGTGGCTGGGCGGAGACAGCTCGATCACCTTCAGAAAGTACGGCAGCAGCCCGAGGCGGTCCGGGCGCCCCCAGAACGTGAGGCCGAGCCTCCCGGTGGGCGTCAGCACTCGGCGCGCCTCGTGCAAGGCCGCTTCGCAGCCCTTCCAGATCCCGTTGAAGCTCGTCGCCACATCGAACGAGGCGTCGGGGAACGGCAGCGCGAACATGTCGCCCACCCGGAAGTCCACGCCCGGTGTGCGTGCTCGCGCGATGTCCACGAGCGCCTCCGACGCGTCAAGACCGGTCACTGCTGCACCCCGGCGGCTGGCGGACTGGGCGGCCAGCCCCGAGCCGCACGCGATGTCAAGGAGACGGACCCCGGCGCTCACCCCCGTCCGATCGAACACCACGTCGTTGGCCGGCCGGGCGTAGGGCTCGAACAGATACGCCCAGTCGGCAGACCGTGCTCCCCACGCCCGCCCGGCCTCCTTCCACAGATCCGTTGGGGTGGCAGCGGGTTGAGACATCTTCGACTCCTTGTACGAACGATCGTCCAGCTTTTATAGACGATCGTTCGTCTAAGATGCAAGGAAATCTTCGATGGGAGCTGGAGAGCGTTGATGGCAGAGCAGCAGGACCACAGGATCCGGCGGACGCGAGCGCCCGGCGATCGGGCCCGGGCTCGAATCGTGGAGCGCGCCGCAGAGCTGGCAACGATCGAGGGGCTCGACGGTGTGTCCATCGGCCGCCTTGCCAAGGTCACCGGCGTCGCCAAGAGCAGCGTCCATTCCCTGTTCGGCTCGAAGGAGGAGCTGCAGCTGGCGACCATCAACGCAGCCCAGGACAGCTTCATCGCCGAGGTGGTCGCCCCCGCGCTCGCCACCACCGAGACCGGACGTGATCGTCTCGTGGCGCTGTGCGACGGCTACCTCGACTACGTCGAGCGCCGCGTCTTCCCCGGCGGCTGCTTCTTCGTGGCCGTGTCCGCCGAGGTCGGCGCCCGCCCCGGCCGGGTGCACGATGAGGTGGCCAGAGTGCAAGGGCAATGGCGTGACCTGCTCGTCGCCGAGGCACGATCGGCCCACGAGAGGGGTGCGTTGGCGGAAGGCCTGGATCCGGCGCAGCTCGCGTTCGAGCTGGGCGTCATCCTCGCGGGAACGAACATCGTCACCATGCTCCACGACGACAACGGTGCGATCGCACGCGCCCGCACCGCGGTGCAAGACCGGCTCACGGGCTAAGGGACACCAACCGAGTAGGCGTTCCGCGCCACGAGCATCAGGAGTCACGTGCCGACCGCCGGGCGAGACCCGGCCCATGACGTTTCGTCCATCCCAGCTGGCACGTGTGTCGGATGTCAGCTGATCTCCTGCGCCAACGCGAGGAGCTCGGTGGTCGTGCGCCGGTTGCGGGTGGTCCCCGAGGCGGAGGTGCGACGGGTGAGCTCGGTCGCATCGCGGGAACCGAACTCGGTACATCGAGCGCTTGCCCTGTGGCGGTGCGCACGATGGGGGAGAATGCCTACAGGGGACCCGCCGGGACGGAGCAGACGGCATGCGCGTCGACGCCACCATCAAGACCTACCGCTACCTGCGGATCGGCATGGTCGGCGTCGTGTTCCTGCTGGCGGTGTCAGTCGGGTTCGAACGCCTCGAGGTCGAACCCGCCTGCTGGCAGACCTCGGTCAGCGCGTACTACTACACGCCGGTCCGGGCGATCTTCGTCGGTGGCCTGCTGGCCATCGGGCTCTGCCTCATCGTCATCAAGGGCCGGACCTGGTGGGAGGACGGCTGCCTCAACGTCGCCGGGATGCTGGCGCCGGTGGTCGCGGTGGTGCCGACGTCCGACGTGGGGAGGTGCTGGTCGCAGGAGCCGATCCGCCGGCCGGTCGAGGTCGACGGCGACCTCGCCGCCTGGGTGGTCGCCAACATCGACAACAACATCCGGGCGCTGCTGGTCGCCGGGATCGCCGGTCTCGTGGTCGCCGCCGTCATCGCCTCGGTGGCCACGCAAGACGTGCTGGCCGTCGCCCAGGTCGGACAGCGAGCAACGCGCCGGTCGCTGCTGGCTGCGATGGTCTTCCTGCTCGTCTCAGCCGCGGCATACGCCTGGTGGGACGACTTCGGCACCCGCGCGCACGGCATCGCTGCCGCCGTCATGTTCGTGTTCCTCGCCATGGCCGTGGGCGGCAAGGCATGGAACCTCCGCCTCGATCCCGAAAAGACGATCTACGTCCGTCTGTACGCCGCCATCGCCGCGCTGATGATCGGCAGCGGCGTGGTCATGTTCCCCCTCGGCGGTTGGGACCACCGGATCCTCGTGCTCGAGGCCACCGAGATCGCGTTGTTCGCCGCGTTCTGGCTCGCCCAGACCAAGGAGCACTGGTACGAAGCCGCCTGAGAGGCGAGACGGATGAAGCCGCCGAACCGCAGGGGCTGGACCACCCGATGCGACCGGGTCAGGCCTCCAGCTTCCGGCGGTAGACGTTGGTCTCGCGCACCTCGAAGCCCTCGCGGAGATAGAGGCGGTTGGCCGCCTCGCGGGAGGGACGGGAGGTGAGGTCGACCGTCGTGCAACCGAGCTCCCCGGCCCGGTCGACCATCGCCCGCGTCAGCGCGCCGCCCACCCCGATTCCCCGGGCGGCGTCGTCGACCACGACGTCCTCGATCCAGGCCCGACGACCGGTCGGGATCTGAAAGACGACGAGCGTGGCCGTGCCCACGATCGTGCCCTCGTCGTCGGTGGCCACGAAGATGTCGGTGGCCGGTGCGGCGACGATGTCCTCCAGCGCCTCGCGCGGCGGGGGCGGGTTGGACGACGACAGCTGCGGCGTGAGGCGCTCGTAGGCCTCGACCAGCTCGTCGGTGACCGAGGCGACGATCTCGATGAACATGGCAGCGACGGTACGCGTCCGAGACGCAGGACCCCGTGATCGGGACGTGATCAGGACGAGTCGTTCACGGAAGCGGCTGGGGCGGCGGCGGGCCGACGTAGCGGGCGCTCGGGCGGATGATGCGGTTGTCGGCCGCCTGCTCCAGGATGTTGGCGCACCAGCCGATGACCCGGGACGACGCGAACGTCGGGGTGAACAGCTCACGGGGCAGCCCGCAGTGATCCATGACGACGCCGGCGTAGAACTCGACGTTGGCATACAGGTCGCGGCCCGGCTTCAGCTCGGCGAGCACGTCGACCACAGTCTGCTCGACGGTCTTGGCGAAGTCGATGTCCTTCGCGCCGATCCGCTCGGCGACGTCGCGCAGGAACGCGGACCGTGGATCCTCGGTCTTGTACACCCGGTGACCGAAGCCCATGATCTTCTCGCCGTTCTCGACCGCCTTCACCAGGTACGGGCGGGCGTTCTCGGTGGTCCCGATGGCGTCGAGCAGGTCGAGTGCCCGCGACGGTGCACCGCCGTGCAGCGGGCCGGACAGGGCGCCGATGCCGCCGACGACCGCCGCACCCACGTCGGCACCGGTGGAGCAGATCACCCGCGACGTGAACGTCGAGGCGTTGAACCCGTGGTCGATGGTTGTCATCTGGTACTGCTCGACGGCGCGACCGATGTCGTCGGGGCGCTCGCTGCCGTCCATCATCCACAGGTAGTTGGCGCCGTAGCCGAGGTCGTCGCGCGGCTCGATCGGATCGAGGCCGCGACGCAGCCGGTACATCGCCATGATCAGCGTCGGCACGACGGAACAGAGGCGGAGGGCATCGGTCCGCCGGGTGGCGTGGTCGACATCCAGGCTCGGCTGCATGTCCGACGCCGCCGCCACCAGCGACACCGCGGTTCGTAGGCCCTCCATGATCGAGTTCGATTCCCGGGCGATCACCGGCAGCACCTCGTACACCGGCGCGGGGATGCTCCGCAGGGGCCGCGTCTCGTCCATGAACGCCGAGCGCTGCGCAGCCGTGGGCAGCTCCCCCTCGAAGAGCAGGTACCAGGCGTCCTCCAGGGTGACCTTGTCGGCGAGCTCGACGGCCGAGTACTGGCGGTAGTGGTAGAAGCCTTCCTGACCGCGGACGTCGCCGACCGTGGTCTCGGCCACGATCACACCCTCGAGCCCGGGTGGTGCCTCGATCTGGCCCGGATCCATGACCGGCTGGATGGCGGCGACCGACAGCAGGTCACGCAGGGACACGACCCCGACGAGCGTGCCGTCCTCGACCACCGGGAAGTGCCGGAAGCCCTTGTCGGCCAGCAGGTCGTAGGCCTCGGCCACACCGGCGTCGGGTCCCACGGTGTCGGGCTCGGCGGTCATCCAGTCTCCGACGATGGTCTCGGTGGCGGCGCCGCCGTTGGCCCCGAAGCGGATGAGGTCGCGCTCGGTGAGGATCCCGACCGGCGCGTCGCCGTCGACGACGATCACCGACCCGACCATCTGCTCCCACATCCGGTCGCTGACCGCGGCGAGCGTCTCGTCGGCGGTCGCCGTCAGGACCGGGGAACTCATCACGTCGGACACGGCACGAGCTTCCATGTCGGCGACACTATCGCCGGGCGCCCGGAGGGTGCTCCGGGTCGCCGCCCGGTGCGGCGGTGCCTGTCAGCGCCGGTTCACCGTTCCTCTCCGGCCTCACGCCGATAGCCTCGACGGGGTGGAGCACCTCCGTTGGTCAGACCGCCCCACGCTCGAACGCCCCGTCCTGATCGCCGCCTTCGAGGGCTGGAACGACGCGGGCGACGCCGCCACATCGGCGGTGCGCTGGTTCGCCGATCGCTGGGATACCCATCCCTTCGCCGACATCGATCCCGAGGAGTTCTTCGACTTCACCTCGAACCGACCGGAGATCCGGATCGAGGACGGCGAACGGGTCATCGACTGGCCGGAGAACGAGTTTTCGGCCGGCTCGCTGCCTGGCAACGGCCGCGACGTCATCCTGCTCCACGGCGTCGAACCCGCCCTACGCTGGCGGACCTTCTGCGACGCGGTGATCGAGGTCGCCCGCGAGTTCGACACCGCCACCGTGGTCACCCTGGGTGCGCTGCTGGCCGAAGTGCCCCACAGCCGGCCCGTCGACGTGGCCGGGTCGACCGCCGATCTCGACGCGGTCGACAAGCTCGGCCTGTCGAGCTCGACCTACGAGGGGCCCACGGGCATCGTGGGTGTGCTGCACACCGCGTGCCGGGCGGCGGGGTTGCAGACCGCTTCGCTGTGGGCCACCGTCCCCACCTACGTACCGGCCTCGCCATCGCCCAAGGCAACCCTGGCGCTGGTCGAGAAGACGGCCGCGCTGCTCGAGACCGGTGTGATCACCACGGATCTCGAGATCGCGGCTGCGTCCTACGAGCGCCAGATCAACGAGCTGGTCGACGACGACGACGAGACCCAGGCCTACGTGGCGGCGCTCGAGCAGCGCCACGATGAGGGCGAGGATCCCGAGGAGACCGAGGACCTCATCGCCGAGGTCGAGCGCTTCCTGCGTGATCGCGGCGACGACGGTTAGGTCGAGCGCCAGGGTTCGTCGCGGGGCTCGTCGAACCAGACGTCGACGTGCTCGCCCCGGATGGCCCGGAACACCTGGTCGCCCCAGTGGTCCCAGCCGGCCAACGGTTCGGGCAGTGCGTGCTCGGCGAAGAAGCCGACGTCGGTGGTTTCGAGCTCGTGGGCCCGCAACGAGCCACCGGTTGCCTCGCACAGGAAGACCAGCGAGTAGAGAGGGACGTTGGTGAAACCCAGGCGCATGCCGTCGAGAATCATCAGCGGGCGGACGACCTCGCACTCGATGCCGGTCTCCTCCCCGACTTCCTTCACCGCGATCTCCGCGGGCGAGTACCCGATGTCGGCCCAGCCGGTGGGGTAGAGCCACACGCCGGAGTCGGCGCGCTGGACGAGGAGCAGCTCCCCGGCGTCGTTGTACACCACGGCGCCGATCGCGACCTTGGGCGTCTGGTACCCGCGAACGCCGTCACCGACGTCCTTCATCCACTCCTCGACGTAGTGGCCGGGGTCGAACTCGGTACCAGCGGCCACGCGGATGTCGCTGGCGACCTCGAGCACCTCCTCGTAGCGCTCGCGCTCGTAGAGGTTGGCGGTGAATCCCAGGCCGGTCTTGGCGATCCCGGCGAGCGACTCCGCCCAGCGGAGCAGGTCCTGGCGGGTGGGGGCCTGGTCTCTGGAGGGGTCGCGGTCGGTCATGACAGGGCGTGAAGGATGGCGCGCCGGAGCTCACCCAGCATCTCCTCGGGCACCTTCCCACCAGAGGGCTCCTGGACGTAGAACGAGTCGACCACGCGATCGAGCAGCGTCTGGACGCGAGCGCGGACGATGTCGAGGTCGAGCTCGGCGATGGCATCGGTGATGCGGTACAGCACGCCCACCGAGTCGGGGGCGTGGACCTCGACCACGGTCGACCGGGACGAGTCGTCGAGGTGGAACTCGACCCGGGCGTCGTCTCCGATGGCAGTGCGCGGCCGCGGGTACACCGCGGCACGGTCGGCGAGACGGGCCTTCAGTGCGAGGCGGCCGTCGAGGGCGAGGTGGAGGTCTTCCTCGATCTTGTCCCAGGAGAAGGTGGGCCCGAAGCTCGACTCCACGGTGAGCACCTCGAGGGCGCGCCCGTCGATCGTGGCGATGTTGGCATCGAGGACGGCGAGGCCGTGCAGGGCGAGCACGCCCGCGACCCGGCTGAACAGACCGGGCCGGTCGACGTCGATGACCGTGAGCGTCTGCTCGTCGCCCTCGACCACCCGCACGCCCTGCGACAGGCGGTCGAGCTGTCCGGGCGTCGGGAACTCGTCAGTGACCTCCGCGGGTGTCCCCCCGCCCAGCACGTGGCTCACCCGTTCGGCCAGCGTGTCGACCAGCTCGGCCTTCCACGGACTCCAGGCTGCGGGACCGGTCGCCTGCGAGTCGGCCTCGGTCAGCGCGTGGAGGAGCTGCAGCCGCTGCGGGGTCTCGAGCTGCTCGGCCACCCGCTGGATGACCTCGTCGTCGTCGAGGTCACGTCGGGTGGCGACATCGGGGAGCAGCAGGTGGTGTTCGACCAGGGCGACGAGCGTGGCCACGTCGTCGTCGTCGAAGCCCATCCGCCGACCGATGTGGTCGACCAGATCCATACCGACCCCGGTGTGGTCGCCGGGGAACCCCTTTCCGATGTCGTGCAACCACGTGCCGACGAGGAGCAGGTCGGGCCGCCCCACGCGGGATGCGAGCGGGGCGGCGTTGGCCGCGGCCTCGCACAGGTGCCGGTCGACGGTGAAGGTGTGGTAGGCGTTCCGCTGCGGTTTGGACCGCACCGCTGACCACTCGGGCAGCACCTTCGTGAGCAACCCGTGCTGGTCGAAGGACTCGAGATGGCCGATGGCGGTGCGCCCGGCGCCGAGCACGGCGACCAGCGCCTCGCGCGCTTCGTCCGGCCACGGCGTCGGGAGCTCGGGGATGGCGGCGAGGCGGTCGAGCGTCGCCCGGTGCACGGGCAGGTCCTCGGCGGCAGCCAGCGCGAGCAGCCGCAGGCCGATCGCGGGGTCGTCGAGGTCGGCATCGGCAGCGAGGTGGACCTCGTCGTCGCGGACCACGATGGACGGGCCGATGGTCCGGTCGCGCCGGGCCAGTCGGCCGAGGGGACCACGCAACGAGGACTGCACCCGGCGCCAGGTGTCGTCACTGCGGAAGGCGATGGTCCGTGCCGCGGCGGCGATCCGCCGCATCAGCTCGTCGGCGTCGGCGTCGCCGAGCGCATCGGCGACGGCGTCCTGCTCCTCGAGCAGCAGCACGTCACCTGGTCGATCGGTGCGCCGGTGCAGCTCGACACGAGCTTCGAGCAGCACGTCGTAGGCGGCGTCGAGAGGTTCGTCGTCGCCCTCCCAGATCAGTTCACGAGCGCGGGCCGCCCAGTGGAGCGACTGGACGTCGCGCAGGCCGCCACGGCCCTCTTTGAGATCGGGCTCGAGCAGGAAGGCGACCTCGCCGGCACGACGATGGCGCTGCGCCACCCGCGCCGCCAGCTCCGGCAAGAACCGCTTGGCGTGCTTGCGCCACAGCTCGTCGGCCTTGCGGACGAGCTCGCCGGACAACTCGTCGTCACCGGCGAGGTGGCGGGCCTGGAGCAGCGCCGTGGCCGAGTCGAGGTCGTCGCCGGCCAGGCTCAGCGCCTCCTTCGGTGTCCGGACGGCATGGCCGAGCTTCACCCCTGCGTCCCACACCGGATACCAGATGGCGTCGGCCACCTCGGCGATGTCGTGTCGGCCGTCGTGGAGCAGGAGAACATCGAGGTCTGACTGGAGGCTGAGCTCCCGGCGGCCGTAGCCACCGACCGCCACCAGCGCGACACCCGGGGCGCTGTCGACGGCCGCGTCGAAGAGCGCTCGGAGGTACTCGTCCGCCCGGTCGGCATAGGCCTCGCACAGCGCCCGGCCGACGAGGCTGTGGTCGTCCCTCAGCTCGTCGCGTGCCGCATCCATGCTCTTCGAGCCTACGAGGACATGACGGCGGAGCCGGAATGAGTCGCAGGACCTGATGCGGCCGACGGAGTCGGACGGATCAGACCTACGGACCCGGGTCAGGAGCGCTGCATCGAGCCGAGGTCGGCGAAGCCGTAGCCGGTCTCGGCGTGTTCGCTCTGATCGAGCCCGGCCGCCTCGGCTGCTTCGTCGGCACGGATGCCCATGACCACGTCGAGGACCTTGGCGATCACGTAGGTGACCACGAAGGAGAAGGCGAGCACGACGACGATCGACAGGATCTGCTCGACGAGCAGCTCGCCGCCGCCGCCGAAGAAGAGCCCCTCGTCCTCGGGACCACCACCGAGGATCTGTGCATCCGCGAAGAAGCCGATGAGGACACCGCCGACGATGCCACCGAACATGTGCACGCCCACGACATCGAGGCTGTCGTCGTAGCGGAAGCGGTACTTGAGCTGGATGGCGCCGTAGCAGACCACGCCGGCGACGGCGCCGAACACGATGCCGGCGAGTCCACCGACGTAGGCGGCGGCCGGGGTGATGGCCACGAGCCCGGCCACCACGCCGGAGCATGCGCCGAGGATGGTGAAGTGGCCGTCGCGGATGCGCTCGACGACGAGCCAGGCCAGCATGCCGGCCGAGGCGGCGAGGAAGGTGTTCATCAACGCGGTGGCGGTGAGTGCCGTGTTGCCGGCGGCACCACCCGAGTTGAACCCGAACCAGCCGAACCACAGGATCCCGGTACCGAGCAGGACCAGGGGCAGGTTGTGCGGCGGCATGACGTCCTTGGGCCACCCAGCCCGCTTGCCGAGCACGAGCACGACGGCGAGCGCCGCCACGCCAGCGTTGACGTGGATCGCGGTGCCGGTCACATTCGCGTCAGCGTGTGACGGGCGAGGGTCCCGATTGTTTCAGCTGCGTGAAACGGGCGCGCTCGTCACGCGGTGACGAGGTCCTCGTCCTGGTGGCGCTGGCGGCGGGTGGCCATCTTCGACGCGGCCCGGTCGATCCGGGACAGGTGCTTGACGCAGCGGTCGCGGGCCTCCTCGGCCTCGGGCGAGAGCCCTTCGAGCTCGGGGAGCTTCCACTGCTCGAACACCATCGGCGCCAGGATCTGGTCGTGGTGGATGCGGAAGTCGTAGATCCCGGCATCGGCGATCCGCTTGGCGTGGAGCTTGAAATCGGGGATGCCGGTGCCGGGCATGGCGAAGTCGCGGACCTGACGGTCGATGGCCATGACCATGCCGTCGGGGTCGACCTCGAGGGCCGCGGTCGCGGCATCGCGGTAGAAGACGTGGTGGAGCTGCTCGTCGCCAGCGACCTTGGCCATCACCTGGTAGCCGACCTTGTCGTCGAGCAGCCGGCCGGTGTTGCGGTGGCTGATCTTGGTGGCCAGCTCCTGCATGGTGACGTACGCGAGGCCGTCGCACACGGTCTCGGGGTGGGGCACCTCGCCGAGGGAGACCTGGGCCATGCGGCCGCGCTCGAGGTCGTCGAGATCGACCGCCCGGGTCACGTGGAGGTAGTCGCGGATGACGATCGAGTGGCGTCCCTCCTCCGCGGTCCAGCGGCGGGCCCACTCGCTCCACGGCTCGTGCTTGCCGAAGAGGTTGTAGATCGTCTCGAAGTAGTACGGCAGGTTGTCCTCGGTGAGCAGGTCGACGATCAGCGCCGACCGGACCTCGTCGGACAGCTCGGTCTCGGCCGGATCCCACTCCCAGTCGTCGAGGTCCTCGCCCCGACTCCACGGCACCATGCGGTGGGGGAACCACTCCTTGGTGTTGGCGAGATGCCGGTCGAACAGGCGCCCGACGACGGGCGCGAGCTCTTCGGTGAGTACAGCGTCTGTGAGCGGCATGGCCCGAGCCTACCGACCGGTCGGTCGGGACGGAAGGCCTCGCGTGTGAAAGGCGTGTGAACGGCGCCCGCGGGCCTAGACCGCATCACCGTCCCGCTCGCCCGTACGGATGCGGATGAGGGCGTCGAGATCGGTGACCCAGACCTTGCCGTCACCGATCTTGCCGGTCTGGGCCGCGGCGGAGATGGCGTCGACCACCTCGACCTCACGCCCGCGCTCGACGACGACCTCGATCTTCACCTTGGGGACGAACTCCACGGTGTATTCGGCACCGCGGTACACCTCGGTGTGACCGGACTGACGACCGAAGCCCTGGACCTCGCTGACGGTCATGCCCTGCACGCCCGCGGACTTCAGCGCGTCCTTCACCTCGTCGAGCTTGAACGGCTTGATGACGGCGGTGATCAACTTCACAGCTGCTCCAGAGCTCGGTTGTTCAGGATCCATCCAGCGCGGACGCGACCGTGCGGGCCGCGATGTGCACAGCGTCCCACACCCCGGAGAACGGCGGCGCGTAGGCCAGGTCCAGATCGATGACCTCGTCGACGGTCATGCCGGCGGTGATGGCCGTTGCCAGCACGTCGATGCGCTTGGCCGCACCCTCCTCGCCGACGATCTGCGCGCCGAGCAGTCGCCGCGAACCGTGCTCGGCCAGCACCTTGATGCGGATGGGCCTGGTATCGGGGTAGTAGCCGGCGCGGGTGGTGGAGGAGATCGTGGCCGTCTCGTAGCCGAAGCCCGCAAGGGCTGCCTCGGACTCGTTGAGTCCGGTGCGGGCCATCTCGGTCGCGCACACCTTCGTGATCGCGGTACCGACGACCCCGGGGAAGGTGGCGTAGCCGCCGCCGAGGTTGATGCCGGCGACCCGACCCTGCTTGTTGGCCACGGTGCCGAGCGCGACGTGCACCTGGCGCTGGCTGACGCGGTGGAACGACTCGGCGCAGTCGCCCGCGGCGTACACGCCGTCGGCCGAGGTCTGCTGGCGCCGGTTGACACGGATCGCGCCACGTATCCCGGTGTCGACGCCCGCGACCGCGGCGAGGTCGGCGTTCGGGACGACGCCGAGACCCAGCACGACCAGATCGGCGTCGACCGAGCCGTGGTCGGTGAGGACCTGGTCGGGTTCGAAGCCCTCGGCCCGGACGCCCAGACGGACATCGACCCCGTGCTTGCGCATGGCGGTGGCGACGGGAGCCGCCATGTCGGGATCGAGGGTCCGCATGAGCTGGTCGTCGCCTTCGAGGAGGGTGACTTCCGCGCCCCACTTGATGAACGCCTCGGCGATCTCGATGCCGATGTAGCCGCCGCCGATCACGACGACCTTCCGGCACTGGGACCGGCGGGCGTGGTCGAGGAGATCCACCCCGTCGTCGACGGTCTGGACGCCGTGGACGTGGGGCAGGTCGATGCCGGGGAGGTCGGGCCGGATCGGACGGGCACCGGTGCCGAGGTGGAGACGATCGAAGCCGAGCTCGAACGTCCGGCCGCGACCGTGGTCGTGGACTTCGACCCGCCGGGCATCGAGATCGATGGCCATGGCCTCGTGACGGATACGCACGTCGATGCGCTGCTCGCGGAACTCCTCGGGTGTGCGGGCGATCAGCTGGTCGGGCCCGTCGATATCGCCGGCCACGAGGTACGGGATGCCACAGGCCGAGTAGCTGGTGCGGGTGCCCCGCTCGAGCGCCACGATCTCGAGGTACGGCTGGCGCCGACGAGCCTGGGTGGCCGCGGCCATGCCGCCGGGGTCGCCACCGATCACCAGCAGCCGCTCGGTCATGGCGGCGGAGACTACGGCAGAAATGACGACGTAGTCGGGATGAGCCGCAGGACCTGGCGGGGCCGACGCAGTCGGACCGGCCAGACGTCCCGCGCGAAACTGGCGGGATGGCCGTGCGCGAGGACTGTCGGCACTACTCGACCCGTTCGACCGGATCGGGCGAGGTGATGCAACGGTGCCGGCTCGGCGCCAACGAGGACTTCCCCTTCGCCTGCCCCGAGAACTGCCTCTTCTTCGAGCCCCGCTCGATCACCGACACCGGCTGGCAGCGCCTCGACCCTCCCGACGATCGCTGACGTCGCTTGTCGCTCCCATGCGGGAGCTCCTGCGCTCTCGAGTTGTTCGCCGGGGCTCACAACTCGCCTGGCGCCGACCATCGCTCCGCCGCGTGTCGCGCGCCGGCCAGCCGCGTCACGTGGTGACGAGGAGGTGGAGGGCGACGGGGCCATGGGCGCCGAGGGTGAGTCGCTGCTCGATGTCGCCGGTGCGCGACGGGCCGGTGATGACCACCCGGCACGACGGCATGGGACGGGACTGGTGGCGGAGCACGTCGGCGTGGGTGGGCACGATGCGCTCGGCGGGGAGCACGCAGAGGTGGACCCGCGGCAGCAGTGACACGGCGCGACTGCCGGCCACCTCGGTGTCGACGACGACGCTGCCCGTCGACGCCAGGCCGTGGGTGGCACCCGTCACGGCGAGATCGGCGGTCGCCGCGGTCTCCCGATCGTAAGGCGACACCGCGACCCCGAGCCCGGCGAGCACACCGGCGACGCGGTCGAGCCCGGGATCGTTGGAGACAACCGCCGTGTGGACCTCGTGGGTCTCGACCACGGCCCGGAGCGGTTCGTCGATCCCGTCGGGGGCGACGACGTCGACGGTGGCCTCGGCGGCCCGGGCGGCGGTGGCGAACACGTCGACGAGGCCGGGCCCGGCGACGTCGTCCAGGCTCCGGTAACGGACCTCGGGCACGACCTCCGGCGGGTCGGGCGCAGGGTGTGGACCCGAACGTGGTGGCGGGCCCTGCCGCTCCCGGATGCGGGCGAGGAAGCCGGCGCGGTCGCCGACCTCGGTCGTGGGCTCAGACATCGCCAGACCGCCAGCGCTGGCTGAACGTCCGTGCCGGGAGCGCGGGCATGGATCGGCCGTCGGTCCAGTTCGAGACGCCGGGAAGCCGTGACACCAAGGGCCCGAGCCGCCGGGTGCGGGCCGCCATCGACGCCGTTGCCCGAAAGCCAGCGGGTCGGGACCAGGCCGCGGCCCAGGCCGACCACATCGCCTTCTCGGCTCGACTCGCGTCCGCCGCCTTGCGGCGTCGCAAGCCGAGGAGCAGGTCCTGGAGGGGGATCTCGACCGGGCAGGCCTCCATGCACGCGCCGCACAGGGTCGAGGCACCCGACAGTTCGTCGGGGTTCGACGAGCCATCCCCGTGGTCATGCCCGTGGTCGTGGTCGCTACCGGCGAGCAGCGGGGTGAGCACCGCGCCCATCGGCCCGGAGTACACCCAGCCGTATGCGTGCCCGCCGGTCTGGCGGTACACCGGGCACACGTTGAGGCACGCGCCGCAGCGGATGCAGTTGAGCATCTCGGCGAACTCGGTGCCGGCGAGCGTCGACCGGCCGTTGTCGAGGATCACGAGGTGGAACTCGTCGGGCCCGTCGGCCTCGCCCTCGGCCCGTGGGCCGCTGATGACGGTGGTGTAGGACGACAGCGGCTGCCCGGTGCCCGACTTGGCGAGCAGACCGAGCAGCAGGTCGGCCTGCTCCCAGGTCTGGGTGACCCGCTCGGCCCCCATGACGGCGATGTGGATCCGGGGCTGGGACGTGGCCATCCGGGCGTTTCCCTCGTTGGTGACGAGCACGATGCTGCCGGTCTCGGCGACACCGAAGTTGGCGCCGGTGATGCCGAGGTCGGCCGCGAGGAACCGGTCGCGCAGCGCTGCCCGGGCGAAGGCCACCAGCGCCGCGGGCTCGGTGACCCGGTCGGTCATCTGGGCCTCGGCCTCGAAGGTGTCGGCCACCTGGTGGCGGTTCTTGTGCACGGCCGGAGCGATGATGTGGCTCGGGTGCTCGCCCGCGAGCTGGATGATCCACTCCCCCAGGTCGGTCTCCACCGGCTCGCACCCGACGTCTGCGAGCGCCTCGTTGAGCCCCGACTCCTCGGTGGCCATCGACTTCGATTTCACGACCGTGCTCGCGCCGATGCGACGGGCCACCGCGGCGATGTAGTCGTTCGCGTCGGCACCAGTGGGGGCCCAGCAGACGTGCCCGCCATTCGCCATGACGTTGTCGGCCAGCGTCTCTAGCGTCTCGGCCCAGTTCGAGAGGATCTGGCCGCGCACGCCCCGGGCAGCGCGTCGGAGCCCGTCAGGGTCGTGGACGGCGGCCAGCGCCGAGGTCCGCTTGGTGCCGAACCGGTCGGTGGCCGCGCCGATGTTGGAGCGCAGCACCGGGTCGGCGACCGCCGTCGCCGTCCGGTCGCGCAGGGAGGTCGACCACACCGGCCACTCACCCACGGCCATCACCCTTCTCGGAACCGTCCTCGGCGCGGATGGCGTCGTCGAGCACCTCGGCCACGTGCCGGGTGGTCACCGCGAGGCCACGGTGCTCGGCTCGGGTGCGCAGGTGGAGCAGGCAGGACGAGTCGGCACCGACGATCACCTCGACGCCGTCGGGCAGGGTGTCGAGCTTCTCGTCGGCCATCGCCACCGACGTCTCGGGCAGCTTGACGCTGAACGTGCCGCCGAACCCGCAGCACCGGTCGTCGGCCGACCAGTCGACCCGGGTGCATCCGGCGACCCGGGCCAGCGCGGCGCCTGGGCCGGTCTCCACGTGCAGCTCGCGAAGCAGATGGCACGACTCGTGCAGCGCCACGGTCGTCGCGGCCCCATCCACGGTCGGCAGCTCGCGTCCCTCCAGGAACTCCGTGAGCTCGAACGTCCGGGCTGCGACCTCACGTGCCCGGGCCGCGCGCTCGTCGTCGCCGACGAGCTCGAACAGCTGGGGCCAGTACAGGCGGATCATCGTCGTGCACGAGCCGGCCGGCACGACCACGACCGCGTCGGGGTCGTCGGCAAGGGGCGCATCGAGCGCGTCGAGGCTGGTCCGCGCCACCTCGGCGGCCTGTTCGGTGAACCCGGCGTTCCACGCCGGTTGACCACAGCAGGTCTGTCCCACTGGCACGTCGACCGAACAGCCGGCCGCCCGCAACACCCGCACAGCGGCAACCGGGACGTCGGGCACGACCATCTCACCCACACAGGTGACGAAGAGGTGGACAGCCGTCACTCCCCCATTCTGCCGCCTGTCAGGTGATGAGGGTGCCGTCGGCGAGCTTGCGGAAGAAGCGGGAGCGGGGCATGGCCTCTGCGCCGGCTTCCCCCGCCGCCGCCAGCGACTCGTCGTCGACGTGGCTGCCGTAGGCGAGGACACGGGCTCCGGTGGCGACAGCGTCATCGAGGACGTCGAGGGCGAGGTCGACGAGGATCACGTCGGCACCGCTGAGGTCGGCGCCGGGGCGGACCACGCGCACGTCGTCGAACGCCGCAGTGATCTTGGACCGGTCCATCAGATCGGTGCTGACGGCGACGATGCTCATTGCTCTCCTTCCGCTCGGCGGCGGGCCTTGAACAGGTGGGCCTTGGCCGCGCCCCACGTGATGCCGATCTCGTGGAGGCTCGGATCGACCTCGTCCCAGGATGCCGGAACGAGGTCGTAGACGTCGTCGGGGAAGGAACGCTCGGCGAACTGATCACGGACGACCTCGGGCACACCCGCATCGGCGAGGACGGCATGGGCGTGACTGGTGGCGCCCCGCAGCAGCGCGAGCGGGTTGCCCCGCTGATCGTCGATGTCGGTGTCGACCAACGCCCGCAGCGCGGGCACCACGTCGTCGCGGGCTGCGGTCCCGGCCCGCGCCGCCGTGGCGGCGACCTCCTCGTTCACCTCACCCCGCCAGGCGCGCACGCGCTCGGTGACGAGCCGCTCGATCCAGCCGGGGACCACCGCGGCCACCGTCTCGACCAGGGTGTCGCACACCTCGGCATAGCGCGCGAGGTCGTCGCTGGGAGCTGAGTTGGCATCGGAGGCCATCGGGGCCAAGCTTCGGGGATGCGACCCCGCCGCGTCGAACCGGGCCCAGGACACGAGTCGGTCCGGGACGATCCCCCACCGGCGGTCGACCCGTGCGATCATCACGTCCGGTGACCGCCCCATGAGAATCAAGGCGATGTCGGTCTTCGAGGGAATCGTCTACCACTGCGCATGCCTCGACGACGCCAACCCCCTGCGCCCCACCCTCGAGGTCGAGGCCGTCGTGCGCGACGGCGACGTCGACCAGGGTCCCGTCCTGCTGCCGTGGGCCGACTTCGTCTTCATGGTCGGCGCCGACGTCGCCCGGGAGTGCCTTCCCCACTTCGAGGCCGACGACCGCATCGTCGAGCACCTCGGGGTGAAGCACCTGGCGTTCCCGCTCTGGACCGCCGGGGAGATCACCCACCGCTGAGCGGAGCCGGGCCCGACGCGGCCCGTCACAGGGTACGACCGGCGCCCTCCCAGTAGCGGTCGCGCAACAGCCGCTTGTAGAGCTTGCCGGTGGGGTGGCGGGGAAACTCGTCCTCGAAGTCGACCGACCGCGGCGCCTTGTAGCCGGCGAGGTGGTCGCGCACGTGACGCACGAGCTCGCCGGCCAGGTCATCGGAGGGCTCGTGGCCGTCGGCGAGCTCGACCGCCGCCTTGACCTCCTCCCCCATCTCGTCGTGGGGGATCCCGAACACCGCGGCGTCGCGCACGGCCGGGTGCGTCACGAGGACGCCCTCGATCTCGGCCGGATAGATGTTGACCCCGCCGCTGATGATCATGTCGATCTTGCGGTCGGAGAGATAGAGGTAGCCGTCGTCGTCGAACCGGCCGATGTCGCCGAGCGTGGCGTAGCCGCCCTCGCGGTGCGCGGCGGCCGTCTTCTCCGGCGCGTTGTGGTACTCGAAGTCGGCGCCGGACTCGCGCCGGAACCAGATCTGGCCCGCCTCCCCCTCCGGGACCGGCTTTCCGTCGTCGTCGAGGAGCACCACCTCGTAGCCGGGGGCGATCTGGCCGACGCTGCCGGGACGATCGAGCCACTCCTCCGAGGAGATCACGCTGAGGACCCCGCCCTCGGTCCCGCCGTAGTACTCCCACACGATCGGCCCGAACCAGTCGATGACGTCGCGCTTGACCTGGGGCGAGCACGGGGCGGCGCCGTGCCAGACGCACGACAGCGACGACCCGTCGAACGACGCCCGCACGTCGTCGGGCAGCTTGAGCATCCGGATGAACTGGGTCGGCACGAGGTGGACGTTGGTGACCCGGTGCTCGTCGATGAGCCCGAGCACGTCGGCCGCGTCGAAGCTGTGCTGGAGCACGCAGCGGTTGCCGGTGAAAAGCGGCAGCATCGACCAGGCCCACTGGGCCGAGTGGTACAGCGGGCCGCACAGCAACGTCGTCCCACCCTCGGGGATCCGGAGGTTGGCGAGGAAGCCGTCGGCGACCACGCTCATCACGTGCGCGGGATACTCGGGCGAGGTGGCCGAGGTGCGCACGCCCTTGGGGAACCCGGTGGTGCCCGACGTGTAGAACATCGGCCCGCCGAGACGCTGGTCGTCGGGTTCCGCGTCGGAGGCGGCGGCAAGCCACTCGGCATAGGTCACGAACCCGTCCGAGGCGTGGTCGTCGATCACGACCTGGATCGGCAGTGTGCGGCCGAGCCGCTCGGCCGCGTCGAGGGCGATGTCGACGAACCGGCCGTCGACGAGCAGCGCCTGCGCGTCGGCGTCGTCGACGACGTAGGCGAGCTCCTCGCCGGTCCAGTGCCAGTTCACCGGCACCACGTAGAGCCCGGCGTGGAGCGCCGCGACCTGGATCTCGATGTTCTCGCACTGGTTTCCGCACAGCAACGCGATCCGGTCGCCGGGCTCGAGGCCGGCGTCGCGGTACGCGTTGATCGCCCGGTTTACCGTGGCATGGAGCTCGGCCCAGGTCACCGAGCCACGGTCGTCGACGAGCGCGACCTCGTCGCCCTTCTCGTCCGCGAACTTCCGGATGATCTCGGCCATCGGTTCCCCTCCGGCGTCGGCGCCGTGGCGCAACGTAGTACGAGTTCGTCCTCAGGGATTGAGGCTGCCCGAGCGGAGACCGTCGAGATCGATGGTCACGAACCGGTACCCGGCGGCGCGGACCGCATCGGTCACCGCGACCCGCCGGGCGAGCGCCTCGTCGATCCGGTGGACGGGCAGCTCGATCCGGGCCAGCTCGCCGTGGTGGCGGACCCGCAGCTCGTCGAATCCCAGGGCCCGCAACGACGCTTCGGCCTGCTCGACCGAACGCAACCGTCCCAGCGTGACCGGTGTGCCGTACGGCAGGCGCGACGCGAGGCAGGGGGCAGCCGGCTTGTCCCAGGTGCGCAGTCCCAGGTCCTTGGACGCGGCCCGGACGTCGTGCTTGGTGAACCCCGCGTCGACGAGCGGGAACACCGCCCCCCGGTCGGCGGCAGCCTTCTGCCCCGGACGGTGATCGTCGAGATCGTCGAGGTTCACGCCGAGGGCAACCGTCCCACCGACCTGATCGAGCAGGGGGCCGACCGCGTCCATCAGCGCGTCCTTGCACCAGAAGCACCGATCGGTGTCGTTGTCCCGGTACGCGGCGTTCTCCATCTCGTCGGTGTGGACCTCGTGCCACGACAGCCCCCACTCTTCGGCGAGGCGCCGGCAGTCGTCGTGCTCGAGTGCGGCCAGCGACGGCGACACCGCGGTGACCGCCACCGCCCGGTCGGCGCCGAGCGTGTCGTGGGCCATCCAGGCGAGGAACGACGAGTCGGCACCGCCGGAGAACGCGACCACCACGCGCTCGAGGCTCCGGAGCCGGTCGCGGAGCACGTCGAGGTCGGCCGTTGCCACACCGGCATTCTCGCGGACCGCCGGCGACGGGACCGACCCGCCCGACCGCCGAATCTCGACGGCAGGGTGAACTCCAGGCGACCGGGGCTTCTTCCCTACACTGCCGGCGATGCGCCTGCGGCGAGGACACCTGCGTCGACCGATCGCGGCCGGCCTCCTCGCCCTGCTCCTGGGGTCTTTCGTGCTAATGGGCCTCGCCCCGGCGGCGGCCGCACAGGAGGAGCCCGAGGCGATCACCGTCTTCGGCGTGCTACAGGATCCGCAGAGCGGGCCGATCGAAGGCGCCACGGTGCTGGTCCGGCTCGACGCCGAGGTCGTCGGCGAGGCCACCACCGGACCGGATGGTTCGTTCGAGATCCCCGTTCCCGGTGCCGGCACCTATGCGGTAGAGCTCGACACCGAGACGCTGCCCGAAGGGGTCTCGCTGCGCCAACCCGACCGGTCTGTGCTCGACAACGTCCGCGTGCTCGATGGCCGTGACAAGCGGGTGAACTTCTCCTTCGGCACACCAGCCGAGACCGCCGACGAATCCCTGCCCACCGGCAACCGGTACGTGAACCTCACCTGGAGCGGGATCGTGATCGGGCTGACGGTCGCGCTCGCCTCGATCGGCCTGTCACTCGTTTACGGCGCCACCGGCCTGGTGAACTTCGCCCACGGCGAGATGGTGGCCTTCGGCGCGCTCGTGGCGTGGTTCTTCAACGACCGCAGCATCGGCCCCGTGTTGTCGCTCTTCATCGCCGGCGCGCTCGCGGTCGTCGCGTCCGGCGCGTTCGGCGCGGCACAGGACATGGCCCTCTGGCGGCGTCTCGAGCGCCGGCGGCTGTCGCTGATCTCGATGATGATCGTGTCGATCGGTCTGTCGATGTTCCTGCGCTATCTCTTCGCCGTCGTCTTCGAGTCGAGCCCACGCCCCTATCGCCAGTTCGCGGCTCAGCCCCCCTGGGACTGGGGCCCGTTGGTCTTCCCACCGAAGCAGCTCGCCGTGGTCGCGATCTCGATCGCGGTCCTCGTCGTCTACGCGCTCGCGATGCAGCGCACCCGCCTCGGCACGGCGATCCGCGCCGTGAGCGACAACCGCGACCTCGCCGAGTCCTCGGGCATCAACGTGACGCGGGTGGTGCTGCTCGTCTGGGTGGTCGGCTCGGGCATGGCCGGCCTCGGCGGCGTCATCTACGCCACCCTCAACAGCGTGGAGTGGGACATGGGCTTCCGCCTGTTGCTCCCGATCTTCGCCGCCGTCATCCTGGGTGGGCTCGGCACCGCCTACGGCGCGCTCGTGGGTGGGCTGGTGATCGGCCTCGTGTCCGAGCTGTCGACCATCTGGTTCCCGGCGGAGTTCAAGTTCGCCTGGGGCCTGGCCGCGCTCATCATCGTGCTCATCGTGCGGCCCCAGGGCATCCTCGGCGAACCGGAACGGGTCGGGTAGCGCATGGACTGGGTCCAGATCCTCGTCGACGGCTCCCGGGCCGCGATCGGCGTCCCCGCCATCGCCTACGCGCTGGCCGTCATCGGCCTCAACGTCCACTTCGGCTACACGGGCCTGTTCAACATCGGCCACGTCGCCTTCCTCGCGGCCGGCGCGTACGGCGCCGGCATCACCGCCACCGAGTTCGATTTCCCCTTCCCCCTGGCCATCCTCGCCGGCACGGTCGCCGCGGCCGGGCTCGGTCTGCTGCTCGGCATCCCGACGCTGCGGCTCCGAGCCGAGTACCTGGCCGTGGTCACCATCTCCGCGGGCGAGATCCTGCGCCTGGTCGTGCGGTCGAGCTCGTTCGAGAGCGTGACCGGGGGCCCGCAGGGCATCGGCCGCTGGGCGACCCCGTTCTACGACGCCAACCCCATCCCCGAGGGTGGCTACGGCATCGGGCGGCTGGAGTTCAGCGAACGCCAGCTGTGGGTGATGCTCGTCGGCTGGATCCTGGTGGCGCTCGCCGTGTTGGTGACCTTCCTGCTGATCCGCAGTCCCTGGGGCCGTGCGCTGCGTTCGATCCGCGAGGACGAGGACGCCGCCCGCAGCCTCGGCAAGAACGTGTTCGCCTTCAAGCTGCAGAGCCTGGTGCTCGGTGGCGTGATCGGTTCGCTCGCCGGCCTCGTGCTGGCCGTCGACGCCAACTTCACCGACCCGACCCTGTACCAGACCGTCTTCACGTTCTTCATGTACACCGCCCTGATCCTCGGCGGCACGGCCCGGATCCTCGGACCGGTGATCGGGGCCATGGCGTTCTGGTTCACGATGCAGGCGCTCGATTCGTTCCTCCGCCAGGCGATCACGCCCGGGGCGTTCGCCGGTGATGTCATCGACCAGACTGACCTCGGGCCCCTGCGGCTCGCCCTCGTCGGACTGGCGCTCGTGCTGCTGGTGGTGTTCCGGCCCCAGGGCATCCTCGGCGGCGGTTCTGACGGAGGCATGCGATGACGCCGCTCGTCGGCCCCGAAGGGGCCTCCTCGCTGACCGAGTTGTTCGCCAGAGGCTCACAACTCGAGCGCGTCGATGGGGTTCGGAACCATGACTGAGCCGGGTGCCGCCAAGTCGGATCCGATCCTCGTCGTCGACCACGTCGTCAAGCGCTTCGGTGGGCTCACCGCCGTCGACGTCGACCACCTCGAGATCGACCGCGGATCGATCACTGCCCTCATCGGCCCGAACGGTGCGGGCAAGACCACGTTCTTCAACCTGCTCACCGGCTTCGACAGTGCCGACAGCGGCCACTGGACCCTCGACGGCCGCGCGATCGAACGGCTGCCCAGCCACCGGATCGCCCGGCTCGGGATGGTCCGCACCTTCCAGCTCACCAAGGTCCTGTCGGGCATGTCGGTGCTCGAGAACATGCTCCTGGCCGCCGAGGAGCAGCCCGGTGAGCGCTTCTTCGTCTCGCTCCTGCCGCCGCTGTGGCGGCGTCGTGAGACCGAGGTGGCCGAGCGGGCCCGCGGGCTCCTCGATCAGGTGGGCATGGCGGCCAAGGCCGACGACATGGCCGGCACCCTCTCCGGCGGGCAGCGCAAGCTGCTCGAGCTCGCCCGGGTGCTGATGCTCGACCCGTCGGTCGTCATGCTCGACGAGCCCATGGCCGGCGTGAACCCGGCGCTGACCGAGTCGCTGCTCCAGCACGTGGCTGCCCTGCGGGACCAGGGCCGGACCGTGGTCTTCGTGGAGCACGACATGGACGTCGTGCACAGCATCAGCGACTGGGTCGTGGTGCTGGCCGAGGGCAGGGTGATCGCCGAGGGCACCCCGGCTGCGGTCACCGCGGACCAGGCCGTGGTCGATGCCTATCTCGGCCGGGGAGACACCGAGGCCCGGGAGGACCGATGAGCGACCCCCTGCTGTTGGCCGACGAGGTGGTGGCCGGGTACGTGCCCGAGGTCGACATCCTCCGCGGCTGCTCCCTGCACGTCGACACCGGCGAGCTCGTTGGCATCATCGGCCCGAACGGCGCCGGGAAGTCGACCCTGATCAAGACGATCTTCGGTCTCGTCCCGCTGCGGACGGGCCAGGTCCGCCTCGGCGACGAGCAGATCGACGGCCTCGCCGCGCACGAGCTGGTCGAACGGGGCGTGGGCTACGTGCCCCAGCGCGACAACGTCTTCGGTTCGCTGAACGTCGACGAGAACCTCCGCATGGGCGTGTTCCTGCGACCCGACGAGTTCGACGAGCGCCGCGACCACGTGTGTGGGCTGTTCCCGCTGCTGTCCGACCGTCTCGGCCAGCGGGCCGGCTCCCTGTCGGGGGGTGAGCGCCAGATGCTGGCCATGGGTCGGGCGCTCATGATGCAGCCGTCACTTCTGCTGCTCGACGAACCGTCGGCGGGCCTGTCGCCGGCGATGCAGAGCGAGGTGTTCGGACGCATCGACGAGATCAACGCCGCAGGCGTGTCGATCCTCATGGTCGAACAGAACGCCCGCCGGTGCCTCGAGATCGCCGACCGGGGCTACGTGCTCGACGACGGCCGCAACGCCTACGACGGCCCCGGCGCCGAGCTGCTCGATGACCCCCGCGTCGCCGAGCTCTACCTCGGCACCCTCGGCACCAGCTGAGCGCGCGCCGGGAACTCACAACCTCCCCGTCCACATCGAAGTGGCGGGGAGTTGTGAGCCCCCGGCGAACAACTCCAGAAGAGAGGAG
Source organism: Acidimicrobiales bacterium (assembly GCA_034522155.1). Classification (GTDB taxonomy): domain Bacteria; phylum Actinomycetota; class Acidimicrobiia; order Acidimicrobiales; family Salinilacustritrichaceae; genus Salinilacustrithrix. The sequence continues at coordinate 179,927 of JAXHLP010000006.1, read as the reverse complement.
GCCCCTCAGGGCCGACGAACGGCCTACTCGGTGCGGTCGATGACGATCTGGGGCTCGTCGAGGGTGGTGTCGGCACCCTCGGCGTCGTAGGCCCAGACGTCGTAGGCACCCGACAGCACGTGGCCGTCGTCGTTCAGCGTGAGGTCGCCCGAGGCACCCTGGTAGTCGATGTCCTCGCCCTCGTCGAGCAGGTCCTTGCACTCGGCGAAGGTCTGGCACTCGGTGCCGTCGGCGGTGACCTCCAACATCGCGTCGGCGATGTCGTCGGCCGCCAGGCTGTCGGCCGACTGGGCGGCCAGGGCGCTGGCGATCGCGCAGTCGTAGAAGTACGCCGAGAAGATCGTGTCCTCGCCGGTCTCGGCGTAGGCGTCGTAGAAGGGGTGCTCGACGCCGGCCGGGGCCGCGGCGGGCGCCGTGCCCTTGATGCCCTCGACCAGGCTCGGGTCCTCGCCCACGGTCTCCCAGAACGAGCTGCCCTTCATGCCGTCGCCGGTGTAGATCGGCAGCGAGTCGGGACCGACGCCCTGCTCGATCATCTGGGAGACGATCGCACCGCCGTCGTCGCTGAAGCCGATGATCACGGCCGCGTCGGGGTCGGACTGGACCAGCGCCTCGACGTCGGACTGGTAGCCGCTGGTGGCCTCGGGGTCGTAGGTCTCGTTGTGGACCACGTTGATGCCCGCATCCTGCAGGGCGGTGGCGACCGCGTCGGCGAAGCCGGTGCCGTAGGTGTCGTTGCGAGCGAGGATCGCCACGTTGCTGTGACCGTCGCTCGAGATGACCTCGGCGAGGGCCGGGCCCTGGAGGTTGTCGTTCGGGGCGAAGCCGAAGTAGTGGCCGTTGTCCTCGAGGTCCTCGAGGGAGGCGGCGGTGTTGGAGCCGCTGCAGGCCACCACGTCGTTGTTGGCGATGGCGTCCATCAGACCCTCGGCGAGGGTGGACGACGCCGGGCCGAGGAGCACCTGGATGCCCTCGGAGTTGACCAGCCGGTCGAAGCCGGCCTGGGCCTGGGTGCTGTCGTCGGTGGCATCGTCGGCGGCCGCGACGGTCACGTCGGAGCCCAGCACGCCGCCGGCCTCGTTGATCTCGTCGACCGCGAGGTTGATCGGCGTGCGCAGCGCGCCGATGATGCTCGAGAGGCTGCCGCTCTCGGGCAGCAGCGCACCGATGACCAGCGCGTCGTCGCTGGTCTCGGCGGTGGTGTCGTCGCTGCCCTCGTCGTCGCTGGCCGTGTCGTCGTCGTCACCACACGCAGCGGCGATGAGGGCGAGACCGGCGAGCAGCGCGAGCAGACGCGTCCACTTCGTCGTCGTTCGCATCAGATTCCCTTTCTTGGATCCAACAGGGGCCTGGGGTCCGGACTCACCTGCGAGATGCCATGCATCCCGTCGAGCCGGTACGTCGCGCAGCGTAGGTCACCCCGCCGACGGGCGCGTGACAACGGCGGTTCAGCCCTCGAGACCGACCGAGGCCAAGACCTCGTCGAGCGTGCCCGTCATGCCCGTCACGAACTGGCCGAACTCGGCATAGCTCGCCGAGGCCTCGTCGTAGCGCATCGTGTAGACGACCTCCTTGAGGTCGTCGGGCTTCTGGGCGAACAGGGTGACGCCCCACTCGAAGTCGTCGATGCCGGTGGAGCCGGTCACGACCTGGAGGATGCGTCCGGCGAAGTTCCGCCCCGATTTGCCGTGCTCCATCATCAGGTCGCGGCGGTCGTCGTAGGGCAGCGTGTACCAGTTCTGGCCGACGTTGCGCCGCTTGGACATCGGGTAGAAGCAGAACGCCCGCTTGTCCTCCGGTGGGAGCTGCGGATGCAGACGGGTCTGCTTCATCTCCTCCGGCATGCCCTGGGCGTACTCGGAGATCTCGGTGAGCGACACGTAGCTGTCGACGAGGTCGAGGCCGGCCGCGGTGAGCTCGGTCTGGAGGCGGCGCAGCCGCCACTGGTCGGCACCGAGGCTCATCAACCCGATGTCGGCCTTGTGGCCGAGCACCGAGACCGAGACGATCTGGTAGCCGTCGGCCTCGGCCTTGCCGACCGCGGCGCGGATCTCGGCGGCGTCGGCGAGCGGGCCGATGGTGAAGAAGAGGTGGAGGACGGCCTCGCCTTCGGCGGGCGTGGACGGTTCGGGCGAGGGAGGCATGCTCACGGCGCCAACCCTACGAGCACCGACACCAGGAACCGCTCGCGCCGCGGAGGATCGGCGCGTTCACGCGGCCCTGTTGGTCAACCGCGCCGACCGGCGCGCTCGTCCCCCGGGTCAGCGGGGGGTGAGGGTGACGGTGGCGTTGTAGTCGGGGACCTGGGAGCCGGGCTCGCGATGGTCGGGGCCGGCCGGTAGCAGGACGTTGCCCTCGGGCCAGTGGACCTGGAGGCTGCCCCGGGCCAGGTCGGTGCAGTGGAGCCGCCCGTCGAAGCTGCCGACACCCGAGCTGAGTCGGACCGTCGCGCCCTCGGCCAGGCCGAGGTCGGCGGCGTCGGCGTGGTCGATGTAGACGGCATCACGGCGGGCGCCGGTGAGCGGGTCGGTCTGCTCGTAGACCATCGAGTTGAACTGCTTGCCCCGCCGGGTGCTGACGAAGAACGTCCCGACGGGTGCTTCGTCGGTCGAGGGGTGCAACGACTTGAACGACGCCCGGCCCGACGGTGTGGGGAACTCGCCCCCGGCGCACAGGTGCCGACCGCCGTACTGGACCTGGTCGCCGGTGTCACGGAGGTCTTCGATGCCGGCGTAGTCGGGCACGACCCGGGCGATCTCGGCCCGCAGGTCGCGGTTGGTGGGCCAGGAGAACAGGGGCCGGAGCTCGGGTCGGACCCGGTTGGCCACATCGGCGAACAGGCGCCACTCGCTGCGGGCCTCGCCCACCTGCCGCGGGATCTCGGGCGAGAAGGCGATGCGACGCTCGGTGGTGGTGGAGGTGCCACCGCCCTCTTGCTCATAGCGGGTGGCGACGGGGAGCAGGATGACGTCCTCGCCCGGTTCGAGCATCTGCGACGACACGACGATGTCGGCATGGACCCGCAGTGGGATCTTCGCCATGGCGGCGTCGACCCGGGGCGGGTCGGGCAGCACCTCGCGGAAGTTGCCGCCCGAGGTCCACAGCACGTCGATCTCGCCGCGCTCGGCGGCGTCGAGCATCTCGGGCGCGGTCAGACCGGGGCTCGCGGGCACGTCGAAGGCCCACAGCTCGCGCATCTCGGCCGCGGTGTCCTCACCGACTGCCCGACCGCCGGGGAAGCTGGTGGCGTAGGCGCCCATCTCGGCGCCGCCCTGGACGCCGCTGTGGCCGCGGATCGGCATGAGCCCCGCGCCGTCGCGCCCGACGTTGCCGCGGGCGAGCGCGAGGTTCACGATCCCCTGCACGCCGGCAACCGCATCGGTGTGCTGGGTGATGCCCATCGACCAGGTGAGGATGGCCGACGCGGCATCGGCGTACTCCCGGGCGAAGGCCTCGACGATCTCGGGGTCCACACCCGCGGCAGCGCACAGCTCGTCGTGGCGCTGCGATTCGAGCGCGGCGACGAGATCGTCCCAGCCCTCCGTGTGCCCGTCGACGAAGTCGCGGTCGACCGCGCCCCACTCGACCAGCTTCTGGAGCACCGCGTTGGCCAGCGCCACGTCGCCGCCGGGCCGAACGGGCACGTGCAGGTCGCAGATCTCGGTCCCGAACAGGAACGACTCGACCGACGAGGGCACCCAGTAGCGGTCGAGGCCGGGCTCGAGGTACGGGTTGACCACGACCACCCGCAGGCCCTGCTTGCGGGCGAGGTAGAGGTGCTTCATGAACACCGGCTGGTTGTTGGCCGGGTTGGTGCCCCACAGCACGAGCAGGTCGGACTCGAGCACATCGGTGAGCGAGCAGGTCGTGGCGGCGACGCCCACGGTCGACTTCAGGCCGAGGGTCGACGGCGAGTGGCAGACCCGGGCGGCTGAGTCGATGTTGTTGGTGCCGATCGCACGAACGGCTTTGGCGGCGGCGTAGTACGTCTCGTTCGTGAGGCCCCGGCTCGTGAGGTAGACCGCGCTGCGGTCGGGGCCGGCGTCGACGAGGCCCTGGGCCAGCGCGCCGAGCGCCTCCTCCCAACCGATGGGACGGAACCCGGGCTCGCCCCGCCGGCGACGCATCGGCACGCCGAGCCGGCCCATCGAGCGCAGTTCCTCGCCGGAGCGGTACCGCAGCGGCTCGACGTCGCTGAGCAGCACCGGGTCGATGGGATCGGCCGTGTTCAGCTCGAGCAGGCGCAGCCGCGTGGCGCAGAGGTGGATGCCGTCCATCGTCCAGTCGTGCAGGCCGGCCACGCCCAGGGCGCAGCCGTCGCACACGCCCTTGGTGAGCACGTCCCACGCGTACTTGGGGTGGTTGGCGTTTGCGACCGCCGTGCGCAGCATCTCCTTCTCGTGCCGCGGCTTCTGGAGGCCGATGCCGTTGATGTGGGTGACCGACACCCACTGATCGGGGTTCCAGCCACGGAGCTGTTCGTCCAGACTCATCCGAGCGACCCCGTGTAGAGGCGAGCCCGTCCGTTCGTGGCCCAGCCGACGAGGGTGATGCGGGCGATGTCGGCGGCCTCGACCGCCAGCGAGGTGGGAGCGCCCTTGGCCACCACCAGCGCGACGCCGCCGGCCCAGGCCTTCTGGACGATCTCGAACCCGACCCGGCCGCTCACGGCGAGCCCGAGGTCGGGAGCCGGCAGACCACCGGCGAGCAGCCGCTCGCCCAGCACCTTGTCGACGGCGTTGTGGCGGCCGACGTCCTCTCGGCACACGACCACACGACCCTCGCGGTCGAAGAGGGCGGCGGCATGGACCCCGCCGGTGGAGGAGAACACCGGCGTGGCGCCGAGGTGGCGCTCGGGGGCGTCGAGCACGAGCTCCTCGACGAACGACGGGCCGACCGGCAGGGGATGCAGGCGGGCGCGGAGCTCGTCGACCGCGGTCGTCCCGCACATCCCGCACGCCGACGAGGTGACGCTCAGCCTCGGCTCGGGGGTGGGGGCCTGACCCCCGGTGCTGACGGTGACGACGTTGAACTCGGACTCGACCACCGAACCCGGCCCCTCGCCCCGGCAGTACTTGACCGACCGGACCGGCGCACCGTCGAGGAGCCCGTCGCTGAGGCAGAGGCCGGTGGCGAGCTCGAAGTCGTGGCCGGGGGTCCGCATCGTCGTGCCCACGAGGTGGCCGTCGAGACGGATCTCGAGAGGCTCCTCGACCGCGACCTCGTCGGGGGAACGACCGGCGCGCGTCTCGAAGTCGTCACGAGACACCAAGGTCGTGAGGATCCGGTTCGTCCGACCTCTGGTCATACGCCGCTCACCCTACGACGAGGGCCGACGAAGTCGGCATGAGTCGCAGGACCTGAGGCGGCCGACGAAGTCGGACGGATCAGACCTACGACGAGACCCGACGGAGTCGGACCGGCCAGACCTCCAAGACCGGATGCGTGCCACTGGACGGCGCCTCGCGACAATGGCGGCGTGGATGCGCCACCGCCGCTGACCCCCCGCCGGGTGGTCACCCGCGGGTTGCTCCGACGCTGCCCGATGTGCGGCCACCGGGGGATGTTCCGGGGCTGGTTCGAACTGCGCGACCGCTGCCCCACGTGCAACTACCCCACCACCCGGGTCGGCGATCAGTGGATCGGCGCCCTCGGGATGAACATGATCGTGACGTTCACGGTGCTGGCCGTGGCCTTGGCCGTCGGCTTCATCGTGACCTATCCCGACCCACCGATCGCGGTGCTGATGGTCACCATGATCACCATCGCGGCCGTGGTGCCGATCGCGTTCTATCCGATCTCCAAGTCGTTGTGGTCGGGCATCGACCTCGCCATGCGCCCACCAGAGCCCGACGACGACATCGATCCCCGCTTCCTGCCACCCACCGGTCGCTGAACCGGCGCGCAGGGCGCCGGGCCCGCACGCGGAACGGGCGCCCCGCAGGGCGCCCGTTCACCGATTGCTACTGGCCGCGACGGATCAGAAGTCGTCCATTCCGCCCATGCCGCCGGCACCCTCGCCGTCGGGCTTGTCGGCGATGACGGCCTCGGTGGTGAGGAACAGGGCCGCGATCGACGCGGCGTTCTGCAGGGCCGAGCGGGTGACCTTGGCGGCGTCGATGATGCCGGCCTTGGTGAGGTCCTCGTAGACGCCGGTGGCGGCGTTGAGGCCCTCGGTGGCCGAGTCGAGCGCCAGCACCCGGTCGATCACGACGCCACCCTCCATGCCGGCGTTGACCGCGATCTGCTTCAGCGGTTCGGCCAGCGAGTGGGCCACGATCTTGGCGCCGGTGGCCTCGTCGCCCTTGAGCGACTTCTGGAGCTTGTCGACGTTGGCACGGGTGCGCAGCAGGGTGGCGCCGCCGCCGGCGACCACGCCCTCCTCGATGGCCGCCTTGGTGGTGCTCACGGCGTCCTCGATGCGGTGCTTCTTCTCCTTGAGCTCGACCTCGGTGGCCGCGCCGACCTTGAGGACGGCGACACCGCCGGAGAGCTTGGCCAGGCGCTCCTGGAGCTTCTCGCGGTCGTAGTCGGAGTCGGAGTTCTCGATCTCGGCCTTGATCTGGTTGATCCGACCCTCGAGATCACCGGCCGAGCCACCGCCGTCGACGATGGTGGTCTCGTCCTTGGTGACGACGACCTTGCCGGCGGTGCCGAGCAGGTCGAGCGTGGTGTTCTCGAGCTTGAGCCCGACCTCTTCGGAGATGACCTGGCCACCGGTGAGGATGGCCATGTCCTGGAGCATCGCCTTGCGACGGTCGCCGAAACCCGGCGCCTTGACCGCGACGGCCTTGATCGTGCCGCGGATGCGGTTGACGACCATCGTGGCCAGGGCCTCGCCCTCGAGGTCCTCGGCGACGATCGCCAGCGGCTTGCCGGCCTGCATGACCTTCTCGAGCACGGGCACGAGGTCGCGCACAGCCGAGATCTTGGAGCTCACGAGCAGGACGTAGGGGTCGTCGAGCACGGCTTCCATGCGGTCCTGGTCGGTGACGAAGTACGGCGAGATGTAGCCCTTGTCGAAGCGCATGCCCTCGACGAGGTCCATCTCCATGCCGAAGGTCTGACTCTCCTCGACGGTGATGACGCCGTCCTTGCCGACCTTGTCGATGGCGGCGGCGATCGTCTTGCCGATCTCGTCGTCGGCGGAGGAGATGGCAGCGACCTGGGCGATCTGCTCCTTGCCCTCGACCTCGACGGCCAGCTCACGGATGCCCTCCACCGCGGCCTCGGTCGCACGCTCGATGCCCTTCTTCAGCGACATCGGGTTGGCACCGGCCGCCACGTTGCGCAGGCCCTCGCGGACCATCGACCACGCGAGCACCGTGGCGGTGGTGGTGCCGTCGCCGGCGACGTCGTCGGTCTTCTTGGCGACCTCCTTGACGAGCTCGGCCCCGATCTTCTCGTAGGGATCCTCGAGGTCGATCTCCTTGGCGATCGAGACGCCGTCGTTGGTGATCGTGGGAGCGCCCCACTTCTTGTCGAGAACGACGTTGCGGCCCTTCGGGCCGAGGGTGACGCGGACCGCGTCGGCGAGCTTGTTCATGCCCGCTTCGAGCGCACGACGCGCTTCGGTGTCGAAGGCGATCATCTTGGCCATCGGGTGTCTGCCTCCTGAAGTGCAGCAAAGGGCTTGGTGAGCACGAGGCTCGTGGCGAGCACGCACTCTTAGCAGTCGTCGGTTGAGACTGCTAGTAGCCAACCACCTTCTGTCAGCACTCGCAACCCGAGAGTGCTAGCGAACCCGAATCGACGGGTCGCTACTGCCCTCCACCCGCGACCGCGGGGATGATGGCGACCGTTTCGCCGTCGGGGACCGGGGTCGACAGCCCGTCGAGGAAGCGGACATCGTCGTCGGCCACGAAGATGTTGACGAACTTGCGCAGGTTGCCGTCCTCGTCGAGGAGCCGGTCGTTGAAGCCCGGGTGGGCGGTGTCGAGGGCCTTGAGCACGTCGCCCACGGTGGCGCCGTCGACGGCGACCTCGGAGGAGCCGCCCGCGAGGGGACGGAGGGTGGTGGGGATGCGAACGGTGACGCTCATGGTGACAACCTCGGATGGATCGATCGGGACCTCCGATGCTAACGGCAGGACCGACGGAGACATTCCTCCGCGAACCAGCCGCGACCATGGCGAGGTTGCCGCCCGAACCAACCCGGGGCAACACTTCCCCTGTGCCGATCCACCGGAGCACGCATCGCGACCACGATGCCGCCGGGCTCGCCGACCGCAAGGGCGACACCACCGTCTCGGTGTGCCTCCCGGCGCGCGACGAGGCGGCGACGGTCGGCACGATCGTGGAGATCATCCGCACCGAGCTGATGGCCATGGTGGCCCTGGTCGACGAGCTCATCGTGGTCGACGACCACTCCGAGGACGACACCGCCACCGTCGCCCGCAACGCAGGGGCCGAGGTGGTCGACGCCCGCACCGTGCTCCCCCACGTCAGCGGCCCGGGCAAGGGCAAGGCCCTGTGGAAGTCACTGCACGAGAGCACCGGCGACCTGGTGGTCTGGGTCGACGCCGACATCGAGGCCTTCGGCCCCCACTTCGTGACCGGCCTCCTCGGCCCGCTGCTCACCCGCCCGGAGACCTCGTTCGTGAAGGCGACCTACGCCCGGCCCCTGGTCGACGGCTCGGGCGGTGGCCGGGTCACCGAGCTGGTTGCCCGCCCCGCCCTGGCCAACCTGTTTCCCGAGCTGGCTGCGCTCGGCCAACCGCTCGCCGGCGAGTACGGGGGCCGGCGCCGCCTGCTCGAGCGGCTGCCGTTCATCGACGGCTACGGCGTGGACATCGCGCTGCTGGTCGACGTGGCCCGCACCGTCGGCGTCGACGCCATCAGCGAGGTCGACCTGGGCGAGCGCGTGCACCGCAACCGACCCCTCACCGAGCTCGGCCCGCAAGCCACCTCGGTCCTACGCGCCGCCCTGACCCGCGCTGGACTCGAGACCGACCACCCGGTCGTGCTGCGCCGCCCCGACCACGACCCCGAGCTGCTGCCACAGCACGAGCTGCCCCCGCTGGTCGAACTGACCAGTTATCGCCGTCGCAGCGCGTAGGCCCGCTCGTCGCGCCGCCGGCCGGACGCTCCCACGTCGGGAGCCGGTGGGACGGCCCGCTGCCCACCGCCGGTGACCCGTGAGGTCACTTGTCGACGGTGGCCGGTTCCTCGGTCGACTCGTCGGTCGCGGTCTGCGCCGGCGCGGCCCTGTCGGCGTCATCGTGGCCGGCGACGCCGTCCACGTCGTCCACGTCGTCTTCGAGCGCGTCGGCCGAACCGCCGTCGTCCGGTGGTGGCACCCCGTTCTCGGCGGCGAGGACCTCCTCGACCGGCTGCTCGAGCACGTAGACGGCCCACAGGTGGCCGATGATGACCTTGAGCGATGCGGTGACCGGGACGGCGAGGAGCAGGCCGAAGAACCCACCGAGCGACCCCCCGGCGAGCAGGGCCATCATCACCACGGCCGGGTGCAGGCTCGTGGTCCGCTGCATGACCAATGGTGAGATGAAGTGGTTGTCGATCTGCTGGGCGACGGTCATGATCACCGCGACCCAGATCGCGGTCCCGAAGTCGCGGGTCGTCAGCGCGATGACGATGCCGGGGACGGCGCCCACCCAGGGACCGATCAGCGGGATCAGGTTGAACACGCCGGCGATCATCCCCACGATGAGCCAGAACGGCAGACCGAGGATCCCCAGACCGAGACTGACCATCGCCCCGACGATGAGCGCCACCGCCAGCTGGCCCCGGAAGAACCCGCCGATCGTGTTGTTCAAGCGGTGTCCCACGTGCAGCACCTGGGGCTCGGCCCGCTCGGGGATGAGCTTGCGCACGATGGCACCGATGTGGGGCAGGTCGACGAGCAGGTAGAACGCGATGATCGGGGCCAGCACGAAGATCAGGCCGACCTCGAAGATGCGGGTACCGACCTCGCGGACCGTGTTGAGCCGCTCGGCCAGCCCCTGTTCCTCGCCGAGGTCGCTGCGCACAACGCTCGTCGTGTCGCCGAGCCGCTGGGCGACCTGGGCATCACCGTTCTCGTTCAGCGCGTTCTCGGCGTCGACGATGGCCTCGTCGAAGGCCGCGACCTCGTCGGAATCGGTGCCGCCGAGCTGGTCACGCAGCTCGTCCCAGTTGGGGATCTCGATGAACCAGCCGCCGTCCTTTGACTGCTCGGAGATGTCGTCGAGCCAGGCGATGAGGTCGTCACGGATCTCGGGCCACTCGTCAGCGAGGTCGTCGGCCTGGCGCTGCACGAGTGGGGCGACGAGGAAGCCGGTGAGCACGAGGATGCTGGCGAAGCCGAGATAACTGAGTCCCGTCCCCGCCGCCCGGGGCAGGCCGCGGCGAGCCAGGAAGCTCACCACGGGGTTGAGGATGAAGACGATCGCGCCGGCGAGCACCAGCGGAGGGATGACCACCCGGAACTGCCAGCCGATCCAGAACAGGACCGCGAGCGCCGCGGCCAGGCCGAGCAGCCCCCACGCCACTCGTCCAGCCGAGGTGATCCGCTCGAACATCACTCGAACCGTACCGGCTTGCACATCAACGACGCCGACATGACGACGGAGTCGGAACGAGTCGCAGGACCTGCCGTGGCCGCCGAAGGCGGACACAACAGACCCATTAGCGTGGGCACATGGACGGTGAGCGCCCGCCTCGGCTCCTGCCCCACCTGGTGCTGTGGGGCGTCAGCGCCGTGCTCGCCTTCATGGTGCTCGGCTGGGTCATCGGCGCCGTCTTCTCGATCCTGCGCACCGTGATCCTCACCGTGATCGTGGTCGCCGTCGTCTGGGCGGTCGTCGCCATCGTGCGCGACGGCCGCCGCTGACCCGGCGCTCGCTCTCAGGCGCGGGCGGCGAGAACCTCGGCAACCGCTGACTCGACGCAGGCGACGGTGTCGGTCATGGCGACCTCCTCGCCGTCACGGTCAACCAGTGAGATGGCGTCGATCCGGTCGCCAGCGCCGTCGAGGACCCGACCGGCCACGGCCACCACGGGCACGTCGAGCGATGCGGCCAGCTCGGCGACACCGCCGACGACCTTGCCCGCGAAGGACTCGTCGTCGACGAAGCCTTCGCCCGTGATGACGAGGTCGGCTCCCTCGATGGCCTCGTCGAGACGGACCTCGTCGGCGATCAGCGCGAAGCCGTCGGCGAGCTCGGCACCCGCGGCCGCCAACCCGCCGGCCAGACCTCCGGCGGCACCCGAGCCGGGCAGGTCACGCACGTCGATCCCGTGGTCCTGCTCGTACACCTCGGCGAGACGGGCGAGGCGCCGGCTCAGCAGCCTGAGCTGCGCCGCGCTCGCGCCCTTCTGGGGACCGAAGACCTCGGCGGCGTCGAGGAACGTGGTACGCACGTCGCAGGCGACCCGGAGGTCGACCTCCCGGTAGCGCTGGAGCGGGTACATCGCCCGCAGCGCACCGAGGCCGCCGTCGACGGTGGCCGAGCCACCGAGGCCGACGATCACCTTCCGGGCACCGGACTCGACGGCGAGCTGGATGAGCTCGCCCGTTCCGTGGGTGTCGGCGGCGATGGGATCGTTGCCGTCGGGCCCGCCCACGAGCACGAGCCCGGACGCCTCGGCCATCTCGATGACCGCCGTCCTGCGGTCGAGGCGCCATTGCGCGTCGACCGGGTCGCCGAGCGGCCCGGTGACCGTGGTGGTCCGGTTGGGGCCCCCGAAGGCTGCGAGGGTGCCCTCGCCTCCGTCGGCCACGGGGATCTCGTCGCACTCCCAGCCGGCTGCGGTCGCGGCACGGCCGATGGCCGCGGCGACCTCGACCGCGGTGGCGGTGCCGCGGAACTTGTCGGGGGCGGCGACGACGCGCACGCTCAGCCCACTCAGCTCGAGGCCAAGGGTGCGAACAGTTCGACGACCGCTGCGGGACCGTCGATCACGAGATCGGCCGCGTCCGCGACCGCCGGTGGGAGATCGATGCCACCGCTGGCCACCTTGAACGCGTCGACGCCACGATCGGCCAGATGATCCATGGCCGCGAAGGCCGGGAGGTCACCGAGGTCGTCGCCCACGAACACCACCGTCGCGCAGCCGGCGGCGAGCTCGAGCGCGACGGTGCCCTTGTCGACCTCGAGGGGCGGGTGGAGCTCGACCGACGCCTTGGCCGGCCGGGCGAGCAGTCCGGTGGACGAGGCGACCCCCTCGGCCCAGCTCCCGACCTCGCCCTCGGCGGCGGGAGCGTTCCGGAAGTGGACGGTGAGCGAGTAGCCCTTGGTCTCCACGCCCACGCCATCGGGGAGTGTCGCGGACGACGCGACGTCGTCGATCACCGCAGCCCAGGCCGCGGCCTCGGGATGATCGCGTTCCGTGCCGGCCTCGCGTGACTCCAACCCGTAGAGCGCCGAGATGTCGACCGACGGCGGCAGCACCGGGGTCAGGTACGAGCGGGGTCGGCCACTCACCACCGCGACCCGCCGGAACCGACGGGCCAGGCCGTCGAGCAGCTCCATCGCCCCCGGTATCGGCTCGGCCGTGGCGGGATCGTCGACGATCGGCGCGATCGTGCCGTCGAAGTCGAAGAGCAACGCCGTCTCGCCGGGCGCGCGCCCGAGCCGGTGCCGGAGATCTTCGGGAGTCACGGCACGAACCTACGAGCAAGACCAGCGCGGCACCGACTCACCGTCGGAACGGGAGCACGGCACGTCGCTCGCTGAGGCGACCGCGTCGACCTGGGCGTCAGCCCGCGCTGGCGAGGTCGGGACCGAGCACGACCAACACGTTGGACAGCTGCATGTCGTCGACCGGCGCCGGCGTCGGCAGGGGTTGCACGGCGTCGGCGGAGGCACCGATCGCCTCGGCGAGCGCCTCGGCTTCGGGCTGGTAACCCTCGGTGAAGTACACGACGGTGGCCGTGACCCGCTCGGCGTTGGTGGGATTGGCGGTGACGTAGCCGAGGGCTTCGAGCTCGGTGGTCTGCGTGCCCGCAGCGCCGTTGACACTGGATCCGTTGGCGACCAGGACCTTGACCTCCGCTGGTTCGCGAACGACCGCCGTGGTGCTCGAGGACGACGAAGACGTGTTTGCGTCGTCGTCGTCCTCGGCTGGATCGTCGTCTGCGCCGACGGTGACCTGGGTCTGGGAGGAGCTGTCGTCTCGGAGCAGGAGCAGCCCGATGACCACCGCGACCGCCACGAGGATCGCGCCCTTCAGGGCCGAACCCTGCGGGGGCGGGGCCGGCTGCTGGTGCCGGCGACGACGCGGTTGCTCGGACTCTTCGCTCATGGATGGTGTCGCTTCCGTCGGGGCCCGGCGTGGCGTGTCCGGCGCCGCTCGGCCCGGTTCCGACGTAGTCGGCGGACCAGGAGCGGGTCGGTCTCGAGCGCCTCGGGATCGTCGATCAGGCTACCCAACCGCTTGTAGTACACCGACGGCGACATGCCCAGCTCGACCCGGATGGCCGCGGCCTTGGGGCCGGGCCGTTGCCACCACGAGCACTCGAAGTCGAGGATCGCCTGATCGGCGTCGGTCAGCGGCACGCCCCAATGGTGCTCCCCGGGGCGTACCGGTTCAAGCACCCTCCGGCCCCGAACCGCTCGCCTCAGCGGGCAACGAGGCCGTTGAGCAGGAGGTCCCAGAGCTCCTCGGCGGCGTCGGTGGCGTCCTGCTTGATCGGCATGCCGCCGATGGTGCTGGAGAACGCGTTGAACATGACGACCTCGAGCACGGTGCCGGCCACCGAGCGCGTGGCCAACCCGGAGCGGATGGCACCCGCCTCGGCCGCGTCGTTCAGGACCTCCTCGAACAGATCGACCAGCGGCGCGAAGGCACGGGACGCTTCGGCCGGATGCTCGGTGAGCAACTGCTGGGCGAACTCGATGATGACCGGGTCGTGGGTGGTGGTGCCACGACGCTTGGACTTGGGACCGGGTCGACACCGGAGGTAGTAGTCGATCACGAACCGACGGAGGCGCGCGGTCTCGTCCGGTTCCTGGGCGATCTTCTCCGCGACCTCCTCGACGCCGGCGCGGATCGACTCCTCGAAGAGGGCGAGCAGCAGCTCGTGCTTGCCGCCGAAGTACTGGTAGAAGCTGCGCAGTGACTGCCCGGACCGCTCGACGACCTCCTGCACCGTGAAGTCGCTGGTGTCGCCGTCGTTCATGAGCTCGAGCGCAGCGTCGAGGAAGCGTTGCACCCGGTTCTCGGCCCGGGTGCGCGCCGAGTCGAGCGACCGCGCCACCGCCTGCTCCCGCCAGCTCACCGCTCCGTCCGACGCCTCGTCGCCACCGGCGCCAGCGCTCTTGACGCTTTCGTTCTTGGCCATCGTCGAAAGGGTACCTCGTTGCTGGGTAGAGCGTGGATCTCCGGAAAGCGCGAACACGCATCGAAATGAGTGAGAACTCACTTTCCTAAGTGTCAAGACGCCCCGTGAGCGCCGTTGCCCGAGGGCGAGAACTTCGTTACCGTCTTCGGCCGTGCCGCCCCAGGAACCCGTCCCCGTCGACGATCTCGCCGAGATCGAGCAGCTCCTCGCTCGCTACGCCGTGGCGATGACCAAGGACGACATCGATGCCGTGGTCGAGGTGTTCACGCCCGACGGCACCTACTCGGCCTTCGGCGACACCTACGCCCTCGCCGACTTCCCGACGTTGGTGGCCGCCGCGCCGAAGGGGCTCTTCCTCGTCGGGCCGCCCTCGGTTTCCCTCGACGGCGACGAGGGCACGGGCGAGCAACCGCTGTGCTTCGTCGACCAGACCAACCATCACATGCGGATCGGCTGGTACACCGACACCTATCGGCGTACCGATCGGGGCTGGCGCCTGGCCACCCGGTCGATGACGTTCCTGCGCAAGAGCGGTGGCCGCGACTCGGGCCGGGCCCACGACCCGACCCGCCCCGAGCCGACGACGTCCACCGACGACTGAACGTGGGCACACGCACCGAGATGATCCGGTGACCGACGTCCGCGCCGCTTTCCAGGGCGAGACACCGGTGCACGGCCGCATGGGTGTCTCCGCCCGCATCGAGGATGACGAGCTCGTGCTCCAAGTGGAGCCCGACGAGCACCTCCTCGTCCACGGCGTCCTACGCACCAGCGTGCTCGCCTACCTGGTCGACGCGCTGGCCGGGATCCCCGTGGACATCGGCATCGACGACTGGATGCTCACCACCGACCTGTCGATACGCTCCGTGCCCGAACCCGCGCCGCCACGCGTAGTCGGACGGAGCTCGGTGCTGCGGCGCGGGCGGCGGAGCTCGGCCAGCCTGGTGGAGCTCACCGCCGACGACGGCACCACCTGGGGCACCGGTGCGGCCGGCTTCGCCCGGGTGACGCGCAAGCCCGACGATCCGCCCAAGCCGATGGTGACGCTCGAGCTCATCGCCGAGGGCCTCCGCGCCGACACACGGCTCGACGATCCTCTACGCGAGGCCGCCGGCATCCGGACCGTCGACGCCCGCGACGGCGTCGTCGAGATGGAGATCGGCCCGCTCGTCCAGAACCCGGCGGGGACGTTGCAGGGGGCCATGGTCGCCCTCGTGGCCGAGGCCGCCGCCGAGGACCTGGTCACCACGCGTACCGGCACACCCGTGGTGGTCACCGACCTCGACATCCGGTACCTGGCCCGAACCGGCGCCGGCCCCATCCGCTCGCGGGCTCGCCCGATCAGCGACGGACCCGACGCTGCGATCGAGGTCGTGCTGGTCGACACCTCGACCGACGCGATCACGACGTTCGTCTACGCCCGCACCGTGTCGGTCTAGCCTCAAGGTTCTGGGCCCTCACATCGGTGCGCATGTACCGGTCTGAGGGCCCAGAGCTGGTGCCGTCCACATTCCGGACCCTCAGATCGGTCATCCAGCACCGGATCGAGGGCCCAGAGCATGGTCGATCAGCCGTCCTCCTTGTTCATCAAACGGTCGAGGTTGGCCCGCAGCTCGGGCGAGCCGAACGAGCGGTACTCAGCGGTGAGGGCGAAGTCGATGGTGGCGAGCACGGCCCGCTCGAGGTGCATGTTCAGGACCCGCTTGGTGTCCTGCACCGTCCGCGCCGGCAGCTTGGCGATGCGCTGCGCGCACGCCATCGCCTCGTCGAAGACCTCGTCGTCGGCGACCACGTGGTTGGCCAGGCCGATCGCGGCCGCGCGCTCGGCCGGGATCCGGTCGCCGGTGATGGCGTATTCCTTGGCGAGCTGCAGACTCGTCAGCAACGGCCAGGTGATCGGGCCGCCGTCGGCCGCCACGAGGCCCACCATGACGTGCGGGTCGGCGAGGTGGGCGCTCTCGGCCATGTAGACGATGTCGGAGAGGGCCACGAGGCTGCAGCCCAACCCCACGGCGGGTCCGTTGACCGCGGCGACCACGGGCACCCGGCAACCGACCATGCCGGTGACGATCTGGCGGCCGTGACGCAGGCTCTCGGAGCGCAGGTCCTCGTCGCGGGAGAGCTCGTCGATGTAGGAGAAGTCACCACCCGCCGAGAACGCCCGGCCCTTGCCGGTGATCACCGCGACCCGGGCGTCGGTGTCCTCGTCGAGCTGGGGCCAGAGCTCGGCGAGCCCCTGGTGGAGCTCGTGATTGGTGGCGTTGAGGTCGTCGGGCCGGTTGAGCCGGATGATGCGGACCGGGCCGTCGGCCTCGACCTCGATCACGTCGGGCAGGTCGTCGTTGCGGGTGGGGTCGGTCATGAGGGCAGTCCCAGGATTCGTTGGGCGACGAGGTTGCGCTGGATCTGGGAGGTGCCACCCATCACGCTCTGCGCCCGGCTGTACAGGTACACCTTGAGCCACGTGTCGTCGGTGCCGCCGTGGCCGGAGCCACCGACCGAGACCGCGGCGTGGCCCACGGTCTGTTCGGTCTCGGTCATGAGCAGCTTGTCGACCGAGCCGTCGGGGCCGTGCTCGATCCCGTCGAGGCGGTCGGAGAGGCGGCGGCAGACGTGGAGACGGAGCATCTCGGCCTCGACCATCGCCCAGCCGAGGTCGCGTCGGGCCTCCGGGCCGAACGACGCCGGGTCGGCGTTCACCGTGGCGGTGAGGTCCTTGACGATCTTGCGGTAGCGCGAGACGAAGCCGAGCTCGCCCGGCTCGCGCTCGTGGCTCACCACGGTCATCGCCAGCGGCCACCCCTCCCCCGGCTCGCCGATCATGTTCTCGGCGGACACGCGGGCGCCGTCGAAGATGACTTCACCGAACTCCTTGGTGATGCCGTTGATCATCTTCAGCGGCCGCTGCTCGATTCCGGGCTGGTCCATGGGCACGGCGAAGGCGGAGATGCCCTTGTGCTTCTTCACCTCGTGGTCGGTGCGGGCGAGCACCATGCACCAGTCGGCGTCGTCGGAGTAGCTGGTCCAGACCTTGTGGCCGGTGAGGACGTACTCGTCGCCGTCGCGGTCGGCCCGGGTTCGCAGGGCGGCCAGGTCGGACCCGGCGTCGGGCTCGCTGAAGCCCTGACACCAGCGGTCGCGGCCGTTGACGATGCCGGGCAGGAAGCGGGCCTGGATGTCGGCGTTGCCGTGTTCGAGGATTCCCTGCACGAGGTAGCCGAGGCTGGGGCGCGGCGGCGCGCCCGCGGCGGCGAGCTCGTCGTCGACGATCACGTCGTAGACACTCGGCAGGCCCTGGCCGCCGATCTCGGTGGGCCAGGTCATCCCGAAGAAGCCGGCCTCGTACAGCGAGCGGTGCCAGTCGGCCATCCCGGCCCAGTAGGCGTCGTCGGTGGACGACGCCGGCAGGCCCGGGTTGTTGTCGCGCAACCAGTCGCGCAGGCGGGTGCGGAACGCCGCCTCGTCGGGCGAGTCACCGAAGTCCATGGTCTGCTCCGATCTCCCTGTCCTCGGACACGTCGTCGAGCACGCGTGCGAGCACGTGCTCGAGGCTGGCGCCGGCGCCGCCGAGCACGTCGCTCGACAGTAGTGCCCGGCGGAGGTAGACGTGCGCCAGGCACTCCCACGTGTTGCCGATGCCCCCGTGGACCTGGATCGCGGTCTCGCACACCGACCGGGCGGCCCGGACGCAGTACGCCTTGGCCACGTGACCGGCGTGGCGGGCCTCGTGGGGCTCGAGCGCGTCGACCGCCCACGCCGCGTGGAGCGTCGCGCTCGCCGAACCCTCGGCTGCGACGTGCGCGTCGGCCAGGAGGTGCTGCACCGCCTGGAACGAGCCGATCTCGGTGCCGTACTGCCGCCGCTCGGCTGCGTAGTCGACCGTCAGCTCGACAGCACCGCGCATCGCCCCCACGAGGTCGGCGCAGGTCAGTGCGAGCCCGAGTGCCTGCCAGCCCACGTGGTCGGCGTCGGCGACGAACGTCCCGTGGAGGGCGCGGCGTGACGCGGTGCCGGAGAACACCGCCGACGGACGAGTGAGATCGACGGCCTCTCGCTCGGCGGTGAGGTCGAGCTCGACGAGCGCGTGGCCCCCGGGGGCCGGCGTGAACGCGAGCGCGGTGCCCGCAGCGGCGGCGTCGATGGCGACGACCCCGTCGGGCGAGGCGTCGGCGGCGAGGCAAGCGATGTCGTCGAGCTCGGCGGCGAAGGCCACCGTCTCGACGTCGTTCGCCTCGGGCGCCCCGGCGAGACGACGGAGGTCGCCGGCCAGCACCGGCCCGACGAAGGCGGCATCGGCCAGCCCGCGTGCGAGCTCCTCGGCGACGATGGCGGCTTCGACGCCCGAAGCAAGCGGCGCCCCGTCGTCGTCCATGCGTAGCTCACGCCACCCGGCCGCGGCGATGGCGGCGTCGAGCTTGGCGGCCCGCTCGACGTCGTCGAGCCCACCGACCGAGCCGGGGCCGAGGTCGGCGGTGACCTTGGCCACCGAGTCGCGCAGCGCCTGCTGCTCGTCTGAGAGTCGGACGTCCATCAGCCCTCCACGGCGCCCGCGAGGCGTGGCGCCAGTTCGTCACGGAGTGTTCGCCGCAGCACCTTGCCCGACGCGAGCCGGGGAATGTCGTCGACGACGACCAGGTGCCTGAGGTGCTTGTAGGTGGCGAGCGACCCGGCGACCAGCGACTCGAGCTCGCCGTCGTCGGGACGCTTGCCGGGGTCGATCTTCACGGCGGCAACGGGTACCTCGCCGGATTCCGGGTCGTCGACGCCGAACACGGCACAGTCGACCACGTCGGGATGGCCGTGGAGCACGGCCTCGATCTCGGCCGGCGCCACCTGAAAGCCCTTCACCTTGATCATCTCCTTGGAGCGATCCGTGAGATGGACCCAACCCTCGGGTTCGAGCCAACCGACGTCGCCCGTGCGGTACCAGCCGTCGTCGAAGGCCGCAGCGGTGGCCTCGTCGGGGAGGTAGCCGGCCATGACCGACCGGCTCCGGGCCTGGATCTCACCCGTCTCCCCGGCTGGGAGCACCTCGCCGGTGTCGAGGTCGACGACCCGCAGCTCGACGCCGTCGGGCGGCAGTCCGGCCGAGTCGAGGCGCCACTCGTCCGGTCGGTCGACGGGGTTGCAGGCCAGGACGGGGAGCTCGCTGGCGCCGTAGGCGGGCAGCCAGCGGACGCCGGTGCGCTCGGTGACGATCTCGGCCACCCGCGGCGTCACGGGCGTGGCGCCCCACATGATGTAGCGCAGCGACGACAGGTCGAAGGACTCGAGGTCGGGGTGGTCGGCCAACGCCAGCGCGATGGGTGCCACCGCCATCTCGAGGGTGATCCGGTCGGACTCGATTCGGCGTAGGACCTCGTCGAGGTCGAATCGGGCGTGGAGCCGGACCGTGACCCCGGCGCGAGCCGCGGCGAGCAGGTTGAGCAGGCCGAGGATGTGCGAGGGCGGGGTGGCGACCTGGAAGCGGTCGTCGGGCCCGAGGCCGAGCGAGGCCACCCAGTGGTCGGTGCCGTGGCCCAGCGAGGCGTGGGTGTGGCGCACGGCCTTGGGCATGCCGGTGGTGCCGGAGCTGAAGACCATCACGGCATCGGCGGCGTCGTCGACGGCCACCCCGGGCGCCGACCGGTCGTGGGCGAAGGCGGCGTCGACGGTCGAGCGGTCGTCGAGATCGGTCACGCGGCCCTCGCTTAGCACGGCGGCGACCAGCGCCGTGGCGTCACCGTCGACCACCGCGTGCGTGGGTTCCGTGAGCTCGACGGCATGTCCGACCTCGGTGGCCTTCCATGCCGGGCTGAACAGCGCGGCGACGGCACCGAGGCGGCTGGCGCCCTGCACCGCGGTGACGAACTCGACGCGGTTGCTGGTCATGACCGCGACCCGGTCGCCGACGGCGACGCCCCGGTCTTCCAAGTGCCGGGCGAACGCGCTGGCGAGGCCGTCGAGCTCGGCGAACGACCACGAACGGTCGGCGTGCCGGATGGCGTCGCGCTCGCCGAAGCGCTCAGCGGCCTCCTGGAGACCGTGGTGCAGCAGTCGCATGAAATGGCCCTCAGGTCTGCTCGACGAGCCCGCGCAGGTCGTCCTTGACGACCTTGCCCGTGGCGTTGACGGGGAGCTCGTCGACGAATGCCACCCGCCGCGGCGCCTTGTAGTTGGCCATGGTCTCCCGGCTCCACTCGATGATCCCGGCTTCGGTGGGCTCGGTGCCGGGTGCGGGGACGACGAATGCCATCCCGACCTCGCCGAGGCGCTCGTCGGGGATGCCGATCACCGCGACCTGACCGATGTCGGGGTGACCGAGGAGGAGGTTCTCGATCTCGGCCGGATAGGCATTGAACCCGCCGACGATGTACATGTCCTTCGACCGGCCGACGATCTTCAGGTTGCCGTCGGCGTCGATCGCGCCGAGGTCGCCGGTGCGGAGCCACCCGTCGTCGGAGAGGACCTCGGCGGTCGCCTCGGGGTCGTCGAGGTAGTGGGACATGATGCTGCCGCCCCGGAGCAGGATCTCGCCGGTCTCGCCGGTGGCCACGTCGTCGCCGGCACCGTCGACGATGCGCAGCTCGAACGTCGGCCGGGGGCGGCCGACGGTGGTGGCGGTGACGGTGGCGTCGTCGTCCGGCGCAGTCGCGGCGGCCGTGCCGCCCTCGGTGAGGCCGTAGCCGGTGACCACCACCGAGAACGGCAACTCGTCCTGGACGCGGCGGATGAGCTCGACGGGGATGTCGGCGGCGCCGGTGACCGCGACGCGCAGGCTCGACAGGTCGTGCTTCTCGCGGTCAGGGTGGTCGAGGATCGACTGGTAGATGGTCGGCGCGCCGGGGAAGACGCTGACCCGGTCCCGCTCCACGCGTTCGAGCGCCCGGTCGACGTCGAAGGCGGCCTCGGGGAGCATGGTCGCGCCGGCGACCATCGAGGCGAGGATGCCGGCCTTGAGCCCGAACATGTGGAAGTAGGGGTTGACCATCAGGTAGCGGTCGCCGGCGGTCAGGCCCGTCATCGCGACCCAGTCGCGAGCGACCAGCAGGGTGCGCTCGTGGGTCTGGACCACGCCCTTCGGGCGGCCGGTGGTGCCGGACGTGAAGAGGATGTCGGCGGGATCGTCGGCGGCGACCGCCGCCGACCGGCGATCGACCTCGGCGCGGGCGTCGTCGGTGGCACGGGCACCGAAGGCGTCCCAGGACTCGGCGCCCTCGGGTGTGTGCCCCGACGCGACCACGATGGTGTCCAGGCCCTCGGGCATGCCGGCCTCGGCGAGCACGGCCACGTAGTCGGTGTCGAGGAAGTCGGTGACGGTGACCAGCGCCTTCGCCCGGCTCCGGCCGAGGAGGTCGGTGGCCTCGGCGCCCTTGAACCTCGTGTTGACCGGGACGAGCACGGCCCCGGCCTGGAACAGACCGAGGACCGCGACGATCCACTCCGCGGAGTTGGGCGCCCAGATGCCGACCACGTCGCCAGACTCGATGCCGGCCTCGACCAGCGATGCGCCGAAGTCGCGAGCCGCGTCCGCCAGCTCGGCGTAGGTGAGCCGACGGTCGCCGTCGACGACCGCGAGCCGATCGCCGAACGCGTCGGCGGCCGTGGCGGTCAGCGCCGGGATGGTCTGGGCCGCGTCACCGGTCACCGATCCACATCCCTTGGTCCAGCGATCGGTGAGCGGACGGCCGCGCGAGCGCCAGCGAGCCGGACGTCGATCGGGAGCGAGCGCCAGCGAGCCGGCGCAGGCCCCGCGCAGCACGGCGTGTCATCGAACGACGGCGCTCTCGACTTCCATGAGGCGCGCGAGGTTGCCACCCATGATCTTGCGGACCTTGTCCTCGTCGAGCCCCTCGAGCTCCTCGACGTAGGTGGCCGGCTCGGCGAGCCCCTCCGGGTGGGGGTAGTCGGAGCCGAACAGCACACGCTCGGTGCCGATCAGGTCAGCGAGCTCGCCGAGGTCCTCTTCCCAGAACGGGCTCACGTGCACGTTGCGCTTGAAGACCTCGATCGGGTCCTCGTCGAAGTCCTGCGGCATCTTCTTGTAGGTGTCGGCCAGGTTCTCCATCAACGGCTTGACCCAGCTGCTGCCGTTCTCGATGACCGCCAGCTTGAGGTCGGGGAACCGCGTCAGCGCCCCGTGGGTGATGAACGACGCGACCGCGTCCTCGACCGGGCGCCACTGGCCCAGCATGCGGAACGCCTGGGGCTGGAACGGCAGCATCTCGGAATCGCTGCCCATCCACTCGTTCTGGTAGCGGTCGTAGCCGCTGTCGGAGGAGTGCATGCCGACGAGGAGGCCGTGCTCCACGACCTTCTCCCAGAACGGGTCGAACTCCGGAAGCGCCGGGGAGCGCGGGCCCTTGTAGCCCCATGCGGGAGCGGGCCGGATGAGGATGGCCTTGGCACCACGCTCGACCACCCACTCGAGCTCCTCGATGGCCGCCTCGACGAGCGGGAGGGTGATGACGGGAGTGGCGAAGATCCGGCCCTCGTAGTTGAACGACCAGGTCTCGTGCATCCACTGGTTGAGCGAGTGGACGACGGCGTGGGTCAGATCGGGATCGTCGCGCAGGCGCTCCTCGAGCAGGCTGGCCAGCGTCGGGAACATGAGCGCGCGGTCGAGGCCCTGCTCGTCCATCAGCTCGAGGCGGGCCTCGGGCTCCCGGAACGCGGGGATCGACCGCATCGGCTCGCCGAAGATCTCGCGGCGGCTCTTGCCCTCGGGGTTGCCGTACTTGAAGTACTCCTCTTGGGCGCCCGGACGGGCGACGACCTCGAAGGTCGGGTTCGGGATGTACTCGCTGATCTGGCCGCGGACGACGATCTTCTTGCGGCCGTTGATCTCGATGTACTTGATCGCGCCCGCGTAGTGGTCGGGCAGGTGCCGCGTGAACGCGTCCTCGGTCTCGTACATGTGGTTGTCGGCGTCGAAGACCGGGCAGTCGAGAACGGGTGCAGACGTCGTGGTCATCGGGGATCCCCTCCTGAACTGGTGAGAATGCCATTATTGCCTGACGAGAGGCACCCTGCAACCTCGCCCCCGGAGCACGCAGACCGGGCGGCGATCCCTCGTTGCGAGAACCTGCTTCTTCGTCTACTGTCACCCTCGTTCTCGCTCGTTCCCCGGGGGTTCGCATGACGATGGCCGACGCCGCGCTGGCCAACGATGGCCTGTACTACGACCCATACGACTTCGAGATCGACACCGATCCGTACCCGATCTGGCGTCGGTTGCGCGAGGAAGCGCCGCTGTACCGCAACGAGCGGTACGACTTCTGGGCCCTGTCCCGCTTCGACGACGTCGAGGGCGCCTTGAAGGATTGGAAGCGGTTCAGCTCGGCCAAGGGCACACTTCTCGAGCTCATCAAGGCCGACATCGAAACGCCCCCGGGCTCGATGATCTTCGAGGACCCGCCCGGACACGACATCCACCGTGGCCTGCTGTCGCGCGTGTTCACGCCCCGGAAGATGAACGCCATCGAGCCCAAGGTCCGCGAGTTCTGCGCCAACACGCTCGACCCCCTCGTCGGCGCCGGCGGCTTCGACTTCATCGCCGACCTGGGTGCCCAGATGCCGATGCGCACCATCGGCATGCTGCTCGGCATCCCCGAGGAGGACCAGGAGGCCATCCGCGACCAGATCGACGAGGGCCTCAAGCTCGAGGACGGCGGTGAGATGCCGGATGCCTCGATCATGACCGACGGTCGCGGCCAGTCGGAGGTGTTCGCCGACTACATCGACTGGCGGGCGGAGAACCCCTCCGACGACCTGATGACCGAGCTCATCCAGGCCGAGTTCGAGGACATGGACGGTGTGCGACGTCGGCTCACCCGCGACGAGACGCTCAACTACGTCAACCTGATCGCGGCCGCCGGCAACGAGACCACCACCCGCCTCATCGGCTGGACCGGCAAAGTGCTGGCCGAGCACCCCGATCAGCGGGCCGAACTGGCAGCTGACCACGACCTCATCCCCAACGCCATCGAGGAGCTGTTGCGCTACGAAGCGCCCTCACCGGTGCAGGCCCGCTACGTCACCGAGGACGTGGCGTACCACGGCGACACTGTCCCCGCGGGCAGCGCCATCCTCCTGCTCAACGGGTCGGCCAACCGCGACGACCGCCACTTCCCCGACGGCGACAGCTTCGACATCCACCGCAAGATCGACCACCACCTGTCCTTCGGCTACGGCCTCCACTTCTGCCTCGGCGCGGCCCTCGCCCGCCTCGAAGGACGCGTCGCGCTCGAAGAAGTGCTCACGCGCTTCCCCGAGTGGGAGGTCGACTGGGACAACGCCGAGCAGGCCCGCACCAGCACCGTGCGCGGCTGGGAACGTCTCCCCGTGACGACGAGCTGAGGCGCACGACAGATCGCTGGCCCCCTTCCCCCCGGGAGCCAGCTTCGGTGGCGGGGCGACCCACAGCGCCCCGCCACCGTCGCGTTCGAGCGTCTACGCCACGACTCCCTTGACCTTGAGGTCGATGATGGCCTCCATGTCGAGACCGATGCTCTCGAGGATCTCGTCGCCGTGCTCGTTGAACTCGGGGGCCCGCTTGGTCGGCGCGGGCTCCTCGTCGTACTGAACCGGCGCGGCAACGAGCTTGAACGGCGTGCCAGCCGCGGTCTCGGCGTCCTGCAGGTAACCGTTGGCGATGGACTGGGGGTCGTCGGCCACCTCGAGGGTGTCCTGGACCGCGGCCCACTGCCCGGAGAAGTCGGCGAGCAGCTCGCGCCACTCGTCCAGCGTCTTGGACTCGAACACCGGGACGAGCTCGTCGACGGCCTCCACGCTGTTCGCCATGAGCGAGAGCGGGTCGGCGAAGCGCTCGTCCTCGGCGAGCTCGGGCCGGCCGACCACCTCGCACAGCTCGGGCCAGTACTTACCGGCCTGGAGGCAGGTGAGCGAGACGACCCGCCCGTCGGCGGTGTCGTACATGCGGGTGAGCGGGTTGCGGGCGAGCTGCTCGTTCGGCGGCACCTCCCACGGCGTGCCCATGCTCAGCGACAGGGCGATGGCCTGGCCCATCGACCACAGACCGGTGGCCATCAGCGACACGTCGACGGTCTTGGCTTCGCCGGTGCGCTCGCGGTGGAACAGCGCACCCATGATTCCGCCGGCGATGGTCATCGCGCCGATGGAGTCGCCGAAGCCCGGCGCGGGTGGGATCGGCATGAGGTCGTACTCGGGCCGCTTGGCCGACAGGGCGACGCCGGCGCGGGCCCAGAACGCGAGCGAGTCGTAGGAACCCTTGTCGGCATCGGGACCGCGCTCGCCCTGGCCGGTGCCCCGCACGTAGATGATGTCGGGGTTGTGCTCGCGGATCGTGTCGACGCCGATGGAGAGCTTCTCGCGCACGCTCGGCATCTTGTTGGTGAGGAACACGTCCGAGGTGGCGGCGAGCTCGTAGAGGATGTCGAGACCCTCGTCGGTGGTGAGGTCGAGCCCGAGGCTCTTCTTGCCCCGGTTCGAGTGCTCGAGCAGGGCATGGACGTCGCTGCCCATCGACACGACGCCGGTCGAGGCCAGGCCCCGCATGGCGTCGCCGCGCTCGACGTGCTCGATCTTGATGATCTCGGCACCCCAGTCGGCCAGCAACGCCGACGCCGCCGGCACGAAGGTGTGCTCGGCGACCTCGAGGACTCGGACACCCTGCAGGACGGCGCTCATGATCGTTCTCCCCTCGAAATTCGAGAGCCTGACTGTACTCAGGCAAGAGCGCCGTTTCGACTCGTCGGGGGTCGATCTCCGGGAGCGCCCCTGGGCGCGATAACTTCGTTCTCGTCCTGCGCGAGGGACATCGCGTACGACGGGGGCGTGCAGCGCTCGACGAAACCGACGACCACCGGGAGGACCCCGTGCTCTTCATCATGCGCTTCGACCTGCGGAACCCGTCGTTCAGCGGGGTGAGCACCCAGGAGCGTTACGAGGCCGCGCTCGAGATGACCGAGTGGGCCGACCGTCATGGCGGCCTCGCGGTCTCCTTCCAGGAGCACCACGACAGCGACGACGGGTACCTGCCCAGCCCGTTGGTGATGGCCGGCGCCGTCGGTGCTCGGACGCAGAACATCGCGATCGGCATCGCGGCGCTCGTCGCCCCCTTCTACGACCCGATCCGCCTGGCCGAGGACACCGCCGTGGTCGACCAGCTCTGCGGTGGCCGGCTGAACCTGATCATCGGTGGCGGCTACGTGCCCGAGGAGTTCGCCCACTTCGGGGTCCCGATGAACAAGCGACCCTCACTCGTGCGCGAGACGGTCGAGACGTTGCGCGCGGCGTGGACCGGCGAGCCGTTCGAGTTCCGCGGTCGCACCGTGCGGGTCCGGCCCACCCCGGCCCAGGAGGGCGGGCCGGAGATCATCCTCGGCGGCAGCAGCGAGCCCGCGGCACGGCGCGCGGCCCACATCGGCGACGGCTTCGTCCCCTCCGAAGCCGGGGTGTGGGAGCACTACCGCGACGAGTGCCTGAGGCTCGGCAAGGACGACCCGGGCGAGGGATTCGACGTCACGCCGAGCGTGGTGATGCTGGCCGAGGATCCCGAGGCGGCGTGGGCCGAGCTCGGCCCCTACTTCCTCCACGAGGCCAACTCCTACGGCCGGCTGCAGGAGGCGGGAGGTTTCACCGCCTACCACTCGTTCGCCGACCTCGACGAGCTTCGGGCCGACGGGATGTACCGGATCCTGGCCCCCGACGACTACGAGAAGGAGCTCGCCGACGAGGGCGAGATGGCAGTGGTCCGTCTCCACCCCATGGTGGGTGGAATCCCGCCCGCGCTCGCGTGGCGGCATCTCGAGTTGTTCGAGGAGCACTTCCTGTCCTGATGACCGATCGAAGCGACGTCCACGAGGCACTGCGCCACCACCGGATCCCGGTGGCGGAGGTCGTGGACGAGACCCACGACACCAAGTCCTTCGTCCTCGACATCCCTGACGAACTGGCCGAGACGTTCCGGTACCGGGCCGGGCAGTTCTGCACGTTCCGGGCGGAGGTCGACGGCGAGCAGCATCACCGCTGCTACTCGATGTCGAGCTCGCCCGAGCGCGACGAGAAGCTGACGGTGACCGTCAAGCGCGTCCCCGGTGGAGCGGTGTCGAACTGGATGAACGACACCATCACTGCGGGCGACCACCTCGAGGTGCAGCGTCCGGCGGGCGTGTTCTGCCTCCGCGACGACAGCTCCCGGCCTGTCCTCGGCTACTGCGGCGGCAGCGGCGTCACGCCGGTGATGTCGATCGCCAAGACCGCCCTCGAGGCCACCGACCGGCCGATCCGGCTCCTGTTCGCCAACCGCGATCGGGACTCGATCATCTTCCACGACGAGCTCCGCCGGTTGGTCGACGAACACCCCGACCGCTTCGAGGTCCAGTACCACCTCGACGACGAGCGCGGCTTCCTCGACGACGAGCAGGTTCGTGCCTTCGTCGGCGACGACGTGGACGCCGACCACTACCTCTGCGGTCCGGGTCCGTTCATGGACCTGGTCGAGACCACGCTGCTCGACGCCGGCGTGGCCCCCGATGACGTCCTCCAGGAACGCTTCGACGCGCCCGAGTCGGCCGCACCCGAGATGGTGGCCGACGACGACGGTGCGGACACACCGGAGGAGCTCACCATCATCTTCCAGGGCCGCCACCACAAGGTCGGCTACACGCCCGGGGAGACCGTGCTGCAGACGGCCCGGCGGGGCGGGCTCAAGCCGCCGTTCTCCTGCGAGGCCGGCGACTGCGCCACCTGCATGGGCGTGCTCCACGAGGGCGAGGTCACGATGCGGGTCAACAACGCGCTCGACGACGACGAGCTCGAGGAGGGCCTCATCCTCACGTGCCAGTCCCTCCCGCGAGGCCAGAAGGTCACCGTCGAGTACGAGTCGTTCTGAGGGTCGACGCGCGTGGCCAGCTCGGCGTGGCCGCGAGCCCTCGATCCTCGTCGTGCTCCACTACGACGCCGACTTCGCGCGCCTCGCGGCGATCGGCGGTGTCGGCTCCAACGGCCGAGCCTCTCGACGCCGAGCGAGCAGCACACGCTCCCGCTGGACGAGGAGCACGTCTCGTTGGCGATGACCGTCCATGCGTGTCCCGCGTCCGGAACCGGCTCCCGCTGTCCTGCCCCGCCGCAACCGGTGAACCGAAGTTGGGACCAACGTCCCTGTCCTCGACGCGTCTAGTTCCTTAGTCTTTAACTCAAGAACTAAGGGATTTCGACGAGGAGCGCCCGGGTGCGACTGCAGTTGACCAAGAAGACCGACCAGGCCTTGCGAGCGGCATTGGTCCTCGGCCATGCCGGTGGGCGGGTCAAGGGATCCGCGCTGGCCGACCAGGTCGGCACCTCCGCCGGTTGGCTCCCGCAGATCGTCCAGCCCCTCGTGGGCCAGGGGTGGGTCAGTTCCACCACGGGCCCGAACGGGGGCTACATGCTCGAGGTCGAGCTCGGGCACCTCGACGTGCTTCGGCTCATCGAAGCGGTCGAGGGGTCGACCGACACCGGCCACTGCGTCCTCGAGGACCGGGCGTGCGGCAGCGCGCCGGAGCCGTGTGCGCTCCACGAGCCCTGGCTCCGGGCGCGAGCTTCGTTGATGCGCGAGCTGGAGTCGATCTCGCTCGCCGAGCTGGCACTGCCGACCGGACCGTTCTCCATACGCGACCGTTCCCACGGAAAGGAACAACCATGACCAGGAACCGATTGCTCGCTGCGGCGATCGCCGCAGCGCTGCTGTTCGCAGCATGCAGCTCGGGCGACAGCGAGAGTTCCGTCCCCATGACGGGACAGTCATCGGGCCAGTCCGCCGCCGTCACGCAGTCGGTCGTCCCCGATCTGACGCCCGTGGCGGACCTGGAGATGGCCGATCCCGGCGAGGAGCACGTCTCCTACGCCCCGCAGGTCCCCGATCCGGTGGAGCGGACCGATCAGCGCATCTTCGAGGTCCGTCTCGAGGCGATCGAGGGCGTGTGCCCACTCGATCCCGAGAACGACGTGTCCACCGAGATGTGGGGCTACCGCATCGACGGTGACACCGACGTGCAGTGCGGCACACCGGGGCCGGTCCTGCGTGGCCGGGTGGGCGACCTTGCCAGGGTCACACTGACCAACAGCGCCGAGTCCACGCATCCCCACAACATCGACTTCCACGCCGTGACCGGTCAGGGTGGCGGCGCCGAGGCGTTGACCGTGGCCCCGGGTGAGACGGCGACGATCGATGCTCGGCTCTTGTACCCCGGTGCCTTCATGTACCACTGCGCGTTCGGGGACGTGCCCTTGCACATCGCCAAGGGCATGTACGGGATGTTCATCGTGGATCCGGCGACGCCGCTGCCCGAGGTCGAACACGAGTGGGCCGTCATGCAGTCCGAGTGGTACGTGGGAGACGCGAACGACAACGGCGTTGCCCCCTTCGATCCGGACGCGTTGTTCAACGAGGAGCCCCAATACGTGACGTTCAACGGCCGCACCGATGCGCTCGTCGGCGACAACGCCCTGAAGATGAACGTGGACGAGCGGGCCCGCATCTACATGGTCAACGAAGGCCTGAACCTCGACTCCAACTGGCATCCGATCGGATCCCAATGGGATGTCGTGTACCCGGAGGCGGCCACGCACGAAGCGAACGACCCGATCCGGGGTTCGCAGTCGACCCTGGTCGTCACGGGAGGTGGCACCGTGACCGAGATGGTCGGCTACGTGCCCAGCACGGTGATCCTCGTCGACCACGCCCTCGTCCGTACGTTCTACAAGGGCGCCATCGGCCAGGTCGTGATCGAAGGTGACGAGAACCCGGAGATCTTCGCCGAGCGCGAAGCGTCGGAGGGCGAAGCCGGCGACTCCGGTGCGGATGCAGCCGAGGAAGCGCCCACTCCCGACTCCGACGAGGAGACGGGCGACGCCGAAGAAGGCGAAGCGGTGTCCACCAACGAGGTCACGATTCCGGAGGGGGCGTTCGATCCCAGCAACGCGGACAACGCCTACGACCCGCTGGAGATCACGATCCCGGTCGGCACCACAGTCACCTGGGCCAACGAGGACTCCGTGTTCCACACCGTGACCTCGGGGACCGTGGAGAACAACCAGGGGAGCCCGGACGGGACGTTCGACTCCGGTGAGATACAGCCCGGCGAGAGCTTCTCGTACACCTTCGACGAGGCGGGCGAGTTCCCGTACTACTGCATCCCACATCCCTGGATGCAGGGCACCGTCGTGGTGCAGTGACGCCGCGACACGCGGTGGCAGCCGATGGCCGCGGTCCCTCCGGGGCGAAGTCCCCGTCATGCATCGAGGATCGCTTCGAGCTGCTCGGTGGTCGGGGACCCGGCCGGGCCGTCGGGGGTCTGATACACCCGGCAGGCCAGCCCGAACGGTTCGTCCCCCGCAACGAACGGGTCCTCGCCGTCGACCAGGATCGTCGGCGAACCCCGGAACCGGGCGGTCTCGGCCTCCTCGGGGGTCGTCACAAGGCGCCGCTCCACCGTCAGACCACGGTCGCCTGCGACGTCGTCGAGGCGTTCGGCGGCGACCTTCCAGTTCGGGCAGTCATCGAAGTACAGCAGTTCGAGCTTCATGGCGATCCTTCTCGTGCTCGGGGTTGCGGTCTGTGAGCTACCGTAAACCTTCCACTTCGATGGAAGGTCAAGGGGCGAACATGCGCATCGGGGAACTCGCCGCCCAGAGCGGCGTCACCGCCAAGACCATCCGGTTCTGGGAAGCGGAGGGACTTCTCGCCGACCCGGTTCGCACGCCGTCGGGCTATCGCGACTACCACCCCGACGTCATCGACCGGCTGAGCTTCATCCGCCACGCGCAGACCGCCGGGCTCACCCTCGCCGAGATCCGACAGGTCCTCGCGATCTCCGACACCGGCGAACCACCCTGCGGACACGTCACCGACCTCATCCACCAGCACCTCACCGATGTCGACGAACGGATCCGCGAGCTCACCGAGACCCGCTCTCTGCTCGATCGCCTGGCCCAGCGGGCCGCCGACCAGGACCCAGCCGACTGCGACGGCTACTGCGCCATCCTCCAACCTCCGGACTCGCCCCAGAGGTCCGACGCCGCCGCAATCCGTCGCTGAAACGCCGCTGGCGGCACAGGAGATGTGGTCGACCGTCGGGATCTACGGAGGGACGAGGACAACACGTACTCCCGGCGGACGGGAGACTCGATCGAAGGCGAGCCACGACTCGAGTTCGGGTGGCGGTTTGCTCCGGCCGCCCGTGGCCTGGGCTACGCCACCGAAGCGACCAAGGCGGTCCTGGATCTGGCGAGGAGCACCGACGAGGGCGAGATCCTGGCCATGATCGACCCGCGGAACCTGCCGTCCCAGAACGTGGCACGCAAGGTCGGTTCCGGTGCTGGGAGGAAGCGGTCATCGATGGCGACCGCGTCCAGGTCTTCACCGGCCTTCTCAACGGCACCGACAACAACCAATGACCGTAGTTCCATGACCCCGACCCAGACCCGGCTGGATCACACGTGTAACAGCACTTCCGGGGCAGTCGGTGACGCTGGGAGATTCATCTTTCGCGACGGCAGCCTGGAGGGCTGCATGACCGGTGCGATCGGCGCGGCTCGGGTCCGGAGGATCCCGATCTCCTTCGCCGTGATCGTTGCGAGCGGTGTCCCTGCGTGGTCGACGAGCTGCCGATGGTTCTGCGCCACCCGCTCAGCGCGTCTCCCAGCGAAAGGTCACGGCGAGGGCGTCGTGGTCGCTGAGTGGTTCTCCGTCGTCACGCTGGAACTTCTCGATCTCGAACTCCCACGACGTGGCCTCGAGGACGACGTCGTCGTTGCTGCGGTAGGCGAACTTGTCGATGCGGCCGGGTTCGTCACAGCCGACTGCGTCGCAGACGTCGGTGAGACCGGTGACTCCGAGGAACTCCTCCCAGATCTGTTTGTCTTCGGCGTCCTGGGGATCCTCCGGGTCGATGTCGGTGTGGAGGTTGGTGTCACCCCCGAAGATGATGGCCCGGCCATCACTGTTTTCGACGATGTAGTTGCCGAGTTGCTCGAAGTCGTCGTGCTGGAGCGTCTGGTCTTCGGGGGTGCTGCCTGCTTCGCCGTGCAGGTTGTAGACGTCGACTTCGATGCTTCCGGGAAGCGTCATCGTCACGACGCTGAAGCCCTTGAATGCCAGGCAGTCGCCGGCGCCGGTCTCGGCGTCGCCGAAGCAGCTCTCCCACGCCACGTGGGTGACATCGCCGAGGGGGAAGTCGCTGAAGTAGTGCAATCCGTCGGCCAGCAGCGCGGTCGGCCGGCTCGCGTCTCTGCCCAGCGGCTGTGGCTCGGACTCGGACTGGTACTTGTGTGCTGATCCCTCCGCGAGGATCTCGTGGTAGAAGCGCGTCGGCGCTATTGGATTGGGATCGGGCGTGCGCCAGTCCTCCTGGGTCAGCACCAGCTCGTAGTCGTTGAGCAGCCGCGCGATGTGCGGCATGTTCGCCTCGGGATTCGATCCCGACAGGATGTCGGGGAGACCGGCGACGTTGTAGGTCAGCGCGGTGAACTCACCCGACGCCGGGATGGTCGTCGTCGTCGTCTCGTTGCCGGCACCGGCATCGTCGCCCGCACCGCACGACGCACCGAACAGCATCGCCACGGCGAGAGCCGCCATCGTCGCACGCACGGGCACCCCTCTCTAGTCGGCGGTCAGCTCGGCCGGCTCGGTGGTGGCGATGAAGTCGATGAGCACCTCCGCGAACCCGTGCGGGTCCTGGTTCTGCGGATAGTGGCCGGCTCCCTCGAACACCTCGAGGCGGGCGTGGGGCACGACGTCGAGGAGCTCGGTGGCGTGGTGCATCGGGATGATGCGGTCGCGGTCGCCCCACACGACCATCAGGGGCATCGCGCCCGCCAGGTAGAGGCGGTCGGTGGCCGTGATCCGCTGGCCGGCGTAGTCGACCACCGAGCGGAGCGTCGACAGGAACGCTTTGCGGGCCTTGGCGTCGGCGAGCGACTCGTAGGCCGCGGCGATCTGGCTCTCTTCCGGGCCGAGGCGGAAGCCGATCCGGCGGGCGAACCCGCGCACACCGCCGAGCACCGCCCGCACCGGGTCGGCGGTGGCGGCGGCGAGCACGTAGCCTGACCCTGGGACCGCGAGGAGGCGCAGGAGCAGCGACACGTCGCGACCGAGTCCGCCGGCGTCGACGAGCACCAAGCGGTTACAGCACTCGGGGAACTGATAGGCGGCCTGCATCACGATGCCACCGCCGAGCGACTGCCCCACGAAGGTCGCCGGTGCGAGGTCGAGCATCGCGAGCAGGTCGCGCAGCAGCGACGCCTGGTTGCCGAGCGAGTAGTCGCCCCGAAACTTCGCGCTCTCGCCGTGGCCCAACAGGTCAGGCGCGACGACCGTGCAGCGCGCGCCGAGGAAGCGCATCGAGTCGACCCACATGTCAGAGCTGCCAGCCATCCCGTGCACCAGGAGCACGACGGGAGCGTCGGGATCGGCGTGGCGGACGATGGCGTAGCTGATCGTGCGGCCATGCAGCTCGGCGGTCGCGCGCTCGATGTGGCCGGCCGCGTGGGGACGCGCAGTGGTGCCCATCTCCACCTCCTCGATGATCAGCGCTGGGTCGAGGATACCAGGGCACTCGGTGTCGAGCTCGGGCCCTGAGGTCCTACCTGACACGGAGAGGGCGGGACACTGAGGATGTGAGGTACGGGGGTTCAGCCACGAAACGCCGGCTCCGAGACGCGGTACGGGCGGTCAGCCTGCCCCAGAACCACGGCCTCCGCCATCCCTGGATGCGCGCCGATGGGGACGCTCACGATGGCTCGCTGCGACGCATTCGGAGCGGCCGACATCAGGCGTCCTCTTCAGGGGTCCAGAGCAGGTGCGGTCAGAGTTCTGGACCCTCAGATCGGTCACATGGCACCGAATGGAGGGTCCAGAGCGAGTGGGGCCCGCCGCACCGACTGGCTACACGCGCCTCGGTCAACGGATAGCTGGACGGTCGGTGCGGTAGTCGATCGAGAAGTGGCGAAAACGTGGCGCCACGAGACCATCGAGATGGAGCGTCGTAGCCCATCCGTACGATCGGGCGCATGCCCGCACCCGAGCCGCCGGACGACGTGGTGCTCAGCCTCGATGAGGCGCTCGAGCTTCTCGCCGCTCTCGAGGACGCCCGTGATCACATGATCGATGGCGGCCACCTCGCCGGGGTCCTTCCCATCGAGGACCAGATCCGTCTCATCAGTCGTAGGCTTGGTTTCGACGATCCCTTCGGAGGTCCCGATGAATGACACCGCCTTGCGAGCCTCCGAGGCCGCGCGACGCCTCGGCATCTCCACGAAGCAGCTCTTGGCACTGATCCACACCCGTGAGATCGAATACGTCATACGGGACGGCATCGCCCACGTGCCGGAATCCGCGATCGAGAAGTACCGCGCCTCGACCTCCTAGCCGCGCCGAGTGCCGGCTCGCGCGGGGCGTTGGCAACGAAGAACAGATCTTCGGGGCGGGAGGGCGCATCGAGCGTTGTGATGACGCACCCGTCCTGAGCGGCACGTAGATGACACGGGCTTCGGCGACCTGGGACGCGCCGGTGGCGCGCGTGATGTCGCAGGTCTCCTCACGGGCGCCGCGCCTACTGACACGTATCCGCGCCTTGAGAGCGAGCTGGAAGGATGAGGGCGTGGCTCTCGAAGCGCAACCCGTCGACCCCCGAGATGTGAGCAGTGAGGTCGACGCGCGCCGCCAGGCGCCACCGACCGGTGTCGAGCACCGACGTTCGGGGCGATCGACACCTGGTGTCCCACACCGACACTTGAAGACAGGCTCCGGGCGGCGGGCCGAGGGTCGGCCAAGGTCATTCCGTGCGACTGCGTGATCGAGCGTTCAGGAGTAGCGATCCGAACTGGGCGGCCATGTCGGTGAGTGACGGCCCGTCTGGGTCGACGGTGACTTGGAGGACGAGTCCATTCGCGATCGCCACGATCACCCCGGCCATGGCTTCAGGCTCGATCCAGACGTCCAGTTCACCGGACTGTTGCATCTCGCGGACCTGGGCGGCCAGGAGTGATCGGAGATCCGACCAGAGCTGGATGAGCCCGGTGTGCAGCGGTTCGATTCGGGGAGCTTCAACCAGTGCCTGCAGGTAGCCGGAGGCGTCTTGTCGCTGATCTTCGAAGGATGAGAGGAGGGCCTGAATCACCAGGGTGGCGCGAGTCGGCGGGTCTTCGTCGCTGGTGAGCACGTCGAGAGCGGGTGCGAGCCACTCGCGGAGCCCGTCCAGAAGCGCTTGCGCGACGAGCTCGTCCTTCGATCCGAAGTGGTAGGTGATCGCGGCGAGATTGGCGTTCGCCGTCGACGCGATGTCCCGCGACGTCGTCCCGACGAGACCATTGGCGGCGATGCACCGTCGTGTGGCGGCGAGCAGTCGGTCCCGGGTGTCATTCATACGTATGTATGATCCGGTTTCGTGCATGACGATCGGTGACCAGGACCTCGGTGTTGTTGGGGCAAGATCCTTCATCGTCACCATCGGCGCTCTCGTCGTGGCGGCCGGTCTTGCGTTGGCTGCGTTCCGATTCGACAACCGGACAGTCCCGGAACGCCGCCGTCGACCATCCCAAATCGCGCCGATAGGCCGCGATGCTCGAGAGAGGGGGCGTGATCATTCCGAGCGAGACGAGTTGCCCCGGCTTCGTCCTCGCATCGGTCACCGCTTTCGACGATGGATGAAACTGACGGCTCGAGCCTCCACGGCGCCGCCGGGGCGAGCGGCGGGAACCCCGCCTCCAACTCGATGGCTGAGTCGAGGGCCGACGCCTCGAGGAACAGGAACGGCCCACGACGACTATCTCGCGTTGCGGGTCGGCGCCACGGTGAGGATGCCGACCAGGACGTCCAGCAGGTCGTCGATGTGGCTCCCGTCCGCCGCCTTGATCTGTCCCACCTCGACAGCTCGCTCGTAGTCGGCCAGGAGCGCGAGGAGCGCCGTCGACATCCACCGGACGCGGCGGTTTCGGGTGCGGTCTGGGATCGACCCGAGGGCGCGGTCGAGCCTGGTCAAGACGAGTCGCACAAAGGTGCGGTTCTCGTTCGCCAGTCGGGCCCCGTCGTGGACCGCCGGATGATTTCGCACCTGGTCCAGGAACCGGTTGAGGTGCGTGACCCCGCCTCGTTCCCCGGCCTCCAACATCGGACGGGCCAGGAGCTCGACCAGGACGCGCGGATC
The DNA here is from genome assembly GCA_034522155.1 of Acidimicrobiales bacterium. Classification (GTDB taxonomy): domain Bacteria; phylum Actinomycetota; class Acidimicrobiia; order Acidimicrobiales; family Salinilacustritrichaceae; genus Salinilacustrithrix. Next base: position 143,495 of record JAXHLP010000006.1, on the reverse strand, counting down.
GTCGGCATCGCCGATGGCCTCGTGCTCGGCGAGCAGCTCCAACCGACGCTCCTCGAGCGCCGGCATGCGGTGCTCGACCACGGCGTCGATCAGCCCGTCGCGGGAACCGAAGTAGTACTGCACCGCGGAGTTGTTCCGTTGTCCGGCGGCGACGGCGACGTCGCGCAGCGGCACCTCGGGGCCGCGCTCGGCGATGAGCCGTTCTGCCGCCAGCAGGATGCGCTCCCGAGCGCCGGTCGTCACCATGAGCACCCACGATACGTCAAGCACCTTCGCTTGAATATCTAAGTCTTGTCGCTTACGATCGGCTCCGTGATCCTGGACTGGTCCCGCCTGGTCGGCCACCTCGGCATCGCCGTACCAGCCGTCATCGCAGCGCCGCCCGGCCTGCTCACGGCCTTCGACCTCCCGCTCGTCACCGGCCGAGAGCTGGTCCGATGACCACCCACGGCAATCGCGATCGTCCGCGCCGCCGGGTCGTGCAGTGGGCCACCGGCGGCGTCGGGAAGGCTGCGATCGAGGGCGTGCTGCAGCATCCCGATCTCGAGCTCGTCGGGTGCTGGGTCCACTCGGATGCGAAGGACGGTGTCGACGTCGGTGAGCTCCTCGACGGTGAGCCGATCGGTGTCCGAGCGACCAGCGACGTGGACGCCGTCCTCGGCATCGATGCCGACTGCGCGATCTACAGCCCGCTCATGGCCGACCCCGCAGTCGTCGATCACATCCTCCGATCCGGGTGCAACGTGGTGACGCCGTTGGGTTGGTTCTTCCCCGCGCAGGACGAGCGCGAGCGGGCGGACGAGGTGTGCCGATCGTCGGGGGTGACGCTCCACGGCACCGGCATCCATCCGGGAGGCATCACCGAGCGCTTCCCCCTGGTCATCTCGGCGCTGTCCGGCTCCGTCACCCGGGTGCGAGCAGAGGAGTTCTCCGACATCCGGACCTACGGCGCGCCCGACGTGATCCGTGACTGGATGCTGTTCGGCGCGACGCCGGAGCAGGCCAAGACGAGCATCATGACCGCCGCGCTCGGCTCCGGCTTCGGCCAGTCGGTGTGGATGGTGGCCGAGGAGCTCGGGTTCGATCTCGACCCAGAACTGCGCACCACGCACGAGGTCGCTGTCGCGACCGAACCGATCGACTCACCGATCGGCGTCATCGAGCCCGGCCTCGTGGCCGCCCAGCGATTCCGCTGGGATGGGCTCGTCGACGGCGAACCGGTGGTCACCGCGGCGGTCAACTGGCTCATGGGGGACGAGAACCTCGACCCACCGTGGCAGTTCGGTCCCGAGGGCGAACGGTTCGAGGTCGAGGTCACCGGCGATCCAGGCACGAAGCTCACGTTCAAGAACCTCCACCCCGAGAGCATCGAGGCCGGCCTGCGCCGCAACCCCGGGGTGGTGGCGACCGCCATGCACTGCGTCAATGCCGTTCCCTACGTCGTCGAGGCCGAGCCCGGTCTGCTCACCTACCTCGACCTGCCAGCCTACGCCGGCCGGGCAGCGCCGCACCTGCATCGGAGCCGTCGTGATCCTTGACAGCTTCCGGCTCGACGACCGCGTCGCCATCGTCACCGGCGCCGGACAGGGCATCGGACGAGGCATCGCCATCGGGCTGGCCGAGGCCGGCGCCGACGTCGTGCTCGCCGCTCGGACGAAGTCGGACCTCGACACCGTCGCCGAGGAGGTCGAGCGCACCGGGCGTCGAGCGCTGGTCGTCCCGACCGACGTCATGGACCCCGCCGCGCTCGAGGCACTCGTGGACACAGCTGATCAGGAGCTCGGCCGGCTCGACGTCCTCGTGAACAACGCCGGTGGGACGATGCCGCGACCGGCGATGGACACCGACGAGACGTTCATGGCCACCGCCTTCCACTTCAACGCTACGGCGCCGCTGCTATTGACGAGACTTGCAGCACGGCAGATGGTCGACACCGTCGGGCGGGGCGCGGTGGTCAACATCTCGTCCCGGTCAGCCAGCATGACGCAGACTTCCTTCGTCGCCTACGGAGCAGCGAAGGCAGCCCTCGACCGCCTCACCCGAAACATCGCCCCCGAGATCGCGCCCCGGGTGCGGGTCAACGCCGTCGACGTCGGCGGTGTCGCGACCCGTTCGCTCGAGATCGTGCTGACCGATCACGGCCTGCGGGAGCAGTTCCTGGCGAACACGCCGATGAACCGGCCCGGCGAGCCCGAGGACATCGCCTGTGCCGTGCTGTACCTCGTGTCGGACGCGTCGTCGTGGGTCACCGGAAAGGTGTTCGAGGTCGACGGCGGCACCGAGGCGCCCGCCATCACCGTGCCGGTACCACCGCTCGAGCCATCGCCGGGTTCACCGGCGTCACAACGAGAGGAAGCATGACGATGGATGTGGCGCGCTTGGGGCCGCTCGTGCTGACCGGCGCCGACGGCGCCCAGCACCGGGTCGGCGACCACTGGGAACAGCGGCCGGTGATCCTGGTCTTCCTGCGCCACTTCGGCTGTCTCCTCTGCCGAGAGCACGCCGCGCAGTTGCGCGAGCACTACGAACAGATCCAGGCGCTGGGCGCCGACGTCATCGCGATCGGGACAGGTGACAGGCGGTACGCCAAGGCGTTCGTCACCGACGAGGCCATCCCGTTCCCTGTCCTCGTGGACGACGACAGTGCCGCCGCCCAGGCGGTATCCGCGCGCACCATCCCGTTCCTCCAGCTGTTGTTCGACCCGCGGTCTTGGCCAGGCGGTGTGAGGGCTCGCCGCGCCGGATTCCGGATCCACCGCAGCGGCCAGCGCGTGACACAACTCGGCGCCACGTTCGTCATCGGCCCGGGCTCGACGGTGCGCTACGCGCACATCGACCGCCACTCCGCCGACCACGCGCCGCTCGACAGCGTCCTGGAGACGCTTGCCGCGTAGATGCGAGAGAACGTCCGCCATGCCCGTCGCCTCGGGCATATCCGACCCCGGACCTGGCCATCGGGCGACTTGCAGAAGGACTGCTCGCGTGATTCGATAACTTGATTCTCGCCAGTGGTGGAAGGGGGCTCGGTGGACTTCGAGTTGGACGATGACCAGCGGGAGCTGCAGGCGGCCGCCGCGGACATCCTCACCAAGGAGTGCCCGCCCGCGTACCTGCGGGGTGTGGTCGAGGGCGACCACGAGGCCGAGGACCTGTGGACCACCCTGTGCGGGCTCGACTGGCCCGGGCTGGCCATCCCCGAGGAGGACGGTGGGCTCGGCACGACCGCGGTCGAGTCGGCGATCGTCGTCGAGGAGCTCGGCTACGTGGGCGACCCCACTCCGTTCCTCGCCACCACCACCCAGTTCGCGCCGCTGGTGCGCCGGTGCGCCACCGCGGCCCAGCGCAAGCGCCTCCTCGGTGCCGTCGTCGCCGGCGGCTCGGGTACGGTCGCCATCGCCGACCACACGGGCGCCTGGGATCCGGGCGCACCGCCGATCGGGGCCACGAGGTCCGGCGACGGCTGGACACTCTCGGGATCTGCGTCGTTCGTGGTCGACGGCGACCGCGCCGAGGAGATCGCCGTGGTCGCGCGGGCCGACACCGGCCCGGAAGTGTTCATCGTGCCGGCCGCCGAGGTGACCACCGAGCGCGCCACTTCGTTCGACCCCGCGCTCCACGTCGCGACGGTGACCTTCGACGGGGTGACGGTGGACGACGATCACCGCCTGGGCGGTGACGATGTCGCCGCCGGTGTCGCCGCTGCGCTCGACGAGGCCACGATCGGCCTCGCCACGCATATGGCCGGCTCGTGCCGGCGGGGCCTCGACATGGCCCTCGAGTACGTGCGCGAGCGCGAGCAATTCGGGGTGCCGATCGGCTCGTTCCAGGCGGTGAAGCACAAAGCCGTCGACATGTACGTCGCCGTCGAGCGGGCCGGTGCGCTCGCCCTGTTCGCCGCCCTCACGGTCGCCGAGGACGACGACCGCCGGTCCGTGGCCGCGTCGATGGCCAAGGCCGCCGCCGGCGACGCGCAACGCATCGTGGTCGAGCACGCCATCCAGCTCTTCGGCGGCATCGGCTTCACCTGGGAGAACGATCTGCACCTGTACCTGCGCCGGGCCAAGGCCGGCGAGCTGCTCTTCGGCGGCGCCGCCGAACACCGGGCACGCGTGGCCCGGGCCGTACAGGCGAGCGGGGGTCTCGAGCACTGGAACGACGAACGAGGGGCGGCGTCGGCATGAGGTTGAGCTTCGACGACTCGACCGAGGCGTTCCGCCAGGAGTTCGTCGCCTGGCTGGAGGCCAACGCCCCGTCAGCGTCGGCCACGACCGAGCGGCCGCGGTCCACGGCCCACCTGCCCGAGTGGGCCCGGGAGTGGCAGCGGACGCTGTTCGACGCGGGCTGGCTCGTCCCGGGCAACCCGCCGGAGTTCGGGGGACGCAACGCCGGGCTGCTCGAGCAGTTCGTGCACCGCGAGGAGCTGTCCCGGCGCGAGGTGACGCCCAGCTTCAACCCGCAGGGCCTGGGCATCATCGCCCCGTCGCTGCTGAGCTTCGGCACCGACGAGCAGAAGCAGCGCTGGGCGGCGCCGCTGCTGCGTGGCGACCTGACCGCGGCGCTGGGCATGAGCGAACCGGGTGCGGGCTCCGACCTGGCCGGTCTGCGCACGCGGGCCGTCCTCGACGGCGATCGGTTCATCGTGAACGGCCAGAAGGTCTGGACCTCGGGCGCCCACGACGCCGACTTCATCCTCGCCTTCGTCCGCACCGACCCCGACGCACCCAAGCACAAGGGCATCAGCGCGCTCGTCGTGCCCACCGACCTGCCCGGCCTCACCCGCCGACCGTTCGGTTCGATCGTCGCCCAGGACGACCTCGACTTCAACGAGGTGTTCTTCGACGACGTCGCGGTCCCGGCCGAGAACCTGCTGGGCGACCTCCACCAGGGGTGGAGCGTGGCCACCGGCTCACTCGGCCACGAGCGGGCGATGCTCTGGCTCGACTACTCCGAGATGCTCGACCGCTTCAGCGCCAACTTCGGGCGGACGATGCGCGAGCGCGACCTCGACGACGACCCGCTCGTCGCCGATTGGTACGGCGGGATCGCGATCGACGCGCAGGCGCTCAAGCTGCTCGGGTACCGGACGCTGGCCAAGACCCAACGGGGCATGTCCGCCACCGAGCAGTCGATCCTCAAGCTGTTCGGCTCCGAGGCCGTGCAGCGAGCCAACCGAGAGGCGGTCGAGGCGCTCGGACCGGCCGCACTCGACCACTCGGTACCCACCGGCACGGCGTCCCACCTCCAACTCGACGCCCACAGCGAAGGCTGGTTCAACCGGTACCTGCGCAGCTTCTCGGGCACGATCGCCGGCGGGACCTCCGAGATCCAGCGCAACATCGTGGCCGAGCGTGTGCTCGGCCTCCCCCGAAGCTGACCCGACACTCGAAACAGACCACCAGGAGCGAACCCATGGCCGACACCAAGGTCAACCACGAACCCCGGATGCTGATCGACGGCGAGCTCGTCGAGGCCGCCTCCGGGAAGACGTTCGAGAACGTCAACCCCGCCACCGAAGAGGTGATCGGTCGCGTCGCCGACGCGTCGCCCGACGACATGCAGCGAGCCATCGCCGCCGCGCGTCGCGCCTTCGAGCAGAGCGACTGGTCCACTGACCGCGAGCTGCGCAAGCGGTGCCTGCTCCAGCTCCAGGAGGCGCTCGAGTCCGAGCAGGAGGAGCTCCGCGAGGAGCTCATCGCCGAGGTCGGCGCGCCCCGCATGCTGACCGAGGGTCCCCAGCTCGACGTCCCGCTCCAGGAGGCCCTCCGCCACCCCGTCGAGCTCATCGACACCTACGAGTGGGAAACCGAGCTCCCCGACCGGCCCGACATGCGCGGCACGCTGACGTCGCGCCGCGTGTGGAAGGAGCCGGCGGGTGTCGTCGGCGCCATCACGCCGTGGAACTACCCGTTCGAGGTCACCATCAACAAGCTCGGCCAGGCCCTGGCCACCGGCAACGCGGTGGTTCTCAAGCCGGCGCCCGACACCCCGTTCAACGCCACCCGCATCGGCCGCCTCGCCGCGGAGCAGACCGACATCCCGGCCGGCGTCCTCAACGTCGTCACCTCGTCCGACCACCTCGTCGGCGAGGAGCTCACCGTCTCCAGCGACGTCGACCTGATCTCGTTCACCGGCTCCACCGCGGTGGGCAAGCGCATCATGGAGAAGGGCGCGGCGACCATGAAGCGCCTGTTCCTCGAGCTCGGCGGCAAGTCGGCCGCCGTGGTCCTCGACGACGCCGACATGAGCCTCGCCGCGATGGCCAGCGCGTTCGCCGTGTGCTCGCACGGCGGCCAGGGCTGTGCGATCCAGACCCGGATGCTGCTCCCCCGCAGCCGCTACGACGAAGGCGTCGAGCAGGTCACCGAGATGATGAAGGCCGTCCCGTGGGGCGACCCGCAGGACCCCGCCAACCTCATGGGCCCGCTCATCTCCGAGAAGCAGCGCTCCCGGGTCGAGGGCTACATCCAGACGGGCATCGACGAGGGTGCCGAGCTCGTCCTCGGCGGCTCGCGCCCTGAGCAGTTCGACACGGGCTGGTACGTGCAGCCGACCCTGTTCGTCGACGTCGACTCCTCGATGACCATCGCCCAGGAGGAGATCTTCGGGCCGGTCCTCGTGGTGATCCCCTACGAGGACGACGAGGACGCCATCCGCATCGCCAACGACAGCCAGTACGGCTTGTCGGGCGGCGTGCTGTCGGCGTCGCTCGACCGGTCGCTCGCCGTGGCCCGCCGCATCCGCACCGGTGTACTCAGCATCAACGGCGGCAACTTCTACGGGCCCGACATGCCCTTCGGCGGCTACAAGGACTCCGGCATCGGCCGCCAGAACGGTGTGGCCGGCTTCGACCAGTACCTCGAGACCAAGTCCCTCGCCTGGCCCGCCGAGTAACTGCACAGCTCTGGACCCCCGGGTTCGCGCCCGGGCGCGAGATCAAGGCCCAGAGCAACCCCCCGTCCGGTTCTGGGCCCCCGGATTCGCGCTCTGGCGCGATATGAGGGGCCCGGAGCTGGGGTGGGCCTGGTCAGGGCAGGGGCGGGACCGAGTCGGCGTGGGCGGCGAGGTCGTCGTCGATCTCGATGCCGAAGCTCTGCATGGCCATGGCCAGGGCGTCGTAGGCACCCACCGTGAAGACCAGGTCCATGAGCTGGCGCTGGTCGAGCTCGGCGGCGAGCGCGGTCCAGGTGGCGTCGCCGATCTCGGCATCAGCGAGCAGCTCGTCGACGGCGCGCACGAGCGCGGCGTCGAGCGGGGCGAGCTCCTCGGCGTCGGGACCCTCGCCGATTCGTTCGATCTCCGACGGGGTGAGACCGAGGTCGATGGCCATGACCGCGTGCTGGAGCCACTCGTACTCGCAGCCGCGCACCGCCGCGACCCGGAGGACCAAGACCTCACGGGTTCGCAGATCGAGCGTGGAGCCGAACAGCACGTGGCCGTTGAAGGTGTGGTACGCCGTGGCCAGCTCGGGGTGGTGGGCAAGCGTGCCCAGGATGTTGAGCCCCTTGGGGCGGTCGTCGCGCCGTTCGGGGAGCGGGTGTCGCGGGTGCGCCGGCGTGAGCGCGGCCAGCGCGGCCTTCATGGCCTTCGGCCACTCCTTCGGGGACAGGGGTGGGATGCGGGACGCCATCAGTCGAGCGAGCCCTGGAGCGAGGCGAGCCATTCGCGTGTGCGACGCGACGACGCCAGCTTCTCGTCGCGGTCCGCCCCGATCGGCACGACGCGGATGGACACGTCGGTGACGCCGGCGTCGGCGAAGGAGCGGAGCCGCTTCTCGATCATCGCCTCGGTGCCGGCGGCGAGGAGATCGCCGACCTGGCGGGCGTCGCCCCGGTCGAGCAACTTCTGGTAGTTCGGCGACACCTCGGCCTCGGACAGGATCCGGTTGGTGCGCGCCACCGCGGTGTCGACCTCGTCCTCGGCACACAGGCACACGGGGACACCGGCCACGATGCGCGGCGGCTTGCGGCCCGCACCCTCGGCGGCGGCGGTGATGGCCGGCGCGATGTGGTCGCCGATGGCGCGCTCGTCGGCCATCCAGAGGATGGTGCCGTCGGTGCGCTCGCCGGCCAGGCGGAGCATCACCGGCCCGAGCGCAGCGAGCAACGTGGGCGTCGGGGTGATGTCGGTGATGTCGAGCGGGTTGTGGACCCGGTACCGGTCGTTCTCGACGTCGACCATGCCGGGCCCGGCGAACGCGGCCTCGAGCACGTCGAGCTGGGCGCGGAGCTCGGTCACCGGCTTGTCGTAGGGGATGCCGAGCATCTCCTCGATGACCCAGTGGTGCGACACGCCGAGCCCGAGCGACAGCCGCCCCTGGCACACCGCCTGGGTGGACAGTGCCTGCTGGGCCAAGGCGATGGGGTGGCGCGGCTGCACCGGCACCACCGCGGTACCGATCTCGATCCGCTCGGTCTCGAGCCCGACCAGGGTCGCAGCCGTGAGCGCGTCGAAGTCGTCAGGAACCTGGGGGATCCAGACCGAGCTGAACCCGTCGGCTTCGGCCCGCCGGGCGTCGTCCTGCAAGCGTTCGACCTTGTGGGCGTAGCGTCCCCGCTCCGCGCCGAGCATCACCCCGATGCGCACGATCAGTCCTCGACCGTGATGGCCTGCTTGGGGCAGACCCGAGCGGCGGCCTGGACCTTCTCGCGGAGGTCCTCGGACGGATTCTCGTCGAGCACGTAGAGGAAGTCGTCGTCACGCACCTCGAAGACCTCGGGCGCCTCGTACATGCACAGGGCGTTGCTCTCGCACAGATCGAAGTCGACCACGACTCGCATCGGCGGTTGCCTCCTCGGCGGATCGGCGGTTGGGAACGATCCGGCGGAAACCACGAATGCTGCGGAAATCACATATGCAAGCGCCGGATCTGACGTTCTCATCAGGGTAGCAGTAGCATCACGCCCAGTCGGCGTCGAAGGGCGTCGACCCCAGCGCACGCAAGCCACAGACACAAGAGGGGAACCCATGTCGCTGTTCGATGCATTCAGGTTCGACGGCAAGCGCGTCGTCGTCGTCGGAGGTGCCACCGGCATGGGGGCCGCGGCCGCCGAGGTGGTCCGCGATGGCGGCGCCGACGTGGTCGTCATGGACCGGGCGCCGGTGGAGATCGACGGCGTGAAGGGCATGCACATCGACCTCGCCGACCGGGGCTCGATCGAGGCCGCCGTCGCCGAGTGCGGCGGCCCCGTCGACGCCCTGCTCTCCTGCGCCGGCGTCGCCGACGGCACGCCCGGCCTCGAGCGGATCAACTTCCTCGGCCACCGGCTCATGATCGACCGCATGCTCGAAGGCGACATGCTCCCCCGCGGCTCGGCCATCGGGTTCATCTCCTCCGCAGCCGGGTTCGGCTGGGAGCAGAACATCGACAAGCTCACCGAGTACCTCGACATCACCGACTTCGACGCGGCCGCCAAGTGGGCCCAGGAGAACGACCGGACCGACTACCTGTGGAGCAAGCTCACCATCTGCGCCTACGTGGCGCGCGAGGCGATGGGTCTGCTCAAGAAGGGCATCCGGATCAACGCGATCATGCCGAGCCCCACCGACACGCCGCTGGCCCGCGCCAACGCCGACACGTGGCTGACCTTCGGCGCCGACTACCGCGAGGAGACCGGCACCGGCCACTCCACGCCACTCGAGCAGGCCTATCCGCTCGTGTTCCTGTGCAGCCCGGCCGCCTCGGGCGTGAGCGGTGTGACGCTCTACACCGACGCCGGCTACTTCGGCGCCGGCATGAGCAAGGCCTACGAGCCCGCCGCCGGCGCGGTCGGCTTCTTCCGCAGCGACTTCTGACCCACTCGCCGAAGGCGTGAGGAACGCGCCGATCGGCGCGTTCGACCAACTGGACCGCGCGAACGCGCCGAACCTCGGCGCCGGTGGGCTCAGACGGCGGGTTCGTGGATGGACCAGATGTAGCAGGAGCCGCTGTCGGGGACCTTGGGCTGGCTCCAGACCTCGATCGGGAACGACACGACCAGGTGGGCGCAACCGAGCCACAACAGGTGGGCGTCCTCGTCGGAGATTCCCGCCATCTCCACACCTTCGAGGTACTGGCAGATGTCGTCGAGGCGGGGATACACCGCGTCGTAGAACGCCTGGAGCTCGTCCATCGTGGAGGCGAGTCGCTTGGTGTAGCGCTGCTCCTCGGTGGGCAGCGCCCAGTCGGCGAAGGGCTCGAGGTCACTGAATGCGTCAGGGAAGGTGGCCATGGTGACTCCGTTCAGGACGCGGCCGACACCGAGACCGGCGTGCCCTCGCCGGCCTGGTGGGCGCGTACGTATTCGCGTGCGGTGAAGTGGAGGTGACGGAGAGCGATCTCCTGGTCGCAGAGCGGGAACTCGCGCACCGCCTGGGACTCGAGCATCGTCTGGGTGGCCTCGAGCGTGTTGGCGTCCTGGAGCCCGTACTCCTTGAACGTGATCACGCCCATCTCCTGCTGGAGCCGCTCGAGCGCGTTCTCGGGCGGCACGAAGTACAGCGACGTCTCGAAGATGTGGGTGTCGTGGGCGGTGGGCCAGTAGTGGTAGGTCAGGTACCAGTTCGGCTTCCAGATCAGGATCATGAAGTTGGGGAAGAAGAGGAACGAGTCCTCGCCCCACACCTTGCTCCGGGCCGGGTTGACGCCCTCGGGCAGCTCGCCGATGTCGGGGGCGTCCCAGGGCCCGAACAGGCCGCTGCGCAGGATGCGCTCGGTGGGCTTGACCATGCTCAGGTCCCGGGGCGGCGCCATGCCACCCCACGACGACACCATCGAGTGCGGCCCGTCGATGTCGTAGTGCAGCCCCTCGAAGCCGTAGTCGGCGAGCTTCTCGGCCTCCTCGCCCACGGCCTGCTTCATGTGCAGAACGGGGGCGTGGTAGAACTCCATGAAGGCGTCGATGAACAGCTTCCAGTTGCTCCGGATCTCGGAGCGGTACCGGTGGACCTGGGTCATCATGGCGAATGGGTAGTCCTCGAGACCCTGGCCGAACTTGCCGAGGTACTCCTGCAGCGGCTGGGGCGTGTCGGGATCGAGGTTGATGAAGATGAACCCCGCCCACACCTCGCAGTGCACGCCGGCGAGCGGGTAGTCGGCCTTGTCGACGTCGAAGAACTCCGACTCCTGCTGGATGAAGTTGAGCTGGCCGTCGAGGTCGTAGCTCCAGCCGTGGTACTTGCAGGTGAACTGCTTGCACATACCGCTGGTCTCTTCGTTCGGCTCGTCGTTCCACACGAGCTTGTTGCCGCGGTGGCGGCACATGTTGTGGAAGGCGCGGATCTCGTCCTTGGCGCTGCGCACGACGATCACCGACGTGCCGGCCGCGTGGATCTCCTTGGTGAAGTAGCTGCCGACGCGCCGGAGCTGCTCGACCCGACCGACGTTGAGCCAGGTCTTCTTGAAGATGGCCTCGCGCTCGAGCTCGTAGTGCTCGGGCGAGATCGAGTCCTCGTAGGGCACGGGGCCGGTGTCGATGCCGAAGTGCTCGGTCCAACTCCCGGGTGCGGGCTTCTCGACTAGGGGCATGGGGTCGCAGACCTCCGGTTCAGGTGACAGCCGTCGATGGTAGCAGCGATCTTGCAGGAGGAGAATACCATTTCCGCCCGAGTGGATGGATCGGGCGGCGGGATCTCCGGGCGTCGTCAGGTGTTGCGGCCGCCGTTGACACCGATGACCTGGCCGGTGATGTAGCCGGCCTCGTCGGAGACGAGGAACGCGCAGGCGGCGGCGATGTCCTCGGGACGACCGGCGCGGCGCACCGGCGTCTTGGCCTCGTGCTCCTCCACCCCGCCACCGAGCAGACCCTTCGACTCGGACTTGCGCAGCATCGGGGTGTCGATGAAGCCGGGCGGCACGGTGTTCACGGTGATGCCCTGCGGTCCGAACTCGAGCGCCAGGCACTTCGTCAGCCCCACCATGCCCGACTTGGACGCGACGTAGTGGCTCATCAGCGGCTGGCCGCTGTGGGTGCTGGACGACGAGATGTTGACGATGCGCCCCCACCCGGCCTCGATCATGTCGGGGAGCATCACCTGGCAGCAGTGGAAGGTGCCGGTGAGGTTGACGGCGAGCAGACGCTCCCACGACTCGGTACTGATGTCGAGGAACGGCCGGAACCCCTCCATCCCCGCGTTGTTGACCAGGATGGTGACCGGCCCGAACACGTCGTGGACCGTGTCGAGACCGGCTTCGACCGCCGCACGATCGGCCACGTCGGCGGTCACGCCGATGGCGCTGCCACCGTCGGCCACGATCTCCTTGGCACGTGCGTCGGCGGCCTCGCCGTCGAGGTCGAAGATGGCGACGTCGGCACCGTCGCGGGCGAGGCGCTGGGTGATGCCCAGCCCGATGCCCGAGGCGCCGCCGGTGACGACCGCGACCTTCCTCGTGGGTGGTGTGGCCGGGCCACGCTCTGGTCCCCCGTCAGGCATCGATCCCCTCCTGGCACATGCACATCGGACTCCGGGATGAGAAGATGAGACTAGTCATGCGAGAATCTCACTTCCAGCGGAGCAGCACTCGGCTCTGCTCCGTCGGATCGGTTGTCTCGCGCGCCCGCGCTTGCTAAGCAGGCGCTCACTCATTTCCGTCCCTGGGGGCCCACGTCCGTGACCGATCTCGCCGGCACCACGAGATACGCAGGCAGCCGCGTCCACCGGGTGGAGGACGCCAGGCTCCTCACCGGACGGGGCACCTTCGTCGACGACGTCAAGCGGCCGGGCATGCTGCACGCCTGCTTCGTGCGCAGCCCCTTCGCCCGGGCCCGCATCGACGGGATCGACACCGACGAGGCGCTGGCGCTCGACGGCGTCCACGCCGTGTACACCGCGGCCGACCTCAACCCCGACCTCGGCGAGCTGTGGTGGACCGGCTCGGGGCCCGAGCCCACCACCCCCATGCCCCCACTGGCCGATGGTGAGGCCCGGTTCGTGGGCGACCCGGTCGCGCTCGTCGTGGCCGACAACCGATACGTGGCCGAGGACGCAACCGAGCTGGTGCTGGTCGACTACGAGCCGCTCGAAGCCGTGGCCGACTACCTCACCGCCGCCGATACCGACGAGCTCGTCCACGAGGACTACCCGGACAACATCATCGGCGAGATCCCCGGCGGCAAGGCCGGCGACGCCTCCGATGCCCTGTCGTCGTCGCCGCACGTGATCGAGCACTCCCTCCAGGAGCAGGCCTACGCCGCGGTCCCGATCGAGACCCGTGGGCTGATCGTCGAGTGGGACCCCACCACGGAGGAGGTCAGCATCTGGGCCGCCACGCAAGCACCTCACGAGGTCCGCGCCGTCTGCGCTCGCGTGCTCGGGCTCGCCGAGCACCGCGTCCGTGTGGTCATGCGGGACACCGGTGGCGGCTTCGGCCAGAAGGTGATCCCCCAGCGCGACGAGGTGTGCGTCATGCTCGCCGCCCGCAGGTGCGGCGGCGCGCTCAAGTGGATCGAGGACCGTCAGGAGAACCTGCTCGCGGCGGGCCAGGCGCGTCACGAGTCGGGCGTCATGCGCATGGGCTTCGCCGACGACGGCACCATCACCGCGGCCACCATCGACCACACCCAGGACAACGGCGCCTATCCGGTCCCCTACCCAGTGATGACCGGTGCGGCGGTGGGCACCATCTACCCCGGGCCGTACCGCATCCCGGCCACCGCGTTCACGCACCGGTCGGTGTTCACCAACACGGTCGGCCGCACCGCCTACCGGGGCCCGTGGGCCTTCGAGTCGATGGCCCGCGAGGTCACCCTCGACGTGGCGGCTCGCCAGCTCGGCCTCGACCCGGTCGAGCTGCGGCGCCGGAACATCCTCCACGCCGACGAGATGCCCTACAGCAACGGCAACGGGATGCCGTACTCGCACGTGTCGCCGTCGGCGTGCTTCGAGCAGGCGCTCGAGATGCTCGGTGTCGACGAGTTCCGGCGCGAGCAGGCCGAGGCACGCGAGCACGGCCGTCATCTCGGGCTCGGCGTTTCCAACTACATCGAGCCGACCACCCCCGGCTACGGCTACTACGGCACCGAGGGCGCGACGATCCGCATCGAACCCGACGGCAAGGTCAACGTGTACGTGGCCGGCGGCTCGTCCGGCAACAGCATCGAGACCACGGTGGTGCAGCTCACCGCCGACGCCCTCGGCGTGTCGATCGAGGACGTCAACACCATCCAGGGCGACACCGCGGTCACGCCGTTCGGCGCCGGCACCGGCGGCAGCCGCAGCGGCTCGATGACCGCCGGGGCCGTGTCCGCTGCGGGCTCGGTGCTCCGCGACAAGCTCACGGCGATCGCGGCCCACCAGCTCGAGGCCGCGGCCGACGACATCGAGATCGAGCGGAGCCAGGCCTACGTGCGCGGCACGCCCGCCAGGACCGTGAGCGTCCCCGAGCTCGCGAACCTCGCCTACTTCAAGGCCACGGGCCTGCCCGAAGGAGTGTCGCCCGGCCTCGAGGCCAGCGAGCGCTACGCCGCGGCCTCACCCATGCCGATCTGGGCCAACGCCACCCACGTCTGCACCTGTGAGGTCGACGTCGAGACCGGCGCGGTCGAGCTGCTGCGTCACATCGTCAGCGAGGACTGCGGGCCGATGATCAACCCGACCGTGGTCGAAGGCCAGATCGCCGGGGGCACCGTGCAGGGCATCGGTGGCGCGCTCTTCGAGGAGCTGTCCTACGACGAGGAGGGCAACGCCACGGCGGCCAGCTTCATGGACTACCTGCTGCCGACGATGGCCGAGGTGCCCCGCATCGAGTACGGCCACGTCGAGACGCCCGGTCCCGGACCGGGTGGCTACAAGGGCGTGGGCGAGGGCGGTGCCATCGGCTCGGCACCCGCGATCGTCAACTCGGTCGCGGATGCGCTCAGCCCCTTCGGGGTGGTCGTCGACCGCCTGCCGCTGAGCCCGGCGCGGGTCGTGGAGCTCATCGCGCGAGCCGGCACGACCGACTGATCGAACAACACGAAACACAGGAGTTGGACACACATGGGAAAGCTCGACGGGCAGGTCGCCTTCATCACCGGCGCAGCGCGTGGTCAGGGTCGTGCGCATGCGATCCGGATGGCGCAAGAGGGCGCCGACATCATCGGAATCGACATCTGCCGGCAGCTGAAGTCCGTCGGCTACGAGATGTCGACACGTGAGGACCTCGACGAGACCGTTCGCCTGGTGAAGGACCTCGGGCGGCGGATCCAGGTCCACGAGGTCGACGTCCGCGACGTCGATGCGTTGCGCGAGGCGTTCGACGCCGGCGTCGCCGAGCTCGGCCCGGTCACGATCGTGGTCGCCAACGCGGGGATGGGACCCGGCGGCGCCGCCTCGTCGCAGGAGCAGTGGGACGAGGTCATCGGCGTGAACCTCACCGGCGTCTGGAACACCGGACGGGTGGCCATCCCGTCGATGATCGACAACGCCCAGGGCGGATCGATCATCCTCACCAGCTCCACCGGCGGGCTCCACGGCGCACCCTCCAACGTCGCCGGCATGCTCGGCTACACCGCGTCGAAGCACGGCGTGATCGGGCTGATGCGCTCCTGGGCGAACTTCCTGGCACCGCACTTCATCCGCGTGAACAGCCTGGCCCCCACCACCGTGGCCACGCCCATGGCCAACAACGGCGACGTGTCGATGATCCTCGAGCACGTCCCCGAGCTGGCGAACTCCCTGACGAACGCGCTGCCGGTGCAGGCGGTCGAAGCCGTGGACGTGGCGAACGCTGCGGCCTGGCTCGCCTCCGACGAAGCCCGGTACGTGACCGGCACGGTGCTCCCCGTGGACGCCGGCAACCTGAACCGTTCCTGACGCAAGCGCACCGACTACGTCCCCGACGAGCTGCTGGCGCACTGGCGCGAGCGCGACCCCATCGAGCTCCAGACCCGTCGGCTCCTCGACCGGGGCGACGCCCACCCCGACGACATCGAGGCCATCCGCACCGCGGCGACCGAGGAAGTGGCGGCGGCGGTCACCACGGCATTCGCCGCCGACGAGATCGACGCCGGCACCGTGACCGAGGGTGTCTACTCCGCCCCACCGGCGGACCAGGCGACGGGACCGATGCACGCGACCCGCGCCTGACCTCGACCAACGTCCGGAGCGAGAAACCCCCCGCAGGTGGCCCGGGCTCGGTGTTCTGGCCGCCATCTGGGCGTTGTGGGCGGCGAATCGGGCGGCCAGAACCGGTTCCGCGGTGCTGGTTCAGCCGCCGGCGTCGACGGCGAACCAGGAGGCCGGGCGCTCGACGCGCTCGAGGACGATCATCGTCTCGCTGTGGCGGAACGGTGGCAGCCGCCAGACCTCACCGAGGAGGACCTCGCGCAGGTGGTCCTGGTCGCGGATCTGCAACTCGACGACGAAGTCCCACTGCCCGGTCACGAGCGAGACCGACCGCACCTCGGGGATGGCGTAGAGCTGGTCGATCGTCTCCTGCGCGGACCCGCCCTGGGTCACCTGCAGTCCGATGAGTGCCGTGGTGTTGAATCCGAGCCGTTCGGGGTCGATGGCAGCGTGGTAGCCGGCGATGACCCCGTGCTCCTCGAGCCGCTCGATCCGCTGCGACACGGTGCCGGGCGCCACGCCGATCCGACGGGCGATCTCGCGGTGGGACAGCCGGCAGTCCTCGGCCAGCGAGGCGAGCACCTTGCGGTCGACGTCGTCGACGACCTGCTTCGACGCGGAGCGGTCGTTCCCGTTCGCCTCGTCCGGCTGCACGGGACGAACCTACTGCCCGGTCCACGACGGCGGGTGACCCCGGCCACTCGCCAACGCCGGGCGAGAATGTAGTATGCACCCTCGCTGCACAGTCGTTCTCGCACCGGGGACGTCCGGCACGCAGTCACGAACCGCAACCGTTGGCAACGGGGGATCCATGGCCGTCGAGCGCAATCAACTCCTCGAACACATCGGACTCGAGATCACCGGGATGGCGGGCCGCGACCTGGTCGATCGCGAGGCCGCCGACGAGTGCCAGGCGGCCCTCGACCGCCACGGCGTCGTCGTCTACCGCGACGCCCACATCAGCGATACCGATCTGGTGACCTTCAGCCGCATGCTGGGCGAGGTGGTCGTCCCGCGCGCCATCGACGACGGCGAGTTCCCCGAAGTCGCGACCATCACGTCGGACCCGAAGCGGAGCAAGCTGGCAGCGCTGCGCAAGGGCAACTTCTTCTGGCACATCGACGGCACCCACGACGAGCTCCCCCAGAAGGGGACGCTGCTCGCCGCCCACGAGGTCGATCCCGCCGGCGGCGACACCGAGTTCGCCACCACCTACGCGGCCTACCAGGCCCTGCCCGAGGCCGAGAAGGAACGCATCGCCGACCTCCGGGTGATCCACCGCTTCTCCCGGCCCATGCGCCTGGCATTCCCCGACGCCACACCGGAACAGCGAGCAGGCTGGGACACGATCCCCGAGCGCGAGCACCCGTTGGTGTGGCGGCGCCGCGACGGACGTCGGTCGCTGCTCATCGGCGTGACCGCCGACGAGATCGTCGGCATGGATCCCGACGAGAGCCGCGCGCTGCTCGACCACCTCGACGAGTGGGCCACCCAACCCCAGTTCACCTACCGCCACCAGTGGCGGGTCGGCGACCTCGTCATCTGGGACAACACCGGGATGTTGCACCGCGCGTTGCCCTTCGAGCCGACCTCGCGCCGCATGCTGCACCGCACGACACTGGTCGGCGACGAGCTCGTCGAAGCCTGAACGCTCGACGACCCGGTCGATCCAACCACCATGCACCCATCCCCGAGTTGCGGCGACGCGACACCATCACCACGGCGCGCGCCGAGCGTCGCCCAGAACCCAGGAGGCCAACGCCATGACCGATGTGATGCGAGGAGTCCGGATCCTCGAGGTCGCCGAACACACCTTCGTTCCCGCGGCCTCCGCCCTGCTCGCCGAATGGGGTGCCGAGGTCATCAAGGTCGAACACGTGGAGCGTGGCGACGCCATGCGCGGCCTCGCGTCGAGCGGCACCGTCTCCTTCGGCGACGGTGCCCACGTGTTGCTCGAGCACTCCAACCGGGGGAAGAAGAGCATCGGCCTCGACCTCTCGGCCGATCAGGGACGCGAGGTCCTGGACCGCCTCGCCGCAGTCTCCGACGTGTTCCTCACCAACAAGCTGCCCGGGGTCCGGGCCAAGCTCGGGATCGACCTCGACGACATGCGCGAGGCCAATCCCGACATCATCTACGTCTGCGGCACCGGCCAGGGTCCGGAGGGACCCGACGCGGACAAGGGCTCGTACGACTCGCTGGGCTACTGGGCTCGCGCCGGTGTGGCCATGGGGTCGATGCGCCAGGGCGGCGGCATGGTGCCCCCGCCCGCACCGGCGTTCGGTGACTCGATCGGCGCCATGACGATCGCGGGCGGGATCATGGGGGCGCTGTTCCATCGGCTCAACACCGGTGAGGCCACCACGGTCGACGTCTCGCTGCTCGGCGTGGGCATGTGGTCGATGGGGGCGGCGCTCGCACTGTCGAAGCAGACCCAGATCCCGTGGGGCAACTTCCCGAGCGGCGCGCCGATCCGGAACCCGCTCTCGGAGACCTACGAGACCAAGGACGGGCGCCTCATCTCCCTCACCTGCCTCCAGGCCGCCAAGTTCTGGCCCGAGGCGGCCACGGTGGTCGGTCGCCCCGACCTCGCCGACGACCCCCGCTTCGCCGACACCGCGTCGATCACCGAGAACGCACCCGTGGCCAAGGAGTTGCTGGCCGAGGAGTTCGCGGCAAGGCACCTCGCGGAGTGGCGTGAGATCCTGTCGGGCTTCTCGGGACCGTGGGCCGTGGTGCAGAACGTGCTCGAGGCGGCCGACGACCCACAGAGCGTCGCCAATGGCTACACCCAGGACTACGTCGACACTGAGGAGCGTCCGTACACGCTCGTGTCCCCTCCCGTGCACTACGGCGGTCGGGCACCGGCCCCGAAGCGGGCGCCCGCGTTCAACGAGCACGGCGACAGCATCCTCAACGAGGTCCTCGGACTCGACGACGAGGCCGTCCTCGACCTCAAGATCAACGGCGTCGTGGCCTGAGAGAGGAACACCGACCACCCATGGCTGACCCGACCATCACCGTCCTGCATGCCGAGGGCGTGCTCGACATCGACACCGGCGACGTGCTCGACGGCGCGTACGTCTGCGTCGAGGGCAACCGCATCACCTCGATCGACAGCGATGCCAGCGCCACCGCTGACGCCGACCAGGTCGTCGAGCTGCCCGAGCTCACGCTCATCCCCGGCCTGATGGACATGGAGGTCGACCTCGTGCTCGGCGGCAAGGGGGCGACCCTCGCCGACCCCATGCGCGTCGATCCGGCCAAGATGACGTTGCGGGCGCTGGCCAACGGCCAACGCACCCTGCGGGCCGGCTACACGACCGTGCGGAACCTCGGCCTGTTCGTCAAGACCGGCGGCTACCTGCTCGACGTCGCCCTCAGCGAGGCCATCGACTCGGGGTGGGTCGACGGCCCGCGAGTGGTCCCGGCCGGCCACGCCATCTGCCCGACCGGCGGCCACCTCGACCCCAGCGCGCAGAGCGGCGTCGCACCCCACATCATGCCGATGACCGTCGAGGAGGGCATCGCCGACGGCGTCGACGAGGTCCGCCGCGCCGTCCGCTACCAGATCAAGCACGGCGCCGAACTGATCAAGTGCTGCGCGTCCGGCGGGGTGATGACCACCACCGGCCCGCCCGGCGCCCAGCAGTACTCCACCGAGGAGCTAGCCGCCATCGCCGAGGAAGCTCACCGGCGAGGACTGAAGGTCGCGACCCACTGCCACGGCGACGACGCCGTGAACGCCGCCCTCGACGCGGGCATCGACTGCATCGAGCACGGCTTCATGATCTCGGCCGACACCATCCAGCGCCTGCTCGACACCGACACGTTCCTCGTGTCCACCAACGCACTCACCGAGAACTGGGACGTGTCCCGCCACCCGCCCGAGCTGCAAGCCAAGGCCGCCGACATCTTCCCCAAGGCGAGGCAGTCGCTGGCCGACGCCATCGAGGCCGGCGTCAAGATCGCCGCCGGCAGCGACGCACCCGCCATCTTCCACGGCCGCAACGCCGAGGAGCTCGTGGTGCTCGTGAAGCGGGGGATGACCCCGCTCCAGGCCATCCGCGCTGCGACCACCGTGAGCGCCGAGCTGATCGACGCGCCAGACCTCGGTCGGATCGCCCCGGGGATGCTGGCCGACATCATCGGCGTGCCCGGCGACCCGCGCGAGAACATCGAGCTGGTGCAACAGGTGCAGTTCGTGATGAAGGACGGCACCGTGTACAAGGACAAGCGATGAACGCCGACCTCCCGGACGCGGGGAGCTTCCGCCGCGAGCTCGCGACGTGGTTGAACGCGAACGCCGACACCCTGACGCCACCCCACGACGGCTACGGCACCCTCGACGAGGAGCTGGCCCACTACAAGACCGTGAAGCGGGCCCTGTGGGATGCCGACTTCGGTCGCTACGGCTGGCCCGAGTCGGTCGGTGGGCTCGGTGGACCCTCGATGCTGCGTGCGATCGTGGGCGAGGAGATCGCCACCCGCGCGCTCGCCGACGCCAGTCTGTGGACGATGATCGAGGTGCTGGCCCCGACCATCTCCACCTTCGGGTCCGGAGCGCTCGTGGCCGAGATGGTGCCGCCGTTCCTGCGCGGCGACGAGCTGTGGTGTCAGGGCTTCTCCGAACCGGGCACCGGCAGCGACCTCGCCTCACTGGCATGCCGGGCGACGCCGACCGATGGCGGCTGGCTGGTCAACGGCCAGAAGGTGTGGACCAGCTTCGCCCAGTACAGCGAGCGCTGCGTCCTGCTGACCCGCACCGGCGACGCCGAGAGCCGACACCGGGGGATCACCGCGCTGTTCATCGACATGGACTCGCCGGGTATCACCACCCGCCCCATCGAGACCCAGCACGGCCGACCCGAGTTCGCCGAGGTGTTCTACGACGACGTGTTCGTCCCCGAGGAGCGCCTGCTCGGCGCGGTCGACGGCGGCTGGAAGGTCGCCATGGACATCCTCCCCTACGAGCGCTCGACGACGTTCTGGCACCGCGGCGCCGTGCTCCACGGGCGATGCGCGCAGCTGGTCGAACACGTCGCCGAGTCACCGGACCGCTCCCCCACCGCCGCCCAGGCACTCGGCCAGGCGTTCCAGTCGGTCGTGGCGTTCCGGAGCCGATCCCGCGACACCCAGTACCGGCTCGCCGAGGGCGGCACGCTCGGCGCCGAGACGTCGGTCGACAAGATCCTCATCGCGTCGGCCGAACAGGAGCTGCTGGAGACGGCACGGGGCCTGCTCGGCGGCACGATCGAGTTCGACGACGGCCCCGTCGCCGAGATGTGGCGGGTCGACTACCTGTACTCGAAGGCCGCGACCATCTACGGCGGTACCGGCGAGATCCAGCGCAACATCGTCGCCAACCGTCTGCTCGAACTGGGACGCGAGGCATGACCGACCAGATGGACCACCTCGACGCCGACGATCTGGCCATGCTCGCCACCAGCTTCGAGTCGGCGATGGCCGCGGCGCCGGACCCGTCCACGATCGACCAGGCGTTGTTCGAGCTCGGATGGCCCGAGCTGCTCGAGGCCGCACCGACCCAGGGCGCCGCAACCGTGTTCACCGCGCTCGGCGCCACGGGCACGACCTCGGGTGCGCTCGACGACGTCCTCGCCCACGCGCTCGGCCTCGACGTGTCGGCCACGACCGGTGTGGCCCTGCCGCCGACGCAGCGCACGACGACACCAGCGCGCCGCGACGACGAACAGATCGTCGTGGACGGGCTCGTCTCCCCACGGATCGACACCGCCACGAGCATCGTGCTCGCCGTTGCCAGCGACCAGGCCGTGGAGCTCGTGCGCGTGGACCCCTCGAAAGTCGACGTCGCGCCGGTCGGAGGCATCGATCCCGACGGGGGTCACCGGCGCCTCCGGGCCACGATCGCCGCGGCGGACACGAACGCCGAGACCCCGGGCGGCACGTGGCCGGGCGCCGTCGCCGCCGCCCAGGTGGCATTGGCCCACCAGCTCGTCGCATCGTCCCGCTGGATGCTCGACCAGGCCCGGGAGCACGCCCTGGAGCGGGTGCAGTTCGGCCGAGCCATCGCCTCGTTCCAGGCGATCCGCCACAAGCTGTCCGAGACCCTGGTCCAGATCGAGGGCGCAGCATCCGTCGCGGGCGCCTGCACCGACGACAGCGACCCGATGCTCGCGGCGCTGGCCAAGTCACTCGCCGGCTCGGCCGCCCGTACCGCGAGCAAGCACGCCCAACAGGTGCTGGCCGGGATCGGCTTCACCACCGAGCACGACTTCCAGCGCTGGATGAAGCGCACGGTGGTGATCGAGGGCCTCTTCGGGTCGGCCAGCTCGCTGCCGACGACGATCGGCGAAGACCTGCTCGCCCGGGGCACGGCGCCACGTCTGTTCGAGCTCTGAGACGGGCACACGCACCAGCGCCACAGGGGGTCGCGACATGAGTCCGGTGAAGTGGAGCAAACGGGATGTGCCGGCCGCGCTGGAGACGCGGTATGTGCGTGATGGCTGGTGGACCGAGGAGACCCTCGGCGGCCAGGTCGCGACGTGGCTGGCCGATGCACCCGACACGACGGTCGCCACCCACTCGCGAACGAACCAGTGGCAGGGCACCTTCGCCGACATCGACGACGAGGCCCGCCGGTTGGTGAGCTTGCTGCGCGGCGAGGGGCTCGAACCCGGCGCCGTCATCGCCTTCCAGATCCCCAACTGGCGCGAGGCCGTGGTGTCGTTCGCCGCGCTGGCCATGGGCGGCTACGTACTCGTGCCGATCGTGCACATCTACGGGGCCGCCGAGGTCGCCTTCATCCTCGACGAGTGCGGGGCCGAGGCCTACATCTCCCCGGCCTCGTTCGGCTACGTCGACTACACCACCATCGTCGATGAACGACAGATCGACGGGCTCCGCCTCCACGTCGTCGTCGGCGAGGGGGCCGATGCCCCGGCGCCCGACGCCGTGCGACGTGTGGCCTGGGACGAGGTCGCCGCACACGAACCGGCCACCGACCTCCCCGAGGTCGCACCGGCAGACGCCGTGGTGCTCGCCTACACCTCGGGCACCACGAGCGACCCGAAGGGCGTGATCCACGACCACCGGACGCTGCTCGCCGAGCTCGCCCACATCAACGGCATGGCCAAGCCCGACATGGCCAACCTCATGGGCTCACCCGTCACGCACGCGACCGGGATGCTCGGCGCGGTCCTGAGCCCGCTGTGGCTCGCCAACCCGATCCACCTCATCGACCGGTGGGACCCGGGACACGCGCTCGAAGTCATGGCCGAGCACGGCATCGGCGGCGGCACCGGTGCGTCGGTGTTCCTGTCGACCCTCCTCGACCACCCCGACTTCACCCCCGAGCACGCCGCCAACATGCCCTACATCGGACTCGGCGGCGCCCCCGTGCCGATCGCGCTCGGCGAGCGGGCCGAATCGTGGGGCATCAGGATCATCCGCGCCTACGGCTCGACCGAGCACCCCTCGATCAGCGGTTCCACCTACGAGGACCCTCCCGAGAAGCGGCACCGGACCGACGGTCGAGCCCTGCCCGGTGTGGAACTCCGCCTCGTCGACGCCGACGGCAACGAGGTCGCTGCGGGTGAGCCGGGCGAGATCGTGTCGCGCGGGCCCGACCTGTGCATGGGGTACACGAACCCTGCGCTCAACGACGCGTTCGACGACGAGGGCTGGTACCGCACCGGCGACATCGGCATCCTCGACGGGGACGGGTTCCTCACCATCACCGACCGGGTGAAGGACATCATCATCCGGGGTGGCGAGAACCTGTCGGCCGCCGAGATCGAGGACCGCGTCGCCGTCGTGCCGGGCGTGGCCGAGGTCGCCGTGGTGGCCGCCCCCGACGGCCGTCTCGGCGAACGCGCCTGCGCGGTGATCCGAATGCAGGCCGACGCCGAGCCGATCGATCTGCCCACGCTCACCGGCCACCTCGAGGCGGCCGGCGTCACCCGGCAGAAGTGGCCCGAGGAGATCTCGATCGTCGACGACTTCCCCCGCACGCCATCGGGCAAGATCCGCAAGGTCGACCTGCGAGCCCGACTGCGTGAGCAGGCCGATTGAGGATCAGCCCGTCGTAGGCAGCAGTCGATGGCGAAGGAGACAATGGCGTGAGTCGTGTCGCGGTAGTGACCGGTGGAGCATCGGGGATGGGGCGCTCCGCCTGCGAGCACCTCGCCGCGGCGGGTTCGGATGTCGCGGTGCTCGACCTCGACGGCGAGGCGGCGCTCGCGACCGCTGACCACCTCACCGGGGCCGGCGTGCGATCCATCGGGCTCCAGGTCGACGTCGCCGACCGGGAGGCGGTCGACCGCGCGTACGAGCAGGTACGAACCCAGCTCGGGCCGATCGCGATCCTCGTGACCAGTGCCGCCGTCGCCAGCTTCGTGAGATTCACCGACATCACCGTCGAAGAATGGGAGCGGACGCTGCGGGTGAACCTCACCGGCACGTTCCACTGCATCCAGCTCGCGCTGCCCGACATGGTCGGGGCCGGCTGGGGTCGCATCGTGACCATCTCGTCGGCCGCCGGGCAGGCCGGCTCGCGACGCCAGGGCCACTACTCCGCCTCGAAGGGCGGTGTGATCGCGCTCACCAAGGCAGTCGCCCTGGAGTACGGCTCGAAGGGGATCACCGCCAACACCATCCCACCGGCCGTCGTCGACACGCCGATGTTCCGCGAGGCACAGGCCGAAGGGCACGTCCCGGACGACGAGATGCTGGCCCGCATGACCCCGGTCGGGCGGCTCGGGGCTCCCGACGACATCGGCGCGATGTGCGCGTACCTGTGCTCGGACGCCGCGAGCTACGTCACCGGGCAGGTCATCGGGGTCAACGGCGGCGCCGTGACGTGAGACGAGAGCGTCAGGGACGCGTCGCTCCGCGCTCCCGCCGTTCCTGCACCTCCGCCCGCACCTCGTCACCGTGCTCCCCGAGCAGCGGGGCGCGTCGGTTCACCCCCGAGGGTGTGCGGCTGAACTTGATCGCCGAGTTGGCGAACACGGTCGGGCGGTCGGCACCGGGCGTCTTCAGCGCCACGAGCATCTCGCGCTCCTGCAGGTGGGGGTCGTCGAAGAGCATCTCGTTGGAGTTGACCGGTCCGACCGGGACCCGGCCGCCCAGCGACCCGAGGACTTCAGCGGTGGTCCGCTCGGCCAACCATCCCTCGACGACTTCCATCACCAGCTCGCGGTTGGCGTTGCGGGCGCGGTTGTCGCGGGTGCGCTCGTCGTCGATCAGGTCGGGACGCTCCATGATCTCGCACAACACGGGCCAGTGGTTGGTGGGCGCGGCCATGGCGACCGCGCCGTCGCTGGTCGAGAAGAGCCCGAACGGGATGTGGATCGGGTGCATGGTGCCGTGGGGCTCGTCGTGGCGGCCCCAGTAGCTCCACCGGTAGATGGTCTCCTCGCACATGGCGACGAGCCCGTCGTACATGGCGACGTCGACGAACTGCCCCTGCCCCGTCCGGCGCGCCTCATGGACCGCGGACACGATGCCGAGCGCGAGCAGCGTGGCCGGATAGGTGTCGCCGACGCTCGGGCCGACACGGGTCCCGAACGTGCCGGGCTCGCCGGTGGTGGCCACCAGACCACTCATCGCCTGTGCGATGACGTCGAACGCGGGCCAGTCGGCGTACGGGCTCTCACCGGTTCGTGGGTCGCCGAAGCCCCGGACCGCGCCGTAGACCAAGCGGGGGTTGATCTCGGCCAGTGCCTCGTAGCCCAGGTCGAGCCCCTCGAGCACCCCGACCCGGAAGTTCTCGACGACGACGTCGGCGTCGCGGACCAGGTCGCGCAACGTGTCACGGTCGGCGTCCTGCTTCAGGTCGAGCACGATGCTGCGCTTCGACCGGTTGACGCTGGCGAAGTAGCCGCCGTAGTTGCGTTCGGTGTCTCCCTTGGTGAACGGGCCGCCGCCGCGGGTGAAGTCGCCCTTGGGTGGCTCGACCTTGATCACGTCGGCGCCGAGATCGGCCAGCAGCATCGTGCAGAACGGCCCGGACAGCGCGGCCGTGAGATCGATGACCCGGATGTCGGTCAACGGGCCACTCCGGGACGGCAATGGTCCGACGGCTCGCTCGTGGCCTCGTGTGTGGTCCATCGGGAGTACGGTAGACGAGAACCCGGTTCTTCAAAATGGAGGATGCCAATGACGTCTCGGGCCTCGACCTCATCACAGCCGGCCCTCTGGTAGGCGACGCTCGCATGCCCGCTACCGACGACGTGTGGGAGGTCCTCTCCACCGCCCGCACCATCCGACGCTTCACCGACGAGCCCGTCGACGACGCCGTCCTCCAGCGATGCCTCGAGGCGGCGACGTGGGCGCCGAACGGCGCCAACGCGCAGGCGTGGCGGTTCATCGTCCTCCGCTCTCCCGGGCAGCGTGCCGTCGTGGCCGAAGCCGCCGGCCGAGCGCTCGAGATCATCGAACCCGTCTACGGCATGTCCCGGCCCGCCGACGACGACCAGAGTCGCCGCGCCCGCAACAACCGGGCCACCTACGAGCTCCACGACCAGGCCGAGCAGCGCACGTCGGTCCTGTTCGCGACCTACGGCTACGACTCCGCGTCCGAGCTGCTCCTCGGCGGGTCGATCTACCCGGCGATGCAGAACTTCCTCCTCGCAGCACGCGCCCAGGGCCTCGGCGCGTGCGTCACGAGCTGGGCCTCCTACGGCGGCGAGGAGCTGATCCGCGACGCGGTCGGTCTCCCCGACGAGTGGCTCCTCGCCGGCCACGTCGTGGTCGGCTGGCCCGAGGGCAGGCACGGGACGGTGCGCCGCCGGCCCCTGGCCGACGTCGTCGATCTCGACCACTTCGACCAACCGGCGGTCGAGATCGCGGGCGAGCGCACCGAGGGTGCAGGACGTGATGTGCTCGGAACGCGGCAGAAGGACTGACCCCGAGCGAACCCACCACCTATGGTTCCTGACGGACCATCAGATACGGGGGACGACATGGACAACGTGATCATCCGCAACGGGACGATCGTCGACGGCACCGGCCAGCCGGCCTTCCGGGGCGACGTCGCCATCGTCGACGGGACCGTGGTCGCCGTCGGGCCTGATCTCGACACCGAACTGCCCGCCGGGACCCGGGAGATCGACGCGACCGACCTCCTCGTCACGCCCGGCTGGGTCGACATCCACACCCACTACGACGGCCAGGTCACGTGGGACGACGTACTCGCGCCCACGGCCTGGCACGGGGTCACCACCATCGTCACCGGCAACTGCGGCGTGGGCTTCGCCCCCGCTCATCCCGACCGTCGAGACTGGCTCATCGGGCTCATGGAGGGTGTGGAGGACATCCCCGGCAGCGCGCTGTCCGAGGGCATCGACTGGGCGTGGGAGACCTTTCCCGAGTACCTCGACGCGCTCGAGGGTCGCCACTGGACGATGGACGTCGGCACCCAGATCGCCCACGGTGCCGTCCGTGCCTACGTGATGGGCGAACGCGGTGCCCAGAACGAGCCGGCCACCCCGGAGGACATCGAGGCGATGCGGACGATCGTGCGCGATGCCCTCACCGCTGGCGCGCTCGGGTTCTCGACGTCACGCACCATCGCCCACACGGCCATCGACGGCGAGCCCGTTCCCGGAACCTTCGCGGCCGAGGACGAGCTGTTCGGCATCGGCTCCGCCATGGCCGAGATCGGTACCGGCATCTTCGAGCTCGCACCGGCGGGATCGGCCGGCGAGGACATCGTCAACCCGTCGAAGGAGGTCGACTGGATGTGCCGGCTGTCGGCCAAGATCGACCGGCCGGTGACCTTCGCCCTGCTCCAGGTCGACGCGGCTCCCGAGCTGTGGCGCGAGCTGATGGAGGCGTCGCTCGACGCCGCCGAGCGCGGCGCGCAGGTCTGGCCGCAGGTGGCCGGGCGAGCCACCGGACTGCTCTCGGGGCTGCACACCACGTACTCGTTCCTCGACGTCATCCCCACCTTCGCCGAGCTCAAGGCCAAGGGCCTGCGCGGCGACGACCTCGTCGACGCGTTGCGTTCCCCGGAGGTCCGGCGCTCGATTCTCGAGTGGGAGCCCGACGCCGAAACCGCGGCTCGCCTGGCCGACGCCGCCGAGCACACCTACGTGCTGGGCGACCCGCCCGAGTACGAGCCCGGTCCCGACCGCTCGCTCGCGGCCATCGCCAGCCGGTCGGGCCACACGCCCCTCGAGGTGGCCTACGACGCCATGCTCGACAGCGACGGCGACGGGCTCGTCTACGTCCCGATCCTGAACTACTCCGACGGCTCGCTCGACCACGTGCGCGAGATGCTGCTCCACCCGCGTGCCGCCAGCGGGCTCTCCGACGGTGGCGCGCACTGCGGCGTGATCTGCGATGCGTCCCAGCCGACGTTCATGCTCACCCACTGGACCCGCGACCGCAGCCGGGGCGAGCGGCTTCCGTTGGAGTGGGTGGTCAAGAAGCAGACCAGGGACACGGCCCGCCTCTACGGGTTGGGTGACCGGGGCACGCTCGAGCCAGGCATGGTCGGCGACGTCAACGTCCTCGACTACGACGGCCTCCAGCTCGGCGTGCCGCGGGTGGTGCGCGACCTCCCCGCCGGGGGCAGCCGACTGGTGCAGTCGGCCGACGGCTACGTGGCCACGATCAAGTCGGGCGTCACCACCTTCGCCGACGGGGCCGACACCGGCGAGCGCCCAGGCCTGCTCCTCCGCGGCGCCCGCTGAGCAGCGGCCAGGCCCGAGCTTTCTGTACCGCTCGGTCCAATGCTAGAAGAGGTGGCGTACCACCGCGGCGGGCGACGCCGGAATCGAGCGGACTCGCGCCGTGTCGACGACCGACCAGGGAGCACCGACCATGACCACCTTCGAGGCCTACGTCCTCACCAGAGACGAGGACGAGAACCAGCACCTCGAATGGACCGAGTTCGACGAGGCCGACCTCATGGACGGCGACGTCACCGTCGACGTGTCGCACTCCACGATGAACTACAAGGACGGGCTGGCCCTGACCGGCACCTCCCCGGTCGTGCGGACCTGGCCGATGATCCCCGGGATCGACTTCGTGGGCACGGTCACCTCGTCGAGCCACGACGGTATCGCCGAGGGCGACCAGGTCGTCCTCAACGGGTGGGGCGTGGGCGAGACCCATCTCGGCGGCTACGGCCAGAAGGCGCGGGTGCCGGGGGAATGGCTCGTGCCGCTGCCTGACGCGTTCTCACCGGCGCAGTCGATGGCCATCGGCACCGCCGGCTACACGGCTGCGCTGTGTGTGCTCGAGCTCGAACGGCAGGGCCTGGCCACCGACGACGGCCCGATCCTGGTCACCGGCGCCACCGGCGGCGTGGGCAGCGCGGCGGTGTCGCTGCTGGCGACCGCCGGCCACGAAGTCCTCGCCTCCACCGGCAAGGCCGACGAGGCCGACTACCTGAAGGGGCTCGGCGCCAGCGACATCATCGACCGCAACGAGCTCTCCGAGCCGGGCAAGCCCATGGGCAAGGAGCGCTGGGGCGGCGCGGTCGACACCGTCGGCAGCACCACGCTCGCCAACGTGCTCGCCCAGACGCGCTACGGGGGCACGGTCACCGCCTGTGGTCTCGCGGGCGGGATGGACCTGCCGGCGTCGGTGGCCCCGTTCATCCTGCGGGGCGTCACCCTGGCGGGCGTCGACAGCGTGATGGCCCCACGCGAGAAGCGGCTCGAGGCGTGGGAGCGCCTGGCCCGTGACCTCGACCCCGCCACCCTCGACTCGATGAGCCAGACCCGCTCCGTCAAGGACGCGCCCGCCCTGGCCGAGGACATCCTCGCCGGCAAGCTCCGCGGCCGCGTCGTGCTCACCATCGACGCCTGACCGACGGCCAGGACCCCGAGGCACGAATCTGCCTGTCGATGGCTCCGCCACTCCGGGAGTCCCAACGTTCGCGTGCGAAGGATGCGACACCCACTCGGTACGACCGTTGGTCCGGGGCTGTCAGCTTCTACTGGCGAAGCTTGGTGAGCCCAGAGCTTCCGAACCGACGTGCCGTTGCCCAGCGTGCACGACGGCATCGCGCCCATCCCGAATCGGGCGGTCGAGAAGTACCGGGCATCCGCCTCCTGACCGTTTCGGAGGTCTCAGCGCGCGTCGAGGCGGGCGAGCACCAGTTCCAGCAGGGCATCGTCGCGGACCTTGGCGTCGGTGCCGGTCATCGGCATCTCGTCGTCGGTGAAGAACAGCACGTGCCTGGGCACCTTGTAGGCGGCGAGCCGCTCCTCGAGGAACGACCGGACCTGCTCGACGGTGGCATCCTCGTCGTCACGCAGCACGATGCAGGCGACCACGGCCTCGTCGAGGCGGGCGTCGGGCACGCCGAGGACCCGGGACAACTTGACGGGTGGACACGCTCGGAGCGCGACCTCGACCTCGGCCGGTGAGACGTTGGCGCCGCCGGTCTTGATCATCTCAGTGCGCCGGCCCGAGTAGTGCACGTTGCCGTCGGCGGATACGTGGCCGGCGTCGCCGGTGTGGAAGAACCCGTCGCCGTCGAAGGTCTCCGCCGCGGGCGTGCCGAGGTAGCCGAGCATGAGCGTCGCACCTCCGACGCACAGCTCTCCCTCTTCATCGGGGCCGAGAAGCGCGCCGGTCTCGGGGTCCATCACTCTGAGCTTCGCGCCCGGGAGGAGCGCGCCGTGCCCGACCTTGGCCCGCTCGCGCGGGGTGTCGGACGGGTGGGCAGAGATGAACGCGCACGTCTCCGACATCCCCCAGCCCACGGGCATGATCCAGCCCTTGTCGCCGTCGACGCTCGGGTGCCGGGCGTAGGCCCCCTTGCCGTAGACGCAGCGCAGCGACGAGAGGTCGGTTGACTCCCAGTCGGGGTGCTCGGCCAGCGCGGCGGTCTGGTGGGGCAGCGTGTAGGGCTCGGTCACCCGCTCCCGGGCGAGGAGGGGCAGGGCCGTCGCTGGGTCGAAGGTCTCCTGGGCCACCCAGCACCCGCCGGCGGCCAACGTGGCGCCCACGGCGGTGTTGAACCCGGCGGTCCAGAAGACGGGCAGCGCGCTGAACATGCGGGTCGCCTCGCCGCGGGCGAACACCTGGGCCTGGAGCCAGCACTGCAACGCGGGCGACCGATTGGCGTGGAGCATCCCCTTGGGCGCACTGGTGGTCCCCGACGAGAAGATCACGAGCGCGGGATCGTCAGGGGTGACCGCGGCGGCCCGGTCATCGAGCTGGCCGGCGGGCACCTCGTCGCCGGCGCCGAGGAACTCGTTCCACGACGGCTCGCCGAGGACGACCACGCGCCGGAGATGGTCACGGTCGGTGGCGACGGCAGCGAGGTCGTCGCCGAACCGGCGGTCGAGGAGACGCGCCTGGGTGAGCACCACGCCGGCCCGGCACGTGTCGACGAGGTGGGCCAACTCGGGCTGGGGCGAGAACGTCGACATGGGCACGGCCACCGCATCGATCATCGCCGCTCCGAAGATCCCCGCCAGCGCTTCGGGCCGGTTTCCCATGACGATGCCGACGGCCTCGCCCGGTTCGACCCCGGCGGCGAAGAGCGCCCGGGCGACACGCCGCGTCTCCGCGCCGAGGCGTTCGTAGCTCCAGCGGACCGTCTCGCCATCGAGCAGGGGGTCGTCGAGTACGACGGCTTCGTTCGGGCCGAAGCGTTCGACGACCTCGGTGAGGAACCCGCCGAGTGTGCGGGCACCGACGCCCGGCACCTCGTCCACGGGTGGACCTTCGAACGTCGTCATAGGCACCTCGAGATACGCAGCAGTACGGGGAATGGGGGCTGGCACCACGCGAGTTGTGAGGCGGAGCCGAACAACTCGAGAGCGCAGGAGCTCCCGCAGAGGAGCGACAAGCGACTCAGCCGTTGATGAACTCGGCCCGGCGATGATGGAACCGCCAGGTGCCGTCGTCGTGGTGGAGGGTGTCGTGGTAGCGGCCCACCAGCTCGATGTCCCAGCCATCGTCGCCCAAGAGGATGAAGACGACGTCGCTGATCGCGGTGGCCTCGCGTTCGCTCCAGCTCGTGACGTTGGTGTTCAGGACGAGGTGGCGTTGCTGCCATTGCGGCTCGACCTTCGTGAACGCCGCCCGGAGCGCGTCGTGGCCCTCGTGCCGACCGAGACCGGGGATGTCGACAGCGCCGTCGGCGCAGAACGTGGCGACGACGTCGTCGGTGCTTCCATCGTCGAGGGCCTGGGTGTAGGCGGCGATGGCGGCGCGGACGCCTTCGGCGACGTCGGCGAAGGAAGTGGTCGTGCTCATGGTGCTCAGAACTCGATGTCGGCGACGGGTTGTTCGAGGGGGTTCACGTTGATCGTTCGCAGCGCGGGGAGCAACTGCTCGTGGGGCAGGCCGGCGAGGAAGCCGTCGACGGTCCGCTCGAAGTTGGCGACGCCCCCCTCGATGCCGGCGGACAGACGCAGGTACTCGAACCCCGTGTTGTGGAGGCCCCGCTGCTGCTTGGGGAGGTTGGAGAAGTCCTGGGTCGGGATCGGCGGCACGCGCGGATCATCGTGCTCCCAGATCTCGGGCGGCTCGGGCCGGGGTCCGTCATCACCCTCGGGGTAGCGAGTGAGCGACCAGATCTCCATCAACGTCTCCTCCGGTCCGAGCGGGCGGAACCGGTACGACGACGCGCTGGAATACATGGGCAGCACGAAGAAGTGGGGGAAGCAGTAGCCCATCGACTCGTTGAACCCGGCGTCCTCGAGCTCGTTGATGTCGGGCATGTCGTGGCCCGCGCCGCGATGCCACCGCGTGACCGCGTCGTTGAAGGCGCGGTGCCACGTCGACATCGCGAGCGCAGGATCCGCGGGCAGCTCGATGTCCTGCATCCCTTCGGCGACCCGGACGTCGGAGTCGTGGACCATGCCCGCCATGCCCTCGCACATCGTGCGCAGGTAGCGGAGCTCGGCCTCGAGCCACCTGCGGGGGTCGAACGTGGTCGGGTCCTTGGGCGGGAAACGATCAGCGTCGACCAGCTGGGGGTGTGACTCGATGACGTGGTACTGCTCGAGGAAGGCGGCCTCGGCGATCTTCCAGTTCACGGGGAGCCGGAACGCTCGCCACCACTCGGCCCGCATCGACTCGAGCTTCCACGCGTCGTGGACGGTGGCGAAGGGCTCGATGCACTCGCGCAGCGGCGGCGCGCTGTCGTCGAGGTTGATCCACGCGCAGCCACCCCACGTGTCGCACCGCACCGGCGTGAGGTCGACCGCGCCGGGCTCCAGGTTGTGCTCGGCGAAGCTCTTCTCGACCGGGATGTAGGTGTTGGTGCCGTCGGAGCCGTAGCACCAGCCGTGGAAGGGACACACGAACCCGCTCGCGCAGTTGCCGCGGCCTTCGGCCACCTGCACGCCGCGGTGCCGGCACGAGTTGTGGAACGCCCGGACGCCACCGTCGTCGGCGCGGACCAGGATCACCGACTGGTCGAGGATCTCGTAGGTGGTGAAGTCGTCGGGCTCGGGGATCTCCTCCAACCGGCAGGCCATCTGCCACGTGCGCGACCAGAGCTGCTCGGCCTCGAGTCGGTAGAAGTCCGGATCGAAGTAGCGCTCCTTGGGCGCCCGGTCCGGGAACTCCAGGACGTGGGGGACGAAGCGGACCGGTTCGTGCTTCTTCGCGGTCGCCACTCGAGGCTCCTTTCGGTCCAGACGTGCCCGTCGTTCGAGCTCGGATGAGAAGTAGACTAACCGGTCGGTACAATCTCGTTCTCCATGAGCACCTCCCCCGTTCCCAGCGGCGCCGACCGCGATGTCCCCACTGCTGGCATCGACGGCCCGGACGTCGACGTCCTGATCGTCGGCGCGGGCGTGACCGGCATCTACCAGCTGTACCGGGCCCGTGAGGAGGGCTTCTCGGTGGAACTGGTCGAGGCCGGCAGCGGCGTGGGCGGGACCTGGTTCTGGAACCGCTACCCCGGCGCCCGCTTCGACTCCGAGAGCTACACCTACGGCTATCTCTTCGACCGCGAACTGTTCGAGGACTGGGAGTGGACCGAGCACTTCGCCGCCCAGCCCGAGACCGAGGCGTACCTCAACCACGTGGTCGACCGCTACGACCTGCGCCGGCACATGCGCTTCGACGCCCCGGTCACCGGGGCGGTGTGGGAGGAGGACGCCGGGTGCTGGACGGTGTCCACCGACGACGGCACCACGACTCGAGCACGCTTCCTCGTCACGGCCACCGGCGTGCTCTCCGTCCCGTACACCCCCGACATCCCTGGGCGCGACGACTTCCGGGGCGTGCAGCACCACACCGGCCGGTGGCCCGACGATCCGGTGGACTTCGCCGGCAAGCGGGTCGCCGTGGTCGGCACCTCGTCGAGCGGCGTGCAGGTGGTGCCCTCGGTGGTCGACGAGGTCACCTCGCTCACCGTGTACCAGCGCTCGGCCAACTGGTGCACCCCGCTCAACAACCGGCCGATCACCGACGCCGAGCAGGAGCAGCTGAAGACCGACTTCGAGCAGCTGCGCGAGGTGCTCGCCCAGTCGATCCACGGATTCCACCACCCCCCGAACACCAAGTCTGCCTTCGACGACCCGCCCGAGGAGCGGTGGGCGTTCTTCGAGAAGATGTGGTCGAGCCCAGGGTTCATGAAGTTCACCAGCAACTACGTCGACATCCTCATGAACCCCGCCGCCAACGCCGAGTGGTGCGAGTTCATCGCCGACAAGATCGGCAGCATCGTCGACGACCCCGAGACGGCCGAGAAGCTGATCCCCGACGACCACCGCTACGGGGAGAAGCGTCCGCCGTACGTCGCCGGCTACTTCGAAGCGTTCAACCAGCCCCACGTCGAGCTCGTCTCCCTCAAGGAGACGCCGATGACCCGGGTGACCGAGACCGGCATCGAGACCAGCGACACCCACCGGGAGCACGACATCATCGTGTGGGCCACCGGCTTCGACTTCGGTACGGGCGCCATGCTGCGTATGGGGATCCAGGGGCGAAACGGTCGCGCGCTCACCGAGCACTGGGCCGACGGGCCGACCACCTTCCTCGGCGTGCAGACCCACGGCTTCCCGAACCTGTTCTTCCCCGGCGGCCCCCACGCCGCCGCCGGCAACAACCCCCGCTACAACAGCGACCAGGTCGACTTCGTCACCGACGCCATGGTCCACGCCCGCGAGGTGGGCTGCGAGGTGATCGAAGTCAGCGCCGAGGCCGAGGAACGGTGGTCGTCGATGGTCGAGCGCGCCGCAGCGGAGACCCCGTTCGGCACGGTGGGCCAGTACGTGGGCGGCAACATCCCCGGTAAGCCCAAGCGCTACCTCCTCAACGCCGCCGGCCGGCCGAAGCTGTTCAAGGAGATCAACCGGGTCAAGGACACCGACTGGTCGGCCTTCCACCTGTCGCCCACGCCGGCAGCCACCCCCACCCGCAGCTGATCGGCAGGCCCGACGGCTGCATGAATTCGCGAGACTCCACGAACATGAGCGCCGCCATTCGCCTCGTCCTCGGGTGCTCCTGATCGCAGCCGCAGCCTGCGGCGACGACCCGTCCACTGAGTGCCGGGCGCACCTCCGCACGCTGTCGTGCCCCCGCGCACCCGGAAGATTTTGGCCCCACCGCCGCACGCCGACGGGCAGCCACACCCCCAGAAGAAGTCGGGCGTCGGAACTCTGCGGTGCGTGCACCCTGACGTCCGGAGCAACTGCTC
The DNA here is from genome assembly GCA_034522155.1 of Acidimicrobiales bacterium. Classification (GTDB taxonomy): domain Bacteria; phylum Actinomycetota; class Acidimicrobiia; order Acidimicrobiales; family Salinilacustritrichaceae; genus Salinilacustrithrix. Next base: position 107,866 of record JAXHLP010000006.1, on the reverse strand, counting down.
AGACGGTGGCGATGGGGGTGAGCGGGGAGCCCACGACGCCGGGGAGGCGCAGGGGCGGTGCGGTGAGCAGGAAGCGGCTGCGGTCGTGGTCGCGGAGCCACGTGGCCAGCTCGTCCAGATACCACATCTCCCCCAGCGGCACACCGAGCTTGAACAGGCACAGGTGGTGGATGGGCAGGAACGAGTGACGACTCGGGTCCCTGTCCTTGCCGAGCAGGCCCTCGACCGCGTAGTTGTCGGCCACCAGCGCGGCGATCTGCGAGTCGGCGATCCACTCGAGCAGCGCGTCGTCCTTGGCGTCGAGGTAGCTGCACGTGGTGAAGATCTGGCGGGGATCAGGCTCCTTGTTCCACTCGAGGACCCGGGTGGCGAAGCCGGTGTGGAGCACCAGCATGTCGCCGGGCTCGACCACGACGCCGTCGGCGTCCATGATCTGCTGGAGCGTGGCGAGGTCGACCGGCTTCCAGTCGTCGCCGAGGTGGTGGCGGAGGTCGACGAGCACGCCTCGACCCTGCACGCCGTGGACGGCCATGTGCTCGAGGCCGAGGTGGTGGGCGAACGCCCGGTGGCCGCTGCCGTCGCCGCGGGCGTCGTCGGACGGGCCGACCAGGTCGGTGCCGCCGCGGTAGCCGTTGTAGTAGACGGCCTCCTCCTCGCCGTCGCCGTCGGCGTCGAACTCGGCGCCGACGTGGGCGAGGCTGTCCCACTGGGTGGAGTACTGCAGCGACAGGGTGACCACGTCGTCGGCCCAGACGTCGACGTACTTCGGGTCACCGAAGTCGGGCATCTCGCTCATGCGGACGTTGTAGAAGGTGGCGGGGTTGCCCTCCATGTCCTCGGTGGGGGCAACCCTGGGCGGGGGACGCCGCTGGTTGAGGATCGTGCCGCCCGGGTAGTCGAGCGGCAAGCTCAGGCAGAAGCTGACACCGTCGATCACCTCGCGCACACCCTCGAGCACCTTCTCGGGCGTGAGCAGGTTGATCCGGCCGAGCTCGTCGTCGTCACCCCACTCGCCCCACGTCGAGCCGTCCGGGCGTTGCTGCCACCGCTTCGTCACGGGTCCTCCTCTGCGCGCCTGACGCGTCAGGAATCTCGGTCTCGTTGCAATGTACCGATCGGTCCACATAACCTCGCAACAGCTGCTCTCGCACCACGCGAAGCCGGTTTCCACATCGGGGAGGACTCCACCATGACCCAGACCGAGCGTCTCGACGAGTTCGTCGTCTCGGGCGACGGCCATCTCCTCGAGCCGACCGACCTGTTCAAGACCCGCCTGCCCGAGCACCTGCGCGACCGTGCCGTGTGGGAGGAGGACTTCGAGCTCGAGGAGCCCTGGGTCGAAGACGGCGCCACCAGGTTCCGGCGGCTGCACACGCCGGGGTTCGAGGGCTGGACCGTGTCCCGCTACCGCCAGACCCGAGGCCGGATGCCCGAGGGCGACCCCGACATGATCCTCGAGGACATGGACTTCGATGGCGTCGACGCCCAGGTGCTGCACCCGAACCTGTCGCTGTTCGGCCTCTACTCCGACGACCACGAGCTGTCGATGGCCCACGCACGGGTCTACAACGACTACGTCGTCGAGCGGTTCAAGCCGTACTTCCACCGCCTCGCCCCCACCGCACCGATCCCGATCACCGACGTCGACGACGCGGTCGCCGAGATCGGGCGCGTGGCCGACAACGGCTTCAAGGCCATCCTCCTGCCGGCCACGCCACCGCGGAACTACTACACGCGCGACCTCGACCCGGTGTGGGACGCGGCCCAGGCCACCGGAGTGCAGGTCTTCTTCCACACCCAGACCGGTGGCGTGAAGGTGGACGACCCCGAGTCCACGACCCTCAAGGTCGTGATGGAGAACGCCGAGCAGGTCAACAAGCCGATGACCGAGAAGGCGGCGGCCAAGCGGATGGTCACCCAGGCCGTGTACAGCACGTTCGTGCCGAGCCAGCTCCTCTGCCACCTGGTCGGCGCGGGCGTCCCCGAGCGCTACCCCGACCTGCACTTCTCGCTCATCGAGTTCAACGCCCACTGGTTGGCGTCGCTCATGGGGGGCATGGACAAGTGCTGGGTCACCGGCATCGGCCAGGACGACGACTGGTGGCTCGGCAAGTGGGACGACGCCCGCCCGCCGACCGACCAGCCCCACATGGCCCAGCTGTTCAAGCTCAACGAGAAGTGGCCCTACCCGCTCAAGCCGAGCGAGTACGTGCAGCGCCAGTTCCACGTGCAGTTCCAGGACGACCCGGTGGCCGTCGCCTGCCGCCACATCACCGGCATCTCGACCATCGTCTGGGGCAACGACTATCCCCACGCCGAAGGAACGTTCCGCGGCAGCCGCGAGCTGCTCAAGAAGCAGCTCGGCGACCTGCCCGCGGACGAGCGGGCCGCCATCGTGGGTGGCACGCTGGCCGACGTGCTCGGCTTCGACAAGACCGCTGCGGCGGCCTGACCCTCGACCGGCGGCCGGTCGCATGGACGAACTCCGCTTCGACGAGCGCGTCGCCGTCGTCACCGGCGCCGGCCGCGGCATCGGACGCGCCTACGCGCGCCTGCTCGCCGAGCGTGGCGCTCACGTCGTGGTCAACGATCTCGGCGGCTCGATCGAGGGAGAGGGCACCGACAGCGGACCGGCGTTCGCGGTCGTCGACGAGATCGATGCCGCGGGTGGCTCCGCAGTCGGCGACACGAGCGACGTCTCGTCGGAGGAGGGTGCGCAATCGTTGATCGCGACCGCGCTCGACGGGTTCGGACGCATCGACGCCCTGATCAACAACGCCGGCATCATGCAGTGGGTCGGTTTTCCCGACGTCGACACCGACGGCCTCCAGGCTCACCTCGCGGTCCACGTGCTCGGCTCGTTCAACACGACGCGAGCCGCCTGGCCGCACATGGTCGAAGCCGGCTACGGCCGGGTGGTGATGACCGTGTCGACCGGGATGCTCGGCCTGCCCGACAACGTCTCCTACGCCACGGCCAAGGGCGGCGTCCTCGGCCTGATGCGCTCGCTGGCGTTCGCGGGCCGAGAGCACGGGATCGCCGTCAACGCCGTCGCCCCGGCGGCATCGACCCGGATGGCGGGCGAAGGCGGCCCCGAGATGCCCGCTGAGCTGGTCGCCCCGATGACGGCGTACCTGTCCCACGAGGACTGCCCGGCCCGCGGCGAGATCTACACGGCGGGCGCCGGGCGTTTCGCTCGGCTCTTCATCGGCTCCACCCCCGGCTGGGTCAGCGACGGCGCCGCCCCGTCGATGGAGGACGTGGCGGAGGAGTGGGAGACGATCAACGACGAGACCGGCTACGACGTACCCCGGCACCTCGTCGCCTGGTCACGGAGCTTCCTCGCCCACCTCGACCCCGACAGCTGAAGACTCATTCCTCCAGCAGGGACGGCTGCTCCTCGACGATCCAGTCGTAGAGCCCCTGGAACTGGAACCAACCGGCGCCGTGACTGCCGGTCTGGGGAGCCGTCTTCGCGGCCACGTCCGGATCGATGAGCTCGGGGGCGCCGGCGGCCTCGGCCAGCAACTGGGCCTGGCACGACCGCTCCATGGTGATGAACCACCACGCGGCCTCGTCGACGGTGCGGCCGACGGTGAGCAAGCCATGGTTGGCGAGGATGGCCGCCTTGGTGTCGCCTAGCGCGTGGGCGATCCGCTTGCCCTCCTCGACCTCGAACACCGCACCGGTGAAGTCGTCGAAGACGACATGGTCGTCGAAGAACGCGCACGCGTCCTGGGTGATCGGGTCGAGCGGACGGTGCAGCGACGACCACGCCTTGCCGTGGACCGAGTGCGAGTGGGCGGCGGCCACCACGTCGGGGCGGGCGGCGTGGATCTGGGAGTGGATCGCGAAGGCTGCGCCGTTCAACGGCCAGTTGCCCTCCACGACCTCGCCGGCGTCGTTGACCAGCAGCAGGTCCTTCACCCGGATGCGCTTGAAGCTCATCCCCAGCGGATTCACCCAGAAGTGGTCGGTCAGCTCGGGATCGCGGGCGGTGATGTGGCCGGCCGAGCCCTCCTCGTAGCCGAGGTCGCCGAAGATGCGGAACGCGGCAGCGAGGCGCTGCTTGCGGTGGCGGCGCTCGTCCTCGACGGTCTCGAGCTTCGGGAACGAGTGCGGGATGCGGTCGGAGGGCATGACCCGGAGTGTAGGGAGGTTGGACCGATCGGTCCATAAGATGTCGGGGATGGATCTCTCACTCACCGAAGCCGAACGCGACCTCGCCGACCTCTGCCGCGACTTCGCCCAGAAGGAGATCGTGCGGCGTGCTCCCGTCGCCTGGGACGAGGCTCGCTGTGACACCGACCTGCTGCGCGAGATGGGCGAGCTCGGCCTGCTCGGGATGCTGATCCCCGAGGAGTGGGGCGGCATCGGCATGTCGACCGTCGGCTTCGTGGCGGCCATGGAACGGATCGGCCATGCCGACCAGTCGCTGGCGGCCGCGTGGCAGGCCCACGTCACCATCGGCTCGCTGCCGCTCCTGCTCTTCGGCACCGACGACCAGCGCGACCGATGGCTGCGCCCACTGGCCGAAGGTCGGGCGCTCGGTGCGTTCGGGCTCACCGAGCCCGACGCCGGCTCCGATGCCAAGGGCATCACGACTCGGGCTGAGCGCCAGGACGGGGGCTGGCTGATCAACGGCCGCAAGACGTTCATCTCCAACGCCGGCACCGACATGTCCTTCGGCGTGACGCTGCTGGCCCGTACCCGCAACGCGGACGGCGAGCCCGCGGGCTACGCGAGCTTCATCGTCGAGAAGGACGCGCCCGGCTTCACCATGGGCGAGAAGATGCGGGGCATCGGCTGGCGTGGCCTCGACACACGTGAGCTGTGGTTCGACGACGTCTGGGTGCCCGACGACCAACTCGTGGGCGACCCCGAGATGGGCCTCGGCCAGTTCCTCCGCACGCTCGAGATGGGTCGCATCTCGATCGCCGCGCTGTCGCTCAGCCTGACCCAGGCCGTGCTCGACCTCGCCACCGCCTACGCCCAGGAGCGTCAGCAGTTCGGCCAGCCGATCTCGAAGTTCCAGGCCGTCCAGTTCAAGCTGGCCGACATCGCCACCGAGCTCGAGGCCGCCCGCTGGCTCACCTACCGCGCTGCGTACCTGCGCGACATGGACCAGGCGTTCCAGAAGGAAGCGGCCATGGCCAAGCTCAAGGCCAGCCGCGTGGCGGCCTGGGCGGCGTCGGAGGCCGTGCAGATCCACGGCGGCATCGGCTACATGCTCGAGAGCCCGGTCGCCCGCTTCTACTGCGACTCGAAGGTGCTCGAGATCGGCGAGGGCACCAACGAGATCCAACACCTCGTCATCGCCCGCGCCCTCGGTTGTTGAGGACCTGCGCGGCTTGATCACGCCGTTCGCGCCTGGCGCGAGCGTGCTTCTGTTCGAGGCCCTACAGTGTCCCGGATGACATCCAGGGGGAACGGTCGGCCGGCGTCATTGCGGACGCGTGCATGGATGGCGGTGCTCGTCCTCGCGCTCGTCGCCGCGTGTTCCGGCGACGACGACGATTCGACAGCCACGACGACATCCGAGGCGGACGACGTGACGACCACGACCGAGGACGTCCGCCCGGACGGCCCGACCGCTGACGTGACCGCGGAGCTCACCGGCGGCGCCGGCATCTTCGTGGGTGCGCCCGAGGACCGCGAGCTCGCGGCCGGCTACGTCGAGTCGGAGTACGCCGCGTCGGGCACGGCCCAGGCCTTCACCGCCGAGGGCGAGCTGCCGACCGACGGGATGTGGACCCTGACGGCCGGGACCGAGGCCGACTACACGACCCGGGTCGTCGTCCGAAGGCCCGAGTCCGCCGAGGACTTCAGCGGCGTCGTGCTGCTCGAGTGGATGAACGTCAGCGGCGGCGTCGACGCCGACCCGGACTGGACGACCCTCAACGAGGAGATCACCCGCGAGGGACACGCGTGGATCGGCGTATCGGCCCAGGCCATCGGCGTCGAGGGCGGCGACGTGCGCGTGTCGATCTCGGGGGTCGAGGGCGCCGACCTCGCGGGCAAGGGACTGAAGGGCATCGATCCCGATCGGTATGGATCGCTCGAGCACCCGGGCGACGCGTTCTCCTTCGACATGTACTCCCAGATCGCCCGAGCCGTCCGAGCTGGCATCCCCGCGCTCGACGGTCTCGATCCCAAGGAAGTCATCGCGGTGGGCGAGTCGCAGTCGGCCGCCGCGCTGGTCACCTACATCAACGGCTTTCAGCCGATGAGCGAGGCCTTCGACGCCTTCTTCGTGCACAGCCGCGGTGCGGCCGGACTCCCGCTGCCGGCTCCCGGCGAGTCGGCCGACCTGGCCGGCTCGATCGGCGGTGAGCCAACGACGCTGCGCACCGATGTCGAGGCACCGATCATGGTCCTCCAGGCCGAGAACGACGTGGTCGGCGTCCTCCGGGCGTCCGGTGCCCGCCAACCCGACACCGACACGTTCCGCCTGTGGGAGGTCGCGGGCACCGCGCACGCCGACCTGCGGCTCATCGGCGAGAGCACGGCCGAGGTCATCGACTGTGGCGCACCGATCAACAACGGTCCATTGCACGTGGTCGCCAAGGCCGCGCTCCACCACCTCGTCGACTGGGTCCAGGGTGGCGACGCCCCACCGGAGGCCCGGCGGCTCGAGCTGACCGAGGACGAGTCGGCCGTGGTGCGCGACGACCTCGGCATCGCCGTGGGCGGCATCCGCACCCCGCCGGTCGACGTCCCGGCCCAGGTGCTCACCGGCGAGCAGGGCCCGAGCGACGAGGTCATCTGCCTCCTGTCGGGCTCGACCCTGCCGATCCCCGACGATCAGCTCGCGGAGCTGTACCCGTCGGCAGATGCGTACGAGGACCAGTACGGCGACGCGGTCGACGAGGCGGTCGAGGCCGGCTTCGTCCTCGATGCCGATCGGGACGCGATCGAGGCCTACGCCGAGCCCGATCTGATCCCCGGCTGAGCGCTCCGGGCGTATGAGCCTTCGCCCCAGTGTGTTGACATACCCGAGGTTCTCCTGCGGGTCACACTTGGTATGTGCAATTCAGCGCGGAGCTCCGTGATCTGGTCGCTGACGGGACGATCACGGTGTCGTACCGGCTCTGGACGAGGCCGAAGGTCAAGGTCGGGGGCGTCTACCGCAGCGGGTCGGTGCTGATCGAGGTCGGCGACGTCGAGCTGATGCCCTTCTCGTCGATCACCGACGAGGACCTGGCGCGAACCGGCGAGCCCGGTCTCGAGAGCCTGCGGGACCGAGCGGCCCACGCCGGGCCGGTCGACGACGACACGCTCGTCCACCGCGTCGAATTCCACGTCGACCCGGCCGTAGGGCTCCGGGCTGAAACGCCCGCGGCCGATCCCTCAGGCGGACACGACCCGGCGTATGGCGTCGGCGATCTTCTCCGTGTCGGGCAGCCAGGTGTGCTCGAGATTCGGGGCGTAGGGCGCCGGTGTCGGCGCGGCACCGATGCGCTCGATGGGCGCATCGAGATCCCAGAATCCCTCCCGGGCCACGGTGGCGGCGATCTCGGCGCCGATGCCGTGCGGGAGCACCGCCTCGTGCGCGATCAGGAGCCGGCTCGTCTTGGCCACCGATTCGAGGACCGTGGGCATGTCGAGCGGCGCGACCGTGCGCAGGTCGATCACCTCGACCGACAACCCCTCGTCGGCCACGGTCTCGGCGGCGGCGACCGCGTCGTGCACCATCCGTGACACCGACACGACGGTGACGTGCTCGCCCGGGCGGACGACCTTCGCCGAACCGATCGGCACGAGGTGGTCGTCCGCCGGCTGCGGGCCCTTCGTGCCGTAGAGCAGCCGGTTCTCGATGAACACGACGGGGTTCGGGTCCTGGATGGCGGTGCGCAACAACCCGTAGGTGTCGGCGGGGGTCGAGGGCATCACGACCGTGAGGCCGGGGATGTGGGCCAGCAGCGCCTCGAGGCTCTGGGAGTGCTGGCTGCCCGATGAGCGCCCGGCCGCGAACTGGGTCCGGACCGTGAGCCCCATCTGCGCACCGCCGCCGGTCATGAAGGGCAGCTTGGCTGCCTGGTTGAGGAGCTGGTCGAAGCACACGCCGAGGAAATCGAGATACATCACTTCGACCACGGGGCGCATGCCGGCCATCGCGGCGCCGACGCCCAGGCCGACGACAGCGGTCTCCGAGATCGGCGTGTCGCGCACCCGGTCGCCGAACTCCTCCCGCATGCCCCGCGTCAGACCGAAGACGTTGCCGCCCTCGCCCACGTCGACGCCGGCCAGGAACACCCGCTCGTCCGCGGCGAGCTCGGCCCGGAGCGCATTGCGGACTGCGTCCATCGTGCGGAACACCGGTGCGTCCTCGGGCGGAAGCGGCGACTCGACCACCTCGGGCCGCGGCCGGAGAACGAAGTCGTGCAGGGTGTCGACCGACGGCTGCTCGAGCGTTCGCGCTTCGTCGACCGCGGCGTCGAGATCGGCGGCCACCGACGACTCGAGCTCCTTGATTTCGTCGTCGCTGACGCCAGCGTCGCGGAGCCGGACTTCGTGGACCACCAACGGGTCCTTGGCCTTCCACTCCTCCAGCTCCTCGGCCGACCGGTACCGCTCGGGGTCGCCCTCGTAGTGGCCGTGCCAGCGGTAGGTCGTGGCCTCGACGATCGTCGAACCATGCCCACCGCGGACCCGCTCCACCACCGCGTCCATCACGGCTGCCGTCGCGGCCACGTCGTTCCCGTCGACGCCCACGTACCCGGCGCCGTAGCCCGCAGCCCGTTGTTCCAGCGTGGTGGCGTGCTGGGTCTCGGTCGGCGCGAACTCCGCGTAGCCGTTGTTCTCGCAGAAGAACACGACCGGCAACTCCCAGACCGCGGCGAGGTTGACGGCCTCGTGGAACGCGCCCTGCGCGGGCGCCCCATCACCGAAGAACGCCACCGCGACACCGTCGCCATCCTGCCCCGACCGCCCGGCCCGGATCTGGGCTGCCGTGGCCGCACCCACCGCGATCGGCACACCGGCGGCCACGATGCCGTTGGCGCCGAAGATCCCGATCCTCGGGTCAGCGATGTGCATCGACCCGCCACGACCGCGATTGGTGCCGCGGTCCTTGCCCATCAGCTCGGCGAACATCCCGAGCGGAGCGAGGCCCTTGGCCAGGCAGTGGCCGTGTCCCCGGTGGGTCGAGGTGACGACGTCGGCCGGCCGCAGCGGCCAGCACGCGCCCACGGCGGCGGCCTCCTGGCCGATGGAGAGGTGGACGAAGCCAGGGATCTCGCTGTCGCGGTACAGCGCCGACACGCGCTGCTCGAAGCCCCGGATCACCAGCATCCGCCGGTGCATCTCCAGGAGGTCGGTGTTCGAGACGCTTGGGTTCGAGACGTCGGGCGGTCCAGGTCGGCCGGTGCTCACGAGGCGTGTATTGTACTGGTCGGTACAAGCAGGGAAAGCCGATGACCCACCGCCGATGACCCAGCCGATCCACATCCCCGAGTCGTTCCCCGATCCCGGCGCCGTCTGGGACAAGCGCGTGGTGATCACCGGCGCCGGCCGTGGTCTCGGGTCGCTGCTGGCCCACGCGTTCTCCGACGCCGGCGCGCGCGTGGCCCTCGTCGCCCGCACCGAGGCCGACCTCAAGGCGCTGGCCGAGGACCTGCCCGGCCCGTCGCTCGTGTGCAGCGGCGACGTGACCGACGAGGACTTCAACGAATCGGTCGCCGACACGGTCGTCGCCGAGTGGGCCGGCCTCGACGTCTGGATCGCCAACGCGGGCATCTCGCCCGTGATCGCCGGCCCCCGCAAGACCACCGCGTCCACGTGGCGCAGGGTGCTCGAGGTCAACCTCACCGGCGCCTTCCTCGGCGCCCGGGCTGCCGCACGGGTGATGGGTGAGGGCGGCCGGCTGATCTTCACCGGCAGCGTGCTGGGCGAGCGTCCGCGCGAAGGCCTGTCCGCCTACAGCGCGTCCAAGGCGGGACTGGTGGGCATGGCCAAGAGCCTCGCCCTCGACCTGGCCCCGGCCGGCATCACCGTCAACACCGTCTCGCCGGGCTGGTTCGACTCGCCGCTCGCTGATGGCTGGATGAACGATCCGGACATGTCCGAGGCGATCACCAGCCACACCGCGCAGGACCGGTGGGGAGCGCCCGCCGAGCTGCCCGGCTCCTACCGGTTCCTGGCATCGGACGCCTCCGCGTTCGTCACCGGTGCGGTGCTCAACGTCGACGGGGGGTATCTGCTGAAATGACCGCCGCCGGATCCGACCACTCGACGCGACGGGTCATCGTCGTCAACGGCGCGGGCGGCGCGCTCGGTGCCGCGATCTCCCACCGACTCGCGAGCGAGCCCGACACCGATCTCGTTCTGAGCGACATCAGTCAGGCCTCCCTCGACGCCACCGTCGACGCGCTGCCCGACACGGCCGGACCGGTGGAGACGACCCTGGCCGACGTGAGCGACATCGACCAGGTGAACACCGTGATCGACCTCGCGGTCGAACGGTTCGGGCGGCTCGACGCGCTGGTGAGCAACGCGGGCGTGCTCTCCCCCAACGGGCGGATCCACAACCTCACCACCGAGGACTGGGATCGCGCCTACCGGGTCAACGTGCTCGGTTCGGTCAACGGCATCCGGGCGGCCGTCTCGGTCATGCGCCGCCAGGAGTCGGGCGCCATCGTGCTCACCGGGTCGGTCTCGGGCCTCACGGCCTGGTCCCACGCCGCGCCCTACTGCGCGACGAAGGCTGCGGTGATCCATCTCGCCAAGGTCGCCGCGGTCGAGTACGCACGGGACAACATCCGCGTCAACTGCGTCTGTCCCGGGACCTTCCTGTCGGCGATCCACGACGACGTCCCCCAGGAGGCGCTCGACACCATCGCCGGGCGCCACCCGCTCGGACTCGGCGATGCCCAGGATCTGGTCGGGGCGTACTCCTACCTGGTCAGCGACGACTCCCGATGGACCACCGGCTCGGCCCTGGTGGTCGATGGCGGCTACTCCGCCCCCTGACCGACGCGCCTCAGCCGCCGGGTCGGCGGATGCCGTCCATGAAGACCTGGGCGAACGGCTCGGCCACGTCGCGGGCCGACAGCCGCTGACCGGGCTTCAACCACAGGTACGTGTAGTTGTGCATGCCGAGCCAGGCGCGGGCGGTGAGCCACGGGTCGAGATCGCGGAACTCGCCCGAGTCGACGCCGGCGCGCAGGACCTCCTCGACATGACGCTCGTACTCGCGGCGCCGCTCACGGAAGTTGGCCGCCCGCTCGCCGGTGAGCGCCGGGAACTCGTGGAGGAAGACCCACACGTGGTCGGGATAGCGATGGATGACGTCGAGCAGCTCCTCGCCGAGCATCGCGAGCCGTGCGGACGGTGTCCCGCCGGCCTCGACGACGCGCTCGGCCCCCAGGAGCACCTCGTCCATCACCCGGTCGTGGATGGCCGCGAGCAGCCCCTCCTTCGACCCGATGTAGTGGTACAGCGCGCCCTTGCCCAGGTCGTTGGCGTCGCAGAGCTCGTTGAGCCCGGTGGCGTGGTAGCCGCTGGCCGCGAACAACCGGGCCGAGGTGTCGACGATGGCGTCGCGCCGGGCCTCCCACTTCGGGCTCCGCGTGCTGGTGCTCGCATCCGCCCGGGGCATGCTGGAACGCTAGCGGCCGGTCGGTCGGCGCGGGCGAACCTCCGTGGAGCACACTGAGCAGCATGAGCACCCCGCGGTGCTGCATGGCCGCCACATGGCGGGCTGCTCAGCGCACTCCTAGACTGACCGGTCGGTACAAGAATTCCGGAGAAGGTCCAGGTCCCGCACGTGACGTCCGAACCGACGATGCAGGCCAATGTCAACTGGTTCGCGGTGCTGGCCCACCACGCCCGCCAGACGCCCGACGCGCCGATGCTGGTGTTCGAGAGCGACACCATCACCTATGAGCAGATGACCACGAGGGCAGCGGCGCTGTCGGCCGGCTTCGCCGAGCACGGCATCGGTCACGGCGACGTGGTAGGCCTGCTCGCCTACAACCGCCCGGAGTTCCTCGAGATCCTGTTCGCTGCGAACCGCCTGGGTGCCATCGCCATGCCGATCAACTGGCGCCTGGCTGCCCCCGAGGTGCGCTACATCCTCGAGCACTCCGAGGCTCGGTGCTTCGTCTGCGACGAGACGCTCGTCGAGGTGGCCGGCGAGGCCACCAAGGGCATGGGGCACTCGCTGCTGCGTGCATGCATCGCACCGAACGCTCCGGATGGCTGGACCGCGCTCGACGACCTCCGCGGCGACCCCGACGCCGTGCCGGCCGCGCTGGCCGCGGGCGACGACGTGCATCGCCTGATGTACACCTCGGGCACCACCGGGCGACCCAAGGGCGTGATGCTCACCCACGCCAACCTGGCGTGGAAGAACCTCGCCCACCTGGTCGAGTTCGGCTTCACGCGCGACGACCTCGGTCTGGCCTGCGGGCCGCTGTACCACGTCGGCGCGCTCGACCTCACCACCACCACCCTGATCGCCGCGGGCGCGACCTCGATCATCCATCGCACCTTCGATGCCGCCGCGGTCGTCGACGAGATCGAACGGTCCCGCGTCACCACGGTGTGGCTGGCACCGGCGATGGTCAACGCCATCATGGCGTTGCCCGACATCGAGGCGCGAGACCTCTCGTCGGTGCGGGTCATCATCAACGGCGGCGAGAAGATGCCCGTACCGCTCATCGAGCGGATCCAGCGAACCTTCCCCTCGGCGTGGTTCGCCGATGCCTATGGGCTCACCGAGACCGTGTCGGGCGACACCTTCCTCGACCACGACAGCATCATCACCAAAATCGGCAGCGTGGGTCGGCCGTGCCTGCACCTCGAGCTCGACATCTGGGACGAGGACGGCCGGCCGGTCGCCGCCGGCGAGAAGGGCGAGATCGTGTTGCGTGGCCCCAAGTTGTTCAAGGGGTACTGGCGCGATCCCGAGGCCACGGCGAAGGCGTTCGCCGGCGGCTGGTTCCACACCGGCGACGTCGGCATCCGCGACGAGGACGGCTACGTCTTCATCGTCGACCGGCTCAAGGACATGATCGTCTCCGGCGGCGAGAACATCGCGGGCTCGGAGATCGAGCGCGTCCTCTACGAACACGACGCGGTGCTCGAAGCGGCGGTGGTGGCTCGCCCCGACGGGAAGTGGGGCGAGGTCCCGATCGCCTTCGTCGCTCGTCGCGACGGCGCGACGACCACTGCGGACGAGTTGCTCGAGCACTGCCGCAGCCAGCTGGCCAAGTACAAGGTTCCCAAGGACATCACCTTCATCGACGAGCTGCCCCGCAACCCGTCCGGCAAGGTGCTCAAGCGCGAGCTCCGGGAGGAGACATGACCACGACCATAGAGACGATCCCGCTGACCGAGACCGTCGGCGCCGAGATCCGCGGCGTCGACGTCGATCGCCTGCTGCACGACGACGGGGTGCCCCAGTTCGTCCTCGACACGCTCGAGGCCAACGGCGTGCTCGTGTTCCGCGATCTCCACATCGATGACGAGAGCCAGGTCGCGTTCAGCAAGCGACTCGGTTCGGTGGAGGTCTTCGGCGACGGCGAGCTCCCCGAGATCTTCCGGGTGTCGCTCGACCCGAGGAAGAGCAAGTCTGCGGCCTACCTCAAGGGCACGTTCGATTGGCACATCGACGGGCTCACCGACGACATCCCGATCATGGCCACGATCCTGTCCGCCCATGCCGTGGCCGAGTCGGGTGGCGAAACGGAGTTCGCCAGCACCTACGCGGCCTACGACACACTCACCGACGAAGAGAAGGAACGCTTCGACTCGATCAAGGTGGTCCATTCCATCGAGGCAGCACAACGCCGGCTCGACCCCGATCCCGCCCCCGAGCTCGTGGAGATGTGGCGCAAGCGCCCCGAGAAGGAGCAGCCGCTGATCTGGCGGCACGACGACGGTCGCCACTCCGTCGTCCTCGGCCCCACGGCCGACCACGTGGTGGGCATGGGCCAGGAGGAGGGCGACGCGCTCCTCGACGACATCCTCGAACGGGCCACGTCGCCCGAGCGCGTCTACCGCCACGCCTGGAACGTCGGCGATCTCGTGATCTGGGACAATCGCGGCGTGCTCCACCGCGCGCTCCCCTATCCCGAGGACTCGCCCCGTGACATGCACCGGACGACCCTCCACGGCAACGAAGCGATCAAGTGATGGAAGAGAACCCGGGGAGCGGCGCGCGGTCGGGGATCTCACACCGGATGTCTCGCCGCCACTACTGAGCGCGCGGAACAGGGCGATACGCGTTGACCGGAAGCGGTCGGAACACGATCGCGGGTCGGAGAAAGCCGACATTCCGCCCCACCGCACCACCGCGGCAGGTTACGTTTCCGGAAGCGGCAGCAGCCATGTCTGGGAGGGCGACGATGCGTGTCAAGGTGCTGGTCGCCGGAGCGATGCTCGCGGCGACGATGATCATGGTGGCTCCTGCGTCATCGGGGGCCGGCACCGGTGAAACCACCGGTGGCCCCATCACCATCATGGGGATCGACGCGGAGGACGGCGGCATCGGGGGCCACGGCCCCATCACCGTCTACGAGAACCTGGTGACCGGGATGTTCGGCAACGTCGCCAACGGGAACTCGGCGATCCTCGTGCTGGGCGGGGGGAAGGACGCCAACGACGACGTCACCGAGTTCTGGGATCAGATCGGCACCGATCTCGGCCGGACCATCACCTACGCGAACGGGGACGACGTCGGGACCCAGACCTTGGACGGGTTCGGCCTGGTCGCGATTCCGTCCTCGGAAGACGAGACCTCGAGCGGAGGCCTCACCGACGCGGAGTCCGAGCTCTTGAAGGCCCGTTCGCTCGAGTTCGCGTTCCACGTCAACACCGGCGGTGGCCTGCTCGTGTTCAGCCAGACGGGGCAGACGACACCGTACGGCTTCATCGCCGATGTCGCGCCGATCACCCGGGACGACATCGACGCCGGCGACGACACCGACATCGACATCGCGGCCGAAGGCACCGCGGCCGGGCTCACCGACGAGCTCGACGTCTGCTGCTGGCACGACCGGTACACCGATTTCCCCGGGTTCCTCGACGTGCTGGCCACCTACAGCGGCTCGAGTGAGATCGCCGCCCTGGGTGGTGCCAACGTGCTGATTCCGTCGGGGATCGAGCTGGCACCGGCCACCCAAGAGGTCGAGGTCGGCGCCACCTGCGCGATCACCGCCACGGTCACCGAGGACGAAGCGCCTGTCGCTGGCGCCGAGGTCACCTTCGACGTGACCGACGGACCCGCGGCAGGCACGACCGAGACGGCGACGACCGACGCCGATGGCATCGCCACCTTCGAGTTCCCGGCCGAGACGGCCGGACTCAACGTCGTGGTCGGGTCCTTCGTCGACTCCCTCGAGCGGACGCAGGACGCCTCCGCCGAATGCACGGCCGTCGCGCCAGCGGCCGAACCCGAACCCGAACCTGAGCCAGAGGTCCTCGGCGAACGGACGGTTGCCGAACCGGCTGCACCGTCGGCGCCGGCGGCGCCGGTGCGGGCACAACCGGCCTTCACCGGCTGAGCCGCCCGCGCGCACGCCGGCCTGGAGCGAAACCAGGCCGGCGAACGGGGCGGTTCAATCCGAGAACTCGGGGAGCACCTCACGCACGAACGCCTCGACCTGGGAGCGACCGGCGTCGGGCCATCCACAGACCAGGTAGTCGAAACCCGCGTCGTGCCACTTGCCCACGTGCTTGCGCGCCGTGTCGAGGTCATCGAGGGACATGCTGCTCGCCCGCTCGATCGACGACGGGTCGCGACCGGCCTCCTCGGCCAACTGGTCGACGCGCCCGTTGGCTTCGTGCAGCGACTTGGGCGTGCCCCACGCGTGCCAGACGTCGGCGTACTTCGCGACGAGCGGGAGGGTCCGCTTCGGGCCACTGCCGCCGATCCAGATCGGCGGACGGGGCTGCTGGACGGGCGTGGGCCGGAGCTGGGCGTTCTGCAGCGACACCACGTTGCCGTCGTAGGAGACCTGGTCGCCGGTGAACAGGCGCGTCACGATCTCGAGGGTGTCCTCGAGCAGGTCGAAGCGCTCGGACAGGGAGGGGAACGGGATGCCGAGCTCTTCGTGCTCCTTGTCGAACCACGCGGCGCCGAGCGACAGGTCGAGGCGACCGTGGGAGGCATGATCGACCGTCATGGCCTGGGCCGCGAACAACGACGGGTGACGGTAGGTGGCGCCGGTGACCAGCAGCCCGAGTCGGATCAGTGATGTCTGGCCGGCGAGCGCGGCCAGCGTGGTCATGCCCTCGAAGGTCTCGCCCGGGCCCTCGCCGTACATCGGCTGGAAGTGATCGAAGCCGAAGGCACCGTCGAAGCCCAGCTCCTCGGCGAACTGCACGCGGTCGACCACCTCGTCCCACGGCATCCGTTGCTGGGCGATGTCCAGACCGAACTTCATGTTCGTCCTCCTCGAGTCGAGTGCGGAATGATCAGGCCCGTGCGAGGCCGCGCGGCAGCGGCAGGGGCAGATCGGTGTAGGTCACGATGCCGGGGTCGGCGTCGACGACGCCCGGGATGGCGTTGATGACCGGGATCGCGGTCATGATGTGGCCGAGAACCATGAACTCCTCCATCGTCTCGGCTTCGAAGTCGGGCGGCGGGAGGAAGTCGATCTGCGATCGGACCGTGGGTCGGCCCTCGACCTCGATGACCCAGCCGTCCTTGATCTCCCAGTCGGGATCCATGGTCTCGCCCTTCTTCCACCGGACGTTGAGCTCGACAATCGTGCGGCCGCCGACGCGGCCCTGCCAGCTGGCCGCGACGCCGGCCACGTGTCCGGACGGGATCTGCCACGAGCCGAGATCGAGGTCCTCGACCGCGGCCGCGTACTCGGGTTCGCACACGATCTCGTCGAGCTCGACGCCGAGCGCGTCGGCCACCAGGGCGACACCCTCGGCGAAGACCGCGGTGCCCCGGGACGCCATCGGCTGGAGATCCGGGTCGTCCATCGGGCGGCCGAAACCCGCCGGCTTCTCGGTCTCGGGCGAGTCGTAGAAGGTCGTGTTGGCCTGCTCGCTGATCCGGATGCAGTCGACGCGATCGCACAACCCCGACGTGGCGATGCCGAGCAGCTCGATGAACCCAGGGCTGATGCCCGACCCGAACAGCGACGAGCCGCCCCGCACGCACGCGTCGGCGAGCTCGTCCTTGTCGACTCCGAGCTCGTCGCCGTTGATGAACGCCGCCGTGGTGACCACGTTGACTCCAGCCTCGAGGATCCGCACAAGCTCGTCGGTCGAGTGCCACATCGGGTTGTAGACCACGCAGTCCGGCTGCAGCGCGAGCAGCTCGTCGACGTCGTTGGTCGCGGCGACGCCGAGCGGCTCGAGGCCGCACAGCTCGCCCACGTCCTTGCCCGCCTTGTCGTCGGACCACGCGTAGCAGCCGACGAGCTCGAGGTGCGGTATCGCGGCGATGGCCTCCACCGACTGCTTGCCCACGTTGCCAGTCGTCCACTGCACCACTCGGTAGGTCATGTCCCTGTCCCCCTTGGTCGAGATCTTGTCCTGGAGAGGTCCGCTCAGGCCCCGTCCCGCTGGAGGAGCAGCACGCCGGAGGGCGTCCCACCCCCCGACGTGACGACGGCGGTGTTCGCGTCGGCGACCTGTCGGTCGCCAGCGTCCTGGCGGAGCTGGGTGACGGCCTCGTACACGAAGCCATAGCCGTGCGTGCGCCCTTCGGAGAGCTGTCCACCATGCGGGTTGACGGGCAGGTCGCCGTCGAGCGCGATGCGCCGCCCGTCGTCGATCCAGTCCTTGGCCTCGCCGATGCCGCAGAACCCGAGCCCCTCGAGCCACGAAATGGCGTTGAAGCTGAAGCCGTCGTAGAGCAGGGCGAGATCGATGTCGTCGGGCCTGAGGCTGGTGCGCGTCCACAGGTGCCTGGACTGGCCGAGCACCTGGGGCTCGTGGGTGAGGATGTCCTGGTCCCAGTTGACCCGCTCGAGGATCTGGGTGCCGACGGCGTCGACGCGGATCGCGGGCTTCGGCAGGTCGCCGCCGACCGAGGCATCGGAGACGACGACAGCGACGGACCCGTCGCAGGGGACGTCGCAGTCGTAGAGCCCGAAGGGAGTCGTGATCGGACGGGCGTTCAGGTAGTCGTCCATCGTCATGGGGTCGCGGTAGATCGCCGCCGGGTTCAGGGCCGCGTTGGCACGGTCGTTGAGCGCGATCCGACCGAACAGCTCACGGGTGGCGCCGTAGCGGTGGAGGTACTGGTTGGCGTTCATGCCGATCCAGTTGGACGCCGACATCGCCCCGAACGGTGCCCGCCACTGCATCCAGCCCCCGAGGCCACCACCGCCGGGCCGCAGCCCGAGCGTGGCGTAGGTCGACTCCCACACCGTGCGGAAGACGAGCACGTGCCGGCACAATCCCGCCGACACGGCGAGCATCGCGGCGATGATCGCACCGCCCGGTCCGGGCATGTCGCCGCCGCCGTTGGTCCACGTCGGGTGGATGCGCAGCGCCTCCTCGACCGCGGTGACACCGCCTTCGCCCATGCC
Source organism: Acidimicrobiales bacterium (assembly GCA_034522155.1). Classification (GTDB taxonomy): domain Bacteria; phylum Actinomycetota; class Acidimicrobiia; order Acidimicrobiales; family Salinilacustritrichaceae; genus Salinilacustrithrix. Next base: position 89,366 of record JAXHLP010000006.1, on the reverse strand, counting down.
CATCTGCGCGGTGGCCGGATACGTCGACAGCCCGTCGATGTCGTCCAGGGTGAGGCCGGCGTCGGTCACCGCGGCGAGGCAGGCGTCGACGGCGAGCGACAGCGGGTCGATCATGAGCCGACGGCCGATCGCGGAACGGCCGATGCCCGACAGGACCGAGTCGTGCTCGAAGCGTCGGGACGTCGGCGCGGGACGAGGTGTGGGCAGCGATGGTTCGCCGACGGGGTTCTCCCTGGTGGCACCGGTCGACTCGAACAGCGGGAACCAGACGTCGTCCTGCTCGTCGAAGGTGACCGAGACTTCCTGGCCGATGTGCACCTCGTCGGGCTCGCAGCCCACGAGGTTGGTCGTGAGCCGGACGCTCGGGTCCTCCTCGAGGGCCACCACGGCGATCGAGTACGGGGGTTCGAAGCCGGGGAGCCACTGGTGCGCGTTCGTGGTGAATCCGGCGACCGTGGCCCGTCCCGAAACCTCGACCGGCTCCCACTCGCGGCTCCGGCACTCGGGGCAGATGGGCACCGGCGGGTGGACCAGCGTCTGGCACTCGGTGCAGCCCTGGATGCGGAGGACGCCGTCCGCGCCGGACTTCCAGAACCACTCGTTGAACGGGGTGAGCTCGGGCCGCGGTCGCTTGGGTGAGTCCACGCTGCGATCGTAGAGCACGGCTCTGTGTTGGGTAGAACGTCGTTCGCGTCAGGCGCGGACGGCGATGACGACCTTGCCGATGGCCTTCCCCTCGGCCACGTGGGCCAGCGCCTCAGCGGTGGCGTCGAGCGGGAAGGTCGCACCGATGTGCGGGGTCACCCGGCCCTCGGTGAGCAGGGCCGTCAGCTCGGCGTCGTTGCGCACCAACTCGTCGTGGCGGTGCGTGGCGAAGTCGATGAGCTGGAACCCCAGGATCTCGACACCCTTGAGCAGCACCAGGTTCAGCGGGATGCGCGGGATCTCGCCGGACGCGTAGCCGACCGTCACGAACCGGCCGCCGTAGTGCAGCGAGCGCAGCGCCGGTTCGGCGAGCGGGCCGCCCACCGGATCGATCACCGCGTCAGCGCCGTCGGGCAACACCTCGCGGAGCTGCTCGCGCAGGTCTTCGGCGCGATGGTCGATGAGCCGGGTCGCGCCCAGCTGCGACGCGACGTCGAGCTTCTCCGGGGTCGAAGCGACCGCGGTGACCGCCGCGCCGAGCACGGCACCGGTCTGCACCGCCGCCGAGCCCACACCACCCCCCGCGCCGAGGACGATGAGCTCGTCGCCCGGTTCGACCGCGGCCACCGATCGCAGGACGTGGTAGGCGGTCTGGTAGGCGACACCGAACGCGGCCGCGATGCGGAGATCGACCCCGTCGGGTACCGGACGGACCGAGCTTCGGGGAACAACGGCCTGCTCGGCGAAGGCCCCGACCACGGTCGTGGCGGTCACCTGGTCGCCGACCCGCACATCGCGCACGTCGTCGGCGACCTCGGTGACCGTGCCCGCGAACTCGCTGCCGGGCACGAAGGGTGGCGGCACGTGGAGTTGGTACCGATCGGCGACGATGAGCACGTCGGGCATGTTGACGGCGGCGGCCTCCACCTGCACCCGGACGTGGCCGGTCTCGACCTCGGGCACGGGGACGTCGCGGACCACGACGACGTCGGGCGGTCCGTACGCGGGGCACACCGCGGCGCGCACGTCAGCGGCCCTTCCAGTCGGGTGCCCGCTTCTCGGCGAAGGCGTTCGCACCCTCCCGGGCGTCCTCGCTCGCGAACACCACGGCCCGCCAGTGGTCGAGCCGGTCCTGGTACCGCGCGTGGTCGGAGACCGCCAGCCGCACCAGCTCCTTGACCGCGGTCACGCTCAACGGGGCGTTCGCAGCGATCTGCTCTGCGATCCGCATCGCCGCGTCCTGGACCTGGGCCGGCGCGACGACGTGGTTCACCAGGCCGATCTCCCTCGCCCGTATCGCGTCGATGCGTTCACCGGTCAGCGCGAGCTCGAGGGCGACGCCGAGCGGCACGCGTCGCGAGATCGCCGTTCCACTACCGCCGGGCATGAGACCACGCTTCACCTCGGGCAGCCCGAACTCGGCCTCGGACGAGGCCACCACGATGTCGCAGCCCAGCAGGATCTCGAGGCCGCCACCGACCGCGGTGCCGTTGGCTGCGCCGATGACGGGCACGGTGACCTCGCCGTCGCAGAGGCGGGTGAACACCTGCATGGCACCGCCGCCCGTGACGCCCTCGTCGGCGAAGGCCTTGAGGTCGAGGCCGGTGCTGAACGCCCGGTCGCCCGTGCCCGTGATGGTGACGACGCGGATGTCCGGGTCGGACTCGGCTTCGGTGATGGCGTCGGCCAGGCCGGTGAAGATGGCCGCACTGAGCGCGTTGCGCGCCTCGGGCCGGTTCAACCGCAGGGTCAGGATCGACCCGTTGCGTTCCTGGACGAGCTCGTCGGTCATCCCCGGTAGTCCGAGCTCTCGGCGAGGTCGGCCGCGCCCTTCATGAGGTCGAGGACGACGTCGCCGAAGGCCTGCAGCTTCGGGTCGTCGCCAGCGCGCTGGAAGCCCTGCTCGAGCACGACTGCGAGCTTCCACTTGGCGAGGACCATGTAGTAGTCGATGTCGTCGACCTGGCGGCCGGAGACCTCGGCGTAGTGGGCGAGGATCTCCGAGCGCCCCGGCATGCCCGCCATCGGGACGTAGCTGAAGTTGTGCGACTCGTTGTCCGGATCCTCGGGCCACGGGTGCACGACCCAGCCGAGATCCAGCTTGGGGTCGCCGACGGTGCCCATCTCCCAGTCGACGAGTGCGGCGAGCCGGGCCGGCGCACCGTGCTCGTACATGACGTTGGCGAACTGGTAGTCGCCGTGCATGATTCCGGGCACGTAGTCGAGCGGTCGATGCTCGCGGAGCCAGGCGGAGGCCTCGTCGAAGCCCGGCAACTCCCGCCCCTTGATCCGGTCGAGGAACCGGGTCCAGCGGTCGACCTGGCGTTCGTGGAATCCGTCGGGCCGCCCCAGCCCCTCGAGTCCACGAGCCCGCCAGTCGACCCGGGACAGCAGCGCGATGCCTTCGACCAGCTGGAACGCGAGTCCACGTCGGGCCTCCAGATCCGTGTCGAACGGGGCAGGCCAGCCGCCGGTCTCCTCGAGGTTCGTGTCCATGGGCGACCAGCCGTCGACGAAGCCCATCAGGTAGAAGGACCGGCCGAGCACGGAGCGGTCCTCGCACGCGGCGATGGCGGGGGTGATGGGCACCTCGGTGCCGTCGAGGGCCTCGATGATGCGCCACTCGCGCAGGATGCCGTCGTCACGCTGTTCGGGGGCGCCATCGGGCGGCATGCGCAGCGCGGCGTGGAAGTCGCCGCGTCGGACCTCGTAGATCTCGTTCTGGGTGCCACCGGAGATGAAGCTGGTTTCGAGGGTCTCACCCGGTGCGAGACCCTGCTCGTCCAGCCACGTGCTGAGTCGGCCGACGTCCAGATGGTCGGTGTCGATCACCGGTTCCCCACTTCGTGTTCGAGGTACTCGGCGAACTTCTCGCGCGCCGCCGCCACCTTTCTCGGCAGGTGTTCCGTCGGCCACAGATCGTCGCTCGGCTCGTGGTCGCGCAGCACCTGGCGAGCGACGGTGACCTTGTGGACCTCGGTCGGGCCGTCGGCCAGTCCCATGATCGACGCGCCGAGCAACATCCGGTGGAACGGCATCTCGTTGCTGACGCCGAGGGCGCCATGGACCTGCATCGCCCGCCACGAGATGTCGTGCAGGACCTGGGGCATCACGACCTTCACGGTGGCGATGTCCTTGCGGACCTTCCGGTAGTCGTTGTGCTTGTCGATCGACCACGCGGTGTGGAGCACCAGCAGCCGGAACTGCTCGAGCTGCGCGTACGAGTCGGCGACGTAGCCCTGGACGAACTGCTTGTCGGCCAGCAGGCTGCCCTGCGTCTCCCGGCTGAGCGCCCGCTCGCACATCATGTCGAAGGCGCTCTGGGCCATGCCGATGGTGCGCATGGCGTGGTGGATCCGGCCGCCGCCCAGGCGGGTCTGGGCGATGGCGAACGCCTGTCCCTCGCCGCCGAGCAGCGCGTCCTCGGGAATCCGGACGTCGTCGTAGTGGATGAGCGCGTGCGAGCCCTCGCCGAGCGGCTCACCACCCAGGCCGAGGTTGCGCTCGATCTTGATCCCAGGAGTGTCGGTGGGGACGAGGAACATCGACATGCCCTTGTACGGGCTCACGTCAGGATTGGTCACCGCCATGACGATGAGGAAGGCGGCGGTGTTGGCGTTGGAGGAGAAGAACTTGTGACCCTGGATGACCCACTCGTCGCCGTCCTTGGTGGCGCGGGTGGTGAACATGGTCGGGTCGGAGCCGGCGTGGGGTTCGGTCATCGAGTAGCACGAGAACAGTTCGCCCTCGAGCAGCGGTCGCAGGTACCGCTCCTTCTGGGCCTCGGTGCCGTAGTGGGCGATGATCTCGGCGTTGCCGGTGTCGGGCGCCTGGCATCCGAAGATGATCGGCGCCCATGACGAACGGCCGAGGATCTCGTTGAGCAACGACAGCTCGAGCTGGCCGTGCCCCTCGCCGCCGAGCTCCGGACCGAGGTGGGTGGCCCACAGGTTCTGGCGCTGCACCTCGGCCTTGAGCGGGTCGATGATCTTCTTCAGGTCGTCGTCGGGTGGGGTGAACTCGAGTCCGCCGAAGAGGAGGTCGAGGGGCTCCACCTCCTCCCGGACGAACTCATCGGCCCAATCCAGCTTCGCCTGGTACTCGGGTTCGGTCTCGAAGTCCCATGCCATGTCGGGATCCCCCTGGGTGCGCGGCCTCCGGACAGAATAAGATTCTGTCCGTGCAGAATTCAATTCTGAACGACGGGCCCGACGACGACGGCGACGTCGCGACCCGGATCGCGCAGCAGACGCTCGCGTCGCGGGGCGCCGACTACTCCTCCGAGGTCCGCCGCCTGCTCGACGCGGGACGCGAGGCCATGCGCCGGTGCGGCACCGACACCCGCCCCCGCGTCGCCGACATCGTGGCCGAGGCCGGCCTGTCCAACGACGCGTTCTACCGTCACTTCGCCTCGAAGGACGCGCTCGTCCAGGCCATCCTCGAGGACGGCACCATCCGACTGCGTAGCTACCTGGCCCACCAGATGGACAAGGTGGCCGGCCCCGAGGCGAAGGTTCGGCACTGGGTGGAGGGGATCCTGGCCCAGGCCGTCGACCCCGAGACCGCGGCCACCACCACAGCGGTCATGTGGAACTCCGGGGGGATCGCCCAGTCCCTGTCGTCACCGGGAACGGCCACCGTCCTCGCCCCGCTGCTCGAGGATCCGTTCGCCGCGCTCGACAGCCCCGACCCGACCGGCGACGCCACGCTCGTGGCCCACGCCGTGGTCGGTGCCCTGTCGGACCACCTGCGCAGCGGCGACCGTCCGACTTCGGGCACCGTCGACCGCGTCACGGCCTTCTGCCTCGCCGCCCTCCCCCGCTGAGTTGCACTGCAGGTGTGAGATCGGTTCTGGCCGCCCGATTGCCACTCACCACGCGCAGATGGCGACCAGAACGGAGTGGGTGACGGCTCAGAGGGTGCGGAAGAGGCCGCCGTCGACGAGGACCTGGGCGCCGTTGACGTAGCTGGCTGCGTCGCTGGCGAGGAACGTGCACAACCCGACCAGGTCCTCGGGCACGCCCATGCGCCCCATGGGGTTCATGCGAGCGGCACCCTCGCGCATCTCCGGCGTCCAGGCCTGGGCGATGTCGGTGTCGAACGCCCCGGGCAGGATCAGGTTCGCCCGCACCTTCGGCGCCCAGGCGCCGGCGAGGCCGAGCGTCAGCGCGTTGAGCGCAGCCTTGGCCATGGCGTAGGGAAGGTCGGTGGCGTCGGGGCGCAACGAGCCCGCGGTCGAGACGTTCATGATCGAGCCGCCGTCGCCCTCGGCCATGCGGGTGCCGAACAGGGTGGCGAGCCGGAACGGGCCCCGGGCGTTGACCGCGTGGACCTTGTCGTAGAGCTCCGGCGTCACCGACGCCAGGTCGTCGTAGAGCGGCGACATGCCCGCGTTGTTGACGAGCACGTCGCAGCGCCCGAACTCGTCGTACACCGTGTCGACCAGCCGGTCGCAGTCGTCCCACTGGCCGACGTGGCAGCCGACGCCCAGCGTCCGGCGTCCGGTGGCGTCGGCGATCTCGCGCGCCGCGATCTCGCAGTTGTCGACCTTGCGACTGGCGATGACGACGTCGGCGCCGACGGCAGCGAAGCCCTCGGCGACGGCGCGGCCGATGCCCCGGCTCCCGCCGGTCACGACGGCGACCTTGCCGGCGAGGTCGGGCGTGGTCGTCATGATCGACGAACCGGGCTCAACGCGGCTCGTCGCCGGCGAAGGTGATGCGGTGCATGACCCGCCGGTGGCCGTGGTAGTCGTTCACCGGGTAGTGCAGGGCGCACCGGTTGTCCCAGAACACGAGCGTGCCCTCGTCCCAGCGCACCCGCACCGTGTGCTCGGGCCGGACCTGCTGCTCGTACAGGTACTGCAGGATCGGCGTGCTCTCCGCCTCGGTCATCGACGCGAACCGCACTGTGTGGGCGACGTTGACGTACAGCGACTTCCGGCCGGTCTCGGGGTGGGTCCGCACGACGGGGTGGGTGGCCTCGAACTCGAGGTCTTCGTCGTCGGTGCCGGCGTCGCGCCGGCGGTCCTCGCGGGTCTTGGACACGTCGGCGAGCGCGGAGCTGTTGACCGCCTGCAGGCCGTCGAGCACCTCGCGCATCCCGTCGGACAGGTTCTCGTAGGCGAGGTAGCAGTTGGCGAACATCGTGTCGCCCCCGTAGGGCGGGACCTCTCGCGCCAGCAGCATCGTCCCCATCGGCGGGACCTCGAGGTACGACGTGTCGCTGTGCCAGATGCCACCGAAGTTCAGCGTCTCGTTCTCGAGCTTGGCCACGGCGATGATCTCGGGATAGCCGTCGAGGCCCGACACGAACGGGTACTCCACGGGCTCACCGATCCGCCGGGCGAAGGCCATGTACTGGTCGGCGTCGAGGTCCTGACCGCGGAACACCACGACGAGGTACTCGAGCCACGCCCGTCGGATCTCGGTCACCAACTCGTCGTCGAGCTCGCGCAGGTCGGCGCCGTGCAGCTCGGCGCCGAGGCCGCCTGCCATGGGCCGGACGTCGATGCGGCGATACTCGCCGAACGTGGTGGAGGTCTCGACCTGTGTCACGAGTGGGTCTCCTGGCGGGAGTGGATAAGCAGCTTCTCCGGAGTGTAGAGCCCCGTTCTGGATGCGCGCTCAGCGGCCGGACTTCGGCTTGGCGTCGACGCCCTCGGGGATCCACGCCGGTGCCCGCTTCTCCATGAACGACAACATGCCCTCGTGGAGCTCGTCGGACTCGGCCAGCGCCCAGGACATGGTCTGGATGTCGACGTGGCCATAGCGCTCGTTGAGCATCCGCTTCACGTGGGCGCGTGCCATCGGGGCCGACCGCAGCACGTCGTGTGCCGCCTCGACGGTGGCGTCGCGAAGCTCGTCGTGGGGCACCACCCGGGCCACCATGCCGAGCTGCTTGGCCTCCTGGGCATCGAGCTTGCGGCCCGACAGCAGCATGTCGCGGGCCACGGCCAGCCCCACGTGCGCGGGGAGTGTCGACGCGTAGAAGGCGTCGGGGATCCCGCGGAGCAGCTCGGGGGAGCGGAAGACGGCCCGGTCGCTGCACACCGCGATGTCGGAGAGCATGGCGATCAGCAACCCACCGCCCTGGCAGAGGCCGTTGACCGAGGAGATGACCGGGGCACGGCTGTCGCGGACCGCGAGGAACGGGAGGATGTCGTTGCCGATGTACTCGGGCACGGGCTCCTCGCCCTCGTCCGTGCGCCCGCCGAGGTCACCGCCGGGCGCGAACACGTCGTCGGTACCCGTGATGATCAGCGCGGTTGCTTCTTCCGCCTGATTCACCAGGTGCACGGCGCGCTTGATCCCGTAGTACATGGCCGGCGTCAGCGCGTTGCGAGCCGACGGGCGGTCGATGGTGCACCACGCGAGCGGGCCGTCCCACTCGAAACGGAGCGCAGGGGTGCCGAGATCGTTGGTCATGTCCCTCTCAGGAAACGGGGTCGAAGGCCTGCTCGACGACGTCCCCGGCGGCGTCGGCGTCACCGGTCCAGGTGACGGCGCCATGGTCCAGCACGGCGACCCGGTCGCACAACTCGAGGGCGTGGCCCACTTGCTGCTCGATGACCAGCAGTGACGTTCCGGACTGTCGGAGCTTGTCGAGTGCCTCGTAGAGCTGATCGACGATGATGGGAGCGAGCCCGAGGGAGAGCTCGTCGGCGACGAGGGCCCGGGGTTCTTCGACCATGACGCGGGCCATCGACAGCATCCGTTGTTCGCCGCCGGAGAGCGTCCCGGCCGCCTGCCGCCGACGCTCACCGAGCACGGGGAACAGCTCGATGGCCCGTTCGAGGGCGCCGGCCACACCTCGACGGCCGAAGGAACGCCGGAACGAGAGCTCGAGGTTCTCCTCGACGGTGAGCGAGGCGAAGACCGCTCGTCCCTCCGGTGCGTGCGCGACCCCCGCGCGGGCGAAGGCATGGGCGGCCGAACCGGTCAGGTCGTCGCCACCCACGTGCACCGAGCCCTCGGTCGGAACGACGAGACCGGACGCGACCCGCGCGACGGTGGTCTTGCCGGCGCCGTTCGAGCCGACGAGCGCGAGCGCCTCCCCCCGTCCCACCATGAGCGTCACGCCGAAGAGCGCCCGGAACGGTCCGTAGCCCGCCGACACCCCACGGAGCTCGAGCACCGCGCTCATCCGGTCGGCTCCATGGTGCCGAGGTATGCCGCTCGGACCTCGGGGCTGTTGAGCACGTCGTGGGTCGGGCCCTCGGTGAGGACGCGACCGAAGTCGAGCACGTAGGTGCGGGTCGTGAAGTCGGCCACGAGCTCGACGTCGTGCTCGACGAGCAGGATGGCGAAGCCCTGCTCGTCCTGCACGTCGCGCAGCGTCTGCGCCAACGCCGCGGTCTCGCTGCGATCGAGACCGGACGACGGTTCGTCGAGGAGGAGCAACGTGGGTTCGGTCATCAGCGCACGCCCGACCTCCACCAACCGGCACTGTCCGAGGCTCAACCGCTCGATCGGCTCGGCAGCGAGCGAGCGGAGACCGAGGAGCTCGAGCACCTGGTCGCACTGGGCGACCTCGTCGTCGGTGGGCCGTCCGAGCCCGAGCACGTCCTTCCAGAAGCGACCGTGTCCCCGGCGCACGCGCTCGGCGACGAGGAGGTGATCGCGCACGGTTGAATCGGTGAACAGCTCGGTGCGCTGGAAGGTCCGACCGATACCGGCCCGCGCCCGCTCGTGCACCGGCCGATCGCTGAGGTCCACGCCGCCGAGCTCGACGCGTCCGGTGTCGGCGGGGATGACCCCCATCATCGCGTTGAAGAACGTCGTCTTGCCGGCGCCGTTGGGTCCGATGAGCCCGACGCGCTCGCCCACCTCGACCTCGAGGTTCACCCCGTCGAGCGCGACGATGCCGGCGAAGGTCTTGGTCACGTCGGTGACCTGGAGCAGGGCGCTCATCCGACAGGCTCCTCGGTTCGCTCATCGACCTCGGCGCCGGTCGATGACCCGTCAGGGGGCCCCGGGCCAGGGCCGTCGCGCTTCTCCGCTGCCTTCACCGCCCGCCGGTGCAACTGGTACTCGAGGATCCCCTGGGGGTGGCGGGCGAACTGGATCGCGCCGAAGCCGAACAGGATGAAGACCCAGGTCGACACGATCGGGAACACGCCGGGCACGCTCTCGGGGCTGCGCAGGATCCAGCCGAGGAGCTCGCCCTTGAGGATCAGGGGATCGAACAGGGTGAACGCGACGGCACCCTGGATGGCCCCCGACACCGTCCGGACACCCAGCACCGCGACCAGCACCAGCCAGAACACGGCGAGGAACGGCTCGAAGTTGTTCCCGTAGTTGACGTTCTCCTGGTGCATGGCCATCAGCGAGCCGCCGATGGCAGCGATGAACGCGGACACCGCGAAGGCGACCAGGCGGGCCCGGCCCGGCGAGATGCCCACGGACTGGGCGGCGACCTCGCTGCCGCGGATGGCCAGCAGGGTCTTGCCCAGGGTCCCGGAGCGCAGGTTGACGACCAGGACCGCGACGATGGCGAGGACGACCACGGCGAAGACGAGGAACGACTTGTCGCTTCCCAGGTCCCACGGACCGACCACGGGGCGCGGGACGGCCGTGCCCTGGAACAAGGACGTGTCCCCGCCGCCGACGAAGGGGAGCTGCAGGACGACCGAGTCGAAGAAGTACGCGAAGGCGAGGGTCGCGATCGCGACCCATACCCCACCGAGCCTCCGGACCGGGAGCGAGAGCAGGGCACCAAGCGCTGCTGCGATGACCGCGCCGACGAGGGCTGCGGGGATGGCGCCCATGTCGTAGCGGTCGACGAGCTGGAACACCGCGAAGGCGCCGGTCGCCGCGAACGCACCCTGGCACAGCGAGATCTGGCCGCCCAGACCGGTGATGACCGTGATCGACAGGAAGATGGTGGCCAACGCGACGGCCTCGGTGATCCGGAACACCCACACCTGGTCGCCCTGGGTGAGCACGATGGCCAGCACGCCCACGACGAACACCGTCCCGGCGACCCGGCTGAGCAGCACGTCGCGCCGACTGCGTTCGACCATGCCGATCGAGGGCGGCGGCGGATCGACGCCCGCGAGCGGGTCGGTGGCCGCCTTCGCCCGCCGGATGCCGGGAACCAGGACCAGGATGCCGAAGAGCACCATGAACGGGATCGCCGGGGTGAGGTTGTCCTGGAGGGGTTCGAGCCAGGAGCTGCTCTCGGCCCATCGGGGCAGGAACGTGTTGGCTTCGGCGATGAAGACGCCGAGACCGAGACCGCCGACCAACGCGCCCGGCAAGCTCGCCAGCTTCCCGACCGAGGCGGCGGCGATCGCGATGACCATCAGCCCGAAGAAGTCGCCGGGCGCCAGCGTGTTGAAACGGGGAGCGATCAGCACGCCGGCGATGCCGGCGAAGAACGACGAGAGCATCCATGCAACGGCCGAGATCCGATCGGCCGGGATGCCGTTGAGCTCGGTCATCCGCGGGCTCTCGACCACGGCCCGCATGCGCAGACCGATGGCGGTGAAGCGGAAGAGCCCAGCCAACGCAGTCATGGCGACCACGGCCACGGCGACCGCCACCAACTCGTCCCGGCTGAACGGGTACACGCCGAACGGGTCGTAGAAGACGGTCGCGCCGTCGGGAACGATGCCCGCGGGCGTGACGCCCGGGGTTGGTTCGAAGCTGGCGAGGACGTTGAACAGGTTCGGGAGCGCGACGGCCAGGCCGATGGTCACCACCAGCTTCGGGAGATCGCCGGCGGTCCGCAGGTGCCGGAAGATCACGCCCTCGAGGAGCAGACCCACCAGCGGCGCCAGGATGAACACGGAGAGGACGAGGGCAGGCGGGATCTCCCATCCCCACTGCTCCCGGGCCTTGAAGAACATGGCGGCCGACACGTAGGCCTGCGCGCCGAACGCGAGGTTGAACACGCCCGACGTCTTGTAGGTGAGGACGAAGCCGAGCGCGAACAGGGCATACACCGTCCCCGGCGGCAGACCCTGGAGGAACGCTCGGAAGAGGTCCTCCAGGGCCGATGCGGCCAACACGTGCACGTTCGGCTCCTACCCGAAGCTGACGAACTCGGGCTCGAGCACGCTGAGATCGTCGTTCGCGAAGCAGACCCACGGCTTCTCGGGCGTCCCGCCGTAGATCTCGAACTCGGCGCTCTCGTTGACCCGGACCATCGCCGTGCAGGTCCGCTCGGAGCCGTTGGTGATCCGATCATCGGGCGTGGGGGGCGTGTGCCCCGTCGTCCAGTCGATCGGCGGGACCAACCCGTCGGCGGTGAAGTCGGTGATCTGGTTGGTGGCGTCGATGACCTTCTGCTGGTCGAAGTCCGGGCCGGCAGCCACCAGCCCCTGGTAGGCGGCGTCGGCGACGATCCAGCCGACCATGGCCACCTCGCTGATCTCGTGACCGAGTTCGCCCATCCACTCGCGGAAGGCGGCCTGTCCGGTGCCCTCCGCTTCGGCCTCGAACGGGAGGAAGCCCACGGTGACGAAGTCGCCGACGAAGAGGTCGCCCGCTTCGGCCACGAAGTCCTGGTTGTAGGTGTTCGGATGGAAGATCGGCACGTCGCCGAGGCCCTGGCGCTCCATCTCCTGGGCCAGGGTCTTCTGACCGTTGAGGTCGATCGAGCTGAGCACCATGTCGACATCGTTCTCGACCATCGCGCTGACCTGCGGGGCGATCCCGTTCGGGAGCCCGAAGTCGAGGTTGTCGTCGAAGACGACGACCTCCTGACCGGTCTCGTCGGCGTGCTGCTCGATGGCGGCACGACTGGTCTGGGCCGACAACTTCGAGTTCTCGCTCACGCCGTAGCCGAAGACGGCGAAGTTCTCGGCACCGATCTGCTGGCCGGCCCACACCGCGTTGCGCTGGGTGCACTCGATGCAGATGGTCGGGGCGTTGCCGAACACGGCCTCGTCCTGGGTCTCGACCGGGTGGATGTTCCACACGTACAGCGGCATGCCGGCACCGGTGATGTCCTGCCAACCGCTCGCCACCTGGGTCGCGCTGAACGCACCGAAGTGCTCGCCGGCGGAGACGATCTCCAGCGCCTTCTCCTGGTTCTTGGTCAGTTCGTCGTTGACCGGATCGTCGAGGACCAGTTCCCGCCCGTGTACGCCGCCCTCGCTGTTGCGATACGCGAAGTAGGCCTCGACGCCCTCGGCCATGCACTGCATGACGCAGGTGCCGAGCGGGTTGCTCTCGGCGAAGGTGCCGAAGCCGGCGTACCGGATCTCGTCGTCGGTGACACCGGGTACCCCCTCGATCGACACGAACTCCTCGTCACCGGTCGCATCGGAGCCACCGGTCTCGGTGGTCGACGGGTTCTCGTCGGAGTCGGCCGTGTCATCGCCGGAGTTGCCGCACGACGCGACGACGAGACCGATCGCGACCAGCACGCTCAGCGCGAGACGCCGGCTGAAGCCGTCGGTGTGGTTCAGCTGCATGGATCCCTCCTGGTAGCTGCGCCCCGCGGCTGCCCGTCGTCAACGGTCCCGAGGTGTCCCAGACGACGCGTCACGCCGACCGTGCTGTGGTGGTCGATCACGCAGCTCCCCCTGTTCGTGTCCCCCGGACCAGGTCAATCGACGGTGCCGGTGACGTTGGTGGCCGTCCAATCTTCCAGACCCCCGGGCACCCGTCAAGGGACATCTCGCAGCATGTAGGGGAAATTCTGAAGTGGGTAGAACATTGCTTCCCGTCCATGAGACCTGAATTCTTGTTCGCCGGCGGCCGGCGACGACCAACGGGGCGTCGACCACCGCGTCGGAGAGCCACCTTCTCTTGTCGCGAGAGTTCGGTTCATCTAGCGTTTCCCCATGCTGCTGCAGCCGACGTCCGACCAGGAGTTCTTCCGGGAGACGACCGACAGGTTCCTGGCCGACAAGGCGCCGGTGGATGTCCTGCGCGGCCTGCGCGACGACCCCGCCGGATTCGACGACGCCTACTGGCGCCAGGGCGCGGAACTGGGGTGGACGTCGCTGCTGGTGGACGAGGCCCGCGGCGGAGGTTCGATCTCCGACCACGGGCTCGTCGACCTGACCCTGGTGGCCCACGAGTTCGGTCGGCACGCCGCACCGGGACCGCTCATCTCGAACAACGTCGTCGCATCCGCGCTGAGCGCTGCCGGCGCGTACGCCGACGTGGTCGGGGAGCTCCTGGCTGGCACGGCCATCGCCACCTGGTGCATGGCCGAAGCACCACCGAACGACGGGCCCGGCGATGTCCTCCTCGAGATCCATCAGGACGGCGACGACGTGGTGCTCGACGGCGTCAAGCGACCCGTCGAGGCGGGGGCGCACGCCGACCACCTTCTCGTCACGGGACGCACGGGCAACGGGTTGACCCAGGTGCTCGTGTCCGCCGACGCCGAGGGCGTGTCCGTCGAGCCGATGCAGAGCGTCGACCTCACCCGCCGCTTCGCGGTGGTCCGCTTCGACGGCGTGCGGGTCACCGGCGACGCGGTCGTCGGCCAGGTGGGCAAGGCCGACGAGGACGTCGAACGTCAGCTCCAGTACGCCCTGGTCCTCAACACGGCCGAGACCACCGGTGCGATGCAGGCCGCCTTCGACATGACCGTCGAGTGGGCCTTCGACCGCTACTCGTTCGGGCGGCCGCTCGCCTCCTACCAGGCGCTGAAGCACCGCTTCGCCGACATGAAGAGCTGGCTCGAGGCGAGCCACGCCATCAGCGACGAGGCCGCGACGGCAGTCGCCACGGGCTCGCCCGACGCGGCCAGGCTCACGAGCGCAGCCAAGGCCTACATCGGGACCTTCGGTGCCGAACTGGCCCAGGACTGCGTCCAGCTCCACGGGGGCATCGGTGTGACCTACGAGCACGACCTCCACCTGTACCTGCGACGAGTGGTGGTGAACCGCGGGACGCACGGGACCCCGGAGCAGCACCGCCGGCGATTGGCCGCGATCGTGGCCCACGAGGAGGAGCTCGGATGACCGGCGAGACCGAAGACCTCGAGCAGTTCCGCCAGCGGGCGCGGACGTTCGTCACCGAGAACCTCCGTCCGAGCTCGGACGCGGCCTACTACGGCATCCGTCACGCCAACACCGACGAGGACGAGCTCGAAGCGGTCGCACACGACCGAGCGATGCAGCGCATGCTCTTCGACGCCGGGCTGGCCGGCGTCACGGTGCCGACCGAGTACGGGGGCCGGGGATTGACCCCCGCCCATCAGCGGGTGCTCAACGAGGAGCTGCAGGGCTACGAGTATCCAGCGCGTTTCCAGGTTCCGACGATGACGCCGTGCCTGGCCGTCATCCTCGACTTCGGCACCGAGGAGCAGAAGCACGAGCACGTCCCCGCCATCCTCAAGGGTGACGAGATCTGGTTGCAGTTCCTGTCCGAGCCCGGCGCCGGCTCCGACGTGGCGGGTGCGGTGACCACCGCGATGCGCGACGGCGACGAGTGGGTCCTCAACGGGTCGAAGGTCTGGACCACCGGCGCCTGGTGGTCGGACTGGGGTCTGTGCCTGACCCGGACGAACTGGGACGTCCCCAAGCATCGCGGCCTGACCGTCTTCATGCTTCCGATCGACCGCGAAGGCATCGACGTCCAACGGATCGAGATGCTCAACGGCAACCGAGAGTTCTGCCAGGAGTTCCTCACCGATGTGCGGGTTCCCGACACCGACCGGATCGGCGGCGTCGACGACGGCTGGACGGTCGGTACCCGGTGGATGTTCCACGAGCGCATGTCGCACAACTCGCCGCTCGTCACCCAGCCCACGGGCGTCGCCCGCACTGCCATCGCCGGGGCGCACATGCACCGTGTGGCCCAGGCGTCAGGCCGCGAGCGGGATCCCGCCGCCCAGAACCTGATCGGCGAGGCCGAGATGATCGAGGTCGTGGGCGGCGCGCTGCAGCGACGCGTCGGACAGGGCATCGCCACCGGCACGATGTCGGACCAGTCGTCCGCGATCGCCCGCCTGTTCTTCGGCCTGGGCACGGCGCGGAAGAACTCCATCGCGTTCGACCTCGCTGGCAACGCCGGCGTGGCCTGGACCGACGACGACGGCGAGCTGGCCGGTCGGGGCGAGGACTACCTCATGCGCCAGGTGAGCTGCATCGGTGGGGGTACCACCGAGATGGCGGCCAACGTCGTGGCCGAACGCGTGCTCGGCATGCCCCGCGAACGGTCCGGCGACAAGGACGTCCCCTTCCGCGACGTTCCGCGCGGCCCCACGAACTGAGGCGGCGGTCCTCCCGCACACCGTGCGGCCGAAATTGACGTCGACGTCGATGTTTGTGAGGTTGGCAGCGTGACTGGTGCCACCTCGATCCCCGACCGACCCGACGCGATCACCACCGACTGGCTCAGCGACGCACTGGCGATGTCGTTTCCCGGCGTCGATGTGTCGCGCATCGAGGTGCTCGAGGAGCACTCCGGGACCACCGGACGCATCCGGCTCGGCGTCGAGTACGGATCAGGCCCGAGCGGGCCCGACACCATGTTCGTCAAGCTGCCCCCGTTCGACGAGTCGCAGCAGAAGCTGGTGGCCGCCACCGACATGGGGCGCCGCGAGGCCCGCTTCTACGCCGGTCCGGCCCACGAGGCGCCGCTGCGCATCCCCGAGCCGTACTTCGCCGCGCACGGCGAGGAACGGACCGAGTACATCATGGTGCTCGAAGATCTGCAGGCCGCGGGCTGCACCTTCACCAACCGGCTCGAACCCCACGCCGACGACCACGCCGGCACGCTCATCGAGTCGCTCGCACGTCTCCACGCACAGTTCTGGAACGATCCACGGTTCGACGACGAGCTCTCCTGGGTCCCGCTCGCCATGCGCGGCCCCTACGGCGCCAAGCTCGTCGACAGCGCGCGCGAGCAGTTCCGCGACGAGTTCCCGCCGGTGTTCGACGAGCTCTGCCGGCTCTACTCGGAGAACCACGAAGCCATCACCGAGTGGTGGGACGACGGGGAGCAGACCCTGATTCACGGCGACACCCACGCCGGCAACCAGTTCTCCGACGGCACCCGGGTCGGCCTCTACGACTGGGCGGTCATCAGCTGCTCACCCGGCATCCGGGACGTGGCCATCTATCTCGGCAACTCGTGCCCGACCGAGCTCCGCCGGAGCGAACAGGAACGTTGGATCGCCGAGTACCACCGCGTCCTCGTCGAATCCGGCGTCGACGCCCCCAGCATCGACGTGCTGTGGGACCGCTACCGGCGGTGTGTCCTGTACGCCTGGGTCGCGGCGGCCACGACGGCGTCGATGGGCAGCAAGTGGCAGCCGATCGAAGTCGGGATGCTGGGCATGACCCGCGCCACCGAAGCGTGCGCCGACCTCGACACCGTCGGCGCGTTCGGCGACGTGCTCTGAGCCGCTCCTCAGGCGCAGGGCGCCTTCGTCGCTTCGAGAGTTGTTCGCCAGAGGCTCACAACATCTCCGGCTCGACCTTGTCGCGATCAAGGCCAGCCGACACCGGGGACGTCGACCTCGACGGCTTCGACCCGACCGAGTCCTTTGCCGGCGGCGTCCGCACCGAAGCCGGGCGCGGTGATCAGGTAGAGCGTCCGACGTTCCGGCCCACCGAGCATGCAGGCGAAGACGGGCTGGCTCGCGGTGATCGCGTCGGTGATGTCGCCACCTTCGGTGACGCGGAAGCAACCCGTGCCACCGGCATCGGCCATCCAGATGCCGCGGTCGGCGTCGAGCGTGCAGCCGTCAGGCATCTTGTCGGCGGTCTCGGCCCACACCCGACGATCGGTGAGCCGACCCTCGTCGCCGATCGTGAACGCGGTGTAGCGGCGCCCCATCGACTCACCCACGACGAGGGTGTCGCCGCTGGGAGTGATCACCGAGCCGTTCGGGAACCGGAGGTCGGTGGCCGCGACCTCGGTCGAGCCGTCGGGCCGGACCAGGGCGAGGGCGGCGGCGCGTGGCGACTCGCCGGCCTCCATGTCGAAGCCGAAGTTGCCGACGTACGCGTTGCCGGCGCCGTCGACGACCATGTCGTTGCAGTCGCCTCCCGCGATCTGGGACAGGTCGGCGTGCCGGTGGACCGTCCCGTCGGCGTCGACGCGTCGTAGCTCGCGAGCAGTCATCGCCACGACCAGCAACTCACCGGACGGCAGCCACCCGAGTCCGCTCGGCTGGTCGTCGAGCTCGACCTCCACCCGCACGTCGCCACCAACACCGATGGAGGAGACCCGGTGGGCGTAGAAGTCCGACAACCACAGCCGGTCGTCGTGCCATCGCGGCCCCTCGCCGAAGTCGAGTCCCTCGTGGACGATCTCGACGCGATCGGTCATGGCTGGATCTCCTCCTGCGTCGTCGGGTTCAGCCGGTGAGGTAGGCGGCTTCGATCTTGTCGAGTTGGCCGGCGACTTCGTCGGCAGTGCCGCTGATGGCGATGCGCCCTCGTTCCATGACGTACACGCGGTCGGAGACCTTGAGTGCCTGGCGGACGTGTTGTTCGACGAGGAGCACGCCGACACCGCGTTCCTCGGCGGCCTGACGCACGGCCTGGAGCAGATTGGTGACGATGATCGGGGCCAGCCCCATGGACAGCTCGTCGACGAGGAGCACCTCTGGCTCGCGGCCGAGTGCCCGGGCGAGGGAGAGCATCTGCTGCTCGCCACCGGAGCACAGCCCGGCCCGGCGGTCGATGATGGGCTCGAGAGCGGGGAAGTACTCGAACGCGACCGTGCGGTTCACGTCGGCGAGACGGAGGTTGTCGGCGACGGACATGTTCATGATCACCGAGCGTTCCTCGGTCACGAACCCGAGCCCGCGTCGGCACCGGGCGTGCATGGGGGCGGTGGTGCGTTTGCCTTGGAAATGGACCTCGCCCTCGAGCGGTGAGAGCTCGCCGGCGAGCGTGAGCAGGGTGGTGGTCTTGCCGGCCCCGTTGGCACCGATCACGGCCACGACCTCGCCGGCGTCGACCCGCAGGTCGACGTCGCGGACGACGGCCATCTTGCCGTAGCCGGCCGACATGCCCCGTGCCTCGATCAGCGTGTCGGTCATGCGCGCACCTCTTCGTCTTCATCGGCGTGACCGAGGTAGGCCTCGCGCACCGCCGGGTCGTTGCGGATCTCCTCTGGCGTGCCGCTGGCGATGACCTGGCCGAAGTCGATCACGACGATGCGGTCACAGGTCCCCATGACCAGGCTCACGTCGTGCTCCACGAGGAGCACGCCCATGTTGCGCTGGTCGGCCAGCTGTCGGATGAGCCCGGACAGCTCGGCGCTCTCGTTCTCGTCGAGCCCGGCAGCGGGTTCGTCGAGCATCACGACCGACGGACCTGACGCCACCGTCCGGGCGATACCGACCAGGCGACGCTGACCGTAGGGGAGCTCCTCGGGTGTCTCCTCCAGGTGCGGTTCGAGCTCGAAGGCGGCCACCGCGGCCACCGCCATCGGCGGAAGGCCGTGTTTGCCCGGCCAGAACAGATCGGTCACCCACGACGACCGGCTCGCCTCGAGGTCGCTGCCGGCCCGGATGTTCTCCTCGACGCTGACGTCCTCGAACAGCTCCAGTGACTGGAACGAGCGCCGAACACCGAGCCGGGCCCGCTTGGTGGCGTTGGCTCGGCTGATGTCACGGTCGTCGAGGTCGATTCTGCCCTCGGTCATGGCCACGAAGCCGGTCACGGCGTCGATCAGCGTCGTCTTCCCCGCGCCGTTGGGGCCGATGAGACCGACGACCTCGCCCGGATGGACCTCCAGCGACACGTCGTCGACCGCCACCACCGACCCGAATCGAACGGTGAGGTTCGACACCGCCAGACTCGCCCCGTCCACGGGCTCGACCTCGGCGGGCGGCAACGGGGCACGCTCGCCCCGATCAGGGGTGAGCCGCAGCTTGCGCCACAGATCATGGCCGTGGTGCACCACCACATCGGCGATGCCGTGCTGGTGGAGGATGAGGATCACGAACAGGATCAACGAACCCAGGATCAGGTCCCACTGGTTCAACAACCCGATCCAGTCCTCGATGATGCGCGTGCCCAAACCACCGACAGCGTTGGGGGCCGCGAACACGGCACTCATCGCATAGCCGAGGCCACCGATCACCGCGTAGCCGAGGCTGTTGATCGACTCGAACACACTGAACCCGCCATAGGTGATGTTCTGACCCCGGAAACCCACCAGGATCCCGGCGACCGCAGCCAACCCGGCCGACACCCCGAACGCGTACAGCTTCACACCGAACACCGAGATCCCCAGCGATGCCGCCGCCCGCTCATTCGTCCGCACCGCGATCAGCCGCCCGCCGGTGCGTGACCGACGCAGATTCGCCACCATCAAACCCAGCGCCACGAAACAGACCAGGTTGACCACCGCCCAGGCATGCGGATGGTTGAAGGCATCGACCTCCAAGCCGAACAACTCCACCTGCCCGATCTGGGTCCCGCCGTCGAGCGGGTCACCCAGGTACTGCGGGTTGGCGAACACGAACTGGGACACGATGAACCCGAGCCCGAGCGTGACGACCGCCAGGTTCACGCCACGCGTCCGCAACGCCGGCAGCGCGATCAACAACCCCACCGGAATCGTCAACAACACGCCCAAGAGCATGGCGACCTCGAAACCCACATCCGCCCGCACCAACTGCCCCGCGATCAACGCGCCGATACCCGCCATCGCCCACTGCGCCAACGAGATCTGGCCGGCATAACCGGTGAGGACCACGAACGACAAGATCATGATCCCGCCCGCCAACGAGATGTAGGTGGCCGACGCCCAATCCGCATCCATCACCCCCAACAAGACCGCCAACGTCGCGGCCGTGGCGATCACCACACCACGCACACTCACCAGCCCGGCACCCAGCCTCGGCAGTCGTTCGGCCACGTGCGACCGCAACGGCAAGCCCCGACCCCGCACGACCACCACCAACAGGATCACCAGGAACGCTGGCACGCGGTTCAGACCGGTGAGCCGGTCCTGGCCGAAGAAATCAGCGACGTCCTGGCCGTACAGCGTGGCCATCGACTCGCCGACGCCGATGATCAACCCACCCACCAACGTCAACGGGAACGAATGGAACCCACCCAACAACGCGGCAGCCAGACCAGCCACCGTCACCACGATCGTGAACGTCGTGGCCGACAAGCCGGTGAGGGGCGCGGCCAGCACGGCCGCGAACCCGCCGAGCGCGCCGCCGACGGTCCACGTCAGCGCGGACAGACGGTCGGGCGACCAACCCAGCGTCTGCACCGCCCGCTCGTTCTGGGCGCTGGCGTTGATCGCCAACCCCGTCCGCGTATAACGCGTCCACGCCCACAACCCGAACGTGATGATCAGGGTGATGGCGACCAGATAGATCCGCTCCTGCTGGACGGTGATGCCACCCCACTCGTAGATGGCATCCGGCAGGTACCCGTCCACCGGCTGGTTCGACGCGCCATACCGCTTCACGACCACCGCCTGGAGGAGGCCGAGCAGCCCGATGGTCGCGATCACCCGCACGATCGCCGCCGCCCGCTTCAACGTCCGCAGGATCAGGACCTGGAACAGCAGCGACACCAGGCCGGCCACGGCCACGCCGACCACGATCGCCGGCAGCGTCGCCCACTCCTGCTCGGTCTTGAGGTCGACGAACGCGATGTAGGCCGCGAAGGTGCCGACCGCCCCCTGGGCGAAATTGACCAGACCCGAGCCGCGGTAGACGAGCACCGCGCCCTGGGCGAACAGTGCGTAGGTGGCCCCCGCACCGAGCCCGATGATCAGAAACTGCAAGAACGACTGCAACGTCGCCGACCTCCTGGGGTGGCGGCCCCATCACGAACTGCAGGTGGGGCCCGCGGGCCCCACCCCTGGCATCACACGATCAACACGGCTCCGGGGGACCGAAGGGTGACCCGCACAGGACGGCATCGAAGCTGATTTCACCGTCGCGGACGAAGTTGCCGCTCTCACCGTTGAACGACGCCGCCGGGTCCCAGCGGTACGTGGACCAGGTGTCGATGCCCGCGCGAGACCAGAGCCCCTCGCTGTTTCGATCGGGCGTCCAGTCGGCACCGCCGAACATGTCCAGCATCGGGACGTCCTCGGCCGCTCGGAGCATCGCGGTCATGTTCTCACGCGTGAACTCGGTGACGTTCTGGTCGCGGATCATCTCGAGCGTGGCGTACAGCCCGATCCACGAGCGCATCGGGCTGGCCTTGAGGTTCTCGGGCTGGAGCGAATCCTCGCCCGAGGCCGCGAGATCGGCGCGGAGCGCGTCGTAGACCGGAATGTCGAACGTCGCCGGCGCGAACGACCACACGAAGATCATCTGATCGGCGAAGTCACCGAAGCCGGCCACGCTCGAGTGCGAGAACGAGCCGAGGCTCGAGCCGATCGGCAGGTCGGTGCCGAGCTGCTGTGCCGCGTTGATGACCTGCACGGCCTCCTGCTCGCCGAGCGGCAGCGAGACACCCTCGGCGCCCCGATCCTCGGCACCCAGGATGAACTGGCTGTAGTCGGTGGTGCCGGCCGGTACGGGGATGTCGGCCACGATGTCGACTTCGGGGTACAGGCCGCCGAGCAGGTCGACGAAGACCGAGAACTCGGCCAGATCGACCCGGATGAGCCCCTGCTGGGTGATGCCCTGGTCGAGCAGGGCCTGGGGCATCAGAAAGGTGACGCCGGTACCCGACGCGTCGAGCGGGTAGGCGTTCTCGTCGTCCCAGTCGTCCTGGGTCACGTTGCTGGCGATCCGCGGGATACCTGCGTCGGCCATGGCCTGGGACACCTCGGCCTGGCCGATGGAGCCCTGATCATTGATCGTGGCGTGCACGCCCGCCTCGTCGATGTCGCGGACGCAGGACACGGCCTGGTCGAGCGTCGCCTGGTCGTCGCAGGTCGTGACCTCGATGCACGCACCGTTGGCACCACCGCGCTCGTTGAAGGCGGTGGCCGCGGCCTCCAGGGCGAACGCCTGGTCCTCGAGTGACAGGACCGGTGTCTCGAAGGCGGTCATCATCCCGACGTGGAGCGGCTCGAGCGACTCGTCGCACGGGCCGTCGTCCCACAGGCCGATGGCCTCGTAGTCGATCTCCTCGGCTTCGCCGGAACCATCGCCGTCGGTCTCGGTCTCCCCGGAGGCGTCGTCACCGTCACCGTCCCCGTCATCGTCATCGCCACCGCACGCGGCGGCGACGAGCATGAACGCCAGCAGCACCGCCAGCAGACGGGCAATCTTGGTGGGCATCGGTGGGCTCCCCCTTCGAGCGACCCGTGACAGGTCGACGGTTTTCGACGTCGGCGTCGAAGAATAGCGATATCGGCATCGAAGAATCACGATGCCGGCGGACAAGAATACACACCGTCAACAACCCGGCACGCGGGAAGCCGAGCAAGTCACGCGAACGCCGCGAAGACCCTCCCTTCCCCGGATTCGGGCGCGAATCGATGGCCCGGATCGCACGTGAGAACCACGCTTCACGCGGCGGTGACCTGCACGCGGTCACCACCACTAGTTTCAGGCGCCATGTCGACTGCCCAGCGACCACCAGCGTGGGGCGACGCTGCTGATCTGATCGCGATCATGGACGTCCAACACGACGGCGACACCCGCTACGTGAGCCCACCGGGACCCGACTCCGAGCGTCCCGTCGTCGAGGCCAGCCAGATCCTCGGCCAATCGATCGTCGCCGCGTCCCGCCACACGCCAGGGCGCCGCGCCGTCGCTGCGTCGATGGTCTTCCCCCGCCCCGCCAGTGCCCGCGAGCCGTACGTGATCGCGGTCGAGCCGGTCACCGACGGTCGCACCATGTCTGCCTTCGCGACGCGGGCGACCCAGGGCGACCGGACCTGCGGATTCGGCACCGCGTTGCTCGACGTGACCGCTCCCGATGTCATCCGACATCGGGCTGCTCCTCCCGAGATCGCCGGTCCCGACCAGTCGACGCCCCACGACATGGGGGTCACCGGGCGGGAGCTGCGCATCGTCGACGACGCCTACACCGGCGACCCCGAAGCCCCGGTGGGCCCGCCCGAGCTCGGCGTCTGGGTGCGCTTCGACGAGGTCCCCGACGACCAACCGATCCATGCCGGCCTCCTCGCCCAGTTCACCGGCCACATCTCGATCGCTGCCGCGTTGCGTCCCCATGCCGGCGTCGGTCAGGACCAGGCGCACCGGACGCTGTCCACCGCGATCAACGCGATCTCGCTGTCGATCCACGCCGATGTCCGAGCCGACCGCTGGATGCTGTACCACCACCGGTCGACCGTCGCCGGCGACGGGATGACCCACTCCGAGTGCCGCGTCTACGACGAGGACCGCGCACTCGTCGCGAGCTTCACCGTCGAGGCGATGGTCCGAGCCTTCGCCGATCCCACCAACGAAGCCGACTACCGGAGCGCGCTGTGACCCTGACCTCCGCCCGCGGCCCCCTCGGCCCCGACCGCGCCGGCCGTTTCTCGCCCGCCATCCCCGAAGGGGTCGTCTACATCGAGCCCCATCCGCGCCGCATCCAGGCCGTGATCGGCGACCGGACGGTGCTCGACACCGAGACCGCGCAGATGATGCATCGCGTGGGGCATCCACCGTCCTACCTGTTCCGCCCCGACGACGTGGGTGGGCTCGCCTCCGAACCCGAGCCCGAGGCGCCCGGCTGGGTGCGGGTCCCCTGGGACGCCGCCGACACGTGGTTCGAGGAGGGCCGGCGGCTCGTCCACTACCCGCCCAACCCCTACCACCGCGTCGATTGCCGGCCGACACGTCGTCGATTGCGGGTCGAGGTCGCCGGCACGGCCCTCGTCGACACCGACGACACCACCATCCTGTTCGAGACCGCGCTCGAGCCCGTGCTGTACGTCGATCCGACCCACGTCCGCACCGACCTGCTGCGCCGCAGCGAGACCACGACGTACTGCAACTACAAGGGCCACAGCACGTACTGGTCGGCCGTGGTCGACGACGTGGTGATCGACGACGTGACGTGGAGCTACGAGGACACGCTGCCCGAGAGTGAGCCCATCCAGGGCTGGCTCAGCTTCGACGCGGCCAAGGCCGACGTGACCGCCGACCTCCCTTCGCTCGCCTCTTCAGGGCTCTGAGCGCACCTGGTCCTTGACCGCCGGGACGATCGGGGGCGCGTCCTTGTAGCTGGGCAGGCCGTCCTCGGGCAGGCCGACCGGAAAGCCGTTCTCGTGGACCTGGGCCCAGTGCGAGTGGTTGAGCTGGTGGAGCGTGAAGCAGGCGTTGAGCGCGTTGTAGAAACCCATGTTGTCGACGCTCTGGTTGACCGCCTCCTTGACGAGCAGCGCGGCCATCGTCGGTCGCTCGGCGATGCGCTGGGCGAACTCGACGGTGCGGTCGACCAGCTCGTCCTCCGGGAACACCTTCGACACCATGCCGAGCTGATGGGCCTCGTCGACCGACAGCGAGTCGCCGGTGAGCAGGAGCTCCTTGGCCTTGCGGGGCCCGAACTCCCACGGGTGGCCGAAATACTCGACGCCGCACATCCCCAGCCGGGCGCCCACGACGTCTGCGAACACCACGTCATCGGACGCCACGATGAGATCGCATGCCCACGCCAGCATGAGCCCGGCCGCGTAGACCGGCCCGTGCACCTGGGCGATCGTGATCTTGCGGAGATCACGCCAGCGGCGGGTGTTGTGGAAGAAGTGGTGCCACTCCTGGAGCATCAGGCGCTCGGCCCCCTCGCGGGTGCCGCCGTTGACGGTGAAGGACGGGTGTGACTGGACCTCCTCCATCGACACCTTCGAGCCGAGATCGTGACCGGAGGTGAACATGGGCCCGGCCCCGCCGAGGATCACGACGCGGACGTCGTCGTCGGCCTCCGCTCGCAGGAAGGCCTCGTCGAGCTCCACGAGCATGCCCCGGTTCTGCGCGTTGCGGGCTTCGGGACGGTCGAGCAGGATCCGGGCGATCCGGCCCTCGTCGAGGGTCTCGTAGGTGATGAAGTCGTAGTCGGCCACGGCGTACCTTCCGGGTCGTGGGGTGGGTCGAGGATGTCGTCGGTTGCGGCCACGCTCGCGGGTTTCTACATTGACGTCAATGTCACGAACGGACGGTCCGGGCTCCGGGTTCGGGCAGCAGCTACTGGCCCGCTCACAGGACGATAGTCCCGCTCTCCACTACAGAGAATCGACCTGGACCTACCGCGAGCTCGTGGACGAGGGCCGACGGCGCGCCGGTCTCCTCGGCGAGATGCTCGATCCCGACCTGCCACCGCATGTCGGCGTGCTGCTCGACAACGTCCCCGACTACGTGTTCTGGCTCACCGCGGGTGCGCTGTCGGGAAGCGTCATCGTCGGCATCAACTCGACCTACCGGGGCGGCCAGCTCGCCCAGCTCATCGACCACACCGACTGCCAGGTGCTGGTGACCGACCGGGAGCTGTCGGCACTGCTCGACACGGCGCCGCACGAGGTTCCCGACCACCGCCTCTTGGTGGTGGGCGACCCCGGGTACGCGGCTCGGCTCGAGGCCGTGCCGCCCCTGGCCGCCGACGCGCCGGCACCGGCCGACGACGCGCTCTTCCTCCTGATCTTCACGTCGGGCTCGACGGGGATGCCCAAGGCCGTGCGCTGCACGCAAGGCCGGATGGGTCGGACGGGCATGCACGTCGCGGCGATCGCTGAGCTGACACCCGACGACGCCGTCTACGCGCCACTTCCGTTCTTCCACGCCGCGTCCCTGTTCACCGCGTGGTCCGCGGCGGTCCACGCCGGCGCACCGATCGCGACGAGGAAGCGGTTCTCGGCGTCGGGCACGGTGCCCGATCTGCGGCGGTTCGGCGCCACCTTCCTCGCCTACACCGGCAAGGTGCTGAACTACACCCTCTCCGCGCCCGAGCAGCCCGACGACGCGACCGTGCCGCTGAGACTGGCCATCGGCAACGAGGCCTCCGAGCACGACATCCGCGAGTTCGCCCGCCGGTTCGACTGCCAGGTGCGCGACAGCTACGGCTCGACCGAGGGCGTGATCATCGTGCGCCGTGACGCCTCGATGCCGGCTGGCGCGCTGGGGCGGGCCGACGAGTCGGTGAAGGTGCTCGACCCCGAGACCGGGGACGAGTGCCCGCCGGCGACGTTCGACGAGCACGGACGGGTGACCAACCTCGACGTCGCGACGGGCGAGCTGGTGGAGACCGAGCCGACGTCGGGTTTCGAGGGCTACTACCGCAACGACGCCGCGACCCGGGAACGCTTCCGCGACGGTGCCTACTGGTCGGGCGACCTCGCCTACCGGGACGAGAACGGCTGGCTGTACTTCGCGGGACGCTCCAACGACTGGCTGCGCGTCGACGGCGAGAACTTCGCGGCGGCACCGGTGGAGGCCATCCTCGGCCGTCATCCCGCCGTGCGCTCGGTGGCCGTCTACGCGGTCCCCGACGACCCGGTGGGCGACCGGGTGATGGCGGCACTCGAGCTGCACCGAGGCGAAGCCTTCGACGCCGACGGCTTCGACGAGTTCCTCCGCACCCAGCCCGACCTGGGGCCGAAGTGGGTACCGTCCTTCGTCCGGGTCGACACCGAGCTGCCGAAGCTGTCGAGCATGAAGATCGACAAGAAGAAGCTGCGCCACGACGCCTGGCGTGTGGACGGGGTGGTGTGGCGGCCCGCCAAGCAGGATGACCTCCGCCCCCTGACCGACGACGACCGCCGAGCACTCGACCACCTCCTCCCCTGAACGAGGCCGCGATGCCCACAACCGACAGCGACGGGCCGAACCCCAACGCACCTCGTTCCCGCAAGGGCGCCCAGACCCGAGCTCGCCTGCTCGACGCGGCCAAGGCCGTGTTCGAGGAGACGGGCTTCCTCGAGGCCCGCATCTCCGACATCGCCGAGAAGGCGGGGCTCTCGCACGGGTCCTTCTACCACTACTTCGACTCCAAGGAGCAGATCTTCCGGGAGGTGGCCGAGACCCAGGAGGCGCACCTCACCGCGCCGGCCGAGGACGGCCACGACGACGATCAACCGACCGAGTTCGAGCGGCTCCGGCGGGCCAACCGTCGTTACCTCGAGCGCTACCGGGACAACGGCCGGATCATGGGGGTCATCGAGGAGGTCTCGAGGTACGACGCCCACGTCGGAGCCGCCCGCATGCGACGCCACAAGCACTTCGCCGACCGGGCCGAGCGCTCGATCCGGCGGCTGCAGGAAGCGGGGGCCGCCGATCCCGGGGTCGATCCCGAGTTGGCCGCGCTGGCGCTCGGCTCGATGGTGGCGCGGGTGGCGGAGCTGTGGCTGGTGGAGGGGTGGGGCGACTACGACGTCGACACGGTCACCGACGAGCTCACGCGCCTGTGGGCGAACGCCATCGGGCTCCAGCCGCCCACGGCGAAGAAGCGCCGGTCGCGCGGGCGCTGACATCGGCGAAGCCGGACAGAGCCAGGGCCAGGGCCAGGGCCAAGGCCAGGGCCAGGGCCACGAGAACCACGATCCCCGGTGGGGAGAGTAGGGTTTGACGCCATGCGAATCGTAGTGATCGGGGGATCGAGCGGACTGGGCCGTTGCATCGGCATCGGCCTCTCGCAACGAGGACACGACATCGCGCTGCTGGCGCGCCGGAAGGATCGGCTCGACGCGGCCGTCGAGGAGGCGGGTGGCAACGCGCACGCCATCGCCTGCGACGTGACCGACGAGGCCGGCTGTCGAGCGGCGATCGAGGAGGCCGCCCAGACCCTCGGCGGCATCGACGGGCTCGTCTACACCACCGGGGTCGGCACGCTCGGCATGCTCACCGACCTCGATGCCGAGACCTGGCAGCACGCCTTCGCCACCAACGTCATCGGCGCATCGATCGCGACCTCGGCCGCACTCCCCCACCTCCGTGAATCGTCGGGCACCGCCATCTACCTGTCGTCGATCAGCGCGTCGATGACCCCGCCCTGGCCCGGACTCGGCGCGTACATCACCAGCAAGGCCGCGCTCGACAAGCTCGTCGACGCCTGGCGCGCCGAGCATCCCGACGTGGGTTTCACCCGGTTCGTCGTGGGCGACTGTGGCGGCGGCGAGGGCGACGGTGCCACCGGGTTCACCTCGGACTGGGACATGGAGCTGGCCACCGAGCTCGGCCGGGGGTGGTACGAGAAGGGCTACATCGCCGGCGCCCTGATCGACGTGGAGGAGCTGGTCGGCACGACCGACGCGATCCTCGCCCGGGGCAACACCGCGGTGATCCCGTCGGTGACGATCGTGCCGCGGGTCCCCCAGGGCTGACAGCGCCCGGCGGGGCTCAGATGGTGGCGTGGTCGAATCCCATGACCCGGCTCAGGTTGCCGCCCATGAACTTGGCGATCCGCTCGTCGGACAGACCGGCGAGATCGTCGACGAAGCTCGCCGGCTCGGCCAGGCCCTCGGGATGGGGCCAGTCGGAGCCGAACAGCAGGTGGTCGTCGCCGAGGAGATCGGCGAGCTCGCCGAAGTCCTCCTCCCAGAACGGGCACAGGTAGATGTTGCGGCGCAGCACCTCGACGGGGTGCTCGTCGAACTCCTGGGGCATCTTGTGGTTGAGGTCCTCGAGCTTCTTGATCAGCGGTCCGACCCAGCTGCCGCCGAGCTCGACGATCATCACCCGGAGCTGCGGGAACCGGGACAGCGCGCCGTGGCACACCCAGGCCGCGGCGGCGTCCATGGCCGGCCGCTCGGACCACACCATGCGGAACGCGTCCGGCTTGAACGGGAGCATCTCGCTGGCCGAGCCCTGCCAGTCGCTGTAGTAGCGGGCGTAGCCCGAGTCGGAGCCGTGCATCACCACGGTCACGTCGTGCTCGACCACCTTCTCCCAGAGGGGATCGAACTCGGGCAGCGCGAACGACCGCGGCCCCAGGTAGCCCGGGACCGGTGCGGGTCGGATGAGCACCGCCTTGGCGCCCCGCTCTACGACCCACTCGAGCTCCTCGATCGCCTTCTCGACGATCGGCAGGGTGATGACCGGCGTGGTGAAGATCCGGTCCTGGTAGTTGAACTGCCACGTCTCGTACAGCCACTGGTTGAACGAGTGGATCACCGCGTGGGTGGTCTCGGGCTCGTCGCGCAGCCGCTCCTCGAGCAGGCTGGCGAGCGTGGGGTACATCATCGTGCGCTCGACGCCGAGCTCGTCGAGGAGCTCGACCCGCGCCTCGGGACCGCGCATGGCCGGCGTGGCGCGGATCGGCTCGCCGAACAGCTCACGCCGACTCTTCCCCTCCGGATTTCCTCGGCGGTAGTACTCCTCCTGCGCGCCGGGACGGGCGACCACCTCGAAGGTGGGGTTGGGGATGTAGTCGCTGATCTTGCCTCGCACCGCGATCTTCGTGCGCCCACGGACGTCGACGTAGTCGACCGCACCCTTGTACTCGTCGGGCAAGTGCCGGGTGAACGCGTCTTCGGTCTCGTAGAAGTGGTTGTCGGCGTCGAAGACGTGGAAGTCGGGTGCCATGACCGGAACGCTAGCAGCCCGACCGATTGTGACTGAGCGTTCAGTTACATCGTTGACCGGACTGTCATCTGTGGCTACCGTCCCACGCTGACCGCAGCCATCGGGGGGATCCGTGACCAACACCGTGCCGGCGAGCGCCGACACCGGCGATCTCTACTACGACCCGTACGACTTCGAGATCGACACCGATCCGTACCCGATCTGGAAGCGGATGCGCGACGAGGCGCCGCTCTACTACAACGACCGGTACGACTTCTTCGCCCTCAGCCGCTTCGACGACGTCGAGCCCGCGCTGAAGGACGTCAAGACCTACAGCTCGGCCAAGGGCACGGTGCTCGAGCTGCTCAAGGCCGACGTCGACATGCCGCCGGGGTCGATCATCTTCGAGGACCCGCCCGACCACGACCGCCACCGGGGGATCCTGTCGCGGGTCTTCACGCCGAAGAGGATGAACGCCATCGAACCCCAGGTGCGGGAGTTCTGCGCCGCGAGCCTCGATCCACTGGTGGGGTCGGGGGGCTTCGACTTCATCGCCGATCTCGGTGCTCAGATGCCGATGCGCACGATCGGCATGCTCCTCGGCATCCCCGAGGCCGACCAGCAGGCGCTCCGCGAGATGATCGACGACGGCCTGCGGCTCGAGGACGGCGAGATGCCCGAGACCGCCCCGGGTACCCGGGCCGACGAGCGGGTCAACGTCTTCGCCGACTACATCGACTGGCGGGCGGAGAACCCCTCCGACGATCTCATGACCGAGCTGCTCAACGCCGAGTTCGAGGACGCGACGGGCACGGTGCGGTGCCTGGCCCGCGAGGAGATCCTCAACTTCGTCAACCTCCTGAACGGCGCGGGGAACGAGACGACCACCCGCCTCATCGGCTGGACGGGCAAGGTCCTCGCCGAGCACCCCGACCAGCGAGCCGAGCTCGCCGCCAACCGCGACCTGGTCCCGCAAGCGATCGAGGAGCTGTTGCGCTACGAGGCGCCCTCTCCCGTGCAGGCCCGGTACGTGACCGCCGACGTCGAGCACCACGGCCAGACCGTCCCGGCCGGCAGCGCCATGCTGCTCATCAACGGCTCGGCCAACCGCGACGAGCGCCACTTCCCCGACGGCGACAGCTTCGACATCCGCCGGGACATCGACCATCACCTGTCCTTCGGCTACGGGATCCACTTCTGCCTCGGCGCCGCCCTCGCCCGTCTCGAAGGGCGCGTCGCGCTCGACGAGGTGCTCAAGCGCTTCCCCGAGTGGGAGATCGACTGGGACAACGCCAAACAGGCGCGCACCAGCACGGTCCGCGGCTGGGAGCGCCTCCCGGTCCGCACCGCCTGAACGCGCCGGGGCCTCGGAGGACAGGACGATGACGACCGACGTGGTGATCGGCGCAGGCTCGGGCATGGGCGAGGCGTTGGCGCGGCGGCTGGCGACCGGTGGCCGCCGGTTGCTGCTGGCCGATCTCGACCTCGGTGCCGTGGAAGCGCTGGCGGCCGAGCTCGACGCCGACACCGCCGTGCACCGCTGCGACATCACCGACACCGCCGACCTCGACGCCCTGGCCGAAGCCACCGGCGAGCTCGGACGTCTGGTGCTGACGGCGGGCCTGTCACCCACGATGGCGCCGGGACGCAAGATCTACGAGGTCGACGTCATCGCACCCGCCCGCCTGCTGAAGACGTTCGAACCGCTCGCGGGCACGGGCTCGGTCGCGCTCGTCCTCGCCTCGATGGCCGGACACATGGTGCCCGACATGCCCGAGCTGTTCGCGGTGCTCGACGATCCCCTCGCCGACACCTTCTTCGACGATCTGGTCGCCACCGGCATCGACCCCGACGAACCCAGCGGCGCCTACGCGTTCTCCAAGCGCGGCCTCATCCGGCTGGTCGCCCGCGAAGCCCAGGCCTGGGGCGCCCACGGTGCACGACTGCTGTCGCTGTCGCCTGGCATCATCGACACGCCGATGGGCCGTCAGGAGAACGCCGAGCAGCCGATGATGGCCGAGCTGGTGTCCTCCAGCGCCCTCGGCCGGATGATCGACGCCGACGAGGTGGCCGCAGTCATCGAGTTCCTCGTCTCCGACGCGGCGTCGGCGATGACGGGCGTCGACGTCCTCGTCGACGGCGGCTCGGTCGCCGCATTCACCAACCCCTGAGCGCTCAACTCGTCGTGGGGAACCCGAGGTCGACGGTGCTCGTGGCCGGGTCGGGCCAACGACGGGTGACGACCTTCGGTCGCGTGTAGAAGCGCAGACCGTCGGGGCCGTAGATCGCGCTGTCGCCGAAGATCGACGACTTCCAGCCACCGAAGGAGTGCCACGCGACCGGCACGGGAATCGGCACGTTGACCCCGACCATGCCGACCTCGATCTCGCGCTCGAACCGACGGGCGGCACCGCCGTCCCGGGTGAACAGCGCGACGCCGTTGCCGTACGGATTGGCGTTTACGAGGCGCACCGCCTCCTCGTAGGTCGACCGCCGGACCACCGACAGGACCGGGCCGAAGATCTCGTCGTCGTAGACCTTCATCCCGGGCTCGACCCGGTCCACCAGCGAGCAGTCGAGGAAGAACCCGTCACGCTCGGGAGCACCACCGTCGACGACCACGGTGGCGCCCTCGTCGGCAGCGCCGTCGACGTAGGAGCGGACGCGCTCGCGGTGCTTTGCGGTGATCAGCGGACCCATCTGCGATGCCGGGTCGGTGCCCGGGCCGACCACCAGATCGTCGATGCGCGCCGAGATCGCGTCGATGAGCGGATCGGCGACCTCGCCCACCGCCACGACCACCGAGATCGCCATGCACCGCTCGCCGGCCGATCCGTAGGCCGCGGACACCGCGGCGTCGGCGGCAGCGTCGACGTCGGCGTCGGGCAGGACGATCATGTGGTTCTTGGCCCCGCCGAGCGCCTGGACCCGCTTGCCGTTGGCGGTGCCGGTCTCGTAGATGTGCCGCGCCACCGGGGTGCTGCCGACGAAGGAGATCGCATCGACGTCGGGGTGCTCGAGCAGACGCTCGACGGCCTCGGCGTCGCCCTGCACCACGTTGAACACGTCGGGCGGGACGCCGGCCTCGTGGGCGAGCTCGGCCAGTAGCAACGACACCGACGGGTCCTTCTCCGACGGCTTGAGAATGAACGCGTTGCCGCAGGCGAGCGCGTTGGCCAGCATCCACAGCGGCACCATGGCCGGGAAGTTGAACGGTGTGATCCCGGCGACCACACCGACCGGCTCGTGCACGGTGTGCACGTCGATACCGGTGGACACCTCACTGCTGTGCGCGCCCTCGAGCAGGTGGGGGATGCCGCACGCGAACTCCACGCACTCGATGCCACGGGCGACCTCACCGAGCGCGTCGTCCTTCACCTTGCCGTGCTCGCGGACGATGGCATCGGCCAGGTCGCTGCGATGGGAGTCGAGGAGCTCGCGGAACCGGAACATGGTGCTCGCGCGGGTGCTGAGCGATGAGTCGGCCCAGTCGCGACCGGCGGACACCGCGGCCTTGACCACGTCGTCGACCTCGTCGCGCGACGCGAGCGCGACCTCGGCCACCTGCTGGCCTTGCGCCGGGTCGTACACGGGGGACCGCCGACCGGAGGTCCCGACCTCGGCCCGCCCCCCGATCCAGTGACCGATCGTCTCCATGTCGACTCCCCTCGCGCCTGCACCCCACCCGAAATGAGTGAGTGTTTCCTGACAAGAGCTGAACGGTAACGTCTGGCCCATGGCACGGGCAACGGTCGACGGCGTGGGCATCGGCTACGAGGTGGTCGGCGAGGGGCGTCCCTGGGTCATCACCCCCGGAGCTCGTGCCGGGCGTGACGTCGGGGGCGTGCGCGAGCTGGCCGAGGCGCTGGCCGAGGCGGGCAACCAGGTCGTCATCTGGGACCGACCCAACTGCGGCGAGTCCGACGTGTGCTTCGAGGGGCCGTCGGAGTCGGACCTCCAGGCCGACTGCCTCGCCGGCCTGCTGCGTCACCTCGACCTGGGTCCGACGATCATCGCCGGCGGTTCCGGCGGCTCGCGGGTGTCGCTGCTCACCGCGGCCCGCCACCCCGACGTGGCCGCCGGACTCGCGCTGTGGTGGATCACCGGCGGCGTGCTCGGATCGATCGGTCTCGGTTGGCACTACTGCAACGAGTCGATCCGCGCCGCGTTCCACCACGGGATGGACGCCGTGGTCGAGCTCCCCGCCTGGAGGGAGCAACTCGAGCGCAATCCCGACAACCGCCACCGCATGCTCGAGCTGGATCGCGACGAGTTCATCGCGACGATGGAGCGGTGGATGCTCGTCTACTGCCCCTGCGACGAGACCGAGATCGTGGCCGGGCTCTCCGCCGCCGACG
Organism: Acidimicrobiales bacterium; assembly: GCA_034522155.1. Lineage (GTDB taxonomy): Bacteria > Actinomycetota > Acidimicrobiia > Acidimicrobiales > Salinilacustritrichaceae > Salinilacustrithrix. The sequence goes on along the minus strand of JAXHLP010000006.1, from coordinate 55,059 downwards.
CGGCGCGGCTGCAGATCCCCGCCCTCGTGTTCCGCAGCGGCGCCAGCGACCTCCACCACCCCCGGGCCACGTCCGAACAGGTCGCCGAGGTCCTGCCGAACGCGGAGCTGGTCGAGCCCCCGTGGGGCGACCGCGAATGGCACGACCGCCAGGACGCGCGCACCGAACGGGGCGAGTCGCTCTTCGGCCGCTGGCCCCTCCTCGCCCCCCAGCTCCTCGCCTGGGCCGACGGGTCAGTCGGCTGACTTGCGGGCGGCGTCGACCACGGCGTCGAAGCCGCGGTGGAGGTGCTGGGGTGCGGGCTCGTTGCGCCCGAAGACGACCGTGTCGATGAGATCGGTGCGGATGCCGGGTTCGGTGCGGGCCGCCACCCAGAAATCCTCGCCGTCGACGACGGTGTCACAGATCCACGGCGCCATCTCGGTCAACTTGTCGGCCTCGGCCTCGGGCAGGCCCGGGCGCACGTAGGTGCTGTGCACCACCGCCGACGTGTCCGGGGTGACCGGGACGATCTGCCACAGCTCGATGTGGCGGCTGTCGAAGGTGATGTTCACGTTGGGGAACAGCGCGTACTGGTAGCTGAAGTACGGCGTGACGTCGCCCCACTCCTCCTCGGGCACGCCTTTCAGCTCGTCGATCGAGCGGATCGCCGAGCAGTTGCGCAGGTGGGGCCCGAACGGGTCGAAGGTCAGCACGCCGCCATAGGCGTAGCCGGCGAGCGTGTCCTTGTGGAGGAAGTCGAAGTGGTAGTTCTCCCGGTAGGTGTCGAGCGTGACCTTCCAGTTGGCGCTCACGTCGTGCACGTGGGGCTCGCTGAAGCGCTCCCAGTCGGCGAAGTCGAGCAGGGCCAGCTCCTCGGCCAGGCCCGGGCCGAGGTACTCGTCGATGTCGATCTCGTCGCTGGGACGGAGCCGGCCGACGACGAGGCCGTACCCCTCGGTGACGGGCAGCTCGACCAGGCCCTTGTCCTCGTGGCAGATGCCCTCGAAGGCTTCGGACACCGGCATGCCGACGAGGGTGCCGTCGCCGTCGTAGGTCCAGGCATGGAACGGGCAGGTGAAGCGGCGGGCGGTTCCGACGCCGTCCATCACCCGCACGCCGCGGTGGCGGCAGGCGTTGAGGAACGAGCGGACCGTGCCGTCCTTGCCCCGGCTCAGCAGCAACGGCGTGCCGCAGAGGTCGACGGTGAGGTAGCTGTGCTTCTCGGGCAGCGCGCCGGAGAGACACAGCACCATCGGCTGGTCGAAGAAGAGCGCCTCGAGCTCCTCGTCGTGACGTTCGGGCGAGGTGTACTTCTCGACGGGGACCTCCATGACCTCGGGGGCGAGGTCGGTGGTTCCGTTCTCGATGTGGTCGAGCAGGCGACGAACCATCTCGTGCTCGAGTGCTTCCTCGTCCATCGTCACCCCCGTGGTCGCGTCGGGTTCCCACAGTAGTCAGTGATCGCTCACTTCTCAACGGCCCTCGCTTGACAGCGTGCGCCGGGGTTGTCGAATATGAGAAAGTGAACGCCCACCCACTTTCTGGGTGTCGCGCCCGGCCATCAGCGGCCTGAGGAGGCCACCGTGCCCATCAACTGGTTCATCTCCGTCGACGACCACCTCATCGAGCCCGAGCGACTGTGGCAGGAGCGGGTCCCCGAGAAGTACAAGGACATCGCGCCGAAGATCGTCCGCGACGGCGACCAGGAGTTCTGGACCTACGAGGACCGCGAGATCGTCACCAGCGGCCTCAACGCGGTGGTGGGCAAGAGCAAGGAGGAGTTCTCCCCCGAGCCCATCAGCTACGACGACATGCGCGAGGGCTGCTACGAGCCCGCGGCGCGCGTGGCCGACATGAACGACGGCTTCGTCCTCTCGTCGTTGATGTTCCCCTCGTTCCCCCGCTACTGCGGCCAGGTGTTCCACGAGGCCAAGGACAAAGAGCTCGCCCACCTGTGCGTGCAGGCGTGGAACGACTTCATCCTCGAGGAGTGCAACGACGCCTTCCCGGGCCGGTTCATCCCCATGATGCTCATCCCCCTGTGGGACCCGACGGCCGCCGCCGCCGAGATCGAGCGCACCGCGGCCAAGGGTGGCAAGTGCATCGCCTTCTCCGAAAACCCGACCAAGCTCGGCCTACCGTCGATCCACACCGACTACTGGGACCCGGTCTTCCAGGCCTGTCAGGACACCGGGTACCCGATCAACATGCACGTCGGCTCGTCGTCGAACCTGATCCGCACCTCCGACGACATGCCCACGCTCGCGTTCATGGCCTACTCGGCCGCCGCCAACCAGGCCGGCACGCTGCTCGACTGGCTCTTCAGCGGCAACTTCGAGACGTACCCCGACCTGAAGATCGCCCTGTCCGAGGGCTCGATCGGCTGGATCCCCTACTTCCTCGAGCGCGCCGAGCAGGTGATCGACAAGCAACGCCACTGGGCGTCGCGCATGGACATCAACATGAACGCCGCGCACGACCGGGGCGAGGAGATGGGCGCCGGTTCCTTCGACCTCGACACCGACATCCGTGAGCTGTTCGCCGACCACGTCTACGGCACCTTCATCGAGGATCACGCCGGGCTGCGGCTGCTCGACATCATCGGCGAGGACAACGTGATGCTCGAGTGCGACTACCCGCACTCCGACACGACCTGGCCCAACTCGATCAGCCTCGCCCGAAAGTGGCTGGAGCACCTCCCCGAGGAGACCCAGCACAAGATCACGATCGGCAACGCCGAGCGGGTCTACGACTTCGAGGCCGCCGACCCCTCGGCCATCGAGCTCTGAGCGGTCAGGGCGTCGGGAGATCGCCCTGGGTGTCGGCATTGGGGGTGGCGGCCGCGAGCAGCGGCCGGATGACGGCGTCGACCTCGTCGGCGTCGGCCACGGGTTCGGCGGTCGGGCCGCGGTGCCAACCTTCAGCGATGGCCAGACGCCGGCCCGAAGCCACGATCACCCGGCCGGTCACGTCGGCCGACCGGGATGAGGCGAGCCACACGAGCGGCGGTGACGCCCACGTGGGGTCGAGCGTGCCATCGCGGGCGTCATCGGTCTCGCCGAGCACCGGGGCGGTCATGTCGGTGAGCGCGGTGGGGCACAGCGCGTTGACGGTCACCCCGTAGCGGCCCAGCTCCATCGACGCGACGAGCGTGAACGACGCGATGCCGCCCTTCGCCGCGCCGTAGTTGGCCTGACCGACATTGCCGTAGAGGCCGACGGCCGACACGGTGTTGATCACCCGTGCGTCGACGGCCTCGCCGGCCTTGAACTGCTCACGCCAGTGCTGTGCGGCCCGCTGGGTGACCAGGAACGTGCCCTTGAGGTGGACGCGCACCACGGCGTCCCAGTCGTCCTCGGCCATGTTCACCAGCATCCGGTCCCGGTTGATACCGGCGTTGTTCACGACGACGTCGAGCCGACCCCACTGGTCGAGGGCGGTCGCGACGAGCCCGTCCGCGCCCTCGACGGTCGACGCGTCGCCGACGTGGCCCGCCGCGTGACCACCGGCAGCGCGCAGCGCAACGACGGCCTCGTCGACCGCGTGGGCGTCGACGTCGTTGACCACGACGTGGGCGCGCGCGTCAGCGAGCGCTTCGGCGTGGGCGCGACCGATCCCGCGCCCCGCGCCGGTCACGACACAGACGCGCCCCTCACACAGTCCGCTCACGGAACGACGAACGGCGCTACGCGACGACGCTGCTGGCGACCGCCGTGTCGTAGGTCACGCCGATGTCGCCGCCGACGTCGTGGCGACGAAGCTCGGGGAGCACCTCGTCGACGAACAGCTCGTGGCTGTCGAGCGCCTCGTTCTCGGGCATGCCGCCGAAGACGAGGGGGCAGACGAGGCCGCCGGCGTCGGTGCGCTCGACGTAGCTCAGCAGCTTGTCGGTGACCTCCTCGGGCGTGCCCCACACCTGGAGGTCGGCCAGGAAGCCGTTGAAGTTGTCGACACCGTGCTTGGCGATGTTCTCGGCCAGCGCCCCGTAGTACTCGTAGCCGGGGATGTCGGCGAAGCCGACGTTGTCGAACTCGTAGTGCTCGACGGTCGAGCGCGCCCACCGCTGCAGGTGCTGTTCGCGGAGCCGCGTGATCTGCGCCGGGTCCTTGCTGACCCCGGCCACGATCACCAGGATCGGCTTCGGGGCCTCCTGGCCGTTGAGCTCGAGGTAGCGCTCGCGGTACGCCCCGAGCTCGGCCTCGGTCTTCTTCCACGGCTTCTGGGCGATGACCAACAGCCCCACGCCCATGCGCGCCATGATCTCCATCGACTCGGGTGACACGGCGGACGCGAACGTGCGGCCCCGGAACGTGCCCATCGGGTCGGGACGGATCTCGACACGGGGCTGGCAGTAGTGGTCGCCGTCGTACTCGAGCACGCCGGTCTCGAGCGCGTGGAGCACGGCCTCGCTGTACTCCTTGAACCGGGGGCGGGACTCGCCCATCTCGACCCGGAAGCCGTCGAACTCCTTGCGCCCGAGCCCGCGCCCCAGCCCGAGGATCGACCGGCCGCCGGACAGGTGGTCGAGCACGGAGAACGACTCGGCCACCCGGGCCGGGTCGTGCCAGGGCAGCACCGTGACGAACGTGCCCAGCCTGAGCCGCTCGGTCTGGCCCGCGAGCCAGGACAGCAGCATCGTCTGCTGCGACGTCAGCTGGTAGTCGGAGAAGTGGTGCTCCGACACCCAGACCGAGTCGAAGCCGTTTCGCTCGGCCTCGGCGGCCAGGCCGAGCTCGAGGCGGTAGACGTCGGCATCACTGACCTGGCGATCGAGGTTTGCCATCTGGAGACCGAGACCTACGTGCATGAGCGTTTACTTACCATAGATGAGCGCTCGCGCGCCAGTAGCAGCACGCTCACGCGACGGCGCCCGCGTCCCCCAGCGAGGCGATCTCCGACGCCGAGAATCCCCAGGCCAGCAGGGCCTCCTGCGTGTGCTCCCCGGGCGCCGGTGGCGGGCCGGACACCTCGGGGGCGCTGCGACTGAACCGGGGCGCGGGCGCCGGCTGCACCACGCCAGCGACCTCGGTGAACGTGCCGCGCGCCGAGTTGTGGGGGTGGTCCGGTGCCTCGTCGGGGTCGAGCACCGGTGCGAAGCAGGCGCCGGTCCCCTCGAGGAGCTCGCACCACTCGTCGCGGGTCCTGGTCCGGAACAGGTCACGCAGCCGCTCCTTCATCGCCGGCCACGTGCTCCGATCGAATTGGTCGGGCACGGGGCCCCGACCGTCGACGTCGTCGGCCAGGCCGGTGAGCGCGAGCAGCTCGCCGCACGACGTCGCGTCGATGGGCCCGACCGACACGTACCGACCGTCGGCGGTCTCGTACGCCTCGTAGAACCACGCGCCGGTGTCGAGCAGGTTGGTCCCCCGCTCGCCCCAATCGCCCGAGGCCCGCAGGCCGTGCATCATTCCGGCGAGCAGCGCCGCACCATCGACCATGGCGGCGTCGACGACCTGGCCCTCGCCCGAGCGGGCCGCCTCGTGGATGCCGCACATGATCCCGAAAGCGAGGAGCAACCCGCCGCCACCGAAGTCGCCCACCAGGTTGAGCGGCGGCACCGGCGGCTCGCCAGCGCGACCGATCATCGAGAGCGTGCCCGACAGGGCCACGTAGTTGATGTCGCGTCCGGCGGCCGGCGCGTACGGACCGTCCTGGCCCCAACCGGTCATCCGGCCATAGATCAACGCCGGGCGTCGAGCCAGGCAGTCGTCGGGTCCGAGCCCGAGCCGTTCGGTCACCCCGGGCCGGAAGCCCTCGATGAGTGCGTCGGCCCGTTCGACGAGGCGCAGCACGGTCTCGCGGCCGTCGGGGTGCTTCAGGTCGACCCCGGCCGACCGACGACCCCGGGCGTTCACGTCCCACAGCGGCGCCGGATCGCCGGTCACCGCGCCGGCCCGGTCGATCCGCAGGACCTCGGCGCCCATGTCGGAGAGCATCATCGCCGCGAACGGGCCCGGCCCGATGCCGGCGAGCTCGACGATCCGCATCCCCGCGAGCGGGCCGGTCATGACCCCGTCCCGGCTCCCGCGGCGAGCGCGGCCGCCAGCCGCCGGCGCTGCGCGGACGGCGAGCCGAAGAGCGACCGGTCGAGCGTGGCCCGCTTGAGGTGGACGTGGAGGCCGCTCTCCCACGTGTAGCCGATGCCGCCGTGCATCTGGAGCGCATCGCCGACGACGGACACCGCGGTCTCCCCGGCGAACGAGCTGGCCCGCGCCACCGCACGGGGCGCGTCGGTTCGATCCGTCACCACCGCTTCGACCGCGGCATCGACGAGCTCGCGCGCCACCGTCAGCTGCACCTGCATGTCGGCGCAGGTGTGCTTGACCGCCTGGAACGAGCCGATCGGCCGACCGAACTGCTGCCGGTCGGCCACGTAGGCGACGGTGGCGTCGAGCATCGTCGCGGCCAGACCGATGCCGTCGCAGGCGACGGCCAGGGCTCCCCGGTCGGCAACGTGCTGCACATCGCCCACGATCGGCAGGATCGCGCCGGCGGCGACCTCGACGCCGGCGGCGGCGACCGTGCCGAACCGGCGTGTCGCGTCGATCACCGGTTGCTCGTCGACGACGACCGCATCCGGCGAGACGTCCACGAACACCATGCCGTGATCAGGGTGGTCGGCCAGGAGGAGCAACCGGTCGGCAACGTTGGCGTCGGCCACGAACTCGGCCCGACCGTGCAGCGTGGGGGCGGCGTCGGCCCCGTCGACCCGGAACGCGGGCTCGACCAGCGCCCGGTCGCCCGTGGGCGCGAGCGCCACCCCGAGGAGGACTTCGCCGGCCGCGACCGCGGCGAGCAGCTCGTCGACACGTGGTCCCGGTTCCGTGACCGCCAGCGCGCCGACCCCGAGGACCGCGGTGCCGAGGTAGGGCCCCGGGGTCGCGGCCCGGCCCAGCTCCTCGAGGATGACGGCCACCTCGGCGAAGGTCGCGCCTGCGCCGCCCTGACCCTCGGGCACCTCGAGCCCGAGCCAGCCGGCATCGGCGATGACACCCCAGTCGATCTCCTCGCCGGCCGAGGCCGCGAGCAGCTCCCGCGCCACGGCACGGAGGTCGTCGTGGAGCTCGGCGAACTCGGTGGGAGCACTCATGCCCCGGCCACCTTCGGTTCGCGCGGCAGACCGAGGCCCCGCTCGCCGATGATGCTGCGCTGGATCTCGCTCGAGCCGCCGGGGATGGTCCACTCCCACGAGCTGATGAAATCGAGCACCCACGCACCCGACTCCCAACCGCTCGACACCGGCTTCTGGAGGACGGTCTGGCCGGCGAGGCCGACCACGTCGGCGCCGAAGTCGGTGAGTCGCTGGAGCAACTCGCTGTAGTACAGCTTCACGATCGACGCGTCGGCCGGACCGGCCTCGCCGGCGTCGACCCGTTCGACGTGGTGCTGGCACAGCAGGCGCAACCCGGCGACTTCGGCGTCGAGGCGGGCGAGGCCGTCGAGCACGACCGGATCGTCGATCGGGCGATCACCGGTCGGGCCCGGTTCGTGGCAGACGTCGACGAGCCATCCGAACCCCGCCTGGCCGAGTCGTTCGGCGAGCTCGAGCATCGTCATCCCGCGCTCGGCCCCGAGCGTGGCCTGGGCCACCTGCCAGCCCGCGTTCTCCGCGCCCACCAGTCCCGCCGTCGGAATGTGCACGTCGCTGAGGAACATCTCGCAGAAGTGCGACTCGCCCGTCGCCTGCTTGATGGGGCGGACCTCGACACCCGGCGTGGCCATGTCGAGCAGGAAGTAGGAGATGCCGTGGCGCTTGCGGGCGTCGGGGTCGGTCCGTGCCAGCAGCAGGCACCAGTCGGCGTGCAGGCCGCCCGACACCCACACCTTCTGTCCGTCGACCACCCAGCCGTCGTCGACCGGCGTGGCTCGGGTCGACAGGCCGGCCAGGTCGGAGCCGGCGTCGGGTTCGGAGAAGCCCTGGCACCAGATCTCACCGTCGAGGATGGCCGGCAGGTGCCGGGCGCGCTGTTCGTCGGTGCCGGCCTCGAGCAGCGTGGAGGCCGCGTGGTGGATCGACACGAATGCGAGCACGAGGCGGGGCGCGTCGTGGGCGGCGAGCTCCTGGTAGAGGACGATCTGCTCGGCCGTCGACATGCCCCCGCCCCATTCGGCCGGCCAGTGCGGCACGGCGTATCCGCCGGCGCGCAGCTCTTGGAACCAACCCTGCTGGAAGTCCACGAACTCGGCGTCGGACACGCCGGTCTGGCGGGCCCGCCAGTCGGCCGGCACGTGGTCCTTGCACCAGGCCCGAACCTCGGCCCGGAACCCGTCGAGCTGGGTCGTGGTCACGCCGCTCATCGGGCGGTCCACCCGCCGTCGACGCAGATGGTCTGGCCGGTCACGAACCGGCCGGCGTCGCTGACCAACCACAGCACCGAACCCACGATGTCGTCGGCGACGCCCTCATCGGGCAGCAACTGGGTCCGGTGGAGCCACGCGAGGCCGCGCTCGCTCTCGAACAGCGGCTCGGTGACCTCGCTGCGGAAGAAACCGGGGGCGACGGTGTTCACCCGGATCCGGTGCCGGGCCCACTGGACGGCCAGCTCGGTGGTCAGCCCCGACAGGCCGGCCTTGCTGGCGGCGTACGACGCCTGGGGGATCCCGGGGATGCCGACCTGGCCGCTGATCGAGGAGATCTGCACGACCGAGCCGCGGCCCAGTTCCACCATGTGCGGGAAGGCCGCCTGGGCAAGCCGGAACGGCGCCACCAGGTTGAGGCGAAGGGTCGCCTCGATGTTCTCCGCCGGTTCGTCCTCGGCCGGGAACTCGCCGAAGATCGTGCCCGCGGCGTTGACCAGGATCTCCGGCGGACCGACGGCCTCAACGACGTGGGGCACCACGTGTTCCACCTGTTCGGCGTCGAGCAGGTCGCAGGCCACGGGGTGGCCGTCGATGTCGGCGGCGAGCGACTCGAGCCGGTCGAGGCGACGGGCGACCACGGCGACCCGCGCGCCGGCGGCGGCCAGGGTGCGCGCCACCTCGGCACCGAGCCCGGACGACGCGCCGGTCACGATGGCGACTCGGCCGTCGAGGCCGAAACGGGCGTTGGGGTCGGCGAGCTCGCCCGGCATCAGACGATCACCGTCCGCACGCCCTCGGCTCGGCGCAGCAGGTCGATGCCGTCGTTGACCTCATCGAGGGTGATCCGCTTCGAGACGAGCGAGTCGAGGTCGAGGCGACCCGACTCGGCCAGACGGATGAAGCGGGGGAAGTCGCGCAGGATCTGCGCGCCGCCCACGACCGACCCGGCGATCCGCTTGCCGGAGAAGATGGTGCGCAGCGCGGGCAGCGACAGCGTCGCGTCCTTCGCGGGCATGCCGACCATGGTGACCACGCCAGCGGCGCGGGTCAGGTCGATGGTCTGCTCCATCAGCTCGGGGAGCCCGACGACCTCGAAGCCGTAGTCGGCGCCGCGCCCGTCGGTGAGGGCCTTGACCTGCTCGACCGCGTCGCCGTCGGCGGGATCGACGGCATGGGTCGCACCGACGGCAACGCTGGCGTCGCGCCGCGCCTCGTGCAGGTCGATGGCGATGATCGTCGCCGCGCCGGCGATGCGCGCCCCCTGCACGACGGACTGGCCGACGGCACCGCACCCGACCACCGCGACGCTGGAGCCGGGCTGCACGTCGGCGGTGATGAGCGCGGCACCGAGGCCGGTGGTGACGCCGCAGCCGAGGAGCGCGAGCTGCTCGTCGACGAGGTCGGTCTCGACCGGGACCACCGAGGCCTCGGACACCACCATCGCCTCGGCGAAGGTCCCGCACCCGCACAGCGCGGGCACGGCCCGGCCATCGGGAAGGTCGAAGCGGGGCGTGGACGAGACCGTCGGCTTGAGCTCGCAGTGGTTCGACATGCCGTTCACGCACCACCAGCACGTGCCGCAGGCCGGGGAGACCGAGGCGAGGACCTTGTCGCCGGGCCGGACCCGACGGACCTCGGGACCGATCTCCTCCACCACGCCGCACCCCTCGTGGCCGGGCACCATCGGCAGCGGCAGGGCGGACAGCCCGTCGATCACGTTGAGGTCGGTGTGGCAGATGCCGCTCGCCGTCAGGCGCACGACGACGTCGCGCGAGCCGACCGCGGCGAGCTCGAGCTCCTCGAGGACCAGGGGTTGACCGGGGTCGTAGGCGACCGCTGCCTTCATGTCGTGGCTGCTCCCGATCGGCTGCTCGGACGAAAGAAGTGAGCGATCGCTCGCTCAGGACGGGGATCGTAGCGGGGAGGTCGGCGCTCGTGGATTTCGACAGAGGAGTGAGGAACCACTCTCAATCCGGTGCCGACCCGTAGTGTGGGTGATGCCGCGTCTGTGGGGCGCGGCATCCAGGAGGCCTCCATGAACTCACCTGCCACGTCCGCTCCCCGAGCCAAACGTCTCACGGCCGAGGCCCGACGAAAGTCGATCCTCCAGGCAGCACGCCGCGCGTTCTCCGAGACCGGTGACATGAACGGCACCACGATCCGGGCGATCGCGGAGAAGGGCGGTATCAGCGAGGGCGTCATCTACCGCCACTTCGAGAGCAAGGACCAGCTGTTCTTCGAGGCCGTGGTCGAGCCGCTGGGCGAGGCCGTCGACAAGCTCGTCGCCGCCACCGAGATGGTCGACCACGACGAGCCGCTCAACCCCGAACGCCAGCGCAAGACCCTGCAGGGCCTCTATCACCAGCTCACGTCGACGCTGGAGGAGGTGCTCCCCCTGCTCGGCCTGGTGCTCTTCGGAGACCCCCAGGTGGCCAAACGCTTCTACCGCGAGAGCTTCGCCGTCGCCATGGACCGCCTCGCCGAGGCCTGGCTCGAGGTCGAGAAGCGCTACGGCATAAGGATCGAGTCGCACGAGATCTCCGCCCGCGCCGTCATGGGCACCGCGCTGATGCTCGCGCTCGAGCACCGCTACGACAACAAGTTCGACCTCGACCGTGCGGTGTCATCGGCGAGCGAGGGCACGCTCGACGGGTTCTTCCCCGCCATCGGCTAGATGGGCGACCCCGGACCCCCGACCGCTGCCGACGTCGTCCGCGAACTCGTGCACCGGTTCCACGCCGGCGACCAGCAGAGCGCCCGCCGGCTGTACGCACCCGGCTTCCAGATCCAGCAACCCTCGTCGTTCCCCCACGGTGGCTGGCACGAGGGACTCGAGGGCATGGGCGAGATGGCGGCGACCTTCGCCGAGCACTGGGACCGCGAGATCGACGATCCACGGATCCTCGACGCCGGCGACACCGCCGTCCAGATCACGACCCAGACCTGGACCTCCAAGGTCACCGGGCGGGCCGCGACCGTCGACGTCGTCGAGCTGTTCACCGTCGTCGACGGCTGCATCACCGAGATCCGGGTCTTCCAGCAGGACACCCACCTCCTCCTCGAGACGCTCGAACCCGCACGCTGAACGGGCACATTGAGCCGGCGCGGAGCGCGTCCATAGAGTGAACATCCACTCAGTGACGTCCCGCACGCCGATCCGGGGGACCAGGTGAAGCCCGCACCATTCGAGTACCACGCCCCCGAACGACCCGACGAGGTCGTGGGCCTGCTGTCCGAGCTCGGCGACGAGGCCAAGATCCTCGCCGGCGGCCAGAGCCTCATCCCGATGCTCAACCTGCGCCTCGCCACCTTCGAGCACCTCGTCGACGTGACCCGCGTCGAGGGTCTCGCCGGCGTCGAGCGCCGGAACGGGTCGCTGTGGATCGGCTCGGCGACCACCGACGCCGCGGTCGAGCGCAGCGCTGACGTCGCCGAGGCCGTGCCGCTGCTCGCCAAGGCCACGCCCTTCGTCGGGCACTTCCAGATCCGCAGCCGCGGCACGGTCGGCGGCTCGCTCGCCCACGCCGACCCGGCCGCCGAGTACCCCGCGGTCGCCCTCGCCCTCGACGCCGAGATGGAGGTCCTCTCCCCCGGCGGCACCCGCACGGTCCCGGCCGCCGAGTTCTTCGCCGGTCTGTGGACCACAGCGATCGGCGAGGACGAGCTGCTGGTCGGGACGTCGTTCCCGGTCTGGACCGGACGCACCGGCTTCGCCGTGGAGGAGTTCGCCCGCCGCAGCGGCGACTTCGCCATCGCGGGCGCCGCGGTCGGTGTCGAGCTCGACGCGCAGGACCGCCTCGCCCGCTGCACCATCGGGCTGATCGGTCTCGGCACCACGCCCGGACGGGCCCGCGACGCCGAGCGTCAACTCACCGGGACCGACCTGGCGTCGATCTCGTCCGACGAGGTCGGCCGCCTGGCCGTGGCCGACCTGTCGTCGGTTCCCTCCGACCTGCACGGCACCGCCGACTACCGCACGAAGGTGGGGGCGACGATGGTCGCCCGAGCCTGGACCGCCGCGACCGAGGAGGCCGCCCGTGCCTGAGCAGACCGCCGAGCGATCCGACGAATCCCGCGTCGTCGAGGGACGCACCGTCGACGTCGAGGTCACCGTCAACGGCCGTCGTCGCAGCGATCGCGTCGACGCCCGACTCACCCTCGCCGACTACCTACGCGAGGTCTGCGACCTCACGGGGACCCACCTCGGTTGCGAGCACGGTGTCTGCGGCGCGTGCACCGTGCTGGTCGACGGCGAGGCGACGCGCTCGTGCCTGATGTTCGCGGTGCAGGCGCGGGACACCGAGGTCACCACCATCGAGGGTCTCGCCGCCGGGGGCGAGCTCACCGACGTCCAAGCCGCCTTCCGCGACTGCCACGGCCTCCAGTGCGGGTTCTGCACACCCGGCTTCGTGATCTCGGCCACCGCGTTCCTCGCTGATCACGACCAGCCCGACGACGACGAGATCCGCCACGCCCTCGCCGGCAACCTCTGCCGCTGCACCGGCTACCAGGGCATCCTCGACGCCGTCCGCCAGGCCGCCGGCACCGCCGAGCCGAGCTGAGATCAGAGGTCGCTCGCCACACCGACCTGGCGGGCGAGCCACGCGGTCGCGTCGCGGAACGAGCGCCGGGCGACCTGTGAGGATGCGGCGAGGTGGTAGCCGTGCGGGGCGCCGGGATGGACGTGGAGCTCGCACGGAACACCCGCCTGATTGAGACGCAGCGCGTAGTCGATGTCCTCGTCACGGAAGCCGTCGGCACTGCCGACGGAGACGTACGCCGGCGGCAGACCGCGGAGGTCGGTGGCCCGGGCCGGCGCGGCCGTGTCGGGGACGTCGTCGGTGCCGTGGAGGTCGCCGAGGTAGGAGCGCCAACCGAACGCGTTGGACTCGCGGCTCCAGATCGGCAGTCCGTCGAGCTGGCTCGACGGGGTGATCTGGCGGTCGTCGAGCATCGGGCAGTCGAGGAGCTGGAAGGCGACCGATGACTCGCCGCGGTCGCGGACCCGCAGTGCGAGCGCCGCTGCCAGCCCACCGCCGGCGCTCACGCCGCGGACCCCGACGCGCGTCCGGTCGACACCGAGCTCGTCGGCGTGTTCGTGGACCCACGCCAGCGCGGCGTCACAGTCGTCGAGGGCGGCGGGGTACGGGTTCTCGGGGGCGAGCCGGTACTCCACCGCGATGCCCACCACATCCAGCGACGAGCACCATCGGTCGAAGAGCAGGTCGTCGCCCTCGTAGCTGCCGGTCACGAGACCACCGCCGTGGATGCTGACCACCGCCGCCCGGGGGCCGGTGGCGTCGACGGCTCGATGGACCCGCACGAGGACGTCGGGGTCGCCAGGGATCACGTGGTCGTCGCGCTGCACCGCGCCGGACAGTTCCGGTGGTGGTGCCAGCGGTCGGCTACGCACGGCGGGCAGCATCGACTCGTCGAGCTTCAGCTCCGGGAAGTCGGCCACGACCGCCGCGACCTCCGGGTCGAGGTGTTGGTCCAGTTCCACGGCCTTCACGTTAGTGAGCGCTTGTTAGCTTGTGGCGAGTGGTGCAGGAGCGACGGGGACGACTCGAGGGCAGGGTGGTCGTGGTCACCGGCGCGGGCTCGACGCCGGGACCCGGCATGGCCACCGGACGGGCGACCGCGATCGTGGCCGCCCGGGAGGGCGCGAGCGTCGTCGTGGCCGACATCGCCGAGGACCGAGCTGCCGAGACCACGAGCATGATCGAGGACGAGGACGGAACCGCGATCGCGTACGTGGGCGACATGACCCTCGCGGACGACTGCGCGGCCATGGTCCGGACAGCCGTCGAGACCTACGGCGGGCTCGACGTGCTGGTCAACAACATCGCCACCGCCAACCGGGGCACCGTCGTCGACACCGACGAGGCCGCCTGGGACCGCACGATGGACGCGTCGTTGCGCACGGTGTTCCTGGCGTCGAAGGCGGCCGTGCCCGAGATCGCGGCGCGGGGCGGCGGAGCGATCGTCAACATCGGCTCGATCGTCGGCTTCCGGGGGACGGGCAACATCGCCTACTCGGCAGCCAAGGGCGGCATGCACGCGATGACGGTCGACATGGCCTACTCACACGGGCGCCAGGGCATCCGCGTGAACGCGGTGGCACCCGGCCACATCACCACGCCGCTCATGTTCTCCAACCTGGGCGAGACACCCGAGACCCGCTACCGCCAGCAGATGGCCGCCGCATCCAGCCTCCTCGGCACGGAGGGCACCGGCTGGGACGTCGGCTGGGCTGCGGTGTTCCTCGCCAGCGACGAGGCCCGCTGGATCACCGGTGTCACGCTTCCGGTCGACGGCGGCGTCATGGCGGTGACCCCGCTGCTCATGGCGGGACCGATGCGCGACGTCGAGCCCCCAGCCTGACACCGCTCGATTCTGGGCCCTCAGATCGGCGCGCCTGCACCGATCCCGGGGTCCAGAGCCGCGGCGCTGGTAGCTCTGGACCCCCAGATCGGTGAGTACGGACCGAATCGAGGGTCCAGAGCAGCGCTGGGTGCTCGACGTCGGGACGGAGGGTGGTCTCGGACCGGTCCGTCAGCGGACGACGAGATCCTCGTCGAAGTCGGGGTGGCGGAGGTGGTGCCACATCTCGGTGCCGGTGAACGGGCAGTTGGTGGACGATCGGCCGTGCTCGTTGATGTAGTAGCTGCGGGCGCGCGGGTCGCGGTAGATCTTGCCCTCCTCGCGGCGGTCGAGGCTGTCGTTCCAGCGCCAGTACGCGTCCTCCGACGGCTCCACCGAACGACCGCCGTGCAGCACCAGGTGCTCGATGCACGACAGCGTGTAGCGCATCACCATCTCCTCGAGGTTGACCACGCCGAGCCCGCCGTAGGGATTCATGTTGGGGCCATAGACCATGAACAGGTTGGGGAATCCGGGCAACATCGTGCCGAGATAGGCCCGCGGGCCGTCCTTGTCCCACAGGTCCTCGACGTGCTCGCCGCCCCGACCCCGGACGTCCATCGGCCACAGGCATTCGTTGGCCCGGAAGCCGGTGGCGTAGACGATGACGTCGAACTCGCGGTCGGTGCCGTCGACCGTGCGGATGCCGGTCGAGGTGATCCGCTCGATGCCGTCGGTGACGAGGTCGACGTCGTCGCGCAGGACCGCGTCGTAGAGGCAGAAGTGCCGGTCGACCTGCACGGGTCGGGCCGAGAACGGCGGGTGCGGCGGGGTCATCGTCTCGACGAGCTCGGGGTCGTGGCCGAGCTTCGACTCGATGAACGCGACCCGCTCGTCGCGCAATCGCTTGTTGACCGCGCTGCGGGCGTGGGGGTCGTCGAAGTCGGGGTCGATCAAGCGCTTGGGCTCGGAGATGTAGGGACCGAGCAGCCAGTTGGTCCGCAGGCGAACGAAGTTGCTGTAGAGCGGCAGGTTGCGGTCGAGCCAGTTGACCTGCCGCGGGTACGGCGACAGGTAGCCGGGGTTGTCGAAGAGCCACTGCGGCGTGCGCTGGAAAACGGACACGTGCCCGGCGGTGCCGGCGAGCTCGGGAGTGAGCTGGACGCCGGAGCAGCCGGTGCCGATCACCGCGATGCGCAGACCGGTGTGGTCGAGGTCCTCGGGCCACCACGACGAGTGGAACGAGCGCCCGCTGAAGTCGTCCATGCCCTCGATCCGGGGCAGGCTCGGCCGCGACAGCAGCCCCACCGCGCTGATCACCACGTCGGGCCGCCACACCCGCGCACCGCAGGGGCCGGTCGCCCGCACCTCCCAGCAGGACTCCTCCTCGTCCCAGGTGAGGGAGTCGACCTCGGTGTCGAACACGATCCGGTCGCGCACGCCATAGGCGTCGGCCATCCAGTTGAAGTACTTCTCGTTCTCGTCCCGCGGGCAGAACGGATACGCCGGGTGGTAGTCGACCCCGAGGATGTGGAGGTACGCCCGGCTCGGCGAGTCGACCCGGGCGCCCGGGTAGCGGTTCTCGAACCAGGTGCCGCCCACACCGCTGTTCTTCTCGATCACGGTGAAGTCGATGCCCGCGTGCTCCAGCTGCACGGCGGCGTTGAGGCCGCCCATGCCGGCGCCGATGACGACGACGGAGAAGTCGCGGAGTCGATCGGTGGGCGGCTCCTGCTGCCAGGCGAGGCCCCGGGCGTAGCGGTCGACGGCCAGCTCCTCGATCCACACATCGAGGTCGTGCGGGGGGACCTCGTCGACGCCGGCGGTCAGCGCGATGCTGCGCGGCAACCGCTCCCGCGGTCCGGTCTCCTGGTCGAGCCCACGGTTCCGGCCGGTCTTCAGGCCCGCGTCCCGGCGGGCCTTCAGGTAGGCCGCGGCCTTCGTCCGGAGCCGGTCGGCGTCGGCGTCATCGGCGAGCACGGCCGGGTCGATGCCCTCCTGCGGTCGGACGGGGATCGCGGCCACCTCCTCGTCGCCCGTGAGCTGGTAGAGCAGCCCGCGCAGCACCATCGGGTCGGCATGATCCGCTGCGTCGTCGATCTCGGCATCGGTCGCCGCCAAGAGCTCGTTCGTGTCCACGCGTTCTCCCGGATAAAGTGACTGTTCACTCACTCTAGAACGTCTGGGGTACGAGAGGGCCAGGGGGTCTGCGATGCCGGAACTGACCGACGATCTGCGAGTCATCGACGTGGACTCGCACTTCACGGAGCGCCACGACCTGTTCACCTCGCGAGCGCCCGCGGGCTACGAGGACCGGGTGCCCCACGTCGAGCACATCGACGGTCTCGACATGTGGGTCATCGAGGGCAACTCCTTCGGCAAGGCCGGCTCGGGCGGCACCATCGACCCCCAGGGCAAGAAGCACCCGTTCCACGACTCCCAGGGCGGGTCGTGGGGCATCGACGACGTCCACCCGGCGGCGTGGGACGTGAAGACGCGGCTCGAGTACCTCGACGAGGTCGGCATCGAGGCCCAGGTGCTCTACCCGAACTCGATCGGCCTCGGCGGCCAGAACCTGGTCAACACCGTCGGCGACCGCACGCTCGTGCAGCTGTGCATCGAGCTCTACAACGACGCCATGGCCGACGTGCAGGAGGAGTCCGGCGGCCGGTTCATCCCGATGCCGATCATGCCGGCGTGGGACATCGACGGTTGCATCCGTGAAGCGAACCGGTGCGCCGACATGGGCCTCAAGGGCGTCAACATGACCGCCGACCCCCAGGACTCGGGCTCACCCGACCTCGGCGACCCGGCCTGGGACCCGTTCTGGGAGGTGTGCACCGGACGCGACCTGCCGGTGCACTTCCACATCGGGGCCAGCCAGACCGCCCTCAACTTCTTCGGCACCACGTTCTGGCCGAGCCAGGACGACTACGTCAAACCCGCCATCGGGGGCGCTTCGCTGTTCCAGAACAACTCGCGCCTGCTGCTCAACAGCTGCTACTCGGGCATGTTCGACCGCCACCCCGATCTGAAGATGGTCTCGGTCGAGAGCGGCATCGGCTGGGTGCCGTTCATGCTCGAAGCCATGGACTACGAGCTCGAGGAGAACGCGCCGGAGCACGCCAAGCAGCTCGAGAAGCTCCCGTCGGAGTACTACTTCAGCAACTGGTACACGACGTTCTGGTTCGAGAACGGCAACGGCGACCTCCAGCACCTCATCGACATCGTCGGCGAGGACAACGTCATGTTCGAGACCGACTTCCCCCACCCGACGTGCCTGCACCCGAACCCGGTGGAGTCGGTGAAGGACAAGATCGCCACGCTGCGACCCGAAACCCAGCGCAAGATCATGGGCGGCAACGCCGCCGAGCTCTACAAGCTGTAGGGGCGTCGCACGCCGGCCCCGAGCGGCGTCGGGTCGAGGTCCGGACTTGCAAATCTGAAATCAGATTCTAATATCAGTCCATGACCGACCTGGACTTCCCGCTCTTCGACGCCGACAACCACTACTACGAGCCGACCGACGCCTTCACCCGGCACCTCGACCCCTCGATGCGCAAGCGCGCGATGCAGTGGGCCGAGATCGACGGCAAGACCCGGCTCCTCGTCGGCGGGCAGGTCAACCGCTTCATCCCGAACCCCACGTTCGAGGCCGTGTCCCGCCCCGGGGTCCTGGCCGACTACTTCCGGGCCAAGGACGGCGTCGGCGACATGCGCGCCGGGCTCGGTGAGCTCGAGCCGATCGAGACCCGGCCCGAGTACCGCGACCGCGACGCCCGGCTCGCGGTCATGGACGAGCAGGGCATCGAGCAGACGATCATGCTGCCGACCCTGGGCGTCGGGATGGAGACCGCGCTCGAACACGACCAGGAAGCGCTCGTTGCCGCGTTCCGCTCGTTCAACCGGTGGCTGCTCGAGGACTGGGGTTTCAACCACGAGGAGCGCATCTACGGCGCGCCCTACATCACCCTCACCGATCCCGAACAGGCCGCGGCCGAACTCGAGTTCGCGCTCGCGAACGAGGCCCGGGTCGTGCTCGTGCGCCCGGGCCCCGTGCCCGTCCCCGGCGGCCGGACCACGCCGGGCGACCCCCGCCACGACGCGTTCTGGTCGCGGCTGAACGAGGCGGGCATCACGCTGGTCGTCCACGGTGGCGATTCGAGCTACGGCGACTACGAGCGGCTGTGGGGTCTCAGCGGCGAGGTCGAGTCGTTCCGGATGCCGACGCTGAAGCGGATGCTGTCGGCGAGTCCGATCCAGGACTTCATGTCCTCCCTCATGGCCGACAAGGTGTTCGAGCGGTTCCCCAACGTCCGCGTCGCCACGATCGAGACGGGTGCGGGCTGGGTCGGTCCCCTGCTCAAGAAGCTGCGCACCGTCCCGATCCAGGTGCCCGGCGAGTTCGACCAGGACCCCTACGAGCTGTTCCTCGAGCACGTCTGGGTCTCGCCGTTCTTCGAGGACGACGTGTACAAGCTCGTCGACCGGGTCGGCACCGACCGCGTGATCTTCGGCTCCGACTGGCCCCACGTCGAGGGCCTCGCCGAACCGTCGGAGTTCGTCCACGAGATCGACAAGCTCGACGACGAAGACATCCGCAAGATCATGCGGGACAACGCCCGTTCGCTGGTCACACCACAGTCGTGAGCGCCCCGGCCGAGCCGGCCGCGATCCCCCGCACCCCGCGGCAGGAGCAACGCTGCGCGCAGATCCTCGAGTCGGCCCAGCTGCTGCTCCACGAGCGCGAGTACGAGCAGGTACAGGTGCGCGAGGTCGCCGAGCACGCGGGCGTCGCGCTCGGCACCCTGTACCGCTACTTCCCGTCGAAGGAACTGCTCTACGCGCACGCGCTGCTGGCGTGGAGCGACACGTTCGAGCACCGGGTCCTGTCCCGCGATCCTGAGACGACGAACGACGCCGACCGCCTACGAGCTCTGCTCCGCGGCGCCGTGCGGGCCTACGAGCGTGCCCCCAACTTCTTCCGGCTGCTGACCATCCTCGAGGTGACGCCCGATCCGGCCGCCCGCGAGGTCTACGCCCGCTTCAGCCGGCGGTTCACCACCGTGCTGGACGACGCGCTCGTCGACACCCACGAGGACGACGCCGCGTCGATCGCGTTCGTCGCCGGCGCGGCGCTCGGGGTCGCGCTGCGCGGGTGGGCGCTGCAGGGGCGACCGATCCGCACCACCTACGAGCACGTCGACGCCACCGTCGACCTCATCTTCGGCGAGCCTCGCCGTCAGTCGTCGTCGGTCGGGATGTCGTAGAAGCGCTGCGACCACTTCCGCAGCGTCGAGTAGCCCTTGGCGTCGATCTTCGAATAGGCGGGATCCTCCACCCACTTCTGGTAGCGCCAGATCCCGAGGTCCTCCTCGACGGTGGCGAGGATCTCCTTGTCGATCCGCTCGCGCAGGTCGTCGGGCGGCACGTCCGACTCGTCGCCGGGGATGCGCGGCCACCAGATCGTCTGGAACATGTCCGACACGCCGTTCTCGATCGGCGTCGTCGAGAACACCACCCGGTAGTTCTGCGATCCCGCGAACGCGGTGATCGCACCGCCGAGGCCGAACAGCTTGCTGTGGATCTTGAGCCGCATCGCCTCGGGATCGTCGGAGCGGGTGTCGGGCCAACCGGCGATGAAGTACCAGAGGTGCTCGTCGTAGGACCAGTGGAGCACCTGGGGCGTGACGCTGGCGCCGTGGACGAACTCGAAGTGGGCGCTGTCGGCCGAGTTCTCCAGCACGATCTGGGGATGGACGGGCTCGCGCTCGTCCTTGCGCACGAACGCGGGGTACGGCGGGTAGTAGCCCTCCGGCGGCGTGTCGAACTCGGGGTAGCAGCCGAAGATGTCGAGCATCTCCCACTGCGGCGGCTCGCCATGGGGGTGGTGCCACAGGAAGACCAGCCCGTGCTGCTCCATCACCGGCCAGACCCGCAGCTGTCTCGAGCGGTTCGGCTTGTCCTGGTCGGGGATGGCGACGTTGCCGCCGTCGGGGCCCCACTGCCAACCGTGGAACGGGCACTGCACGCAGCCGTCGATGACCGTGCCGCCGTGACCGAGATGGGCACCGAGATGCTTGCAGTGCGCCTCGAGCACGTGGAGCTCGCCGCGCTCGCCGCGGTAGGCGACGAGGTCCTCGCCGAAGTACCGCAGCGGCGTGACGTCGGCGTCGGGGAACTCGGACGACCATCCAATCTGGTACCACCCCGTGGGCTTCCAGGTGAACGGGACCTTCACGATGCGCGCCTCCTCGGCCAGATACCTCTAGAGCTTTTCTAACGCTCGCCACCGCGCCGCGCAATCGCGTCGGCACTCACCCCCGGGGCAGACGGCATCGTCGGGTGGCGATGATGTTGCGCTGGATCTCGCTGGTGCCGGCCTGGATGGTGGCACCGATCGAGTAGCGCATCCCCTGGTCGATCCGACCATCCCGCACCGCCGTCGGCTCACCCCGGGCGCGCAGCGCGTCCGGGCCGACGGCGGCGGTGAGGTCCTCGCCCGCGCGCACCAGCGCCTCGGTGCCGGTCACCACGGCGGTCTGGAAGGTCGCCCCGGCCCTGGGCGCCGGGTGCACCGTCGTACTCAAGCCCCCGCCCGAAGCGCCGCTGAGCAACTACGTGCTGGCCGAGGCGCTGGAGGAGGCGGGCCTGCCCGGCGGTGCCTTCAACCTCGTGCCGGGCGGACGCGAGGTCGGCGAACACCTGGTGACCCATCCCGGTACGGACAAGATCGCGTTCACCGGCTCCACCGCCGCCGGCAAGCGGATCATGAGCCTGTGCGGCGAGCAGGTGAAGCGCGTGTCGCTCGAGCTCGGCGGCAAGTCGGCCGCCGTGGTGCTCGACGACGCCGACGCCGAGACCGTCGTCCCCCGTCTCGTGGGCGGCGCGATGCACCTGTCGGGCCAGGTCTGCGGCGCCCACACCCGCGTCCTGATCCCGCGCTCGCGGTATGACGAGTTCGTCGATGCCGCCGCCGACGCCGCAGCTGCCGTCCCGGTGGGCGACCCCCACGACCCGGCCACGGTCGTCGGCCCACTCGTGGCCGAGCGCCAGCGCGACCGGGTCGAGCACTATGTCGCCGTCGCCGTCGAGGAAGGGGCCCGCATCGTGGCCGGCGGCGGTCGACCCGCGCACCTCGACCGGGGCTGGTACGTCGAGCCGACGATCCTCGCCGATGTCCACAACGACATGCGCGTGGCGCGCGAGGAGATCTTCGGCCCGGTGCTGTGCCTCATCCCCCACGACGGCGACGACGACGCGGTGCGGATCGCGAACGACTCCGACTACGGCCTCGCCGGCGGCGTGTGGTCGGCCGACGACGAGCGGGCCCTTCGCGTCGCGCGGCGCATCCGGACCGGCAGTGTCAGCGTCAACGGCACCGCCTCGCCGTTCCCCCACGTCCCCTTCGGCGGCTTCAAGCAGTCCGGCCTCGGTCGCGAGCTCGGCGTCGAGGGCCTCGCGGAGTACCTCGAGCCCCGCAGCATCGGCCTGCCGCCCGGGCTCGCCGACGACTGAGCCGCAGAGCGATCGGGGCTCTGGGCCCTCAGGTCGGTCAGCTGGCACCGAACCGAGGGTCCAGAGCGAGCTGGACGAGTCCGACCCCTACCCTTCGAACGGGTAGTGGCACCGCCACTGGGCGACCTTGCCGTCGGCGTCGAGTGTCATGAGGTCGGCGCCCGGCAGGTCGCCGCGGGTGGGGTGGTGGACGGTGTAGGCCAGCACCACGCCGTCGGTGCCTGCGTACGACGTGTCGAGCGTGTAGCGGATGTCCGGCGTCGCCCGCTCGAAGGACGCGGCGACATAGGCACGGACGGCGTCGAAGCCCTCGATGGTGGTGACCGAAGCATCGCCTTCCAGCCGCGAGATGAACGGCGAGCTGAAGACCACGTCGGCGGCGAACGGCTCGACGATGAGGTCGGGGTCCTCGTTGTTCCAGCCGTCCTCCCAGTGGCGGCCGAGGTACTCGACGGTGGTGGCGTCGAGCGCGGCGACGTTCTCGGAGCGGGGCCAGGTCTGCATGGGCTGAACCTACCCAACCAAAGTGAGTGCTCGCTCACCCGCTACCGTCCACCCCACCGATTCGAGGAGGACCCATGCCCCGAGGTGCCATGGTCGTGCAGTCCGGTCCGGTCTCGGCCGACCGCGACGACGAGTTCAACGACTGGCTCGACCACACCCACATTCCCGAGGTGCTCGAGACACCCGGCTTCGTCGGTGCGCAGCGCTACCGGCTCGTGCAGACCGTGTCCGACGGTGGCGGCGGCGACCCGCCCGAATACCTGACCGTCTACGAGATCGAGGCCGACGACGTGGTCGCCGCTCGCGACGAGCTCATGGCCACTGCGGCCGAGCGCACGAAGTCCGATTCGCTCCGCACCGACCCTCGACCCCGCGTCTACCTCTACGAGTCCCTCTGAGGACCCGGATCCCGTTTCAGCAGAGGCGTTCGACGCGGAGCGCGAGGAAGGCGGCGACACCGAAGAGCTCGTCGGGCTCGGCGCCGATGCCGTGCTCGCGGAACCAGTCGACGCGGTGGCGGAGGCCGTCGAGGTCGTCGAAGTGGGCCTCGTTGACGGCGTCGTACGGCGGCGCCTCGCCCCGGGGATGGTTCTGGACGTAGGCCAGACCGCGGATCTCGTCCGGGAGCGGGTTGGCGCTTCCCCGGGCGTGGTCACGCCAGCGGCGGGCGAACTCGGCACGTGTCAGGCCCGGTGCCCGCGGGGTGAGCGCCATGTGCAGGTACCACTCGTCGCTCGTCGAGCGCGCGCCGAGCCACTCGGCACCCCGGACGATCTCCTCGTCCACGGTGAGCCCGATGACCTCGCCGGCGGTGGGCAGGCTCTCGTCATCGGGCGCGGCGTGCAGGTGGGCCTCGTCGGCGAACCAGGCCATCGAGACGCCGGCGTATCGCTCGTCCGCGTCGTCCAGCGCGAAGCCGACGGCCGCCGCGTCCGGCTGGGCGCGGTCCATGAGCTCCTCGACCGCGCGGCGCCAGTCGTGCTGGAACCGCTGGGGATCGGCGCCAGCCCGCGCCCGGGCGAGGCGGATGCGCTTGCGCACCGGCTCGGTCACCGCGCGGC
Source organism: Acidimicrobiales bacterium (assembly GCA_034522155.1). Lineage (GTDB taxonomy): Bacteria > Actinomycetota > Acidimicrobiia > Acidimicrobiales > Salinilacustritrichaceae > Salinilacustrithrix. The sequence continues at coordinate 31,330 of JAXHLP010000006.1, read as the reverse complement.
TCGGAGCCGGGCCACCTCGTCGCGCCACTCGGCGGCGGCGGCCTCCTTGATCGGGCCGTAGCCCTTGATCGCCATCGGCGACGCAGCCAGCTCGACGAGCCCGTCGTGGCCGCGCCGCTCATGGTCGGGCCGACCACTCGACAGCTCGTCACGCAGGACCAGCTCGTACTCCTCGATGAGCGCACGTTCGAGCTTGCGGTCGCGGTCCCGCCCGAACGGGTCGAGCTTGGTGCCCCGCAGGCGCTTCATCCGTCGCAGCACCCGGAAGGCGGCCTCGTACGGCTTGCCGGCGGGAAGCTTGCGATCGAGACCGAGCCGGCGGAGGAACGGCGGGTGGAGGTGGTACTGCACGTCGTAGTCGCCCTCGATGCCGAGGTCTCGGGCGACCTGGTCGTGGTCGACGGCGAGGTGGAGGCGGGCGACCTCGTACTCGTCCTTGTAGGTGAGCAGCTTGAACCACGCCTCGGCGACGGCCCGGGTGAGCTCCCAGCTCCGATCGGCGCCGTCGTGGGCGGCGGCCAGCTCGACGAGGTCGAGGTAGCGCCCCGCGAGCGCGTCGTCCTGGTAGTCGACGACCTGCGCGGTGCGGCGGGCGAGCAGGTCGGCGAGCTCGCCGGGGAGGCGGCGATCGGCGAGAACGGATCGGGCCGTGCGCACCGCATCGCCGGACGGGTCGAACGGGCTCGGCGCCCGGGTGCCGTCGGCATCGTCGTGGGCAACCAACCGCTGCTCGACGTCGTCGGGGGCGTGGGCGACCCACCGGCCCCACTCGAACGCGGCGCGGTTGTCGTCGCCGGACGGACCCGGCCGGTGCAGCCCGGTCTCGAGCTGCCCGAGCGTGAGCGGGAGTCCACCCAGCTGGAAGGCCGCGCCCAGCAGGACGATGTTGGCCAGGAGGTGGTTGTCGAAGACCGTCTCGGCGATGCGCTGGGAGTCGACCAGCAAGGTGCGCTCGGCGCCGACGCGGTCCTCGATCGCGGCCTGCAGCTCGTCGACGTCGGGCCCGGCTGCACCGGTCTGCAGCATCGCGGCCGTGGGCGTGACGCGGCCGTCGACGACCGCGATCGTCCGCCCGGGCCGGATCCGCTCGAGGTGCTGGGGGCTGACGGCCTGCAGCACGTCGCCGGAGAGATAGAGGTCGGCGCCCCGGGGACCGCCCGCCGCCGAGCCGAGCGAGGCGCGGTCGTGGGCGAGGTGGAGGTGGGACACGACGGCACCGGCCTTCTGGGAGAGCCCGGTCTGGTCCATCCCCTCGATCACCAGGCCGGCCGCGGCCGCGGCGTTGGCGATCACCCGGTTGGCGCTGACCACGCCCGTGCCGCCGATGCCGGTGAAGCAGATGCCGTACTGGCGGTCGATGGACGGCAGCTCGGGCAACGGCAGCACCCCATCGGGGCGAGCGGGACGATGGCGGCGCGGCGCCGGCTCGCCCGGTGAGCGCACCGTGGCGTCGGGTGCCGGCGTGATGGTCACGAACGAGGGGCAGTCGCCCTCGAGACACGTGTAGTCGCGGTTGCAGGACAGATCATGGATCTGGCGCTTGACCCCGAACTCGGTGTCGACCGGCAGCACCGACAGGCAGTTGCTCTTGGTGCTGCAGTCACCGCAGCCCTCGCACACCGCCTCGTTGATGATGACCCGCTGGGGCGGCTCTTCCTGCTCGCCGCGCTTGCGGAGGCGGCGGGCCTCGGCCGCGCACTGCTGGTCGTAGATGATGACGGTGACGCCGGGAACCTCGCGCAGCTCCTCCTGCACGGTGTCGAGATGGTCGCGGCCGTGGACCTCGACTCCGGGCGCCCAGCGAACCCGCCGTCCGTACCGGCCGGGGTCTTCGGCGCAGACGACGACCCTGGCGACGCCCTCGGCCTCGAGCGCCCGGGTCATCGCCGGCACCTCGAGCAGGCCGGCGACGTCCTGACCACCGGTCATGGCCACGGCCTTGTTGTAGAGGATCTTGAACGTCATGTCGGCGCCGGCGGCGACCGCGGCGCGGATGGCGAGCGTGCCCGAGTGGCTGAGCGTGCCGTCACCGAGGTTCTGGATCAGGTGGGGCTCGTCGACGAACGGGGCGAGGCCGATCCAGGGAACGCCCTCGGCGCCCATCGGCGTGGGCGGCAGGCGTTTCATCCCCGCGTTGCGGGCCTCGAAGTACATGATCCCGTGGCAGCCGACACCGCCGCCCACGAGCGCGCCGTCGGGCGCGACCGTCGATCGGTTGTGCGGGCAGCCACTGCAGTAGCCGGGCGCCCGGCCCGGCACCTCGACCAGCGGCAGGAGCTTCCTCGACGGCTCCGGTTCGGCCGGGGCGAGCTCGGGCCGCACCCGGCCGAGAATCGTGGCGACCGCGCCAGGGTCGAGCTCGCCGACGGAGGAGACCAACGTCGCGCCCGAGCGGTCGCGCTTGGCGACGACCGGCGTCGGGCAGCCCGCCTCGTGGAGGGCGGCGCGCAGCTGCGTCTCGACGAAGGGGCGCTTCTCCTCGATGACCACGACCTCGTCGACCGACTCGGCGAACTCGACCGCGGTCTCCTCGACGAGTGGGAAGGTCATGGCCAGCTTGAGGATCCGGATGCCGGCGTCGGCGAGCGTCTCGAACGTCACACCGAGGTCGGCCAACGCCTGGACGACCGCGTGATAGGTGACACCGGCGCACACGATGCCGACCGGCGCGCCCGGCCCGGCACCCTCGACGCGATCGAGGCCGTGGTGGCGCACGTAGGCCCCGGCGGCACGGAGCCGGTGGTCGACGACCACGGTCTCCTGGTCGGGCACGGCGTGGGGCCCGACCGTGGCCTGGGGATGGTGGTGCCAGGGTCGACCGTCGACCACGAGCTCGGGCACGTCGGCCGGGCCGTGACGGGCGGCGTCGAGGTCGACCGAGCCGATGCCGTCGGCGACCGCGGTCACGATCTTCATCCCGACCCACGGACCCGCGTACCGCGACATCCAGAAGGCGTGGACGCCGAGGTCGAGCACCTCCTGCTGGTCGGCCGGATAGAGGACAGGGACGCAGGCGTCTTCGAACGCGTGCTGGCTGTCGCAGGTGAGCGTGGACGACTTGGCGCTGGGGTCGTCGCCGCAGAACAGCACCGCGCCGCCGTTGGGCCCGGCACCCATGGCGTTCGCGTGCTTGAGCGCATCGCCGCTGCGGTCGAGGCCCGGCGTCTTGGCGTACCACGCTCCGACCACGCCGTCGACGCCGTCGGCGTAGGTGACCGACGCGCCCATCTGGCTGCCCCAGACCGTGGCGGCCGCGAGCTCCTCGTTGAGGCCGGGGCGGTGGATCACCCGGTGGGCGGCCAGCGACTCGGACCGGCGTTCGAGCACCAGGTCGAGCCCGCCGAGGGGCGAGCCCGGGTAGCCCGAGACCATCGTCGCGGTGTGCAGGCCGTCGCGCTCGTCGAGCTCGTGACGCAGCTCCAGCAGCCGGGCCAGCGTCTCGACGCCGGAGAGGATCGTCGTGGTGGTGGACCGCGCGTCGATGTCGGTCACGGGTACCGGCTCGGGTCGACGTGGGCGAACTCGCCGTCCTTCATCACGGCGACGCGCCGGTCGGGGTCCTGAAGCACACCGATGTCGGCCGTCGGGTCGCCGTCGACGATCAGCAGATCGGCGAGCGCGCCCTCGCGCACCTCGCCGATGTCGAGTCCGGACACCGCTCCCATGTTGCGGGTGGCGGTGTGGATGGCCTCGATGGGCGTCATGTCGGCCTGGTCCACGTAGCGCTGGAGCTCGGCGGCGTAGGTGCCGTGGTGGGTCCACTGGTGCCCGAAGTCGCCGCCGGCGAGCAGCGGCACCCCGGCCGCACGCAGCTTGGCGAGCCCCTCGACCTGGGCCGTGTACTCGCGGTCGTAGCCCGACTCGCGGATCTTCTCCGGCGTCACGCCCCAGGGCTCGGCGTGGCCGTGGACCATGGCGTACAGGTAGTGGAGTCCGGGGCAGACCCAGACGTCGTCGCGACGGTCCTCGAGCTCACGGATCGCCACGTCGTCGAGGAAGCAGGCGTGGTGGACGATGCGCACACCGCACCTGGCCGCCATGGCGACGCTGGCCGAACCCCGGGCATGGGTCGTGATGAACGCGCCGTGCTTGTCGGCCTCCTCGACCGCCGCGGTGAGCATCTCGTCGTTCATGTAGACGTCCTCCGAGGGGAACTCGGGGACGACACCGTCGCCGGAGATGAACAGCTTGAGGGCTTTCACACCCTGGTCGCACTGGCGGGCCACGATCTCGCGCAGCTCGAACGCGTCAGCGGCCACCTCCATCATCTCGCCCTCGCCACCGAGGCCGTCGGTGTCGGCGATCATCGAGCCGCTGGGAACGATGCGCGGCCCCGGGATCAGGCCGCGCTCGATCGCCTGCTCCATCAGGAGGTCGTCGCGCTCCTGGAGGACACCTGCGCCGATGATGAACGTGTAGCCGCTCTCGAGGAAGGTCCGCGCGACCGCGGCGACGTCGAGGATGTGCTCCTCGGGCGGCGCGGCCGCGGCTGCGGCGTGGTCGAACACGAAGTCGAGCGGCCAGCTGATGTGGGTGTGGGCGTCGCCGAGGCCGGGGAGCACGGTCGCGCCGGCGACGTCGACCACACGGGTGGCGGCCTCGTCGACGTCGAGCCGACCACGGGACACCGCGACGATGCGATCGCCCTCGACGAGGACGTCGCCGTCGACGGGGGTCTCGGTCGGGTCGCCCGAGCAGGACAGCACCCGTGCGTTCGCGAGCAGCGTGCGCGGCGGCAATCTCCCGACCCCCTCCGGGTAGTGAGCGAATGCTTACTCAGTGAGTGTAGAGCGTCGGGCCGGCCGGATCGAGCCGGTCCCGCACGGCTCGACGTGCACTACGAGGGCGCGAAGACGTCGCTGAGCACGACGCGACGGAGCAGCTTGCCGGTCTCGGTGTAGGGGAGCTCGTCGACGAAGGCGACCGTGTCCGGGGTCTTGGCGCCCCGCAGCGACTGGCGGGCGAAGTCCTGGACCGCCGCTTCGTCGAGGCTCGACCCGTCGCGCACGACGATCGCGGCCGCGATCCGCTGGCCCCATTCGTCGTCGGGAACACCGACCACGGCACAGGCCGCGATGTCGGGATGGTCGAGGAGCACCTCCTCGATCTCGGCGGGCGCGACGTTCTCGCCACCACGGATGATGGTGTCGTCGCCGCGCCCCTCGATGAACAGGTACCCGTCGTCGTCGAGCCAGCCCCGGTCGCGGGTGGGGAACCAGCCCGCCTCGTCGAGGCTCGTGCCCTTGCCGACGTACTCGCCCGACACCTGCTCGCCCCGCACGAAGATCTCGCCGACCTCACCGGCGGGCAGCGGCGTGCCGAGCGTCGTCGCGGACCTCGACCTCGACGGTGGGCAACACCCGCCCCACCGAGGACAGCCGCTGCACGGCCACCGGGTCGCCGCCGCGGGCCGCCCGGTGATCATCGGGGCCGAGCACCGCGATGGTGGAGCTGGTCTCGGTGAGTCCGTAGGCGTTGGTGAGGTTCACCTCCGGCAGCAGCTTGATCACCCGCTGCAGGACCGTCGACGGGGTGCGGGCACCGCCGTAGGACAGGCTGCGCAGGTTCGGGACGCCCGTTTCGTCGGCGTCGAGGACATCGGCGATGCGGGCCAGCATCGTGGGGACCACCATGGCGTTGGTGATCTGCTCGCGCTTGGCGGTGGCGACCCACTCCTCCGCGTCGAACTGGCGCAGGTAGACGATGCGCCGGCCCGCGTAGAGGTTGCTCAACAGGTTGGCGAGCCCGGCCACGTGGTACGGGGGCACGCTCACCAACGAGGCGTCGGCCTCGTCGGCTGCGGCGAACTCGACGGTGCCGATCACGTACGACGACAGGTTGCCGTGCCGCAGCACCGCCGCCTTCGGCGCCGACGTGGTACCGCTGGTGTAGAGCAGCACGGCCGTCGCCTCGGCATCGCCAGGGATCTCGCCCGGTGTCGCGTCAGCGCGACACGCGGCGACGAAGTCGTCAGCGCCGGTGACGTCGTGTCCCGCGTCGGCCAGGGCCGCGCCCACCGGTCCCTCGGCGACGACCAACACGTTGCCGAGGGGTTCGAGCAGCTCGTGCAGCTGCTGGTCACTCAGGCGGTAGTTGAGCGGGACGAACGGGATCCCGGCCGCCGCGGCCGCGAAGAGCCCGAGCGGGAACGCCAGAGCGTTGGGACCGACATAGGCGAGCGCATCGGCACCGGCGGCCAGCTTCTGGCCGGCCCAGGCACCCTCGAGCAGCTCGTTGGCGGTGAGCGTCTCGTCGCCGGACTGGACGACGACGGCATCGCCCCGGCCGGCCGCCACCATGTCGAGGAGGACGAGGAGGTTCATGCCCGACGCTCAGTCGGATGCCGGCAGCGGTTTGGCGCCCTTGATCGGCAGGACCTCGCCGTCGACGGCCAGCGCACCCGAGCCGGCCCGGGTGCACAGCAGCTCGAGACCGAGCTCCTCGGACGCGTACCGCTTGCCGAGGGCCGGTCCCTCGTCGCCGTCCGGCGTCGTCGCGGACGCGTCGCGCTCCTGGTCGCCATCGATCATCGGGACCCCGCCGCACTGGATCTCCACTGCGTCAGCGGGCGCCTTCACGACGACCACCTGGGCGTCGCACACCGCGCTGTTCAGTCGTTGGCCTGCCTTCAATTCCATGGCGTGCCACCGTACAGGACCCGGTCCAGCACCTAACAGTCCGGTCAATCGAGTCTCGGCAGCCGACCACGGGAGGCGGTCCGGGCGCTAGAACAGGGGATCGTGAGCGACCCGACGTCCGAGCCGACCGCCACCGCGGACCCCGGATCACGGTCCTCGGCAGCAGCAGGCGCGACCCGCCGTGCGCCGTTCTCGGACAATCCCGTGGTGGGCGAGCGGGGCCAACGCACCCAGCAGCGCATCCTCGCGGCCGCACTCGACGTCCTGGGCGAGGTCGGCTACGACCAGTGCAGCATCGAACGGATCACCAGTGCCGCCGGCTGCGCACGGGCATCCTTCTACCAGTACTTCTCCGGCAAGGCCGACGTCTTCCGCCACCTCGCCGGCCGGGTGGCCGTCCAGCTCGACGCGGCGATCGACGAACTCGAGCCGATCACGCCCGACGATCACGGCTGGGCTTCGCTGCGCGCCTGGGTCGGCCGTTACGCCGAGGTCTACAGCCGCCACGAACCGGTGTTCCACACCTTCCAGGCCGCCGCCGAGAGCGACCAGAGCCTCGCCGGCGACTTCGTCCGGACCGGCCGGCGCTACACCATGGGCATGCAGGCCCGTGTCGGGTCGTCGACCCTCACGGCGTCGGAGATCGAGGCCGTGGTCGGGCTGTTGCAACGCTGTCTGCCCCGCATGCTCGACGACGTCTTCATCCTGCACCGGGCCGCACCGAAGTCGTTCCCCCTCCCCCAGGTGCTGGACGCCTACACCGACGTCACCCACCGCACGCTGTTCGGGCTGCTCCCGGCGGTGAACGTGCACGCGGGACCGCAGCCGCGCCCACCCCGCCTGCCGTTCGGCCCGACGATGCGCGCGGCGCTCGAGCGCGACGACGAGCCGGACGAGGAGCGCCGGGAGGGACCGTCCCGCGACGCACTGCTCGCCGCGGGCCGGGAGGTGTTCATGAGCCACGGCTACCACGGTGCCCGGATCGCGGCGATCGTCTCCGCCGCCGGCGTCTCCCACGGGACCTTCTACCACTACTTCCCGAACAAGGAGCAGCTCGCCCACGAGCTGGCCACCGAGGCGATGCGGAGCCTCTCGACGCTGCTGACCAGCATCCCCGAGCCGGGCACGCCGACCGACGGGACGGGTGCGCTCCGCGCCTGGCTGCACGACTACGACCGGGCCCAGGCGAGCGAAGCCGCGTTGCTCCGCGTCTGGGTCGACGCCGCGCTCCAGGACCGCTCGCTCATGACCGAGTCGGCGCCGGTGCTCGACTGGGGCCGTCGCCAGATGGCCCGCTACCTGCGCTCCCGCGACTTCGGCGACGTCGAGACCGACGCCGTGGTCATGCTCGCCCTGCTCGACGGCCTCGGCAGCGAGCGCGACCCCGAGCAGACGATCGACGCCGCCGTCCGCGTCGTCGAGCGTGGGCTCTTCGGCGACACGGCCTCGCCGAGGTAGACCTCCTGGGCGCGGGGCCAGCGGATCTCGACCGTCGACCCGTGATCCGGACGAGCGGGGCCGCGGGTCAGCGAGCCCGGACGGGCACGTTGGCGTACCCGGCCACGTTCGACATGTGCACCCGGCGCAACCCGGCGCGGTCGACCTCGAGACGCGACCAGCGGTTGGTCAGCTCCTCCAGCGCGACGCGGCTCTCGATGCGGGCGAGCGCGGCGCCGAGGCAGCTGTGCACGCCGTGGCCGAAGCCGATCGAGATACCGGGCTGGCGGCTGATGTCGAAGTCGTCGGCGTCGTCGAAGGCACGGGGGTCGCGGGTGGCCGCGCCGGTGAGGAGCAACACGGGGTGTCCGGCCTTCACGGTGCCACCCTCGAACTCCCGGTCCGACATGGCGAACCGCCCCTGGTACTGCGACGGCGGGTGGAACCGGAGGATCTCCTCCACCGCGCGCGGGATCTTGTCGTGGTCGGCGGCGATGGCGTCCCACTGGTCGGGGTGCTGGTCGAAGAGGACCACGGCGTTGCCGAGGAGCTTGGTGACCGTCTCGGCCCCGGCGCCGCCGAGCAGGCCGGCGAACCCGGCGATCTCGCGGTCGGTGAGCCCGGTCTCGGAGCCGTCGCCCCGGTCGACCGTGACCTGGGCGAGACGGGAGAGCATGTCGTCCTGGGGGTTCCGCCGCTTCTCGCCGGCGAGCTCGTGGAAGTAGACGGCCTGGTGGATCATCGCCTCCATCCCCTCGGGCGTGGGCTCCATCTTCCCCGGCTCGCGGTGCAGGGAGAGGTCGATCCACTCCCTGATCTGCTGGCGCTCACCCTCGGGCACGCCGAGCATCCGGGAGATGACCTCGACCGGGAAGTACGCGGCGAAGTCGGCGACGGCATCGAAGGTGTCCCGACCGTCGACCTGGTCGAGGTAGTGGCCCACGACCTCGCGGATCATCGGCTCGAGCGCTTCGACCCGACGCGGGGTGAACACCCGGCTCACCAGCTTCCGGAGCCGGTCGTGCTCGGGCGGGTCCATCATGATGATCATCTCGGTGTTGCGGATGACCTCGGGGTCCTGGGACAGGCTCGACAGGTCGACGCCGTGGGTGCTCGAGAAGGTCTCCCAGTCGCGGTGGGCGGCGAGGACATCGTCGAAGCGGGACAGCGCGTAGAAGCCGTACCGGTCGCTGTAGAAGACCGGCGCCTCGTCGCGGAGCCGCCGGTAGATCTCGGTGGGATCGTCGAAGTACTCGTCGGAGAACGGGTCGAAGTCGACGGTGGCGGTGGTCATCAGGTGCTCCTCGACGGTTCTCAGCGGTTCCGTTCGGCCTGGCGCCGGAGCGCCTCGGCGAAGCCGACGTCCTTGTCGGGCCGGTCCTCCTTGGGGAGCCCGAGGGCGCGCTCGGCGGCGATGTTGCGTTGGATCTCGTCGGTGCCGCCGTAGATCGAGGATGCCGGCGCGAACGTGAACGCGTCGGCGTAGCGTCCGTCGTCGGGGCCGTCCGGGCCGAGCAGGGTGCCGTCGGGGCCGAGGATGTCCATGGCGATCTCGGCCGACAGCTTCATGATCCGGGTCTGGGCGAGCTTGCCGATGGTGGCCACCGCCCCGCCGCCCTCGGACGCCTTGGCCTTGCTGCGCCGGGCGTTCCACGTCCCGATCCTCGTGTAGCTCGACAGCTGGGCGAGCTTCTGGCGGACGAAGGGATCGGCGTCCTTGCCGGTGCGGCGGGCGAGCTCGACGAGGTCGTGGAACGACAGGACGATGTTGCCCCCCGGTGCCGGGTCCTGGGCCGCGTCCCCGGCACGCCGGTGGAGCATGCCGCCCTTGGGCCCGGGGTACGGGAAGCCGGCGTGACCGCCGCCGGCGCCGATGCCGGTCCGCTCGAAGTGCAGCGTGGTCTGGGTGACGGCCCAGCCGTTGCCCTGCCCGCCGATCAGGTCGTCGTCGCTGACGACGGCGCCGTCGAGGAACACCTCGTTGAAGACGGCCTCGCCGGTCATCTCGCGCAGGGGACGGATGGTGACGCCGGGCTGGTCGAGCGGGAGCGCGAACCACGAGATGCCCGCGTGCTTGACCGCGTCGGGGTCGGTGCGGGCCAGCAGCATCCCGTAGTCGGCCTCGCGGGCCTGGCTGCTCCACACCTTCTGGCCGGTGATCGCCCACTGGTCGCCGTCGCGCTCGGCCCGGGTGGTCAGTCCGGCGAGGTCGGAGCCGGCGCCGGGCTCGCTGAACAGCTGGCACCAGCCGAACCGACCTTCGAGGACCGGTGGCACGTGGCGATCGATCTGTTCGGGCGTGCCGTGGGTGAGGATGGTCGGCGCGGCCATCAACAGCCCGAGCCCGCCCGGCGGCTGGAGGGCGCCGTGGGACCGGAAGGCCGCCCGGACCCGGGCTCCGGCGCGGCGGGAAAGCCCCCGCCCGCCCTGGTCGCTCGGGAAGTGCGGCGCGGTCCAGCCGGCCTGGCCGACCAGCTTCCACCACTGCTCGGAGGTGAGATCGGGATCCCAGTGCTCGTCGAGCCACGCCTCGACCTCGGCCTCGAGCCCGTCGTCCTCGCGCTCGTGTCCGTTGTCCTGTGCGGGCACGGCTCAGGCCCCCACGCCGAGCAGCTCGGCGGCGTTGGTCCGCATGATGCGGGCGGTGTCGTCCTCGGTGAAGCCGTCGAGCTCCTTGGCGAAGTCGAGCGGCCGGGCCAGGCCCTCGCCGTGGGGCCAATCGGAGCCGAACAGGATCCGCTCGGCCCCGATCAGCTCGCCCAGCTTGGCGATGTCCTCCTCGAAGTACGGGGCGATCCACACGTGCTCGCGGAGGGTGTCGAGCGGATCCTCGGCGAACACCCACGGAGTCTGGTTGGCCTGCTTGCGCAGCCGCTTGGTGAGCAGCGGCGCCCAGTCGGAGCCGTTCTCGATGCTCGCGACCTTCAGGTCGGGATGCCGGGTGAAGACGCCGCCGACGATCAGCGAGGCGATGGTGTCGTGGATCGCCCGGTCGGCGGTGAGCACCTGGGAGAGCACGTCGCTGTTGCCGAAGCCGAACTCGGCCTGGCCGCCCCACGCCGAGCCGAACCGGGCCTGGTACCCGCTGTCGCCGAGGTGGAAGGCGACGGGAACCCCGGCCTCGGCCAGGCGGGCCCAGACCGGATCGTGCAACTCGTCGCCGAGCGACCGGCTCGTGCCGTTGGGCCCCGGCACCGGCGCCGGCCGGACATGGATGACGCGTGCCCCGCGCTCGAGCAGGGAGTCGACCTCGGCCGCCGCGGCGTCGGGGTCGGCGAGCGAGAGCATCGGCGCGCCGATGATGCGGCCCTCGTGGTCGAAGCCCCAGTCCTCCTCGAGCCACCGGTTGAACGCGTGGAGGCTGGCCATCGTGGCGTCGACGTCGTCCTTGAGGGCCTCCTCGACACCGCAGCCCAGCGTGGGGAACAACAGGATGGTCTCGACGCCCTGTTCGTCCATCACGGCCAGGCGGGCGTCGCGGTCCTGGTACTCGTCGCGCAACGGCTCGACCTGCATCAGCGTGCGGGGGTCGACGCCCTCGGGGATCTGACCGCGGAACAGCGAGTCGAGACAGCCCGGCACGATGATCGGATCGAAGGTCGGGTTGGGCACGAAGCGGTTGACCTTGCCTCCCATCAGCAGCTGCACCTTCTTGCCGTCCTGCACCGCACGGACACCGCGATGACGGAACCTCTCGTCGAGGTGGCGGGTGAAGGCGTCGAGCGGCTCGTAGTAGTGGTTGTCCGCGTCGATGGGCCTGGGGTCGATGGGCCTGGGGTCGATGGGCCTGGGGTCGATGGACGCGGGGTCGATCGGTCCGGGATTCATGATCGCTCCTCGATCCGGCCGGCAGCCGGCGTTCGTTCCGGTAGTGGGACTGTCCGATTACTGACTCTAACGCTTTCCGATCTCGCGCGCTCAGCTTCGCTGCTTGCCGGGGTTGGCGGCGACGTCGTCGAAGCGACCCTCGGGCCGGATCGTGCGGTACTCCTCCACCACGGGCGCGAGCTGCTCGGGGGTCGCGCCGTGCATGATCACCCCGTCGACACCGAGGTCGAACTGGCGCAGCACCCGCGCCGCGCACGTGGCCGGATCGCCGAAGGCCGCGGGTTCGAGCCACTCGTCGGGAAGCAGCGTGGCGATGTGCTCGAGCTGGTCGGTGGTGGCCACGCCGTCGATCGCGCCGGGCACGCTCTGCACGACCTCGTCGGAGCGGAACCGTTCGAGCACCGCCGGGTCCCAGTCGTTCGTGCGAACCATCAGGTCGCCGTAGCCCTGGAGGTAGGTGGCGAGGCGACCCACCGTCTTCTTCAATCGCAGGTCCTCGGGCAGGCCGTCGTGGATGGTGGCGTAGCACGACCAGATGCGGACGGCGTCGGGGTCGCGCCCGGCCGCCTCCGACGCGTCGCGGACGGTCTGCACCGCGCGCCGGACCGTCTCGTCGGTGAAGAACGTGTGGAGCACGACCATGTCGTAGGCCCGCCCGGCCAGGGCCAGTGTGTTGGGGCCGAAGGCCACCAGTCCGAGGGGGATGTCCTCGTCGAACGACGCGTCGAGGTGGAGCAGATCGAACTTGCCGGCCGGGCCGTCGTGGCCGAAGATGACCTCGCCCGCGAACATCCGTCGCAGCAGGCCAGCCATGTCCTCCATCTGCGCGGTCGTGATCTTGGGCAGCCCGTAGGCGGAGAAGACGGCGTCCACGCCTCGCCCGAGCCCGAGGGTGAACCGCCCGCCGGTCATGCGGTGCATGGTGGTCGCGTACGAACCGGTGATCAGCGGGTGGCGGGTGTTCTGGTTGGTCGCCGCGGTGGCGATGCCCATCCGGTTCGACCGTGCCGCCGCCGCGCCGGAGAGGGTGGCCGCCTCCTTGATGTTGAACCGCTCGGAGATGAACGCCGACCCGAGGCCGAGCTCCTCGCCTCGCTCGGTCTCCTCCAGCAGGTCGGCCGGGGTGTCGGGCGCGCCGGCGAGCAGGTAGTAGCCGAGCTCGTTCAGCGGCTTGCCGGCGGGTTCGTTCCGAGGCGTGTCGCTCATGCCGGGAGCGTACGGCCCCCGTCCACCCTCGGAAAGTCCCGCTTTCCGATTCTGCATGCCATGCTGTCGCGCAGGCACCGCGACGTGCGGTCGTCGACGGGGACACCGAGGGGAATGTGCCGGCCATGACGCGAGTCTCGAACCATCCGATCCGCGAGGGCCTCGACCTCATGGACGGGTCCTGGTACGCCGACGACCCGCACGAGGTCTGGTCGTGGATGCGCGACGAGGCCCCCGTCTACTTCGACCCGGTGTCCAAGGTGTGGGGCATCGCCAAGCACGAGGACGTGCTCGCCATCGAGAAGGACACCGCCACCTTCTCGAGCCGGCGCTCGCCCCGGCCGCACGGGAACCCGCTGCCGATGATGATCTCGATGGACAATCCCGAGCACCACCAGCGGCGCAAGCTGGTGAGCCGGGGCTTCACACCTCGCCGCGTGGCCGAGAACGAGGACCACGTGCGCGGGCTGTGCCGGACCATCGTCGACCGGATCTGCGAGCAGGGCGAGTGCGACTTCGTGTGGGACGTGGCCGCGCCACTGCCGCTGCTGATGATCGCCGACATGCTCGGCTTCGACGAGCCGCTCCACGACGACCTGCTCCGCTGGTCCGACGACATGCTCCGGGCCACCTCGTCGGAGATGACGCCGGAGATCGCCGAGGCCGGCGCCGCCGCGATGGTCGGTTTCCGCGACGTCCAGCTCGAGGTGATCGCCGACCGCCGGGCCAACCCCCGCGACGACCTCATCTCCGTGCTGTGCCACAGCGAGATCGACGGCGAGCGCCTCGACGACGAGTCGATCGTCAACGAGACCCTGCTCATCCTCATCGGTGGCGACGAGACCACCCGGCACGTCATCAGCGGCGGGATGCTGGCGTTGCTCGAACGCCCCGACCAGCTCGACATCCTCCGGCGCGGCCCCGAGGCGCTCGAGACCGGTGTCGAGGAGCTGCTCCGGTGGATCTCACCGGTGAAGAACATGTCGCGCACCGCGACGACAGAGGTCGAGCTGCGAGGCCAGACCCTGGCCGAGGGCGACCAGCTCGTCCTCTTCTACCCGTCGGCCAACCGCGACGAGGACGTCTTCGACGCACCCGACGTCCTCGACGTGACCCGCGACCCCAACCCGCACCTGGCCTTCGGGTTCGGGCCCCACTTCTGCATGGGCGCGTCACTGGCCCGCCTCGAGCTGCGGGTCATGTTCGAGACCGTGCTCGAGCGCCTGCCCGACCTGGCGCTGGCCGACGGCGAGGCGCTGCCCTACCGGGCATCCAACTTCGTGAGCGGGCTCGAATCGATGCCGGTCCGGTTCACGCCCACGCCGCGCTCCACGCCTTCGACACGGCAGGAGGGCGCGGCATGAGTGGTCCGCTGGACGGGGTCAAGGTCGTTGAGCTCGGGGTGTGGGTGGCCGGCCCGGGCGCCGGTGGCATCCTCGCCGACTGGGGCGCCGACGTCACCAAGGTCGAGCCGCCCGACGGCGACCCGTCGCGGCTGTGGCAGCTCCTGCTCGGCGGCGACCTCGACGTGAACCCGCCGTTCGAGCTCGACAACCGGGGCAAGCGCAGCATCGTGCTCGACCTGTCCACCGACGACGGACGACGTGTCCTCCACGACCTGCTGGCCGGGGCCGACGTGTTCCTGACCAACATCCGGGCCGGCGCCCTCGACCGCCTCGGGCTCGGGCCCGACACGCTGCACGAGCAGTACCCGAAGCTGATCTACGCGCTCATCAGCGGGTTCGGCACCACCGGCGACGACGCCGAGAAGGGCGCGTTCGACATCGCCGCGTTCTGGGCCCGGGCCGGCATCGCCGAAGCGCTCCGTCCACCCGACAGCCCACTACCGTTCCAGCGCGCGGGCATGGGCGACCACTCCGCGGCGATGACCGCGGCCGGGATGGTCAGCGCCGCGCTCTACGGACGGCACACCACCGGCGAAGGCCAGGTGGTGTCCACGTCGCTGCTGCGCCAGGGCGCGTACACGATCGGCTTCGACGTGAACATCGCGATGATGTGGGGCCGCACGCTGGCCGGCGGCGACCGCACCACGATGCGCAACCCGACGGCCAACAACTACACGTGCGCCGACGGCCGGGCGATCTGGATCGTCGGCATCGACCCCGAACGCCACTTCCCGCCGCTCGCCCGCGCCATCGGCAGGCCCGAGTGGCTCGACGACGAGCACTACTCCACCGCCATGGGGCGGGCCACCAACGCCGTCGAGCTCATCGCCGAGCTCGACGCGATCTTCGCGACCCGCTCACGCGACGAGTGGGCCGAGGCGTTCGCCGAGGAGCCCGAGCTGTTCTGGGCGCCGGTGAACACCATCGACGACCTCCTCGCCGACCCGCAGTTCCACGCCGCCGGCGCGGTGGTCGAGGTCCCCGACGACGCCGGTGGCTCCGCGATGCTGGCCACGCCCGCCGACTTCGGTGGCGAGGCCCCCCGACCCCGCGGACCGGCACCGGGGCTGGGCCAGCACACCGAGGAGGTCCTCGCCGAGCTCGGCTACGAGTCCGGTGAGGTCGAACGCCTGCTGACGAGCGGTGCTGCCGGCGTCCCCGCGACCGGCGAGGAGGCCTGAGCCGTGGGCATCCTCGAACGCGATCCCGACGCAACCGCCACCACCCTCGAGCGTTGGCTGGCCACCAGGAACGACGTCACCGATCCCACGGTCGGCGATGTCGCGATTCCCGGCTCGACCGGCTGGTCGAACGAGACGATCTTCTTCGAGGCGAGTTGGCACGGGCCCGAGGGCCAGCGGGACGAGCGGCTCGTCGCCCGGATCGCGCCGAGCGACTACCGGGTGTTCCCCGACGACACCTTCCACCGCCAGTACACGGTCATGCGCGCCCTGGCCGAGCACACCGACGTCCCCATGGCCACGACCCACTGGTTCGAGCACGACGATTCGTGGTTCGGGCAACCCTTCTGGGTGATGGACCGTGTCGACGGCGACATCCCCGCCGATGCACCGCCCTACGCCGGCGAGGGGTGGCTGGCCGAGGCCAGCGAGGCCCAGCAGGCCCGGGCGTGGTGGAGCGGCATCGACGCCATGGCCAGGATCCATCGCGTCAGTGTCGACGCACTCGACCTGCCGTCCGGCACCTTCCCCCCTGCCGACGATCAGCTCGACGCGGCCCTCGATCACTACGAGCGGTTCCTGACCTGGGCCGAGGAGGGTGAACCGCACGAATCGGCCCGAGCGTCACTCGACCACCTCCGCGCCACGCGACCAGCGCCATCCGCGGCGGGCCCGTCGTTGGTGTGGGGCGACGCCCGCCTCAGCAATCTCATCTACCGGGACTTCGAGGTGATCACCGTCCTCGACTGGGAGATGTGCGGCATCGGCGACCCACGGCTCGATCTCGGCTGGTGGATCTTCGCCGACGACGCACTGACCACCGGCTCGGGTCACGTGCGCCTGCCGGGCTTTCCGTCGGCCGAGGAGACCGCGGCGGGCTGGGCCGACCGCACGGGCCGGTCGGCCGACGACCTCTCCTGGTTCGTCCTCCTCGGCGGCCTGCGGTTCACCGTGATCATGCTGCGCATGGGCAAACTCCTCCACGGCATGGGATTCGTGCCCGCCGACTTCGCCCGCGACAACCTCATCAGCCAAGCCATGGAGCAACGCCTCGCCACCCGGTCGGCCACCGACCTGCCCCATCGCTGAGGACCGGGTCACAGCCTGCATCCACCATCGACCGTTGTGTTAGAAAGCCTCGACATGGCCCGAGCAATCGCCCCCGACATCTCGAACTTCCCCGCCGACGACGCCCAGCTCATCGGCGGTCGCTGCGCCGACTGCAACGCCATCATGTTCCCGATCCAGGAACGCTGCCAGCGTTGCAGCCACAAGAACGTCTCCGAGGAGCTCCTCCCCCGCCGCGGGACCGTCGCCGCTTGGACGACGCAGGGCTTCCACCCCGGCTTCGGCTACCTCGGCACCGAGGATCCGAAGGAGTGGAAGCCGATCGGCATGGGACTGGTCCAGCTCGGCGACGTGATCAAGGTCGAGGGCCGGCTCACCGAGTCCGACCCCGCCAAGATCAAGACCGGCATGGAGGTCGAGCTGACCTTCATCCCCTTCTACACCGACGACGACGGCGAAGAGGTCCACACCTTCGCCTTCCAGCCGGTCTGAGCCGTTCGCTTCGCTCACTTCGAGGGTTGCTCGGCAGCCTCACAACTCCCCTTCCCGACGAGATCCCGCACGACCAGGAGAACACCATGACGACAGACGTCGCCATCATCGGAGTCGGCCTCCACCCCTTCGGACGCTTCGGCGACAAGCCGTGCATGCAGATGGGCGCCGACGCCATCGGGCTCGCCATGGACGACGCCGGCATCGATTGGAACCAGATCGAGTTCGGCATCGCCGGCAGCAACGAGGTCGGCAGCCCCGACTCGGTCACCCGCCTGGTCGGCCTCACCGGCATCCCGTTCATGTCGGTGTTCAACGCGTGCGCCACCTCGGCCAGCGCGATCAAGACCGTGGCCGACACCATCCGCCTGGGCACCTACGACATCGGCATCGCCGTCGGGATGGACAAGCACCCGCGCGGCGCGTTCACCGCTCCCCCGTCGTTCGTCGGCCTGCCCGACTGGTACGGCGAGAACGGTCAGTTCCTCACCACCAAGTTCTTCGGGATGAAGGCCAACCGATACTGCGAGACCAACGGGATCTCGCATTCGACCCTGGCCAAGGTCGCGGCGAAGAACTACCGCAACGGGTCGAAGAACGAGAAGGCGTTCCGGCGCACACCGATGTCCGAGGAGGAGATCCTCGGCTCGATGATGCTCAACTACCCGCTCACCCAGTACATGTTCTGTGCCCCCGACGAGGGGGCGGCCGCCGTCATCATGTGCCGGGCCGATCTGGCCGAGAAGCTCACCTCGAACAAGCCCGTCTACGTCCGGGCGTCGGAGGTCCGCACCCGCAAGTACGGCACCTACGAGGTCCACGCCACCGACGCCCCGATCGAGGAGGACGTGTCCCCCACCGTCTACGCCTCACAAGCCGCGTTCGACGTCGCGGGCATCGGGCCCGACGACGTCGACGTCATCCAGCTCCAGGACACCGACGCCGGCGCCGAGGTCATTCACATGGCCGAGACCGGCTTCTGCGAGCACGGCGACCAGGAGAAGCTGCTGGCCGACGGCGCCACCGAGATCGACGGACCGCTGCCGGTCAACACCGACGGCGGCCTGATCGCCAACGGCGAGCCCATCGGCGCCTCGGGCCTACGCCAGGCCAACGAGATCGTCCGCCAGCTCCGCGGCGAATCCGGCGAGCGGCAGGTCCCCGGCGACCCCAAGGTCGGCTTCGCCCAGGTCTACGGCGCCCCCGGCGTGGCCGCCGCCACCATTTTCTCCACCTGAGTTTGCGCCAGTCGGTCGAACAGAGACGGCGCCGGTTCGCGGGCCGCCGGGAGACGTTGCGAGGCCGCCGGCACGCCGGTTGCCGAGCAACTCTCGAAGTGACGAAGGCGCCCTGCGCCTGAGGAACGACTCACTCGCCGGTGAAGGCCGGCTCCCGGCGTTCGACGAAGGCCTGGATGCCCTCGCGCATGTCCTTGGTGGTGAACGCGACGTGCTGGGCCCTCGCCTCGCCCTCGACCGCCTCGTCGAGGCTGGCGCTGTCGCTGCCGTCCATGAGCCGTTTGATGAGTCCGAGCGCCACGGTCGGTCCGGTGGCGAGTCGCTGGGCCCACTCGGTCGCGGTGTCGGCGAGGCCGTCCGGCGCGACCACCTCGTTGACCAGTCCCCACTCGAGGGCGCGCTCGGCGTCGAGCACCTCGCCGAAGTAGGCGAGCTGCTTCGCCCGGCGCAGGCCGATCAGCCGCGGGAGCAGCCACGACGAGCCGCCGTCGACCGCGAGGCCGCGTTTGACGAACACCTCGCAGAACCGGGCCTGGTCGCTGGCGATGATCAGGTCGCAGGCCATGGCGATCCCGAAGGCCACCCCGTAGGCCACGCCGTCGACCGCGGCGATCGTGGGCTTGGGCAGGCGGTGGAGCCGGGCGACGATGGCCCCGATCGTGCGCATCTCGTTCACGATCGGCTGGGGTCCGTGGCCGGTGAGCCCGCCGGCGTCACTGCCGTCGTCGTTCCCGCTCATGCCGCCGGACAGATCGGCGCCGGAGGAGAAGTTGCCGCCGGCGCCGGTGAGCAGCAGTGCCCGGTCCTCGGGGTTCCACTCGAGGTCGTGGAGGACGGCGTCGAGATCCTTCCAGTTCGCCGCGGTCAGGGCGTTCTTCGACTTCGGACGGTTGAACGTGACGATCACGAGCCCGTCGCGGCGCTCGACCAGCGTCTCCTCGGAGGTGGCCGTGGTGCGCTCGGCGGTGGTCATGGCGTTGCTCCTGTGGGTCGGGGTGCGGAGGTGAGCAGGGCCTGCAGGCCGGTCTTGTCGACCTTGCCGGTGGCCAGGCGGGGGACGTCGTCGACCGAGGCCAGCACGGCCCAGCGCTTGGGGACCTTGAACGCACTGAGACGCTCACGGGCGTCGGCATACAGGTCGTCGACGGTGGCGTCGCCGCTCGGGACGACCGCCGCGCCGACGGTGTCGGCGCCGTTGTCCGACACGTTGGTGACGAAGGCCCGGGCGACCAGCGGGCTGGCGTGGAGGGCGGCCTCGACCTCGCTCGGGTACACGGTGGCGCCGCTGACCTTGAACATGTCGTCGACGCGTCCGGCGTAGAAGAGGTAGCCGTCGGCGTCGAGGTGGCCGAGGTCGCCGGTGCGGTAGTACCCGTCGCGGGTGAAGATCTCCGACCGCAGCCGGCCGACGATGCCGCGCATGACGTTCGGCCCGCGGACGGCGATCTCGCCCTGCTCGCCCGGCCCGCGTTCGTGGCCGTTGTCGTCGAGGATCCGGACCTCCACACCGTCGAAGGGTTTCCCGCAGCTTCCACGGGCCGACGGGGGCAGGTCGGTGTCGAGCCGGCTCCCACAGTACGGACCGAATGTCTCGGTCATCCCGAACGTGTTCGCCCTCGTCCCCGGTGTCGGCCGCTGCTCGGGCGGCTGGATCGCGGGCAGGCTGCCGGGACCGAGCGAGGACAGGTCGGCGGAGGAGAACGCCGGGTCGGCGGCGATGCGGGCCGCCTGGTCGGGCCAACCCCGGAACAACGTGGCCCGTTCACGTTCCAGGAACGCGATGGTCTCCGCCGGTGTCGACTCACTCTCGATGAGCAGCGTGGCGCCGGCCACGAGTGCGGTGATCAGGCCACTGGCGAAGCCGCCGGTCCAGAAGAACGGCATCGGGATGTAGATCCGCTCGCCGGGCCCGATGCACCGAGCGTCGAGCCCGCTCGCCGCGGCCCGGATCGCGTTGCCGTGGGTGTGGATCACCCCCTTGGGCACGCCCCGGCTGCCGGAGGTGAACAGGATGGCGAGGTCGTCGGCCGCCGTGACCCGCTCCTCGAGCGCTTCAGCGATGCCACGAGGGGCGGGATCGGACGGCAGGTCATCGGCGGTCCACACCACCCGGAGCGACGGGACGCGGGGCCGGACCTCGGCGATCTCGTCGAGGTGGAAACGGTTGCGATACCGGGGTACCGCGACGAGGTGGGTGACCGAAGCCTGCCGGAGCTGCGCCTCGAGCTCGGGCGGGCGCAGGAGCGTGCTCAGCGGGACGAGAGTCGCGCCGGTGCGCGAGACCGCGTAGGCGACGACGGCCCAATCGATGCCGTTGGGCATGAGCACGCCCACCCGCGACGACTTGGTGAGCCCGGCGCCGGCGAACGCGCCGGCGAGATCGCGGGTCCGGGCACCGAGCTCGGCGTAGGTGATGGAGGCGTCGTCGTGGACGAGCGCAGCGCGCCCGGCCGAGCCGGTCGCACGGGCCCGCAGCAGGCCGGGGATCCCGCCGACCTCAGGCGCCATCGAAGCGATCCTTCAACGCACGGGCGTCGAGCTTTCCGCTGGACATCATCGGGACCTCGTCGTCGGCCAGCACCAGGTAGCGGCGGGGGACCTTGTAGGCGGACAGGTGGTCCCGCAGCATCGTGCGCAGCTGCTCGAGGTCGACGTCGTCGTCCGACAACAAGGCCGCGGCGACGACCTGGCCCTTGGTGGGGTCGTCGATGCCGAGCACGTGTGAACGAAGGCCGGCATGCTCGGCGATCACGCCCTCGACCTCACGCGGCGAGACGTTGGCGCCCCCGGTCTTGATCATGTCGCCGGCCCGGCCGTGGAAGTAGTGGTGCCCCGCGTCGTCCACGTGGAAGAGGTCGCCGGTCGGGTACCACTGATCGGCGTCGAAGACCTCGAGGCGCTCACGACCCAGATAGCCCTCCATCAGGAACGGACCGCGGAGCTGCAGCACCCCCACCTCGCCGGGCGCGCACGCCACACCGGTGTCGGGGTCGACGATCCGGGACTCGAGCCCGGTGACCGGGCCGCCGAAGGAACCACGGCGCTCCTCGGGCAACTCGGTCTCGTCCTCGGTGCCGAGGCAGACGCCGCCGGCCTCGGTCATCCCGAGCATGTTGTACCGCAGGCCTGGATCGGCGGGTCGCGCGTCGGCGGGCATGATCGGGTACAGGTTGCCGCGCCGCATCGACGACAGGTCGCGGCCGGCGAAGGTCGGATCGTCGGGGATGTGGGCCACCGACGCGGCGAACCCGTTGGTCATGGTCGGTCGCTCGCGCTCGAGCACGTCGAGGACCGTGGCCGCATCCGAGGCGTTCGAGCACACCAGGCCTCCACCAGCGACCATGGAGCCGAGGAGGGCGTAGGCGAAGCCACCGATCCAGAACCACGGTGAGTTCGCGAACAAGATCTCGTCGTCGGTGAAGTGCCGTCGTTCGTTCAGGTTCTGCTGGTGGCGCAGCAACGGGCCCTGGCCGTGGACCACACCCTTCGGCGCGCTCGTCGAGCCCGACGTGTGCACGACCACCATCGGGTCGGCCGGGCTGACCTCGGCCTCGACAGCGGCGAGGACGTCGTCGTCGACCTCGCCGGCCCGTCGACGCAACTCGTCGAGCTGCCAGTCGTCGACCACGGCGTCGTCGCCATGGATGTCGGAGACGAAGACCCGGCGCAGGGACGGCACGGTGGTCGACCACAGCGGCGCCGGGGCGCCGAGGTCGAGCTCGGGGATCGCACGGCCCAGCGTCTCGACGTAGTCGTGGGAGCGGAACGAGCGCGCTGACAGGAGCATGTCGACGTCGGCCCGGCGGAGCAGGTCGGCCAGCTCGACCGCGGTCGAGAAGGTGCTGAGCGGGACCGCCACCGCGCCGATGCGGGTGGCCGCCAACCAGCTGACGACGAACGCAGGCGTGTTCGGGAAGAGCAACCCGACGCGGGTGCCCTTGCCGGCGCCGACCGCGAGCAGCCCACGAGCCAGCTCGGCGGAATCGCGCTCGGCTTCGACGTAGGTGAGCGACTCGTCGTCGCACACCACGAGCCGCTTCGTGCCGTACTGCTCGGCGCGCCGATGCACGAGCGCGGTGACCGTGAGGGGGAGGTCGTCTTCGCAGCGAACGGTCTCGGAGGTCATGGGCGGCGCGGCTTCTTCGGTCGGAAACATCTAGAGGTTATAGCCTGGGCCGGAATCAGCCCGAACGGATGGAAGGACCCGTCGTGAGCGACGATCGCGTGGTGCTCGAGACCGATGCCGACGCCGGCATCGCGCGCATCACCCTCAACAACCCGGCGCGGCGGAACTCCTACGACCCCGCCATGCGCGAGCAGCTCGGGCAGTACCTCGACGACCTCGCCGTCGACGACGACGTCAAGGTCGTGCACCTCCGCGGCGAGGGCGGGGTCTTCAGCACGGGCGCCGACATGGGCAACGCCTACGCCTGGTACGGCACGAGCGGCATCTCGAGCGAGGAGACCTCCGAGAAGTCCCGCCGGCCCAGCCAACGTCGTCGCCTCGCCGTCGACCGCCAGACCTTCGACTTCTACCACGACTTCCTGGGCTACTCGAAGGTCACCGTTGCGGAGGTGAACGGCTACGCCCTCGGCGGCGGGTTCGAGCTCGCGCTGATGGCCGACATCGCCGTGGTGGGCGAGAGCACACGGATCGGCATGCCGGCCACCCGGTTCCTCGGCCCGGCGCTGGGCACGCTCCATCTGTTCTTCCACAAGCTCGGACCGACCATCGCCCGTCGCCTGCTGCTCACCGGCGACACGCCCGAGGCTCGCGAGTTCGCCCACTCCGACATCTTCACCGAGATCGTCGCCGACGCCGACGTGCCCGCCCGGGCCGACTGGTGGGCGACCAAGGTGTCGCGCATGCCGGCCGACGGCCTCGTGATCGCCAAGGAGGCGTTCCGGCTGGTCGAGTCGCTGACCGCGTACCAGGGCGAGGAGGTCCTCAGCTACATGGTCCACGCCTACGGCACCAACCTCCAGTTCGCCGACGGCGAGTTCAACTTCGTCAAGGCCCGGGCCGAGCACGGGGCCAAGAAGGCCTTCGAGCTCCGCGACGAGCACTTCGAGATCCCGGAACCCTGAGCCCTAGGTCGCTTCTCGCTCCCTTGCGGGAGCTCGTCGCTTCGAGAGTTGTTCGGCAGGGCCTCACAACATCTCCTTGGCGGCCATCCCCGTTCCGCCACACGACTCAGGGCCTCAGGCCGACGTGGCGTCGACGGCTTCGGTGGCCGCCTCGCGCGCCCAGCCGTAGTCGGGCTTGCCGCTCGGGTGCCGCCCGATCGTCTCGACGAACGCGATCGCCCGGGGGGCCTTGAACCGCGCCACCGTGTCGGCGCAGTGGTCGCGGAGCTCGACCGGATCCACCGTGGCGCCGGCGTGCGTCTGGACGAGGCCGACCACCTCCTGGCCGAACCGCTCGCTCGGCCGGCCCACGACGAGCGCGTCGACGACGTCGGGATGGTCGCGCAGCGCCTCCTCGACCTCCTCGACGAACACCTTCTCGCCGCCGGTGTTGACGACCATCGAGTCACGGCCGAGCAGGGCGATCGACCCGTCGTCGAGCACGGTCGCACGATCACCCGGGACGGCGAACCGCTCGCCGTCGATGACCGGGAACGTGACCTCGGTGGCCTCGGGATCGCCGAGGTAGCCGAGCGGGACCCGGCCGCGCCGCGCCGTCCAACCCACCTCGTCATCTCCGGGTTCGAGCACGCGGGTGCGGTCCTCGGAGAGGACCACCGCACCCGGACCGGGCTCGAAGCCCTTCGATGGCGCGCCGGCCGTGCTCGGCCCGTAGGCCATGCCCCCCGTCTCCGACGCGCCGTAGCCGTCGATGATCGTCAACCCCGGGATCAGCTCGAGCAGCGCCGCCTTGTTGGCCTCGCCGGTGATCGCGCCCCCGACCCCGAGACGCACCAGGGAGGAGACGTCGTGGTGACCGCGTCGGAGCTCCTCGACCATCGGCGTGGCGTAGGCGTCGCCGACGATGGACATCATCGTCGCCCGCTCCTTCTCGATCACCCCGAGGATCGCGCCCGCGTCGAAGCGGGCCGAGTCGTCGTGGAGGACGATCGTGGCGCCGAGGTGGAACCCGCAGAAGGCCGTCCACTGCGCGGCGGCGTGCATCAGTGGCGGCGCCGCGAACCACCGCTCGCCGAAGTCGGCCTCGGCGACCTCGGTGAGCTGCTCGGCCGTGACACCGTCGGTGAGCGCCATGGCCGAACAGCCGATGTCGGCCTGGCGCCAGAGCACCGCCTTGGGTCGGCCGGTGGTGCCGCCGGTGCAGACCATGCACAGATCGTCGGGCGACGGGGTCGCGTCCGGCTCGGGGGCCGCGGCACCGATGGCCTCTTCGTAGTCGACCGCACCGTCGAGGCGCGGCGCCCCCGACCCGTCGTCGATGTCGACCAGGACGACGTCCGGACCGTCGGCGGCCTCGGCGACGAGCTCGCCGAACCGTCGCTCGTACACGACACCCTCGAGACCGACCATCTCGAACAGCGCCCGCACCTCGGCCGGCCGGTAGTGGTGGTTCACGTTGAACGGCACCGCCCGCGCCCGGTAGCAGGCGTACATCGACTCGAGGTACTCGGGTCGGTTGCCCATCACCAGGGCGACCGGGGACTGGCCGCACTCCCACCGCTCGAGCCCAGCACGCTCGCGCTGCACACCCAGCCCGCGGGCCAGCAGGTGGGAGGCCAGCCGCTTGCTCCGGTCGGCGACGTCGGCGTAGCTGCGGCGGACGTCCCGCCACACGATCATGTCCCGCGCCGGCGCGCCCTTCGTCACCGCGTCGATCGCGTCGACGAGTCCGAGTTCGGTCATGGTTCCCCCCTGGGTTCGGCTGCAGCCAGACAGGCCACGTCGGCCATCGAGCGCATGGTGCTGGTGAGGTGGGTGCAGGTGGTCGGGCCCCGCAGCTCCGTGCGGGCCCGGACGTCGAGGTCGGCGATCGAGACCCCGACCAGCTGCTGCGCGCTGTGGATCGCGCCCGGGCAGCTGCGCCACGGCAGGACCCGCGGCTCGACGGTGATGTCGGCCAGCCGGCGCTCGCTGTCGACGCGCGCGTCGATCAGGTACTCGTGCATGACCATCTCGGGCTCGCCCGGGTCAGGCGGGACGTAGCTGTCGCGGAAGTGCGACTGCACGGCGAGCCCGTCGTCGTCGGGTGCGACGTCGAGGCGGCGCAGACGTCGCACGGTGTGGGGCGGGGGCTCGGGCATCGGGTGCCATCCGGCGAGGACGTCGGTGCTGGCGGCCGGTCCCTGCGGCACGGGATTCTGTCCGGTCGTGGCGAGCATCGTGACCAGGTCGCCGCCGCGGGCCCAGCCGAGGCACACGTCGGCCTGGCCGTCCGCCATCTCCGCAGCCAGCTCGGGGGGCGTCGTGATCAGCCCCGACCGCAACGGGGCGTACCCCGACACCAGGAAGGCCCCGCCGAGGTCCTCGAGCACGCTGGCGAGCAGGGTCCGCTCGGCCGGCAGGAGATCGGCGAGCGCCCGACCCCAGCCCCACGCCAGCGGGAGGCCGACGATGTCGGGCGCCACCGTCCGGCCACCGTCGATCTCGGACCATGCGGCGGTCGCCGCCCCGTCGTCTCCCACGCGGCCGGCGATCTCGTCCACGATGTGGGTTGTCCCGTCGGTCTCGCGGACGACGTCGCGTCCGCCGAGCTCGATCACCACGCGGCCGTCCGGCCCGTCGGGTCGGGTGACCGCGGTCGACGTCGTGCGCCGGGCGCCGCCCTCGGGCACCGGCGGTGTGCGTTCGACCGTGTCGTGCGGACCCGGGCCGGGCCGTCGGACGGCCTCCGGATCGACGGGAACGCCGCTCATCGCACCACGTCACCCGTGCGTCGGGCGTCGAGGTGCTCCTGCTCGGTCAACCGAAGGCCCATGGCTCCCCTCGTCGCTCCCCGGATCGGCATGCCGCTCGTGGCGGACCGGTTCGGAAGTATGACATGTCGATTTCGGAGAATGCGAGTTGCGCGAGTGGGACCATCCCGGATGCGGATGGCCGTGGGACGCCTCGAACACCGCGCCCGCCGTCGCGAACCCCTCGACCGAACCGGCCACCGGAACCCGCACGAGCGGGCCGTCCGATACGTTTCCGGCCGGATGAACACGTTCAGACCGCACGCGACGACTGCTGTTGGGCCGTGACCGCACGGTCCGGCGACGGGCGGCGGCGGGAGAAGCCCGAGCTGATCGCCGACGAAGTCCGCGCCCTGATCGTGGGGGGCGAGCTGGCCGAAGGTGATGTGCTCGGTCAGGAGCCCGAGCTGATCGAGCGCTTCGGCGTATCCCGCCCATCGCTGCGCGAGGCGCTGCGGATCCTCGAGGCCGAGGGGCTCATCTCCGTGGTCCGCGGCGCCGGTGGCGGTGTGGTGGTGCACGAGCCCGACGAGCGGATGACCGCGCGCACCGCGGCGCTGGTCCTGCGGGCCCGCAACGTCCCCCTCGCCGACGTGCACGAAGCCCGCCGGTCCCTGGAGCTGCACGCCGTCCGGGCGATCGCCACGTCCACGCCGCGGACATCGTCGGCGGCGCAGCTGCGGGCGCTCGTCGAAGAGCAGGAGCGCTGCATCGACGACCCCGACGAGTTCAGCTCGGTCAACGCCCGGTTCCACGAGCAGCTCGTGGCCCTCGCCGGCAACCAGACGATGTCGATCGTGGCCGAGATGCTCAACGAGATCGTGGCCCGGGCCGTCACGACCGTGAGCCAGGTACCCGGCGAGGACTCCCTCGCCACCCGTCGTCGGGGGATCCGCTCCCAGCGCCGGCTGGTCGAGCTGCTCGCCGAGGGCGACGAAGCCGCGGCCGAGGAGCACTGGCACGCCCACCTGACCGTGGTCGGCAAGGTCCTGCTCGGCCAGCAGGCAGCCACGATGGTCGACCTGCTCGACCACTACTGACCGACCCGGCCGCGCCGCGCCGACCCGACGCCCGGCGGAAAACCGCGCTTTCGTCAGCTGGTAGCGGGCGTGCAACCGCCAAACGCGAGCCGCCGGCTACCAGTCGGTAGGCTCGACGCCGATCCCTGCACAGGAGTGCGACAACCCCATGGCCGACCTGGTGGACGACACGACGCGCGATGGCGACGGTGCGCCGGCCGACGAGGCCGCCGACTGGCAGCGGCGCGTCGTCGGGCGGTCCCTGAAGACCGCCCGCCAGCGCTCCATCGACCGTGGGGCCAGCCTCATCGCCGCCGCCGAGGCCCTGCTGAAGCGCTCCGGCGGCGACGGCTTCACCGTGCAGGACGTCGCCGACGAGGCCGGCCAGTCGCTGCGGACGCTCTACCAGTACTTCGAGAGCAAGGACGACCTGCTCCTCGCGGTCTTCGAGGAGGCGATGCGGACCTACGCCCGACTGATCGCCGACGCGATCACCGGCCTCGAGGACCCGCTCGAGCGCCTCGCGGGCGCCATCATCGCGGCGGCCGCCATGGCCGACCACACCCACACCGGGCTGGAATCGGGCCTGGCCCGCCTTCGTCTGCGCCTCGGCCAGGTCGAGCCCGAGCTCGTGGCCCGCTCGCAGGCGCCGGTCTCCAACCTGGTGGTCGGGCTGATCGACGACGCCGTCGCTGCCGGCCGCATTCCGGAGTGCTCCACGGAACAGACCGCGTTCCTGGTCACCTCGTTGAACGCGTCCTTCGTGGGGAGCCGGACGCTCGGCAACGACGTCGGCCTCGAGCTCCCCGATCCGGCCGGCCTCGCCCGCTTCTGCCTCGGCGGTCTCCAGGCCGACACGAGCCCGGTCGATGGTCTCGCCGACCGCCTCCACTTCCCCAGCTGAGCCGGCTCGGCCACCTGCCGGCAGGACGGCGCCGAGCCGATCCCGTTCCACTCCGGCTACAACCGCGCCCCCGAGGCCGTCCCCATCACGTTCACACCGCGGGACCGGTGAAAACTAACAGTCCGGTCGACACGGCACCCCGACGCGGGGTAGACCATGGGCCCGAGCCGAGGGGGACATGGCATGCCATTGGCAGAACTGGATGGTTTCGAGATCGCCTACGACGTGGTGGGCGAAGGCCAACCATGGGTGCTGACCCCGGGTGGTCGCTTCACCAAGGAGGTGGGCGGACTCCCCGAGATGGCGAAGGCGCTGGCCGACACGGGCCGGCAGGTGGTCACCTGGGACCGACCCAATTGTGGGGCCTCCTCGGTCGCGTTCTGCGGAGACTCCGAGTCGGAGGTCCAGGCCGATGCACTCGGCGCGCTGCTCCGCCACCTCGACCTCGGTCCCACCGTGATCGCCGGCGGATCGGGGGGATCTCGGGTTTCGCTGCTCGCGGCCGCCCGCAACCCCGACGTCACCGCCGGGCTGGCCATGTGGTGGATCAGCGGCGGCGTACCCGGACTGCTGCAGCTCGCGACCTACTACTGCATGCCCTCGGCCGACGCGGCCTGGCACGGCGGGATGGAGGCCGTGGTCGGCCTCGATCAGTGGCAGGAGGTGCTCGAGAAGAGCCCCGGCAACCGCGAACGCTTCCTCGCCACCGACCGCGACGAGTTCCTCAGCGTGATGGACCGCTGGATGCTGGCCTACTGTCCGTGCGACGACACGCTCGTCCCCGGCCTCGACGACGCCGATGTCGCCCGGCTCGATGTGCCGATCCTCGTGTTCCGCAGCGGCGAGTCCGACATGTCCCACACCCGCGCCACCTCCGAGGCCATGGGCCGCGGGCTGCCCGGCGCCGAGTTGGTCGAGCCACCGTGGGGTGACGGGGAGTGGAACGAGCGCGTCGCCGCGCTCGACGCGGGCGAGGAGACCTCACTGTTCGTTCGGTGGCCGCTCCTCGTGCCCCAGCTCACGGAGTGGGCCGACCAGACGATCCCCGGCCGATGACCGACAGGAGCGCACCATGACCACCGACACCACCCTCGACGTGCGACCGGTCGATCCCGCCGTGCCGTTCGGGAGCCGCGTCCGCGGTGTCACCCGCGGGAGCCTCGACGACGAGACGACCCGGGCCGAGCTCAACGAGCTGTTCGAGGCGCGCGGGCTGCTGGTCTTCGAGGACATCGAGCAGAACCCCGACATGCAGGTCGCGCTGAGCAACGTGTTCGGTCCGCTCAAGGACCATCCGAGCAAGGCCACGCCCCGGGCCGGCGGCCACCTCGGCGTGATCGAGATCCGCCACGAGCCCAACGAGGGCGGCGCGGTCCGGGTGAACGGGCAGGTGCTGTCCCAGTGGCTGCCGTGGCACTTCGACCACTGCTACAACGACCAGCTCAACCGGGCCGGCGTGCTCCGTGCCGTCGAGATCCCGCCCGAGGGCGGCCGCACCGGCTTCGTCGACGGCATCGCCCTCTACGAGGCCGTCGATCCCCAGATCCGCGACCGGATCGAGGGCAAGACGATCAAGTACGCGATGGACGTCGTGCTCGACAACCTCACCTACGGCCGGCCAGAGGAGTTCGTGGAGGTCACTCCGAGCCCCGGTGCCGCCAACGTGATGACGGAGTACGCGGACCGGTCCCTCGCCCTGCACCCGGCCGTGTGGACCCGGGAGTCGGGCGAGAAGGTCCTCCACGTGTCCCCCTGGATGGCCAAGGGAATCCTCGGGCTCGACCAGGCCGACGCCGACGCGCTGCTCCACGAGGTCTGCGACGAGATCGTCGAGACGGCGAAGGACCTCTGCTACTTCCATCAGTGGCGCCCGAGCGACATGGTGATCTGGGACAACTGGCGGATCCTCCACTCGGTCTCGGGCGCGCCGCCCGAGCACGCCCGGTGCATGCACCGCACCACGATCGAGGGCGACTACGGCCTCGGCCGCTTCGAGGACGCCTGATGGCCGCCCACACCGAACGGGAGCGTGAAGCCCTCGACGCATACCGCGGCTACGTTGCCCAGCGCACGCGGTGCGAGCGCGGCGAAGCGCCATGGTCCTCGATCGCCGACTGGTTCACGCCCGACGCCGTGTTCATCGACCCGGCGTGGGGACGGATCGAGGGCCGCGACGAGATGGCAGAGTTCTTCGACTGGTCGATCGTCGGGCTCGACGGCTGGGAGTTCCCCGAGCAGTGGACCATGGTCGACGGAGACCGCGTCGTGTCGTTCTGGTGGAACCGCGTCCCGGGCACCCGGGACGACGGCTCGCCCCACCAGGCCCCGGCGATCTCGATCCTCCACTACGCCGGCGACGGGCTGTTCGACTACGAGCTCGACCTCATGAACATCACCGAGGTCGGCGAGGTGATCGCCGCCTCGGGCTGGACACCGGGCGAGGGCATGCAGCTTCCCCGGTCCGACCCGAATCGCGACCCGACGCCGCCGAGGCTGGAGAACCCCTGAACGGGGCCCCGACCACCGGACCGTCCCCGGTAGCGTTCGGGCCGACGGCCCGTCGGTTGCACCTGCGGAGCCTCAACGTCGCCCGAGTAGCTCAGTTGGCCAGAGCAGCTGTCTTGTAAACAGCAGGTCAGGGGTTCGAGTCCCCTCTCGGGCTCTACCCGGTCATTAGGATGCGATGCTGTCGATTTGCGCCGTCACCAGGGTCTCCACGTTCCTGTCACCACCGATTCCTACCATCGACTCGGTGGACTACGGCGGCCTATGAGCGCCCAGCTGAGTCGTGAGCGCACGGTCGCTACACGGTCTGGAGTGCGGCGCCGGGACAGTCCACCTGTGAATCGGATGAGCATCCCCCGAAGACAGACCCGGTCCGAGAGCCGGGGCCGGTGACAACGAGCTCGACATCTGCGACCCTTACGTCTCCCCGCGCCATCCGAATCAGTCCAACTCGCAGCGCTGGCTCGCCGACATGCTCGACCGCCACGACCAGCTGGCTGTGGTCCCCTGACAACCCGGGCCCCCACC
>JAXHLP010000005.1:0-601845 GCA_034522155.1 Acidimicrobiales bacterium | reverse complement strand
CACTCGTGGAGCTGGGGGGAATCGAACCCGGGCAGTGTCGGGGTCGCGAAATCTGGTCACAGCGTTGCGCCGACCGAAACTCTGGTCGGTGGGAGTTACCGCGGGAGTTACCGCACTCGACGTGTACCGGGCGGTCGGCGCGCTGTAGGCCACGGACGGTCATGGATTTCGGTGGGCGGCCGTAGACGGAGGCCGCGAAGCGGTGGGGGGGTGAGTCCCATCACGTGGTGTAGGTAGGTCGGCCCGGCGTGGGGGTCCCCATGACGTAGTTGGCCACCGTGCGATTCTCAGAAGAGCTTGAACCAACTGAGAGGAGTCGCACGATGGCCACCGACGAGTCTGCCCTCTCCGCGCTCGCCGCGGGTCTGTCCGAGGTCGACGCTGACCTGTCGACGGCGTTGGTCGAGATCGTCACCACCGCGGTGCAGGAGCTGGTCGAGGCCGAGCTGACCGGCACGGATCGGCGCGGAGCACGGCGAGCGGACCGAGTCGCGCACGAACCAACGCAACGGGCACCGCCCGAAGCTGGTCTCGACCCCGGCCGGGGATGTCGAGGTCGGTATCCCCAAGCTGCGCAAGGGCTCGTTCTTCCCGGAGCTGCTGGAACCGCGCCGGCGGATCGACAAGGCCCTGTGGGCGGTGATCATGACCGCCTACATCACCGGCACCTCGACTCGGAAGGTCGATGATCTGGTCAAGGCGCTGGGCTGCGACACCGGCATCTCCAAGAGCTCGGTGTCGCGGATCTGCAAGGAGATCGACACCGACGTCGACCGTGCTGCGCACCCGCCGGTTGGATCACCAGCCGTTCGTGTACGTGCGGCTCGATGCCACCTACGTCCATGTCCGCGACAGCGGCCAGGTCGTCTCCAAGGCGGTGGTGATCGCCACCGGCCTGCGCGCCGACGGCCACCGCGAGGTCCTCGGCGTCGACGTCGGTGACTCGGAGAACGAGACGTTCTGGACCGAGTTCCTCCGCGACCTACGAGACCGCGGCCTGGACGGGGTGCGGCTGGTGATCTCCGACGCCCACGCCGGCCTGAAGACCGCGATCCGACGCGTGCTGCAAGGCGCCGCCTGGCAACGCTGCCGGGTCCACGCCCTGCGCAACCTGCTCTCGGTCGCCCACCATCAGCACCGCCAGATCATCGCGGCGTTGATCCGCACGATCTTCGCCCAACCCGACGCCGCAGGCGGCCTCGATGCCAGCTGCGCTCGGTCGTCGACCAGCTCGCAGTCGATCGCCCCCGGCGTGGCCGAACGGCTCGAGGCCATGGAGACCGACCTGTTGGCCTACGCGGCGTTCCCCGCCGCCCACTGGTCCAAGATCTGGTCCAACAACCCCATCGAGCGGCTCAACCGCGAGCTCAAGCGCCGCACCGACGTCGTCCAGATCTTCCCCAACGCCGAGTCCGTCATCCGCCTCGTCGGCGCGCTGCTCGTGGAGATGAACGACGAAATGATCGCCGCCAACCGCCGCTACATCGCCGCCGGCAGCCTCGCCGACCTCCTCGACGACGACCACGAACTATCGTCCCTGCCCGCCGCACCCCGAACCTGACAACCGAATCGCACGCGGCACCTACACCACGTCCTGGGACGTGATCCGGTGGAGAATGGCACGGTGTCCACGGACGTGTGCTGACGTCCACGGCTTCAGGCGTTGCTTGCCGTTGCGGTGTCGCTCCGAGTGGCCGTTGCGGTGTCGCTCCGAGTGGCCGTAGCGGTGTCGATCCGGTGGCCGTCCTGGCCGCAGGAGGTCGTCATGTCGACAACGCGTCTGCGCAGTGAGCGTCTCGAGGTTCGCACCACGAAGGACGAACGGTCGTTGATCGACCGCGCCGTCGCCGAGCAGGGAACAGACCTGACCGAGTTCGTGATCTCCAACCTGACGGTGGCTGCCCGCAGGGTGCTTGCGGACCGGACCGAGTTCCGTCTCCGATCCGGACGCCGCGGCTGCGTGGGATGCAGTGAACCGACGCCGCGGCCGCGAGCTCACGGGCTTGAGGACGCTCATGGAGCGCCCGTCGCCGTTCACCGACGAGTGAGTGCCCGCTACCGGACGCCCGTCCTGCTCGAAGCCGGCCACGAGCTGGACCAGGTTCGAGTGCCGATCCGAGGAACAGACGGAGTGGCTCCGCCGTCACGCTCGTCAGTCGAGTGGCTCGGGAACGACACGCGTGCTGGTCGTCACGCCAGCCGACTCGAAGCTGGTCGTCGCCTACTACGCCTGGTGCATGGCCAGCGTCGCGCTGGCCGACGCTCCGGAGCGGCTGCGGAAGGGTGCTGGTCGCTACCCCCAGCCTGTCGCACTGCTCGCCCGCTTGGGCGTCGACCTCGAGCACGAAGGCCACGGCCTCGGCGCCGGACTCCTGCAGGACGTGATCGCTCGGACACACGGACTCGGATCTGAGATTGGCTGTCGAGGTCTACTCGTGCACGCCGAGACGGAGGAGGCGAGGACGTTCTATGAGCACCTCGTTCCGGAGTTCGAGGCGTCGCCCACGGACCCACTGCACCTCTACCTGCTGATGAAGGACATCCGGCGCACACTGTCGTGAGATCCGAGAACCGTCGACGCACCGGCGCGGATAGGGGATGGTCGACCGAGTGCCCTCCAACGGCACTTGCGTGACAGGCCCGCAACGGCCCGCCGCTTCCCGCCGCATCGGCCGGAAGGCTCAACCTCACGATCTGCGTCGTGACCATCCGCCTTCGTCCTCTCCTACGCCGGGCGCTTGAACACGAACGTGTGTGCCTTGGTCGATCCGCCCAGGTCGAGGCCCTGTGTGCTGCTGAAAGGTGCGACGCTGACGAGCTCCCACCCCTCCGCTCCGAGGCCGTTCAACGTCTTGGACATCTCATCCACCACAGCGTCGTCCTTGAGCAACTTCTTCGTCTCGTGTACGACGACCTTGTACTGCACGACTGCATCCCCGATCCCTCCCTCAAGCGACGGTGCGAACGACGCCAGCTGCGTCCATCGGATCCATACGTCGCTGGGCCCACCATGTCGTGCTCGCCGTGCTGTCCCAACATCCAGCGTGCATCTGCTCGAGGGGTCAGAAGACCGACGTACCCCCGAACGCCGGGTAGAGGGTGCAGGAGATGCCGAGGAGGGGGTCGGCTCGAACATCGGAGGCTTCCGGAGGCGTTCCCCGGAGTGGAGTCCTAGGTTCGGCTGGGTGGAAGAACTCGTCCGGGAGCACTTCGGTCCAGTCGTCGGCAAGGTCCCCGGAGTCCTCGTCGCGGTGGTGGCCGGAGGAGACGAGCACCTCCTTCGCGCTCGGCAGCATCGCATCGCACCGGCGGCCCCGGCACGAGTGCTGGGAGATCGGTTGCAGTCACCAAGGTGTTCACCGGGATGCTGTTGGCCGAGATGTCGTTGCGAGGTGAGGTGAACCTGGAGGATCCCATCGGCGTGCACCTTCCCAGCGACGTCGCCGGGCGCCTGCCACCACCCGACCTGCAGCCGACGCTCGTCGACCTCGCTACCCACCACGCTGGCCTCCCGTCGGTCCCGTTGTCGTTGCTGATCCGATCACGAGGTCCGGACCCCTACGCCAAGTTCAGCGAGACGATGGTGTTCGACCAGCTCGGACGAAGGACTCGAGTTCCGAAGCGCGCGAAGTTCCAATACACCAACCTCGGGATGGGCCTGCTGGGGCACATCCTCGAGCGGGTCGCGGGCCGACCGTTCCCGGCGCTCCTGCGCGAACGTCTGCTCGATCCGTTCGGGCTGCACGGGGGTCGGCACGTGCGGCATCGGAGCAGAGTGGCTCAGGGCTTCCGCAAGGGCAAGCCGACCCCGCCTTGGACCTTCGGGGCCTTGGCTGCGTCCGGTGCCATGCGTTCAACCCCCTCGGACCTGGCGAGCTTCGCCCGATCCGCACTCGACCCGCCACCAGGACTGGCTGGTAATGCGATGAAGCTCGCTACCGAGACCCGCCGCGACGGTCCCGCCCACGACATGGCGTCGGGCTCGGATGGATGACCCGGTCACCGCCTACGGGAGACGTGATCTGGCACAACTGGAGGGCGCCTACGGGCGCGCGTAGAGCTTCCTTGCCGTGGACAGGTGCCATCGACGTCAATCGTCGCCCTCGGCAACACCGGGCCACGGCTCGTACCGCGACTCGACGGTCCGAGCTGGGCTCTCCTCGACGAGCTGAGCGCACAGGGCCATCCTTGAACCTGTGCGCCCAAGGCCCAGGCAGGAACCCGAAGGCGTCACCTACCGCCGGTTCGGGAATGCTCGACGGGGGAGGGATGTCCCCGAACCCCGGCTGGAGCGTCTCACTTTGGGGCCTCTCCTGGTCGGAGTAACCGGTGAATCCGAGTCCTGGTCTCGATGCTGGTGGATGTCAGCGGACGTCGGGTGGAATCGGCGCGGGAGTGACGGTGGGAGTAACGCACTTCTTTGAGCCGAGAAACCGTCGCGAATGTCCTGGTCAGCGAGTTGTCGCTCGCTGTCAAGGCACTCGAATCGGGTGGGGTTCGATTCCCGATTGTGCTGCCTGATGCGCGCACGGCGCTGTCGACGCCGCGGACGTTCGACCAGGCCAGAGCGTGTTCCGCTACGCAGAGTGCCCGAGTGAGGGGTTCGATTCCCCTCGAAAAGTGGAGCTGGGGGGAATCGAACCCCCGTCCGTCTGGCGGTCACGCATCGTGCTACGACCATTCCTGCGTTTCCGGCTCACGGTTGCCGCGCCCCCAGGTAGGCGAGAACCCTGTCGGGTTCCTTACCGTCGAGTCTTTCCTCGATTGTCAAGGGTCTTTCCCTCTTGTCAGCGGTCTCTCCCGCCGTCCACCACTGCTTCTGTTGCCAGGCTGCAGTGGTCAGGCCCCGCGTGGCCTCTCGGCTCGCGATGTCGCTCCTACGTCACCTGATGATCAGGCGGCGAGGGCGAACTGCTGCTTTTCGGCAGTTGTTTGGGTGCCCCGATTAACGAGTCTGAGCAACTCGGGTCGCACGATGTCGCTTCCGGTCCCGACGTCGAAACCGATCAGCCCCTTGTCAATGAACAATGCCATCAGCGGGAACCACCGATGACTGCGCTCCAGCGTACCGGCGGTCGGACATCGCCACACGGTGGGTTCGGTCACAGGTCGCCGTGGAAGGGGAGCTACGATCGCTCCCTGCCCGAAGCGCCGGCTTGCGGTGGGTACTCGTCGCCCGCGAACGTGCTCGGAGGTCACGACTCGGGGGAATCCAATATGAAGACGTTCGGCAAGGCCGTTCTCATCGCAGCGCTCGCCTTCGTGCTGACCGGATGTGAGCAGTTCCTGACGCCGGAGGGCGACGCGCCGCTGCGCTACCGCGACGTCATCTTCGACGGCGTGAACCTCACGCAGGACATCGAGTACGGCACGGCGGTCGGCCAGGACGGTGAGACCGTGACGCTGCAGCTCGATCTGTACGAGCCCGAGGGGGACACCGTCACCGAGCGGCCGGCGATCATCTTCATGCACGGTGGCGGGTTCAGCACCGGGTCGAAGCGATCGCCCGAGCTGGTGGACCAGGCCAACCACTTCGCCGAACGCGGCTACGTCACCGCGTCGATCTCCTACCGGCTGGCCGAGAACGGCTGCTCGTCGGCTGGTCCCGACGCCGAGTGCCTGACCGCCATCGCCCACGCGCTGGAGGATGCCCAGACCGCCGTGCGCCACGTCCGGGACGAGGCCGGCGCCTACGGCATCGACACGGACCGGATCGCGTTCGCCGGGACGTCGGCCGGGGCGATCACCGCGGCGAATGTCGCGCTGCGCAGCGCAGAGGATCCCGACGCCGGCGTTGCCGGCAGCGGTGTCGCTGTCCGGCGCCTCGATCCTCACCACGCCGAACGAGGGCGACGCCCCGTTGCTGCTCTTCCACGGGACGGCCGACCCCCTCGTGCCGTACCAGTGGGCGGTCAACACGCGGGACCGCGCCGAGGGGACCGGGGCTCGGGTCGTGCTCCACCACTGGGACGGTGCGGGTCACGTCCCCTACGTCGAGTTCCGGGAACAGATCCTCAACGGGACCCGCAACTTCCTCTACCACCACCTCGATCTCGCCGACGCCGCCCGCTGAGGCGGCGTTGTCCGGAGCAGTCCATCACCGGTTGAGCCGGTGTGGTCGACGAGGACGGGACCGGCGAATCCCGTCGACCGGGAGCAGTATCGGCTCAGGAGACCTGCTCGGCGCCCGGTGTCCCGGCGGCGACCTCCCAGGTGCTGATGGTGGCGACGGGGGAGGACTCGTCGAACTGGTCTTGCACCGCCCGGTACGTCGCCGTCCACCGCTCCGGGGTCACCTCGCAGAGGGTGTAGCCCCGTCGGGCGTCGAACCACTTGATCTGCGGGTTGGCCGTGAGCGCCGGGGAGACGAGATCGCTCACGGCCTCGTCGTCGTCGAAGAACGACGACGAGATGCTCGATGCCATGAACTCGGTGCCGACCACGGGCAGCGACTGGTCGAGCGGATCGGCGCGCAGATCGCCCACCGCAGCCGAGTGGAAGTCGCCGGTGAGCACGACCAGGTTGTCGACGCGATCCGGCAGCTCCTCGAGCAGCGTGCGACGCTCGTCCCCGTAGCCGGACCAGGTGTCGACGACGATCACCGGTGGTTCGGCGTCGGGGATCGCGTTGGCGCCGAACATGAAGACCTGCTGGGCGAGGACGTCCCACGCCGCCGTCGATTCCCCGGCGCCGTCGATCAACCAGTCGAGCTGGTCCTCGCCGAGCATCGTCCGGTCGCCGCGAGGACTCCTCGCGGACCTGGACCGACTGGCCGAGCTCGGGCACGAACGGCTCGCCCCGCTGCTGGTCGGAGCGGTACTGGCGGGTGTCGAGCACGTGGAAGCGCACCAGGTCGCCGTGGGCGAAGGACCGGTAGATCTCGAGGTCGGGCCCGGTCGGCGGCTCGAGCCGCACCGGCATGAACTCGTACCAGACCTGGTATGCCGCGGCCCGACGGTCCAGAAAGGCGTCGGTGGGGGCATCCTCCTCGCTGACGGCGCTGGCGTAGTCGTTGTCGACCTCGTGGTCGTCCCAGGTGATGATCCACGGTGCCCGGGCGTGCGCGTCCTGGAGCAATGGATCACTCCGGTACAGCGCATAGCGGTCCCGGTACTGCTCGACCGTCTCGCACTCGAAGTCCTGGCCGGTCTCGCGCCCCCGCTCATCCGCGTAGCCGCCGCTCGCGTACTCGTAGATGTAGTCGCCGAGGAACACGAACGCGTCGATCTCGCCCGTCTCGACGACGTCCCGGTACGCGGCGTAGTAGCCCTGCTCCCAGTTCTGACACGACGAGAACGCGAAGCGGAATCGCTCCGGGGTGGTTCCCGGTGCGGCGAACGTGCGCGTGCGTGCGGGTGGGGTCTCGTGCTCTCCGGTGCGGAAGCGGAAGAAGTAGGCCGTGTCGGGCTCGAGACCTGTCGCATCGACGTGGACCGAGTGCCCGAGGGCGGCGATCGCGGTCGCCGAGCCGCTGGCCGTGATCTCGGTCAGCTCCTCGTCGGGGCCGATCTCCCACTCGACGGCGACGTCCTCGTCCGGGAGCTCGCCGTCCTCCGGGCGCAGCATCGTCCAGAGCACGATCGCGTCGGGGAGCGGGTCGCCCGAGGCCACGCCGAGGGTGAAGGGATTCGACGTGAACGCCGGCGCTGAGCTCGTCGAGGTGTCCGGAGCGGTCGCCCCCGAACCAGACGAGATCGTCGTCGCTGCACGCGCCGAATGCCGCGGTGGCCACGACGCCGGCAGGAATCCACGCAGCGGTCAATTCCTTCGTTGCATGACCGGATTCTGGCGCATCGACGACGTCGGCGCTGGACCGTGGTCCCGGTCGTCGCCGTCGGCCGCAGTGGCACCGGTGTCACGTCAGACCCCCTGCCGAGGATGGCGCCATGAACCAGGAGCACCGAACTTCCCGCCATCCGACCAGCCCGACGTCAGCGTCGAGACCATCATGGCCCGCCCTCGTGGACGGCGACACCGCGGCGGTCTTCACCCTCTACGAGCACCACGGTCACCGGGTGGCCGGTGTGGTCCGGCGTCAGCTCCGGCGGTGTGGCCTCGATCGAATCGCCCCCGAGGACCTCCGCTCGTTGGTGCTCGACGCCTGCATGGAGCTGCTCACGGTCGCCCCGTCGTGGCGGCCCGGTGGTGCCCTGCCGTGGTGGTGGGCCGAGGGCCGAATCCGCGCCGTGGTCAACGGCTGGGTCGGCGTGTACGCCGACAGCATCGACGACCACGGGCAGTCGGCCGAGGAGACCGACCCGTACCATCCGCCCGCCGACGAGGACACCGTGGCCGAGACCTTCGCCCGCCTCGTCGACGAGGTGCCGCTGGTGGGCCTGGTGGCCGAGGCCGCACGTGAGGCCCGCATCGACCAGACGATCCTGCTGTGCCTGCTCGACTACGCGATCCAGCAGGACCGGCGACCGTCGCCACGCTCACTCGCCCGGCTACGGGGTAGCCCCGATGCGCTGCGCCAGCGGGTGAGTCGGAGCCGCAACGGCTGCGGGCGGTCGTCGCCGACGATTCCCGCTTCGCCCCGCTGGTCGACTTCGCCCTGGTCGCATGAGCCCTGAGCAGTTGGCCTGTCAACGGCGGCATCCCAGCGCCCGCTGGCCGTTCCCGCCGGAGCAGCTCCGGTCCCGCGTGGCCCAGGCGCTCGATCTCCACGGCGCCGGTCACGCCGATGTCGCCGCGTCCGTGCTCGAGGCCCGCGGCAGCAGCGGTCTCGACCCGGAGCAGTTCGCCGCCCGGCACGGCGTCGGCGTCGCCCTGCTCGCCCGAGCCGAGGCGGGCGAGCTCGCACTCGTCGACCTCCCGAGCCAGCTCCGCCGGCTGCTGTCGTGAATCACACCTCGCGCTTGTCGCGCTGGGCCAGCTCCCGGTCGACCTCGCGCTTGGCGTCTCGTTCGGCCACGGCCTGTCGCTTGTCGTGCTTCTGCCGGCCCTTGCCGACGCCGAGCTCGACCTTGACCTTGCCGTCGCGGAAGTAGAGCCGGAGGGGCACGATCGACACCCGCTCCTGGTCCATGAGCGCACGCAGCCGATCGAGCTCGCGCCGGTGCAGCAGGAGCTTGCGGAGACGGTCGGGGTCGTGGCCGGTGTGCTCCTGGGCTTGGGCGTAGGGCGCGATGTGGATGCCCTGGAGCCACGCCTCGTCGCCGTCGAAGCGCACGAACCCGTCGGTGATCTGCACCTGGGCCTCGCGCATCGACTTGACTTCCGAGCCCTGCAGCACGATGCCGGCCTCGACGGTCTCGGTGAGCTCGTAGTCGCGCTTCGCACGCCGGTTGGCGGCGATGAGCTTGGTGCCGTCGGAGGCCATCGTCACGACGGTACCGGCGCGGCTCCACCACCCACCCAACGGCCTGTCTACCCTCACCGTGGATGTATCCGTCACCGCGGCCGTTGGGGCCACCGCCGAACTACACCCTGCGTCGACTGCTCGCCGTGACGGTGCTCGTCGTGCTGCTGTGGCTGGTGTACCTGCTGGCTCGCGGGGTCTTCGGCGGCGACGACGACGGCGGCAGTTCGCTCCAGGCCGGCGCGGAGACCACCACGACCTCGACGACGGCGCCGGCGCTCGAGGAGCCCCCGCCGTGTGAGTACCGCGACGAGCCCGCGATCTACGACCGGCCCGACGACTGGTTCCGCACGCTCGTCGACCCCGTGTACGCCCTGCCCGAGCAGTACCAGCCACCGGATCTCGTTCCGGCGTCCGAAGCCAACTACAGCGCGGAGTTCCAGATCCGCGCGCTCATGGCCGAGGACCTCAACGCCATGCGCAACGGCATCCTGTCGTCGGGCGTGCCCGAGGTGGCCCTCATCGCCGCATACCGATCCGTCGAGCAGCAGGCCGATCTGTTCGCCCGGCGCGAGGCCGAGCTCGGCTTCGACCAGGCGGCCGAGGGGACCGCCCGTCCCGCCCACAGCGAGCACCACCTCGGGACTGCCATCGACGTCCGCCCCATCGGTGCGAGTGACGTCGACCAGTCCTTCGGCGACACCGAGACCGGCCAGTGGCTCGCCGAGCACGCCTACGAGTACGGGTTCATCCTCAGCTACCCGGAGGGTGAGGAGTCGGTGACCTGCTACAAGTACGAACCCTGGCACTTCCGCTACGTGGGGCGGGAGCTGGCCGGGCGGATCCACGACTCCGGCCTCACGCTCCGAGAGTACCTGTGGCACTGGGAGGTGACCGGCGCCGAACCCGGCGTGTCTCCGTCCGCGATGACGAGCTCTACCGCGTCGACGTCGTCGACCGCCCCGGAGGGCGAATAGGTCGGATCCGTCCGACTTCGTCGGCCGCATCAGGTCCTGCGGCTCGTTCCGACTTCGTCGTCACGTCGCCGTAGTGTTCCCGGGCGTGCTCCGCCTCGCCGCCTCCGCCTACGCCGAGATGATCGGCCATGCCTACGACGGCCTGCCCGACGAGGCCTGCGGCCTGCTGGGCGGTGGTGGCGACCGTGTGCAGGTCTTCGTGCCCGCACGCAACGCCGACGCATCGAGCCGCACCTTCACGATCGACAAGGACGGCTGGGACGCGGCCGACGAGGTGGTCGGCCCGCGCGGCCTCGAGGTCGTCGGGGTGATGCACAGCCACACCCACACCGACGCCTACCCGTCGCCGACCGACGTGGAGAAGGGCGGCAACCCGCTGCTCGAGCACTGGCACTGGATCATCGTGTCGCTACGGGACACGGCCCCGGTGCTGCGGAGCTTTCGGATCGTCGACGGCGAGATCCACGAGGAGCCGGTCGTCGTCGACCGCGGGTGAGGCCGGGTCACGTCGAGGGTCACTGGGGTGCGAAGACGGCCATCGGGCGCTGGCTCCTGGGGTGGGGCGAAGTCGGTGGTCGCCGGAAGGCCGACCGCCGTGGTCAACAATCTACCGGGGCACCGTCATTCCACCCCAGACCCTCGAACTGACCGACCTCACCTGCGGTCGAGGACGACCGGCTCCTCGCGGACCTCACCGTCGACGATCCGAAAGCTCCGCAGCACGGGGGCCGTGTCCCGCAGCGACACGATGATCCAGTGCCAGTGCTCGAGCAGCGGGTTGCCGCCCTTCTCCACGTCGGTCGGCGACGGGTAGGCGTCGGTGTGGGTGTGGCTGTGCATCACCCCGACGACCTCGAGGCCGCGCGTGGCCGACCACCTCGTCGGCCGTGTCCCAGCCGTCCTTGTCGATCGTGAAGGTGCGGCTCGATGCGTCGGCGTTGCGTGCGGGCACGAAGACCTGCACACGGTCGCCACCACCGCCCAGCAGCCCGCAGGCCTCGTCGGGCAGGCCGTCGTAGGGCATGGCCGATCATCTCGGCGTAGGCGGAGGCGGCGAGGCGGAGCACGCCCGGGAACACTACGGCGACGTGACGACGAAGTCGGAACGAGCCGCAGGACCTGACGCGGCCGACGAAGTCGGACGGATCCGACCTATTCGCCCTCCGGGGCGGTCGACGACGTCGACGCGGTAGAGCTCGTCATCGCGGACGGAGACACGCCGGGTTCGGCGCCGGTCACCTCCCAGTGCCACAGGTACTCTCGGAGCGTGAGGCCGGAGTCGTGGATCCGCCCGGCCAGCTCCCGCCCCACGTAGCGGAAGTGCCAGGGTTCGTACTTGTAGCAGGTCACCGACTCCTCACCCTCCGGGTAGCTGAGGATGAACCCGTACTCGTAGGCGTGCTCGGCGAGCCACTGGCCGGTCTCGGTGTCGCCGAAGGACTGGTCGACGTCACTCGCACCGATGGGGCGGACGTCGATGGCAGTCCCGAGGTGGTGCTCGCTGTGGGCGGGACGGGCGGTCCCCTCGGCCGCCTGGTCGAAGCCGAGCTCGGCCTCGCGCCGGGCGAACAGATCGGCCTGCTGCTCGACGGATCGGTATGCGGCGATGAGGGCCACCTCGGGCACGCCCGACGACAGGATGCCGTTGCGCATGGCGTTGAGGTCCTCGGCCATGAGCGCGCGGATCTGGAACTCCGCGCCGTAGTT
This sequence comes from Acidimicrobiales bacterium, assembly GCA_034522155.1. GTDB lineage: Bacteria > Actinomycetota > Acidimicrobiia > Acidimicrobiales > Salinilacustritrichaceae > Salinilacustrithrix. The sequence continues at coordinate 589,860 of JAXHLP010000005.1, read as the reverse complement.
GGCTTCGGACGCCGGAACGAGATCCGGTGGCTGGTACTGCTCGGGCAGGGCGTACACGGGGTCGACGAGCGTGCGGAACCAGTCGTCGGGCCGGTCGTAGATCGCGGGCTCGTCGCGGTACTCACACGGCGGGGGCTCCTCGAGCGCCGGCGCCGTCGTCGAGGTCGTGGTGGTCTCCGCGCCGGCCTGGAGCGAACTGCCGCCGTCGTCGTCGCCGCCGAAGACCCCGCGAGCCAGCAGGTACACCAGCCACAGCAGCACGACGAGCACCGTCACGGCGAGCAGTCGACGCAGGGTGTAGTTCGGCGGTGGCCCCAACGGCCGCGGTGACGGATACATCCACGGTGAGGGTAGACAGGCCGTTGGGTGGGTGGTGGAGCCGCGCCGGTACCGTCGTGACGATGGCCTCCGACGGCACCAAGCTCATCGCCGCCAACCGGCGTGCGAAGCGCGACTACGAGCTCACCGAGACCGTCGAGGCCGGCATCGTGCTGCAGGGCTCGGAAGTCAAGTCGATGCGCGAGGCCCAGGTGCAGATCGCCGACGGGTTCGTGCGCTTCGACGGCGACGAGGCGTGGCTGCAGGGCATCCACATCGCGCCCTACGCCCAAGCCCAGGAGCACACCGGCCACGACCCCGACCGTCTCCGCAAGCTCCTGCTGCACCGGCGCGAGCTCGATCGGCTGCGTGCGCTCATGGACCAGGAGCGGGTGTCGATCGTGCCCCTCCGGCTCTACTTCCGCGACGGCAAGGTCAAGGTCGAGCTCGGCGTCGGCAAGGGCCGGCAGAAGCACGACAAGCGACAGGCCGTGGCCGAACGAGACGCCAAGCGCGAGGTCGACCGGGAGCTGGCCCAGCGCGACAAGCGCGAGGTGTGATTCACGACAGCAGCCGGCGGAGCTGGCTCGGGAGGTCGACGAGTGCGAGCTCGCCCGCCTCGGCTCGGGCGAGCAGGGCGACGCCGACGCCGTGCCGGGCGGCGAACTGCTCCGGGTCGAGACCGCTGCTGCCGCGGGCCTCGAGCACGGACGCGGCGACATCGGCGTGACCGGCGCCGTGGAGATCGAGCGCCTGGGCCACGCGGGACCGGAGCTGCTCCGGCGGGAACGGCCAGCGGGCGCTGGGATGCCGCCGTTGACAGGCCAACTGCTCAGGGCTCATGCGACCAGGGCGAAGTCGACCAGCGGGGCGAAGCGGGGATCGTCGGCGACGACCGCCCGCAGCCGTTTCCGGCTCCGACTCACCCGCTGGCGCAGCGCATCGGGGCTGACCCCGTAGCGCGGTGCGAGGGTGTGCGCGGGCGACGGGTCGCCCTGGTCCTGCTGGATCGCGTAGTCGAGCAGGCACAGCAGGATCGTCTGGTCGATGCGGGCCTCACGTGCGGCCTCGGCCACCAGGCCCACCAGCGGCACCTCGTCGACGAGGCGGGCGAAGGTCTCGGCCACGGTGTCCTCGTCGGCGGGCGGATGGTACGGGTCGGTCTCCTCGGCCGACTGCCCGTGGTCGTCGATGCTGTCGGCGTACACGCCGACCCAGCCGTTGACCACGGCGCGGATTCGGCCCTCGGCCCACCACCACGGCAGGGCACCACCGGGCCGCCACGACGGGGCGACCGTGAGCAGCTCCATGCAGGCGTCGAGCACCAACGAGCGGAGGTCCTCGGGGGCGATTCGATCGAGGCCACACCGCCGGAGCTGACGCCGGACCACACCGGCCACCCGGTGACCGTGGTGCTCGTAGAGGGTGAAGACCGCCGCGGTGTCGCCGTCCACGAGGCGGGCCATGATGGTCTCGACGCTGACGTCGGGCTGGTCGGATGGCGGGGAAGTTCGGGTGCTCTGGTTCATGGCGCCATCCTCCGCAGGGGGTCTGACAATTACACCGGTGTGATCTGCGGCCGTCGGCGACGACCGGGACCACGGGTCCGAGCGCCGACGTCGTCGATGCGCCAGAATCCGGTCATGCAACGAGAGGAATTGACACGTCGTGGATTCCTGGCCGGCGTCGTGGCCACCGCGGCATTCGGCGCGTGCAGCGACGACGACTCGTCTGGTTCGGGGGCGACCGCTCCGGACACCTCGACGAGCTCAGCGCCGGCGTTCACGTCGAATCCCTTCACCCTCGGCGTGGCCTCGGGCGACCCGCTCCCCGACGCGATCGTGCTCTGGACGATGCTGCGCCCGGAGGACGGCGAGCTCCCGGACGAGGACGTCGCCGTCGAGTGGGAGATCGGCCCCGACGAGGAGCTGACCGAGATCACGGCCAGCGGCTCGGCGACCGCGATCGCCGCCCTCGGGCACTCGGTCCACGTCGATGCGACAGGTCTCGAGCCCGACACGGCCTACTTCTTCCGCTTCCGCACCGGAGAGCACGAGACCCCACCCGCACGCACGCGCACGTTCGCCGCACCGGGAACCACCCCGGAGCGATTCCGCTTCGCGTTCCCGTCGTGTCAGAACTGGGAGCAGGGCTACTACGCCGCGTACCGGGACGTCGTCGAGACGGGCGAGATCGACGCGTTCGTGTTCCTCGGCGACTACATCTACGAGTACGCCAGCGGCGGCTACGCGGATGAGCGGGGACGCGAGACCGGCCAGGACTTCGAGTGCGAGACGGTCGAGCAGTACCGGGACCGCTATGCGCTGTACCGGAGTGATCCATTGCTCCAGGACGCGCACGCCCGGGCACCGTGGATCATCACCTGGGACGACCACGAGGTCGACAACGACTACGCCAGCGCCGTCAGCGAGGAGGATGCCCCCACCGACGCCTTTCTGGACCGTCGGGCCGCGGCATACCAGGTCTGGTACGAGTTCATGCCGGTGCGGCTCGAGCCGCCGACCGGGCCCGACCTCGAGATCTACCGGTCCTTCGCCCACGGCGACCTGGTGCGCTTCCACGTGCTCGACACCCGCCAGTACCGCTCCGACCAGCAGCGGGGCGAGCCGTTCGTGCCCGAGCTCGGCCAGTCGGTCCAGGTCCGCGAGGAGTCCTCGGGCGACCGGACGATGCTCGGCGAGGACCAGCTCGACTGGTTGATCGACGGCGCCGGGGAATCGACGGCGGTGTGGGACGTCCTCGCCCAGCAGGTCTTCATGTTCGGCGCCAACGCGATCCCCGACGCCGAACCACCGGTGATCGTCGTCGACACCTGGTCCGGCTACGGGGACGAGCGTCGCACGCTGCTCGAGGAGCTGCCGGATCGCGTCGACAACCTGGTCGTGCTCACCGGCGACTTCCACTCGGCCGCGGTGGGCGATCTTCGCGCCGATCCGCTCGACCAGTCGCTGCCCGTGGTCGGCACCGAGTTCATGGCATCGAGCATCTCGTCGTCGTTCTTCGACGACGACGAGGCCGTGAGCGATCTCGTCTCCCCGGCGCTCACGGCCAACCCGCAGATCAAGTGGTTCGACGCCCGACGGGGCTACACCCTCTGCGAGGTGACCCCGGAGCGGTGGACGGCGACGTACCGGGCGGTGCAAGACCAGTTCGACGAGTCCTCCCCGTCGCCACCATCAGCACCTGGGAGGTCGCCGCCGGGACACCGGGCGCCGAGCAGGTCTCCTGAGCCGATACTGCTCCCGGTCGAAGGGATTCGCCGGTCCTGTCCTCGTCGACCACACCGGCTCAACCGGTGATGGACTGCTCCGGACAACGCCGCCTCAGCGGGCGGCGTCGGCGAGATCGAGGTGGTGGTAGAGGAAGTTGCGGGTCCCGTTGAGGATCTGTTCCCGGAACTCGACGTAGGGGACGTGACCCGCACCGTCCCAGTGGTGGAGCACGACCCGAGCCCCGGTCCCCTCGGCGCGGTCCCGCGTGTTGACCGCCCACTGGTACGGCACGAGGGGGTCGGCCGTCCCGTGGAAGAGCAGCAACGGGGCGTCGCCCTCGTTCGGCGTGGTGAGGATCGAGGCGCCGGACAGCGACACCGCGCCGGCAACGCCGGCGTCGGGATCCTCTGCGCTGCGCAGCGCGACATTCGCCGCGGTGATCGCCCCGGCCGACGTCCCGGCGAACGCGATCCGGTCCGTGTCGATGCCGTAGGCGCCGGCCTCGTCCCGGACGTGGCGCACGGCGGTCTGGGCATCCTCCAGCGCGTGGGCGATGGCGGTCAGGCACTCGGCGTCGGGACCAGCCGACGAGCAGCCGTTCTCGGCCAGCCGGTAGGAGATCGACGCGGTGACGTAGCCGCGTTCGGCGAAGTGGTTGGCCTGGTCCACCAGCTCGGGCGATCGCTTCGACCCGGTGCTGAACCCGCCACCGTGCATGAAGATGATCGCCGGCCGCTCGGTGACGGTGTCCGCCTCGGGCTCGTACAGATCGAGCTGCAGCGTGCACGGTCTCACCGTCCTGGCCGACCGCCGTGCCGTACTCGATGTCCTGCGTGAGGTTCACGCCGTCGAAGATGACGTCGCGGTAGCGCAGCGGCGCGTCGCCCTCCGGCGTCAGGAACTGCTCACATCCGGTCAGCACGAAGGCGAGCGCTGCGATGAGAACGGCCTTGCCGAACGTCTTCATATTGGATTCCCCCGAGTCGTGACCTCCGAGCACGTTCGCGGGCGACGAGTACCCACCGCAAGCCGGCGCTTCGGGCAGGGAGCGATCGTAGCTCCCCTTCCACGGCGACCTGTGACCGAACCCACCGTGTGGCGATGTCCGACCGCCGGTACGCTGGAGCGCAGTCATCGGTGGTTCCCGCTGATGGCATTGTTCATTGACAAGGGGCTGATCGGTTTCGACGTCGGGACCGGAAGCGACATCGTGCGACCCGAGTTGCTCAGACTCGTTAATCGGGGCACCCAAACAACTGCCGAAAAGCAGCAGTTCGCCCTCGCCGCCTGATCATCAGGTGACGTAGGAGCGACATCGCGAGCCGAGAGGCCACGCGGGGCCTGACCACTGCAGCCTGGCAACAGAAGCAGTGGTGGACGGCGGGAGAGACCGCTGACAAGAGGGAAAGACCCTTGACAATCGAGGAAAGACTCGACGGTAAGGAACCCGACAGGGTTCTCGCCTACCTGGGGGCGCGGCAACCGTGAGCCGGAAACGCAGGAATGGTCGTAGCACGATGCGTGACCGCCAGACGGACGGGGGTTCGATTCCCCCCAGCTCCACGAGTGCTCAATCCCGACCGGCTTGAGCATTGTTGGAGCTGTCCGATCCTCGTCGATTGTTGGAGCTGTCCGATCCCTCGTCGTATCGGGCCAAGATCTCCGTGGCCCAGTCGACCGCGTCCGAGGCTCGTATCCCGCTCGGTTGCGGTCGCACCCACAGCTCGAGGTTCTCCAGACGGTTGTCGTCCTTCACGCCGTTGAGGTGGTGGACCGACTCGTCCGGCAGGAAGTAGCGACCGAGCGCGTCCTCCATCACGAGGACATGCTCGAAGACATGAGGGCTCCGGGGACGAGCACGGGGATGATCCACCCGTCGCATCACATATCCGGACTCGTGCTATGTCTTCCCGCTCTTCCAGTTGCCATTGTGCGTTGATAGGAGCGGCAGAAATTGGAAGAGCTGGGTGGGGACCGCACTTGGCTCGGACCCGGCTCCCGACGAGAGGAGCCGGACATGGCTACGAACAATCAACACCGACATGAGCTCGTTGCATCTCGGGCACGGCATTCCCGATCCACTATCGGTTGCGATGGACCTCAGCCGTCGCGGGGAACAGTGACGGTCATCGTGGCGCCGCCGTAGCCGCTGATCTGATCCCGGCCCTCGACGGTGATCTCGTCGACCTCGTCGGGGATCTCCACCGTCGTCTGTCGGGTGAAGGGCTGCTCGGCCGCGTGGTCGTGGGCCAGCTCGCGGCGGCCGAGCTCGTTGCCCTCCTCGTCGAGCACCCGCCACGCATCGGCGTACCGTTCTGGCGTGTCGTACGGCGACGACAGCGTGACCGCCACCTCGTAGCGGCCGTCGCCAACCGGTGTGACCTCCACCTCGAGGACGTCGGGGAACAACGCCTCCTGTTCGTTTGCGACGTCACCGCCGATCGTGGTCTCGGCGTCGGTCGTCGGCGCCTTGGTCTCCCTCTCATCGGTCCCACATGCCCCGAGGGCGAGCACGGCGGCAAGCACCACCGCCGATCCTGCCCGGCTCCGCCGGCGGTCCGTTGCACGAGTCGAGGCCATGAGATTCCACGCTACGCGAGGACTCGACCGGCCCATGAGCGAGCAGAACGCTCCACCGGCGATCACGCTGGAATGCAACCTGTCTGTTCCGGGTTCCCGCTCCACCCGCATGACGGCGCCGGCAAGCGGATGGCCACCATCGCCACCGAAGTCTTGGTCGAGTTCAAACGACCGCCACGGTTGTTCTTCGCCCGCTCCGACACCGACCTGCCTCACCCGAACCATCTCCTGTTCCGGCTCAAGCCCGGCGAGCGCGTGTCGGTCTCGGTGCAGATCAAGCACCCCGGCGAGGAGCTACACAGCCGCCCGGTCGACCTGACCTACGACTACGACGAAGGCCGTGATGGGCCACGCGACCCCGCCTACGCTCGGCTGCTCGACAGCGCCCTCGATGGCGACCAACGGCTCTTCGCGCGAGCGGATGGCGTCGAGGAGGCGTGGCGAATCGTCGCGCCTGCCCTCGAGAGGCAGCCACCCGCGGTCTCCTACGAACCCGGTTCCTGGGGTCCCGAGGCGGCCGACGAACTGATCGCCGCCGACGGTGGGTGGCACTGCCCCGAGGTCCACCCTGACGGCTGATCGCGCCGCGACCTTGGCCGTGGACCTCGGCGGCACCCAGATGCGAGCCGCGTCTGGCACGAGCTCGTCGAGGTGCTCGCCGTCGGCGTCACGAACCTGGCATTCCTCTTCACGCCCTCGGCCATCGTGCTCGGCGGCGGTGTCGGCACGAACGGCGACCTGCTCCTCGCACCCCTGCGGGAAGCGCTCGACTGTCACGGTCCGCCGAACCTCGCCGAGCCGATCGAGGTGCTCGTCGCCGACCTCGGTGACGACGCCGGACTGGTTGGCGCCGCTGCGTGGCACCGGGCCCGACGGGTGCATGCCGTGGATGAGGGCGCCGAGCACCCGAGCCAACGCATCGTGCTGGTCCGCCACGCCCAGACGGAGTGGAGCCTGAGCGGACAGCACACCGGGACGACCGACCTGGCGCTCACCGACGCGGGACGCGCCCTCACCGAGCACCTCCGCCACCGCCTGGAAGGCGCTCACGATCCGCTGGCTCGGCCTCGACATCCTCCACGGACGTCACCTCGACCTCGGCACCGGCAGCGTGAGCGCGCTGGGCTGGAAGCGCGAACTCCGCGTGCTCGCCGCCGCTCCAATCGTGCGGGTCGCCGCTCCCTGACGACCGCCGCCTCCACGCCCACCGAGCCCGCACGACTCCTGTTCATCCGTCGTGGCTGACGATGGTCTCCTTGATCTTGGCGATGGCGAACCCCCAGGCCTGGTGGACGCTGGTCTCGGGCGGGAGGGCGACCTCGTTGGGGTTGGTCACCACATCGACGAGCACCGGACCCGGAACGGCGAAGGCCTCTCGCATGGTCGGCTCGAGTTCGCCGGCATCCTCGATGCGCCAGGCGCGCAGGCCGATCGAGGTGGCGACCGCAGCCAGATCGGGGTTGGCGAGTCGCGTTCCGAACTCCGGCAAGCCGACCTGTTCCTGCTCGAGCTTGACCATGCCGAGCCTGCTGTTGTCGAACACGACGATCCGGACCGGGAGGTTCTCGCTCACCGCCGTGATGAGATCGCCGAGCAGCATGGTGAGTCCGCCGTCGCCGCACAGGGCGACGACTTCGCGGGAGCGGTCGAGGGCCTGGACGCCCAGCGCGTGGGGCATGGCGTTGGCCATCGATCCGAGGTTGTAGGAGCCGATGATGCGGCGGGTGCCTGTCATGCGGATGAACCGCGACATCCACACCGTCGACATCCCGGTGTCGCTGGTGAACACGGTGTCGGGTCCGGCGATCTCGTCGATCACCGCCAGCGACCGCCTCTGGCCGGATCGCCTCGCTCGGGTTCTCAACCATCGAGCGGACCTTGGCGAACACCTTCGCCGTCCGTGATCCGCTCTCGGGGTCGACCAACGCCTGCTGGTCCGCGGTCCAGGTCTCGTATCGGTCTCTCGCTTCGTCCAGGTGCGCCCGGTCGGTCTTGGGTCCCACAGCAGCGAGGAGGGAGGAGATGGTCGATGCGACGTCGGCGACGATGCCGACCTCGACCGCAGTCCGCCGCCCGATGTGGCTGCGGTCTCGATCGACCTGGATGGTCGTGGCCCCGGCGGGCAGCCACTCGGGGTAGGGAAAGTCGGTGCCGAGCATCAGCAACGCGTCGGCGTCGTCGAAGGCGACCTGGCTGGCCGGGTTGCCGATCAGTCCGCTCTGGCCGACTTCGAAGGGGTTGTCCCGCTCCAGGCCTTCCTTCGCCTTGAGCGTGAGGACCATCGGCGCCGACAGCCGATCAGCGAGCTGGAGGAGCGAATCACGGGCCTCGATCGCACCGCGTCCGGCCAGGATGGTGACGGTGGTGGCATCGTCGAGGACGCGGACCGCTTCGGCCAGCACCGTTTCGTCGGCCACGAGGGTGGGCTGGGTCGTCACGAACTGCGGTCGCCGGTCGTCCTCGACGTCCAGGTCCCCGATGTCGCCCGGCAGGGACAGCACCGACACCCCTGGTCCCGCGTACGCGGCGTTCACGGCTTGTTCGAGCAGGCGGGGCATCTGCGTCGGGCTGGTGATGGTGGCCCGGAACGTCGCCACATCGGTGAAGAGGAGATCGTTGTCGACCTCCTGGAAGTAGTCGCTTCCGATCTCCGCCAGGGGAACCTGGCCACAGATCGCCAACACCGGAGCATGGGACTTGGCGGCGTCGTAGAGGCCGTTGAGGAGATGGATCGAACCGGGACCGACCGTGCCCATGCAGACCCCGAGGGTCCCGGTGATCTGGGCCTGCGCCGACACCGCGAAGGCAGCGACCTCCTCGTGGCGCACGCCGACCCACGTGATTCGTTCCTCCCGACGGATCGCGTCGGTGACCGGGTTGAGCGCGTCACCGACGACACCCCACACGGTCGTGACACCGAGATCCGCCAGCGCAGCGACGATGGTTTCGGCGACGTTCTTCATGGGAAAGCCCTTCAGGGGTCAACGGCCGGCGCTCGCGCCCGCGCGGCCAACGGCCAGATCTCGTCGGGGTGACAACCCATCACGGCCTCCGCAGCATTCCGCCGAGCCGCTGCGACCGGTGATGCCCACGACGATGCTGCGGCTCTCGACGATCCGGCCGGCCTCGTCGGTGGCGGCGATGACCGAGAGACGCACCCGGACGATGCCACCGTCCGCTCGGCGCATGACGAGCTCTTCGTCCTCGATCGGCTCGCCCTGCCGGAAGCGCTCCAGCAGCTGCTCGGCGCGAGAGCGGCCGCACGGGCCGTCCGAATAGAGATCGAGCACGAGCGTGCCGACCAGATCGTTGGGCGCTCGACCCAGGAGCGTGGCGGTCTTGTGGTTCGCTCCGGTGATGATCCCGGAGGGCGCGACCGTGAAGTATGCGAAGGGCGCGTCGTCGAAGGGGGCCCGGTAGCGGGTGCTCTGCTCCGGCTCCGCCATCAGGAGGTCGGCGCAGTCGATGTCGTCGATGCCGGGCACGACCGGCCCAGGAGTCGGGACCAGCTTGCCCACGCCTGCGAAGTGCTCGACACCGTGCTCCTCGCCCACTGCTGCGAGCACGACGTCGACTGCTCGCGGGTGCCACTGGCTTCCGGCGCCGCCTCGGAGCACGGCCTCGGCGTCGATGGCGCTGCGCCCGGCCCGGTAGTGGCGATCGTTCGTCAGCGCGTCCCACGCATCGCAGACGCTGATCAAGGCCACTTCGAAAGGGATCTGATCACCGGCGAGCCCATCGGGGTAACCACCGCCGTCGTGTCGTTCGTGGTGCCAGCGGACGAGGGGAGCGACCGGGGCGAGATCCGGTGACGGCGCCAGCAAGGCGGCGCCCCGTGCGGCGTGGGTCTTGATCACTGCGTACTCGGCACCGGTCAACGCACCCGGCTTGACCAACACGTCGGAAGGCACCACCAGCTTGCCGATGTCGTGCATGATCGCGCCGAGACCGACGGCGCGCAGCCGCGCGCCCCGCATGCCTGCTCGACGGGCGGCGCGCACGGCCAGGTGGCCCACCCGGATCGTGTGATCCCGTGTGATCGCATCCTTGCGATCCAGTGCGGCGATGAATGCGTGCACCTCAGGGGCCAGCCCCAGCTCCAGCGCTGCGACAGGGTCATCGGCGAGCACCGGGGCGAGGACCGCGGTCAACGTGCGGTTCCGCTGCACCAGCACCGCCGCTGCCCCCACGGTCAGCAGCACGAATGCTCCGTTCACGACATGTGCCGCCCACCACCGCGCCGACGCCGGCTCGGCACTGAGGCCGGCGATCGTGGCGCCAGCGAGACCGATGACGGCCCCCGCCGCGACGGCGCTGACCCGCTGCCGGCCGATGCGGTGCAGCTCGACCTGTCGGGCGGCCAGCCTCGCCGTGACCACGACGACCAGACCGGCGGCACCGACGAACCGCACGCCCGACAGCTCAGGCGGCAGCTGGAGCGGGACCACCAACATGGCCGTTCCGACGAGGAGGAGCACCACCAGCCACGCCGATATCCAGGGGATCCAGACCCGGGCGAGGCGCGCCCGCGTCGTTCCCGCACCGAGCAGCAGAGGCAGGGCAACGACGGCCATGGCGGGGAACGCCAGGGCCATCGCCACCCAGGAGCTGTCGATGCTTCCCGTGCCTGCGGTGAGCCCGTGCACCACGGACAGGCCGGAGAGCATGGTGAGTCCGCCCCCGAGGAGCGCCAGCTCCGCGAGGCGTCGACGGGCGGCAATCGCCAGGACGATGGCGGACGCAACGAGACAGGCACCGGCGAGACCGGTCACGAGCACACCTCGGACCGCGAGAGACGCCCCGCCGCCGGTCGGCTCTGACCCGGGTATGCCCGCGATCATGGTCACTGCCACGCCCGTGACCAGTGCCGCCATCGCTGCTGCCAGCACGAGCGGATGCTCGCTCATCGTCGCCGTGTGTCCCCGCATGGCACCGGAAACCCCTACGTTCCGTGCCTTTATTCCCACATGGAGCGGTCAGGGGAGCGGTCAGCTCGGCCGGTCGGGCGACCGTTGAGGTACCAGAACGGCAACGCGACGAGGAAGAACGCACCCAGCACGTTGCCGAGGGCTGCGGGCAGAACACCCCACTGGAGGGCCGGGCCCCAACCGGGGCCGATGCCGTCGGGGTTCGTGAGGGCGAAGTAGGCCATGTTCGCGGGGCTGTGCAAGAAGCCGCTGGCCACGAACACGCTGACGAGCAGCAGGACCGGGATGTACTTGCCGATGATGGTCCGGCCCATCACCGCGAGGAACGCCGCCATACCGACGAGCCAGTTGGCGAGCGCGCCCGACAACACCGCCTGGCCGATACCGGTGAGGCCGCCGATCTCCCGGTAGCGCATCTTGCGTTCGACGATCTCGCCGAACAGCTCGGCCACGCCGGGCGTGTAGCTGTCGGTGGCGGTGACCGCCCAGCCCACGATCAGCGCTCCGATCAGGTTGCCTATCGCGGCCAGCACCCAGAGCCGCGCCACGCGGGAGGCGATCGAGCGGGTGTTGCCGCCGAGCAGGGTGGCTGGCATCTCGACGTTCACCTCGGTGAAGAGGAGCGCGCCGCTGAGCACAACGGCGAAGAACCCGACCGAGAAGCCGAAGCCCTCGAGTAGCCGTCGCAGTCCTTCGTTGTCGGTGCCGGTGGCGATCAGGGTGCTGAAGAGCGCACCGGCGGTGATGAGGCCGCCGGCCATCGTGCTCAGCAGCAGCACCTCCGGCCACGACCGCTCGACGGCGCGCTGGGCGCCGGCGTGGGCCATCTCCGAGATGACCCTCTCTGGTGCGAGGAACTGGTTGGCCGGATCCACGTCGTCGGGGTGATGTTCCATCGTGAGGCGAGACGATCGTCGGTTCAGCCGGCCGGTGGCGCGAGGAGCTTGATCTCGACGGCCCCGGTGTTCCCTCCGGTCGATGCGTCCACGTCGAAGCGCACCACTTGGCCGGTCACGCCTTCGAGGTCGGCGAACCGGCTGGTGCGGAGCGTGGCAGCCTCGAAGGGTCCGAAGGTCTCGCCGTCCACGGTCACCGTGAACCTCGAGGTGGTGGCGCTGTCGTCGGCCATGGTGCGGGTGACGAACTCGACACCCGCGATGTCGCGTGGAGCGCCGAGGTCGAGCTCGATGAAGGCGTCGTCACCGTCGTCGCGGGTGGACCACTCCGTGGCCAGGTCATCGTCGATCGCTGCCTCGGCGGCGAAGTCCTCGCTGAACTCCGAGCTGACATCGCGGACGGTCGCGTCGAGGGCCAGGTTGTCGCCGGCGGCGCGAGGATCGGTCGTGGTCGGGGCCTCGGTGGCCGAGGGTCCTCCGCCGTCGGTCAGCGTGAAGGTGTCCGAGCCGAGCGAGAACACGGCAGAACCGGTCTCGGGGATCGTGACCGACAACAGCTCGGACCTGTAGAGGTTGCCTGCTGCATCTGCGCCCTGGACGGTGAAGAAGTACTCCTGCCCGGGCTCGGCGCCGGGGAGCACGACGTCGTGCTCCTCGATTCCCGTGCCGTCCATCGTCAGGGAGTTGTTCTGGTTGCCCAGCCCCTCGGTCGGTCCCCAGGTGATGGAGCAGATCATCGGGATGGTGGTGGTCACGTGGAAGACGGCGCGCCCGGGGACGCTTGGGTCGATCTCGAACGCGAGGTCGGAGTCCTGCACATCGGCGAACGGCCGCACCGACGTGTCGTCAGCCGAGCTGCCACCACCGACCGAGCAAGACGCCGCCACGAGCGCGACGACGGATGCGACGAGAAGAAGCCGGCGGAGGCCGCGATCGGCGGACGTCATGCGAGCTCGCGCAGGGCGTCCTCGACGCCCTTGTGGAAGGTCGGGTACGCGTAGATCATCTGCCGCAGCGTAGGGATCGGGATCTCGGCGTGGACGGCGAGGGTGAGCAGGCCCAGCACCTCACCGCCGTTGGGGCCCATGGCGGTGGCACCGATCAGGACGTTTCGGTCGGTGTCGGCCACCAGCTTGATGAAGCCGTCGTTGCCTGCCTTGTGGAGCCAGCCGCGGGCGGTGTGTGGCACCTTCGTTGCACCGACGGCGAGCGCGATGCCCGCCTCGCGAGCCTGGGATTCTGTTCGCCCCACCGAGCCGATCTCGGGATCCGTGAAGGTGGCGCGGGGCAGGGCGTGGTACTGCGCGGGTGCATGATCGTGTCCGAGGATGTCGGCCGCGGCGATGGCCGACTGGTACATCGCCACGTGGGTGAACGCGCCCTTCCCGGTGATGTCGCCGACGGCCCAGATGCCATCGGTCACCCGCTGGCGACCATCGACGGGGACCCAGCGTTGCATGTCGTCGATGCCGGCGGCACCGAGTCCGACGGCGGCGAGATCGGCGCGACGCCCGGTGGCCACGAGCAGGCGAGCAGCATCGAGCGTGTTGCCGTCCCCGAGCTCGATCCGGACACCGTCGCGGCTCGACGAGACGCCGGTGACCCTCGCCCCGGTGCGGACATCGATTCCTTCGGCGGTGAAGACCTCGGCGAGCAGGGCACCAGCTTCTGGTTCTTCCATCGGCACCAGCCGGTCCATCGCCTCGACGACGGTGATCGGGGAGCCGAAGCGGGCGAAGGACTGGGCCAGCTCGACGCCGATGGCACCCCCACCGAGCACGACCAGCGAAGCGGGGAGCTCCTTGGCCTCGATGGCCTCGCGGTTGGTCCAGAAGTCGACCTCACCGAGCCCGTCGATGGGCGGGATGGCCGCGCTCGTGCCGGTGGCGACGACGATCCCCCGCTCGGCGGTGATCACCTGGTCCCCGACGGTGACCTCGCGCGGGCCGGTGATGCGTCCGGTCCCCCGGATGAACCGGCCCCCCTTCCCCTCGAAGCGCTCGACGGCGACCGTGTCGTCCCAGTTGTCTGTGGCCTCGTCGCGGATGCGCTGCGCGACCGGCGCCCAGTCGGGCGTCACCGTGACCTCGCCGGCCATGCCGGGGATGCGACGCGCTTCGGCCAGCAGGTGGGCGGCCCGGATCATCATCTTCGACGGGATGCACCCCCAGTACGGGCACTCGCCACCGACGAGCTCGCGGTCGATGCCGACCACGTCGAGCCCAGCCTCGGCGAGCCGACCGGCGACATCCTCACCACCGGGGCCCATGCCGATGACCACCACGTCTGCCGTCAGGTTGCTCATGGCCCGGGAACCCGGGCAGCACTGTCATTGTTCCCCCGGGGCAGCGGGAACGCGAGCGGTCGCCGGAGGATTCCCCGTCGGACACGTCGATCGGCGATCGACTGTCCTGTTGGTCGACTCGCACCCCGATACCGTTCGACACGGGAGGTCGTCATGGAATCGGTCGTCGCAGTGGTGGTGGTCACAGTCGTCGCGCTGACGACGATCCTTGCACTGAAGGTCCGTCACTCGGCCGACCTTGGCGAAGGGGCGATCCCGCTCGAACACCAGGACAGGCAACGCGAAGTCACACAGATCGAACTGGGCGGGTCGATCATCGAGGCGCAGATCATCGAGCAGCGGCTCAAGGCACAGGGGTACACCGTGTCGTTGCTGAAACACGAGCATCCTGAGACCGGGTCCTTCCGCGCCCTCGGAAGTGCCGCACTCCTCGTGCTTCGCGATGAGGAGAAGGCTGTGCGAGACGAACTCGAGGCCTGAGTGAAGTGGTCGCCGTGGACGCCGCCGCTCGTGGTGTGTCCTTCGGCGAGGCGATGGCGACGGTCCACCAGCGCATCGACGAGGTGGCCGCAACGGAGGACACCGACACCCTCTCCCGGGAGGGCATCGAGGTCGTCGCCGGCCGAGCCCGACTCACCGGTGGCCTCGGCATCGACGTCGACGGCCGACGCATCGAGGGCCACCACATCATCCTGGCCACCGGTGCCCGACCGGCGGTGCCACCCATCCCCGGCTTGCGGGAGCAGCCGCACCTGACCAACGAGACGGTCTTCGAGCTCGAGTCCCAGCCCGGCCACCTCGCCATCCTCGGCGGGGGCGCCATCGGCGTGGAGCTCGCCCAGGCCTTCCGTGGGCTGGGCAGCGACGTGACCGTTGTCGAGGCGGAGCCCCGGCTCCTGCCCGTCGAGGAACCGGAGGCCTCCGCAGCCACCGCCATCCACCACACCACCCGCAGCCCGCTCGGCCACGCGATGGGCACGATGTGCGCCCAGCCCGGTACGGGCGAGTTCGCGAACGAGCCCCCGAGCACCTCCAAGACGGTGGCCAGTGCGACGAAGATGACCGACATCACCACCGCCAGCAACCACCACCCGTCCCCCGGTTCGTACCCGACGGGACTCGGATCGTTCGTCGAGGACGCAGGCTCGACCATGGCGCTCAATGCACCGTCCGGAGCGCGAGCCAGGCCGCGGTGATGGCCGCCAACCCGGACACGAAGACGAGCAGGTCCCGGTTGCGGCGAACGGAGAACCCCACGACCGTGAAGAACACGACAGCGACGACCACCTGCAGCAGAACGCCACCGTCGGTACGGGGCAGGAGGAGGTCGACCATCGTCAGATCCCGGTTCCCTGCGGAGATCCGCTCGCCCCGGCGCCCAGCTCTTCCCCGAAGTGCCGAAGCCGACGGAGCGTCAGTTCGGAGACTACGGGTGCCGAACGCGACAGCGACGCCTTGATCTCCCGGTAGACGTCGGCTTCCAGGCCGCAGTGCCGGCACATCTCCAGATGGGCGACCACTCGCTCGGCCATGCCTTCGTCGACCTCCCGATCGAGGAAGGCATGGAGCACGCGGGCGACCTCATGGCACGACGCAGCGCCCGGCGGCTCGGCCTCCGCCCCGACCGGCCCGGGCGCGACGCCGACCGGGCCGGCGCGAGACCGCAGGACCAACACGACCAGGGCCACGACGAGCACCGCCGAGCTGACCCAGATGTTGACGCGCACGCCGGCGATCTCGGTGGCGGGATCGATGCGCAGCGCCTCGACCCACAGTCGGCCGGCCGCGTACCCGGCCACGTAGCCGACGAAGAGCTGCCCAGGTCGGGGCCGCCACCGCCGGCCGACGTACACGAGCAGACCGGCGAGGGCGAGGTTCCACAGACCCTCGTAGAGGAAGGTCGGGTGGTAGGTCACCACGTCGGCGAGGCCGTCGGGGCGGTGCTGCGGGTCGATCCGCAACGCCCACGGCAGGTCGCTCGGTCGACCGAACAGCTCCTGGTTGAACCAGTTCCCGAGCCGCCCCACTGCCTGCGCGACCGGGATCGCGGGGGCGACCACGTCGAGCAGACCGGCAACGGGCAAGCCGCGCCGTCGTGCCACCACCACACCGGTGGCCACGCCGACCAGCAGGCCGCCGGGGATGCCGAGGCCGCCCTCCCAGACGGCGAACGCATGCCACCAACGGCCCTCGAAGCGATGCCAGTCGGTCACCACGTGGTAGAGCCGGGCACCGACCAGGCCCGCAGGAACCGCCCAGATCGCCAGGGAGGCGATGTCGGCGGCGTCACCACCGCGGGCTTCCCAGCGTCGCTGGGCGATGTGGATGGCGAGCGCCACGCCGATCGCGATGGCCAGGCCGTAGGCGCGGATCGACAGCGGGCCGATGTCGATCGCGTTGGTCGAAGGACTGGGGAGTGCGGCGAGGATCAGCGCGACGGCCATGGCTCTCCAACCCGCTGCCAGCACTCGGTCATTCCACAGCAAGGGTCCTCGAGAGGAATGCGCCACGCCGCCGTCGAGTTACCCCAGTGGCCGCACCGAGACACGGACGAAGCATTGGAAGGATGTGCACGAAAATGCCGACCGAGCCGATCAGCCTGCCGAGAGCCGTCACCCGAGGCATGGTCGCCGGCGCCGTCGGCACCCTGGCCATGGACCTGGTCTGGTACTCCCGCTACCGCCGGGGCGGCGGCCAGGACGGTTTCCTCGATTGGGAGTTCTCCTCGTCCACTACGGGCTTCGAGAACGCCGGCGCCCCGGCGCAGGTCGGCAAGCGCATCGTGCACACCGTGACGCGGAAGGATCTGCCCGATCGCGTCGCAGGGCTGACCAACAACATGGTCCATTGGGCCACGGGATCGCAGTGGGGTGCGCTCTACGGCATCGTGACTCGATCCACGACAGACCCCTCCCCCGCTCACGGGCCCCTGCTCGGCCCCGCGGCATGGGGGACGGCCTACGCGCTCCTCGGCGCCGCGGGCATCTACGAACCCATCTGGCGCTACGACACGAAGACACTGGCCAAGGACCTGAGCGCGCACCTCGTGTTCGGCGTCGCCACAGCAGCCGCGTACCGGATCATGGACCGTCACCGCATCTCGTGACCACAGGGCTCAGGTGTCGCGAAGCAGCGACGCCAGCCCGGCGGCATCGACCAGCTCCACCCGCCGCATGGAGGTGTGGGACCTGCTCCCGCTCGGCGAGCACGAGCGCGGCCACCACATCGGCCAGCACGCACCAGCGGGAATCATCCGGGTCGTCGTCGGATTGGAAGGCTCGATCACGGTCACCACCGACCTCGCGCTCCGACCCGAGTACGGACTCGTCCGACCCCAGCTCACAGCGAACGGCGACGACGTCGGCCTGTTCTCCGAGGAGATCGACCCGGACACCGGCGACCTGCTCGGCAACTTCCCCGAGGCATTCACCCACATCGGCCTCGTCAACGCCGCATGGGCGATCCACGAGGCCGAACGGGACGACCGATCCCACACGGTGTGACCAGCGGAATACGACGGGAGGACGCCGGGTTCCGGTGCCATGGTTGAATTCGATCTCCTCGCAGCCCTCGCTGGCGGCCTCGTCGCCACCCTCGTGATGACCGCCATGATGCAGATGGCGACACGAGCCGGGATGACCGACATGCCCCCCATGCCCCTCGTCCTCGGATCGATGATGTCGGGGGACCGCAAGACCGCCACCACCATCGGCGGGGTCGTCCACTTCGTGATGATGGGCACGGTGGTCTTCGGGATCGTCTACGGGTCCCTGTTCACGGCATTCGACGACGACAGCTGGTGGGTCGGGCTACTCATCGGGGTCGTCCACGCCCTCATCGCCGGGGTGATGTTCATGCCGATGATGCCCAAGATGCACCCCCGGATGAGCCTGCAACCCGTCGGCGCCGGCACACCCGACGACGGTCGCACGGTAGCCGTGGACGACCAGGGCGAGGTCACCGTCGCCGCGCCCGGGATACTCGGCAAGAACTGGGGCGCCATGACCCCCGTCGGGTTCGTCATGGGCCACGCCGTCTACGGACTCGTGCTGGCCCTGGTCTACGGCGCTCTCGCCTGAACGACCCGAACCGCCCACCACACCGCGATCAACCAAGGAGTTCCCATGGCCCGCATCGAGAAGAGCATCGAGATCAACCGGTCACCCGACGACATGGCCACGGCGATGGAACCGGTGTTCGAGGAGGGCATGCAGTCCCTCAAGGCCCACCTCGAGCAGTCCTGATCCACGCCCACCTCGAGCAGTCCTGATCCACGTGAGCCACTCCCCCGTCGACGAGATCGTCGAAGGCGACAACGCCCGCCAGATCTTCGAAGCCGCCCGCCACCCGCTGACGCGGCGCCCCGACGCCGCCTACGTGGCCGACGTCCTCAGCGCGTGGGCGAGCCGCTACCTCCCCGACCGCACCCGGCTGATCGACACCGACCTGCTCACCGGTGCAGAGCCTGTCGTACCCTGAGGCCGTGCTCCGTGACGAGCCGACAGGACGGGGGGGCGGCACCGTCGCTCGCGACTGTTCGCAGGGCCACGCGAACCCGTGCGGTCACCCCTACTGCGGGGAGTGCGGCGAACAGCTCATCGGGCCATCGCCGCCGGAGTGGACGGGTCCCGCCGAGGCGTTGACGGTCATCCGGCACCCGCCGCACCTGCGCCGGACACTGCTCACCACCGTGATCGTCGGCACCGTCCTGTTCTGTATCAACCAGCTCGACGTGGTGCTCGCCGGCGACGCCACCGCAACGGTGTGGTTCAAGAGCGCGCTCACCTTCGCTGTCCCGTTCGCGGTCTCCAACGCGGGGATCCTCATCGCCACGCACCGACGCCGATGAGCTCGGTGCGGGAACGAGTTCGCGCCCACAGTCCCGTGCTCGGCGCCACGGAGACGGAACGGCCGGCTGCGTCGACCTGAACGGCGGAATGCGCCGGCGACGTGCCGGGTTCTGGTTCAGATGGCGCGCCGCATCCTTGCGATCTTGCTGTTGGCCATGGCGGTCGGCCAGATCTCCAACCCCGCCGGTTTCGTCGACGCGCTCGTCGCCTACGAGTTCGGCGGACGATCGGTGGCATGGGCGGTGGCCGTCCCCATCGTGCTGGCCGAGGCGGTGAGCGGCGTGGGGCTGCTCCGCCGGGGTGGGATCCTGCGTCAGGTGGCGCCGGCACTGGCGGTGGCGGTCGCCGTCGGGTGGACCATCCTTGGAACACAAGGATTCGTTCGCGGTCTCGTGCTCGACAACTGTGGTTGCTTCGGCGTGCATCTGGCCCAGCCCCTGCGGTGGTGGGTCCTGCTCGAAGATGCCGAGTTCGTCGCACTGGCCTGGTGGGTGCGCCGCAAGGATCGCTCAGCTTCGAAGGACCAGCGGCCCGATCTCGTCGTGACCGGCGGCGCAGCCAGCCGAACTCAGATCTGACGCGCCGGGGCGTCGGTGATCTCGAGCTTCATGTCTCTCCTTCCTCGCCTGCGGTGAGTCGCCGGGCGAACTCCTCCAGACGGGGGAGCGATTCCTCCGGCACTGCCGGCGCGTCTCGACCGAGGGAGGCCTTGATCTCCAGGTAGACGTCGGCGGCCATCCCGCAGCGCCGGCAGTCCTCGAGGTGCTCGGCCACCTTGTCGGTGGTGATCTCGTCGAGTTCGGCGTCGAGGAAGGACTGGAGGATCTTGCCCACCTGGTGGCACGACAGGGGTCGATCGGCGACGGCGCCGCGTCGGAACAGGTTCATCGGGCTCTCCTCGTGAGCAGGTCGGCGTCGTCCAGGCGATCTCGGATGCGGTGACGGGCGCGGTGGAGGCGGCTCATGACCGTGCCGATCGGAACTCCCAGCACGTCGGCGGCTTCCTGATAGGAGAGCCCGTCGAGGTCGACGAGGCGCACGACCCGCTTGAACTTGTCCGGGAGCGCTTCGAGCGCGTCCTCGACCGCGGCGTCGAAGGCATCGCGCAGCGCATCCTGCTCGGCGCTGTCATGCGGGGTCTGGCTCTCGAGGATCCGATCACCGGCCTCGGGATCCCGTAGCAGCTCGGGCCGGCGGCGCCGGACCCGGTTCACCTGGGCGTTGCGCATGATGGTCAGCAACCACGCTCTCGGATAGCGGCCGTCGAACCGCTCCACCGCCCCGTAGGCCCGCACCAACGTGTCCTGGACCAGGTCCTCGGCATCGGCGCTGTTGCGTGTGAGCGACATCGCCACCCGCAACAGGACGTCGAGCTCGGGCAGCACGTAGCGCTCGAAGGCCTGGTCCGTCGCTGGAGCGCGCTTGCCTGTCGGGGAAGCCACGTCACGAGAACCCGGTGGTGGTGAGGCGTATTCCGCGGCGGAAGGGGGAACAGGATCCTCGCCCGACGGGTTCCGGGACCGATGCGTCATCCCGCCCATCGTCGCATACGCCGCGAAGTGGAGGTCTGGCTCGACGGCGAGCTTCACAGCCCGGACCGGATCGTCGAGGTCGAATCGCATCTCGACGAGTGCCCGGACTGCCGCCAGGACCTCGACGTGTTGCAGCGGATGAAGTGCTCACTGCGGCGTCTCGCCTCCAACCGTCCCACCGATCTGACCGCGGCGCGCCTGCATCGTTGGGCCCGACGGCTCAGCCCGTGACCAGCTCGGTCACCCTGTTCGCCGCCTTCGGTGGCGGTCTGATCTCGTTCCTGTCGCCGTGCGTGCTGCCCATCGTGCCGGCGTACCTGTCGATCATCACTGGTCTCGAGGTGGGCGAGGTCCGCGACGGCAAGGGACACCTCCGCCGCATCGCCCGTGACACGGCACTGTTCATCGCCGGGTTCTCCTCGGTGTTCATCCTCCTCGGCCTGTCAGCGACCGCGGTGGGCTCCGCGCTGTTCGACAACCAGGGCACGATCACCCGCATCTCGGGGTTGGTCGTACCCAGGTCAACGAATGCTTCTACTGAACGTTGTCCCACGCCGGCATGCTCAGTTGGAGCGCCACCGAAACCGCCCAGCAGGTGGACATCACCGCGATCGTCGACCCCTCGAGGGAGCCCGGCATCGCCGGTGGCCATGAGCTGATCGCGCTCGGTCGCGCCGCCACGGTGGCAGCGCCCGACCGACGCTGGCTCGACGACGTCGCCGACGTCTTGGACCTCACCGCCGCCGTCGATGCCGCTGCGGTGGCGGCGAACTTCCAGATCATGAACCGCACCGTCGACGCTACCGGTCTCCAGGTCGGCCGCCATCATCGCCAGCAGAACCAGTGGATCATCGACACGCTCAGCCTCGACCGCTTCCCGCGCGCCCCGGGGTGAGACGCGGCGAGCGACGCGCCTAGCCGTGGTACGTGACCGACCCCAGCGGTCCCCGAGGATGCCGCCCACCCAGCAGCCGAGGCCCCCGACACCGATCGCCGGACCGTCCCGGTCGACCGTGCCCGCGGACCGGTACGTGGTCGAGGTTGCCGCCGGTGCCGCTGCCGAAGACGAACACGAGCCCGAGGATCACGAGCCCGACGATGATCACCGCCGCCCATTGCAGGTTGACCTGCCGGGCGGCTCGCTCTCGCGCCGTTCGATCCAGCTCAGCTTGCGATGGCGTCTGCTGGCCCTTCGGCGGGGTGTACGACTTCGGGCGCGGGGAGGAGTTCGATGTCATGAGAACCGAACCCCTTCACCTCTGGCGGTGTTCCGCGATGTGCGCAGCCCGGCGTCAAATCATCCATCGCGGAATTTGTCGGTGCACCGACCTGGTTACGACCTCACCATCCCCGAAGACCAGGAGACCTGAATGCCCCGCGTGCCCGTCCACACCCTCGACAGTGCCCCCGAAGCCGCGAAGGACAACCTCCGTGCGCTCACCGAGCGCGTGGGGAAGACCCTGAACATCTTCGGCGAGATGGCCCACGCACCGGTCGTGCTCGACAGCTACGTCGAACTCGAGGATCGGCTCTCCTCGCAGTCCAGCCTCGACCAGCGCACACGAGCTGCGATGCACCTCACGGTCGCCAACGTCAACCAGTGCGACTACTGCCAGGCCGCCTACACCGGCCAGGCGAAGGCAAGCGGGTTCAGCGACGAAGACGCACTGGCGATTCGTGGCGGAGACCTCGACACCGACGCCCGACTGCAGGCGGTCATCGCCGTCGCCCGCGAGATCGCCGCCAACAAGGGATACGTCGACGACGCCACGTGGGCTGCGGCGCTCGATGCGGGCTGGACCGATGCCCAGCTGCTCGAGGTCTTCATCGAAGTCGTCCGCACCATCTTCACGAACTACTTCAACCACCTCGTCGGCACGGAGCTCGACCTCCCCGCCGCACCAGACCTTCCCTGACGGGCCCGGAGCTCACCGACGCCTCGCCTCCATCATTGGATTGTTCGTCAGAGCATCGACCCGAGGTCAGATCCGACGGTGGGGTACGTGGTGGTCATCGACTTCAGCTGCCGCGTGGTGAGGCCGAGCTTGATGGCGAGACCGAAGAAGTTGACGACCTCGCCGTACTCGGGACCGAGCATGTGGGCGCCCACGATCGTGTCCTTCGTCTTGTCGATGAGGATCTACGACGAGATCGTAGGAGTCGGTCATCGCGACGTCTCTTCGACAACCGGCGCCCGTCGGTCGGATGCGTCAACCGTGCGAGCGTGGCGGCGATCGAGCCGCCACGCGATCAGAACGACGATGCCGAGGCCGGCGGCCGTGACCGCCGTGAATTGTCCGACCGCGGCCAACGCGACACCGCCGACCACCCTCGCGACCAGCGGTACGCGCCGGCGGTCGTTTCAGCGGAGCCCGCGAGCTGGCGAGGGCTTCGTGGACGTCGTCGAACCCGAACCGTGGAACCCGGTCGATCCCGGCGCGCACATGACACGCTGTAGTTCGTTAGGTTGCCGGCGATGTAGCCGTGCGTCGGCGCTACCGGGGCGGGTTTTCCGAGTGTCCTGAAGGGCCTGACGTGGGAGGCCAGGAGCGTGGAGATCACAGCAGTCATGTTCCGCAGCGGTGGGTCGAGGCGATGAGCGCGCTCATCGTCGAGGGCGTTCCCGGCATACGGCGCATCCTCCGGGGTCAGCTGCGTGATCGAGGCATGGACGTGACCACCGCGGGATCGGTCAGCGAGGCGCGAGAAGCGATCGGCCGCCGGTCGTTTCCCGTGGTCATCGTTGACCTCGTGCTCCCCGACGGGTCCGGGCTCGACGTGCTCGACACGCTGCGTGGTTCCGGCTCGGCGGCCCACGTGATCATCACGAGCGACTCCCCGGCGGATGCCGATCGCGTCGCGGCGCTCGAGCATGGTGCCGACGACTACGTGGTGAAACCTCTCCTGCTGCGGCAGCTCGCGGCGCGCGTGCTCGCGGTCAGGAGGATCGTCGATCCCGCCAACGATGCTCGGCTGCACATCGGTACCGTCCTCGTCGACCTGCGGGCTCGCGAAGCGCGGGTGGATGATCGGCTCCTCGACCTCACCGACAAGGAGTTCGACCTCCTCGCCTATCTCGCTGCTCGACCGGGGCACACCTTCAGCAAGGCCCACCTGCTCCGGGCGGTGTGGGGTGCGGACGCCGATCTCCCGGCCAGAACGGTGGCTGACCACATCCGCCAGCTTCGGACCAAGATCGAAGACGACGCCTCCCGGCCACGCATTCTGCGCACCGTCCGCGGTTCGGGGTACCGGTTGGAGCAACCGGACCCGGACCATCCTGACGGGGGCGCCGGGTCGGGTCCGGTTGCGGGCTCGATCGTCCACGTCCAGGGCCGCATCGTGAAGGCCGACCAAGCTGCCGCGTCGCTCCTCGGGTTCGATGTTGCTGGCGAGCTGGTGGGTCGCCAGATCTTCGAGTTCGCCACGCCGACCGAGATGGAACCCGCCCGGCTGCGCATGGCGGAAACCGAACCCAGCCCGCGACCGCGTACGCAGCTGATCGACCTGGAGCACACCGACGGCACCCAGGTTTCGGTCGAGGTCGCGTCGGAGCCCTGCCTCTGGCGGGGAAGCAGCGGGGAGCGTCTCCGGTTCACCCACGTTCCCGACGTGTCGGCCCGGCTGCGCCGTCTCGTCACCGGCGTCCTGAGCGAGGTGACCGACGCGGTGATCATCACCGATCTCCACTTCCACGTGCGCAGCTGGAACACGGCCGCCGAACGGCTCTACGGCTGGAGGGAAGAGGAGGTGCTGGGACGCCACATGCTCGACGTCCTGCAGTGGGGCGACGATGCCCAGGGGGTCGCTGCGACGTGGGAGGACCTCGAGATAAGCGAACGTTGGCGGGGCCAGAGCCAACACATCACCAGAGACGGTTCGGTCATCGGAGTTCTGGCCACCACGACCTTGCTCCGAGACGACGATGGTGGTCCGGTACTCATCGTGTCGGTCAACCGTCCCGTTCCGGATGCAGTGACCTCCCGGCAGGTTCAGGACGCTCTCGACGACGAGGAGATCCGTCTCGGGCTGCAGAACGACGAGTTCGAGGTGTACTTCCAGCCCGTGGTGGCTCTCGCCGACGGGTCGGTGCTCGCCATGGAGGCGTTGGCCCGCTGGAACCACCCCAAGCGTGGCCTGCTGGCACCGGACAGCTTCATTCCCGCCGCTGAGCGCAGTGGAGCCATCGTCGAGCTGGGCAGCGTCGTGCTCGAGACCGCGTGCATCCAGACGGCCGAGTGGCAGCGTGCGGGTCACGCGATCGACGTCACGGTCAACGTGTCGGCCCGCCAGCTCGCCGACCCTGAGTTCGTCGACCGCACGAGCGCGGCGCTGACCTCATCAGGTCTCGATGCCGACAGCTTGTGGCTCGAAGTCACCGAGACCTCGCTCGTCGAGGAGGTCGACCGTGCGGGCGAGGTGCTCTTCCGCCTTGCAGAACTCGGCGTGAACATCGCGATCGACGACTTCGGAACAGGCTGGGCGAGCCTCACCTACCTGCGGAGCTTCCCGGTGCACGCCCTCAAGATCGATCGCAGCTTCGTCGCTGGCGTCGGCCGCAACCTCAACGACACCGCGATCGTCCGGTCGGTCTTGTCGCTCGGTGGCGACCTCGACCTCTTCGTGATCGCCGAAGGCATCGAGACGGTCGCTCAACAGAAGGCGCTTCAGAAGCTGGGATGCACCATCGGCCAGGGATTCCTCTTCGCGCGGCCGTCCCCCGCAAGCACCGCATCGATCGGCGAGCAACAATCGACTCTCCCGACGCTCACGTCGCGTCCACGCAGCCCACACGCTCGCCGGGTTCCATCCCGGCCGACCGTCGATTCGGTTCGTCATCTGTCGACAGCCCAGATTCTGGCTGCAGAAACACGGCAGATCGACCCTCGTCGTAGCAGTGCCTCGGACTAGCGCGCCGGTTGACCAGGCAACGTGCACGGAGTCCGCCGTTCGCTCGCCTCCAGCGCGCCAAACTCGCCGAGCTCGTCGGAGTCGAGGTCGATGACCTCGACGGTGTCTTGCGGCGTAGCCGCCTCGTTGCTGTGGCGATCGCTCATGTGGATTGTCCTCCTCGGTGGTGGTTCTGCCCGACGGTGGTCTTCGCAGCTGGCGCGCTGGCAAAGACTCGGGCTGTCCATCCAGACGCAGGACGGCCGGACGGGTTACAGCTGCTGCGCTCGGGGCTGATCGAGGTGGTCGTTGCCGGGTCGGGGGTGGCGGGAGGCGACAGCGCGGCACCCCGTCGAGGCGCCGGCAGATGGCTTCGACCGACGACCGGTCGGATTCGGCGTCGAAGGAGCGGTCGACCGCCGACGCCCGTTCGAGGAAAAACTCGCCGAAATCGGTCGAGTAGGCCCATCGCACTCCCCCATCCTCCGCCTGACGGACGCCCGACCATGGGAAACGCGGCCGGGTCGGTTTATCATCACCCGACGACGGGGCTCGACTCATCACCCGACGACGGGGCTCGACAAACTTCAACAAGAACCGGCACTCGTGCGCCCCGGGAGTTCCGTGGCTCTCACGTTGCGCTGGCGCAACACCACAGCCCCAGAGTGCGGGCGACCCGGCCGGCTGAAGCTCTCGGGCTGTCACGTTGCGCTGCTGCAACACCACAACCACGGAGCCCGAGGGCGCACCTACGTGCCGCTCGGGACTACGTCGTCCGAGCGAGCGTCGACGACGGCGATCGCACCGAAGATCTCTTAGGAGCCGAGCGGATAGGGGCCAAGCGAAGCGCGCCTACCCCGCCGGCTCCGGGGCCCGAGCGGCCCGCTGCGACGAAGGAGCAGCAAGAGCGGGGAGCACGGGGACCTGCGATAATCGCCCTTTCCGCGCAGGTCCTTATCCATTGCGGGCGGCCCGCGCGAGCCGGCAGTACTTGATGCCCCAGCCGGAACCCCGGGGGAGCGCGGCGAGCCGGCTGTCAGCAACCGAGGGCGTAGCTCACCGCCGAACACACCCGCTCGAGCATGTCCTCGTCGACCTCCCCGACACATGTCGTGAGCGTGGCCTGCGCGACCGTGTGCAGACCGTCACAGTTGACGACCGATTCTCGATCGAGCCCGACGCGAACGTGGTCGATCTCGACCTCCGCCGCAAGTCCTCGGGCCGAAGTCGAGACTTCGGCCACCGTGACGAGTGATCGAACGTCGAGGACCTCGTCGCGGGTGAGCACGAGGACCGGGCGGCGCTTGCGGCCGACTTGGGCCAGCCAGACCTCGCCGCGATTCACTCATCACCCCAAGCCTCGGCCTCGGACCAGAACTCATCGGTCTTCTCGGGTGACCTTCGGTAGGCGTCACGATCAGCGCTTGCGAGCGCAGCCCGTACGGCAGTTGCGACGCCGTCGCGGGCAGCCGCGGAGATGTTCACCCCGAGACGACGCGCCTGTTCGGCGAGCGCGTCGTCGAGCGTGAACGTCGTGCGGGTCGTCGTCATCGCGTCTGATGCTATCAGCCTGTGATAGCAGGAGATACCATCCCGACCGGCGAGCGTCGAGGATCACTACCAGCCAGACACCATTCGGCGCGGACCCTCGTTCCTCCTGGACGCTTGGTAGTGCATAGGCGCCGTTGAAGGACGCTCACCGTAGGCGCCCCCAACGACGGCCTCGCTCAGGGCCGGAGCACCTCGACCGAGCAGCTGATGCCCGGCGCCGCGGCGAGCCGTTCGTCGGCGGTGACTAGCGGGCAGTCGAGGCGTTCGGCGAGTGCGACGTAGACGGCGTCGTACGCGGTCACATTGTCGCGAAGTTCGAATGCTCGCCGCATCAGCGGGAGCGCCGGGTACCGAACCAAGTCGAGATCCTCGAGATCGTCGATGGCAACCGAGAAACGGCTCTTCGAGAGGTCGCCGGCCATCCATCGCTTCCGGAGCACCGCCACCGTCTCGACATCGACGAGATCGGGCGCGGCGAGGTCGTCACCAGAAGTGAGTCGAGCGCGGACCACTCCCCCGTCGCTCCGGTCGTCGGCGAGCGCGTTCGCCAACACCGACGCGTCAACGACGATCAAGACGCAGAGCGCTCGTCATCGAGATCAGCGACCGCCTGCGCGAGCCCGACCTTGCCACCGCGCCGCTTGGATACTCGCTCGAACAACTCGTCCGCGGTCGGCCGCTCGGCGAGTCGGGTCAGCTCGGAGCTCAGGTACTGCTGCAGCGACTGCCCTCGATGCTCGGCACGGTCCTGCAGCGCACGGTGAACGTCGTCGGGAAGGTCTCGGACGAGGATGTTCGGCACGCTTTCATTCTGCAAGCCTCATGCACGCTCCGCAACTTCTTCCCTTCGCTCCAGGATCCGACCGAAGCCGCTGGACCATCGGTGGACACCCGTGGACATCGACCCCGCGACGGCCGATCCCGCCGACCTGTCCACCGACGTCCGGTGGCGTCCACACCCGTGCATGGACCACAGCGAGAAGCGCACCCCGGTACAGGTCAGGTGCCGTTACTCCCGCGGTTACTCCTACCGGACCGAAATTGAGCCGCCACCACCCTGTGACCAGACTTTCGCGACCCGAACGACCCCCGGGTTCGATTCCCCCCAGCTCCACGAGCGCTCGAGCTCAGGTCCGAGCGTTGTTGGAGCTGCCCGAGCCCTTGTCGTATCGAGCGAGAATCTCACGCGCCCAGACGACCGCGTCCGTGGCGCGGATCCCGCTCGGCTGCGATCTCACCCATAGCTCGAGGCTGTCGAACACGGGCGCGGTGAACGGAGCCCTGCCTCTCCGCTGTCGTCGCACCCGACGGGAGCTTCATCGTTGCCTGGATCGGTCCCGGCACGGGCGGTGGGACGTTCGGTGATCCGTCCGACATCTACGTCCGTCACTTCGATGCCACCGGGACCGCGATCGGTCCCGCCGAGGTCGTCAACACCAGCGTCAGCGGCGCGCAGCTGGACCCGACGTGGCCACTGACGGCACTGGTGGCTTCGTGCTCGAGGGGGACTCCGGGGAGACGATCCTGGACGCGGTGGTCGAGCTGTCCGCTCCGTCGGAGAAGACCGTGGCGGTGACTGGGTCACGGTCGACACCCTGGAGCAACCCCAGGCCGGGGTGGACTACGCGCCTGCGTCCGGCACCTTCACCGTCGACCCTCTGCCCCGCGGCAGCCGGGACCGTGCACGGCTACGATCCGCGACACCCTGCGGTCCGGGAGGCGGCGAGACAGATGCACACGTTCCAGATCGACGGCGTCACCTTCGACGCGGTGGCGACGAGCAGGCTGCCTTCCGCCCCCGATCACTTCAGCGTCCGGAAGCCACCGTGGATGATCGAACGCTACCGGGAGCTCGACGAGGAGTTCCACGACGGCAACTTGGTGGAGTTGGGCATCGACCAGGGGGCGAGCACCGCGATGCTCGCCCTCCTCTTCCGACCCCGACGGATGTTGGCACTCGACATCGCGCCCGGGCCGATCGAGGCGCTCGCCGAGCTCGTCGATCGTCGGCAGCTGACCGACCGGGTCGGGCTCCACTGGGGCGTCGACCAATCGGACACGACCTCAGTTCAGGCGCTGGTCGACCGAGCATTCGGTGACGCAGCGCTCGACCTCGTCGTCGACGACGCCTCACACCAGCTGGCGCCGACCTCGGCCTCGTTCGACCTGCTTTTCCCACGCCTGCGTCCCGGCGGACTCTTCGTCATCGAGGACTGGTCCCACGACCACCAGCGAGAGCGTCGCTACGAGGAGGCGATCGAGGAGGGGGGCGAACGGGGCCGCCGCCTGTCCGAGCGGATCGCGGACAGCCTGGCCGACGGTGATGCCGCCCCACCTCCGACGCTGAGCCGTCTGGTCCTGCAACTGGTCATCGCCGCGGCGCACGCGCCTGAGATCGTGGCTGACCTCCGCATCTGCGCCGGTTGGTGCGAGGTGCGACGTGGAACGGCCCAGCTCGCTGCGCCGTTCCACGTCGCTGACCACCTCGGGGCGATCGGGCGGTCGCTCGTCACCGACACCTCCTGAAACGGCTGCAACGCAATCCCGGCTCACCTGGCTGATCCGAGGGTGGTGTGAGCGGCCATCCGCGGGCCCACCCCGCTTGCTTCCTCGGTGTCCGGCGGGCTGACGGTCGAGAACAGGGAGCAGAAGGGGTGCGCGACAAGAGCGTATGGCAGCCGGCGTGTCGGCTGACGCGATCGGTGGTCGACCAGCTCGACTTCGACGACGACGCTTGAGCGGATTCGATTCCCAACAGACCGCCCGTCGCCTACCTGGCGATCTACGCGTCTGGCGGTTGCGCCGAGGGCGCCCCGAATCGGCCAACCCGACAGCCAGTCACGCCAGGCGTGACAGGGCGTCGAGATCTTCGGCTTGTCGGCGGTCGATCACCTCGGTGACCGCGTCGAGCACCGCCACCACGTCCGCAGGTGGCCGGGGGAGGTCGAGGGACGACTCCCAGGCGTGCAGCTCCCGGTTGACGCGTGTTGCCACGCGGAGCCCTCGCTGCGTCAGTTCGACGACGACCCGGCGACCGTCGTCGGGATCTCGCGACCGGCGGAGCCAGCCGTCGGTCTCGAGCCGGTCGAGGGTCAGCGACATGCCGCCGGTGGTGCGGCCGAGGACCTCGGCGATGGCGGTGGGTGAGCTGCGACGACCGGGGGCGCGCCGCACGACGCCGAGGACGAGGCAGTCGGCGAAGGCGAGGCCGGCGCGCCCGGCGATCTCGTCGAGGACCCGGGTCACCGACAGGTCGAGGCGGACGATGGCCCCGAGCAGCCCGTCATCGGGGGCGGACGGGTTCACGCCGTGATGCCGAACCGACCCAAGCCGTAGCAGCGGACGGCGTTGCCCCTGAGGAACGCCCGGCACTCCTCCACGTCCATGCCGGCGCCGGCGCACAAGCGGTGCGCCACGGCGCGGGACTCGGGCCAGGTGCCGTCGGTGTGGGGGTAGTCGCGGCTCACGAGGCCGTGCTGGTCGTCGAACACGCAGCCCCAGACGCGTCCCGCTCGAAGCCGTAGTGGCCGCCCTTGAACTCGAGGCGCACCTTCTCCCGCACCACGCGCGGGCCGCGCTCACGGACGCCGGGCGGCAGGGCCTCCCACCACAGCTCCCGGGGTTCGACGATGTGGTCGTCGACCGAGATGATCTTCGGCAGCTCGATGTGGGTGCCGGGCGGGCAACGGACGTCGCCGACCTCGAGCTCGCCGTCGAGGACGAAGACGACGTGGGGGCTGTAGTGGCCGTGCCGGCGGACGATCATCCCCGGGTCGTAACGGGCGTAGAGCGAGAGGTACTGGGGGTCGGGCGAGAACGCCAGCCACTTCTCCAACACCGACGCCTCGGTGCCGTCGGCGTTGCGCTGGCGCTTCACCTGCTGCCACGGCACGTCCGAGTCGTCGAGGTGCCGGAACACCGGCTCGCGACCCTGGACCTTCGGGCTCTCGTCCTCCGCGACCATTCCTCAACGATGGCTTTGCGCAAAGCTACCCGCCGCCGGAAACTCCGGATGGCGTCAGCCCGCCTTGCGCGCGAGTCGCTCGCTGGGAGGCTCGGTCAGCGTTGCTGGATCTCTGCGTCCACCCGCGGATCGAGCTCCAGGCCGTCGGGGCCCCACCTCCAGACCACCTCCTCGTCGGCGACGAAGGTGCCCTCGACGGGTCGGTCGTCGGTCGGCGGCACGGCGCGGACGGTGACCGTCCCAACCGGGCGCTCGCCGACGTGGTGCAGCACCGGCCCCAATGCGATGGCGCCACCGTCGCGGATCCACAGCGGCATCCGGTCGAGCCCGGACTCGATGGTGACCCATCGGCCACCGTCGACGATTTCACCGGTCCACCAGTCCTCCCAGCGGCCGGCCGGCAGATAGGCCCTCCGGCGCCCGGACCGGTCGAGGATCGGCGCCACCAGGAGGTGCTCGCCGAGCAGCCACTGGTCGTCGATGTTCCAGGTGGTGGGGTCGTCCGGGAACTCGACGACCAGGGCGCGCATCATCGGCAGCCCGGCGGCGGCGCTGCGCCGCGCTTCGCCGAGCAGGTACGGCAGGAGCTGGTAGCGCAGGTGCAGGAACTGGCGGCCGACCTCGAGCACGTCGCCGCCGTGGTCGACCAGCTCGCGATTGCCGACGCCGTGGATGCGGGCGTGGGACACGAACAGCCCGGCCTGGATCCAGCGCACCAGGAGGTCGCCGCCGGTCTCGGCGAGAAAGCCGCCGATGTCCTGGCTCCAGAACGAGAAGCCGGAAAGGCCCAGCGACAGCCCGGCCGCGAACTGCGGTCCGAGATTTTCCCAGTTGGGGCTGGAGTCGCCGCCCCAGTGGAGCGGGTACCGCTGGCTGCCGGACCATGCCGACCGGGCCCAGATGATCCAGTCGCCGGTCGCCTCGTGCGTCGCCTCGGCGATCGTCTTGTTGTAGAGCAGCGGGTACCGGTTGTGCTGCAGCGACCCCGGGATGCCGTCGTGGTAGACGCCGTCGAGAGGAGCCTGCTCACCGAAGTCGACCTTGATGGCCGCGACGCCGAGCTCGTGCAGTTGGCGGATCCACCGGCCGTAGATTTCGACACCTGCGGGGTTGGTGAAGTCGATGATGCCGACCTGGCCATCGAAGCCGGGCGTGTAGCAGATGTGGACGTCGTAGAGGCTGCCGTCCTCGTGGGTGACGAAGGCGCCGACATCGGCGAGCTCGTCGAACAGCGGCGAGCCCTCGGGGATGTAGGGGAGCTGCCAGAGGCACGTGTGCACGCCCATCTCGCGGAGCTCGGCGAGGAACCCCGCCGGGTCGGGGAAGCGCTCCTCGGAGAAGGTGAGGTCGTTGCGCCAGTCCTCCCGGAACCAGAACGTGTCGAGGTGGACCACGTCCATCGGCAGGTCGGCGTCGCGGTGCCGGCGCACGACATCCAGGATCTCGTCGGCGGCCTTGTAGCTGATCTTCGACTGCCACCAGCCGAAGGTCCAGTCCGGCGGCACGTGCGCCTTGCCGGTGAGGGTGGTGTACCGGTCGAGGATGGTCTTGGGGTCGCCGACGAACACGTACGTGTCGAGCTGGTCGTCCTCGGCGGCGAGCTGCACGTCGGCGGCGCCGCGGCTGCCGACCCAGGCGGTCATGCGTCCGGTGGTGTTCCAGAAGACGCCGTAGCCGCCGGTGGTCCAGAAGAACGGGATGTTCTTGTACGCCCGCGGCGTGGTGGTACCGACCGCCTCGACCATGTTGACGTCGATGGTCTGGCCGACCTTGTTGAGGCGCCCGAACTGCTCACCGAAGCCGAAGACGGCCTCACCGGGGCGAAGGGAGTAGGTCTCCGTCGCGAGGGGGACCCGACCGTCGGCGGTGCGCGACACACCGGTGGCATGGGTGTCCCACATCCCGAACATGTTCTTCTCGCGGCCGCCGATGCGGCACCGCTCGACGCCGTCGGCGGACGAGATCCCGATCGAGAACGGCTGGAGGTCGACATCGACCACCATCGCTGGTGTCCGGATCGTGGTGCCCTCGGTCTGGACGTCGGTGGCCGATGGCGGCGTCCCGACGACGATCCCGAGGTCGCGCTCGCCCACCTCCACGTCGGCGGCGTCGGGCACGTAGCGGATCCGCACGACGTCGTCGCTGATCACCTCGATGCACAGCGCACCGGTGGTCTGCTCCGGCTCGGCCGGCTCGGTTCCCTTCCACTCGGTGAAGCCGGTGGACCACGAGTCGGCGGTGCGCAGCGTGAGGCCTTCGGGGGAGGCGTCCCGGATGTCGGCCGAACGAACGAAGCCGCGCATGATCGACCGGTCGTCGATGGCGCGGGTGTGCAGGTGCTCGACATCGGGTGCGCCGGTGACGGCTTCAGCGACCAAGGTGGTCTCCTTCCAGCTCGAGGGTCGTGGTGTGGCCGGGATCGGCGGCATCGCGGCCGACGGTGAACGTGTGGGCGCCCAGCGGCGGTCTCCACGTGTTGCTTCCTGCGTCGCGGGTGGCAAGGCACTCCAGCGGCACCTGTACGGTGAATTCGCCGGTATCACCGGCGGGGACCTCGACCCGAGCGAAGCCGACGAGCCGGTCGGGGCGGTCCCCCTGCGGCAGCTCGGCATACAGCTGAACCACGTCCGCTCCGTCACGATCGCCGGTGTTGCGCACGACGCCCGTGGCGACGACAGCGTCGCCCTCCCGGCGGACGTCGACCTGCTCGAGGCTGAAGGTCGTGTAACTCAAGCCGAACCCGAAGGGGAACGCGGGCGTGTGGCCGCAGTGCCGGAGGTGCCACCAGCCGTGCCAACGGTCGTAGCGAAACGAGGTGGCGTCCCGATCGAAGACGGGGAGATCCGCTTCGTCGGCGGGGACGGAGAACGGCAGGCGACCCGAGGGCACGACCGCCCCGAGCAGCACGTCGGCCAGACCCGGTCCGGCCTGCGCACCGCCGTACCAGGCCTGCACGACCGCGGCGACCTCGGCGAGCCAGTCGGTCATGACCACCGCGCTGCCGGACTGGACCACGACGACGGTGCGCGGGTTCGTGGCGGCGACGGCCCGAACGAGCACGGCGTCGTCGTCGAGGAGACGGAGCGACCGGCGATCGCCGCCCACGCTGAACCCCGCGGAACGGTCGGCCAGGCGCGGTGGGCGCGTGGTGGCGGACTGCTGGGCGAGAGCCTCCTCGAACCGGGCGACCTCGTCGGGGTCGTCTCCCGGTGGGAAGAGCGAAGCGAGGGCGGGATCGGTGTCACCGATGTACTCGCCCTCGTCGACCTCGGTGTACCCGACCACCACGACGGCGACCTCGGCTTCGGCGGCGAGCCCGGCCGCCCGGTCGACGTCGGCGCCGTCGTCGTGGACCACGTGCGCGAGCCGGTCGCGCAGTCCGTCGAGCACCGGGCGGCACTCGAGGTCCCAGACATCGCTGGAGCCGCCGTCGCCGAGGTTGACCTGGTCGGCGAGGCGGCCGACCACCGCGACCGGGGTGCCTGGGTCCAGCGGCAGGACGGGCGTGCCGTCCACCGGCTCATTGCGCAGGAGGACCACAGAGCGGGCGGCGACCTCGCGAGCGAGCGCCCGGTGCTCGGCAGAGCCGAGCACCTCGGGCGGTGGCGACGGTGCGTCGAGGACCGCGCCGAAGCGCAGGAGCGTGGCCACGACGCGCGTGACCGCCGCGTCGACGTCGTCCCACGAGACGTCGCCGGCCTCGAGTGCGGACGCCAGGTGCTGGGCACGGATCATCCGGAACGGCATCTCGATGTCGAGCCCCGCCGACAGGGAACGGGCGGCGTCGCGGAGCCCGAAGATGAAGTCGCTGATGACGAAGCCCTCGAAGCCCCACTCGTGGCGGAGGACGTCGGTGATGAGGCGGCTGTCCTGGCCGCACCACTCCCCGTTCACCGCGTTGTACGCCGTCATCACCGACGCCACGCCCTCGTCGACGATGCGCCGGAAGTGCGGCAGGTAGACCTCGTGGAGGGCCACCTCGTCGACCTCGATGTCGACCTGGAAGCGCGCGTTCTCCATCGAGTTGACGGCGTAGTGCTTGACGCAGGCGAGCACATGGCGCTGCAGGCCCCTGGTCAACGCGGCCCCGAGCTCGCCGACCTGGAAGGGGTCCTCGCCGTAGGTCTCCTGAGCTCGACCCCACGCCGGATGGCGCAACACGTTGACGCAGACTGCGCCGGTGAGGGTCGCCCCCGCGGCCCGCAGCTCGCGCCCGATGGCCTCACCCACCCGCTCCTCGAGGTCCGGGTCCCAGGTCGCGCCCCGCGCCATGGACACCGGGAAGCAGGTGGCGTTGCCGACGACGCAGCCGCGCGGGCCGTCGGCGAAGCTGATGCCGGGCAGACCGATGCGCTCGACCCGACCCCCATCGAACGGCATGAGGTGGTAGCCGCCCCGGCCGAGGAACTCCAGCCCCGTCCAGAACGGCGTGTCACCGTCGAGGCACGAGAGCCGCTCGTCGGCGGTCATCGACCCGACCAGCTCCGCAGCGGCCGCAGCCGGTGGGGTGCCGTCTCGCACCGCGGCCCGGGCCTCGTCGAAGGTGGTGATCGTCATCGCGTCTCTCCCATCGCGGCGGCGTACGCGCCCCGGATCTCATCGCCTGCGCTCCCCGGCGCGGGCTCGGTCACGATGTCCTCGCCGCTGCGCCACGTGTCGACGACGTCGTCGAGGTCACGGCCGGCCCACACGGCCGCTGCCTGGATGGCTGCGCCGCGCGCGACGAGCTCATCCGACGCCGGGACGTGGACGCAGCGGCCGGTGAGGTCGGCGACGACCTGGCGATAGGCAGCGCTGCGCGCACCCCCGCCGATGAGGAGGACGCGTCCGGAAACGCGCTGCTCCGTCCACGCCGAGAGGTGCTCGGCACCGGCCAGGAGGTTGCACACCACCCCCTCGATCGCGGCTCGTGCCAACTGCTCCCGCGTGACGCCGGAGCGGAGGCCGGTGAGGGTGCCGGTGGCGTCGGGCCGGTCGGGAGTGCGCTCGCCGTCGAGGTGGGGCACGAGAACGAGCCCACCGGCACCCGGTTCTGCAGCGAGAGCCAGCCGGTCGAGGTCGGCGTGGTCCACACCGAGGAGGCGTGCGACGGCGTCGCTGGCCTTGGTGGCGTTCAGCGTGCACACCAACGGGAGGTAGCGTCCGTCGGCGGCGGCGAAGCCGGCGACCGTGCCCGTGGGGTCGGTGGTCGGGCGGTCTGACACGGCGAAGGCCGTGCCGCTGGTCCCGAGGCTCAGGGCCAGGTCGCCGGGGCGCAGGCCGAGACCGAGCGCGGCCGCCATGTTGTCGCCGGTGCCCGGTGCCACCACTGCCCCCGTGGCCGCCCACTCACCGGCCGTTGCCGTGGGTCCGAGGACCTCGGGCAGCATCGAGTCCCACGGCATCCTGCCGTCGACCAGCTCGAGGAGGTCGGTCCGGTAGCGCTCCTCGATCGGCGACCACCAGCCGGTGCCCGAGGCATCGCCCCGGTCGGTCGTGCACCGACCGCTGAGACGGGCGGTCAGCCAGTCGTGCGGCAGGAGGACCTTGGCGACCCGGGCGAACACCTCGGGCTCCGACCGTCGCAACCAGTGCAGCTTGGTGATGGTGAAGCTCGGCACCGGGACGCTCCCACACGCCTCCGCCCAGGCCTCGGCGCCCAGCGCCTCGACGAGCTCGGCCGCATCCGGTCCCGACTCGGTGTCGTTCCACAACTTCGCCGGGCGCAGCACCTCACCGGCGTCGTCGAGGACGACGAGCCCGTGCTGCTGGCCGGCCACCGCGACGGCATCGGGCCGGTTGGGCCCGAACACACCCGCCTGTTGACACGCCGCCTCGAACGCGGACCACCAGTCGGCGGGGTGTTGCTCGCTGCGCGGCGGCGTGGTCAGCGGGTGCGGGGCGCGACCGGAGGCGATGACCGTGCCGGTGTCGGCGTCACGCACCTCCACCTTGCACGCCGAGGTCGACGAGTCGACCCCCACGACGAGCGGCATCAGCGCACGCCCAACAGCAGCTCGGTCACGAGCTGGTCCAGTCGCTCGTGCCCGTAGCCCTGCGCGGCCAGCGCGTCCTCGTCCAGCGACACCGACCGGATGTCCCCGAGGGTTCCGGTGGGCTCGGCGAGACGATGCGCATGCGCCGCCTCCAGCGCCTCCTGGATCTCGGCGTCCTCGCGCATGCGCTCGGCCTTGTCCTTCAGGATCAGGTAGGTGCGCATGCAGCCACGTGCGAAGTCCCACACACCGTCGGCGTCCTCGGTGCGGTAGGCGTGGGCGTCGAAGTGGCGCATGCCGTCCCAGCCGGAGTCCTCGAGCAGCCGGACCAGGTAGAAGGCATCACGGATCCCCTCCGAGCCGAAGCGGTAGTCCTGATCGAACTTGCCGATGCGCTGGGCGTTGAGGTCGATGTGGAACAGCTTCCCCTGCCACATCGCCTGGGCCACGGCGTGGGTGAAGCTCAGACCGGACATCGTCTCGTGGGCGAACTCCGGGTTGAGGCCCACCATGTCCGACCACTGCAGCTCGCCGATGAACGCGAGCGCGTGGCCCACCGTGGGCAGCAAGAGGTCGCCTCGGGGCTCGTTCGGCTTCGGCTCGAGCGCGATGCGCAGGTCGTAGCCGCGCTCGCGGATGTGCTCGCAGCACAGGTCGACCGCCTCCTTGTACCGGTCGAGCGCCAGGCGCACGTCCTTGGCGGCATCGGCTTCGACGCCCTCGCGGCCGCCCCACATGACGTACACACCGGCGCCGAGCTCGGCTCCGAGGTCGATGGCGTCGAGCGTCTTGCGCACGGCGAAGCGGCGCACGTCGGGGTCGTTGGCGGTGAAGGCACCTTCCTTGAAGACGGGGCGGGAGAACAGGTTCGTCGTCGCCATCGGTACCTTCATGCCGGTCTCGTCGAGCGCGGTCTGGAAGCGCTTCACGACGGCATCGCGCTCCTGAGCCGACGAGCCCGGTGGCACGAGGTCGTCGTCGTGGAAGTTCACGCCGTAGGCGCCGAGCTCCGCGAGACGGTGCACGGTCTCCCCCGGGTCGAGCGCGGCGCGCACCTCGTGACCGAACGGGTCGCGACCAGGGTTGCCCACGGTCCACAAGCCGAACGTGAAGCGGTGCTCGGGGCGGGGGGTCAGGTGGTCGTTCATGGCATGGGCTCCGGTCAAGCGGTCTGGGTGAGTGGGTCGACAGGCACGGTGGTCGGATCGGCGATCACGTCGTCGATGGCGACGGTGGCTGCGCCGATGAGGGCGGCGTCGGGGCCGAGCGCCGAACCCAGCACGGGGCACGGTCTCCACCGCCCGCCGAGGGTGGTCTCGCGCAACCGTTCGGCGACGGCGTCTGCGATCTCCTCGTCGCCTGCGGCGAGGCTGCCACCAAGGATGACCGCTTCGGGGTCGAGGAGGTGCACCACGTTGCGGAATGCTGCGGCGAGGGCGTCGGCTCGGCGAGCCGACGAGGTCCGCCGACGGGCGCCGACGACCGTCTCGAGGCACCCCCGCGTGCCGCACGCGCACCGGACACCGGACGGGTCGACGACCACGTGCCCGAGCTCGCCGGCGAACCCGTTGGCGCCGCGCACGATCCGCCCGTCGATCACCGCCCCGGCGCCGACGCCGACGCCGCCGGAGACATACACGAAGGAGGTGAGATCGCGCCCGAGCCCGTGCCTCAGCTCGGCCAGCGCCGCGAGGTTCGCCTCGTTGTCGACGACGATCGGGAACGACGGCGGGAGGCCGAGCCTGGACTGCGGCGCGGTGAGATCCACGTCCAGCCAGTGCAGGTTCGCGGCCACGAAGAGCTCGCCGGTCTCGTCGACCAGACCCGGGACGGCCAGCGCGCCTCCGGCACACCACAGATCCGCCGCCTCGATGTCCGCCATCGCCTCGGCGGTGACCTCGCGGAGCAGCTCCAGCACCGTCGCAGGCTCAGCGTCTCGGTGGTCGCCGCCACGGCTGTGCCGGGAGCGGATGTCCCCGGCGATGTCGAGGACGCAGGCGGCCACGCGGTCGGCGTCGACCTGCAGGCCCAAGGCCACCACGGTGTGGGACACGGCGATGTCCGTGGCCGGACGTCCGATGCGTCCACCGACGGGCTCCCGCTCCTCGACCAGCTGGCGGGCCAGGAGGTCGGCCACCAGTGCAGACACGGTCGCCTTGGTCAGCCCGGTCTCCTGCGCCAGGGCAGCACGTGAGCGCGGCCCGCTGCGCACGAGGTGATCGAGCACCAGCGACAGGTGGTGGCGCCGCACGTCGAGCAGACCCATCCGAGGTCTCGGCTCTCCCGCATCGTTCTTGGACGCCATCGTTCGGAGACTATACGAACGAAACCGCCGACTCCGCTTCGAGCGCACCCTCGCCCGACTTCAGGCCACGGCCCCGCCGGGTTCTCGCCGCAGCCCTACGGGCACGGCCCGACGGTCGCGCCGACCGCGCGATGGTCCGAACCCGTGAGGTTGACGACCGCCGGGCTGGTCGAGCACCACCCCGCCGGCATCAGGACGTGGTCGATGCGGGGCAGGAACGGAAGGCCGATGGGGCGGTAGGCGGTGGGACGCCCCCAACCGGCGAGCATCGCATCGTCGAAGTGGCCGGTCAGTCTCCGGTACCCGGACGATCGGTCGACGAGGTTCAGGTCACCGGCCACCACCACTGGGAGCTCCTCGGCCGCCGCAGCATCGCGCAACGAGGCGATGATGCGCCGGTGGGCGCGCACCGACACCTGCGGGCCGACTGACGGCCCGAAGCGGGGGCGGTCGAGGTGCATGCCGTAGAGGACGAACGGCCCGGCGGGACCCTCCACCTGTACCCGCAGGCCGCGCTGGCCCCGGAGCCCGCCGGGGAGCCCGAGGTCGGTCAGAGGCAGGTCGGAGAAGACCGCCACCGCCGGCGGTCCGTTGCCTGCTCTGCTGTCGAGGACGTGCGGGTAGCGCGCGGACAGCAGGTTGTGGAGCTCGCGGCTGATCTCGCTGACCACCAACACCTGTGCAGCCTGGGCCGACAGCTCTGCGGCGACGACCGGTTCGCGAGCATCGTCCCCGTGCACGTTGGCCGCGACCACGCGCACCCCCTCGGTCGGGGAGTCGGTCTGGCGAGGCAGCCACGGCCCGACGATGGTCACCGCCCCGAACACCAGCCAGGACAGCGCGCCGACCAGCAGGCCCCACCGACCGCGGACGGCGGCCACGAGCGCACCGAGGCCGACGACGGCGGTCACGACCACGGGGAGACCGATGGCGATGGTGTCCAGCACGGGGTGGCCGTCGCGCACGAGGAACCAGAGCCACGGCACGGCGACGAAGAACAGGTTCACGAGTGGGCGTCGCACCACCCGGGATTCTTGCCGGTGAGAAGCGCCGCCGAGCGTCACCTGGATGGCGTCCGGGCCACGGCTAGCGTCCCGGGCCACATCCACCGAGGGGGAGCTGACGTGAACCAGGCGGGATCGACCGCGGCCAACCGGACGCCACGGCGTCACTGGAGCGCTGTCCTGTACACGCGCGTCAACCCGCTGCTGCGCAGGGTTTTGACCTCACGGCTGCACCGGTTCGCGAGCGACAAGGTGGTGCTCCTGCGGATCACCGGCCGCCGCAGCGGACGCCAGTATGCGATCACGGTCGGCTACGCCGAGAACGAGGACGGCTCGCTCGACGTGCTGGTGTCCGACGCCGCCAATCGGACGTGGTGGCGCAACTTCGTCGACGGTGGCCCCATCGGCGTCGTGCTCCGCGGGGAGGAGCGGACAGGACGAGCGATCGCACACAAGGCGCCGACCCCGGAGTTCAAGACCATCGCCGACCGCTCGCTCGCCCGCATCCTCCCGCCGGCGTGGGTCGAACGGTTCTTCGCCGTCGAGATCCCCGAGCCGGGACGTGGCCTCACCGACGAGGAGCTCGAGCGCCTGACCGGGTTCGCCGTCGGCGTGTCCATCGACCTCGATTGAGGCGCCTCCACTGCGGTGCCGCCGCATTCGGCGGGTGCGTTGCCAGCCGCTGACACATCACCCCCGCCGCCGGCGGGTAGAGAACAACGGCCCGAGTTCCCGCCCAGGAAGAACCGCCCGTGACCGACGCCGAAGATCTCCCCGCATCGTTCGCCAAGCCGCTGTTCTGTGGCGAGATCCACGAAGACCTGGTGTTTCCCTACCCGCGCCAGGATGCCGACGACGCCCGGAAGGTGGACTCGCTGCTCGGCAGCCTGGACGAAGCCACCGCGGACTACGACCCACGCGCCGTCGAGGAGGCCGGCTGGCTCGGCGACGAGTTCCTCGCCGACCTGGGCCAACGGGGGCTGCTCGGGCTGACCGTGCCCGAGGAGTACGGCGGCCAGGGTCTGTCCCAGACCGGCTACG
This sequence comes from Acidimicrobiales bacterium, assembly GCA_034522155.1. Lineage (GTDB taxonomy): Bacteria > Actinomycetota > Acidimicrobiia > Acidimicrobiales > Salinilacustritrichaceae > Salinilacustrithrix. The sequence goes on along the minus strand of JAXHLP010000005.1, from coordinate 548,488 downwards.
CCCGGGTGGCCGAGCAGTTCGGCGTCATCGACGCCACCCTCGCCGTCGTGATGGGGGTCCACCAGTCCATCGGGACGAAACCGCTGCTCCTCTACGGCACCGACGCGCAGAAGCAACGTTGGCTTCCCGACCTCGCCGCCGGACGCAAGCTCGCGGCCTTCGCGCTCACCGAACCCAACGCCGGCTCCGACGCCTACCACCTCGAGACCTGGGCCGAGCGCCAGTCCGACGGCTCGTGGCGCCTCGACGGCGAGAAGCGCTACATCGGCAACGGGTCGAAGGACCTGCTCACGGTGTTCGCCCGCAGTGACGAAGGCCACGTCGCGTTCCTGGTGGAGGGCGGCTCCGAGGGACTCATCGTCGGCGACCGCTACGACACGATGGGCCTGCGCGGCAACGACCTACGACACCTGCGGTTCGACAACCTGCGGGTCCCCGCCGGCCACATGCTCGGCGAGCCCGGCGACGGGTTCCACGTCGCCACCGAGACGCTCAACACCGGGCGGCTCTCGCTCGGCACGGGCGCGGTGGGCGCAACCAAGAAGATGCTCGGACTCGTCATCGACCACGTCCACGAGCGCGAGCAGTTCGGCCAGCCGCTCGCCGACTTCGAACTGGTCGAGGAGAAGATCTCGTGGATGGCGACCCACCTGTTCGGGCTGGAATCACTGTCCTACCTGGCGACGGGCATGGTCGACGCCGGCGTCGAGGACGTGTCGCTCGAGTCGGCCATGGCCAAGATCTCGGGCACCGAGTTCATCTGGTACGCCGCCAACCGTGTCTTCCAGCTCGCCGGCGGCGTCGCCTACATGCGCGATCAGCCCTACGAGAAGATCCTGCGCGACATCCGGATCTTCCCGATCTTCGAGGGCGCCAACGACGTGCTGCGCGCCTTCGTGGCCCTCAGCGGGCTCAAGTCCCTCGGCGACGAGCTCGAGGACCTCGCCTCCCTCGACCTCCGCCGCCCGATCGCCAGCCTCGGTGTGGTGACCGAATACACCCTCGGCCGCATCGAGCGGACGGTCCGGCCCGACCGGATCACCAAGGCCCACGCCGAGCTCGCCGAGCTGAGCGACCCGATCACCGACCAGGTGCAGCGTCTGCGCGACGTGTCGACCGGCCTGCTGCGCGAGCACGGTGAGGACATCAAGTTCCGCCAGTGGCACCAGAAGCGCCTGGCCCACGCGGCGATGGACATCTACGGCCAGGTGGCCACGCTCTCGCGCATCACGCAGGTCTTCGACGACCAGGGTCTCGACGCGAGTTCGCCGGAGCGCTACATCGCCGAGACGTTCTGCCGTCGCGCCCACGGCCGGGTCATGGCGAACCTCGATCACGTCGAGCACAACGACGACGACCGCATGCACGCCATCGCCCGCATCGCGTACCGCGACGCCCGCTGACGTCCAGGCGGGCTCGTGACCAAAGTCCCATCGCAAGGGGACCAAAGACCCTTCGCCGCGACGGCACGGGCGCAGCACGATGCCACGGAACAGGCAACCACCGAATCCGCCCGCTCTGCGGGTGAGACAGGAGCACCCCGTGGCACCGAACCCGGACACCACCGAGCCGACCAACCCGCCCGGCGCCCGAACCGACATCGGGACCATGGTCATCGCCGTCATGGCCGTGCTGGCGCTGGTCATCAGCTTCGTGGGCTTCGCGTTCGGCGACGACGGCGGCGGTTCGGCCAGCGTCGGCGCCACGGGCGAGACCGAGCTCGTGCTCACCGAGTTCGCGCTCACGCCGGACACGGTGAACGTCCCGGTGGGCGGCTCGCTCGTGGTGGTCAACGAGGGTGGCCAGATCCACAACGTGATGGTCGAGGGCACCGACCTCACGACCCCCGACCTCAGCGGCGGCGAGAGCACGGAATTCGACCTCTCCTCGCTCGAGGAGGGCGAGTACACGATCATCTGCCACATCCCCGGACACGAGGCAGCCGGTATGACCGGCACCCTCGTCGTCGGCGGTGACGGCGAAGCCGAGATGGCCTCGGGTGATCACAGCACCGGCTCGGCCACCGCCGACGTCGACTGGGCCGCGATGGACCAGCAGATGCTCGACTCGGTGCTCGAGTTCCCGGCCGAGACCGAGGGCACCGGCAACCAGCCCCTCGAGCCCGAGATCCTCGACGACGGCACCAAGCGCTTCGAGCTCACTGCCCAGATCGTCGAATGGGAAGTCGAGCCGGGCAAGTTCGTCGAGGCCTGGACCTACAACGGCACCGTCCCCGGCCCCTGGATCAAGGTCGACGTCGGCGACAACGTGCAGGTCCAGGTCACCAACGAGCTCCCGGGTGGCACCGACGTCCACTGGCACGGCGTCCGCACCCCGTTCGAGATGGACGGCGTCTCCCCCATCACCCAGGACCTCATCCGCTCCGGCGAGGACTTCCTCTACGAGTTCACGGCCGAACGCAAGGCCGTGGGCATGTACCACGCCCACCACATGGGCCACACCCAGGTCCCCAACGGCTTGCTCGGCGTCATCCAGATCGGCGACGTCGACATTCCCCGGGGCCGGACGATCAGCGGCATCCCGATCCCCGAGGACCTCGAGGTGGCCCAGGAGATCCCGATGGTGCTCAACGACGCCGGCACGATCGGCCTGTCGCTCAACGGGAAGAGCTTCCCGGCCACGGCACCACTGGTCACCAACGCCGGCGACTGGGTGGTCGTCCACTACCTGAACGAGGGCATGCAGGTGCACCCGATGCACCAGCACCAGTTCCCGCAGTTGATCGTGGCCAAGGACGGGATCCCGCTCGACAACCCGTACTGGGCCGACACCGTCAACGTCGCCCCGGGCGAGCGCTACTCGGTCCTGATCAACACCGACGACCCGGGAACCTGGGTCTGGCACTGCCACATCCTCAACCACGTCGAACGGGAAGAGGGGATGTTCGGCATGGTGACGGCGATGGTCGTCGAGTGAGCTGATCGGCCCGGCGGCTGAGGAAGTCCAGCATGCCGGCGCCGGCAAACTCGGAGTTCATGAACCGCGCGATCGGCCCGACCCGGACATCCGAGGACATCAGGAGCATCGACATCTCCTTCCTTCCCGTCCGGAGCGGGACACCACGTGGCGAGGATGGGGCGTTCCTGGAGCAGCGCGGGCACTATGAGCCCGTCGCCCGGCGGTAGCTGTCTCGGCGCCGGCCCACGCGCTCCCAACCCGACGTCATGGTCGCGGGTTCACCCAATCGGACATCGGCGTGCCAGCGATAGGTCCTCGGCCAGCGCCGGAACACGGGGACGAACCGGGTGACCGCCTGCATCAGCGTCGGCAACCGGCCCGGCGTCCACCGACGTGTGACCTCCTTCGTCACCGCGACGTGGTCGCCCTGACGACGTGCGGTCACGGTTCCTCCCGTGATCCGGTCACCTGCGACGTCGAGCACCCACTCGCCGACGTGCTGCCCACCGTCGAGAAGGGCGGTCAGCGCCGGCAACGGTGGGGACAACCACAGCCTCGCCTCGACGCCGGCCGTCTCCGCCACCATGCCTTCGATCGCGTGCCCGCCTGCGACGAGCCGGACCTTCCCGGGTGCCGTCGGATCGACGACGGTCACGGCGCCGTCGTGGTGGGGGTCGAGCCGTGCGACCACGAGACCGGACGCGTACTTGACCAGGGCACGACGGTGCAGGGCCTGTCCCGGTAGCCGTCCCGTGGTGACTTCGGTGCCGTCGATGCGAACGACCGGAGGCTCGCCGGTGAGCCGCACGAGATCGAACTCGGTCATGTACACCACCAGCATCGACTCGGGCCGTTCGATGCCGTCGCTGACCGGGGCAAGAACGGAGCCGCGGTCGCGGACGCGACCGTCGCGGTCATCGACGGCGATCTCGACCATGCGACCGCCGGTGTCGATGAAGCTGACGTCGACCAGTACGCCGTCGTCGTCGACCTCGAGTCGGCAGTCGCCGAAGTCGTGCTCCTGCCACGAGCCGATACCCGAGCCGACGGTGAACATCGAACGGTCGAGCCGCAAGCCCGGCTGGACGTAGAAGTCGGCGGTCCCCTCCTCGCGGCGCGACAGGAAGGCGAGCATCCCGGTGCCGTGCACATCGTCGTCGAACCACTGGACCTCGGCGCCGTCGTAGACGGGGTGGTCCGCCAGCTCGCAGTTCATGAACCGGGCGATCGGCTCGACCCTGAGGTCGAACGGCATCAACAGCATCTCGATCTTCCTCCCTACCGCGACTCGGTGTCCCCACCGACCCGCCGAAGGCCATGCAGACGAGACGGAGCAGCCCGACGCGCCCGTCGGGGCACCGATCCACGAGGGGACCGGGTGGGACCTCCGGGGATGGCTCCCGTGGTCATGACCGGATGGTCGCTCCCTCGATCTCGTCGGGATCGGCGTAGCGCTCGTCGTCGGCCAGGTGCTGCCGCAGGAACGACACGGAGTAGTGCTCGGTGATGTCGAAGGCGTCCTCGACATCGACTTCGGCATCGGGATCACAGGTCGATCCAGCCTGGGAACGGGCGGCATCGACCGCGCCCGGCGGCAGGTCGGCATCGGCCCCGGAGACCGCGTCGATGATGTCGCAGATGTTGGTCACGACGGCGTGGCCGCCGCCTTCGATCTCGACGAACGTCGCCGGCCCGCCTGCGAGCTCGAGCGGGCGTGTCGACTGGTCGTCGACGGGCGTGGTCTCGTCCTCGCTCCCGGTCACGATGAGCATCGGCACCTCGATCGCAGCCAGCGAGTCGTCGGGCAACAGTCCGGACGCGGGAGCCAACGGGACGATGGCGTCCACGCGGGGATCGGGGGGAAGGTCGCCGGCGCCGCCCGCCACGGCGAGCGCCGTGTACCCGCCGAACGAGTGGCCCATGACCGCGACACGGTCGGCATCGGCGAGTTCTGAAGCGAGACCGTCGGCCTCGACCACGTCGATGAGGAAACGGGTGTCGAGTACCCGGTTCCGCGCCGTGATGTCGCGCTCGGTCTCGGTCCCCAGCAGCTGGTCGATGGCCGTGTTGCCGGCGTGGTCCGGCGCCACGACCACGAACCCGTGGGATGCGATGGTCTCGACGATCGACGTCGACTGCTGCCGCAGGCCACCGGAGCCGTGGGAGAACACGACGAGCGGGAAGGGCCCGTCCCCGGAAGGCGGCGCATCCACGGTCGAGAGGTCGGAGGTGAAGGTGACGCCCGGCAGCAGCTCGTACGGGGTGGTCTCACCGGCGTCAGCGGCCGGGTACCAGACCTCGACGGTCAGGGCGCGGTCGTCGCGGTTCGCGTCGACGACCTGCTCGGTCCGACGCCCCACGGCGTACGGGCCGGGTTGATCGGGCGCGGGCGTGTCGACGGCATCGGCGTCGACGGACTCGTCGGTCCGCTCGCCACCGGTCGAGTCGTCGACGGTTGCCTCGGGTTCGGTCGTCGTCGGCTCGGCCTCCTCGTCGGACCCCCCGCACGCGACCAACACGGTGGCGGCGAGGATCGTGAACAGGAAGCGACGAAGGTGACGGCGGAGCATCCGGTCACGCTAGGCGCCGACGGCGCCGGACTGCGGTCGGTCGCCGTGCGCCCGCCCGCCGGTGGCGACACGGTCGATGCGTGCCGGGTACTGTTCGCGGGAGCAGGACGAATCCAGGGGGCGACGTGGTCGAGACAGCAACCGAGCGGGCGGTCCGGATCGAACCTGCGTGGGACGATCCCGATGCCGTTCTCTCCTCCGTGCGGGACGTCGAGCAGTACTGGCCGATCGCCAGGTACGCCGGATCGGAGGAGGAGGTGACCGCCACCGGCGGCGCACAGGCGACGACGTACGTACCACCCTGGTTCCGCTGCGACTTCGCGATCGACGGTCGGCCGCTGGTGCCCGGCGCCGACCGGATCCTCCACAATGATCGGTTTCTCGCCGGCGCTCGCGACCTGTTCGGGAACGAGGCGAGCGTCTCACCGACGACGGTCTACGTGAACGTGATGCTGCCGAGCGTCGTCCCGTTCGTCCCGCACCTCGACGTGCCGGCGTTCCGTGGCTTCACCCGGAACGACCATCCCGTCTGGCTCCTCAAGACGATGCTGGAATCCGGGCTGTTCGAGCGGTGGCGGGTCACGCTGGCGACTGCGGTGTCCTGGTTCTACGACGGCCCGGGCGGAGCGTTCCACTACTGGCCCAACGGTCCTCGAGGACCCGTCGCGATCGTCGAGCCGCCCTTCGAGAACGTCGCGGTGCTCGCCGACAACGAACGTACCTACCACGGTGTCGCCACCGTCGGCGGCGACGACGTCCCGTTCGTCCGGGGCCTGACCCACGACTCGCGACTCGTCCGGGTCGACGGCGGCTGGGAGATGCGAAACGACGGTGCCGTGCTCGGCACCGGCTCGGACGACGACGTGCGGATCGCCGTCTCGTGGAAGGCGGAGGTCTTCCCCGACCACGAGGCTCGGGACCGGGCCCTCGACCACGATGACGACCTGACCCTGGCGCTCGTCGTCGACACGTTCATCGACGATCTGCGCTCCCGTGGCCTCGACGCTGCGACGCCGGACGACCCCCACCGGGACCCCGACTGGATCCGGCTGCTGGGCCAGAGCTACCCGCCCACGACACCCTCCGTGCCGATCGCGGATTGAGCGGTGGCGCTGGACGTCAGCCGCCGCGCTTGTCGAAGTACCGCTTCCAGTTCTGGGCGGCTTCGGCGAGCTCGGGGTTCTGGTCGAACACCGGCTGCATCTTCTCCCAGGCCTCTTCCTTCTTGTAGGGGATGAACTCCCGGGGGAAGTCGCCCTCGTGGGGCCGGTAGTCCTTGAGCACCCGGCGGGCGACCGATGCCTTGTGGACCTCGTCGGCTCCGTCGGCCAGGCCCATGGTGGGCGCGTTGGCGTACATGTCCTGCAGCGGGGTGAGGTTGGTGGTGCCGAGCGAGCCGTGGATGTGGAGCGCGTCGAAGGAGATCTCCCGCAGGATCCGGGCCATCGTGAACTTCACCGCCGCGATGTCCGTGCGGGCTTCCTGGGTGGAGGTCTGGTCGATCTTCCAGGCCGTCTCGAGCACATACAGCCGCAGCATGTTGAGCTTGGCGTAGGACTCGGCGATCTTCTCCTGGACCATCTGGTGCTCGGCGATGATGGCGCCGTGCGACTCGCGGGACAGGGCCCGCTCGCACATCATGTCGAAGGCCAGCCGGCACTGGGCGATGGTGCGCATCGCGTGGTGAATCCGCCCGCCTCCCAACCGACGCTGGGCCAGGACCTTGGCGCCGTCCTCGGGGCCGAGCAGGTGGTCGGCCGGGACGCGCACGTCGTGGTACTTGATGTGATTGTGGTTGCGGGGCTCGGGCATGATCTCGACGCCCGGCGTGTCGCGAGGCACGACGAACATGCCGTTGGTGCACATCACGAAGAGGATGTCGGCGACCCGGCCGGCGGACGTGAACCACTTCTCGCCGTTGATCACCCATTCGTCGCCGTCCTTGACCGCCGTGGTCTTGAACAGGTTGGGGTCGGAACCGCCCTGAGGCTCGGTCATCGAGTAGGCCGAGAACATCTCCTGGTTGATCAGTGGCTCGAGCCAGCGCTTCTTCTGCTCCTCGGTGCCGTAGGCGGCGAGCATCTCCATGTTCCCCGTGTCGGGAGCCGCGGCACCGAAAAGCTGGGGCGCCGCCGGATACTTGCCGAGGATCTCGTTCACGAGGGCGAGCTTGAGCTGGCCCAGGCCCGGCCCACCGAGCTCCTCGTCGAGGAACAGCGCCCACAGACCCTGGTCCTTGACCTCCTGCTGGAGCTCGAGGACGTAGGCCTGCACCGCCGGATCCGGCAGCCGGACCGCGTACGGGAAGATGTGGTGCAGAGGTCCGACCTTGTCCTCGCAGAAGCGCTGGATCCAGTCCAGCTTCTCCTGGAACTCGGGGTCGGTGGAGAAATCCCATGCCATCGGTTTGATCCTTCGAGTGTCGGTGCGAGTGCGGCGCCGTCCGCGGGTGGGTACGCCACCTGTGCTAGCAGACGTCGACGGTCCGACGTCGTGTTCCTGTGCGCCGACCGGTGCAGATGACCAGCAGATCCGGGTAGGCAAGGACCATGGCCCAGAACGTCGCCCAGAAGCTCATCGCCGATCACCTCGTGTCCGGAGAGATGGAACCGGGCTCCGAGATCGGCCTCCGGATCGACCAGACCCTGACCCAGGACGCCACCGGAACCATGGTCATGCTCGAGCTCGAGGCCATGGGGCTCGACCGCGTCCGCACCGAACTGTCGGCCCAGTACGTGGACCACAACCTGCTCCAAGCCGACAGCCGCAACGCCGACGACCACCAGTTCCTCCACAGCGCGGCCCGGCGGTTCGGCTTGTGGTTCTCCAAGCCCGGCAACGGCGTGAGCCATCCCGTGCACATGCAGCGCTTCGGCATCCCCGGCAAGACCCTGCTCGGCTCCGACAGCCACACGTGTGCCGCCGGGTCGCTCGGGATGCTGGCCATCGGCACGGGCGGCCTCGACGTCGCCATGGCGATGGCCGGCGAGCCGTACTACGTCACGATGCCCGAGATCTGGGGCATCCACCTCACCGGCGAGCTCCCCGACTGGGTGAGTGCCAAGGACGTGATCCTCGAGCTGCTGCGGCGCCACGACGTCGACGGCGGCACCAACCGCATCGTCGAGTACCACGGGCCGGGGGTGGCGAAGCTGTCGGCGATGGACCGCCACGTCCTCGCCAACATGGGCGCCGAACTCGGCGCGACCACCACGGTGTTCCCCGCCGACGCCGAGGTGCAGCGGTTCCTCGAGTCCGAGGGGCGGGGCGACGACTTCGTGGCGCTCGAGGCCGACGAGGGCGCGACCTACGACGTGACCGACGAGGTCGACATGTCGACCCTGGAACCGCTCATCGCCCAACCGACCAGCCCTGGCAACGTCGTGCCCGTCTCCGAGGTCGCCGGGCGCGAGATCGCCCAGGTGGTGATCGGCTCCTCCGCCAACCCGGGCTTGCGCGACTTCGCGATCTCCGCGCTGATCGTGCAGGGCCGCCAGACCGACGACCGGGTGAGCTTCGACGTCAACCCGACGAGCCGCCAGACCCTCGAGGCCCTGAGCCGGGGCGGGTGGATGTTCGACCTCGTGGCCGCCGGCGCCCGCATCCACCAGTCCGGGTGCATGGGCTGCATCGGCATGGGCCAGGCCCCGGCCACCGACACGATCAGCCTGCGGACCATGCCCCGCAACTTCCCCGGACGCTCGGGCACCAAGGAGGACCAGGTGTACCTGTGCAGCCCGGAGACGGCGACCGCTTCGGCACTGACCGGCGTGATCACCGACCCGCGCACCCTCGACATGGACTACCCCGCCTACACACCCCCGTCCGAGACCCACGTGAACACCCGGATGCTGGTCGAGCCCGACGACCAGGGCGCCAAGGTGATGCTCCTCAAGGGCCCGAACATCGCCACGTTCCCCGACTTCGACGAGCTGCCCGAGGCGCTGACGTGCCCGGTGTTGCTGGCGATGGGCGACGACATCTCGACCGACGAGATCAGCCCGGCCGGCGCCAAGGTGCTCCCGTACCGGTCCAACCTGCCCGAGCTCGCCGAGTTCAGCTTCGACCCCGTCGACGAAACCTACCCCGAGCGGGCACGCGCCGAGGACGGTCCCCACGCCGTCGTGGGTGGGAGCAACTACGGGCAGGGCTCGTCACGCGAGCACGCCGCCCTCGCGCCCCGCTCACTCGGCCTGCGGGTCGTACTGGCCGAGTCGTTCGCCCGCATCCACTGGCAGAACCTCGCCAACTACGGCGTCCTGCCCCTCGAGTTCGCCGACCCGGCCGACCGGGCCCGCGTCGAACAGGGTTCGGTGCTCGAGCTGCCCTCGGTCCGCAGCGAGCTGGAGAAGGGCGGCGACATCACGGTGCTCGTCGACGGCGAGCCGCTCCCGGTCCGGCACCGCCTCTCGCAACGCCAGATCCAGGCGGTGCTCACCGGCGGTGTGATCAATGCCGTCAAACGCCGGCTCGAATCCTGACCACCTGCGCGGCGCTGCCTACAGGTCGAACTCGCAGCCCTCGCCTGCGGTCGGGGTCTCGGCGGTCGCCTCGGCCCCGGGAAAGGCGGCCGCGAGCGCATCGGCGATGTGCTCAGCACGGGCCACGTAGCCGTCGCCGTCCTGGTGGATGCCATCGGTGTCGAACCACTCGTCCTCCACGTCGGCGGCCCAGTCGTAGACGCGCAGGTTGCCGTGACGCCGGCAGGCCTCGCGCAGCGCCTCGTTCCAGGGCGGCATGACCTCCGACCGCCACGAGCCGGTGTCGGCGATGGTCTTGACGTTGACCCACAGCACGGGGTCGTCGCCGGCAACGGCCATCATCCGGTCGATGCGTTCGTCTATGGGGGTGGGCGCGCCGATGCCGACGTTGGCGGCGTCCATCGTGCCGAGCGCGAACACCCAGCACCCCTCGTAGCCCTGGTCGCGCCACTTCTGGGCCGACGCCTCTGCCGGCGGATTGTCCTGGTACCCCTCGATGATGGCCCGGCCCCCGGCGATCTCGTAGTGCTGGGTCGTCGCCCCGACACGCGCGTACTCCGCCGGGATCTGCTGGTCCTCGTCGGGGATGTAGGAGCTCGACACCAGCCCCAGCGAGGTCGAGCCACCCACGTGGACGACCGACGTGCAGGGGCCGGGAGCGCCGCCCGGCGTCGTGGCGGTCGAGGTGGCCGAAGCGCCGTCGTCGGCGCGGACGGTCTCGGTGATGGCGAGCTCGTCGTCGGCCGGGCTGACGTCGTCGTCGATGCCGGCGCCGGCGAATCCGGCGAGCGCCGGCAGGAGCACCACGGCCCCACCGGCCACGGCGGCGCCACGCCGCGGCGTCAGGCGGCGGTCGACCCGCCCAGCACGCCACTGCTCCCACAGCCGCCCGAGCGCGCCGTGGCGGATCGGGTCCTCGACGAAGCGCCACGACAGGGCAGCGACGCCGAAGGTGGCGGCGACCTGGACCACGGCCCGGGGCAGGCTCGGCGTCTCCCCCACCGGGTTCGTGAGGATGATGATCGGGAAGTGCCACAGGTAGATGCCGTAGGAGCGGGCGCCGATCCAGCGCATCGGCCGGCAGCCCAGCGCCGGACCGAGCCGGGATGCGGGATGGGCCACCGAGGCCACCACGGCCGAGACCCCCACGGCGAGGACGATGAACCCGCCCTGGTACAGGAACGGCGAGAACTCCCCGACGCGCAGGAACATGATGGCGATGACCCCGAGGCCCGCGGCCCCGACGGCGTCGATCGCGGTCCGCGCGCCCGACGACACCGTCGCCCGCAGCCGCTGACTCGGCCACACCGTCGCCAGGGCCGCGCCGACCAGCAGCTCGGCCGCGCGGGTGTCGGTGCCGTAGTACACCCGCGACGGGTCGGTGCCGGGCTCGAAGAGCAGGGCCATCAACCCCGCCGACAGCGCGGCCAGCGCCAGGATCAGGAGACCGAACCGTGGCCGCAGCCGCTGCGGTGCCACTTCCCGGATCGTTCTCGTGCCGACCAGGACCAGCAGCGGCCAGACCACGTAGAACTGCTCCTCGATGGCGAGCGACCACAGGTGGTTGAGCGGTCCGGGCGCGTCGAACTGGGCGAAGTACGACACGTCGCGGAAGATCAGCCACCAGTTGTTGACGTACGCGGCGGCCGTCCCGGCTGCCGCCCGGAACTCGGGGCCCTGGTGGGGCCCGATCACGGTGACCCAGGCGGCCACCACCACGAGGAGCACGAACAGCGCAGGAAGCAACCGGCGGGCCCGGGCGATCCAGAACGAACCGAGCGAGAACTCCGCGGCGCGGATCTGGGTCAACAGCAGGTCGGTGATCAGGTAGCCCGACAGGGTGAAGAACACGCTGACGCCCAGCAGGCCCCCGGGGAAGGCCTCGAGCCCCAGGTGATAGGCGATCACGCCCAGCACCGCGACGGCCCGCAGACCGTCGAGACCGGGCAGGTACCGTCGGCCGGATTTGATCGGTTCAGGCACCGCGGACCTCCGCGAACATCCGGATCAGGGTAGGTCTGAGTCTCGCTCCGCCGTCATTTCGTCGTCGGTCTGATCCGTCCGCCTGACCGCGGCGGCCGCATCAGGTCCTGCAACTCATTCCGACTTCGTCGTCATTTCGTCGTAGGTGCGCGCGTGACGGTGGCCACAGAAGGCAGACTCGGGGTTGTCGATCGGTGCCGGCCGCGGCATCGTTGAGATCGTCCGATTCCGAGGAGGAAGCCAAGCCGATGCATGTGCTCACCACCGCCAGGACGCTCGGCCTCACCGAAGACGAGAACGGTGAGCTGTCCGGGACGATCGAGGAAGGTTTGGTGCTCGCTGCGCTCGAAGAGCTGTCCGAAGCGCTGCCCGACCACGCCGATCTGTTCATCCTCGCCTCGGACAAGGTCCGAAACGCCCGTTCGGCCGGCCTCGAGGTCCTCGAGGAGGACAGCGTCTTCGGCCGGTACCGCGACACCCGGGAGATCCAGCTCCGGTACCGCGGCGAGATGCACGACATCTTCACCGACCTCGCCATCGACCTCGCCCTGCGCGGCGTCGAGGTCACCGAGCCCGACCACGACCCCGTGCACGGCGAAGCGGAGCTCGGCACCACGGTGTAACGGTCCGCACGGACCGTCCTCGACTCCGTACGTCCAGTGACCATCCGACCGGCCGGCCACCCGGCCGGTCGTTTGCTGTCCGGGCACGGATCGGGCGGTATCTGAGTGGCGAACATCGTTACGGTCGACGACCCGGGCGATCCCCGTCTCGTGGAGGTCGCGGGGCTCACCGACGCCCAGAGTCGCAACCGGACCGAGGCGGAACACGGGTGCTTCGTGGTCGAGGGGCTGCGGACCCTCGAGACCGCCGTGCACTCCTCGTACGAACTGCGGCTGGTGCTGTGCGCCGAGTCGAAGCTCGACCGGGTGCTCGACACCGTCGGCGGGCTCGACATCGACGTCCACATCGGCTCCCTCGACCTGCTGGAGGCCGTCGCCGGCTTCCCGATCCACCGGGGTGTGGTCGCCTCGGCGGCCCGCCGTCCCCTCCCGGAGGTCGATGCCGTGGTCGACGGCACTCGACGGGTGGTCGTGGTGGAAGGTCTCAACGACCACGAGAACCTCGGCGCCCTGTTCCGCAACGCCGCCGGGTTCGGCGTCGACGCCGTGCTGATCGATCCCACCACGGCGGACCCGCTCTACCGCCGGTCGGTCCGGGTGTCGCTCGGGCACGTGCTCGACGTCCCGTGGACACGCATCGGTGCGCTCCCGGATGCGCTCGCCGGCCTCCACGACCGGGGATTCGAGACCGTCGCCCTCACGCCGAGCGGCGACGTGGCCATGGCGGCAGTGGCAGGCGCCGAGCGGCTGGCGTGGCTGGTCGGCGCCGAGGGGCCCGGCCTCACCGACGAGACCCTGGGCGCGACCACCCACCGGGTCGCCATCCCGATGGCGCCGGGGGTCGATTCGCTCAACGCCGCCACGGCGGCGGCGGTGGCGTTCGCGCTCGACGCGTCAGCTGGCGGCTGAAGCGGCGCGGGTCGCGGCGATCGACGAGCGCAGCTTCGTGTTCGCCAGGACGAGCCCGACGAGGGCGATGACCGCACCACCGGCGAACGCCGCACGCTCGCCGCCGAAGACGGTGACCAGCACGCCGAGGAGCGGCGCGCCGAACCCCATGCTGAGATCGAAGAAGAGCCCGAACGAGCCGACGGTGTGGCTGCGTTCGTTGGCCGGTGCGCTGTTGACGGCGAGCGTGAACAGCGCGGGGAACAGCAACGACATGCCGATCGACAGCAGGATCGTGCCGACCCACAGGCCGGTCCCGGTGGCGACCACGGCGATGATCCCGACACCGGAGGAGATGGCGATCAGGGCGAACGTCGACGTGCGGACCGGGCCGAGCTTGTCGGGGATCCGGGCGCCGACGATCCGGACGAACAGCACGATCAGGCCGTAGGCCAGCAGGAGCGGACCCGCGTCGCTCATGCCGACCTCGTCGACATAGAGGGGGACGAAGGTCACGTAGCCGGCGAAGCCGAGCAGGCCGAGCAGCAGCACCGTGCCGGGGAGGACGGCCGCGGGGTGCAGCAGACCCCGGCGTGGCGAGGGCTCGTCCGTGCGACCGAGCTCGGCGGGGATCAGCGCCGAGAGGAGGAGCGACAGCATGCACAGCCCGGCGGCCAGCAGCCACTCTGCGTTGGGGCCGTGCGTCCGGTACATCCACTCCCCGACCATCGGACCAAAGGCGAGGCCGGAGTAGATCGAGATCGAGAAGAACGATGCCGCCTCGCCCCGGCGATGATCGGGCGACAGGTCCTGGGCCGCGGTGGCGGCACCGACGAAGAAGCTGGCCTCGCCGAGCCCGGTGACCAACCGCATGACCACCATGAACCACACCGCGGGGACCAGACCGAGCGGGATGATCGACACGGCCGCGATCGCACCGCCGGCGATCGCCATGACCCGGCGCCCGAGCACGTCGCCGAGGCGGCCGACCACGGGCCGCACCAGCGCCGCCGAGACGGCGAAGGCGCCGACGACGAGGCCGACCTCGAAGCCGCTGCCGGACAGTTCGTCCTCCACGTAGCGGGGCAGCGTGGGCAGCAGCGACCCCATCGCCATGAAGTAGAAGAGCCCGGACGCCGTGATCAGCGCGAACAGGGGCGTGATCAGGCGCGGTTCATCCGTCGAGGGGTCGGGGGGAGCGACCGTCATCCCCGACCCCAACACCGACCGGGCCGGTTCGATTCCTGCGTCGTCAATCTCGCGCGATCCAGTCGTCGATCAGGCGGCGGGCGATGGACAGCCGGGGCGGGATCGGCGGCAGGTCGTCGGGCGTGTACCAGTCGGCGTCGGCGATCTCGACCCCGTCGACGGCGATCTCGCCACCGGTCCACTCGGCCTCGAATCCGATCATCAGCGAGTGCGGGAACGGCCACGGCTGGGAGCTGTGGTAGCGGACCCGGCCCACCTCGAGGCCGACCTCCTCGTGGACCTCGCGCACGACCGCCTCCTCGAGCGTCTCCCCCGGCTCGACGAAGCCGGCCAGGCACGAGTACATCGGAACCGGGAAGCTGGCGTTGCGGGCCAGCAGGGCCCGCCCGTCCTCCCGGGTGATGAGGGTGATGACGGCCGGTGCGAGGCGGGGGAACGACAGCAGGCCGCAGTCGGGGCACCGCTTGGCCCGCTCGCCGGGCACCTGCGCCGTCTCCACGCCGCAACGACCGCAGTAGCGGTGGGTTCGCTGCCACTCGAGGAGCTGGACCGCCCGCCCGGCCACGATCCACTCGGTCTCCGAGACCGACGCGTGCAGGGCGAGCAGCGGGGTGACCACGACATCGGGCTCGTGGTCGCCGTCGAGGTCGACCGCCCAGCAGTCGACGTCGCCCATGCGGCCCAGGTAGAGGTCGGCGCCGCTGCCGTCCTGGTCGTCGTCGAGCGAGCCGACGTGCACGGCATCGCCGCGGACCGAGAAGACCATCGTCGACGACGCGACGGTCTCGCCGGACGGGGGCTCGATCAGGGGCGTGAACGACAGGTCGGGCAACAGCGCTCCTCGGTCCGGCCTCGAGTGTCGGAGTGCGAACGTAGGCGCTTGCGCGGTCACTCGCGGAACCGGCGCTCATCCCACCACGGGTAGTGCGGGGGCATGTGCTCGGTCACGGTGTCGGTGAACTCGGCCGGCCGCTTCTCGAGGAACGAGTTCACGCCTTCGCGGGCATCGGCGCTCTTGCCGAGGTACGCGATGCCCGGCGAGTCGACCTCGTGGGCGGCCATGGGGTGGGATTCGCCCAGCATCCGCCAGAGCATGGCCCGGGTGAGCGCGACCGACACGGCCGAGGTGTTGGCCGCGATGTCCTGGGCGATCTCCTGCGCTGCGGGGAGCAGGTCGTCGGGCTCGTGGACCGAGCGGACCAGGCCGCCGTCGAGCGCCTCGTCCGCGCCGAAGACCTGGCCGCGGTAGCACCACTCGGCGGCCCGGCTGATCCCGACGATGCGGGGCAGGAACCACGACGAGCACGCCTCGGGGACGATGCCCCGGCGGGCGAAGACGAACCCGAACTTGGCCGCGGTCGAGGCGAGGCGGATGTCCATGGGCAGGGTCATGGTGGAACCGACGCCCACGGCAGCACCGTTGATGGCGGCGATCACCGGCTTGGTGCACTCGAAGACCCGGAGTGCGACCAGGCCGCCCTCGTCACGATGGTCCATCGGGCCCCGCCCGCCTCCCTCGACGGCCTCTCCCCCGGCCGCGTCGGTGTCGAACGTGTCGCCGCCTCCGCCGAGGTCGGCGCCGGCGCAGAAGGCCCGCCCGCGTCCGGTCACGATCACGACGCGGACGACGTCGTCGCCGTCGATCTGGTCGAACGCGTCGCACAGTTCGCGCTGCATCCGGACGGTGAACGCGTTCATCCGGTCCGGCCGATCCAGGGTGATCGTGGCGACGGCGTCGTCGACGCGGTACTCGATGTGCTCGTAGCTGGGCATGACCGCATCGTTGCATCCGTGGCACCGGCCCACCGCTTCTGCCTCCGCTGCCGTTGCCGTGACCGCTTCGTCCTGCGGCGAAACGCCGGAAATTCGTTCTCAAGTTCGCTTGCCGGCGAGGCGATGAACCGTTTGGGGACGACTGGTGCCGCGCAGCACCTCCCTACTCCCATCCGTTGCGTGGCGCCTGGTCCTCACCGCCGGTGAGGCGGTCGGCAGCCTCTCCTCTCCCGCTCGTCGACCGTCTCGCCGGCGCCACCAAGGCGGGACGGTCACGCCGTAGCGGTCGGTGCGTCGGCCTCCCCGCCGGCCTGGGCCATCCACGTGTCGTGCAGCGCCCGGTAGCGCCCACCGGCGACGGCGACGAGCTCGTCGTGGTGACCGAGCTCCACCAGCTCGCCGTCGTGGATCACGCCGATCCGGTCGGCCCGCATGGCCGTGGCCAGGCGGTGGGCGATGATGATCGCGGTCCGCCCCTCGAGCACCGCATCCAGGGCTCGTTCGATGCGGGTCTCGCTGGCCAGGTCGAGGTTGGACGTCGCCTCGTCGAGCACGAGGACCCGGGGCTCGGACAGGAACGCCCGGGCCAGCGCCAGCAGTTGGCGCTCACCCGAGCTCAGCGACGAACCCCGCTCGTGGATGATCTGGTCGAGCCCGGCCGGCTGGCGTTCGACCAGGTCGCGGAGGCCGACGGCGTCGACGGCCGCCCACAGGTCCCGGTCGCTGGCCTCCGGCGCGGCGAAGGTCAGGTTGTCGCGGATCGAGCCCGCGAAGAGGAACGGCTCCTGGGGCACGACGCCGATCTGGCGCCGGACCGAGGTGAGCGTGACGTCGCGGAGGTCATGGCCGTCGATGAGGACCGCACCCTCGGTGGGGTCGTAGTAGCGGTTGACCAGCTTGGCCACGGTTGACTTGCCGGCGCCGGTCTCGCCGACGAAGGCAACCGTCTCGCCGGCGGCGATCGACAGCGTGAGGTCCCGGAGGACGACCACGTCGCGGTCGTAGCCGAAGGTCACGTGCTCGAGCTCGATCGCCCCCTGCATGGGCGGCAGCTCGTACGCATCGGGTTGCTCGAGCACATCGGGATCGGTGGCGAACAGCTCGGCCAGCTTGCGGACCGCGGCCCGCCCCTGCTGGTACGCGTTGTACAGCTGCACGAGCTGCTGGATCGGCGCGAAGAACATCGTCAGGTACAGGAAGAAGGCGGCGAGCTCGCCGACGGTGAGGCTGCCGCGGGTGACCAGCCAGCCGCCGAGGGCCAGCAGCAGCGCCTGGGCGAGGTAGCCGATCAGCTCGGTGGACGGTCCGTAGACGGCGCCGATGACTGCGGTCTTGTCGTTGGCGTCGCGGTGGGCGCCGAGCACGTTGTCGTGGGCCACCACGTTGCGCTTGGCCCGGTTGGTGGCCGTGACGATGCGCATGCCGGCCAGGTTCTCCTGCAGGTCGGACATGACGTCGGCGATGCGGTCGCGCACGGCGAGGAACGCCACGTCGGAGGCCCGGCGGAACCAGAGGGTGAGCGCCAGCATCACGGGCACGACGCCGAGGAACAGGACCAGCGCCAGGGTCGGGCTGACGACGAACAGCACGATCGCCACGATCGTGAGCGTCAGGAACTGGACGAACATGTTCACCAAGCCCTCCTGGAACAGGGCGGTCAACGAGTCGATGTCGCTGGTCATGCGGGTCATGAGGACCCCGGCCTTCTCCCTGGTGAAGAAGCTCAGCGACAGCCGCTGGAAGTGGGAGAAGATCCGGACGCGGAGGGCTTCCATGAGCCACTCCCCCACCCGGCCGGTCCAGGCCACCCGGGCGGAGGCGAAGACCGTGCCCAGCACGACGGTGCCGACGTAGATGCCGGCGATGGTGAGCAGCGTCGCCTCGTCGCCGGCGACGATGCCGCGGTCGATGGCCTCGCCGGTGAGGAACGGACCGGAGGTGACCATGAGGGTCTCGAGAACCACGAGCACGAAGGCGAGGACCACCGCGCCCCGGCGCTCGCCGATGAACCGCCACAGGGTGAACGGCCGGCGGTCCCAGTCGGCCTGGGAGAACTCGACGGGTTCGACGTCGTGGTCGGGCTCGGCCTCGAGGACGGTGTCGACCCGGGCCTGGAGCTCCTCGGGCACGCCCGCGAACGGCAGGCCGGTGGCACCGGGCGAGGCGAACGGCGACCCGGCCGGGGGTCCGAACCCGCCCATCAGCGCTCCTCCCCGTCGAACGAGGGGTCGGCCGACTCATCGGACGACCCGTCGGCCGGCTCGTCGGTGTCGTCCGGCTCGACGACCGTGGCCAGGACCTCGCTGTAGTGGGATTCGGTGGCCAGGAGCCGCTCGTGGGTGTCGACGGCCAGCACCCGTCCGCCCTCGACCAGAGCCACCCGGTCGGCCAGAGCGATGGTCGAGAGCCGGTGGGCGATGACGATCATCGTGCGCTGCTCGGCCAGGCGTTCGATGGCGGTGTGGATCTCGGCCTCGACCCGGACGTCCACCGCGCTGGTGGCGTCGTCGAGGATCAGCACGGCCGGGTCGGCCAGCAGCGTCCGGGCGATGGCCACGCGCTGGCGCTGCCCGCCCGAGAGCGTGAAGCCCCGCTCGCCCACCACCGTGTCGTAGCCGTCGGACAGGTCGATGATGAATCCGTGGGCGTTCGCCGCCCGGGCGGCCTGCTCGACCTCGTCACGGGTCGCTCCGGGCCGGGCGTAGGCGATGTTGTCGGCGATCGACGCCGAGAACAGGAACGGCTCGTCGGTGACCATGCCGACGTGGTGCCGGATGGACGCCATGGTGAGATCGCGCACGTCGTGGCCGTCGATGCGGACCGCGCCGTCGTTCACGTCGTAGAAGCGCAGGAGGAGCCGGGCGATGGTGCTCTTGCCCGAGCCGGTCCCACCGACGACCGCCAGGGTCTCCCCCGGCTCGACGTGCAGGTCGAAGTCGTCGAGCACGTCCGCAGCATCCGCATCGTCGTCGTCGGTGTAGCGGAACCGGACGTGGTCGAAGTCGACCCGACCGTGGGGCAACTCGAGGTCGCGGGCACCGGGCCGGTCGGTGATGTCGGTCGGGGTGTCGAGGATCTCGAAGATGCGCCCCGCCGAGGCCGCGGCCCGCTGGCTCATCATCAGGAAGAACCCGAGCATCCTGAACGGCGCCTGCAGGAGGAGCACGTACGACGAGAAGGTGATGATGGTTCCGACCGTGACCTGGCCGTCGATGGCGAGGTAGCCGCCGTAGAGCAGCGTGAGCGCCATGCCGAGGCGGGGCAGGTTCTCCATGAGCGGCGCGTACCGGGCCCGGGAGTCGGCCACCTTCACCGCGGCCCAGCGCAGGCGGCGGGCCTGGCCGGCGAGCTGGTCGATCTGTCGCTGTTCGCCGGCGAAGGCCTTGACGACCCGCACGCCCGTGACGTTCTCCTCGACGGTGGTGGCCACCTCGGCGAGGCGCCCCTGCACGATCCACGACAGCGGGAACATGACGTCGCGCAACTTGACGCCGAGCACGTACACCAGCGGCAGCGTCGACACCGCCACCAGCGTGAGCAGCACGTGCTTGGTGAGCATGAACGCGAACGCCAGCACGAAGGTCAGCATCATCATCGACATGAACGGGGCGAACGCCAGCAGCATCTGCACCGCCCGGATGTCGCTGTTCGCCCTGCTCACCAGCTGGCCGGTCTGCACCCGGTCGTAGAAGCCGTGCGACATCGTCGCGAAGTGCCGGAACATCGACGAGCGCAGGTCGTACTCGATGGCGTAGGCGAACTTGTAGAGCCGGCTGCGGTAGCCGAACGTGAACAGCGCCCGCCCCACGGCGAGAACCAGCAGCGTCCCGACCCAGAACGGGACCCGGTCCCCACCCGCACGGATCTCGTCGATGCCGGTCCCCACGACGGCGGGGATGGCCACGTTGGTCACCAGCGCGACCGCCGCCATCGACATGGCGATCACGAACGAACGCCGGTGGGTCCGCACCACCGGCAGCATCCGCCGGATCCAGCCGAGGCTCTGGTCCGGGTCGATCCGTCCGCTGGGCGGGTCGTAGCCCGCCGGCGGCGGGTCGGGCTCGAAGGCCGTGGTCGGCGCGTCGACGTCGAAGCTGCCGTCGTCGGGGTCGTCACGGACCTCGGGACGATCGTCGGTGAGACTCATCCCCTGACCCCCGTCACGAGCACTCAGTCAATCAAGCCGGTCCCCCGACCGCACCATCCACGGCCAGCGCAGAACCGTCCGCCGAGCGCCGCGGACATCGCCACGACGTCCGGGCCCGGCCTACACGTCGAGGAAGCGGGAGACGGCGAAGGCCGAGCCGAGGGCACCGATGAGGATGCCGGTGACCAGGATGAGCACGCCGGTGAGGCGGAACTGACCGGCGTCGACGGTGAAGCCGGCGAACAGGGTGAAGCGCCGGTCGGTGGCGATCTGGGACAGGCCGGCGCGGACGCCGAACGCCGTGCCGAGCGCGACCACCGAGCCGAGGAGACCCTGGACCACGCCCTCGAGCATGAACGGGACGCGGATGAACCAGTTGGACGCCCCCACCAGCTTCATGACCTCGATCTCGCGTCTTCGGGCGAACATCGCCATGCGGATCGAGTTGAGCACCAGCAGGCTGGCCGCGACCACGAGCGCGGCGGCGACACCGAACGCGATGCGCTGGAACAGGCTCGACAGGTTCTGGATGGTGCGGATGGTGTCGGTGGCCGCCACCACCTCCCGGACCCCGGGCTGGGTCTCGAACTGCGTCCGGAGACCGGAGATGACGTCGGCTTCCTTGCTCGTCGGCACGACGCGGAAGCTCGGCGGGAGAATGTCGGGACTGACGGTGTCGACGATCTGGGGAGAGTCGGCGAAGAGGTCCTGGAACTCCTGGAAGGTCTCCTCCTGGTCGACGTAGCTGAAGCCCTCGACCTGCGGTGAATCGCCGAGGGCCCGTTCGACCGCGTCGGTCTGGTCGTCGGACGCCTCGGGTTGGAGGAAGACGATGAACTCGATGCCGCCCTCCCAGCGGGCGGTGGCGTTGTCGACCGCGCCGCGGACGAGCAGGGCCGCACCCACCAACGACAGCGAGACCGCGACCGTGAGGATCGACGCGAAGGTGAGGGAGAAGTTGCGGACGAGGTTGGTCCCCGTCTCGCGGACCATGTAGTCGAGCTTGAGCGCCATGGGTCAGCCAGTCACTCGTAGACGCCGCGGTGCTGGTCGCGCACGATCGCACCCCGGTCGAGCTCGATCACCCGCCGGCGCATCGTGTCGACGATGGAGCGGTCGTGGGTGCACATCACGACGGTCGTGCCGGTGCGGTTGATGCGGTCGAGCAGGCGCATGATGCCCACCGAGGTGGCCGGGTCGAGGTTGCCGGTGGGCTCGTCGGCCAGGAGGATCAGCGGCCGGTTCACGAACGCTCGTGCCACCGACACCCGCTGCTGCTCGCCCCCCGACAGCTCGTGGGGGAAGCTGCCCAGCTTCTTCGACAGCCCGACCAACTCGAGGATGGCCGGCACCTGCGACTTGATCACGTGCTTGGGCCGGCCGATGACCTCGAGCGCGAACGCGACGTTTTCGTAGACGGTCTTGTTGGACAGCAGTTTGAAGTCCTGGAACACCGAACCGATGTTGCGCCGCAGGTAGGGCACCTTCCACGAGTTGAGCTCGAGGATGTCCTTGCCGGCGACGAAGATCGAACCCTCCTCGGGGCTCTCCTCACGGTTGACCAGGCGCAGGAAGGTCGACTTGCCCGAGCCCGACGGGCCGACGAGGAACACGAACTCGCCCTTGGCGATGTCGACGTTGGCTCCGCGCAATGCGGCCGCGTCGCCCTTGTTGTACGTCTTGGTGACGTTGTCGAGCTTGATCATCCGTCTCGGGGCGTGGTGAGGGGCAGTCGGCGGAGGGCCAGGGGAGAAACGCTACCAACGGATCTCCGACACCTGGGTGACACCCGAAGTGTTGCGAACAGGTTACGAACGTTACACCCCCGGTGGGGCCGCGACCCAGCCAGGCCCGGTCAGACCCGGTCAGGACCCGTCGGTGTCGCCGAGCTCCTCGGCCCGCTGCCACGCCAGGTAGGCCTCCATGAAGCCGTCGAGGTTGCCGTCGAGCACCGACTCGACCTGGCCGACCTCGTGCTCGGACCGCAGGTCCTTGACCATCTGGTACGGCTGGAGCACGTAGGAGCGGATCTGGCTGCCGAAGCCGACGCTGCGCTGCTCGCCCCGGATCGAGGCGAGCTCGTCCTCGCGCTTCTGGCGCTCGATGTCGGCGAGCTTGGCCTTGAGCATCGCCATGCACCGGTCCTTGTTCTGGTGCTGGCTCCGTTCGTTCTGACACGAGACGACGATGCCGGTGGGCAGATGCGTGATGCGCACGGCCGAGTCGGTGACGTTGACGTGCTGGCCGCCCGCGCCCGAGGAGCGGTACACGTCGACGCGGAGGTCCTTCTCCTCGACCTCGATGTCGGTCTCGGCCTCGTCGAGCATCGGCACGACCTCGAGGGCGGCGAACGCGGTCTGGCGTTTGCCCTGGGCGTTGAACGGGCTGATCCGCACGAGGCGGTGGACACCGTGCTCCGAGCGGAGCCACCCGAAGGCGTAACGCCCCTTGACGAGGAACGTGGCTGAGGAGATCCCCGCGTCGGTGCCCTCGGTGACGGCCTCGATCTCGACGTCGAAGTCGTGGCTCTCGGCCCAGCGCAGGTACATGCGCAGCAGCATGTTGGCCCAGTCGGACGCGTCCGCACCGCCCTCGCCCGAGTGCAGCTCGCAGATGGCATCGCGCTCGTCGTACTCGCCGGAGAACAGCGACCGGAGCTCGACACGGTCGAGATCGGCGCGCAGCGTGGCGATGGCGGCGTCGACCTCGGGCTCGAGGCTCTCGTCGCCCTCTTCGCGGGCCATCTCGACCAGCGTCTCGGCATCCTCGACCCGGCCGACGAGCTCGTCATGGGCGCCCAGGTCGTCGTTCACGGCCGACAGCTCGGCGTTGACCTGCTTGGCCTGCTCCTGGTCGTCCCACAGGTCGGGGCGTCCCGCCTCGGTCTCGAGCTGGGGCAGCCGGGCCCGCAGCTCGTCGATGCGGAGGTAGGTGTGGGCCTCGTCGACCCGTCGGCGCAGCTCCCGCAGGTCGTCGGTGAAATCTCGCATGGAACGGCCCAACCTATCCGGACCCGGATTCAGCCGAGGTTGTCGAGCCGGCGACGAAGGAGCCGGTGAGCAACCTCACCCGCTGGCGATTCGGACGAAGTCCGGATCGCCAGAGTCAGGTGCGGCCGTGGCAGAGCTTGAACTTCTTGCCGCTGCCGCAGGGGCACGGCGCGTTGCGAGGCGTCTTCTCCCAGTCGGACTTGACCACCGGCGTGTTCTCGCGGGCCGCGGTCTCCTGGACCCGCTGGGGCGCGCCGCCCAGCGCCGGCTCGGGATCGTCGGGTCGGGTGAGCGTCGACAGGCTCGAACCCCGCGCGGACGGGTCGGTGGGCCCGGAGGTCTGGACGTCGGACACACCGGGCTCGTCGGACATCTTGAACGACGTCCCGACCGCCGGCGCCGTCGAGCCACCCTGGGCACCGTCCTGCTCCTCGGGCACCGACTGCCCTTCGGAGGCCTTCACCTGCACGTGCATCACGTAGCGGACCAGGTCGCGGTCGATGCGGGCGACCATGGCCTCGAACATCTCGAAGCCCTCGCGCTGCCACTCGGTGAGCGGGTCGCGCTGGCCCATGGCCCGCAGGTTGATGCCCTCGCGCAGGTAGTCCATCTCCTGGAGGTGCTCGCGCCACGCAGTGTCGATGATCCGCAGCATCACCTGGCGCTCGACCTGGCGCATGACGTCCTCGCCGAGCTCGGCCTCGCGGCCCTCGTAGCGGCCGAGCGCCTCGTCGACGAGCACCTCGTAGACCTCGTCGGAGGTGCTGAGCGCCGCCAGCTGGTTCTCGGTGATCTCGCTCGGCCAGTACTCGCCGACCGCGGCCACCAGGCCCTCCAGATCCCACTCCTCGCTGAAGTCGGCCACGCAGTAGGTGGCGACCAGCGACTCGACGGCCTCGGGCAGGTACTTGTCGATGATCCGGGACCGCAGGTCGGTCTTGTCGAGGATCTGGTCGCGCAGCTCGTAGATGACCTTGCGCTGCTCGTTGAGGACCTCGTCGTACTTGAGGACGTTCTTGCGGATCTCGGCGTTGCGCTGCTCGACGGTCTGCTGGGCCCGCTCGATGGCCTTGGTGACCATCTTGGCCTCCAGGGGCTGGTCGTCGGGCAGGGCCTTGCCCATGACCCAGTTGACCGCGTTGGTGGCGAACAGCCGCATGAGGTCGTCTTCGAGTGACAGGTAGAACCGGCTCTCGCCCGGGTCGCCCTGACGGCCGGAACGGCCACGTAGCTGGTCGTCGATGCGACGGGAGTCGTGGCGCTCGGTGCCGACCACGTACAGGCCGCCGAGCTCGACGATCTTCTCGCCCTCGGCCCTGGTCTCGGTCTCGTACCGGGCCTCGGCCGCCTTCAGCTCGGCCTCGTTCTCCGGGTCGTCGGGGTCGAGTCCGTCGTTGCGCAGCTCCTGTTCGGCCAGCAGCTCGTGGTTGCCGCCGAGGAGGATGTCGACGCCACGACCGGCCATGTTGGTGGCCACGGTCACCGTGTGCAGCCGCCCGGCCTGGGCGATGATGTCGGCCTCCCGGAACTGACGCTCCGGCTTGGCGTTGAGCACCTGGTGCGGCACCCCGCGCTTGTCGAGCGTACTGGAGACCCGTTCGGAGGTGGCGACGGACGCGGTGCCGACCAGCACCGGCTGGCCCCGCTCGTAGCGCTCGCCCACGTCGTCGGCCAGAGCACCGAGCTTGCCGTCGAGGGTCTTGTAGATCAGGTCGCCCTCGTCCTTGCGGATGAGCGGCTCGTTGGTGGGGATCGGCACGACCTGGAGGCCGTAGGTGTTGGCGAGCTCGGCCGCCTCGGACGTGGCCGTACCCGTCATGCCGGCCAACTTGTCGTACATGCGGAAGAAGTTCTGGAGGGTGACCGTGGCCAGGGTCTGGTTCTCCTCCTTGATCGCCACTCCCTCCTTGGCCTCGACGGCCTGGTGCAATCCCTCGGACCAGCGCCGACCGTCGAGCACACGGCCCGTGAACTCGTCGACGATCTTCACCTCGCCGTCGATGACGATGTAGTCCTTGTCGCGCTGGAACAGCTCCTTGGCTCGCAGCGCCACCTGGAACTGGTGCACCAGGTTCTGGGCCACGCCGTCGTAGAGGTTCTCGACGCCGAGGTCGGCCTCGACCTTCTCGATGCCCTCCTCGGTGGGGACGACGATGCGCTTCTCCTCGTCGACCTCGTAGTGCTCGTCGCGGCGCAGCCCGCGGACGATGGAGGCGAACCGGTAGTAGAGCTTGGCCGCGTCGGCGGCCTTGCCCGAGATGATCAGCGGGGTCCGCGCCTCGTCGATGAGGATCGAGTCGACCTCGTCGACGATGGAGTAGTTGAAGCCCCGCTGCACCTGACGCTCGCGGCTCATCGCCATGTTGTCGCGCAGGTAGTCGAACCCGAACTCGTTGTTGATGCCGTAGGTGATGTCGGCGCCGTACTGGGCCTTCTTGTGCTCCGGGTCGCGGTTGCCCGGGACGATCAGCCCGACCGACAGACCGAGCCACTCGAAGAGCCGGCCCATCCATTCGGACTGGAACGTGGCCAGGTACTCGTTCACCGTGATGATGTGCGCGCCCTTGCCGCTGAGCCCGTTGAGGTACAGCGGCAGCGTCGAAGTGAGGGTCTTGCCCTCGCCGGTCTTCATCTCGGCGACCCAGCCGAAGTGGAGGGCGGCCCCGCCCATCATCTGCACGTCGAAGTGGCGCTGCCCCAGGACCCTCGTCGCGGCCTCGCGGGTGACGGCGAAGGCCTCGAGCATCAAGTCGTCGAGGTCCTCGCCGTTGTCGAGCCGCTGGCGGAACACGTTGGTCTGGGCCTTGAGCTCGTCGTCGCTCATCGGCTGGTACTCGGCCTCGAGGGCGTTGATGTCGGGGACGAGGCTCCCGAGAGCGCGCAGACGCTTGCCTTCGCCGGTTCGGAGGACGCGATCGAGGATTCCCATGCGGGTCCGGAGTGTATCGGCGCGCCCGAGCCTGCCCCCGACCGTGACGGCCACGTCGGTAGCCTGATCCGGTGTATCCGAAGGACACGGCGCAGCGCCGGCGACCGGTACGAGCCGCGGTCGGCGACACCGGGTTCAGCCGCGTCCTGCTGGCAGTCCTGGTGCCCGTCCTGCTGGCAGCCGTGACCGCGTGCTCATCCGCGCCTGCCGAGGGCACCGAACGCGGCGCCGACGGCACGACCACCACCCGAGTCGATCCGGTGCCGCCACCCGTTCGCGGCGCGCTGCGCGCCCAGGTCGACGGGGTCGGCCCGTCCGCGTCCCCCGATGGCTTGCCCGACCTTCACGAACCCCCCGCCCACGTGCTGCTCGTGGGCGACTCCGTGCTCGTCCAGGTCACCGATGACCTGGCCCGCCAGCTGTCCTCGACCCTCTACGTCGACGCCGCCGACTGCCGGCGCATCGACATGGACGTGTCCGGATCGTGCGGCGGCGTTCCTGCCGGCGCGACCGTCCCCGGCGGGATCGAGGCGATCGAGGACAACATCGAGGACCTGGCCCGGAACGGGATCAGCCCCGACGCCGCAGTCATCGTGCTCGCCAACAACTCCAACCTGCGGGCCGAGGAGCTCGACGCCGCCATGGACGCCCTGAGCGGTGTCCCCCGGGTGTGGTGGGTCACCACGCGGATCGAGGGCTTCGGACGCCAGGATCTCAACAACACGCTCCTCGCCGACCTCGCCGAGCGCAACCCCCGGGCCGGCGTCATCGACTGGTACGAGCACAGCCGCGGCGAGGACTGGTTCGGCGACCACGTCCACCCCAACCCGGCCGGTGAGGTCGCCCTCTCCTGGCTGATCACCCGCCAGCTCCGCTGCGACTGCCCGCCATGACCAGCACCGCGCCCCGCCCGGAGGAGCTCGACCGGTACCCCGACGACGAGTTCTCGACGACCATCGACCAGGCGGTGCCCCGCTGGGCCGGGCCCCAGACCCTGGGCTACCTGCCCGGCCTCGACGGCATCCGTGCGCTGTCGGCGCTGGCGGTGGTCGCCTACCACCTCGACTTCAGCTGGTCGGCCGGCGGCTACCTCGGCGTCGAGGTGTTCTTCGTGCTGTCGGGGTTCCTGATCACCCGGCTCATGCTCGACGAGAAACGCCGGACCGGAACCCTCGACCGCGCCCGGTTCTGGCTACGGCGGGCCCGGCGGCTCCTGCCCGCCATCGTGGCGCTCGTCGTCGGCGTGTGCGCCTGGGGCGCGTTCGTGCTCCCCGAGGGCGACCTGGCTGCGTTCCGGGGCGACGCCATCGCCAGCCTGTTCTACGTCCAGAACTGGCACGCGATCATCACCGACCAGCCCTACTTCCAGGCCTTCGGGCGCCCGTCACCGCTGCGTCACGTGTGGTCGTTGGCGATCGAGGAGCAGTTCTACCTGCTGTGGCCGCTGGTGCTGCCGTGGGCGTTGCACCGCCTCGGCCGCCGCTGGACGGTGGCACTCATCGCGGTCGGGATCGTGGCATCGGTCGCGGCGATGAGCGCCACCGCCGACATCACCGCGCCCGAACGGGCCTACTACGGCACCGACACCCGGGCGTTCGGCCTGCTGCTGGGCGGCCTGCTGGCGTTCGGCTGGCAACCGGAGCGGCTCCGGTCGCTCATCAGGCGGACGGCGCGGCGGACCGTCGACGCCGTCGGCCTCGTGGCCCTCACCGCCCTCGCCTGGCAGTTCGTGAACCGCAGCGAGTTCGACCCGTGGACCTACCCGGAGGGCTTCCTGCTGGTCGACGCGTGCACGCTCGCCCTCCTCGTGGCCGCGACCCACCCGGCATCGACCACGTCGCGGCTCCTCGGGACCCGGTGGTTGGCCGCCCTCGGCCGGCGCTCGTACTCGCTGTACCTGTGGCACTGGCCGGTGATCGTGTTCACCCGACCAGGGCGCGACTGGGGCCTCGAAGGTGTGCACGCGCTGGTCGTGCGCCTGCTGCTCATCGCCGCGCTCACCGAGCTCTCCTACCGGTTCGTCGAGCAGCCGTTCCGCGACGGCCGGGTCGGGCGCGTGGCCGGCGCGGTGTCGGCCCGGATCGGGGTCGTCGCCGCCCGCCGGGCCGCGGTCGCGACCGGCACGGTCTCGGTCATCGCGTTCCTGGCGGTCCTTGCCATCCCGTCCGCCGCCCCGCTGATCGAGATCGGACAGGCACCGATCGCGACCACGACCACGAGCACGACGGCCGCGACCACGACCACGACGACCACCACCACCGCCCCGCCGGCACAGCCCGAGCCGACCACCACCACCGCCCCGTCAGCGCCTCCGGCTCCGGCCGCGACCGCACCGGAGGGCGTCGCCGAGATCACGGTGATCGGGGAGTCGGTCACCCTCGGCGCCGCCCACGCCCTGAGCGGCGTCTGGGGTCCCCGGGTCCGCGTCGACGCGGTCGAGTCGCGTCGGTCCAGTGACGGCATCGGCCGGGTCGAACAGCTCGCCGCCGAGAACCAGCTGAGCCCGACCGTGTTCGTGCACATCGGCAACAACGGCGCCATCCCGCCCGGCGGCTTCGAGCGGATCGCCGCCGCCGCCGGACCCGACCGTCAGGTGGTCCTGATCACCGTGCGAGTCCCCCGCCGGTGGGAGGCCCAGGTGAACGGCGAGCTGCGACGGGTGGCCGACGCGCACGAGCACGTCTACGTGGCCGACTGGAACGCGGTGGCCAACGGCGAAGAGGGCCTCCTGCTCGACGACGGCGTCCACCTCACCCAGGCGGGCACGGCGCGCTACGCCGAGCTGCTGGCGACGTTCCGCCCCTGACGGACGAACCGCAGCGACCGACGAACCTCAGCTGCCGGGGATGTCGAGGAGGTTCTCGCGCACCGCGTACATGACCGCCTCCATGCGGGTGTGGAGGTGCAGCTTCTCCAGGATGTTGCGCACGTGGTTCTTGACCGTGTTCTCCGAGATGAACAGCCCGCCGGCGATCTCGCGGTTGGACTGGCCCTGGGCCACGAAACCCAGCACCTCGAGCTCACGGTCGGTGAGGCGCGGGGTGGGCACCGAGGACTTCTCATCGGCCCGCTTGGCGAGGTTGGTGAACTCGGTGAGCAGCTTGGAGGCCATCGACGGGTTGATCGGGCTCTGGCCGGCGACGACCGCCCGGACCGCATCGGCCACCTCCTCGATGGCGATCTCCTTGAGCAGGTACCCGGTGGCACCCGCCTTGATGGCCGCGTAGAGATCGGACTCCTCGTCGCTGACGGTCAGCATGATGATGCGGGCGGTGGGGGCACGCTCGACGATGAGCCGCGTCGCCTCGATGCCGTCGACCTCGGGCATGCGAACGTCCATCAGGACGACGTCGGGGATCTCGTCGGCGACCCGGTCGATGGCTTCCTGACCATCCTCGACCTCGGCGACGATCTCGATGTCGTCCTCGGTCTCGAGCACCATGAGCAGACCCCGGCGAAACAACGCGTGATCGTCGCAGATCATGACCCGGACGCGGTCGCTCCGGTCAGCTGCTCCGTCCTCGCTCACGTGCTCCCCTCGGTGTCAGCGGTGTGACCAGGACGAATTCAGGATATCGCCCTGACCCGGTCGGGCGGTCACCCGGGCCGTCGGTGACCCGATCAGGGGGTGCGCGCCGCCACCACCAGGGTCACACGATCGGTGGTCACCGGGCGGAGCGCGCCGAGTGCGGCGCGGGCAGTGGCCCCGGTGGTGCACACGTCGTCCACCGCCACGACCGGACCGGCCAGTGAGCCGCGGGCGACGAAGCAGGCGTTGCCCTCGCGCTCGTCGCGGGAGCGTCCCGTCTGGGCGGCACCGGGCCGGCGCGCCAGCAGGCGCACGACCGGGAGGTCGCAGCGGCGAGCGACGGCCCGGGCGAGCAGCTCGGCCTGGTCGAAGCCGCGCTCGCGGCGCCGGGCGCCGCTGGTGGGGAGCCAGGTGACGGACTCGGCGTCAGGCGGGACCAACGGGGCGACGAGGTCGGCCACGGGCCCGACCAGCCGCCGTCCGTCGCGGAACTTGAGGGCCTGGATCACCCGTGCGCCGGTGCCGTCGTAGGCGAACGCCGCGGGGACCCGGCCGACGCCCCGAACTCTGGTGACCGGAGGTGGGGCGAGCCCGCGCCGGCAGGACACGCACAGGGCGGGGCCGTCGCGGCGGCACACCAGGCACGAGCGTCGGAAGAGCACATCGCGGACGGTACGCAGCGGCACGGACAGGAACGCCAGGCGTCCAGGTCAACCCATCCGCGCCCTGAGGCGTCTGTCAGGGTGATGATGGCCGCCATGGCAGCTTCCTCGGACCGCCCCACGGTCGATGCCTGGCTCGTCGACCTCTACCGGTCGGAGTACGCCCACCTGGTCCGGTTGGCGACCCTGCTCGTCGACGACGTCGGCGAGGCCGAAGAGCTGGTGCAGGACGCGTTCGTCGCGGCCGCCCGGACGCGACAGGGCTCCTTCCAGGACGCCGGGTCAGCCCCCGCCTATCTCCGCAGCGCCGTCCTCAACCGGGCCCGGTCGCGGTTGCGCACGCGGCGCGTGCGACGACGGCACCTGCGCTCGGTCGACCCCCCGCCCTCGGCGCCCGGCGCCGACCGCCAGGCCCTGGCCTCGGAGGAGACCCGCCGCATGCTCGCCGTGTTGGGACGGTTGCCGGCCCGCCAACGCGAGGTCCTGGTGCTGCGGTACTACCTCGAGCTCTCCGAGGCCGAGATCGCCGACGAGCTGGGCATCTCGGCCGGCAGCGTCAAGACCCACGCACACCGCGGCCTCGCCGCACTCGAGTCGCAGCTGGAGGCACCGTGAACGAGCAGACCCCCGCCCCCGACCCGACCGGCGAGCGCCTGCGTCGCGCCCTGGCCGAACACGCATCCACCATCCAACCGTCGTCCGACGGTCTCGAACGCATCGAGGAGACCCTCATGTCAGAGTCCCGATTCACCCCCACCCGACGCTGGGTCGTGGGCGGCCTGTCCGCGGCCGCCGCGATCATCCTGGTGGTCGTCGGCATCGTCGTGATCGGCAGCGACGACGACCCGGAGGTCGTGGCCGACACCACCACGACCACCGAGCAGGACACGACCACCACGACCACCACGACGACCACCGAACCCACCACCACGACGTTCACACGGCAGGTCGACCCGGCCGAGGTGGCCTACCCGAGCCCGGACACGAGCCAACGATTCCAGTCTGCGGAAGCAGCTGGCCAGTCCTACGCCACCGACGTGCTGGGCTTCACCGAGCTCGAGCTCGGTGAGTTCCGGGAGGGCGACAGCCGCTCGGGCGAGCTCCCGATCACCGACGGCTCCGCCAGCCAGGAGACCGTGATCCTGCTTCGGAAGATGGCTGACGACACCTGGTACGTCCTCGGCTCGCAGTTCAGAGACATCACCGTCGAGGTGCCGGAGGCCCGCGACGAGATCTCGAGCCCGTTCCCGACCTCGGGCGAGGCGTTGGCCTTCGAGGGCACCGTCGAGGTGATCGTCCGACTCCAGAACGATCCGATGCCGCTGGCCGAGGACTTCGTGACCGGCAGCGGCGTCCCACCGGCCGGTCCGTTCGACAAGGAGATCCCCTTCGAAGCGCCCGACCAGGAACAGACGGCCATCCTCGTCTACCGGACCGCATCGGCCGAGGACGGACACATCACCGCGGCCACGTCGTTCCCGGTCCAGCTCCTCCCGAGCTGACCCGGCGGCGGTCGACGTGCACGTCGCTCGCCCCGAGTGGCGTGACCCTCAGTACCGGTAGTGGTCCGGCTTGTACGGGCCCTCCTGGGGCACGCCGAGGTAGTCGGCCTGCTCCTTGGTCATCTGCGTGAGCTTGACACCCAGGTTGCCGAGATGGGCGCGAGCGACCTTCTCGTCGAGGAGCTTGGGCAGCACGTGCACGCCGAGCGGGTAGTTGCTCGGCTTGTTGAACATCTCGATCTGGGCCACGACCTGGTTCGAGAACGACGAGGACATCACGAAGCTCGGGTGCCCCGTGGCGCAGCCGAGGTTCAGGAGCCGACCCTCGGCCAGCATGATGATCGAGTGGCCGTCGGGGAACGCGAATTCGTGGACCTGCGGCTTGATCTCGACCTTCTGCACGTCACTCATGCGCTGGAGGCCGGCGACGTCGATCTCGTTGTCGAAGTGACCGATGTTGCCGACGATGGCGTTGTGCTTCATCTTCTCCATGTGGCCGGCGAGGATGATGTCCTTGTTGCCGGTCGCGGTGACGAAGATGTCGGCGGTCTCGACGACGTCCTCGAGGGTGGTGACCTCGTAGCCGTCCATGGCCGCCTGCAGGGCGCAGATCGGGTCGGTCTCGGTGATGATGACCCGAGCACCCTGACCCCGCAGCGACTGGGCACAGCCCTTGCCGACGTCGCCGTAGCCGCAGACGACGGCGACCTTGCCGCTGATCATCACGTCGGTGGCGCGGTTGATCCCGTCGATCAGCGAGTGCCGGCAGCCGTAGAGGTTGTCGAACTTCGACTTGGTGACCGAGTCGTTGACGTTGATGGCCGGGAACAGCAGCTGGTTGGCCTCGGCCATCTGGTACAGGCGGTGGACACCGGTGGTGGTCTCCTCGGTCACGCCCTGGATGTCCGGGGCGATCTTGTGCCAGAGCTCACGGTCCTGGTTCTGCATCGCCTTGAGGCGATCGACGACGACGTGCCACTCCTCGGGGTCGTCGTCGGTGGCCTCGGGCACCGCACCGG
The DNA here is from genome assembly GCA_034522155.1 of Acidimicrobiales bacterium. Classification (GTDB taxonomy): domain Bacteria; phylum Actinomycetota; class Acidimicrobiia; order Acidimicrobiales; family Salinilacustritrichaceae; genus Salinilacustrithrix. The sequence goes on along the minus strand of JAXHLP010000005.1, from coordinate 515,264 downwards.
CCTTCTCGAACTCGAGGCCCTTGTGGACCATCATCGTGGCGTCGCCGCCGTCGTCGAGGATCATGTTGGGACCGTGGAAGCCCTGACCCTTGGGGTCGGGCCAGCGCAGCGACTGCTCGGTGCACCACCAGTACTCCTCGAGGGTCTCGCCCTTCCAGGCGAAGACCGGCACGCCGCGGGGGTTCTCGACGGTCCCGTCGGGGCCGACGGCAACCGCGGCAGCGGCCTGGTCCTGGGTCGAGAAGATGTTGCAGGAGACCCAGCGGACCTCGGCACCGAGCGCGGTGAGCGTCTCGATGAGCACCGCCGTCTGGATGGTCATGTGGAGCGAGCCGGTGATGCGGGCGCCGCGGAGCGGCTGCTCGTCGGCGTACTCCGCACGGAGCGACATGAGGCCGGGCATCTCCACCTCGGCCAGTTCGATCTCTTTGCGGCCCATGGGGGCAAGGCTCAGGTCGGCGACCTTGAAATCGGAGAATGGCATGGGTTGCGAACACCTCTCAGGCGCGTCGAGGACGTGGAATCGAGGGCGGCTGGGCGCAACCGACGCCAGACAGAGCAGCCGACCAACGAGTCGACCATAGGTCGCAGGACCCCCGGGGGCCGAACTCGCCCGCCGGCGACCTTCCCCCGGTCGGGCGCAATCGGGCTCAGTCGAGTGCCGAGCCGACCGGGCCGGGGTCGATCTCGAGCTCCTGGGCGAGGTGGTGGGCGACGAGGTCGCCGTAGAAGACCAGGTCGAGGAGCTGGGCCAGCGGACCCTCGCCCTCGGCGTCGACCACGTGGCGGTCGTGGACCACCTCGTCGACCAGGTCGACCAGCCGATCGACCGCAGTGCGGGTACCGGCCGGCTCGTGGTCGTGACGCAGCAGGACCAGCGAGAACACCTGGCGGGTCATGTCGCCGTGCTGGCCCCAGCCCGCGATCTCGGCGTCGCCGAGCCCGGGCAGCCAGTTGGCGAACGACGCCGCCTTGGCGCTCGCGTTGACCTGGCGCTTCCAGTGGCGGGCCGCCGCGCCACCCAGCGGGTCGGTCCCGTAGGCCAGCGGCAAGGTACGACCGATCCGGCGGGCCAGGCGGGCCGCCGGCGAGCGCTCGCCACCGAGCTCGTCACGCCGTCGCCGCAGCTGCACGATGGCGGCCCGCACGGCGTCGTCCTGGCCGTCGATGACCGCGACGGCGGCCAGCGAGCGCAGCATCTGCACCGCCACCGGCACGGCACCGAGCCGTTCGACCGGGACCTGCGAGGTGGGAGCGAACTCCACGACCGCGGCCCCCCGGTCGCTCGCCTCGTGCCCGAGGGGCGGCCGACCGCCCACCAGGACGAGTGAGCGGGGCCCGACGAAGCCAGGGAGCTGGGTCCGCTCCACCCCGAAGACCGGTACGGACGCGACGGGTCGGGCGAGCGCGGCCACGAGGTCGACAGCCGTCGTGAGTGGCCCCGTCGCCGCCAGGACCACGTGATCGACGTCGCCCGGGTCGGGCAGACCAGCGCTCACCCCGGTGCCGAGCGCGACCTCGAGGTGCTCGGGCAGGCCCAGCACCGTGTCGAGGTAGCCGAGGGTGTCGATGGACCCGTCGGGCAGCAGCGCCATGGATGCAGCTCCGCCGATTCGCGGTGTCAGTCGGCCTCGAAGGTCGGGGCGATGCCCTCGGCCTCGGCCTTGGCGAGCAGCCGCTCGACCTCGGCGTCGTCGATGGTCGTCGCTTCGTCGATCAGCATGATCGGGATGTCGTCGCGGATCTCGTAGGTGCGCTCGAGGCGGGGGTTGAGCAGCACGCCCTCGTCCTCGAAGTAGTAGAGCGGACCCTTGTCCTCGGGGCAGGCGAGGATGTCGAGCAGGAGTTGGTCGAGTGCCATGAGACTTCCTTCAGCTGAGGTGGGACCGGACCTCGGCGACCTTGTCGGCGCACTGGTCCGGGGTGGTTGCTTCGAGGTTGAGGCGCAGGAGCGGCTCGGTGTTGGACGGACGGAGATTGAACCACCAATCGCCGGCGTCGACGGTGAGCCCGTCGATGCGGTCCTGGTCGAGGTCGGCGTAGACCTCGGCGACCCGGTCGATGACCGCCGCCGGATCGCCGACCTCGGTGTTGATCTCGCCGGACGCTGCGTACCGTTCGAACGGCTTGCGCAGCTCGGACAGCTTCTGCCCGGCCCGGCTGAGCTGCTCGAGCACGACGAGCGCGGCGATCGCGCCACTGTCGGCCCGCCAGTTGTCGCGGAAGTAGTAGTGCGCCGAGTGCTCGCCGCCGAACGCGGCGCCCGTCTCGGCCATGACCGCCTTGATGTAGCTGTGCCCGACACGGGTGCGGACCGGCGTGCCGCCGTGCTCCCGCACCACCTCGGGCACCGCCTTGGAGCAGATCAGGTTGTGCAGGATCGTGGCACCCGGGTCCTTCTCGAGGATCCCCTTGGCCACGATCGCGGTGGTGGTCGACCCTGACACGGGCTGGCCGAGGTCGTCGACGAGGAACACGCGGTCGGCGTCGCCGTCGAACGCCAGCCCGACATCGGCGCCCGTCTCGAGCACCCGGGCCTGCAGGTCGCGGAGGTTGTCGGTGTTGAGCGGGTCGGCCGGGTGGTTGGGGAAGGTGCCGTCGAGCTCGCCGTACAAGATCTCGAGGTCGACCGGGAGCGGCGCGAACACCTCGGGGACGACCAGACCACCCATCCCGTTGGCGGTGTCGGCCACGACCTTCGTCGGCGCGAGCGCTTCGACGTCGATGAAGGACCGGACGTGCGCGCCGAACGCGGCGAGGAGGTCGTCGTCGTCCACCGAACCGTGCAAGCCCGACGAGCCCACTCCCTCGTTGATCATCGCCTTCATCTCGTCCAGACCGGTGTCGGTGCCGATGGGGCGGGCGCCCGCCAACGTCAGCTTGATGCCGTTGTACTGCGCCGGGTTGTGGCTGGCGGTGAACATGGCCCCGGGCGCGTCCATCGAGCCGGAGGCGAAGTAGAGGAGGTCGGTGGACGCCAGGCCGAGGCGGGTCACATCGAGCCCTTCACCGGTGACGCCCTCGCAGAACGCCTCGACGAGCTCGACGCCCGACTCGCGCATGTCCCGGCCGACCAGCACACGATCGTGAGGGTACGGCTGGTCGCGCACGAAACGGGCGAAGGCGATCCCGATGTCGCGGACCAGCCCGGCGTCGAGTTGGTCGGGGGTGGTGCCCCGGATGTCGTAGGCCTTGAACACGGCGTCGATGTCAGCCATGGTGTGCAGCGTGGTCGGCCCACCGCCATGTCCGCAAGCGGGTGGCCGACGGCGCATCGGACCGCTGGGACTCCGGACCGCCGGGACTCCTGAGCACCGGAAGCTCAGCCGATCCGGACTCGGCCGTCGGCGAAGTCGGCGCCGTAGGCGCCCGTCGACGCCCACCACCGGATGCGGAGCAGGTCGCGGGTCAGGAGCACGACGTCGGCGAGCACCCGTACCGTCGACGCTCGTCCGGTGTCGTCGAGTCGGACGGGTACCTGGCACAACGACCACCCGGCCCGCTCGACGAGGTGGAGGATCTCGATGTCGAACGCGAACCCGTCGATGCGGGTGGCACCAGCCACGGTTCGGGCGACGTCGCCACGAAACCCCTTGAGCCCACACTGGGTGTCGAGCGGCGCGGCGAGCAGTGCGAGCGCGGCCAGCCGGTTCACCGCCCGGCTGCCGAGGCTCCGCAGGCCCGAGCCGGCGAACGCGGTTTCCGAATCCGGGTGCCGCCGGTTGCCGATGACCACGTCCCAGCCCTCCTCGATCTCTTCGAGGACCACGAGAAGGTGGTCGGGGCTGTAGGCGAGATCCGCGTCGAGGAACGCCACGGCCCGGCCCCGGCTCGCCTGCAGGCCGGCGCGCACCGCCGCCCCCTTGCCCCGGTTCGCAGGAAGCACCACCACCTGGTCGGCACCGGCGTCCATCGCCCGGTCGCCGGTGCCGTCGCCGGAGCCGTCGTCGACCACGATGATCTCCACACCCCCGTCGTCGGCGACGTCGACCAGCGTCGAGCGGATGGCACCGACGGTGGCGGCGATCCGCTCGACTTCCCGGTAGGCGGGCACCACCACGGTCAGTCGCAGCGAACCCGACGACCGGGGCTGGGGCTCGAGTTGGCGGTGCTCGACGACCTCCTCCGAGAGCACGAACCGGTACCCGGCGGCGCGGATCGGTATGGCGACGCACAATGCGACCAGCTTGGCGACCACCAGTGCACCCGCGGTCTCGTAGCCCGTGGCGGCGAAGGTCAGTCGGAGGACGAGGGCGTCGACCAGACCGGCGCCGATGGCGATGAGCGCGAACGCACCGGGATGGCGGACCCAGCGGTAGAAGGGGTTCGAGCGGTAGGTGGTGACCCGGTGCAGCGAGTACGAAACCACGGACGCGACCGCGATGGCGAGCAGGTCAGCCACGATGAGCGGCAAGCCGACGCCCTGGCGCAACGCGACGAGCAGGCCGACGTCGACCGCGGTCGGCACGATGGCGACGGCGAGGAGCGTGCGGAGCGGGCGCACTACGGGTCCGGGATGCGCCCCAGGTCCCCCGGCAGGTCGGGGTCGGGTGACGGTCGACTGCCCGGGTCCGGTCGCGGAGGTACGGGCGGCGGTGGCGGTGCCGACCCGGGCGGAGGCGGATCGGTGGGCCCGGAGACCTCGGCCACCGCGGCGGCCATCCCGTGGTCGTCGTCACGGAGGCGCCCCACACCCACCGGTCCGGCACGGACCAGGACGACGAGCAGGCCGAGACCGAGCGCCGTGAGCGCGATCGCGAGCCAGTCGACCCCGGTCCGCCCGTAGCCCAACGACACCTCGGTGTCGGTGGGGACGACCACCATGAGGTTGGGTGCCACCCGGTAGGGCCCCTCGGCGCCGCTGGCCTCCCAGTTGGGGAAGTACGACTGCTTGACCAGCACCGGGGAGCCGGGCTCGTCGACGGTGAAGGAGATGCCGTCGCGGCCGATCTCGACGTCGGACACCTCGGCCGGCTCGACCGGCTGAGGCTCGGGCGCCTGGCCCGGATCGACCCGTTGCCAGTCGTCGGGGCCGCTGGCCGCGAGGGCGATGGCCCATCGGGACGGGTCCTGGAACCAGTCGAGCGCCGGACCGGTGCACTGCCCCTGATCGTTCTCGCCGCGACACAGCCACTCGTGCTGCTCCTCGCCGGCCGTGGTCACCGCGGGCTGGAAGCGCAGCGGTTCGACCATCGGCGAGGCGGCGACCTCGTAGACGACCCACGGCCCCGAGGTGGCGATCTGGGTGAGTTCGGGGTGGCTGTCGGCGGCCGTCGTCGCCTCGGCGCTCTTGGCCAGGTAGTACTGCACGCCCATCAGCTGCATGTGCTCGACACCGGCGTCGACGTCGAGGTCGCGGTAGGGCATGTCACGCTGGGCCCGTGAGGGCTCGGCCGAGAGCTCGGACTGCATGAGGAAGTGGAACGGCGTCGTGGACGACGCCTCGAAGTACAGACCCTCCATCGAGCCGATGCAGCCGTCGGTCCAGTGCGGCAACAGCATGAGCGCCATCGGCGTGCCGTAGTCGTTGAGGTCGGAGCTGTACTCCCACAACGACATCCCGCAGCCCCGTTCCTCGCCGACATCGCCCATGGTCGTGACGATGTCGCGGTACTCGGGATAGGCGTCCTTGCCCTCGTAGCCGGCGTAGTTCCACTCGGCCCAGCCCCGGACGAAGTTGGTGCCCTCGACGTCCACGAACGAGAGCAGCTCGTAGGAGCCGTCGTCCCGGGTCTCGCCGCCCGGCAGGTTGCGGAGCTGGGCGCCGAGGAACACGCCGAGCGCGAGCAGGCACACGGGTGCGGCGAGACGGGTGAAGACCCGGGCCGGCCGGTCGGGCCGGCTCGTGAACACCTGCGCCATCGCCCGCGCCACCTCGCCGACTCCCACGGCGGCGAGGAAGTAGACGACGAGGTACCAGAACGGCAGGAGGCGGGCGTTCCACAGCCGGCCCTGGGGTACGAAGACGAACGCCGTCGCCAGCAGCAGGCCGAGGATCACCAGCGCCGTGCCGATGCGGTGCTTGAACACCACCGACAGGACGGCACCGACGAGGGCCAGCGCGGCGTAGAGCCGCAGGTCGGTGGGGACGAGCTCGGGCCAGACCGAGTCGGTGAACCAGTCCCAGATGGCGGTGCCCTCGACGTGGACGGCGATCTTCCCCCAGCCCATGTCGTTCAGGTACGTCTGCTGCAGGTAGAAGGGCAGCACCCACCAGGCCGCGAGCAGCGCGGCCACGACTCCCATCGACAGCAGCCACCAGACGCGTCCTGCACCGACCCGAAGACCGTCAGCTGGCGGGTCGTCGGCCGGGCCACGGCGGGTCCAGGTGAGGAGCCCGACGATCGCCAGCGTGACCACGACGCCAGCGACCAGGGGCCCGGAGACCGGAACGTCCATGTCCAGGGCCCAGACGATGGCGGCTCCGAGCACGATGAGCAGGATCGCGGCGAGGGTTACAACGAGGACGAGGATCCTGGGGACATCCCGGTGTTCGGCGGACGACCCGTGCTCGTGGGACCGGTTCGGCACCTCGTTGACCACGTGGACCACGAGGAAGACCGCCGTGGCCACGAGCGCGAAGAACGCCGGGATCAGATGGCAGAGCCCGACCAGGGCCAGTAGCACGGCCGCGGTGGCCCGGTGGGTCCCCGTGCGCAGGCCGTGGAGCACCACGCCGAGGTAGGCGATGGCCAGCGCCAGGCTGATGGAGAACGCGAACTCGCCCGCCATCGTCGAGGCGATGTTGCCTCCGTAGATGGTGAAGTACTTGTCGAACAGGAAGGCCAGTGTCGCCACCGAGAGCAGGGCCGGCGTGGGGAACGGGAAGCGGGCCAGCCGCCCGAAGATGTAGGCCGAGACCGGCATGGCCACGACGCCGGCCACGGAGACGACCTTGAAGGCGGCCCCGTACGGCAGGGCGATGCCGCCGAGCGCGATGACGAGGGCCAGCGCGGCCACCACCCGCGCGCGGTTCGACTCGGCCAGCCATGCTGCGAGCACGGCGACACCAGCCGCCACGACCATCATCGTGAACACCACGCCGGGCCCCCAGCCGGACCAGATCCCGGCACCGATGGTGACGACGAGTGCACCCCCGGCGGCGGCCGCGACGGCGGGATCCTGCCGCCAGCGGGTGCTCGACGAGCTGACCGCGAACGAGCCCGCCATGGGCAGCAACGCTCCAGCCCCCGTGAGCCCGGCGTTGAGGACCACCATCACCAGGAACGGCACGACCATGTAGAAGTGGAATATCGGGAAGCCCGCATACCACTCGGGTGTCCAGCCCGACCACCGGAAGTCGGCCAGCAGCACGTCGCGCAGGTACCCCAAGGCGTACACGTGGGCGCCCATGTCGCCGCCGGCCGGGGTGGAGTCCGACACGATCAGGTCGGGATGGAGCTGCCAGAAGACGAAGAGCGCCGACGCGGCGACCACGCCGATGTCGATGAGCTTGCGGATCGGCCCGTCGTCGGTGGGCGGCAGGCGCGGGCGATTCTCCTCGACCGGCGCGGCGTCGGCCGGCCCGTCGTCGATACCCCGGGTGTCGACGGCCTCCGGGTCGTCGCGGTCGAGGACGCTCATGGACTCGTCATCTTCGCACCCCCGGGTACCGGCTCGGGATCACCCCGCGACGCTCAGCAGCACGACTGTCGTGGCGTTGAAGCCGACGTGGGCCCAGATGCTCGTCCCCAGCCGTCCGGTCCGGTGGGCCAGGTACGACAGCACGAGCCCGAAGATGGCCAGCGCCGGGAACCGCAGCCGCTCCACCTCGCCCAAACCGTGGGTCGCGGCGAACAGGAGCGCGACGATGACCATCGTGGGCCAGATGGGCACCTTGCGGGCCATGGTCCGCTGGAGCAGTCCCCGGTAGAAGACCTCCTCGGCGACTGGTGCACCGACCGCGAGCACGAGGAACAGGAGCAGCACACCCGGGCCGGCTGCCTTGTCGGCGAGGATCTCCGCCCGCTCGCTCACGTCGTCGGAGCTCGAGTTCGTCAGCTCGAGCAAGGGCCAGGTGACGAGGGGGACGAGCACGAGCTGGCAGGCGACACCGATCAGCAGACCCACGGGCGCGTCCGACCAGCGGGTCCACAACCCCAGGTCGTGGACAGCGCCGTTGCCCCGCACACGAGTGGCCACGAGGGGCACGACCAGCAGGCCGAGCCACAGGGGCAACTGGAGCAACGCGATCTCGCCGAGGCTCAGCGCCTCCTCGGTCAGATCCTCGATCGGAACGCCCTTCGCCGACGAGAACACCGCCAGGCCGATCCCCGAGGCGATCTGGGCCACCAGGAACGCGGCGACCACGTCGAGGACCCCCCAGCGGGGGCGCTCGGCATCCCGTCCCGGAGGCGGCCCGCCCGTGGTGTCGGCGGCGTCGGTCGCGGTCACCGGACCAACGCTACCGACCGACCTCGCGGCGGAATCGGTCAGCCAGCTCGCCCGGGTCGAGCGATCGCGCCGCTGGACCCTCACCTCGGTGCGTGGTGACCGATCCGGGGGTCCAGAACCGGAGGATTCGGCCTCTGCCTTCGCTCAGGAGGCGCGGCGGTCGTGGAGGTCGACCACGGGCGCGGTGACCCGCCGGTCGACGAGCGTCCAACCGTTGGGCACCGACAGGCGTTCGGTGTGGAGCTCGCACAGGTCGTACTGCATCGGATGGTGCGGCGCGAGGCGCTCGACGGTGGCCACCCGGGCCCCGTAGTCGTAGGTCAGCGTGGCGATCGGCGCCCGTCGGCACCCGGGTCGGCTGCAGTTCGCGCTCACGGGTGGTGAGGCTAATGCGCCCGGTCACCCGTATCCTGGGATCCATGCAGCCGCAGTCGCCGCCACCGCCCCCGCCCCCGGAGGGGCGCGAGCCGGGCAAGGGCCCCGACGGCCGCTCCAGCATCCTCTCGGGGATGCCGAAGTGGTCGATCTGGGTACTCCTCGGCGTCCTGGTGCTCGGGTTCACGGTCGCCGGCCTCTTCCCCAGCGACTCCAGCGAGGACCTCACCTACAGCGAGTTCCGCCAGGAGGTCGTCGCCGGCGACGTCGACGAGATCACCATCGACAACAACAACGGCAACATCGACGGCACGTACAACGACGGCTCCAAGTTCTCGAGCACCGGCCCGGTCGACGGCGGCATCCCCGAGGACGACCTGACCCTGCTCCAGGACAACGACGTCTCGGTCAGCTACGAGACGCCCGAGCCGAGCTTCATCATGTCGATCCTGCCGTACGTGATCATGATCGGCCTGTTCGTGGCCTTCTTCATCTGGATGCAGCGCCGGGCGCAGGGCCAGATGGGCGGGGTCATGAACATCGGCCGGTCCAAGGCCAAGACCTACGACGCCGAGCGCCCCGGCACCACCTTCGACGACATCGCCGGCTACGAGGGCGTGAAGAAGGAGATCACCGAGGTCGTCGACTTCCTCAGCCACCCGGAGAAGTTCGCCGAGATCGGCGCCCGCATCCCCAAGGGCGTGCTCCTCGTGGGCCCGCCCGGCACGGGCAAGACCCTCATCGCCCGGGCTGTGGCCGGCGAAGCCGGCGTGCCGTTCATGTCGGTCACCGGCTCCGACTTCATGGAGATGTTCGTCGGCGTCGGCGCCAGTCGCGTCCGCGACCTGTTCCAGAACGCCAAGAAGATGGGCAAGGCCATCATCTTCGTCGACGAGATCGACTCGATCGGCCGCAAGCGCGGCGCCGGCCTCGGCGGCGGCCACGACGAGCGCGAGCAGACCCTCAACCAGATGCTGGCCGAGATGGACGGCTTCGAGGCCACCGAGGGCATCGTGATGATGGCCGCCACCAACCGGCCCGACATCCTCGACCCGGCCCTGCTGCGTCCCGGCCGCTTCGACCGCCAGATCGTGATCCCGCTCCCCGAGCTCGAGGAACGCACGGCCATCATCAAGGTGCACACCAAGTCGAAGTCGCTCGGCGACGACGTCGACCTCGTCACCGTGGCCCGGAGCACACCCGGCATGAGCGGCGCAGACCTCGCCAACCTCGTGAACGAGGCCGCCCTCTACGCCGTGCGCGACGGTGCTGACCGCATCCACATGGAGCACTTCGAGCAGGCCCGCGACCGGGTGATGATGGGACAGCGGCGCGACTCCATGGCCCTCTCCGACGAGGAGAAGGAGGTCATCGCCTACCACGAGGCCGGCCACGCCGTGTGCGCCGCCGTGCTCCCCAACGCCGACCCGGTGCACAAGGTCACGATCCTGCCCACCGGCATGGCCCTCGGCGTCACCCAGCAGCTCCCCGACGAGGAGCGCCACATCCACCGACAGGACTACATCGAGGACAGCCTCGTGGTCCGCATGGGTGGACGCATCGCCGAGGAGACCATCTACGGCATGTACTCCACCGGTGCCAACAACGACCTCGTCGGCTCCACCGAACTCGCCACCAAGATGGTCCGCGAGTGGGGTATGTCGTCCAAGATCGGCCCGCAGGCCTGGAGCGGCAACGGCCAGATGTTCCTCGGCGAGAGCATCATGAGCTCCCGCGAGTACTCCGACGACACCGCCCGGGTCATCGACGAGGAGGTCGAGCGGATCCTGCGCGAGCAGGAGCAACGCTGCCGCGACCTGCTCCACGAGAACCACAACGGCCTCGACCTCGTCGCCCGCACCCTGCTCGAGCGCGAGACCATCACCGGGACCGAGGTCGGCCGACTCATCGAAGTCGGTCGCGACAACGCCGCATCACCCCGAGAATCCGAGCCCACCCCCACTGACTAGGCCGTGCCTCGCTCGCTGTGCGAGCTCGTCTCTTCTGAAGTTGTTCGGCAGGGCCTCACAACTTCCTGGCCGATTGCGGTGTGGAGACAGAGGTGGTCAGGTGTTGTGGAGGTGGGACTCGCACGCGTCGGGGACCGAGCCCGGGTCCCGGAGCTCGGCCAGGGCGGCCCACAGGTCGGTGGCGGTGGCCGGGCCGATGAACGAGGCCCGGACCACACCGTCGTGGTCGGCCACGACCGTGGTCGGTACGGCATCGATGCGGTAGCGCTGGTGCAGGTCGCGGTGGGCCGAGACCTCGATCTCGGAGGTGGCGACCGCGTCGGACTCGAGGTGGCGGGCCTTGTCCCACATGCCCTGGCACGTGGTGCAGGTGGCCGAGGTGAACACGACCACCAGCCACTCGGCGTCCGGCCGGTCGAAGTCGACCCGGTGGAGCTGGATGGGCACGTGGTAGCCACCGGTCTCGGCCGGTTCGGCCGGCGGACGGCGCCGCTGCACGACGGCGGCGACCACGGTGGCCACCAACGCGACCACGACGACGATCACGACACGCTCCATCGCCCTCGAAGCTAACCGGTCATCGACACGGCGCCACCCGCGCCACGACCATCGTCGGGAGGTCGGTCAGGGCTCGGTGTCGGGGACGTCCTCGTCGGTGGGCCCGTCGCTGCCACTGGTCGTGGGGGACGAAGACGGGTCCTCGGCCTCGGCGTCGGGGTCCTCGATCACGATCGTCTCGTCGGGCTCGGGCAGGTCGACGTCGTCGGGTGCCTCGGGCACCCCGCCGTCGTCGCCCCCGCCGTCGGCGTCGCCGCCCGTACCGTCGCCCTCGCCGCCGACGTCGGTGTCCTCGCCTCCGGCCTCGAGCGGGTCGGCCGGCGCGCGCAGACCCTCCGGCGACGGGATGCCCACGGCGTTGGACATGCCCCGCTGGTCGTCGCCGCGCTGGTAGAGGCCGCGCTCGACCACGATCGGTTCGGACGACGACACCACGAGCGGAAGTGACTCGGAGTCGTTCGTGCTCTCGTCGAGCGAGATCACCCGCCGCTCGCCCGGGCCGAGCTCGATGCCCTGGAGGTCGGCGACGGGCAGGCGCTGACCACCGGCCAGGGTGGCCACGTCGACTTCGGCGAGAACCTCGTCGTCGAGGTTCACGAGCACCAGGACCTCGTCGGTGGTCTCGGTGGCCGAGCCCGCGGCGAAGCTCCACGTCGGCGCCTCGACGGGCGACCCGCCCGTGACCGTGATGCCGCGGCGGTTCTCCCGGTCGCTGTACACGACGCGTTCCGCCACGATGGGCACGTCGTTGGCCGAGCGGACGATGGCGGTGTGGCTGACCTCCGCCGGCACGCGACCGTCCTCGCCGATGTCGACCACCTGGTGCGTGCCGGGCGGGAGGCTGAGGTCGATCGGTTCGGGGATTCCGTTGGTCTCCGGATCGTCGACCCGGAACTCGATGGCCACCTCGGCCACCTCGCCACCGGGGTTGTAGACCACGTACTCCTCCCGCACCTGCTCCGACGTGTACCCATCGGGGAACACCCAGTCCTGCTGGGGTTCGGGAGCGCCCAACTGCACGGTGAGCCCCCGGGACCGGCCGCTGTCGATGCGCAGGACGCGGTCGACCACGATGCGGCCCGCCCGTGTGGTGAGCGTCCCCGCCACCTCCTGGCGACGGGTGACGTCGTCGCCGAGGTCGATGCCGACCGTACCCCGGGCCGGCACCACGAGGCCGTCGAAGCGGGCCGGCTCGCGCACACCGTCCTCGGTGGAGAACACGCCGTCGACGATGGCGTCCTGGGGGAACGGGTTGAACAGGACGAGGAGCTCTCGTGCCTCGGCGGTGGTGTTTCCCCACGCGAAGTGCCAGGTGGGCGAGGCGGTCGTGGCGCACGGCTTGGCGTCGTGGCCGTTGACGCTCGACACCTCGTGTTCGACGATCACGCCCCCGACGTCGGACTCCACGAGGGCGGACACGATCGGGGCGGCGACCACCTCGGACAGGGCGAGGCGCTGGCGTGACTGGGCACCGACCTCGACGATCTGGGTGACCGGTTCGGGGTTCTCGGCCTCGTCGCTGCCCTCGGCCTCCTCGCCGCCGTCACCCTCGCCGGACCCCGACTCGCCGGATCCGGCCTCCTCGTCGAGGTCCTCGGGGTCGACCTCCACCGCCGGGGCCTCGACGACGCCACCGAAGACCGTCACCGTCGCCTCGGCGGCGGTGTCGGTGGGGTTGGCGATCACGACGTCGTGATCGGCGAAGGCCTCCTCGTCGCCGGTGCCGCCGGCACAGAACCACGTCGACGACAGCGCGCCGCGGGGCGCAGCGATGGGGAAGACCGTGCGACCGGGGACCGTGTCGTCGGCGGCGACGGGCTCGTCATCGACACCCCGGTCGACCAGCAGGGCGAGCACCACGGCGCCCAGCAGCACCACCACGATGGGAAGACGACGGTTCACGTCCGATTCTCCTCGATCAGCGGGACGTCCTCGAGCAGCGGCCCCACGAAACGAGCGGACCGGAACCAGCGGACCGCGACCAGGAGCCAGAACAGGAACTGCACCCCGACCAGCGCGTACCGGACCGGGCTGGTGTCGTAGCGCAGGACCGCGGATCCACCGGTCTCGGTGTCGTAGCCGTCGGCCCAGCCGAACAGCGTGGTCTTCGGTGCCGAGCGGCCGTCGACCTGCAGTTCCCATCCATCACCGGCGGTCGCCGAGTGCAGCACCCGGCTCCCGGCCTCGATCTCGCCCTCGAAGCGGGTGCGCCCGGTCTGGTCGAGCGCGGGCCGGACCACCGCCAGCTCGTCGGCACTGACATCGAAGATCGTGCCGCCGCCGGTGTCGGGGGGCACGATCGACCGGGCCGGCAGGGCGGCCTCGTTGCGATACACGACGTACGCGGGGTTGACGGCGACCTCGGCCAGGTCGAGCTGGGCGGAGAGGGCGTCGAGGACGCCCTCCGGTGCGGGACGCCGCTCCCCGCCCAGCGGCTGGGGCGCAGACGCGGTCGGGACCACGATGTAGCGGATGGCCATCGGCGCGAGGAGCCGGCCGAGACGGCTGGTCTCCCCCGACCGGGCGATGCCGAGAGAATCCTCGATCAGCTGCGTCGACCCGGGCGGCGCACCAGGCCACCCGTCGGTCAAGGCGGGGAGGCCATCGTCGGTCGTCGCGTAGGTCACGTCGTCGCCGAGCGGGTAGCCGGGCACCGGCATGACGTCGGGATCACCGACCCAGAGCGTGCGGAACCCCGGCTCCTCGTCCTCGAGGAACGCGAACGCACTGTCGAGGCCACCGGAGGGCAGGTACCAGCGCCCGTCGCCGCTGTCGAGCAGCGTCGGGACGGCCCCGATGAGCAGCGCCAGGCCGGCCGCCGCCGCCGCCACCTGGCGCCAGCCGAAGCCGTACTGGCGCAAGTCGATCTGGAACGCGACAACGCCCATGGCCACCGCCACGCCGAGCGACATCGCCACGGGCATCAGCATCGTCTCGGCCCGTGGCGCGGCGAGCGGCAGCCATCCCTGGGCTGCCGCCCAGGTGATGAGCACCAGCGTGATGGCCACACTCCAGGCCCGCACCGCCCAGTCGAAGCGCCAGTCCCGGCCGATGAGCAGGGGCAGGAGCGCGGCGAGCGGCAAGCCGGCCAACAGGACCGACGAGCCGACGGGACCGACATCGAAGCGCAGCAGGTCGGCGACCGACCAGGCCGGGGCCGAGTGGGCACCGACGACCATCTCCCACGTTGCCCCGGGGAGGATGAACTCGAACGCCCACGGCAGATGCAACACGATCGTGATGGCCAGTCCCGCTCCGGTCGTCGCCGCCAGGCCCGCCAGCCCCCGCCGCCCGCCGGCAAGCAGGGTGCCGAGCGCCAGGCCAACGGCCACCGCCACGGTCACCACGACGATTGCCGGTTCGATCGCGGCCGCAAGGGCCAGCAACAGGCCGAACCCGCAGACGCGTCCGGCAAAGCCTCGTCGCTCGTCACCGAAGGGCTCGAACCGCCCGGCATGGGCGAGGTGGCCGAGCATCCAGGGCGTGGCCGCGTACACGGTGAGCGCGCCCCACTGCGCACCGGCGATCGCGTCGTAGGCGAGCGGAGCCGCGCCGTAGACCACGAGCGCGGCGGCCTGGGCCGTGACCGAACGGGTCGGTCGGAGCAACCGGAACGCGCCGACGAGCCCAACCGCCAGCGAGCCGAGGAGGACGACGCGCCGCAGCGCGCCCATGGCGCCGAGGAAGAGCGTGCCGGCCCCACCGAGGAGTCCGAAGCTGGTGGGGGCCGGCGTCTCGGCGCCGAGACCGACGTCGCGCCATCCCGACAGGTACGCGCTGAACAGGTCGCCCGGCGACTGGTCGAAGGGCAGGAACCCCCCGACCACGGCGATCGGACCGAACAGCAGGTGCCGGCTGCCGAAGGTGACGATGGCGATGGTGACCGCCCATGCGGCGATGGGCCAGCGCAGGGACCCGTCCCGGGTCCCGTCGACGAGTCGACGAAGCGTCTCTCCGGCACGATCGCTGCGCGAGCCACCGCGCCCGCTCTGGCCGCGGAAGAAGCGCACCACCCGGGCCGAGCCCCGGAGCTGGAGTCGCCGGATCTCGGCGTCGGGCACCGTGCGGAACTCCTCGACCCGGGCCCGCCAGCGACGGATCTCTCCCCGCCGGGCGAGGTTCCAGCGCCAGGCGGCCACGACGTCACGGGCCTGGCTCCCGCGGCCCACGAGCACCGAGTACACGAGCTCGAGCACGGCGACGAACACGGCCTGGGGCACGACCCGGATGCGATGCCAGCGCCCGTAGCAGACCAACATCGTGCGGATGCGGTGGCGCATGATGCGCACCCGGCGCTCATCGAGCGGCGATCGCTCGGCGAGCACCTCGAGGTGGCGGATCACGGCGTCGGGCGCGACGACCACCCGACCACCGGCGACATGGGCACGCCAGCACAGGTTGAGGTCATCGTTGAGAAGGTCGATCCCCTCGTCGAACCCGCCGATCGCGTCGAACAGATCGCTGCGCACCAACGTGGCGCCGCCGGGGACCAGGAACACGTCGCGGACCGCGTCGTGCTGCTCCTGGTCGAGCTCACCCGGCTCGACGAGCGTCGACCGTTCGCCGGTCTTGTCGGCCGACACGCCCACCTGCAGCAGGCGGCGGTCGTCGTCCCAGCGAACCAGCTTGCCCCCGACGATGCCGGCGTTCGAGCGCAGCGCCTCGCCCACCATCGTCGTGATCGCCCGAGGCTTCGGTGCGACGTCGTCATGGAAGAAGCAGTAGAAGGCGGCACCGTCGACGACCTCGCGCACCTTGTTGGCAGCCGCGCCGAAACCGGGGTTGTCGTCGAGGCGGAGCACGAACGCGTCGGGGAGCACGGACGCGACGCGACCGGCGGGGTCCTCGTCGCTCGCCGCGTCGACGACCAGAACGGCGAGATTCGTGTAGTCCTGCGCCGCGAGGGCGTCGAGGGCCTCGTCGAACCACGGTCCGGGGTTCCTGGTCACCATCACGGCGACGACCGCGGGGGCCGCGGGGCGGCTCGGTGCGGGCGTCTCCACGAATGCGAGAGGCTACCGGCCGAACCCGACGCGACCGCGACACGGAGAACGTCGCTGCCGGACCCGGTGGGCACAGCCCCGGGGTCGGGAGAAGCGCCAGCGCCGACCCCGGCAGGGAGCCGAAGCCGGCGAGGCGACCGAGACAGCGCAGCGACAAGGGTCACACATGCTTGCAACTCCATGCACGTCCGCTTAGTCTTTCAAGCAGGCCGTCGGCGGAACCGGCGGACCACCCCAGGAGACCACCACAGAGAAGGGCTCGAGCCGTGACCGAGATCACGATCGACGACATCCAGAAGACCGTCCGGGACAGTCTCTACGTGACCATCGGCCTGGGCGTGATCGCCTTCCAGAAGGCCCAGGTCCAGCGCCAGGAACTCCAGAAGCAGGTCGAGTCCAACCTCGACGGTGCCCGGAACCTGGTCGGCGACCGCCTGAAGACCGTCCAGGAGCGCCTCGAGGCCGTCGAGGGCCGGCTCGACGCTGTGCTCGACGATGTCGAGCACCAGCTCCCCGAGCAGGCCCGCACCGTGATGCACCAGGCCCGCGAGGTCGCCAAGGACACCCGCAGCCAGCTCGTCGACCTCGTCCCTGCGACCACCGGCACCACCAGCGACGCCGGACGCACCAGCACCGCCGGCTGAGCGCGGCCCCGATCGCCGGGCGGCCCCCACGCCGAGTCGTCGGGGGTTCATCCCGGTTGCAGCGGCAGGATCCTTCCCCCGGGCTCCTGCCGCTGCTGCGCGTCCGGGCCGACGCAACTCGGACGCTTGGGCCATGCTGGGCGCCATGCGCGTCGCCGTCGATGCCACCTCGCTGCTCGACACTCGTACGGGCGTCGGTCGCTTCACCGAGGCGCTGCTGACCGGTCTGGGCCAGCGCGACGACGTGACCGTCACCGCCTTTCCGGTCAGCCTGCGGGGCCGGGCACGCCTCCACGACGTGGTCCCCGACGGGGTCGACGTCGTGGCACCCCCACTGCCGGCCGCCGTGCTCCGACAGGCGTGGTTGCGCACATCGTTCCCGAGGATCGACACCTTCGTGGGACACCACGACCTGATCCACGGACCGAACTTCGTGGTGCCACCAGCACGAGCCGCCCGGCTGATGACCGTGCACGACCTCACCCCGGTGCGGTTCCCCGAGCTGTGCAACCGCCACACGCTCGACTATCCCCGCCTCATCAGCCGCGCCGCCGGCGCCGGCGCCTGGGTCCACACCGACTCCGACGCCGTGCGGGACGAGGTGATCGCCGAGCTCGGGGTCGACGCCGGGCGCGTGGTCACGGTCCCGCTCGGCTTCCAGTCCAAGGCCGGCGGCGATCCCGAAGCCGGGCGCGCTCTGGCCGGACGCGACGACTACGTGCTGACGGTGGGCACGGTCGAACCCCGCAAGGACCTCCCCTCGCTGGTCCGGGCCGTCGACCAGCTCGCCGCCGCCGGCATGGAACTGCCGCTCGTCCACGTCGGGCCCGACGGCTGGGGCGCCGAACAGCTCGCCCAGACCCTCCACGAGGTCGATCGCCCCGACCTCCTGCACCGACTGGGGTTCAAGACCGATCGCGAGCTGCGCGACCTGTACGCGGGTGCCCGGCTCGTGGCCTACCCGTCGGTGTACGAGGGCTTCGGCTTTCCCGTTCTCGAGGCGATGTCGGCGGGCGCACCCGTCGTGGCCACACGGGTCCCTGCGGTCGCCGAGGTGGCGGGCGACGCGGCCGAGCTCGTGCCGGTCGGCGACGTCGAGACGCTGGCGGACGGACTGCGACGGGTGTGGACCGACGACGAGCGGCGGCGGCAGCTGATCGAACGGGGTCGGGTCCGCACCGAGGCGTTCTCGTGGTCGCGCTGCATCGACGGGATGGTCGAGCTGTACCGACGGGTCATCGCCGATGCAGAGCGAGTGTGAAGCCGAGCGGTACATTCCCGGGGGTGCGAGCCCTCGTGACCGGATCGCTCGGATTTGCCGGCACCCACCTGTGCGCCCACCTGCGCGCCGAAGGCGACGAGGTGGTCGGCGTCGACCACGACGACGGCGACCTGTCCGAACCCGACGCGGCGGGTCGGCTGATCGCGGCCCACCAGCCCGAGGTGATCTACCACCTCGCCGGCGCCTCCGACGTGGGCGGCTCCTGGCGTGATCCGGTCGGCACCTGGGCCGCCAACGCCACCGCCACGCTCTACGTGCTCGAGGCCGCCCGGGCCCACGGCGTGCGGCGGGTGCTCGTGGTCTCGAGCGCCGATGTGTACGGCACCGTCACCGAGGACGCGCTGCCCCTCGACGAGACCTCGCCCGTACAGCCCACCAGCCCCTACGCCGCGTCCAAGCTGGCCGCCGAGCAGGTGGCCCGCCAGGCCTGGCTCGGGCACGGGCTCGAGACGATCCGGGTCCGGGCGTTCAACCACATCGGCCCGGGCCAGCGTCCGAGCTTCGTGGCACCGGCCATCGCGACCGCGATCGCCCAGAACGAGCTCGCCGGGCAGTCCGAGATCCCGATCGGCAACCTCAGCGCGCGACGCGACTTCACCGATGTCCGCGACGTGGCCCGGGCCTACCGCCTGCTGATGGATCGGGGCGAGCCCGGCGAGGTGTACTGCGTGTGCTCGGGCACGGCGACCGCGATCCAGGACCTCGCCGACATGCTCGTCGGCATGGCCGAGGCGCCGATGGAGCTGGTCACCGCCCCTGATCGGCACCGTCCGGTCGACATCCCGGTGCTCCTCGGCTCGAGTGACCGCCTGCGGGACGCCACGGGGTGGTCCCCCCGGCACAGCATCGCGGAGACGCTCACCGACCTGCTCGCGGAGTGCCGGCTCCGCGCCCGTTCCGCCATCTCGACCCAGGACACCGGCTCGACCCAGAAAGCGCAGAACTCGGCATGAGCGACCGCCCCAAGGCGATGATCACCGGCATCACCGGCCAGGACGGCTCCTACCTCGCCGAGTTCCTCCTCGGCCGGGGCTATGACGTCGTCGGCGCCGCCCGGCGGTCGAGCACGGTGACCTTCGAGCGGATCGCCCACCTCCAGGAGGACATCGAGATCGTGTTCGGCGACCTCCTGGACCACATGTCGATGATCACGCTGCTCGAACGACACGAGCCGGTCGAGGTGTACAACCTCGCGGCCCAGTCGTTCGTGCCCACCAGCTTCGATCAGGCCGTGCTCACCGGCGAGATCACCGGTCTCGGGGTCACCCGGCTACTCGACGCCATCCGGGTCGTCAACCCCGACATCCGCTTCTACCAGGCGTCATCGTCGGAGATGTTCGGCAAGGTGCGCGAGGTCCCCCAGACCGAGCGCACGCCCTTCTGGCCCCGCTCGCCCTACGGCGCGGCCAAGGTCTACGGCCACTGGATCACGGTGAACTATCGCGAGTCCTACGGCCTCCATGCCTCATCCGGGATCCTGTTCAACCACGAGTCTCCGAGGCGTGGGCACGAGTTCCTGCCCCGCAAGGTGTCCTACAACGTGGCCAAGATCGCGCTCGGGATGCAGGACGAACTGCGACTGGGCAACCTCGACGCCCGGCGCGACTGGGGCTACGCCGGCGACTACGTCGAGGCGATGTGGATGATGCTCCAACAGGACGAGCCCGACGACTACGTGGTCTCCACCGGCGAGACCCACGAGGTGCGCGAGCTGGTGCAGCTCGCCTTCGACCGCGTCGGTCTCGACTGGCAGGAACACGTGGTCGTCGACGAGGCCTACTACCGCCCCGCCGAGGTCGACCTGCTCATCGGCGACGCCACCAAGGCCCGCGAGACACTGGGCTGGCGACCCCGGACCACGTTCCCTGAGCTGGTCGAGATGATGGTCGACGCCGATCTCGCCCTGCTCAAGGGCGAGCTGCGCGACATCTCCCGTTGAGCACGACGGTCCTGTGCGGCGGCGTCGGTGCGGCCCGGTTCCTTCGCGGGCTGATGGAGATCGTCGACCCGACGTCGGTCACCGCCATCGTCAACGTGGGCGACGACACCGAGCTCCACGGCCTGCACATCAGCCCCGACATCGACACCGTCACCTACACGCTGGCCGACGCCATCGACCCCGACCGGGGTTGGGGTCTGGCCGGCGAGACCTGGAACGCGATGGGGCTGCTCGACCGCTACGGCAACCCGACGTGGTTCAACCTCGGCGACCAGGACCTGGCCACTCACATCGTCCGCACCGAGCGCCTGCGCCGGGGCGAGCCGCTGTCCTCGGTCACCGCGCACCTCGCCGCCTCGTGGGGACTGACCTGTGGCGTGATCCCCGTCACCGACGACCCCCTGCGCACGATGGTCACCGTCGAGGGAACCCAGATCGGGTTCCAGGAGTACTTCGTGGGCCGCCAGCACGACGTGGCGATCGAGGCGGTCCGCTTCGACCGAGTCGAGACGACCACGCCCGCACCCGGTGTGCTCGATGCGATCGCCTCGGCCGAGCGGGTGGTGATCGCACCGTCCAACCCGGTGGTGTCGATCGATCCCCTCCTCGCGGTCCCGGGGGTCCGCGAGGCCGTGGCCGCCCGTCGCGACGCAGTGGCCGCGATCTCGCCGATCGTGTCGGGCGCCGCGCTCAAGGGGCCCGCCGCCCGCATGCTCGACGAGCTCGGCGAGGAGGCCTCCGCGGTGGGTGTGGCCGAACGGTACGCAGCACTCGCAGGAACGCTCGTCATCGACGAGGCCGACGCCGACCGGCGGTCCGAGGTCGAGGCGACGGGCGTGCGGTGCGTCGTCACCGACACGATCATGCGCGACGTCGAGCGGGCATCGGCGCTGGCGAAGGTGGCGGTGGCGTGACCGTCCCCAACGAGCTGCGCATCCTCCCGGTCCGGGGCATGGGCGAAGTCACGCCGGGAGCCGACCTCGCCGCCGAGATCATCAGCGCGTGCGCGACCGACGCGGCCACCGAGCTCGTCGACGGCGACGTCCTGGTCGTGACCCAGAAGATCGTGTCGAAGGCCGAGGACCGGATCGAGGCCATCGACCCCGACGACCCCCGGTTGCACAAGGCCATCGTCGAGCGGGAGTCGGTGCGCATCCTCCGCCGCCGTGGCGACCTGATCATCTCCGAGACCGAACACGGCTGGGTGTGCGCCAATGCCGGTGTCGACCTGTCGAACATCGAGCACGGTCACGCCGCGCTCCTCCCGGTCGACTCCGACCGCTCGGCGCGGCGCCTCCGCGACGCGCTCCGCCACCGGTTCGGGGTCGAGGTCGCCGTCATCATCTCGGACACCTTCGGGCGACCCTGGCGCCGTGGCCTCACCGACGTCGCCATCGGCTGCGCCGGCATCCATCCGATCGCCGACCTACGCGGGTCCACCGACTCGCTCGGCCGCGAGCTCGAGGTGACCGAGGTGTGCGTCGTCGACGAGCTCGCCGCGGCCGCCGACCTGGTGTGCGGCAAGGCGGCGGGCGTCCCCGTGGCCATCTGCCGTGGGGTCGAGCCGTCATGGCTCGGCGAGGGTGCGGCCCAACGCGACCTGGTCCGCCCGCCGAACGAGGATCTGTTCCGATGACCCACACCCCCGACCCCGATCGCCCGCTGGCGGTGGTGATGCCGGCCTTCGACGAGGAGGCCACGATCCTCGAGGCCGTCGCCGAGGTCCTGGCCTCACCCCACGTCGGACAGCTGGTCATCGTCGACGACTGCTCGAGCGACGCGACCCCCGACCTGCTCGCGACGATCGACGACCCCCGGGTCCGGATCCTGCGCCACGAACGCAACCAGGGCAAGGGCGCGGCCCTGCGTACCGGGTTCGCGGCCGTCGAGCGCGACTTCGTGGTCATCCAGGACGCCGACCTCGAGTACGACGCCAACGAGTACGGGGTGCTCCTGGCCCCGCTGCTCGACGACAAGGCCGACGTGGTCTACGGCTCGCGCTTCGCCGGCGGCGAGTCGCACCGGGTCCTGTACTTCTGGCACTCGGTCGGCAACAAGGCCCTGACCCTGGCCTCGAACATGGCCACCAACCTGAACCTGACCGACATGGAGACGTGCTACAAGGCGTTCCGCACCTCCGTCCTCCGCCAGGTCGAGATCGAGGAGGACCGGTTCGGCTTCGAGCCCGAGATCACGGCGAAGCTGGCTCGGCTCGACGCCCGGTTCTACGAGGTCGGCATCTCCTACGACGGCCGCACCTACGACGAAGGCAAGAAGATCGGCTGGCGCGACGGCATCTGGGCGTTCGTGTGCATCGCCCGCTACGGGCTGCTCCGGCGCCTCGTCAGGGAGCGAGCGCGACCACTGCGTCGGTGAGCCCCTCGGGCAGCGGTGTGAACGCCTCCCACCCCAGATACATGGCGGCCCGCTGGGGATCGACGACGACTTCGCCGGGCTCGTCGTCGGCGCCGGCACCGGGCACGGGCTCGACCTCGACCCCGACGATGCCGGCCATCGCCCGCTCGAGGCTGCGGATCGAGGTCTGACGTCCGGTGCCGACCTCGACGGTGAGACCGTCGCCGCTCGTCATCGCCTTGACCAGGGCGTCGACCGCGTCGTCGACGAAGAGCAGGTCGCGGCTCTGGTCGCCCGTGCCGTGCACCACGCACGGCTTGTTGTGCACCAGCCGCTCGGCGAAGGTGGCCACCACCGAGCTCTCGACGCCCGGCACCTGGCGCGGCCCGTAGACGGTCGGCAGCACCACGACCGTGTGCTCGAGGCCGTACCGTTCCCGGTACGTGAACGGCAGCTGCTCGGCGAAAACCCGGGCCGCGGCACGCCCCGACCCGCCGGCGCGGGCTCGCGCGCTGCCGGCCATGACGACCTTCCCGGCCCCACCGGCGACGGCTCCCTCGAGCACCTGGATCGTGCCGGCGACGTCGATCGCCGCCGACGTGGCTGACGACGTGTCACGGGAGCGGTCGGTGCTCGTGGCCAGATGGACGACGAGCTCGGGTGCCCGCCGGCTCACCAGATCGACGAGCGCGTCGTCGCGGATGTCGCACTGGTGGATCTTCAACCGACCGGACGCCTCGGCGCGTGCGTTCGCGAGGTTGCCGAGCGTGCCCGACCGCAGGTCGTCGACCACCTCGACCTCATGACCTTCAGCGAGGATCCGATCGACCAGCGTGGAGCCGATGAACCCGGCACCGCCGGTCACCAGGATCTTCACCTGTCGTCCTGGGGGATCCGCTCGTTCTTCAACCGGGCGTCGGGCTCGATGTCGACGTCGTGACCGATCACGGTCAGATCGAGCAGCTCGGCGCCGGCACGGATGGTGGCGCGCGGCCCGACGATCGAGCGGTGGACGCGGGCGCCGGCCTCGACCACCGCCCCGTCGAGGATGATCGCCTCGGTCAGCGTGACCTCGTCGCCGACGCGGGCCCCAGCGGCAACGACCGACCGCTCGATGTGGGCGGTCTCGACGATGTCGGCGGACTCGTGGATCGCCCCCTCACCGTCGGCGGGGAGGAGGTCGAGGTTGGCCTGCAGGTAGGTCTCGGGGGTACCGGCGTCGAGCCAGTACGCGTCGCCGTCGAGTGCGTACAGCGAACCCGACTCGACCATGTCCGGGAACGTCTCCCGCTCGACCGACACCGGTCGGCCCCCGTCGATGCGCCCGAGCACGCTGGGCTCGAACACGTAGGTCCCGGCGTTGATCTCGGTGCTCGGCGCGTCGTCCTTGTCGGGCTTCTCGACGAAGGCCTCGACCCGGCCGGCGACGTCGGTCACGACGACGCCGTAGCGGGACGGGTCGTCGACGTCGTGGAGCGCGATGGTGCCTTCGGCACCGGAGGCATCATGGAAGCGCACGAGCCGGGTGAGATCGAGATCGGTGAGAACGTCGCCGTTGACGACGACGAAGCGCTCGTCGATCCCGCCCTCGCCCGCAGCGAAGCGAATGGCGCCGGCGGTGTCGAGCGGCTCGTCCTCGACCGCGTAGGTCAAGGCGACGTCGCCGCACATCCCGTCGGGGTAGGCCGCGACGAAGGTGTCGGGCTTGTAGCCCATCGACAGGACGACGTCGGTCACGCCGTGCTCGGCGAGGTGGGCGATGACCCGCTCGACCATGGGCACGTGGACGACCGGCAGCAGGTTCTTCGGCGTGGTGAAGGTCAGCGGCCGGAGCCGGGTGCCGAATCCGCCCACGAGGACGACGGCCTTCACGACCCGCCGTCTGCCTCGGGCGCGGTCGTCGGGTCGCCGGTGGCGCCGTCACCCTCCCCGGTGTCGGTGGGGGCGGTGGCTTCGGGCGAATCGGTGGGTTGGCCGGCGCCACCGGGCACCTCGTCGGGCACCTCGTCGGCGGGCACGCCCAGATCCGAGTTGGTGTCGGCCAGGCCAGCGAGCGATTCCGGCGGCGGGATGTCCGCACCCTCGGGTGCGAAGGCGATGGTGAACACCTGCCCGTCGTCCTCGAACCGGATGTCGCCGAAGCCCTCGGTCACCACCCGCGTGGGATCGTCGCCGTCGAGCGCGTTCTGCGCGACGTCCCACACCGCGACCTGGACGATGGGATCGCCCTCGACGCCCTCGCAGGAGTCCTCACCCTCGATGTAGGTCTCGCCCCCGGGGATGCCGAGCGTGTCGGCGCTCAGGTCGCCACCCGAACCGAGCACGGCACCGGCGTCGGCCATCCAGTTGCCCAGGGTGGCGTTCTCGCCCGCACGGGACGTGGCGAAGGGGTGGATGTGGACCAACCCGTCGCCGTGGGTGTGGTTGCCGCCGTTCTGGGGAGCGACGAACTCGGGCAAGGACGGCTCGAACGAGTCGCAGGTGTAGAAGCCGTACGCCGAGTGCCAGTGGTCGCCGACCTGGGGCGACTCGACGGCCTCGGCCATGCGCTGGTCGCGGGCGTAGACGACCAGGACCATGCCGAGGACGACGACCAGCGCGAGGGCCGCCGGGAACAGGAAGTTCCGCTCGCCCGCGGCGCGAGCGCGGCCGCCGCCCGCCCTGGCCGCGCGGGCGACTTTCTTGTTGGACGAGGCCTTACCCATAGCAGGACGAGGCTACCGCCCGGCCGCCGCCGACCGGTAAGCAGCCAGGAGACCCTCGGCGGTGCGTTCGGGGTCGAAGTCGCCCGAACGGCGGTGGCCGGCGGCCACCAAGGCCGCGCGGTGCTCGGGGTCGACGAGGATGCGGTGGACGGCCGCGGCGAGTTGGGTGTCGTCGTGGGCGGGAACCACGACGCCGGCGTCGGCGACCACCTCCCGGAGCGCGCCGGCGTCGGCGACGACGACGGGGGTGCCGACGGTCATGGCCTCGAGTGCCGGGATCCCGAAGCCCTCGTAGGTCGACGGGAAGACCAGTACGTCGGCCGCCTCGATCAGCGACACCATCGACGAGGTCGGCAACCGGCCGGTCCGGACCACCTGTCGCTCGAGACCGAGCCTGCGGATCTCGTCCAGGACCGCCTGCTCGGCCGGTCCCCGTCCGCCGGCGAGGACGAGACGCAGGTGGGGATGGCGCCCCACGAGATGGTCCATGGCCCGAACCGCCGTGACATGGGACTTGTGGTGATAGGTGATGGCCGGGAGCACCGCGAACGGACCGGTGAGCCCCCAACGGGCGCGGACGATGTCGATCGGCGTGTCGGACCGCATCAGCGGACGGGACCACGGCACCACCGACACGTTGTCGGGGTCGGCGCCGAGATGTTCGACGACCGTGCCCTTCACGAACTCGGAGGGCACGACGATCCGGCGCGCCGACGCAACTGCCCGGGGCAGGGTTCGTCG
Source organism: Acidimicrobiales bacterium (assembly GCA_034522155.1). GTDB lineage: Bacteria > Actinomycetota > Acidimicrobiia > Acidimicrobiales > Salinilacustritrichaceae > Salinilacustrithrix. The sequence goes on along the minus strand of JAXHLP010000005.1, from coordinate 489,298 downwards.
GAGGTACTCGACGCGCACCGGCGGGAAGTTGCCCGGGAGCTCGAGCGGTTGGATGTCGTGGATCGTGAGCACCCGCGGGACCTCGACCCGCCCGGGCGAGGTGCCACCCGCGTCGTGGAGCAGGTCGACGCCGGAGCGCCGCACCATCCACGGCAACCAGGTGTACTCGGCCAAGACCCGCAGCGGCTTGCAGCGGCCCGACACGGGAGCCGTGTGGGTCTCGAACGCTGACGCCAGCTGCGGGTACTCGTCGACGAAGGCCGGCAAGCAGAACAGGACGAGCTCGGTCCGACCGGGACCGCGGGACGCGATCGCTTCCAGCGTCCGCACCGTCGCCTGCTCGGACCCGCCGACCACGCCGGGCACCAGCCAGCACAGGTTCACGCCGACCCGTGTCTCGACCCGTGTCTCGGCGCTCATGGTCGCACCCCCGCCTCGACGGCATCGCGGTACCCCTCGACCACCTGCTGGGCGGCGCGTTCCCAGGTGTGCCCGGCGGCCCGTTCGAAGCCGGCGGCCACGACACGGGCACGCAACTCGGCATCGTCGAGCAGCTCGGCGAGACCCGCGGCGATCCGCTCCGGGTCGTGGGGGTCCACGGCCAGCCCGGCCCCGCCGGACACGAGCTCCTCGCACGACGTACCCGCCGAGGTCACGACCGGACAGCCGAGGGCCATCGATTCGAGCACCGGGAGCCCGAACCCTTCGAAGACGCTCGGGTAGACCGACGCCACGGCGCCGCGATAGAGCGCGTCACGCACCTCGCGGTCGACGAAGCCGGTCCGCACGACGCGATCGGGCACCGCTGACGGCTCGACGACGTCGCCCCACCCCTCCGGGCCGACCACCACGAGGGTGACGTCGTCGCGGTCGAGGACCTGCCAGGCCCGCAGGAGACCGCGGAGGTTCTTGCGGGGCTCGAGCGTCCCGACGGTCACGACGTAGTCCCCGTGGATGCCGAATCGGGCTCGAACCTCCGCGGTGCTGATCCCGGGATCGTCGCTCGGCACGTCGACACCCCAGGGAACATGACGCAGCCGGCCGCGGTCGAGGCCGGCGTCCACGCAGTCGTCCAGCGTCGCCATCGAGGGAACGAACACGATCGCGGCCTCGTCGACGACGAGCCGCAGCGCGCGCCGGAAGAACCGGAGGCCGTGCCGGGTGAAGTAGTCCGGGTGGTGGCGCCAGGCCAGATCGTGGACGGTGACCACCATCGGCGCGCGTGACGCGGCGACCGCAGCGCCGGCCACGTGGAGCAGATCGACCGGACCGGTCGCCGCCTCGACGCGCGGCCGCCGCAGCCCGTGCCATGTCTCGTACAGCAACAGGCGAGGAAGCGGGAGCTGGTGCACGCGCACGGTCGGCCGCCAGGCCGGTGCGGGCGGAGCGCGGTGGCGGGCGGCGACGCCCACCACCTCGACGTCGTCGCGGCGGTCGAGCGCAGCGGCGAGATCGATCGCGCTGCGGGCCGTCCCGCCCGGAACGTCGTGCCAGCACAGCTCGAACGGGATCGCCACACGCACGGCAGCGAGTCTCCCACGATGCCCCGCCGGGGCCGATGACCCACGGAGCAGGGGGAGACCCTCGGTACACTCGCCCGCCGTGCATCCGCGGCATTCGTGGCCCCACCGGGGCGGAGAACATCCTGGATCGAGGGGCCTGGCATGAAGGTGCTCGTGACCGGCAGCGCCGGTCTCATCGGCTCAGAGGCCGTCGCGTTCTTCGACGCCATGGGTTTCCGCGTCGACGGGATCGACAACAACGCCCGGGCCGACTTCTTCGGTCCCCAGGGCGACACGACGTGGAACCGACAGCGGCTCGAATCGACGTGCACCGGCTACACCCACCGTGACCTCGACATCCGCGACGCCGACGCCATCGACCGGCTGATCCGCGACGGCGGCTACGACCTGGTGATCCACGCCGCGGCCCAACCGAGCCACGACCTGGCGGCGCGCCGGCCGATCGACGACTTCACCACGAACGCCAACGGGACCCTGCACCTGCTCGAGGCCTGCCGCCAGCACTCCCCGGACGTCACCTTCGTCCTGGTGTCCACCAACAAGGTCTACGGCGACAACCCCAACAGGCTCGAGCTCGTGGAGCGCGAGACCCGCTGGGACTACGCCGACCCGGCCGACGCCGAGGGCATCGACGAGTCGATGTCGGTCGAGGGCTGCCTGCACTCGCTGTTCGGGGCGTCGAAGCTCGCCGGCGACGTGCTGTGCCAGGAGTACGGGCGGTACTTCGGCATGAAGACCGGCATCTTCCGCGGCGGCTGCCTGACCGGACCGCATCACTCCGGCGTCGAGCTCCATGGTTTCCTGTCGTACCTGGTGACCACGGCGCTGCGCGAGGGGCCGTACACGATCTTCGGCTACAAGGGCAAGCAGGTCCGCGACCAGATCCACAGCCACGACGTCATCAACGCGTTCTGGTCGTTCGCCCAGGCGCCGCGCCCGGGCGAGGTCTACAACCTCGGTGGCGGCAAGGCGAACGCCGCCAGCCTGGTCGAATGCGTCGAGATGATCGCCGAGCGGACGGGCAAACGGCCCGATCTCACCTACGACGAGACCAACCGGGTCGGCGACCACATCTGCTACTACACCGACATGGGGAAGTTCCGGGCCCACTATCCCGACTGGCGGATGGAGCACTCCCTCGACGACATCGTCGACGAGATGGTCGACCTCGTCGGCCACCGCCTGGGCGGAAGATCGTGAGACCGCGCACACGCGTTCAACAGGTCGGCGTCGGGAGCGCGCCGGCACGCCGGTGCGAGCAACCGACAGCGAAACGGCCGGCACGCCAAGGCCCGAACGGCCCCCGGGGGCCGGAGGCCGAGTGAGCCATGGCACGGCTCTGTCTGCTGAACCAGTTCTACGCGCCGGACATCTCACCCACCGCCCAGCTCGCGACCTCGTTGGTCGAGCATCGGGCCGCTCTGGGTGACGAGTGCACCGTGGTGTGCGGCTCCGGCGGCTATGCCGAGGCCACCGATCGGCGGACGCTCGACCAGTCGGTGCGCGTTCGCCGCGTGTGGTCCCCGAACCTGGGCCGCAACCGGGTGATCTCTCGCGCCAGCACGTACACGACCTACATCGCGGCCGCGCTCTGGACCCTGCTGCGGATGCCGCGCCAGGACGTGATCGTGGTCATGACGACGCCGCCCTTCGTGTACCTGGTGGCCCTGGCGCACAAGCTCCGTCGACGCGACACGCGGGTGGTGCTCTGGAGCATGGACGTGTACCCCGAGGTCGCCGAACGGCTGCGGGCGGTACGCGAGACGAGCCTGCTGTCGCGGCTGCTACGCCGCCTCAACGCGTGGGCGCTCCCCAAGCTCGATTCGGTGATCGTCCTCGATGGGGCGATGGCCCGACTCGTCGAGGACGCCGGCGCGCCGGCCGAGCAGGTGCACGTGATCCCGAACTGGGAGCGAGCCGAGCTGTACACCGGCGCCTCCCCCACCGTGTGGGACGGGTACCACCGGCTCGGCCTCGACGACCGGTTCGTGGTGCTCTACCTCGGCAACATCGGCCTCGGGCACCACTTCGACACCGTCGTGGCGGCCGCGCCGGAGCTCGATCGCGACGGGGTCACGTTCCTGTTCGTGGGCGGTGGCCCCAAGTGGGAAGCGCTGCAGCGCGAGACGGCGCACATCGACAACATCGTGCTGCACCCCTACGTCGACAAGGACCAGACGCCGGCGGTCCTGGCCGGGGCGGACACGTCGCTGATCTGCCTGCAGCCGGAGGCGCTCGGCGTCATGAGTCCGTCGAAGCTGCACGGCAGCCTCGGCATGGGCCTTCCGGTCACCTACGTGGGTCCCGAGGGCTCCAACGTCGACGAGGCGGTCGACCGCTACGGCTGCGGCATCTCGGTCCGGCCGGGCGACGCGGCCGACCTGGTGGACGCGATCCGGCAGTGGCGCGACGATCCGGCCCGACTCGACGAAGCCGCCGCCAACGCACGGAAGGCGTTCCTCGACACCTACTGCGACGAGGCGACCCTGCCGCAGTGGGACGCGCTGCTCGACCGCTGGCCCGACCGACGAGGATGACGATGAGCGACCCGACCCAGCAGATCCCCACCACCGGCGCGACACCGCCCAGCCCGCCTCCGACCGAGCCGCCCACCGGCGGCGGGGCCGGTGGCCCCGGCGGGCCCGGGGATCCGGGCGGACCCGGTGGCCCGGGCGGGCCCGATGACCCGGAGGGCCCCGAAGGCGGCGGCATGGACCGCCGACAGATCGCGATCCTCAGCATCATCGGCGTCATCGTCGTGTTGCTGGTCGTCCTGCTCCTCGTCGTGCTCACCGGCGGCGACGTCGACGAGGCGTCGACCGACTCGTCGACGACCGAGACAACGACCACGACCACGACCGAACCGACCACCACCTCGGAGTCGACGACCACCACGTCGTCCACGACCTCCAGCAGCACCACGACCACGACCACCACGACCACCACGACCACGACGACGGCCCCACCGCCGACGGTCCCACCAGAGGACTGCACCGGCCAGACCGAGCCCGACGAGCCCGAACCGGTCGCCCGGGTCTTCTACGAGGCCTGGACCCTGGACGACACCGACTGCGCCGAGCAGGTGGCCTCCGAGAGCGCGATCGACACGCTCTTCGCCGCCGACGGCTCGGACACCGACTGGACCTTCGAGGGCTGCGAGGCCTTCGACGACCCCGAGCCCTTCATGGAGTGCACACACAGCTATGGCGGCGGTCGCGCCATCTTCGAGATGCGCTTCAGCGCCACCGTGGGCTGGCGCGTCGACGCCGTCCGCTTCGAGACCGCGTAGCCGCGGCTCGTCAGAGGTCGAGCACCCGGCGGAAGTGCTCGGCGGTGGCGACGAGCCCCTCGCGCAAGCCGACCGTGGGCTCCCAACCGAGCTTGTCGCGGGCCAGGGTGATGTCGGGTCGGCGCTGCGTCGGGTCGTCGACGGGCAGTGGCTCGTAGATGATCTCGCTCGACGAGCCCGTCACCTCGACCACCAGCTCGGCGAGCTCGGTGATGGTGTACTCGTCGGGGTTGCCGATGTTGCAGGGCCCGGTGATGTCGGCGTCGAGGAGGGCCAGGAAGCCCCGCATCTCGTCGTCGACGTAGCAGAACGACCGGGACTGGCTGCCGTCGCCGTAGACGGTGATGGGCGCACCCCGGAGCGCCTGGACCATGAAGTTGGAGACCGCCCGCCCGTCGTCGGGCCGCATCCTCGGGCCGTACGTGTTGAAGATGCGGACGATCCGGACGTCGATGCCGTGGTAGCGGTGGTACGCCATCGTCATCGACTCGGCGAAGCGCTTGGCCTCGTCGTACACCCCGCGGGGCCCGATGGGGTTGACGTGGCCCCAGTAGTCCTCGGTCTGGGGATGGACCTGCGGGTCGCCGTACACCTCGCTGGTCGAGGCGAGGAAGAACCGGGCGTCCTTCGACTTGGCGAGCCCGAGGCAGTTGTGCGTCCCGAGGCTGCCGACCTTCAGGATCTGGATGGGGATCCGCTCGAAGTCGGCGGGCGAGGCCGGGCTGGCGAAGTGGAGGATGGCGTCGACCCGGCCCGGCACCCACACGTACTGGGACACGTCGTGCTCGGCGAAGGTGAAGCCCGGCCGGCCGAAGAGGTGCTCGATGTTGGCGACGTTGCCGGTGAGCAGGTTGTCGATCGCGATGACCTCGTCGCCGCGGTCGAGCAGACGTTCGGCGAGGTGCGACCCGAGGAAGCCGGCACCGCCGGTGACGACGACGCGGCCCACGGATCAGTTCCGCCCGACGCCGCGGAAACCGAACCCACGTCGGCGCAGCGCTGATCGGTCGAGCAGGTTGCGAGCATCGACGACGTTCGGCTGGGCCATGCGGCTCTTCACTTCGTCGAGGTCGAGCCACTTGAACTCGTCCCACTCGGTGAGCACCAGCAACACGTCGGCACCGTCGCATGCCTCGTAGGGGTCGGTCGCGACCTCGATCCCCTCGCGTGGGCTGGTGGACACCGCCGGGTCGTACGCTCGGACCTTGGCGCCGCGGTCGATGAGCCGCTGGAGCACCTCCAACGACGGCGACTCGCGCAGATCGTCGGTGCGCGCCTTGAACGTGAGCCCCCAGGCCGCCACCTGCGTGCCGCTCACGTCACCGCCGACGAGGGTCACCGCCTTCTCGGCCGTGCGGTCGAACTGCTCGTCGTTCACCTCGATCACGCCCCTGAGCAGATCGAAGTCGTAGCCAGCCTCCTCGGCGATCTTGACCATCGCACGGGTGTCCTTCGGGAAGCAGGAACCGCCGAAACCCGGACCGGGCTTGAGGAACTCGTGGCCGATGCGCTTGTCGTAGCCGATGCCGAGCACGACGTCGTTGATGTCAGCGCCGACGGCCTCGCAGATGGCGGCCACCGCGTTGACGAAGCTGATCTTGGTGGCCAGGAACGAGTTGGCCGCGTACTTGATGGTCTCCGCCGACGCCGGATCGGTGACCACCAGCGGTGCGGTCACCCCGAGGTAGAGGGACGCGACCTTGATGGCCGCCGACTGGTCGTCGGCGCCGATCACGATGCGGTCGGGGTTCATGAAATCATGGACCGCCGACCCCTCGCGCAGGAACTCGGGATTGGAAACGACCGAGACGTCGTCACGCCCGAGGGCCTTCTCCACCACCCGGGTCGAACCCACGGGGACCGTGGACTTGTTGACCACCACCGACTCGGCCGGCAGCACCGGGGCGATCTCCTGGGCCGCGGCCTGGATGTAGGTGAGGTCGGCCGAGCCGTCAGCAGCCTGGGGTGTGGGCACGCAGAGGTAGGCGAACTCGCAGTCGGCGGCGGCGTTGACCGAGCCGACGACGAAGCGCAACCGGCCCGCCTCGACACCCTCCTCCACGAGCTTGTCGATCCCGGCCTCGAGAATCGGGATCTCACCCCGATTCAGCGCGGCGACCTTCTCGGTGTCGATGTCCGCGCACACCACGTCGTGGCCGAGCGCGCTGAAGCACGCGCCCGTGGTCAGCCCGACATACCCGGTTCCGATGACGGCGATCTTGCTCACGACAACTCCTCGGTGTGTGCTCGGTCCAGCAGCGCCGCGACGGCGACTCGGAGCGAGTCAGCGTACAACGGCATCTCGGGCAGGCCCGCAGCCCGCCACGCCTCGCCGTCGAGCACCGAGTTGGCCGGGCGGGGCGCCGGGCGCGGTGGATCGAGCTCGGCGGTGGTGATCGGCCGGACCTTGCCGGGGTCGGCGCCGGCGATCTCGAGGATCTCGCACACCAGTTCGTACCAGCTCACGTCGCCGCGATTGGTCAGGTGGAACACACCGGGAAGGCGAGCCTCGGCCACGTGCCGCAGCCCCGTGGCCAGGTCGGCGGTGAACGACGGACAGCCCCGCTGGTCGTCGACGAAGGCGAGCTCGTCGCGATCGCGGAGCGACAGCACGGTCTTGAGCATGTTGCGTCCGTGCGTCCCCATCACCCACGACGTGCGTACCACCGCGGTGCCGGGAGCGTGATCGAGGGCTTCGCGCTCACCGGCGCGCTTGGACGCCCCGTAGACCGACGCGGGTCGGGGCTCGTCCCACTCGGTGTAGGGCCCGTCCTTGGTCCCGTCGAAGACGTAGTCGGTCGAGACGTGCACGAGATGGGCGCCGGCGCGGCGGCACCCGTCTGCGACCCAACGGACCGCGAGCGCGTTGTCGCGGAAGGCCCGGGCCGGGTCGGACTCGCAGTCGTCGACGGCCGTCCAGGCTGCCGTGTGGAACACCACATCGGGGCGGTGGACGGCGAGGGCAGCGTCGACGGCCCGGCGATCAGCGACGTCGAGGTCGCGGCGCGCCGGCGCGACGACGTCGTCGCCCATGACGGTGCAGTGGTCGACCAGGTCGGTGCCGAGCTGGCCACCGGCGCCGGTGACGAGGACCTTCACGCCGACGACGGGTCCTTGAGGGGACGCCACCACCACGCGTTGTCGCGGTACCAGACGATGGTCTCCTCGAGGGCCTCGTCGAGCGTTCGCTGCTTGCGCCAACCGAGCTCGGTGATCTTCTTGATGTCGACCGAGTAGCGGCGGTCGTGGCCCTTGCGGTCCTCGACGTAGCTCACCATCTCCTCGCCCACCCCGAACGCTGCGAGCAGACGATCGACGAGCTCACGGTTGGGGGTCTCGTTGCCGGCGCCGATGTTGTAGATCTCACCGACCGCGCCGTCGGTGAGCACCAGATGCACCCCGGCGCAGTGGTCGTCGACGTAGATCCAGTCGCGCTCGTTCAGACCGTCGCCGTACAGCGGGATCGGCTTCCCGTCGATCAGGTTCGTGGTGAACAGCGGGATGGCCTTCTCGGGGTACTGGTAGGGCCCGAAGTTGTTGGTGCACCGGGTGACCGACACCGGGAGCTCGTGGGTGGCGTGATAGCTGAGCGCGATGAGGTCCGACCCGGCCTTCGACGCCGAGTACGGCGAGCGCGGCTCGAGCGGGTCGCGCTCGTGCGAGGAGCCCACCTCGACCGAGCCGTAGACCTCGTCGGTGCCGATGTGCACCACCCGCTCGATCTCGAGTTGGCGAGCCGTGTCCATCACGACGTTGGTGCCGAAGCAGTTGGTGTGGACGAAATCATCGGAACCCTCGATCGAACGATCGACGTGGCTCTCGGCCGCGAAGTGGACCACCGCGTCACATCCCTGCATCGCCTCGCGGAGCGACTTCGGGTCGCAGATGTTGGCGTGGACGAACGAGAAGCGGGGATCGTCGTCGACGTCGCGGAGCGTGGACCGGTTGCCGGCATAGGTCAGCGCGTCGTACCCGACGACCTCGTCATCGGTGTGTGCGAGCACGTAGCGCACGTAGTTCGATCCGATGAATCCAGCGGCGCCGGTGACGAGGATCTTCACGACGCAGGACGCTACCGAAAGGACCGGTCAGCCAGCGAGTGATGCCCGCAGATCGGCCAGCGTCGGAGCGTCGCGGTCCTTGGCCGACACCAGGGCAGGGTCGTCCGGGTCGACCGACAGCGGCCACTCGATGCCGAGCGCCGGATCGAGCGGCGTGAGCGCGACGCCACTCATGCCCGGCTGCCACTCGACGTCGAAGCAATAGGCGTACTGCATGGGGTCGCTGACCGCCTGGAAGCCGTTGCACACACCCGGGGGGACCAGCACCTGCACCCCCGGCTCGAGGTCGAGGGTCACGACCGCGCCGAACGTCGCCGACCCGGCACGAGCGTCGACGTAGGCACCGTGGGCCCGACCGGCCGCGACCGCGACCAGCTTGTGCATCGACTCGCCGTGCATCCCCCGGATGGCACCCCGACGGGTCTCGGTGAGGTTCACTTGGACCCACGGGCCGAGCGACGGCAGCCCGGCCTCGGCGAAGGCGGACTCCCGGTAGAACTCCCGCACCGTGCCGCGGTCGTCGGTCACCTGCTTCATGGTGAGCACGACGAGGTCCTCGATGGCGGTGTGCTCGACGGCGAAGTCGACGATCTCCACTACGCCTCCTCGAACTCGAGAATCCGCAGCAGGTGCTCGGCGTACCCGCTCTTGGTCAGGTCGCCACCGTCGGCCTCGGCGGCGGCGAGCCGTTCGAGCTGGTCGGCAGTGATGTATCCCTCGCGGTACGCCGCCGCCTCCGGCGAGCCGATCAAGAGGCCCTTACGGCGCTGCTGGCCGGCGACCCAGGACTGCGCGTCGAGCATGGCGTCGAAGGTCCCGACGTCGAACCAGTCGGTGGCGAAGGGCAGCTTGGACACCTCGAGCCGGCCGTCCCGCAGGTAGTGGTTGTTGACATCGGTGATCTCGATCTCGCCCCGAGCGCTCGGCGCGATGGTGCGGGCGACCTCGACCACCGAGTTGTCGTAGAAGTACAGGCCCGGGACCATGAAGTGTGACGGCGGGTCGGCGGGCTTTTCGTGGATCGCCTGCACGGTCGTCGCGTCGTCGGCGAACTCGAGGACGCCGTAGCGCTCGGGGTCGGGGACCCACAGCCCGAACACGACGGCGCCGTCAGGCTCGGTGTAGCGCTGGAGCTGTTCGCCCAGCCCACCGCCGTAGAAGATGTTGTCGCCGAGGATCAACGCTGCTGCGTCGTCGCCGATGAAGTCCGCACCCACGACGAAAGCATCGGCCAAGCCACGCGGTTCGGTCTGGACGACGTAGTCGAACGAGCATCCCCACGCAGAGCCATCGCCCAGCAGATGCTGGAAGGCGGGGATCTGCTCGGGGGTCGAGATGACGAGGATCTCGTTGATCCGGCTGTGCAGCAGCGTCGTCACCGGGTAGTAGACGAGCGGCTTGTCGTACACGTGCATGAGCTGCTTCGACGTGGCCCGGCTGGCCGGACCGAGCCTGGTGGCCCGGCCACCGGCGAGGATGAGTCCCTTCACGTCCGGGTTGTCTAGCAGTCCACCCCAGCGGGCGGCTCCGGGGGGATCGTCCCGACCATGGAGGTGGTCGTCTGATCGGCTGTCGTCGTGGTGGTGGTCCGGGGCAACGTGGTCGAGCTGGTGGACGGCGGCGGCGCGGGCTCGTCGCGGAGCCCGGCGTAGTCGCGTCCTGTCACCATCGTCACGTCGGCAACGTCGGGATCCTCGACGAGCCGGGCGCCGTTCACGAGCCATCGGTCGACCAGGTCGGCCGCGGCCTCGTCGCCGGGGGGATGGCGCAGCTCGGTACGCGAGTGGTCGATCGACTGTGCGTCGCCCGTCCCCCCGATCGAGAAGCCAGCGCCGCGGAGCGACGCCGCCGTGTCGGCCGCCTGTCCCGGTTCGCCGGTGCCGTTGAGCACCCGGACGCGCACGGTCGACTCCGAGACCACCGACGGGTCGCTGTTCCGGAAGATGTCGAGCACCGGCTCGGCCGCGCGGGTGTCGAGCGCGAGGGCCGAGATGCCAGCACGACCGGCCGACCCGACCGGCAGCTCGTAGAGGTCGAGCGACGATGGCGAGAAATCACGGAACCGTGACGCGAGATCGAGGATGTCGTCGCCGTCGAGGGTGTCGTCGATCGTCACGGCCTGGAGGGCGCCGTCGACCAGCGCGTCGAGGGTGACCGGGTTGCGCAACCCCCGGTCGAAGGCCCGCTCGAGCGACTCCACGATGAACTCCTGCTGGCGACGGATCCGACCGAGATCGCCCGACCCGTCGGTCCGCCAGCGACCGTCGATCAGCTCCTGGTAGGCCCGGGACCGGACGAATCCGAGCGCGTTGCGGGCGTCGAGGGTCGTGCACCCGGCCTCGGGGATGCTGAGGCCGCTGCGGAGATCCCGGACCGGATGCGGGAAGTACAGGGGCACACCGTCGAGCGCCTCGACGATCTCGGCGAATCCGTGGAAGTCGACCTGCACGTAGTGGTTGATCGGGATCCCGAAGTACCCCTGAACGGTCTCGATCAGCATCTCGGGTCCGCCGATCTGGACCGCGGCGTTGATCTTGTCGCTGCCACCGGTCCCGGCGATCGGCACGAAGAGATCGCGGGGCAGCGACAGCAGCGCGGCCCGGGTCGACGCCGGGTCGACCCGCAGGACCATGATCGTGTCGGAGCGCAGACCCCCGATCTGGGATCGGGAGGAACGGACCGGGTCGTCGGCGGCCAGGCCATCGGCGGAATCGACGCCGACGAGCAGGAAGTTCTCCGCGACGGCGCCGTCGGCGATCTCGGACGAGTCGTTCAGGTGCTCCGCGATCTCGACGCGGGGAATCTGGCCGAACTTCGAGTACGAGTAGGCCAGCACGCCTGCAGCGGCCAGGAACGCCACCATCGCGCCGGCGTTGACGAGGATGACCAGCCGCTGGAACACAGTGCGCCGCGCGCGACCGGACGTCGAATCGGACATCGGTGACCGAGGTTATCGGGCATGGCCCCCGGGTCGGACCATGCCGGTCGCCCGGCGCATGCGCGCCATCGGGCCGCTGCGGCCGGCGCCAGCCGGACGGAACAGACCTACGGCGACATGACGACGAAGTCGGAATGAGCCGCAGGACCTGATGCGGCCGGCGCCAGCCGGACGGAACAGACCTAGCCTCGGGCGCGATGCCCGTGCTCGCCGATCAGTCACCGCTCGCGGTCGTGGGCGAGCGGCTGTGCACCGACCTGGTCGACGTCACCCACGACCCGGCATGTCTCGACGCCGGTGGGTTCTGGGCCGTCGTGGTGCCGTACGCGGGGAGGCCGGTGTTCGCCCGCTTCGCCGTGATCCGCCCCGCCCGGCCGTGGCGAGGTCCGGCCTGGAAGGGCCCGGCTCGACCGGACTGGCGCACGTCCCTCGACGAGGCCGGGTTCACCGACGGAGTCCGGAGCATCCGGCGTGCCATCGAGGCAGGCGACGTGTACCAGGTGAACCTCACGCGCCAACTGTCGGCCCCGGTGGCCGCCGACGCCGACGTCGCCGCGCTGGGCGCCGCACTCTCGATCGGGAACCCGGCGCCGTATGCAGCCGTCGTGCGGGTGCCCGCCGCCGGGCTCCATGTTGCCTCGGCGTCACCGGAGCGCTTCCTGCGGCGTGAGGGTGCGCTGGTCTGGTCCTCGCCGATCAAGGGCACTGCGGCGGGTCCGGGCGAGTTCCTCCCCAAGGACGAGGCCGAGAACGTCATGATCGTCGACCTGGTCCGCAACGACCTCGGCCGGGTGTGCGAGTTCGGCTCGGTCTGCGTGCCGGCCCTGTTCGCCAAGGAGCACCATCCCGGACTCGTCCATCTGGTCTCCACGGTGGCGGGCGAGCTCCGGCCCGACGTGGGCTGGCCGGCCCTGCTCGATGCCACCTTCCCACCGGGGTCGATCACGGGTGCGCCGAAGGTCGCGGCGATGGAGCTGATCGACGAGCTCGAGCCGGTCGACCGCGGCGTCTACTGCGGCGCGGTCGGCTGGGTCGACGCCGACCGGGGCATCGGCGAGCTCAACGTCGCGATCCGGACGTTCTGGGTCGATGTCTCCGGCGGGGAGCCGATGCTGCTGTTCGGCACCGGCGGGGGGATCACCCACGACAGCGACCCGGCCGGCGAGTGGGCCGAGACCACGCTGAAGGCCGACACGCTCCTCGGCGTCGCCTCGGGCTGAACTGGCAAGGGCCAGCCGGTCCGGGCTCACTACGGTTGTCGTCGTGATCCCCGTGTGGCTGAACGGCGAGCTGGTCGACCCCGACGACGCCCGGGTCCCGGTCTTCGACCACGGGCTGACGGTCGGCGACGGGGCGTTCGAGACGCTCCGGACCCAGGACGGCGTGCCCTTCGCGGTGACCCGCCACATCGCCCGGCTTCGCCGCAGCCTCGCCGGGCTCGGGCTCGACGTCGAACGCCCCGACCAGGAGATCGCCAACGGGCTGCAACAGGTCGCCGACACCATCGACGGGCCCGCCAAGCTGAGGCTCACCGCGACCGCCGGACCGGGGCCGCTGGGATCCGGACGAGATCCCGGCGCGGGAACCGTCTACATCGCCGGCGCCCCGCTCGACGGGTGGCCGGCCACCGGCTCGTGCGTCACCGTGCCGTGGCGGCGCAACGAGCACTCGGCGCTGACCGGGCTCAAGACCACGTCCTACGCCGAGAACGTGGTCGCGCTCGCGGCGGCCAAGGAGCGCGACGCGTCCGAGGCGATCCTGGCGAACACGGGCGGCGCGCTGTGCGAGGGCACGGGGTCGAACGTCTTCGTGGTCCACGACGGCCACATCCGCACGCCTTCGCTGGAGTCGGGCTGTCTCGCCGGCATCACCCGTGCCCTCGTCCTCGAATGCCTCGACATGGAGGTCGAGGAGGCGTCGTTGTCGATGGACGATCTCGCTCGTGCCGACGAGGTGTTCCTCACCTCCTCGACGCGCGACGTCCACCCGCAACACGCGGTCGACGACCGCCGCCTCGACGCGCCTGGACCCCACAGCGCCACCGTGGTCGAGGCCTTCGCGGCCCTGGCCGCCGACGACTTGGACCCGTGAACGTCGACGTCGAGGCGGATCGCCACGACGACCACGTCATCGTCCACTGGTCCACCCCCCGCTCGAGCGGATCGTGCCGGTTCGATCACCTGCCGGGCACGCATCCGGAGTGGCTCGGCGCCGGTGACGAGTTGCTGGAGGGAGCGGATCGTCGCGAGGAGCGCGCCGTCCTCGGAGCCATCGCCGCGTGGGCCGCCGGCGAACAGCTGGAGCTCGGGCTCTGGCACGACGACCAGGGCATCGAGCTCCTCGTCTGACGACTACAGAGCGGTCTCGTCCCGGCGCAGGTGGATCACGTCGCCGACCGCCAGCACCCGTTGGCGGCCGTCGAGCGCGTCGAGGAGCAGGTGCCCGTCCTCGGTGATGTCCACGGCGGTGCCGACGACGTCGTCGGCACCGAGGTCGACCCGGACCCGACGGCCCAAGGTGGCCGACCGTGCACGCCATGCACCGAGGACCTCGTGACGACCGCCGGCCACCAGGCTGGCGTAGTGGTGGTCGAAGCGCCGGAGGAGCGCGTCGAGGACCTCGCCACGCGCCACGGGACGTCCGGCCACGTGGTTGACCGCGACTGCGATGCCCGCCAGCTCGTCGGGGAGGTCGTCGGGCCAGTCGACGTTGAGCCCGATCCCCGCCGCGACCGTCGCCCGCTCGTGGGGACGGGGCTCGCGGTAGCCGGCCGCGATGTTGGAGCCCGCGGGCCACTCGGCCTCGGCGAGGATCCCGGCGAGCTTGCGGGTGGAGCCGTCGCCGGCCTCGACGACGAGGTCGTTCGGCCACTTCAGGCCGGGCGAGAAGCCGGCGACCGCCTCGACGGCCTCGGATGCAGCGAGTCCGAGCGCGACCGTGACGAGCGGTGCCACTGGCGCGGGAGGGCGCAGCAGCAGGGTGCACAGCAGCGACGCGCCCGGCGGCGCCGCCCACGTCCGACCGGAGCGGCCCCGACCGGCGGTCTGGTGATCGGCCACGACCACGATGCCCTCGGGCGCCCCTTCACGGGCAAGGGCCATCACGTCGGCGTTGGTCGACTCGGTCTCGGCGACGTGGCGGACGTCGCCGAAGCGCGAGCCCGCGACCCCTGAGATGGCGTCGTGCCCCTTCACCGCGATAACACTACGGAGTGTTTTCCAAGGTGCTGATCGCAAATCGCGGCGAGATCGCCGTCCGTGTCATCCGAGCCTGCAAGGAGCTCGGGGTCACGTCCGTGGCCATCTACTCCGACCTCGACCGGGACGCGCTCCACGTCCGCCTCGCCGATGAGGCCTACGCCCTGGGAGGGACGACGGCGGCGGAGTCGTATCTGAACACCGACGCGATCCTCGACGTGATCGAGAGGTCGGGTGCCGAGGCCGTGCACCCCGGCTACGGGTTCTTCTCCGAGAACACCGACTTCGCCCGGGCGATCACCGAGCGTGGCGTCACCTTCATCGGCCCGCCACCGGAAGCCATCGAGATCATGGGCGACAAGGTGTCGAGCCGCAAGGCGGCCGAAGCCGCCGATGTCGTCGGTGTGCCCGGGACGACGGAGTTCCTGGAGTCGGGCGACGAAGTCGTGGAGTTCGGTGAGGCGCACGGCTGGCCGATCGCCATCAAGGCCGCCTACGGCGGCGGTGGCCGGGGCATGCGCGTCGTCCACTCGGCCGGCGAGGCCCATGGCGCGCTCGAATCGGCCCAGTCCGAAGCACTGAAGGGCTTCGGCCGCGACGAGTGCTACGTCGAGCGCTACCTGACCTGGCCCCGCCACGTGGAGATGCAGATCATCGCCGACACCCACGGCAACTGCGTGTGGATCGGCGAGCGCGACTGCTCGGCCCAGCGTCGTCACCAGAAGCTGGTCGAGGAGTCACCGGCGCCGAACTTCCCCGACGAGATCCGCCAGCGGATGGGCGAGGCCGCCGTCCGGGTGGCCGAGGCCTGCAACTACGTCAACGCCGGCACGGTCGAATTCCTCTACCAGGGCGGCGAGTTCTACTTCCTCGAGATGAACACCCGGCTCCAGGTCGAGCATCCCGTCACCGAGCTGGTGTCGGGCATCGACCTCGTGGCCGAGCAGATTCGCGTCGCCGCCGGCGAGAAGTTGTCGTTCTCCCAGGAGGACATCGACCTCCGGGGCCACGCCATCGAGGTACGTGTCAACGCCGAGGACCCGGCCGAGGGCAAGTTCATCCCCTCCCCCGGTCCGGTCTCGCGCCTCGTCGCCCCCCACGGCATCGGCGTCCGCTGGGACGGCGGCTACGACTCCGGCGACGAGGTCAGCCAGTACTACGACAACCTCGTCGGCAAGCTCTGTGTCTGGGCGTTGGATCGCGACAAGGCCATCGCCCGGATGCTCCGGGCGCTCGACGAGTTCGTGATCGAGGGCGTGGCCACCACCATCCCGGCCGACATCAAGATCCTCGAGCACCCCGACTTCGCGGCCGGCGAGCACTCGACCCGGTGGGTCGAGGACACGCTGGACCTGACCGGCGTCGGCGCGTCCACCGGCGACGTCGGCGTCGACGCCGCGGAGACGGTCGAACGCAGCGTCGACGTCGAGGTCAACGGCAAGAAGTTCGCCGTGAAGA
The DNA here is from genome assembly GCA_034522155.1 of Acidimicrobiales bacterium. Classification (GTDB taxonomy): domain Bacteria; phylum Actinomycetota; class Acidimicrobiia; order Acidimicrobiales; family Salinilacustritrichaceae; genus Salinilacustrithrix. The sequence continues at coordinate 472,832 of JAXHLP010000005.1, read as the reverse complement.
TGTGGATCCCCGCTGATCAGGTCGGCGCCGCGGCGAGCGGCGGCGGCTCGTCGCTGCCCAAGGCCCGCAAGCGCAAGGCCGGCACCACGGGCGCGGCACCGACCGTGGGCTCGGGGCAGATCGCGGTGCCGATGCAGGGCACCATCGTCAAGGTGAACGTCGCCGCCGGCGACGAGGTCACCGAGGGTCAGGTCCTCTGCGTGCTCGAGGCGATGAAGATGGAGAACAACATCGTCGCCGACAAGGACGGCACCGTCGCCGAGGTCAAGGTCGAGGAGGGCTCCTCGGTCGGCTCCGGCGACATCATCATCACCATCGACTGAACGACCACGGGGTCACGCTCTCGACGATTGCCGAGAGCGGTCAGACGCCGACTACGGCCGACCGGGTCGCGGCAAGGTACTCGAGGAGTGCCAGCAGCACGTCGCGTGCCGAGTCGGTCTGGCGTGCATCGCAGGCCACCACGGGCACCCCGTCCGAGACACCGAGCGCGGCCCGGACGTCCTCGAGCGGGTGGGCCGGCCGATCGGCGAAGCGGTTGACCGCCACGACGAACGGAATCCCCTTGCCCTCGAAGTGGTCCACCGCCGGGAAGCTCTGGTCGAGACGGTTCGTGTCGACGAGGACCACCGCACCGAGCGCGCCCGTGGTGATGTTGTCCCACATGAACCCGAACCGCTCCTGACCCGGTGTCCCGAACAGGTACATGACGAGCGACTCGTCGACCGTCAGGCGCCCGAAGTCCATGGCCACCGTCGTCGTCGTCTTGTCCTCGCTGCCCTTGCGCGCGTCGACGGGCATGCCCACCGACGTCATCGCACCCTCGGTGCGCAACGGCGGCACCTCGGAGATGGCGCCCACGAACGTCGTCTTCCCGGCGCCGAAGCCCCCGGAGACCACGAACTTGACCGAGGTGACCCGTCGGGTCCCGCTCGGGGTCTGGTCGTCTTCCTGGTTCCATCGTTTCATAGCGCACGCACCCGTTCGATCATTCGTGACAAGGCATCCAGCTCGATCTCGACCGGATCGGTCTGGTGGAGTTCCAACACGCCGTCGACCACCAGGTCGGCGGCGATCACCATGGTGACGCCGACGACCCAGCCCAACTCGCTGGAGGCCTCGGCGACCGAGATCGGCTTGCGGCACGTCTCGACCAGCTGACGCTGTTCGGGGCGCAACCCGTCGGGCCCGACACCAACTGCGGTCGAGAGCATGGTCTCGAGGCGGAGGTCGCGTCGTTGCGGTCGGGTCCGACCGCCGGTCATCACGAAGGGCCGGACGACCTCGTGAGTCGATGGTTCGGATTCGGTCATGATTGCAACAACTCCTGTTGGAGGGCCTCGACCAGCGCGGGCGTGAGCACCTGGCCGGCCCGCTCGACGAGCAGGCCGCACTGGTAGCCGACCTGTCCGATGTCACAGTTGGCGGTGGCCACGACCCCGAGGCAGCTTCCGTCGGAGATCGAGGACACGAACGCATAGCCGCCGTTCATGGCGATGATGACCTGCTGGAGGCCGCCGAAGCCGAAGCAGGTGGCGGCGCCCTGCCCGAGGCTGACGATGCCCGACACGATGGCGGCGAGTTGCTCGGCGCCGTCACGGCCGAGCGTCTTCGACATCGCCATCAGCAGGCCGTCGCTCGACACGGCGATGGCGTCGGTCACGCCCGCGGTCTGCTCGACGAAGCTGTCGAGCATCCACGAGAAGTCGTGCGGCGTGGTGGGGGTTGCGGTGGTCATCGGTCCTCCGGGTCGGTGGCGTGGGTGTCGTCGTGGTCGGTCCACGGGTCGTGATCGGCGTCGCCGTTCCACGAGGTCTCGCTCGTGGACGCAGCCGAGAAACCGGAGAGGAAGCCGAGTGCACCGGGTCGGCTGCCCTCCCCGCCGCCCGCGTCGGCGTGCCCGGCGTCGGTCCGATCGACCGGCGGTCGGGCGACGGTCGGCGCCTCGTCCGGGCGCTGCGCGCCCGGAACGCGTCGGGGCAGTGCATCCGGCGACGCATCCTCGCGGGGCTGCTCCATGGCGACGCTGAGGTCGTCGACGGTCTCGATCGAGTCGAGCGTCGGACGTCCGAGCGCTTCGTCCAGCGTCGAAGGGGCCTCGGCCGGGCCCGTCGATTCTTCGTCGGCCCAGGGGACGACGGTGGCCGAGGTCGGCTCGAGACCGAACTCGTCGGGCTCCTGGTCGAGCGGTGCCGCAGCAGCCGGCGCCTCGTTGCGAGGCGGCTCCTGATCGCCGGCCGCATCGACGACCAGCGATTTCGGGACACGCACGATGGCGGTCACGCCCCCGGCCGGGCTGTCCTGGAGCGCCACGCCGACACCGAGCCGTTCGGCCAGGTTCCCGGCCACGTAGTGGCCCAGGTAGCGGGACGGAGCGACCGTGTAGGACTCCGCACCCGAGAGCCGGCGGTTCGCCTGCTCGAGGCTCTCGGGCGTCATGCCGATGCCGTCGTCGTCGATGGCGATCAGGTAGCCGTCAGGGTTCGATCGACCCTTGATCTCCACGGCGACGTGCGGCGGCGAGAACTGGAGCGCGTTCTCCATGAGCTCGGCCAGGACGTGGGACACACCGGCCGCGGCCTCGCCCGCGATCGATACCTCGTCGAGGTGGCGGACACTGATGCGCTGGTAGTCCTCGACCTCACCGAGAGCCGCCCGGACCACGTCGTCGACGCTCACCGGCGCCGACCACTGCCGCGTGCCCTCGACGCCGGCGAGCACGAGGAGCGACTCGGCGTTGCGGCGCATGCGGGTGGCGAGATGGTCGAGCCGGAAGAGCGACTCGAGCTCCTCGGGTTCGGTCTCGGACTGTTCGAGCTCGGTGATGAACTCGAGCTGGCGGTCGAGGAGATTCTGGTTCCGCCGGCCGAGGTTCACGAACGAGTCGGCGATGTTTCTCCGCAGCACCGCCTGGTCGGCCGCGAGGTTCAAAGTCCGGTCCTGGACGTCGTTCAAGACCTCGACGACGTCGCCCACTTCATCTCGCGTCCGGACCGCGATCGGTTCGAGCTCGGGGACCCGGACGTCCTCGCCCATCGGGGTCTCGGAGATCTCACGCAACGCCTTGGGCAGACGCTCCTTGGCCATGTGGTCGGCCTGGGTCCGCAGCGACTGCAGCGGCCGGGTGATGGAACGGCTGACGAGCCAACTGAAGAGGATCGCCAGGGCGACGACTGCGCCGGCGAGTGCCAGGAACTGCTGCTCCCGCGTGTCGGCCTGAGCGGTCAGCCGATCGGCCTCGTCACCGAGGATGCCGGCGGCCATGTCAGCCGAGGACGACACGTCCTCAGCGCCGCCGGCACTGACTGCAGCGAGGAGTGCGTTCAGGTCGACCTCTTCGCCCGCCAGGTAGTCCTCGACGTACCCGACCGCCTCCACCTCGAACGGCCGCCCGAGGGTCTCGGCAGCGACGTCGCGGTAGGGGCCGACCGACAGCTGGTTGATCCGCTCCTCGATCGCAACGATCTGGGCTTGCATGCCCGCGACGTCCGCCCGGTGCTGCTCCTCGTTGCCCTCGGTGAGGGTGTCGAGCACGATCGCACGGGTGACCCGGGCTTGGAGCTCGCCGCGGCGGTTGGACTGGTCGACGATCTCGCTTCCGTTGCGGAGCGAGTTGTCGTCGATCTCGGTCGCGACCGTCTGGGTGACATCGAAGAACGCCTGCGTCATCGTCGTGTAGTCCTCGAAGACCTCGTCGGCGAGCGGCTGGTTCGACAGGTCCTTGGGACCGTCGTAGTTGTCCCAGGTCGCTCGAGACTCCTCGAGCTGGGCTCCGAGGACCTCGAAGGCGGGGGCGAACGCCGAGCTGATCACGTCGCCTCGTCCGTCGAGGAACTGCCGCAGATCGTCGATGGAGGCATCGACGCGCTCGCGCGCCTCGGCCACGGAGCTCACTTCCAGTGTCGCCGAGTCGGCCAGCCCGATGAGATCGAGCGCCGTGTAGTTGCGCTCGTTCTGCAGCTCGGTCGTGAGGCTGCTCGGGCCGATCGAGACGCTGGCCAACTCGGTCTCTGACCGCACCTCGTCGGCCTCGTTCGACGCCTCGACGGCCTCGTAGCCGCTGATGGCCACCAGGGCCACCAGAGGGACGGCGAGCGCTGTCGCGAGTTTCGTTCTGATGCGGATCTTCACGGGATGGTCCTTTTCGTCTCAGGGTCAGCGGTTCGAGTGGTGCCCGGCCGCCGTGTCGGGCACGGCCAGAGCTGTGGGTCGATCAGTGGCTGGTGGGCGGATCGCGGCGGGGCTGACGACGACGCCGCGATCGGCAGAGAGCTCGATGCCCCAACCGATGACGTCGGGGTCGTCGGTCAGGACGATCAGTGGTGACGGCGGTTCGACAACATCGAGGTCACTCGTGGAGAGCTCTCCCTCGCCGCCACCGTCTTCACCGCGGACGATGCCGTCGAGGACCAAGGGGCCGGCTGCGTCGGCGCCGATCGACCGCAGGGCCTCGACGCGGTCCGCGGTGGTCACGACGCCGAGACCTGCTCGACACCGTTCGAGCTCACCCAGTGTCGCCTCGTGGGCAGTCCGTTCCCGCTCGAGCGTGGCGAGGGCATCGTCACGGTCCGGCTGCATCTCGTCCGCGTGGGTTCGAAGCGCGCGGGCGATCTCCGCCACGTGGAGCAGGGGGTCGGATTCGACCTCGGTTCGCTCGTCCTCGGGAACGAGGCGCGCGTATGTCGCGAGATCGCGCCCACGCTCGCGGATCCGTTGGCGGAGGTGATCCAAGCTGAGCTCGGCCCGGGTCATCTCCCGGGTGACCTCCTCGACCTCGGCCCGCGCCTCGACCTCGGCCTCGCCGAGCCGGCTCTCGACCGAGGTGACCTGTGCCTCCAGCTCGAGCGCGGCTTCGTAGCGTGCTTCCTGGCTGGTCTCCCCGTCGCTGCGGACGGTGAGCTCGTCCTCGAGCGCGCTGACTCGTTGCCGGGCACCGCCGAGACGTTCCATGGCGGCCTCAGCGGCCGATTGACACGCCTGGAGCGCGTCCCGTGCCTCGTCCAGCTCCTCGGCCGTGGGCTCGGGGCCCGTCGTGGCCGAGTCGATCGCCGCGAGCTTGGCGTCGATGGCCGCCCGCATGCTCTGCAGCTGGTCCCGGTTCTCGCCGGGCTCGGCGGACACCTCGACGTTGAGCGCCTCCTCGAGGCGGGCGACCGTCGCCTGGCGACGGGCCACCTCCTTCATCTGTTCCTGGTAGTCGGCGCTCGCGTCGCGGAGCTCACGCGAAGCCGCTTCGATCTGGCGACGGACACCGGTCTCGTCGAACCCGGCGGCCTTGAGGCTCTCGAGATGCTCACGAGCGTCCTCGATGGCGGCCTCGGCGGCGGCGCGCTGTTCGAGCACGCGCTCGAGCCGGCGATTGGCGTCGCGAACCGCGCTGCTGTGCTCCTCGAGCTCCTCCGCCGCGCTGGCGAGGCGACCGGTGTCGTCTTCATCGAGCTCGGGCTGTTCCTCGCACCAGTCTGCGGCCCGCCGGGTGCGGTGCTGCTCGTCGGTCAGGTCGGCGAGCACGCGCTCGGCAGCAGCGCGGCTGGACTCCAGGGCTGCGAGGCGTTCCTCGAGATCGGCGAGGATGGCTTCGTCGTGGGCCATCCGACGATCGAACGCCTCTCGGGAGCACGCCGCCAGCTCCCCACGATCGACGACGTGGGCACGACCGCGCAACGCCGCGACCATCTCGGCCCGGTCCTCGACGCCCACGGGCACCACCGTGAGCCGAGGATGCGTCGTCATTTCCGTACCGCCGTTGCCGCCCACGAGTCTCCCTTGCACCCCACGCGGGGATCACTTCTCTCCTGGGGGAATGCGTCGGCAGACGTCGCCGGGTTCTTGAGGCAAGATTCCGGGCGGATCGGAGGATCCGGCGGCCCGCGAGGCCGAAATCGGATCAATCGGAAGCTTCGGCGAGCGCCTCGGCGAGCGCGGGGTGCACGAACAGCGAGTCGACGATGTCCTCGACCTTCAACCCGGCCGTGACGGCCAGCGCGATCACCGAGATCAGCTCCGCGGCGTGTCGGCCCACGATCGAGCCGCCGAGCACCACGCCCGTGGCCGGATCGGAGAGGATCTTGACGAAGCCCCGCGGTGAGCTGTTGATGAGCGCCTTCGCCGACGCGCTGAACGGCACCTTGGTGACCCGGATCTTGCGACCTTCGGCGAATGCCTCGGCCTCGGCGAGGCCGACGTCGGCCACCTCGGGCTCGGTGAAGATCGCACTGGCAGCCTTGTCGTAGTCGAGGTGGCGATGGTCGCGGGTGTGGAGGCCCATGGCGTGCTCGGCGATCTTGCGACCCTGCATCGACGCCACCGACGACAGGGGGAGCTTCCCCGAGAGGTCGCCGGCGACGTAGACATGGCCCACGTTGGTCTGGCAGTGGTGGTTGTTGTCGATGTAGCCCCACTGGTTGATCTCGACACCGGCGGCCCCGCAACCCAGATCCTCGTGGTTGGGCAGCGAACCGATGGCGAGCAGGGCGTGGCTCCCGCGGGCGGTCCGCCCGTCGTCGCAGATCACCTTGACGCCGAATCCATCATCCGCGTCCTCGACGCGTTCGATGCCCTCGGCACGCGCCCCCTTCAGCAACCGAACACCTCGTGCGAGGAACTCGTCCTCGAGCGCCGCGGCCACCTCGGGGTCCTTCGCCGGCAGCACCTGTTGGCGGGACACGATCAGCGTCACGTCGCAGCCGAAGCTCGAGAACATCGAGACGAACTCGACACCGGTGACACCGGAACCGATCACGACCAGGTGCGACGGCAGTTCCTTGGGCGGGTAGGCGTCGCGCGTGGTGAGCACCCGATCGCCGTCAGGTTCGGCCCAGTCGGGAATGCGCGGCCGGGATCCGGTCGACAGGAGGATGGCATCCGCCTGGATCTGCACCTCGCCGTCGGTGGTGTCGGCCACCACCTCGTGCGGGCCGACGAGGCGGCCCGTGCCCTCGATGACCCGGACACCCTGGCTCCGGAGCAGGCCGGTGACCGAGCTCTCGAGCCGGTTCTCGATCGCCTGGATCCGGTCGCGCAGCGCGTCGAAGTCGAGGTGGGCGGTGACGTCGGTCAGGCCCATCTGCTCGCTGCGGTTGATGAAGTTGAGCGCCGACCCGGTGGCGATCATCGCCTTGGAGGGGATGCAGTCCCACAGATGGGCGGCGCCGCCGACGATGTCGCGCTCGATGAGCGTCACCTCGGCGCCCAGCTTGGCCGCCTGGGTCGCGGCGCCGTGGCCGCCGGGCCCGCCACCGATGATCACGAATCGAAGCGCCATCAGGTGCAGGCTACCGATGCCCGGCCCGCGCTCCGGTCAGCGAGCCCGACCACCTCCGCCGTCGGAGCCGACGGTCGCCGAGACGACCTCGAGGATCTCCTCACTCTGTTCTGTGGGGACCAAGAGCTGGTTGTGGGCATCGGCGTGGAACTCCACCGAGCTGGCGACGTCGGCGCGGTCGGCCCACAGGGGCACGATCGTGTAGTCGCACCCGTCCACGATCTCCTGCATCTGCCGCATCTCGGCGCGGGGCAGCACCTCGATGAAGGTCAACGGGCGGTGCTCGGCCAAGCAGGCACGGGCACCCTCGAGTACGAGATGGTCCATCCCCTCGACGTCGACCTTGAGCACCGAGGTCGGACCGTCGACGCCGACATGACCGTCGACGGTGACCACGGGCACCTGCTGGGTCGACGCGATCTCGTCCTTGAACGTCGCCGACAGCGATGCACTCGTCTCGATGTAGCCGCCCGTCGGCGGCGGAACGTGCAACGCCGCAGTCCCGGCCGTGTCGGCGACCGCGTACGGAACGACGTCGATGCGAGCGGTCAGGACCGGGTCGTTCGCTCGGAGATTCTCCCGGAGTTGACCGAGCACGGGCGCGAACGGCTCGAATGCGACGACCCGTTCCGCGCCCGCGGCCGTCGCCAGCAGCGAGTAGAGCCCGGTGTTCGCCCCGACATCGAGCACGGTACCCCGTACTCGGGAGACGACAGCGACGAACACCTCGGGCATGGGTGCCTCGAAACCGGCCAGGCCCCCAACGCGCAGATCACGCGCCACCTGGTCTCTCCCATGGAGCTCCCACATGTGGATCGACGGCCCACCGGGGACGGCGATCGAGACGAGATCAGGCTGAGGATCCGCCGGGGCCTCGGCGGTCGGACTCGCTCGTCGCGTTCGCAAGGAACGCCGCATCGAAGCGAACCTACTCGTCATGCCGGCCCGCCAGGCTCACGACGCGGACCGGGACACCCGGACCAGCCGGTGGTCGGCGGTGAAGAGGCGCCGGGTCACCCCGGTGCCGATGACGACGACGTTGATGGCCACCGCACCGAGGATGAGGAACATGATCGCGGCCTGGACCCGCACGGCCTCGGCCGGGTCGACGCCGGCGAGGATCAGACCGGTCATCGCACCCGGGAGGAACACCAGGCCCACGGCCTTGGTGGTCTCGATCTGGTTGGTCATGCCGGTGCGCATGGCCGAGCGCATGGACGGCCGGGCGGCTTCGCGCCAGTCCTGGCCGAGCGCGAGGCGGGCCTCGACCTCGGGGCGCTTGTCGGCGAACTCCTCGAGGATGCGCCGCCCCGCGACCACGGTCGAGCTCATGGCGTTGCCCACCATCATCCCGCCGATGGGGACGATGGCCCGCGCTTCGGGAGGAAAGATGCCGAGCCCGAACACCACCGTGACGGTCACTGCCGTCGACGCCGCGAGCGCGACGCCGGCCAACGCGAGGACCCCGGGAACCTCGGGCGCGCGCCGCGAGACCGTCCATGCCGCGAACGCCACCATGAACACCAACCAGGCCCAGGCGAACGCGATCGGCTGATCCGGATCGATGACGACGGTCAGCACGTAGCCCACGGCGAGGAGCTGCCCGGAGGCCCGGACGACGGCCCAGAGCACCTCCCGCTCGAGCCCCAGTCGGCGCCACAGCGAGATCGCCACCGTCACGGCGATGAGCAGCAACGAGGCGGCCACGCCCCACCAGCCGACGTCGCCTTCCGGCCGTAGCTGTTCGGGTGCGGTCTGGGACACGAGGGACACGACGGCGCTCGTCGACCCGGGAGACATCAGCGGCCATCCTCGCCGTCGTGGTCGTGGCGACCGTCCTCGCCGGCCAGGTAGTGCTCGATCTCGTGATCGTCGGCCAGGTGGCCCTCGGCCAGGTAGATCCGGTCGTCGGCGATCCGGTCGGCCTGGGCGAGATCATGGGTCACCCAGATGATCGGCATGCCGCCGGTCGCCAGCTCCCGTCCGAGCTCCTCGAGGCCGCCGGTCGCGGCCGGGTCGAGGGCAGAGGTCGGCTCGTCCATCAGCAGCACCTCCGGACCGGTGATCAACGTCCGCGCCAGGCAGACCCGCTGAGCCTCACCGCCGGACAAGGCGTCGCCGGCACGGTCGAGGAACGCGTGGTCGATCCGGACTCGCTCGAGGAGCTGTGCGCACCGGGTGTCGGCCGCGCCCGGATCGGCGACCAGCAGGTTGTCACGGACCGTTCCGGAGAACAGTGTCGGGCGCTGGAAGACCATCCCCACCCGACGACGCAGCCGCCGCGGGTCCTCGGCCGCGAGATCGTCACCGCGGAACCGGATGCAGCCGCTCGTCGGGACCTCGAGACGGTTGCACAGGCGCAGCATCGTCGATTTGCCCGCACCCGATGGGCCGAGCAGGCAGGTCACCGACCCACGATCGGGGATCATGGTGGTGATCCGGTCGAGGATCGTGGTGCCGTCGATGCGGACGGTGACGTCCTCGAAGTGGAACAGTGACATGCGAGCACATCGTCGCACGCGGTCGTGGCGGGGTTGCAGGCCCGACGGTCGAGAATCGACCGGCCCCACAGCCCGACCGTACGATCGGGGCCGTGAGCACCGACCACACGGACAGCGCGGGGCACATCGACCACGCCGACGGTTTCGAACCCGCTGATCTCGAAGACTGGACCGAGGCGGCAGAGAAGGAGCTCCGGGGCAAGCCGCTCGAGGAGCTGACCCGCACGAGGCCCGAGGGGATCGAGGTCAAGCCGCTCTACACCGAGGACGACGTCGATGGTCTCTCCCACGTCGGCGGCCTCCCGGGTCAAGCGCCGTTCGTCCGCGGCCCGTACGCCACGATGTACACCAATCGGCCCTGGACGCTGCGCCAGTACGCCGGCTTCTCCACCGCCGAGGACTCCAACGCCTTCTACCGACGCAACCTCGCCGCGGGCCAGCGGGGCCTGTCGGTCGCCTTCGACCTCGCCACCCACCGCGGCTACGACTCCGACCACCCGCGCGTGCTCGGCGACGTCGGCAAGGCCGGCGTCGCCATCGACTCGGTCGAGGACGCCAAGATCCTCTTCGACGGCATCCCCCTCGACGAGATGTCCGTCTCGATGACCATGAACGGCGCCGTGCTGCCGACGATGGCCAACTACATCGTCGCTGCCGAGGAGCAGGGGGTGAGCCAGGACCAGCTGTCGGGGACCATCCAGAACGACATCCTCAAGGAGTTCATGGTCCGCAACACCTACATCTACCCGCCAGCACCGAGCATGCGGATCGTGGCCGACATCATCGGGTACACGGCGACGAACATGCCGAAGTTCAACTCGATCTCCATCTCCGGCTACCACATGCAGGAGGCGGGCGCGACCCTCGACCAGGAGCTCGCGTTCACGATCGCCGACGGCATGGAGTACGTGCGCGCGGCGATGGACACGGGGCTCGACATCGACGCGTTCGCCCCCCGCTTGTCGTTCTTCTTCTGCATCGGACAGGACTTCTTCGGCGAGGCCGCGAAGCTCCGGGCCGCCCGGCTGCTGTGGGCCAAGGTGATGCGCCAGCTCGGCGCCGAGAACGACAAGTCGATGATGCTGCGCACCCACTGCCAGACCTCGGGCGTGTCGCTCACCGAACAGGATCCGTACAACAACGTCATCCGCACGGCCTACGAGGCGTTGTCCGCGGTGCTCGGCGGGACGCAGTCGCTGCACACCAACGCCTTCGACGAAGCCCTCGGGTTGCCGACGGACTTCAGCGCCCGGATCGCCCGCAACACCCAGCTGATCCTCGGCGACGAGACGGGTGTCGCCGACGTGGTCGACCCCCTCGCCGGGTCGTACTACGTCGAGTCGCTCACCGCGGCGCTCGCCGACAAGGCGTGGGAGCTGATCGAGGAGGTCGAGGAGCTCGGGGGTATGACCAGGGCGATCGAGGCCGGCATGCCCAAGCTGCGGATCGAGGAGTCGGCCGCCCGCCGCCAGGCCCGCGTCGACCGGGGCGAGGACATCATCGTGGGTGTCAACCGGTACGTCCCCGAAGACGCCGAGCTCGTCGACGTGTTCGACATCGACAACACCAAGGTCCGCGAGTCCCAGCTCGCCAAGCTGGAGAAGGTGCGGGCCGACCGGGATCAGGAGGCATGCGACGCCGCGCTGCGGGCGCTCGAGGACGGGGCCGCGGGGGACGCCAACCTCCTCGAGCTGTGCATCGAGGCGGCGCGCGCCCGGGCCACCGTCGGCGAGATGAGTGATGCCATGGAGGCCGTCTTCGGGCGCCACAAGGCCGAGGTCCGCAGCATCCACGGCGTCTACGGCGCGGCGTACGAGGACGACGAGGACTACGGCGCCCTCCTCGCCCGCGTCGAGTCGTTCGCGCAGTCGCACGGCCGCCGGCCGCGGCTGCTGGTGGCCAAGATGGGCCAGGACGGCCACGATCGCGGTGGCAAGGTGATCGCCACCGCGTTCGCCGACTTCGGCTTCGATGTCGACGTGGGACCGCTGTTCCAGACCCCCGAGGAGGTGGCCCGCGACGCGGTCGAGCAGGACGTCCACGTGGTGGGCGTGTCATCACAGGCCGCCGGCCACAAGACCCTCGTGCCCCGACTCATCGAGGAGCTCGGCACGGCGGGAGCCGACGACGTCATCGTGATCTGCGGTGGCGTCATTCCGCCCCAGGACTACGACTTCCTCCGCGACGCTGGCGTGTCGGCCGTCTTCGGCCCGGGCACGAACATCCTCGAGGCCGCCGACCGGGTCCTCGACCTCCTCGAGTGAAGTTGTGACGTGGCTCACTCCGCCTCGAGCCCTCGCGTGCTCTTCGAGCGTCGTTTCGCTGTCGGCTGCTCGCACCGGCGTGCCGGCGCGCTCCCGACGCCGACCCGGCAGTACGTCCTGTCACACTCATGACGCTCGCTGAGGATCTGCTCGCCGGCGACCGGCGGGCGCTCGGCAAGGCGATCACGCTGGTCGAGTCGTCCCGGCCAGACCACCGGGCAGAGGCGGTCGAGCTCCTCCAGTCGGTCCTGCCCGTGACCGGCACGAGCATCCGACTCGGCGTGTCCGGCGCCCCTGGCGTCGGCAAGTCGACGTTCATCGACGCCTTCGGGACCCATCTCGTCGACGACGGCCAGCGGCTCGCCGTACTCGCGGTCGATCCGTCGTCCACCCGTTCGGGCGGTTCGATCCTCGGCGACAAGACCCGGATGGAGGAGCTCGCCCGCAGATCCGAGGTGTTCATCCGCCCCTCCCCGGCCGGCCGGACGCTGGGCGGCGTGGCCCGGCGCACCCGTGAAGCGCTGCTGCTGTGCGAGGCCGCGGGCTACGACCTCGTGCTCGTGGAGACCGTGGGCGTCGGCCAGTCCGAGACCGCCGTGGCCGACATGGTGGACCTGTTCTGCCTGCTGGCCGCTCCCGGCGGCGGCGACGACCTGCAGGGCATCAAGCGGGGCGTGATGGAGCTGGCCGAGCTGGTGGTGGTCACCAAGGCCGACGGCGATTTCGCTTCGGCGGCCAGCCGGGCGGCGGCCGATCTGCGCCACGCGCTCCAGCTCATGCGCCCCGTGCACGCGTCGTGGACACCGACCGTGCTGTTGACCTCGGCCTTCGAGCGCACGGGACTCGAGGAGGTGTGGGATGCGATCCGCGCCCACCACGACGCGCTCGACAGCTCCGGCGAGCTCGACGATCTGCGCGCCGAGCAGCTGCGTCGCTGGCTGTGGTCCGAGCTCCGCGAGGGCCTGCTCGACCGGTTCGTGGGCGAGGCGGGCGATGCCGTGACCCAGGCCGAGCTCGACGTCGTTGCCGGCCGCGTCCTGCCCACCGTCGCCGCCGAGCACCTCCTCTCCCCTTGACCACACCGGATGTTCAGGCGAGGGCGTGGGCGACGAAGTGGATGACGAGTCCAGCCAGGCCACCGACGACCGTGCCGTTGATGCGGATGAACTGCAGGTCTCGTCCGAGGAGCATCTCGAGGCGACCCGCGGTCTCCTCCCCGTCCCAGTTCGAGATCGTGGTCGCGATCAGATCGGTGATCTCGTTGCCGAAGGTGTCGAGCACGGCCTCGACCGTCGACTCGATGACCGCGTCGACCCGGCGCATCATCGCCTCGTCCTCGCGGAAGCGGTGCGCGGCCGACACCACCAGATCGGTGAGCCGGCGGCGCAGCGCGGACCCGTCGTCGGCGGCCTGGGTCCGCAGCGTGTCCTTGAGGTCGGTCCAGAGCGACTCGATGAAGCGCCGGAAGGCGGGGTGTTCGAGGAGCTCGTCGACGAGCTGCTCGGCCCGGGCTCGCCACACGTCGTCGTGTTCGAGACGGTCGACGATGCTGTGCACGACCTCGTCGATCCGTTCCCGGAGCTCGTCGGAGCCGCCGACCGTGTCACCGCGGATGATCGCCCGGACACCCACGACCAGTCGCCGGAAGAGCTGCTCGTCGACGACCTCGGGCAGCCACCAGGGTGACTCGGCGATGAACCGCTCACGGAACAGGTCCTCGTTCTCCTCGAGGAAGGTGTCCAGCCCCGAGAGCACGGAGTCGACGAGCTCGCGGTGGCGCCCCTCCTCGGTCACGACCTCGATCAGGCGGCCAGCGAGCGGCGCGACGTCGAGGCGCTCGATGCGAACCCGGACCTCGTGCTCGGCCACTTGGACCAGGTCGTCGTCGCGGACCACGTCGGCCAGCCGCACCACGAGCTCGGCCGCGTAGCCGCCGACCTTCTCGGCGTTCTCGCGTTCGGTCGCCCAGGCCGACACACGGTCTGCAGGTCCGGCGGCGCGGATGCGCTCACCCACGGTGTCGGCGTTGAGGAAGTGCTGCTGGACGAACTGGCCGAGGGTCTCGCCGAAGGCATCCTTGCGGCGCACGATCACCGCGGTGTGCGGGATCGGCAGCCCGAGTGGCTGGCGGAAGATGGCCACGACCGCGAACCAGTCGGCCAAGCCTCCCACCATGGCGGCCTCGAGCCCGGCACGGGTGTAGCCCCACGCACCCTCGTCCTCGGTGAGCACGGCACACACGAGGAAGGCCAACGCCACCGCAGCGAGCAGTCCCGTGGCGCGCCGCTTCGCGACCCGGATCTCCCGGGTGCGCACGGCCTCCAGGTCTGCATCAGCCGACGGGGGTGCGATCACGAGGTCTCGCCACCGACTTCGTCGAGCCTGGTCATGAGCTCCTCGAACGAACCGCGAGCGACGACGGCCCGCCGCTGGGCGAACGGGCTGGTCCCCGATGACACCCGCAGCGCCGACTCGCCGTCGTCGTCCTCACGCACGCTCCACAGTCTGGCGTCGCGGACCCAGTGCGCCCGTCGGCCTCGACCGACGCCGGTGTGGGTCGCCGAGATGGCACAGAAGGCTCGGACGTCGAGTTGGTCGAGATGGTCGGCGAGCAGCCGGTACCGGTAGTTCGCGGTACCACCACGGTTGCCCAGGTGATCGGGCCGCAGCCCCGGCACCCAGGCCGCCCACGCGTCCGGCCGGGTCACGTCACCGCCGGCGGGCACCGGTGCCGAGGGCCCCAGGAACGGATCGAGCAAGGCGCCGTCGACGACGAGCACCGAGTGGTAGTCGACCGGCGCGACGTTCGGCCCCATGCGCATGTGTTCCACGGCGATGCGCACCTCGTGGCCCCGCGACGCCAGCACGGCGCCGAGGCCTGTGCAGTGGGGCCAGCACGACCACGACTCGAGGGAGCCGTCGAGTCGACGCTCGAGCGCCGTGGTCGGATCGGCACCGGGCGGGTCCGCACCGGCGTCGACGGCCCGCCACTTCGCCGTGCTCCCGCCGGGCAACCAGGCCCGGAAAGCTGCCGTGACCGTCTCGACATCGTCGGATCCCGACACGCGCAGGGTGTCGAGCACCTCCCGGCTGAGCGCATCATCGATGCGTGGGTAGCTCACGGGCATCGACGCGTGGCCGTGTTCTGACCGCAGGCTCTTGTGGGTACAGGGGCGGACATGATCATCACTGGACTCATCGTCGCAATCGTCGGGGTACTCGCAGGAATCCCGATCCTGACCACCATCGGCGTCATCCTCGTCGTCGTGGGCGCGATCCTCGCGATCGTCGGCTCGACCGGACGCTCGATCGGCGGCCGGGCCCACTGGTACTGACCGAACCGGTCGACGCCGGACGCGTCATTCGCGGGCGCGCTCGGCCCGGCCCACCGCCCCGTGGTCGAGCTCCTGGTCGTCGTCGAGATCGATGACGACACGTCGGATCCGGCCCGTGAACTCGAAGGGCGCCGCGTAGTCCGAGACCGGTGACACTCGGTCGCGTCCGACGTCGAGGCCGCTCCAGGAGATCGTCACGACGAAGATCCGGTCGGTGTCGAAGGTGCCGCACGGTTCGCCATCGATGGCGAGCGTGCCCCGTCCCGTGGTGCCGGTGCGGTCCATGCGCAAGGACAGCGCCGACGGTCCGGCCGGAATCGGTCGGTCGGACCGGACCACCTGGTGATGGCCGCCCACCGACAGGTCGTGGACCAGGTGACCGTCCTGGACGTAGAGCGAATAGCCCGAGGTCTGGTCTCCGTGGGCCACCAGGACCCCGTCGCCGGCCTCGAGCACCTCGGCGGTGACCGTGTACGAGCGGCTCCGCAGGTCGGGCGCGGCGTCGGTGGGCACATGCCCCATCCCCGCCCAGAGCTCGTAGTGCGTGCGACCGGCGCGATGGCGCTCGGCGTTCTCGGCGAACCGCTCGGCGAACCGGTCGTCGAGGGGCAGGACCTGGTTGTCGGCGGCATGACGCCACCACAGCGCTTGGAGCTCCTCGAGCTTGCCGGGTTCGGAACTGGCGAGGTCGCGCACCTCGGCGAAGTCCTCGTCGAGGTGGTACAGCTCCCACACGTCGTCGTCGAAAGGCGTGGACGGCGGGTGGTACGCCACCGCCTTCCACCCGTCGTGCCAGATCCCCCGGTGGCCGAACATCTCGAAGTACTGGGCGTCCTTCGGGGGCGGCGCCTCGGCGTCGTCGAAGCTGGACCGGAACGTGGCGCCGTCGAGGGGTTGCTGGTCGACGCCGGCGATGGTCGCGGGCGGTTCGAGACCGAGCACGTCGAGGAGCGTGGGCACGACGTCGTTGGCGTGGCAGAACTGGTGGCGGATCTCTCCCCGTGCCTGGATCCCCGCGGGCCAGGAGATGACCAGCGGGTCGCGGATCCCGCCGCCGTGGGTGTTCTGCTTGTACCGCTTCAACGGCGTGTTGGCCGCCATCGACCAGCCCCACGGGAAGTTCGAGTGGGTGCCGGGGCCGCCGACCTCGTCGAGTCGGACGAGCTTGTCGGCGATCGACTCGGGCTGGGCGTTGAACGGACCCATCGCGTTGACGAACCCGGCAGGACCGCCCTCCTGACTGGCACCGTTGTCGGACAAGACCAGCACCAGGGTGTCGTCGGTCATGCCGGATTCGTCGAGGAACCCCATGAGGCGGGCGATCTGTCGGTCGGCGTGGTCGAGCATGGCGGCGTAGGCGGCCTGCAGCCGTGTGAACACGCGCCGCTCGTCGGCGCTGTGGTCGCCCCAGGGCTGCACGTGGTCGTTGCGCGGCGGCAGCACCGTGTCGGCGGGCACGATGCCGAGCTCGATCTGGCGGGCGAGGCGTTCCTCTCGCACCGCGTCCCAGCCCTTCTCGAACATCGGCTCGTAGTGGTCGATGATGTCCTTGGGTGCCTGGTGGGGCGCGTGGCAGGCGCCGAAGGCGACCCAACACAGCCACGGGTCGTCCGGGGCGCCGGCACGGTGGTCCTTCAGGTACTCGATCGCCTTGTCCACGATGTCGATGGACAGGTGGTAGCCGTCCTCGAAGGCGCCTGGCGGGTCGACGTGGTGGTTGTCATGGACCAACTCGGGCGCGTACTGATCGGTCTCCGCGTCGAGGAAGCCGTAGTAGCGATCGAACCCCCGCTGGAGGGGCCATCCGTCGTAGGGACCCGTGGCTCCGGTCTCGGACAGCGGAGTGACGTGCCACTTGCCGGTCAGGTAGGCGCGGTAGCCGTGGGGGGCGAGCATCTCGGCCACCGTGCCCGCCGACCGCGCGATCTTGCCGCGGTAGCCCGGGAATCCGCTGTCGAAGTTGGCCAGGCAGCCGACGCCGACGTTGTGGTGGTTGCGTCCAGTGAGCAGGGATGCGCGGGTGGTCGAACACATGGCCGTCGTGTGGAAGCCGCTGTACCGCAGACCGGAACCGGCGATCGCGTCGATCGTCGGCGTGGCGATCTCCGAGCCGTAACACCCGAAGTCGGAGAACCCGACGTCGTCGAAGAGGACCACGAGCACGTTGGGTGACGCCCCGGGGGGCGGCTCGACCACGGGCGGCCAGTGGGGGGTCGACTCGGAGACGGTGGTTCCGATCTGGGCAGGCACACCGGCACGCTACGCCGGAGGTGGTAGGACGTGCTCGTGTCCCCGAAGGTCCGGCTCGTGGTGCTGAACTACGACGGCGGCGACGATGTGCTCGTCTGCATCGACTCGCTCCTCGCGCTCGACTGGCCCGCCGACGACCTCGAGCTCGTCGTGGTCGACAACGACTCCGCTGACGGATCGGCAGACGAGATCGAGGCGCGGTTCCCCCACGTGAGGCTGATCCGCAACCGCGACAACACCGGCTTCTCCGCCAACAACCTGGCGCTCGACGATCTGGACGGCATCGACCATGTGGGGCTGGTGAACCCGGACGCACGGGTCGACCCCGACTGGCTGGCACCGCTGGTCGATGCACTCACCGCGGACCACTCGCTCGGGGCCGCCTGTCCCCGCATCCTCCTCGACAGCGCAGGTACCGACCCTTTCATCAACAACACCGGCCCTTTCATCAACAACACCGGCGTCGTCCCGCGAGAGCTCGGCTACTTCGCGGACCGAGGCCTCGGCGAACCCGACGGACCGCCGTACGACGAGTCGGCGGAGGTGTTCGGCTGGACCGGCGGCGGTGTCCTGCTCCGCGCCGACTACTTGCGCGACGTCGGGTTGTTCGACGATCTCTTCTTCCTCTACTACGAGGATGTCGACCTGTCCTGGCGTGGCCGTGCACGTGGGTGGCGGTACCGCTACGTCCCAGCGGCAACCATGCACCACCGCCACGCCGCAACCACCCGCGAGGGCTCCGACCTGTTCCGCTTCCAGAACGAGCGCAACCGGTTGCTCGTGCTGATCAAGAACGCGCCGTGGACGTTCGTGGCCCGGGCCCTGTTCCGCTTCCTGGTCTCGACCCTCGGCCACCTTCGCGCCGACGTCATCCTCCCGATCGCCCAGCGGCGGCAACCGGACAGCAGCGAGATCCACATCCGCGCCCGAGCGGCGGCGTCGCTCGTGCGCGATGCGCGGCGGATCGCGGCCGCGCGCCGACACGCGCAGCGGGTCCGGACCGAACCGCACGATTCGGTCCTCCACTGGCTGCGCCCCTCATGACGAGCACCCCATGCTTGCGGACTTGCGCGTCCGTCGGCATGAACGCCGGCGCGTGAGCCCACGCCTACGATCTTCGCGGGCGTCCTCGTTTCGCCCGCTTCCCATGACGACCCGAGATCCGAGCCACGAAGCCACGCCGGCCGTCGGCGACGCCGAGGAGGAGGTAGCCAACCCGCCGCGATGGGCGGCGGTCGTGCTGTTCCTGCTCATCGTCGTGGCCTTCCCCGTGTGGAACGTGGGCATGATCGCCTCCCAGAGCACGACACTCTCGGTCCTGGACGAGTACGCACACGTCGATGTCCTCCGCCGGGTCGACGCCTTCGGCTACCCACGCATCGGCGAGCGGATCCTCGACGAGACCGCACGCGACGTGGGTTGCCGGGGGATCCTCTTCCGCGAAGTCGGTACCTGCTCCGACCCGCCCGACGTGCTGGCGGTCGACGCGCGGGGCTACAGCTTCCAGGCCCAGCAGCCACCGGGGTACTACATACCCACGGCAGTGCTGCGCCGCGCGATCGCGGCCACGCCCGCCGACGACTTCGTCCTCACCGCGAGACTCACCGGTGCGGTCTGGCTGATCGCCGGCCTTGCCGCGCTGTGGTGGGTCCTCGCCCGCCTCGGCGTGGGTCTGTGGGCTCGGGCATCGGCAGTCGCCCTCGTGGCTGCCAGCCCGCTCATCCTCTACCAGTCGTCGACGGTCACGAACGATGCGGCCGTCATCCTGATCGGTGCGGCGTTCCTGTACGCCACGGCCACGCTCGACGGTGCCTCCTCGGGCCGGCGCGTCGCCGTGGTCGGCGCCGGAGTCGTCACCGCCGTGCTGATGAAGCCGACGGTGATTCTCGGGGTCGCGGCCCTGAGTCTCGCCGTGCTCGTCCGAGGGCTCCGGGCCGCGTGGGGTTCGCGGCGCGCCGTGCTCCGCCTGCTGGTGGTCGCAGCGATCCCGTCGGTGCTCGCCCTGGGCGCGGTGGAGGCCTGGGAACAGGTGCGAGACGAACGAGCGGTCGAGCCCTACGACGACGTGTTCGACACCGTGCTCGGCTCGAAGGACGAGTCCGACTCGGTGACCATCGGCGAGGCCGCAGCACACACCGACGCGTTCCTGGGCGTCTACGACAACTCCACGACAGGAGGCCCGACCAACGACCGCGACTACACGGCGGGACTCGCGCGCATCGGGACCGTGCTGCTGGTCGCCGGACCGTTCAGCGCGCTCGTACTCGGCGGCGACCGCGAGTCGGTCATCGGGTCGTCGGCACTGGTCATCGTCCTCACAGGCTCGGTCGCATCCGTCTTCCAGTACCACAGCACCTACGGGATCGAAGGTGGAGCACCCGCCCGGTACGCCTTCGTCCTCATCCCCTTCCTGAGCTTCGCACTGGGGCGGCTCATCGATCACCGCCGGGCCGGAACGCTCATCGTCGCGACGACCGCCGGCGCGCTGATGATCGCCGACGTGTTCTCGGTCGTGAACCTGTGAAGGTCCCATCGGGCCTCGGCGCAGGTCGCGACCGGCGGCGGCCGACGGGCGCACGTCTCGGCCGTGCGGTGGTCGTCGCGGTGGTGTGCGTGGTGCTGCCGACCGTCCTGGTCGTCCTGGGAGTCCGGTACGACCCGGAGCTCTCGCCGCTCGACGAGGTCGCCCACCTCGACTACCTCGACCGCGCGGCCGACTGGTCCTACCCCCGCATGGGAGACCGGGTCAGCACCGAGATCGCGACGCTGGCGAAGTGCCGCAGCCTCCAGACCCAGCAGGGCCGGCCGGTCTGCCAGCAAGAGGACGTGCACGTCGAACCGGACGACGTCGTCCCCGACGGCTACTCGTATCAAGCCCAGCACCCGCCGCTGTACTACTGGACCTCCGCCGCGGCCGAACGGATCACCAGCCTCGGCCCCGCCGACAACCTGATCACCAGCGGCCGGCTCACCGGCGCCTTCTGGCTCTCGGCCGGGTCGCTGTGCCTCTACTTCGCGCTTCGCCGCCTCGGTGTCGGCCTGGTCGTCTCGTGCGCGGCCTGCGCACTGTTGATCGCCGCGCCCGGCATCCTCGCATCGACCTCGAAGATCACGAACGACGCGACGTCGCTGCTCGCCGGCGCCGGCCTCCTGCTCGCCTACACCTTCGTCCGCAACGATCCACGGGTGCTCACCGTCGCGGCGCTCGCCGTCACCTCGGGCGTTCTGACCACGCTGAAGGCTGTGAACATCCTCGCCGTCGGGGCGATCTGTGTCGTGGCCGCGGTGGAACTGATCCCACGGCTCGGGTGGCCACGAGGACTCGCGGCGGCCGCTGCTCCCGGCCTCGTGGGAGTCGGCGCAGTGCTCGGCTGGATGCTGCTCACCGACGCTCAGGCGACCGTCGACCCGGACCAGGTGATGGCGGCGGTGCTCGACTTCAAGCAGAAGAGTGAAGGCCCGCCGGTCGGCCAGTTCATCTTCAGCTCGTCGCGCCTGTTGACCGCGTTCGACGACGGCGCGATCGTCACGGGTCGACCAGCCGCCGCGGTGGCCGCCGTGGGACGGTTCGCAGTGATCGGGACCGCGGTGGCGGCAACGCTCGGAGACAGGCGGCGCTTGTCCATCACCATCGCCGCGGCTGCCCTGGCCGTCACGATCGCCGCCGGTCTCGCCTTCAACGTCCAGTTCTGGCTCGACCACGAGCTCCGCGGCGGGCCCGCCTCTCGCTACGGGCTGTCGGTGCTCCCCCTGCTCGTCACTCCCCTCGCGCTGCTCGGCGACCGGTCGACCCGGTCTCGGGTCGGTGTCGTTCTCCTCGCGCTGCTGGTGGGCACCTCGACCATCATCGGTGTCGTCATGACATGAGTCCCGATCGACTCTGCCCGGTGGACGGCCCTCGCTTAGCATCGGGGCACCGATGAAGCTGATCATCCAAATGCCGTGCCTCAACGAAGAGGACCAGTTGCCGGTCAGCCTCCCGGCACTGCCTCGCGAGATCGAAGGCATCGACGAGATCGAGTGGTTGATCATCGACGATGGCTCCACCGACCGGACCGTCGAGGTCGCCCGGGAGCTCGGGGTCGACCACGTCGTCCGACTCACCAGCAACAAGGGACTGGCCCACGCGTTCCAGGCAGGCCTCGACGCGGCGCTCAAGCTCGGGGCCGACATCATCGTCAACACCGACGCCGACAACCAATACGACGCCGGCGACATCCCCAAACTCGTCGCCCCGATCCTCGAGGGCACCGCCGACATGGTCATCGGCGACCGCGACGTCCGATCGATCCAACACTTCTCGGTGGTCAAGAAGAACCTCCAAGTGCTCGGCAGCTGGGTCGTCCGCCAGGCCTCGGACACCGACGTCCCCGATGCGACCTCGGGATTCCGGGCCTACAACCGCGACGCGGCCCTCAACCTCACGGTCGTGTCGAAATTCACCTACACCCTCGAGTCGCTGATCCAGGCAGGCCGGAGCCTGGTCGCGGTCGACCACGTCACGGTGGGCACGAACGAGCAGCTGCGTGACTCCCGGCTGTTCGGCTCGATGTGGGCCTACGTGCGACGCAACATGTTGGCGATCTTCCGCATCTACACCAGCCACGAACCGCTCGCGGTCTTCAGCCTCATCGGTGCGATCATCTTCGTGCTCGCCGTGGGGGCCTGGAGCCCGTTCCTGTGGGACTGGCTCGTAAACGGCGACCGCTCCGGCCATCTCCAGTCGATCATCCTCGGCGGCGTCCTCCTGATGGCGTCACTGCAGGTGTTCGCTCTCGGGATCATCGCCGATCTCGTCGCGGCCCACCGGATGGTCACCCAACGGACGCTCGAGCGGGTTCGACGCATCGAGCTCGTCATCGGCGTCCCACCGTCGCACTACGAGGCCGGTACCGAGCCCCGGGTACCGTGAACCCGTGGCCGCGACCGACACGATCACCGGCAACACCTACGACAAGTACGCGTCGCAGAATCCGGTCGAGCGACGCCTCATGGCGGGGTTCTTCCGAGCCCTCGAGGCGTCGTTGCCGACGACGCCCCCCGGCTACGTGCTCGAGGTCGGCGTGGGCGAAGCCGAGGTCACCTCGATCGTCTCGGACCGCTACGGCGACCTGACCGTGGCGGGCATCGACCTGCCCGATCCGGCGCTCGCGGCCGCGTGGAGCGGCAAACCGGTGGCGGGTTCGTTCGCCGACATCGTGGCTCTGCCCTTCAGCGACGACCGCTTCGACCTCGTGCTCGCCATCGAGGTGCTCGAGCACGTCGATGACCCCGACGGCGCACTGGCCGAGATCGCACGAGTCGCCACGCGGGACATCGTCGTCTCGGTACCCCGGGAGCCGATCTGGCGGGTCGCCAACATGGCCCGCGGCAAGTACCTGTCAGACCTCGGCAACACGCCCGGTCATGTGCAGCACTGGAGCGCGAAGCGGTTCACGGCGTTGGTGGCACGCCACTTCGAGGTGGTCGAGGTGCGCACGCCGTTCCCTTGGACGATGGTCCAGGCCCGGGTGCGCTGAGCGGATCCGCCGGTCAGTCGTCGTCCGAGGCCCGGAGGCGATCGACGCGGCTGCGGATGCGCTTGGCCACGAGCGGCAGGCCACCTTCGGCCAGGTACCGCCGGGCCAGGGTCAGATCTTCCCGCCAGGCCGGCGGCCGGCCGGTCACGCCGTAGCTGATGGCCGTGTCGGGGCAGGCCACGTCGGGCGCCCGCCGTGGCCGACGGCAGATGTCCATGACCGGCTCGAGCACCGATGCCCACCGGAACTGCTCGGCGAACGCAGCGCAGTTCGCCGAGATCTCCTTGCGCCGGTCGTCGTCGGAGAGCAAGGACTCGAGCGCCGCCTCGAGGCCGTCGACGTCGTGGGGCTCGACCACCAGGCCGAGATCGTGGTCGTGGATCAACGGCGCGAACGAGTCGCCGCTCGTCGCGACGATGGGCAAGGCGCACCACAGGTAGTCGAGGATCCGGGTCCGGAAGCTGTACTCCGTCTCGATGTGCTGCTCATGGATGCTCACGGCCACGTCGGCGTCGAGCAGGTAGTCGGCCCGTTCCTCGAACGCGACCCACCCGTCGTTGAAGAACACATGGATGCCGGTGAGGCCGAGCTCATCGGCGAGGCGCCGGGCCGCCGCCGCCATCCGCATCTCGGGGATCTCCGGGTTCGGGTGACGCGTGCCCAGGAAGTACAGGCGAAGTCGGGGCCGACGATGCCGTAGTCCCTCGACGGCGCGGATCAGCGTGAGCGGATCGAACCAGTTGTAGATCCCGCCGCCCCACAGCACGATGTCGTCGTCGGGCCCGATCCCGTCGACCACACCGCGCAACGCGCCGGTCGCAGAACTCGGTGGGTCGTCGTCGATGCCGAAGGGAACGACGCGCATCCGCTCGGTCAGCGAGGTGTCCTCATCGTAGAGCACCTGGTTGATCCGGCCGACCGCCGAGAGCTGGCCGAGGTAGAAGTCCCGTTGCTTGCGGCTCGCGCACAGGAAGTAGTCACCTCGACGGAACTGCTGGTTCATGACCTCCGTGGTGTCGGTGATCGCGTTCCGACGACCACCCTCCGCCGGCGCGTCGCGACCCTGCTCGAGCTGCTCCAAGTGCATCGGGTCATAGACATCGCACACGATCGTCACCTCGGACTGTGCGAGCCACGGGCGGTCGGCCATGATCCACCCCTGGAAGACGACGATGTCCGACGCCGCCACGAGCTCGACGAACCGATCGTGATCGACCGCCTCCACCGAGAACCGGGCGTCGCTCAGATCGCACCGGCCGGTCGTGACGAGATGGACGTCGTGCTCGGCGCTCAGGGCGGCGGCGAGCCGCCAGGCACGGATGCCGGGCCCGGCCATCACCGGGGCGAGGGTATCCGCGGTGGCGACCACGACGCGGCGTCGGGGGTCGAGGATCCCGTCCGCACCGACCTCCGAGAGCACGCTGCCCAGCTCTTGCGCTGGTCCGGCCCGCTCGATGGCACGCTGGAGCAGGACGCCCAGATCGGCGTCGGTCCGACGGCGCGCCCGCTGGAGCCGTCGTCTCGACACGGTTCGAGCGATCGCCGATCCGGCCTTCGACTCCGACACCTGCGGGTCGCGGAGGAGCCGCGCGCACAGGGTCCGGAGATCGGCGTCGCTGCGTTCCGGCGGCACGGCGGTCTCGGTACCGGGAACGTCGATGACGCGGGCACGCCATCCCAGCAGCCAGCACCGCCATCCGAGATCCAGACCCCGGTGGCCAGGGCCGATGTCGGAAGCGAAGCCGCCCATGGCATTCCACGCCGTGCGGCGAGCCACGAGGATCCGGGCGTCGAGGTCGACCCGCAGGTCTCCGTCGGGGTGGCCGACACCGACGATGCCCAGGGTCGGATCGTCACGGAGCGTCGCGATCGCCTGCTCGAGCCAACCGGGACCGGGAACGGCCCCCGGTTCGAGGACGGCGAGGTAGCTCCCGTTCGCACGGCGCAGCGCACGATTGCGCGCGGCCAGATCTCCGGTGGCCACGGTGACCGTCCGGGTGAGCAGCTCGAGTGCCTCGGGGGCTCGCTGGGCTCCCGCGGCCCGAATGGTCACCCCGGCCGCCGGGGATCCGTCGTCGAACACGAGGAGCGTCGCTGCGACCACCGGACCATCGGAACCGAACTCCGCCTCGTGCGGATCAGCCATGAGCGGCATCCACCGACGCCACCGGGTCGAGCTTCCATCGGCCTCCCAGCGACAGCACGCCACCGAAGGACTCGTGCGGCTCGCCGAGGTCGACGTCGAAGCGCAGCGCGCGGTGCCGGTAGTCGTACATGTGGAGGACTTCGCGGTCGGTCAGCGATGCCGAGAGGTCGTAGGTGCCAGGGAGCAGCATGCAGTCGTTGACGACGAGGTCCATGTGACCCGCCCCCTCGATGTGGTCGAAGGCTTCGCCCGCTTCTCGAGTGTTGGGTCCGGTGACGAGCATGCCGTCGGTCGTGTGGAGCCCGACCCCGAAGACCGGATTCACGATCCGCTGGTCGGCGCAGTAATGCATGCGGAACACGATGTCGTCGCCGGTGCAGAACCGCTCGAGCGGCCGTTCTTGCGGATCGACGATCTCGAGCGCCTCGATGCGAGCCTCGCCCGATCCCCACCGCGCCCCCTCGGTGGGTGGCCCCTCACGGTCGGTCTGGACCTCGCTCAGGTAGTCGTCCACCACCTCGGAGGTCGGCCCGACGCCTCGCAGCTCACCGTGTTCGAGCCAAGCGACACGGTCACAGATGTTGCGGACCGAACCCAGCGAATGGGAGACCACCACGATGGTGGTGCCAGCGTGGCGCAACTCGCTGAGCCGCTCGTTGCAGCGTCGCTGGAACGACTCGTCGCCCACGGCCAGCACCTCGTCGATGAGCAGCACCTCGGGCTCGGCCTGCACCGCCACGGCGAAGCCCAGGCGGACGTACATGCCCGACGAGTAGTTCTTGACCGGCGTATCGATGAACCGCTCGAGGCCGGCGAACTCGACGATCTCGTCGAACCGGATGTCGACTTCTCGCTTGGACAATCCGAGGATCGAGGCGTTGAGGTACACGTTCTCCCGGCCGGACAGCTCGGGGTGGAAGCCTGCGCCCAGCTCCAGAAGGGCCGAGACCCGGCCGTGGACGGCCACCGAGCCGTGGTCGGGCTCGAGGATCCGGGCCAGGCACTTGAGCATCGTGGACTTGCCCGACCCGTTCTCGCCGATCAGGCCGAACGTCTCTCCCTGGGGGATCTCGAAACTGACGTCCCGCAGTGCCCAGAACTCCTCGTAGACACCCCGGCCCCGGTTGAGGATCGTGGCCTTCAACGACTGGTTCCGCTCGTGGTAGAGGCGGAACCGCTTGGAAACCCCGTCGACGACGACTGCAGGTGTGCTCACAGTTCCTCCGCCAGACGACCTTCGAACTTCCGGAACACCCACCGGCCGAGGGCCAGCGAGGCGCCGGCGACCACGACGAGGTACACCATCGTCCCCGCGCTGGGGAACGTGAGGTCGTAGAACACCGACCGGTACGCCTCGACGAACCGGTTCATGGGATTCAGCCGGTAGATGGTGTAGAGGAGATCGGCGTTGTCAGCGCTGAAGCTGGCGGACAGCTGCTCCTCGACCAGCGAGGGCGGATAGATGATGGGCGTGGCGTAGAACCAGACCTGCAACGCGATGCCGACCAGGTGCTCGAGGTCGCGGAAGTACACGTTGAGCACCGAGAGCACGAGTGCCAGTCCGAGGACGAAGACCACTTGGAGCACCACGATGACCAGAGCCACGGGGATCCACGGCAGGACCATGTTGCCGACGACGAGCAACGCGACGAGCAGGACACCGAGCTCGATGAGCAGCCCGACCCCGGACGAGGTGGTGTTGGCGGCAACCAGGAGCTCGCGAGGGAACCAGACCTTCTTCACCAGGTTTCCGTTGGCCACCAGCGCGCTCATGCCCCCGGTGAGCGAGGCGGACACGAAGTTGTACGGCAGCAGCCCGCACAGGAGGAAGAAGGCGAAGAACTGGAGCCCACTCGGATCCCCGACCGGCACCGGAACCTTCAGGAAGAACTGGAAGACCAGGGAGAAGATCCCCATGATCGCCAGCGGGTTCAGCAACGACCAGAACCAGCCGAGCACCGACCGCTTGTACTTGCTCCGCAGTTCCCGGAGCGTGAGGTTCACGTAGAGCTCGCGGGACGAGCGGAGATCGGAGATCGTGGTCATGGGATGCGCGGGCCTCGGCGTCGCGGGGCGGGCCGTGGATGGGGAGTCACGTAGGTTACCGCTCCATGCGCGTCGGCCTGGTTTCTGCGCACTACCCGCCCAACTTCGTGAGTGGCGGCACGCTGGTGCCCCAGCGGATCGCCCACGCACTTGTGGACCGCGGGCACGACGTGGCGGTCTTCGCCGGCGAGCTCGACCCGGTCGGTCCACCGCTCGACACCCGCATCGAGACCGATGCTCGGGGGGTCGAGGTGAGCTGGGTGAACATCACACCCTTCACGTCGTGGGCCGACCCTGCGAACTACGACAATCCCCCGGTCGCCGACATCTTCGACAGCTGGCTGAACCGGGTCTCGCCCGACGTCGTCCATCTCCACTCGGTGCAGACGCTCGGTGGGTCGTTGGTGTCGGTGGCTCGGGACCACGGCTGCCGGACGATCCTGACGATGCACGATTTCTGGTGGACGTGCGCTCGACAGTTCCTGGTCGACACGTCCGGGCAACCGTGTTCGCTCGTGGTGGACGCCGGCGTCTGTGGATGCCAGTCGGGCCGCGCCGCCCTCGAGGCTCGCACGGCGACACTGGAACCCC
The DNA here is from genome assembly GCA_034522155.1 of Acidimicrobiales bacterium. Taxonomy (GTDB): domain Bacteria; phylum Actinomycetota; class Acidimicrobiia; order Acidimicrobiales; family Salinilacustritrichaceae; genus Salinilacustrithrix. The sequence continues at coordinate 444,916 of JAXHLP010000005.1, read as the reverse complement.
ACATCGCCGCCGCCGACGTGGTGCTCACGCCCTCCGAGATCACCGCCGAGGTGATGCGGGCCAACGGCATCCCCGCCCAGCGCCTGCTCGTCAACGAGAACGGGATGATCCCGACGACCCGGGCCGCGGCCAGGCAGCCCTCGGACCGCGTCCGGTTCCGCTACACCGGCGGCCCCGACCCGATGAAGGGAGCGGGGGTCCTCCTCGACGCGCTGGCCGAGCTCGAACCCGCGCCGTCGTGGCACCTCACCGTCCACCTGTCCCCCGAGCGCCACGGTCCGCTCGCCGCCCTGAGCACGAACGAGTCGATCGCGATCGAACCGCCGTACCGACCGGATCAGCTCGACGAGGTGTTCGCCGACACCGACGTGCTCGTCCTTCCGTCGGTGATGCGCGAGACCCACTCCATCGTCACCCGGGAGGCGCTACTCCGTGGCGTACCCGTGCTCACCTCCGACTCGCTCGGCCCCGAGCAGGTGATCGAGCACGAGCGCAACGGGCTGATCGTCCCCACCGGCGATCCACACTCGCTGGCTGCGACCATCCGGCGTCTCGTCGATGATCCCGAGCTGCTCCGGCGGCTGCAGGACAGCTGTCAGAGGATCACGGTCCGGTCCGTCGAGCAGCAGGTCGACCAGCTCGAGGCCGTCTACACCGAGCCGCTCCCCGATCCGACGCCCGGCTGGACACCGCGTCGTGTCGTGTTCGTGGCCGGCATCGACGGCGCGCCGTTGCGCTACCGCGCCCAGTTCCCGGCGGAGGCACTCGAGCTCCGCGGCGTCGACACCGACGTGATCCACTACGCCGATCCCCGCGTCGGCGACGAAGTCGACGCCGCGGATGCGGTCATCTTCTACCGGGTGCCAGCCACACCCCGCATCGTCGCGATCGCCGACCGAGCACGAGCGAGAGGCACCCCGGTCGCGTTCGACGTCGACGACCTGATCGTCGATCCCACCATCGCCGACGAGATCCCCGCCCTGCGGATCCTGCCGTCCGACGAATCCGAGGTGTGGCTCGAGGGTGTCCGGCGGTACCGCACGACTCTCGAGCACTGCGACGCCTACATCGGGTCGACCCAGCCGCTGGTCGAGCGGGTCGGCGAGGTCACCGGGATCCCCGCGCACCGCAAGCGCAACGCCTACGGCCTCGAGGTCGCCCGACGGTCCGACGCTGCGCGCCAGCGGCCACGCGAGCCCGGGCCGGTGCGGATCGGCTATCTGAGCGGAACCACGACCCACGACGAGGACCTCCTGGCCGTCACACCGGCCCTCGTGCACGTCCTCGAGCACCGGCCCGACGTCGAGGTGTGGCTCGGGGGCCACCTTGCCCCCGTCGACGAGCTCGGGGCCTTCGGTCCGCGGGTGCGACGGCTGCCGTTCCGTCCGTGGCACGAGCTCCCCGACCTGCTCCGCCAACTCGACGTGAACCTGGCCCCGCTGGCCGACCTCGGCGCATTCAACCAGGCGAAGAGCGCGATCAAGTGGCTCGAGGCCGCGCTGGTCGAGACGCCCACGGTCGCCACAGCGTCCCGCCCGTTCGAGGAAGCCATCCGCGACGGCCAGACCGGGATCCTGGTCCGGGAGCCCGAGAGCTGGACCGCTGCCTTGCTCCGTCTCGCCGACGACGAAACGGAACGGCGCCGACTCGGCGCTGCGGCGCGCCGGGCGGCGCTGCTCGAGTGGTCGCCGCATCTCGAGGGTGAGCGCTACCTGGCGATTCTGCGCCAGGTGCTCGCCGAGCCCGCAGCCGATCGGTCGACCACATGGGAGGACGTGCTCGTCGACGAGCAGCCGGCGAGTGGACCCGTGCCCCTCACGCCCTATCCCTCGACCGATGAACCAATCGACGACGCACCACCGAACGTGTCACCCGGACCCAGCCTGGGCCACAAGGTGCTGTGGTCGCTGCGCAACGAGTCGTGGCGCACCGTCACCCGGCGCGTCGCTTCACGCCTCCGGCGTTGACTTCCTCCGTCCAGTCAACCGGCGCAGCCACCGCGTGATGGTCGAGTAGAAGGTCCGCTCGCCCACATCGGCCAGGCGCGCGTCGATGCCGTGCAACCGCGACTCCACGGCGTCGAGGCGGAGCAGCGACTCCACGGCGTCGAGGCGGGCCAGCGCTGCGTCCTGTCGCTGCACGACATCTGCGAGATCGACGTGCAACCGGTCGAGAGCGGCGGTGGTTCCCTTCAGCTGCTCGAGCCGGGGCACGAGCCCGAGGAGCCCGAGCTGACCGATGAACGCCGAACCCACGCTGTCGGGGTCTGCGCCAGGCGGATCCAGGGACTCTTCCAGGCCGACGACCGTCGGGGTGCCCTTCGCCGGGGTCGCCTCGAGCACGTGGCGGTAGTACGGCCCGACGTCGGTCCGCGCCGACAGCATGTGGTTGTAGACGATGTCGACGCCGTCGCCCAACGGGCGCAGCTCCTCACGCGTCTCGGTCCCGAAGCGCAACAGCATGACGCCGAGCCAATCGTGGAGGTTGCCCTCGCCGCGGACCCGGACGTCCCAGCCTCGCTGCACGAAGGCATCGACGGTCGCTGCCAGGTCCGGAAGCCCGTTGTCTTCGTGCTCGGCGAGCTGGGGTTGGCGGTTCCCGAGCAACGTGGCCGCGTACCTCGCGACGATGCTCTCGACGCCAGCGACGCCGAAGGTGTCGAACGGGGCCGCGACCACCACACCTCGCTGCGAGACCCGCGTGAGCTCCGCGAGCAGGCCGGCTCGGGCATCGGGACGGACGTGCTCGAGCACGTCGGAACAGGCGACCGCCGTCGCCGCTCCGTCGGCCAGCGGGAGCGCCAACCCGTCAGCGACAGTGAACACCCGGTCGTCGAACGGTTGGTCCTCGATGCCGATGTCGAATGCCACGGACGGGACCTCGGGCAGGAAGCGCCGCAGGTACCCGCTGCTGTCGCCGACGTCGACGATCAGGGCTGCATCGTCATCCAGGAGCTCGCGGAGGTTGGCGGTGAGGGCCGCGTACCGCCCAAAGCGGTCGAACGAGGTCCACGCCAGCTCGGGATGACGGGCGTACGGCGTTCCCGACGGTCGTGGTGTCATGGACGAGACGGTAGCCACTGCCCGCGTCCGCTCAAGATGAACGGTCGAGGCCAGGACCGCGCCCACGGTCGCGAATCGTTCGCCGAGGGGTCCCGAGCAGCAGGCTGCAGACGGCCGCGCCGACGGCATCGACGACCATGAAGAGCAAGCGCGCACACAGCGCGACGGCAGCGGCCACACCGCTGGTCAGGGACGCCGCCACGGCAACGAAGACCGCCTCGCGGATGCCCACGCCCCCGGGCGCCGGCGCGACCAGGAAGCCCGCCGACCAGCTGAGGGTCGTGGCGAAGCAGATTTCCACCCATCCGACTGGGCTCGACAGCGCTTCGGTGACGGCCCAGGTCGCGGTGCCGATGAGGAGCCACGCCGGGACGTAGATCACCACGAGCCCGACCATCGTCGGCCACGGCTGCAGCTCCAGGTCGAGCTCCCGTCGGGTGACGCGCTGGACCACCGAGAGGATCGCACCCAGCACCGTGGGGTGCAGCAGCGCGAGGCCGAGCGGCACCAGCAGCAGCAACAACGCCGGCGCGGGCGACGAGCCACCCGAGGCCAGGACGAACGGCAGCAGCCCGGCCGCGAGCAGAAGTGCGGCCAGATAGAGCGCAGCCAGCGAGAACAGCACGCTGCTGTAGGCCACCGTCCTGCGCATGCCCGTCCGCGCGGCGAGTTCACCTCGACCGACCACCGGCCAGATGCCTCCGGGCAGGTACTTGCCGATCTCGCCCACGTAGTAGAGGACGATCGCCCGGCGAGGCGTCAGGCGTCCACCCATGACGTCGACCACCCGCACCCACGGGACCGCGATCGCGGTCATCCCGAGGGCGGCCACGACGAGCGCGCCGGTCAGCCAGCCCGGGTCGGCGTTACGCAGGAGCGGACCGGTCTCGTCCCACGTTTCACCGATCCGCTGCAACACGAACGCCAGGCCGCCGGCCGCGAAGGCCAGACCGACGGCGGTGACGATGCGGGCGCGGCGCCGGGTGCGGGGATCGCGGCGTCGCACCTCGACGTCAGCCCCGTCAGGGGTTTCGTCGTGGGATGCGGACAAGGCGGGCGAGCGTACCCGCCGTCCACGGACCTCCTACCGGCCGAACCAGCGGACGTCGTTGTTCCCGCCGGGCAGTCGCCAGTAGATGTCGGACCGGCGGTCGCCGTTGAAATCTCCGACGACTGGCGCGTACGGACCGGAGATGTTGCCAACTCGTGCCGTGGTCGACCCGCGCCGGGTGTCGAACAGCCAGGTGGTGTCGGCCTGGGAGCCGGCGGCGAAGAAGAACAGGTCGTCGGTCCCGGTGCCGTCGAAGTCGCCCATGAGCACCTCGTAGGTGCCGTTGACGTTCCGGTTGTAGGAGGAGATGGTGCGATCCTCGAGGTACCAGATGAAGTCGGGAGCACCGCCGGGCGCGTACCAGAAGATGTCGGAGCTGCCGTCGCCGTCGTAGTCGCCCATCACCGGCTGGTACCGGCCACGCACCGACCACGACTTCGAGGTCACGCCCCGATCGTGGTTGTACCAGAGGAAGTCGGGGGCCTCCCCGGCGGCGTACCAGAAGATGTCGTCGTGGCCGTTGCCGTCGTAGTCCGCGATGAGGGGTTGGTACGTGCCGTTGGCGTTACGGTTGACCGACCGGAACGAGCGGCCCCGCGAGTACCAGAAGTAGTCCGGGTTCGGACCTGCCGCGTACCAGAAGATGTCGGCGCGGCCGTTGCCGTCGAAGTCACCGACGAGGGGTTCGTAGGAGCCGCGGACGCTGAAGGAACGGGACGTGAACGTGCCGTCGGCGCGTCCGTACCAGATGAAGTCGGGCGCAGAGCCCGCCGCGTACCACATCACGTCGTCGCGACCGTCGCCGTCGAAGTCGGCCACGAACGGGTCGTAGACGCCGTTGATCGAGAGCGACCGGCGTGTCGAGCCGTTCCGGTCGTTGAGCACCAACCCGTCGCCAGCACGACCCGGGCCGTAGAGCAGGAGGTCGTCGACGCCGTTGCCGTCGAAGTCGCCGCTCAGCGGGATGTCGCCGACGCAGGCGTTCCCCACCTTCTGGAGGAAGTTGCTCGGCGGGGTCGCGCTGCCCACGGGTGCGGGCCGGTCGCCCTTGACGAACCGGACGGTGACCCACAGCTGACCGCCGCGTTCGACCACGCCGATCCCGACCTGGTTGAAGTCGCCGACCATGTTCTGGAAGTGGCCGCTGGACCCCACGAACGTGCTGTGCACCGAGGACACCGACTGGCCCCGGCCCACGTTCTCGGCGGCTCGTCGCCAGTTGGGCACCAGCGTGCTGATCTGGTGGACGTAGTCGAGGTGCAGCGGGACGCCGTTGGCGGTCGTGGCATGGGTGAGACCCCAACGATCGGCCATGTGGCCCGACCATTCACGGGCGTGGTCGGCGAGGGTGGCGTTCCATGCGAGCGCGGACCGCCCGTGGTCGCGACGGGTGGCGTTCAACCGGTCGAAGAAGCCCTCGGCCCGGGGCTCCATGCCGGCGGCGCCGACCGAGCCGCAGTCGAAGCCCGTGGGCGCCGCACTCGCCGGCGACGACGCGAGCAATCCGGCAGCCAGCACCACGACCAGCGCGACGGCGATGCGCGCGACCGGTCCTCTGGTCGATTCCGTCGCCGCGGCGTTCATGTCCACTTGATCGGCATGCAGTCCACGCCCCTTGAGCTCATCAGGCGATTTGATCGGTGTGCGCTAGCGCGACCACAGCACATCGGTCGCACCACCCGGCCGGTAGAAGAGCACGCCCTCACGAGCCGAGGTCCAACGGCCGACGAGGAACTCGAAGGGCGCGGTCACTTCGAGGTCACCGGATCGCTGCAGCGACCGACCGGAGAACCGCCAGTACTGGTCGGACGCGTTGCCCGGACCGACCCAGACGATCTCTGCACCGCCGGGCGTGTCGAGCACGATCGGCGTGCGACCGTGGCCGAGGTCGGCGGGCGCGCCGACGGGCTGCTGGCCGGGTGACGGTCGATCCGGCTCGTGGAACCAGAGATAGTCGCTGCCTGGGCCGGTGGAGTACCAGTGGATGTCGTCAGCACCGTTGTCGTCGAAGTCGCCGACCACCAGGGAGTACGAGCCGTTGACGCTCATGTCCCGCCGGACGTAGCCGTTGCCCGTGGCGTAGTAGAACGAATCGGGCGCGCTGCCGGGACGGTGGCCGACCAGGTCGGTGCGGCCGTCGCCGTCGAAGTCGCCGACCGCGTCGACGGCGTCGAGCGCCAGCGGCATCGAACGGGAGCTGAACGACATCCCGGGTCCCGCGAGCCACAGATAGTTGCTGTAGGTGCGCTCGCTGAACCACAGGATGTCGTCGTCGCCGTCGCCGTCGTGGTCGCCCACGATCGGTTCGTAGTCGCCGTTCACCTGGAAGCCCGAAGACCCGCGGTTGCGGAACGGTGCGCCGGACTTCTCGCCTGTCCACAGGTAGTCCGGCGCGGGCCCGGGTGCATACCAGAAGATGTCGTCACGGCCGTCGTCGTCGAAGTCACCGACGAGTGGCTCGTAGGTGCCGTTCACCGTGACCTCGATGCTGGACGAGTCGCCCACGGGTGAGTCCCACAGGTAGTCCGGCGCCCCGCCCGGCGCGTACCAGAAGATGTCCTCCCGATCGTCACCGTCGAAGTCGCCGACGATCGTCTCGTAGGTGCCGCTGATGCGGAGCAGGTCGAGGGAGAAGTTGGTGGGCGGAACCGCGCCCGCACACAGCCGCCGGTCGACGGAGTCGACGGGGTTGCCGTCGACATACCAGGTGATCGGGCTGACGAGCTCGCAGGGACGGTCGGGATTGGGCTCGAGCCGGGCATTGGTACCCAGCGGCTTCTTGGCAGCGATCTCGACGCCGTAGCCGGTGTCGGCTGAGCGCCACAGCCGCCACTCGTCACCGCCGGCCTTGGTGACGTCGAAGGGCAACGACAGGGGCGCCAACTTGTCCGAGCCTCCCGGCGTGCCCCGCCAGCCGCCGTACCCCTCGGCGTCGTCGGGGTCGACGTGGTAACAGGTGCGCGCCGACAGCCCGGGGGGTGCGCACGGCCTCGTGGTCACGCCGCCATCACGGGAGACCGACGAATCGGTCTCGACGTCGGGCGGCGAGCTCGATCCGGCGTAGATGTCCCAGAAGATCTTTTCGCAGCTCCCGCTGCGGCACGCGACCCAGGGACCCCAGGCGGCGGCCCGCTTGCTCTCGTCGGTTCCCGAGGCGTTGCAGTACCGCCGCCCCATCTCCGACGCCGCCAGCGGCGCGATCTCGGAGGCGTCCATCCGCTCGTAGGCGGTCCTGCCCCAGAGGCCGGCGCTGTCGAACTGCCACATGCCGATGCCCGGGTGCCAGAAGGCACGGGGATCGGTCGACGGGTCGGCGAGCGAGTACAGGGCCCGGTCGCGGTCCCACCGCGACAGGGTCATCGGCGAGGGCGCGCCCGAGCCGGTGGCACCGGTCTCGGGGAACGTCGGCGCCACCATCAGGGCGGCGAGGCCGCCGTTCGTCAGGCTGCAGCCGGTGGGGCGCGAGTACCCCTGTGCGGCCGCGAAGACGTCCTGGAGCGGCTGGGCCCCGAAGCTGTAGGTCGCGGTCGCGGAGGCGGTCACCTCGGCCGGCTCGGGCGGTGGGGTGGCGACGCCGGTCTCCTCGGGCGCGGTCTCCTCGGGCGCGGTCTCCGGCGACTCCTGGGCGGAGGCCGGGGTGACGGCTCCCCCGAGGGTCAGCGCGACGCAGGCTGCAGTCGTCGCAGCGACGAGTCGGATGGTGGTCATTGATGCTCCCCGGACGACGACTGCCCACCGACCCGAACATGTCGGATCGCTCTGTTACGAATCGATGTCGATCGTAGCCGCCATCGTCACCGTGGTGGTGACAGCCCGGCGCCCGGGGAACGAATCAGCCGAGGGGTGCGGGCATGCACAGCCCGTCGAGCTCGACGACCTGGACCCGGTCGCGGTTCTCCCAGGTGATGGGGTTGTCGGGGTCGACGCGCACCTTGTACTCGCGGAAGCTCTGCTCGAGGCTGTCGTAGGTGAGCAGCCGGCCCCGCAGCGGGTCGCCGAGGTCGAGGATCAGCTTGATCGCCTCGATGGCCTGCAACGAGCCCACGATGCCGGGCAGCACGCCGAGCACGCCGGCCTCGGCGCACGACGGCGCCATCTCGGCGGGCGGGGGCTCGGGGACCATGTCGCGATAGGTCGGGCCGTTCTTCGGGTCGAAGACGGTGACCATCCCCTCGAAGCGGAAGATCGACCCGTGGACGACGGGGATCCCGAGCTTCACCGAGGCATCGTTGACCATGAACCGGGTCGGGAAGTTGTCGGTCCCGTCGACGATGATGTCGTAGTCGCCGATGATGTCGATCACGTTGGACGCGTCGAGGCGGACGTCGTGGGTGACCACGTCGACATCGGGGTTCAGCGACGTGAGCGTCTTCTTCGCCGAGTCGACCTTGCGCTCGCCGATGCGGTCCATGTTGTGGAGGATCTGGCGCTGCAGGTTCGACTCGTCGACGACGTCCATGTCGATGATGCCGATCGTGCCCACGCCCGCGGCGGCCAGGTAGAGGGCTGCGGGGGAGCCGAGCCCGCCGGCGCCGAGGAGCAGGACCCTGGACTCGAGCAACTTGATCTGGCCCTCGATGTCGACCTCGGGCAGCAGCAGGTGCCGCTGATAGCGGTTGCGCTGCTCGGCGGTCAGGTTCTTGGGGACGCTCCAGTCGCGACCCTCGTCCTTCCACTTGTTGAACCCGCCGGAGATCGAGGCGACATCGTGGTAGCCGAGCTCGGTGAGCGTCTTGGCCGCGAACGCCGACCGCACGCCCGAGGCGCAGTGGATCAGGACCGTGGCGTCCTTGTCGGGAACCTTGTTCTCGATGTTGGACTCGAGCTGGCCCCGGGGGATGAACACGGCACCGGGGATGGAGCCCTGGGCGTTCTCGTCGGGCTCGCGGACGTCGAGGATCACGACGTCCGCGTCCGAGGACCGCAACTCGTCGGCCTCGTCGGTCTCGACCTCGCGGATGTCGGCCTTGGTGGCGGCGAGGAGTTCACGGAAGTTGGGCATGGAAGATCGGCGCTCCGGGTGCGAGTGGAATCCCTACTCAGCAGGTCAACAATTCTACCCTGTACCTATTCCATGCCGAAGGCGGCGTGAGCTAGAGACGCGGGTCCAACAACACCTTCATGACGTCGTCGGCCTTGTCGTCGAAGATCCGGTAGGCCTGCGCCGCCTCGGACAGTCCCATCCGGTGGGTGAACACGTCCTCGGGATGCAGGTGCCCAGCGGCCACGAGCGGGATGAGGTTGTCCCAGGTCGAGGGAATGTCGGCCACGGCGATCCGGAACGTGATCCCCTTGAACAGGGCGATGCCCATCGGGAACGGATGGGCGAGGTTGGAGTTGGCGCCGACCACCGAGACGGTGCCGCCTGGTGCCACGCTCATCACCGCGTCGGTGATGGTCTCGTCGAGCCCGACGGCTTCGATGATCGACTGCGGTCCCCGGCCGCCGGTCAGCTCGAGGAGCTGGGCCATGGCACCGCCGCCGGCGGGGTCGACCGTCTCCACCCCCAGCCGCTCGGCGTGGGCCCGGCGGTGGCCCACCGGGTCGACGGCGATGATGCGCGCCGGCGAGTAGAGCTTGGCCGCCCGCAGCGCGCAGATGCCGACCGGGCCGAGCCCGATGACGGCCACGGTCGAGCCGGGCTCGATGTCGGCGCGCCGGGCGCCGATGAAGCCGGTGGGCAGGATGTCGGTGAGCAACACCGCCTGGTCGTCGGAGATCGACTCGGGGATCGCGTGCACCGCGGTGTCGGCGGCGGGCACGGCGACGTACTCGGCCTGGCTGCCGTCGAGATCCGGCGACACCCCGAAGACCTGGGAACCCCCGTTGAGACAGCGCATCGGCCACCCCGACACGCACTCCTTGCACGCCCCGCATCCGACCACGCCGCTCACCAGCACCCGGTCGTCGACGGCGACCGTGCGTACATCGTCGCCGACCTCGACCACCCGGCCGATGCTCTCGTGTCCGAGGTGCACGCCGGGCGTGGCGAAGTCGCCGTGGTACAGGTGCAGATCGGAACCGCAGATCGCGGTCCGTTCGACCTCGACGACGATGCCGTCGGGGCCGGTCAGCCCGGGGTCGTCCACCGTCTCGACGGAGACATCGTGGGGGCCGTTGAGGATCACCGCTCGCATGCGGACAACCTACGGCGAAACGACGACGAGGCCGGAATGGGCCGCAGGACCTGACGGGGCCGACGCCGTCGGACCCGTCAGACCTCGGTGATCTGGTCCTCGCCCGGGACGAGACGGGGGACGAGCTCCGAGATCGACCCCTCCAGCCGGATGTCGGCGAGATCGTCCATCTCGGTGGGTCCACCGTTGACGATGATGACCGACGCCCCGACCGACTTGGCGATGGGCACGACGTTGGCGATCGGGTACACGCCCAGGGTGGAGCCGACCGCCAGCATGACGTCGGCCCGGCGGGCGGCGGCGTCGGCCCGGTTCAGGTCCTCGGCCACCAGTCCCTGCCCGAAGGAGATCGTGGCGGTCTTGAGGATCCCGCCACAGCTGCGGCACGGCGGATCGTCCTCACCGGCCCGGACCCGATCGAGCGCGCGCTCGATCGGCGCGCGGTCGTCGCAGGACAGACACATCACCTCGCGGGTCGTCCCGTGGATCTCGACCAGCTTCTCCTTCGGGGTGCCGGCGGCGAGGTGGAGCCCGTCGATGTTCTGGGTGATCACCAGTTCGAGGTTGCCGAGCCGCTCGAGCTCGGCGATGGCGAGATGCCCCGGGTTCGGGTCGTAGCTCGCGGACAGGTGATCGAGGCGACGCCGCCACGCCTTGACCCGAACCTCGGGCTCGGACACGTAGTACTGGATGTGGGCCAGCTTCTCGGCCTCGGGATCCTTGGTCCACAGGCCCTGCGGGCCACGGAAGTCGGGGATCCCGCTGTCGGTGCTGATGCCGGCACCGGTGAGGACCACGACCCGCTCGGCCGCGGCCAGCGCGGTGCGCGCCCGGTCGATCTCGCCCTCGATCTCGCCTGCGAGCTCCCGATCCACGCTTGACACCCTACACACGGTGTGATGGCATCGGAACATCATGAAAGTACGTGAAAATACAGGTCATGAGGACGACTTCCCCCGACTGCTCCGACCACCGAGGAGACCCGTCGTGGACCGCTCCGAACCCACCCCCGATCTGGGCGCCCTGCCCCCGCTGCTCGTCGTCGCCTGGCGCGAACCCGTGGTCGACGCCATCGGCTTCGATCCGCGTGCGAGCTACGTCGAACGGTTCTGGCTCCCCCTGCTCGGCCCGACCTCGACGTGGCTCCTGCGGCGCCTCGCCGTCGAGTTCGACTCCCAGCCCGACGGCTTCAGCATCGACGCCGCCGACTGCGCCCGCTCGATCGGCATCGGCAACAAGGGTGGGCGTTCCAACCCGTTCCAGCGGGCCGTGGAGCGCTGCATCCGCTACGGCCACGCCCGCCGGGAGGACAACGACGTCCTCGGCGTGCGTACCCGCCTGCCGCCGCTCACCCGCAACCAGGTGACCCGGCTGCCGCGCCACCTGCGCGGCGACCACAAGCGGTGGCAGGACGAACAGCGTCGGCGGGGTCACGGGCCGACCGACGACAGCCACGCCACCCGCCTCGCCCGCTCGCTGCTCGACGTCGGCGCCACCTCGGCCGAGGTCGACGACCAGCTCCGCCGCTGGAACTTCGACCCCGCCGCGGCTCACCGGGCGCTGCAGGCGGCGCTGGCCCGCCGCGACGCCGGGTAGCCGCCTGTCCGACGCCGACCGGGCGCATGAACGCACGCTGGCGAAGGCTCACGCTCCCGAAGCCGGGTCGCACCGGCCCTTGCGGCAGTGGACGTCCGGAGGCTGGGTGCCCCTCGCAGGTCGTGCCCGCTCGGGACGTTGCGCTGGTCAGCGGGGCTTCTTGTAGCTCTTGAGGAGCTCGAGGAGGGTGCGGACGCCGTAGCCGGTCCCGCCCTTGGACTCGATCTCGGACCCCTGGTCGGTGAACGCCGGGCCGGCGATGTCGATGTGCGCCCACGGGAGGCCCTCGCCCACGAACTCGCGCAGGAACAGCCCGGCGATCGACGCGCCACCGAAGCGGCCGCCGATGTTCTTCATGTCGGCGATCTCGCTGTCGAGGTTCTTGCGCCATTCGTCCGGCAGCGGGAGCGGCCACGCCTTCTCGCCCGAGCTCTCGGCCGCGGCGAGCACCTGCTCGACCCACGACTCGTTCGTGCCCATCACCCCGGCGTGATTGGGGCCGAGCGCGACCATGCACGCACCGGTGAGGGTGGCGAGGTCGACGATGGCGTCCGGGCCTGCGCTGCTGGCGTCGGCGAGCGCATCGGCGAGGATCAGCCGGCCCTCGGCGTCGGTGTTGTGGACTTCGACGGTCTTGCCGTTGCTGATCGTGAGGACGTCGCCGACACGGGTGGCGTCGCCGCCGGTCATGTTGTCGGTGAGCGGCACGTAGCCCCGGACCTCGACCCGGGGCTTGACCGCGCCGAGCCCGCAGAAGGCACCGACCACTGCGCCCGCACCGGCCATGTCGCCCTTCATCCACAGCATGCCGTCGGACGGCTTGAGGCTGAGGCCGCCGGAGTCGAAGGTGACGCCCTTGCCCACCAGCGCGACCGTGCCCCGGGGGCTCGACTCGGGCGTCCACGTCAGGCGGAGGTACCGCGGCGCCTGCACCGAACCCCGGTTGACGCCGAGGATGCCGCCCATCTTGGCGGCGCGGATCTCCTTGGGCCCGAGCACCTCCACGACGAAGCCGTACCGCCGGCCGAGCTGCTCGGCCTTCTTCGCCATCGCCGTGGGGGTGAGGGAGCCACCGGGCTCGTTGACCAGATCGCGGGTGACGCAGGCGGCCTCGGCGACCGCGTTGCCCAGGTCGAAGGCGTCCTGGACCCGCTTGCCGCCCGTGCCGACGATCTCGACGGTGGTGAGCGTCGATGGTTCGGGCTCGCTCTTGAGGTCCGTGTAGCGGTACTGGCCGAGCCGGAGCCCCTCCGCCACGGCCTGGGCCACCTTGGCGGGGCTCTGATCGCCCCCGGCCTCGAGCAACCCGGTCACGGCGACGACGTCGTGCTTCGAGGTCGCCCGGGCGATCGAAGCGCCGACCGTGCGCACCGTCTCCAGGGTCCGGTCGTCGTCGGTGCCGAGCCCGACCACCATGCCCGCGCCACGATCGTCGAAGGACGCGTACTGGGTCTGGCCCACCTTCGCCTCGAATCCCGCGGCGGTCAGCAGCTCGCGCAGGGGATGGCCGTCGAGGTCTTCCGCACGTACGGCTTCGACGGGGATCGCTCCCTCCGCGGGCGCCTTGACGAGGGTGATCGTGAGGGTCATCGGTCCTCCGGGGAGTCGTTCTTCGAGAGGAGCACGTCGCCGGACTCGACCCAGCGGGCCGCCACCCACAGCAGCGACGAGAGGCGGTTGAGGTACGGGATCACCTGGGAGTCCGGGGTGTGCACGGGGATGCACGCCCGCTCGGCTCGTCGGGCGACGGTGCGGGCGACGTCGAGACGCGCGGCGGTCTCGTGCTGGCCGGGCACCACGAACTCGGTGGGGAACTCGAACCGTTCGCCGATGTCGTCGGTGGCGGTCGACAGGCGCTCGACCATCGCCTCGGTGACGAGGGTGACCCCCGCATCGAGCTTGTGGTGGTTTTCGGGGAGCGTCGCGAGCTCGGCCATGAGCACGTAGAGGTGGCGCTCGACCTCGACCAGCAACTCGTCGAGCTCGCTCCCCCGCTCGAGCGACGCGCGGGCCAGTCCGATGGCGGCCTGGGCCTCGTCGACGGTGCCATAGGCCTCGGGACGGGCATCGTCCTTGGTCACCCGGCCGCCGTAGAACAGGCCGGTGGTCCCGTCGTCGCCCTTGCCGGTGTACAGCTTGCTCATCGGGCTCCACTCTGGCGGATTCGTGCTCTCGGGGACGCTACCCGCCCGACCAGCCCCGGAAACACGGGGACCGGCGACACCTGCCCCCTTCGCGCCGGCCCCTTTCCGATCTCGGCCCCCGGCGCCCCCGTCGGTAGGCTCGCACAACCGTGACGACATCCTTCCTCGATCTCATCGCCGAACGCGTCGTGGTCTACGACGGCGCCTTCGGCACCTATGTCCAGACGCTCCCCGGCCTCACCGCCGACGATTTCGGCGGCGAGGAGTTCGAGGGATGCAACGAGATGCTGGCGGTGACGCGGCCGGATGTGATCCAGGGACTCCACGAGACCTACTTCTCCGCCGGCTGCGACGTCACCGAGACCGCGACCTTCGGCGCGTTCGCCGTGACGCTGAACGAGTACGACATCGCCCATCGCGCCCACGAGCTCAACGTCGAGGCCGCCAAGATCGCCAAGAACGTGGCCACCGACTTCGCCACCGACGGCTCGCCCCGCTTCGTGGCCGGCTCGATCGGGCCGGGCACCAAGATGCCCACGCTCGGCCACATCACCTACCGGGAGCTCCTCGACGCCTACGAGGTCCAGGCCGTGGGCCTGCTCGAGGGTGGCGTCGACCTTTTCCTCATCGAGACCCAGAACGACCTGCTCACCACCAAGGCCGCCATCAACGGTTGCCGGCGGGCGATGAAGTCGGTGGGCCGCGAGGTTCCGTTCCAGGTGCAGGTGACCATCGAGCTCACGGGCACGATGCTGCCGGGCACCGAGATCGGCGCCGCGCTGGCCACGCTCGACCCGATGGACATCGACATCGTGGGCCTCAACTGCGCCACGGGTCCGGGCGAGATGAGCGAGCACCTGCGCTACCTCTCCCAGCACTCGCGCATGCCGGTCTCGGCGCTGCCCAACGCCGGGCTGCCCAAGGTCGTCGACGGCGAGATGGTCTACGACCTGACGCCCGAGGGGCTGCTCGAGGCCCAGACCCGGTTCATCACCGAGTACGGCATCCAGGTGGTGGGCGGCTGCTGTGGCACCAACGAGGACCACATCCGCCTGCTGGCCGAGAACTGCAAGGACCTGACCCCGGCCAAGCGTGAGCCCGAGCACGTGCCGGGCGCGGCGTCGATCTACAGCTTCATGCCCATCGAGCAGGACGCGTCGATCATGCTGATCGGCGAGCGCACCAACGCCAACGGCTCGAAGGCCTTCCGCGAGGCCATGGTCGACGGCGACTGGGACGCCACCGTCAAGATGCTGCGCGATCAGATCGCCGGCGGGGCCCATGTCATCGACGTCTGCGTCGACTACGTCGGCCGCGACGGCACCGAGGACATGGCCGAGATCGCCTCCCGCTTCGCCACCCAGTCCACCGCGCCGCTGATGATCGACTCCACCGAGCCCGAAGTTGTCGAGACCGCGCTCGAACTGCTCGGCGGCCGGCCGATCCTGAACTCGGTGAACCTCGAGGACGGCGACGCTCCCGGGACCCGGTTCGACCGGTTCTTCACCCTCGCCAGGGAGCACGGCGCGGCCGTGGTCTGCACCTGCATCGACGAGGAGGGCCAGGCCCGGACTCCGGAGTGGAAGCTGCGGGCGGCGAAGTCGATCCACGACATCGCCGTGGAGAAGTACGGCCTCGAGCCCAGCGATCTGATCTTCGACCCGTTGGCACTCACCCTCGGCACCGGCCTGGAAGAGTCGCGCCAGGACGGTCTCAACACCCTCGAGGGCATCAAGCTCATCAAGGAGAACCTCCCCGGGGTCCACACCACGCTCGGGCTCTCCAACATCAGCTTCGGCCTGAAGGCCTCGGCCCGCCACGTGCTCAATTCGGTGTACCTCGACGAGGCCGCCAAGGCTGGCCTCGACTCGGCCATCGTCCACGCCGGCAAGATCGTACCCCTGGCCCGCATTCCCGAGGATCAGCGCGACGCGTGCCTCGACCTGATCTACGACCGCCGGGGCACCGAGGGCGCCCTCGCCGAGGGCGACGCCAACTACGACCCGCTGTCGAAGGTCATCGAGCTGTTCGCCGACGTCGAGTCGGTCAAGGAGATCAAGGAGGACCGCTCCGACTGGCCGGTCGCCGATCGCCTCGAGGCCCGGATCATCGACGGCGACCGCGACGGGCTGGTGGAGGAGCTCGACGAGGCGCTCGACGAGGGCATCGAACCACTCGACATCATCAACAACCACCTCCTGGCCGGTATGAAGATCGTCGGCGACCGCTTCGGCTCCGGCGAGATGCAGCTGCCGTTCGTGCTCCAGTCGGCCGAGACCATGAAGACGGCCGTGGCCCACCTCGAGAACTTCATGGAGAAGAACGCCGAGGACACCAAGGGCCGCATCGTGCTGGCCACGGTGAAGGGCGACGTCCACGACATCGGCAAGAACCTCGTCGACATCATCCTCACCAACAACGGCTACGACGTGTTCAACCTCGGGATCAAGGTCCCCATCAGCGACATGATGAAGGCCGTCGACGAGGTCGACGCGCATGCGGTCGGCATGTCCGGCCTGCTCGTGAAGTCGACGCTGATCATGCGCGAGAACCTCGAGGAGCTGAACTCGCAGGACCTCGACATCCCCATCCTGCTCGGCGGTGCCGCGCTCACCCGCAGCTACGTCGAGCGCGACCTGCGCGAGGTCTACGAGGGGCGCCTCTTCTACGGCAAGGACGCGTTCGAGGGGCTCTACACCATGGACCGCCTCCTCTCGATCCGCACCGGCGGGGAGGACGACGACCCCGAATGGGGCGTGGTCCCGTCCGAGTCCAAGGTCCGTGCCCGTGCCGGCGTGGCCGAGAAGTCCGACGAACCCGAGGTCGAGCTCCCCGACCGCTCCCCCGAGGTCGTCACCGACAACCCGATCCCCACCCCGCCCTTCTGGGGCAGCCAGGTGGTCAAGGGCGTGCCGCTCGACGACATCGCCGGCTACGTCAACGAGACCGCGCTCTTCCGCAACCAGTGGCAGTTCCGGCCCGAGACCAAGCCGGACGGCGACAAGGAGACCGACGCCGAGTTCAAGGACCGCATCCGACCCCAGTTCCGCGCCCAGCTCGCCGAGGCCAAGGCCGACGGTCTGCTCCAGCCGATGGTCGTCTACGGCTACTTCCCGGCCAACGGCGACGGCAACGACGTGGTGATCTGGACCGACGAGACGGCCACCGAGGAGCGCTGCCGGTTCAGCTACCCGCGCCAGAAGAAGGAACCGTTCCTCTGCATCGCCGACATGTTCCGGCCCATCGACTCCGGTGAGGTCGACGTGGCCGCGTTCCACATCGTGACCATGGGCCCGACGGTGAGCGAGCGCTGCGCCGAGCTCTTCGCGGCCGACAAGTACCAGGACTACCTGATGCTGCACGGCATCGGCGTGGAGATGGCCGAGGCCCTGGCCGAGCTGTGGCACCGCCGCATCCGCGAGGAGCTGGGCATCGACGGCGACGATGCCGACAACCTCCACGGCCTGTTCCGCCAGCACTACCACGGTGGCCGCTACTCGTGGGGCTACCCGGCCTGCCCCGACCTCGAGGACAACGAGAAGGTCGCCGACCTGCTCGGTGCCGATCGCCTCGGCATCGAGGTCAGCGAGGAAACCGGCTTCCAGTACCAGCCCGAGCAGACCACCTCGGCCATCATCTGCCACCACCCGAGGGCCAAGTACTTCATCGCCCGCTAGCCCACGCGCGGCAGTTCCTGTTCGACCTCGGCCACCGGCGCAAAGAGGTCTCCGAGGCGTGCCACTCGATCGAGGACCTCGGGCGCGGTGAAGGAGAGCACGTCGCCGGCGGCGGCGTCGCTCACCTCGTCCCAGCTCACCGGGGTCGACACGGTCGGCTCGGGTCGGGCGCGCAGCGAGTAGGCCGCGATCGTGGTCTTGTGGCGGCTGTTCTGGCTCCAGTCGATGAAAACCTTGCTCGGACGCTGCTTCTTGGCCATCACGGAGGTGACCTCATCGGGCCGGTGCTTCTCCAGGACCTGGGCCACGGCATGGGCGAAGGCGCCGGCGTGGTCGTGGGTGTGCGGCGTGTTCAACGGGACATAGAGCTGCATGCCCTTCGAGCCGGACGTCTTGGCGTGGCACTCGAGGCCGATGCCGTCGAGCACGTCGCGGATGGCGAGCCCGACGCGGGCGCAATCGGTGAGGTCGGCCGGGGCACCCGGGTCGAGGTCGAAGACGCAGGACCGGGGAGCGTCGATGTCGTCGCCGGTGGCCATGGGCGCGTGAATCTCGAGCGCGGCCATGTTGGCGGCCCACGCCAGCGCCGCCACCGAGTCCAGGCAGCAGTACTCGATGCCGCCTTGACGGTCACCGGGGCCCAACACGGTCCCCACGAAGTCAGGACGATGCCCGGGACAGCGCTTCTCGAAGAACGAGTCGGCCTCGACCCCGTCTGGGTAGCGCTTGAAGGTCAGCCCCCGACCCCGGACGTGGGGAAGCATCGCCGGCGCGACGCGCACGTAGTAGTCGATGACCTCGGCCTTGGTGAACCCGACCGCGGGGTACAGGACCTTGTCGAGGTTGCGGACCCGGAGCCGGTGGCCCTCCAGCTCGACAACGGTGTCAGCCAACCCACTCGCTCCGCTCGTCAGTCGGCGCCGCTCAGGCCGACTTCTTGGACTTACTCTTCTTCCGCGCCGGCTTCTCGTCCTCGGCATCCACGTCATCGGTGCCGGCCATCTCGTCGCTGGAGACCTTGCCCGGCTCGGCCGAGGTCGGGTGCCGGCCGCGGGCTTCCTTGGCCGCGGACACCGACGCCTCGAGGGCGGCCATGAGGTCGACCACCTTCTCCTCCTGGGGCTCGGGCGTGGCGATGACGTCTTCCTCGCCGGCAGCCTTGCGTTCGATGACCTCGAGCACCTGCTCGCGATGGGTGTCCTCGTACTTGGCCGGATCGAACTCGGCGCTGAGCGACTCGATGAGCTGGTTGGCCATGGTCAGCTCCCTGTCGGAGACCTCGACCTCGGACACTTCGGCCAGCTCGGGGATCTGGGCCGGGTCGTTGATCTCGTCGGCGTAGACCATGGTCGACATCACGAGGGTGCCGTCGTCCTGGGGCCGCACCGCACACAGGTACTGCTTGGTGCGCATCACGACCCGGGCGATGCCGACCTTGCCCGACTCCTCCATCGCCTTGCACAGCAGGGCGTAGGGCTTGACCGTGGCCTTGTCGGGGGCCAGCAGATAGGCGGAGTCGTAGTAGATGGGGTCGATGTCGACGAGGTCGACGAACTCCTCGATCTCGATCGTGCGGCTCGCCTTGGGGTCGAGCTGGGCGAGCTCGTCATCGTCGAGGGTCACGTACTCGCCCGACGGCAGTTCGTAGCCCTTGACGATGTCGTCGTTGGCGACCTCGTCGCCGGTCTCACCCGACACCTTCTTGTAGCGGACCCTGGCCCCGGTGTTCTTGTCGATCTGGTTGAAGCGGACGCTCTTGCGGCTGACGGCGCTGTAGAGCTTCACGGGGATGCTGACCAGCCCGAAGCTGATCGACCCGCTCCAGATGGCACGTGGCATGCCGTTCAGTACACCCCATGCGCGGGGTTTTCGCTACTGCGCCCCACGTCAAGCGAGTACGGCTCTCGCGACGAGGTCCGTGCCGAAGCCGGTGAGGATGGCGAGATAGAGCAGGCCGGTGGCGGCCATGACGGCGGAGTAGTAGCGCTCGCGCAGCGCGGCCCGGGTGACCAAGACCAGGCCGATGGTGGTGATGGCGCAGGCGAGCCAGAACCAGCCGAGGATGCCGCCGTAGCCGTCGTCGATCGTGCCGTCGAGCACCGAGACCATGCCGGTGGGCAGCAACATCACCGCGACCTCGACCGGCCAGCTCCACCCGGTCCAGCGGACCAGCTCGTTGAGTGGTCCACGGGCCAGGCCGGGCTGGACCAGGTACCAGTGCCCGAGCAGCATGGCGTCGGTCACCGCGCCGAGGAACACGGCGCCGGCGAGGAGGCGGGCCAGCGAGAGCGCCAGCGGGCCGCCGTCGGCCACGGCGGCGGCCACCAGGCCGAGCGCGCCGATGACGGGCGCCACGAGGTCGAGGGTGGGCGGGAACTCGGGAACGTCGTCCCGGGGCCCGTCGATGTCGCGCTCGATGCCGGTCATCTCGGTGATGCGCGCCGACTTCACCGCGACGCGCTCGCGTTCACCCGCGACGCCGGCCCGGCGCCGGACGATGCTCACGCCGAGCGCGACAGCGGTCGCGGCCACGACGCCGAGACCGGCGACCTCGCGGATCAGCGCGTCCTCGTAGCGGAAGCCGATGTACACACCGAGGGCGGCTATGAGGCCGAAGGTCCCCCGCATCAACCAGCCGTAGCCGATGCCGACCTCGCGGCGACGGGTGGTGACCCAGAGGAAGAGGAGGCCCCCGGTCGCCCACTGCAGACAGAAGGTCGCGGCCGAGAGCTCGATCACGCGTCGACGACGACCAGGTCGTGGCTGGCCTCGTTGCACGCGACCGGCCCGCCGTCGGTGGCGATCACGATGTCCTCGAGGCGGATCCCCCACTCCCCCGGCAGGTACACGCCGGGCTCGACGGAGAACGCGTTTCCGGGGGCGAGCGGAGCGGTGTTGCCCTCGACGATGTAGGGGTCCTCGTGCTCCTCGATGCCGATGCCGTGGCCCGTGCGGTGGATGAACCACTCGCCCCAGCCGTCGTCGGCGAGCGCCTGGCGGGCCACCCGGTCGACCGAGTCGCAGGTGGCGCCGACGGTGGCACTCGCCACCGCGGCAGCCTGGGCGGCTCGCAGCGAGCCGTAGGCGCGCCGCAGATCGTCGGGCACCGACCCGACACCCACCACGCGGGTCATGTCCGAGCAGTAACCGACGCCGCCGGGGCCGCGCATGGTCCCGCCGAAGTCGCAGAACACCGCCTCGCCCTCCTCGATGACGTGATCGCCGGGTTCGTGATGCGGCGACGAGGCGTTCGCGCCAGCAGCCACGAGCGCGAAGTTCACCCGGTGATGGCCCTCGGCGATCAGCCGCCGACCGAGATCGGCGGACACCTCGGCCTCGGTACGGCCACGCAACGGGATCTCGCCGCCCTGGAGCTGGCGAGCCACCCGGTCGGCGGCCGCGCCGGCCGCACGGAGTGCTCGGATCTCGGCGGGATCCTTGACCTCCCGCACGGGGCCAACCACCGGTGTCGCCCGGCGGAACTCCGTGGACGGACAGGCGTGGTGCAGGTCGACCAGGAAGCGGGCCCAGGTCCGGTCGCCGATGGCGGCGACCGGTGCACCGGCGATGCGGTCGGCCACGACCGCGACGGGGTCCTCGGTCTCGCCCCACGGCACGAGGTCGAAGACGTCGGGGCGCTCGTGCACCCGGGGCGCCTCCAGCTCGGGGATCAGCAGCATGCCGGGTCCGTCGGCCTCGAGGACGAACATGGTCAGCCGCTCGAGCGGCATGGCCTCGTAGCCGGTCAGGTAGGGCAGCTCGGGCCCGACCGAGAGCAGCAGGACATCGACACCGAGCGTCTCCATGCGGCTGCGGACGCGTTCGACCCGTTCGGCGAACATGCAGCGAAGGCTATTGGCCAGCGTCGGCGGGTCCGCCATCGACTCTGGACCCCACCGTCGCGACCCGCATCGGGCGCGAAGAGAGCCACTACCCTTCTGCGGTCATGCCTGCACTCGATGCGTTCGAAACGAGGCTGCAGTCCGTCCTCGACGAAACGTGCGACGCGCACGGCGTCCCCGGCGCGGTCGCCGGCGTGATTCAGGGCGACGAGCGGCTCGTCGTGGCGTCGGGCCTGGCGAATGCGGCGACCGGCATCGACGCGACTCCCGACACCCTGTTCCAGATCGGGTCGATCTCGAAGATCTACACGGCGACGCTGATCATGCAGCTCGTCCACGCGGGCGTCGTCGAGCTCGACGAACCGGTCCGCGGCGCTCTCCAGGAGTTCCGGGTGGGCGACGACACGGCGACGCTGACGATCACGCCCCGTCAGCTCCTCAGCCACACGAGCGGCATCGAGGGCGATCACTTCCTCGACTGCGGGCGCAACCCCGACGCCCTCTGGCGCTATGTGTCCACGCTGGAGGACCTCGGGCAGCTGCACGCGCCGGACGACCTCTTCAGCTACTGCAACGCCGGCTACGGCGTGCTCGGTCGGCTGGTCGAGGACGCCACCGGCGACCACTTCACCCGGGCGCTGCACCGTCGGGTGGTGCGGCCGCTCGGGCTGGCGCGCACGGTCATGCTCGCCGAGCAGGCGATCATCCACCGGGTGGCCGCCGGACATCGTCTCGGCGACGACGGTCCCCGGGTGAACCCGTGGACGCTGGCCCGGTTCAACGTCCCCATCGGTGGGGTCATCGCCGACGCCGGCGACGTGTTGGGCTTCGCCCGGTTCCACCTGGCCGGCGGCAAGAACGCCGAGGGCAAGCAGGTCGTGCCCGGTCGGGCACTCTCCCGGATGCGCGAGGCCCAGATCGAGGTGCCCGGAGCCACCGAGGAGTGGGGGCTCGGCTGGAACATCGCCGACTGGGGCGGCACCGAGGTCTTCGGACACGACGGCGACACGGTCGGCCAGCGTGCGTTCCTCCGCGTCATCCCTGACGAGGACGCGGCGATCGTCGTGCTCACCAACGCACCCACCGGCGATCACGTGGCCGACGCGGTGTTCGAGGCGGTCGGCGCCGATGTTCTCGGTTGCCAACCGCCCGAGCTCCCCCCGGCCCTCCCGCTCGACGAACGGCCCGACGCGAGCGCGTGCACGGGGATCTACGAGCGGATGCACCAGCGTCTCGCCCTCGCCAGCGGCGACGACGACACGCTGCGCATGACCATCATTCCCGACGAGCTCTTCTCCCTGGCCGGCCAGCGCGAACGGACGCTCACGCTCGAACCCGTTGGCAAGGGTCGATTCCGCACCACCGATCCCGACACCGGGGTCAGCTCGCTGGTCGTGATGGTGAACGAGGACGGCGACGAGGACACCGACGAGACCTCTCGGCCCGCCTACGTGCACTTCGGACGCCGGGCCCACGCCTGCATCTGATCCACCCGCCCGCTGCTACAGGACCAGGAGCAGCTGCACCGAGAACGCGAGCAGGATCGCGAGCCCGCACAACAAGGCAGCGATGATCAGTCGTCGGGTGCTCACGATTCTCGAAACTAACCGGGCCCGACCTCAGCAGCACCTCGGCGGCTCGTAGCCTTGCCCACGTGACACGACGCCTGCTCATCGCCCTCGTCGCCGCGTCCGCCCTCCTCGCGGCGTGCGGAGGCGGGAACGGCGAGTCCGACCCCGCCACCGATGCCGCCGAGAGAACCGAGGACGATCCGGGTTCGAGCGAACCGGGCTCGCCGAACGGTTCGACCGACGCCGCCGAGGGCGACGGGAGCAGCGATGCCGGCGGGACCGGAGGAGAGTCGCCACCGGCCATCTTCGACTTCGTCCTCGACGACGTCCGGGGCGGCGACCAGGTCGACGGCTCGTCCTACGCCGGCTCCGACGTCATCGTGTGGTTCTGGGCTCCCTGGTGCACGAAGTGCAACCAGGAAGCCGACGCCATCGCCGAGCTGTCGGCCGAGCGCGACGACGTCCGCTTCCTCGGGATGGCCGGCCTCGACGGCAAGGACGCCTCGGCCGACTTCGTCGAGCGCCACGGGCTCGACGGCTTCGCCCACGCCTTCGACGAGGACGGTGGCACCTGGCAGGAGTTCGGCATCACCACGCAGTCGAGCTTCGCCTTCGTCAACGACGACGGCAGCTTCGAGACGGTCAGCTACACCAACCTCGGCAGCGACGAGCTCCAGCGCCGCATCGACGAGCTCGTCGCCTCCTGAGCTGTTCCACCAGCCCCAGCCTCAGGGGGCGACGCGGTCGAGCGCGACCGGGGTCTCGGCCGCGTCCGCCGCCTGGCGCGCGTGGTAGCTCGAGCGGGTGAGCGGCGACGACTCGACGTGGGCGATGCCCATCGCTTCACCGACCTGCTTCCACGAGTCGAACTGGGCCGGGTCGACCCACCGGGCCACGGCGAGGTGGTTGGTGGTGGGACGGAGGTACTGGCCGATCGTGACGATGTCGACACCGACGGCCCGCAGGTCGGCGAGGGTCGCCTCGACCTCGGCGTCGGTCTCTCCCATGCCCACGATGATCGACGACTTCGTGGTGAGCCCGGCGCCCTTGGCCCGACCCAGCACGGCGAGGGAGCGGGCGTACCCGGCGCTCGGCCGCACCGCCCGTTGCAGCCGCGCCACGGTCTCGATGTTGTGGTTGAGCACGTCGGGTCGGGCGTCGAGCACCCCGTCGAGCGCATCGGCGTCGCCCTTCATGTCCGAGATCAACGCCTCGACGCCGACACCGGGGGTGCGCCGGCGGATGGCCCGGATCGTCTCGGCCACGTGACCGGCGGCCCCGTCAGGCAGGTCGTCGCGTGCCACCATCGTCAGCACGGCGAACGACAGACCCATGCGCTCGACCGCCTCGGCGACACGCGCGGGCTCGTCGGCGTCGGGCTCCTCGGGCTTGCGCGTGTCGACGAGACAGAACCCGCAGCGACGGGTGCAGCGCTCGCCCGCGACCATGAAGGTGGCCGTGCCGTCGGCCCAGCACTCGAAGATGTTGGGGCAGGCGGCTTCCTCGCACACGGTCACCAGGTCGAGGTCGCGCATGGTGCCCTTGAGCCGGCGGTAGTCCTCGGTGATGTTGAGGCGGGCCTTGACGTGTTCGGGCTTGCGGTCGGCGATGTCGAGGCCATCGGTGACGCCGGCTTCGGCGAGGCGCCCCCGAAGGCGGACCGACTGACCGTCGGCCGGTGCCGGGCGGGCGTGGCCCTCGCGGCCCACGGTGTCGCCGGGACCGGCGCCGCGGCTGAACGGGGCGAGGTCGCTGCTCCGGGACCGCCAGACCACGTCGGCACGCTCGTGCCCGGCGTCGCCCCAGCGGGCGATGGCGTGGCGCTCGACGACGTCGACGACCTCGCGCATCGACACGTCGACGCCCTCGGCGGCGAGCGAGGTCACCTGCTTGTCGGGGATCCCGCACGGCACGATGTGGCCCCAGTACGCCATGTCCGGGTCGACATTGAGCGCGAAGCCGTGCATCGACCGGCCCCGGGTCAGCTTGACGCCGATGGCACAGATCTTGCGGGGGTCGTCGGACCCGGGCGCGACCCACACGCCGGGATAGTCGTCGAGCCGCCCGACATCGGCCAGCCCGAGGTCGGTCAGCGTGTCGATCACGAGCTGCTCGACCGAACGGACGTAGGCCACGGTGTCGGCCATGCCCCCGCCCCGCTTGCCGGGCACGGTGAGGATCGGATAGCCGACCAGCTGGCCCGGGCCGTGGTAGGTCACGTCGCCACCGCGGTCGGCGCGGACGAGCTCGGCACCCACCGACGCGGGTGGCACGAGCACGTGCTCCATGTCGGCACGTACACCGAGTGTGTAGACGTGCGGGTGCTCGAGCAGTAGGAGGTGGTCACCGGCGCGCTCGCGATGGAGCGCTCGCTGCAGCTCGAGGGCTTCGGAGTAGGCCACTCGACCGAGCCAGCGGGTGCGCAACATCACGGAACCGAGGCTACGGCGAAATGGTGGCGGAGCCGAATGAGCCCCAGGACCTGACGGGACCGACGAAGTCAATCGTCACGGTCGGACCCAAGCCAGCGCCCCGGGGGTTCCGGCCGACAGCCCGACCGGCTGGCCGACCGACGGGGACGGTCTCAGTTGAGCTCCTGATCCCAGTCCATGGTCTCGAGCAGATCCTTGGTGCGCTTGAGGAACGCAGCGGCGTAGGCGCCATCGAAGGCCCGGTGATCCCAGGTGAGCGACAGGTTTCCCACCGAGTGGATGGCGATCGACTCGTCTCCGTCGGCGGTCTCGACCACCACTGGCCGACGCTTCACGCCGTCGGTGGACAGGACGGCGATCTGGGGCTGGTTGATGATCGGCAACGTGATCGTGGTGCCGTACGGCCCCGGGTTGGTGATGGTGAAGGTCCCGCCCGACAACTCGTCGGGGCTGAGCTTCTTGGCCCTCGTCCGGGCGCCCAGGTCGCTGACCGCACGTGCGATGGCCCGCAGGCGCATGCCGTCGGCATCGACGATGACCGGGACGAGAAGCCCCTCGAAATCCAGGTCGACCGCGATGCCGAGGTTCACGTAGTTGTGCACGATCAATGCATCGTCGCCGAAGCTGGCGTTGACCTCGGGGTAGTCGCGGATGGCGTCGATGACCGCCCGGGCCACGAACGGCAGGTACGTGAGGCTGAAACCCTCGTCGGCCCTGAACGCGTCCTTGCGCGCCCGGCGCACCTTCTCGACCGCCTCGAAGTCGACCTCGATCGAGGCATACACGTGCGCCGAGGTGTCGAGCGAGCGTCGCATGTGCTCGGCCGTGGCCCGGCGGATCCGGGTGTGGGCCTTCTCGGTGTCGCGCTCGCCGGCGCGCGGCGGTGGGCTCGGCGCGGCCGGCGTCGACGGTGTGCCCGCGGCCGGCGCGGGAGCCGTCGGGGCGGGGGTCGTCGGGGCGGGGGTCGTCGGGGCGGCATCGCCGGCCGTCGCGGTGCCGTCGTCGATCGCGTCGAGCACGTCGTCGCGGGTGATGCGTCCCCCGGGCCCGGTTCCGGTGATCTTGGCAACGTCGAGGCGGTTCTCGTTGACGAGCTTGCGCACCACGGGCGACAGCAGCTTCTTGCCACCCGACCCGTTCGGCGCCGGTGCGGCCGCCTTCGCCGGGGCCGTGGCGGGCGTCGGGCGCGGGCGCGGGCTCGGGCGTCGGGCGCGGGCGCGGGCTCGGGCGCCGGCTCGGGCCCGGGCGCGTCCTGCGCCGGCTGGGCCTCGGCTGCGGGAGCCGCCTCACCCTGGTCGCCGGCAGCATCGTCGCCGATACGGGCCAGCACGGTCCCGACGTCGACGGTGTCACCCTCGTCGACGAGGATCTCGCTCAACGTGCCCGCCGACGGCGACGGCACCTCGGAGTCGACCTTGTCCGTCGACACCTCGAACAGCGGCTCGTCCTCGGCGACACTGTCACCCACCTGCTTGAACCACTGTGTGATCGTGCCCTCGGTGACGGTCTCACCCAGCTGGGGCATCTCGACATCGGCCATGCGCGCTTCCTTATCCGTGGAGTGAACGTCCGGTCATGGCGAGCACCGACTCGCCGAACAGCTCCGAGAGGGTCGGATGGGGCTGGATGAAGTGGGCGACCTCGTCGACGGTGGCCTCCCAGTTGACGGCGAGGTAGCCCTGACCGAGCTGCTCGGTGGCCCAGGGCCCGCAGATGTGCACGCCCAGGATGCGGCCACCCGTACCATCGTCCAACTTCTCGGCGACGATCTTGACGACACCCTCGGTGTCGCCCACGATCAGCGCCCGGCCGTTGCCCAGCCAGCGGTGCTTGGACGTCAGCACGTCGAAGCCGGCCTCCTTCGCCGACTCCTCGGTATGGCCGGCGAAGGCCACCTCGGGATGGCAGTAGATGGCCCACGGCACATTCGGGTAGTCGACCGGGATCGGATCCTCGCCGAGGATGTCCTTGATGACCAGGATGCCCTCGACGAAGGCGACGTGGGCCAGCTGCGGTGTGGCGATGCAGTCCCCCACCGACCAGACACCCGGCTCGCCGGTGCGGCACCGCTCGTCGACATCGACGAATCCTCGGTCGGAGATCGTGACCTTGGTGGCGTCGAGGCCGAGGTCGTCGGTGTTGGGCCGGCGCCCCACCGAGACGACCACGACGTCGACGTCGATGGTCTCGTCGTCGCCGTAGCTGACCGTGGTCCCACCACCGTCGCGGGGCTCGTGGCCGCTGACCTCGACGCCGGTCTTCACGTCGATCTCGCGCTTCTTGAACGACTGCTGCACCGCCTTCGTCACGTCGGCGTCGCAGCCCGGCAGGATCTTCGGCAGCGCTTCGAGGACGGTGACCGAGGTACCCATGTCCGCCAGCGTGGAGGCGAACTCGCAACCGATGGCGCCGCCGCCGATCACCGCGGCCGAGGACGGCAACGGGTCCATCGACAGGAACTCGTCGGAGGTCATCACGAGCTCGCCGTCGACATCGAAGCCGGGAATCGTCCGGGGCAGCGAACCGCTGGCGATCACCACGTGGTCGCCGGAGATGGTCACCTCGCCGCTCTCTCCCCCGGTGATGCTGACCTCGTGCCCGGCGTGGAGCCGACCGTGGCCGTCGAACATGGTGACCTTGCGAGACGTCAGCAGCTGGCCGAGCCCGCCCACCAGGCGGTCGACCACCGACTGCTTGCGCTCCAGCGTCTTCGACCAGTCGACCTCGGGCTCGCCCACGGTGAAGCCGAAGTCGGCGGCGTGCTCGATCGTGCGCTTGACCGATGCCGTCTCGAGCAGCTCCTTGGCCGGGATGCAGCCCACGTTGAGGCAGGTGCCACCGAGGGCACCCTTCTCGATGAGCGCGATGTCGAGGCCGGCCGACGCGCCGTAGAGCGCGGTGGCGTACCCACCCGGGCCGCCACCGATGACGACGACGTCGAAGTGCTGCTCCTGGCGATCGACGGCGCCGGATTCGTGGGAACCGCTGACCGGTGCGGGCGCGGGCGGGGCCGATTCGGGGTCGGTGGACGGGGAGTCGGTGAACTGGGACTCAGCCGGCTCGTTCTCACCAGGCGCCGACGCCGCCTGGGCCGCGTCCTCGTCCTCCGCTGGTTGCGCCGAGGCGCCGGCCTCGTCGGCGTCGCCGGCCTCGTCGGCGTCGCCGATGCGGGCCAGCACGGTGCCGACGTCGACGGTGTCACCCTCGTCCACGAGGATCTCGCTCAACGTGCCCGCCATCGGCGAGGGCACCTCGGAATCGACCTTGTCCGTCGACACCTCGAAGAGTGGCTCGTCCTCAGCGACGGTGTCACCCACCTGCTTGAACCACCGGGTGATCGTGCCCTCGGTGACGGTCTCACCCAGCTGGGGCATCTCGACATCGGCCATGCGCCGGACTCTACCGGCGCTCCGAGCCACCTCATGGCGGCCGATCCGGCGGCGTCAGTCCTCGCGCCTGCGCCGACGCCCCAGCGCGCGTCCGACGAGTCCCGCCCCGACGATCGACAGGGCGCCCGTGAGCGCCAGGATGATCCAGAGGGGCTGCTGGATGTCGAAGATCAGGAAGTCGACCTTGGTGTCACGTCGGTTCTGCAGGATGAACACCACGACGGCCAGCCCGATGATCCCCCCGACCACGAGGGAAAGCGAGACGCCGCCATCCTCGGTGATCTGCTCGCGGTCGCGCTTCTCGCCCTTCGCCACGTCGAGAATGGTACGACGGTCAGCCGCGCTGCGTCCGGAGGAGGTCGCGGATCTCGGTCAGCAACACCACATCGTCGGAAGGGACGGGATCCTCTCCGGGCTCGGTGCTCCTGCGCATGCCCTGGAGCTTGTTGAACGCCTGGACCACGACGAACAGCGCGCCGCCGATGATCACGAAGTTGATGCACTCGTCGACGAAGGCTCCGATCCGCAGGACCGCGTCGCCACCATCACCCTCGCGCAGCGTGATGGCGAGGACGTCGCGCATGTCCGGCTCGCCGAAGATCGCCGCGATGATCGGGTTGATGATGTCGCCGACGAACGAACTGACGACCGCGCCGAACGCGATGCCGAGCACGACCGCGATGGCCAGGTCGACGACGTTTCCTCGCAGCAGGAACTTCTTCAGATCTTCCAACATGACACGCCCTCCGGTGGGATCGTTGCTGTCGCCGATACGGTAATCGGGCATGCACGACGGCGCTCCCGAAAGACGGAGGGACGGATGAGGGTCGCGATCACCGGGTCCACGGGCCTCATCGGTTCAGCTCTGTCGGGCGCTCTCGCCGGTGCCGGCCACGAACCCGTCCCCGTCGTCCG
Source organism: Acidimicrobiales bacterium (assembly GCA_034522155.1). Taxonomy (GTDB): domain Bacteria; phylum Actinomycetota; class Acidimicrobiia; order Acidimicrobiales; family Salinilacustritrichaceae; genus Salinilacustrithrix. The sequence goes on along the minus strand of JAXHLP010000005.1, from coordinate 415,100 downwards.
GCGTACGCCGGCAGCGGGTGAGATCGCGTGGAACCCGGACGACGGAGAGATCGACGCAACGGGCTTCGAGGGCATCGACGCCGTCGTCCACCTCGCCGGCGCCGGCATCGGAGACGCCCGGCTCACCGACGAGCGCAAGCAGGTCATCCTCGAGTCGCGCACCGCGGGCACCGGTCTGCTCGCCCGCACCCTCGCCGACCTCTCCCGTCCACCTCGCGTCCTGCTCTCGGGCTCGGCGATCGGCATCTACGGCGACCGGGGCGACGAGATCCTCACGGAGACGTCGGCGCCCGGCGACGACTTCCTCGCCGAGGTCTGCACGGCCTGGGAGGCCGCCACCGCGCCAGCCGCGGAGGCGGGCATCCGCACCGCCCACCTCCGAACCGGCATCGTCCAATCGCAGGAGGGTGGCGCGCTCGCCAAGACCCTGCTCCCGTTCAAGCTGGGCCTCGGTGGCCGGCTCGGATCGGGCCGGCAATGGTGGAGCTGGATCTCCATCGACGACGAGGTCCGGGCGATCCTCCACCTGCTCGACGCCGATGTCTCCGGTCCCGTCAACCTCACCGGACCCGAGCCCGTGCGCAACCGCGACTACACCAAGGCACTGGGGCGGGAGCTGGGCCGGCCGACACTGCTGCCCATCCCGAAGATCGGCCCAGCGCTGTTGCTCGGGTCCGAGCTGGCCGAGCTGCTGCTGTACCAGTCCCAGCGGGTCGAACCCCGCGTGCTGGTCGAGTCGGGCTTCGACTTCCGCCACCGCACCATCGAGGATGCTCTCGCCGCGGTCCTGGGCCCCGAGGAGCACAGCTAGCCACCCGACGCGGTTCACTCGGCAATCCATGTGCTCCTAACCTCTGGAGCACATGGTCCCGCCCCCGGGAATGATCCTCGCTGCCTCCGAGACCGATCTCGGGGTCGGGCTCGCCGCCATCGTCGTCTTCGGCGTCGGTGCGCAACTGCTCGCGAGCCGGCTCCGGGTGCCCTCCGTGCTGGGGCTGCTGCTGGGCGGCGTGGTCGCCGGCCCGGTGCTCGAGATCGTCGAGCCCGACAACCTCCTCGGCGACCTGCTGTTCCCCGCCGTGTCACTGGCGGTGGGGATCCTCCTGTTCGAGGGGGGCCTCGGCCTGCGGTGGCGCGAGCTCGACAGTCACGGGCGGGGGCCGATCATCCGGCTGGTGACCATCGGTGTGCTCGTCACCTGGATCATCGGCGGCCTGGCGGCGTTCATGCTCATCGACGTCGACGAACCCAGCACCGCCGTCCTGCTCGGGGCGATCCTGGTCGTGTCAGGGCCCACCGTCGTGCTCCCACTGCTCCGGTTCGCCCGGGTGCGCGAGCCGGTGAACAGCATCCTGCGTTGGGAGGGCATCTTCATCGACCCCATCGGCGCCACCCTGGCGATCGTCGTCCTCGACGCGGTCATCGGCAACGAGGGGCCGGGCGCGGCGGTCGAGCGGGTCCTGACGACGACGGGCGCGGGCGTCGGCAGCGGTCTGGTCGCCGCGCTCGTCCTCACGTTCCTGTTCAGCCGGCACTGGGTCCCCGACCACCTCCACAACCCGTTCACGTTGGCGATGGTGGTCGCGGCCTTCGCGAGCGCCGACGTGGTACGCCCCGAGGCGGGCTTGTTCGCCACGACGGTCATGGGCGTGGCGCTCGCGAACCAGCGCTGGGCGCCCATCGCCCACATCCGCGAATTCGAGGAGAACCTCGGCTCGCTCATCCTCGCCGGGCTGTTCATCATCCTCGGCGCCCGGGTCGACCTCGACCAGCTCGCCGAGTACCTCCCGGAGTCGGTGGCACTGGCCGTGGTGCTCATCGTCGTGGCCCGCCCCGCCGCCGTGTACCTGAGCACCGTCGGCTCCGGCCTCAGCTTCGTCGAGCGCGCGTACCTGACCTGTCTGTCTCCGCGCGGGATCGTCGCGGCGTCGGTGTCGGCGCTGTTCGCGCTCGAGCTGGCCGAGGCCGGCCAGCCGGTCGAGGCACTCGTACCGGTCACCTTCATCGTCATCGTCGCCACCGTCGTCTTCTCCGCGGTGGCCGCGCGGGTGGGGGCCAAGCGCTTCCGCGTCGCTCGACCCGACCCGCGTGGCGTGGCGTTCATCGGCGGGCCCAGCTGGGCGATCGACCTCGCCGAGCACCTGTCCGACCACGAGATCCCGGCCCTGGTCATCACCACCGACCCCCTCGAGGCCCGCGCCGCCAGCGAGCGCGGCGTCCTCACCTACCAGGGACGGCTCGACTCCGAGGACCTCCTGCTCGCCATGGACAGCATCGGGATCCGCGTCGCGGTGGCCGTGTCACGCTTCCAGGAACTGAACACGTTCTGCATCGAGCGGGCCGCCGAGACCATCGGCCGGGCGAACGTGTACTACCTGCCCCGCTCCGACGACGAGGACGAGTCGGCCGAGTCCGCTCGCGCCGGGGTCATCGCTCGACGCCCGTTCGGCCGTGACACCACCCAGATCGTGCTCGAGCATCGGATTGCCCGCGACTGGCGCTTCGTGGCTGTCGACGCCGACACCTTCGACGCCGACCGGCTCGACGACGCCATCCCCATACTGGCCATCGACGAGGACGGCCCGGCGGTGCTCACGTCACGTGCTGATCGGCCACCGTCGGAGGGTGCAGTGCGGGTCCTGCTCGTGCCACCGGCGGCCATCGGTGAGGACGCTGTCGGTGCCGATCAGGGCAGCGGCGGCAGTGACGAGCCGTAGACCCAGTCGGCGAAGAACACCTCGAGGTCCTGTCCGGACAGCTCCTCGGCCAGCGCCTGCAAGTCAGCGGTGGACGCGACCCCGCCGCCGTGACGTTCGACCCACGCTCGCAGCAGCTCGTCGAAGGTCTCCTGGCCGATCTGGACCGACAGCGCGTACAACGCCAGCCCCCCTCGGACGTACACGGTCCGCTGGAAGAGCTCCTCGGGACCGGGATCTCCCGGCGGCACACCGAAGTCGGCGCGGCCGTGCGCGGCGGCGGCCGACTCGGCGATGCTCCGCTCGCCCGACACCTCGGCCCACACCCACTCCGCGTAGGTGGCGAACCCCTCGTTCAGCCAGATGTCCTTCCACGTCGCCGGGCTGACCGCGTTGCCGTACCACTGGTGGGCCAGCTCGTGGGCCACGAGCGAGTCGATCCTCGCGCCGCCGGTGACGAGATCGGTGCCGAACAGTGACACCGTCTGGTTCTCGAGCGCGAAGCCGAGCTGCTCGTCGACGACCACGTGCCCGTACACGTCGAACGGGTAGGGACCGAACCGCTCCTGGAACGCGACCAGCATCTCCTCCACCCGGCCGAAGTCCCGCCGTGCTGCATCGGCGAGGCGGTGGGGATAGGCGCTGCGCAGCGGTAACCCGGCCGCCGTCGACTCGTCGAAGGCCAGGTCCCCGATCACCACCGACGCCAGATAGGTGGCCATGGGGCGGTCGGACTCGTACACGAACGTGGCGCGCCCGGCATCCTCGGTCACGGACCGGCGAACCCCGTTGGCGATCACCCCGAGGTCGGCCGGCACCGTCACCTCGAACCGGAAGCGCGCCTTGTCGGTCGGATGGTCGTTGGCCGGGAACCAGCTGGCGGCGCCCGCGGGTTCGGACACCACGTACGCGTCCCGACCGTCGGTGTGCCAGCCGACCCGGAACACGTCGGTCCCCACCTGGATCGGTTCCGGCGCTCCCCCGTAGTCGACGACGACGGACACGGCCTCGCCGGCCAGCAGCACGGGTTCCGGGTCGATCGTCAGCTCCCGGCCGGCCCGCTCGAAGGGGGCATCGGCGCCGTCGACGGTCACACCGTCGACGGCGAGACCGACGAGGTCGAGATTGAAGGTGTCGAGCGCCTCGTCGGGCGTGAGCTCGATGGTGGCGGTGGCGTCGATCGTCGCGGCGTCGGCATCCCAGTCGATCAGCAGGTCGTAGCCGGCGACGTCGTAGCCGCCGTTGCCGAGCTGGGGGTAGTACGGATCACCCACGCCGTCGGCGCCGGCCACGCCGTCCGGCGCGGGGGCCGACGTGGTCGTGGCGGGGGTGGTCGTGCTCGACCCGGCCTCGGCCCGGTCGGTTCCGGCGTCGGTCGACGAGCACGACGCGACGGCCACCACGACGATCGCCAGGACCGCACCCGCACGGAGACGTCTCACCACAGCCGGCCGCACTCGGAGATCCTTCCACGCCACCCGCTGTCGTGCCGCGCGGCGATCGGAGCGGATTCGGGTAGGAAGGTCTCATGCGAACCATCCTGGTCACCGGTGCCACCGGCTACATCGGCGGGCGACTCGTCCCCTCGCTGATCGACGCCGGCTACGCCGTCCGCTGTCTGGTGCGGACCCCCGCCAAGCTGGCCGACGTGCCGTGGGCGACCCAGGTGGAGCTGGTCCAGGGCGACATCGGCGATCCGGCGACGGTGCGCCAGGCCATGCAGGGCTGCGACGCCGCCTACTTCCTCGTGCACTCGATGGGCGGGGGCGACGACTTCGCCGCCCACGACCGGCGCCACGCGGAGGTGTTCGCCGAGGCTGCCGACGCGACACCGACGATGGCGCGCATCGTGTACCTCGGTGGACTGGGCGACGACACCGACGACCTGTCGCCCCACCTGGCGAGCCGCCACGAGGTCGGCCAGGTCCTCGCGTCCGGCTCCGTGCCGGTGACCGAGCTGCGAGCCGCCGTGATCATCGGCTCGGGCTCGGCGAGCTTCGAGATGCTGCGGCACCTGGTCGAGGTGCTGCCCGTGATGGTCACGCCCCGCTGGGTCGACACCCGGGTGCAACCGATCGCGATCCGCGACGTGCTGCACGCGCTGGTCACCGTCCTCTCCCGCGACGACGTCGTGGGCCGGGTGGTCGAGATCGGCGGGCCCGACGTCCTCACCTACCGCGGGATGATGCACGCCTACGCCGAGGTCGCCGGTCTCCGCCGCCGCACGATCATCCCGGTCCCGGTCCTCACGCCGACGCTCTCGAGCCGGTGGGTGGGGCTGGTGACACCGCTGCCCCAGGACCTGGCGACGCCGCTGGTCGAGAGCCTGGTCAACGAGGTGGTGGTGCGGGACCGGTCCGTCGACCTGTTTCCGGACACCCCGCCCCTGGCCTTCCGGCGGGCGGTCGAGGTCGCGTTGCGCCGCATCGAGGACCTCGAGGTCAACACCCGCTGGTCCGATGCCGCCCTCCCCGGGTCCACCGCCGCCGATCCGCTGCCATCGGACCCGGACTGGGCCGGTGGGACGATCTTCATGGACGTGCAGACGGTCACCGCCGACGATGTCGGGCCCGACGCCGTCCACGAGACGGTGTCCGGCATCGGTGGGGAACGCGGCTGGTTCGTCGCCGACCTGCTGTGGTCGGTGCGCGGCGTCGCCGACAAGCTCGTGGGCGGTCCCGGCATGCGCCGCGGTCGGCGCGACCCCGATCATCTGCGGGCGGGCGACGCGCTCGACTTCTGGCGGGTCGAGCTCACCGAGCCGCCCCGCCTGCTCCGACTCCGAGCCGAGATGCGGCTCCCGGGCGAGGCATGGCTCGAATGGACGATCGAGACGGACGATCGTCAGCGGACGGTTCTGACCCAGCGGGCGATCTTCGTCCCTCGCGGGCTGTTCGGCCGCATCTACTGGTACGCGGTCGCTCCGTTCCACGGCCTGATCTTCCGCCGGCTCGCGGACGCCATCATCGAGCGGAGCCGGAGCTTGCAGGTAGTGTCCTCCTCGTGACCCGACGTGTCGTTCGATTCGTGACCCTCACCGTCGTCGTGGCTGCCGCGGTGGCCGTGGCCCGGGCGTTGACGACCAAGCGCGACCCCCTGCCGACGCCCCCGTCGCCCTCGGGCGAGCCGTGGCCGCCGGTGACCACGCCGTCCGAGCCGTCCGAGCCGGCCGGGGTCCCGGTCTCCGACGGATCCAGCTGGGTCGACCCCACCGCAGCGGGTGGCTGTCCGGACGGGTATCCCGTCAAGGCCAAGATGCGCTCGAAGATCTTCCATTCGCCGGGCCAGCTCAACTACGAGCGCACCACGCCCGACCGGTGCTACCGAGACGCCGCCGCCGCCGAGGCCGACGGCCTCCGCGCCGCCAAACGCTAACGGGGCTTCACAGACGGGAGTTGCCAGGCCCTGCCGAGCAACTCCGGAAGCGACGAGCTCCCCCGCGGAGCGCGGAGCGGCGCTCAGCGCAAGACGTGGACGGTCTCGATACCGTCGGTGTCCCGGAGCCCGTCGGCGACCTCACGGGGCACCGCAGGCGAAGTGGCCAGCACCATCAACGACGCGTCACCGCTGCGGGTGGATCGGCCGAGGTGCATGTCGTCGATGTTGACACCGGCATCGGCCAGCGCACGCGCCACCACGGCGATCATGCCGGGGCGGTCGTCGTTGCGCACCACCAGCATGTGATCGGCGGGGGGCACATCGACCGTGTGGTCGTCGATCCGCACGATGGCCGGCTCGCCGCGGGCACCCACGACGGAGCCGCCGATGGCGTGTTCACCGCCGCTGATGGTGATCAGGTTCACGTAGTCGTGGGGGGTGGATGACGACGTGTCACGCACCTCGATTCCCCGCTCCTTGGCCAGCATCGGTGCGTTGACGTAGCTGACCGGCTCCTCGCTGACTCCGGCGAAGGCTCCCTTGAGCACCGACAGGGTGAGGATGCGGGTGTCGTAGTCGCCGATCTCGCCGGCATAGGTGATGTCGAGCGTTCCGGGCACACCACCGTTCAGCGACACGAAGAGGGCACCCAGTCGCTCGGCCAGCGGGATGAAGGGCTTGATCGTCTCCGACGCCTCGGCGGCCGCGACGTTGACCGCGTAGGGCACGAAGTCGCCGGCCATGGCCAGGCCGACCATGTCGGCGATGGTCTGGCCGGCCTTGTCCTGGGCTTCGTGGGTGGACGCGCCGAGGTGCGGGGTGACGACGACCTCGTCGAGCTCGAACAGCGGCGACTCGGTGGTGGGTTCGGTCTCGAACACGTCGATCGCCGCGCCGCCGACCTTGCCCTCACGGACGGCTTCGGCCAGAGCGGTCTCGTCGATGATCCCACCCCGGGCGACGTTCACGATGCGGAGCCCGGGCTTGGCCTTGGCGAAGAACTCCTTGCCGAGCATGCCGATCGTTTCCGGGGTCTTGACCAGGTGGAGGGTCACGAAGTCGGCCCGCTGGGCGAGGGTGTCGAGGTCGACGACCTCGACGTTGAGCCGCTGGGCCCGCTCCTCGGCGATGAAGGGGTCGTAGGCGATGAGCTTCATCCCGAACGCGCTGGCCCGCTGGGCGACCAGCGTGCCGATGCGGCCGAAGCCGATGATGCCGAGCGTCTTGTCGGCGAGCTCGACGCCGGTCCACTGCTTGCGTTCCCATCGGCCGGCCTTGAGGGCAGCGTTGGCCACCGGGATGTTGCGGGCCTGGGAGAGCAGCATCGCCATCGTGTGCTCGGCCGTGGACAGCGTGTTCGACTGCGGGGCGTTGACGACCATGACGCCACGCTCGGTGGCGGCTTCGGTGTCGACGTTGTCGAGCCCGATGCCGGCTCGTCCCACCACGATCAGGTCGGTGCCGGCCTCGAGCACCTCTCGGGTCACCGTGGTGGCCGACCGGATGATCAATGCATGCGCGCCCGGCACCACCTCGAGGAGCTCCTCGGGGCTGACCTCGAGACGGATGTCGACGTCGTGACCGGCCTCACGCAGCTTCTCGAGCCCGGACTCGGCGATCTCTTCGGTTACGAGGATTCGTGCCATCAGCTTCGAGTATCGCGGCTGACGACAGCGGGGCACGACTTCGGAGCTGCGCGAAAGAGGGCGATTGTCGCAGGTCCCCGTACTTCGCCGACTCGTCAGGGAACCGAGCGCGACGTGAAACCGTTCGACCCGGCGTTCCAGAGCCGTCCGTTCAGGCGACCGTCGAGCGAGAAGAGCTCGTCGTCGCCGTTGCCGTCGGCGTCGAGCGCCACCAGCCGGTGACCGACGCCGAGATCGAAGGACACGTCGGTGTACCCACCCGTCTCGTGTGCCCACAGGTAGTCACGACCCGACGAGGCGTTCCAGAGGATGTCGTCGTACCCGTTGCCGTCGAAGTCCCCGACGACGGGGTCGTAGACGCCCGACACGCTGCGGATGATCGAGCTGAACCCTCGGGACGCCCGCCCCGGCCACAGGTAGTCACGCCCCGAACCGGGCCGGTACCAGAACAGGTCGTCCCGGCCGTCACCGGTGAAATCGCCGACCTGGACGCGGTAGTAGCCGGCAACGCTGGTACGCACCGACCGGAACGAGCGGCTGGTGCGGCCGTACCACACGTAGTCACCCCGGCTCTGCCCCGGCCCGTACCAGAAGATGTCGTCCCGGCCGTCACCGTCGAAGTCGCCGATGTGGACCTCGTAGCCACCGCTGACGCGCCGTGCCGAATCCGCGAACCCCGAAGTCTGCCCGAACCAGACGTAATCCGATCCCCCGTAGGGGCCGTACCAGAAGATGTCGTCCCGGCCGTCACCGTCGAAGTCGCCGACGTAGGGGTCGTACTCGCCCGAGACCCTGGTCCGCACGGAGCGGTGGGCCCCGCCCGGTCGTCCGTACCAGACGTAGTCCGCCGCCGGACCCGGGGCGTACCAGAACACGTCGCCGCGCCCGTCGCCGTCGAAGTCACCGGTCAGCGGCTCGTAGCCCCCGGAGATGGCAGTCGAGCCGCTGGCGAGGCCGGGACCGCTGGTGCCGATGAGGGATCGGTCGCTCGCTCCTCCGGGTCGGTACAGGAGGAGGTCGTCGCGTCCGTCGCCGGATCGATCAGCCTCGACGATCTCGGCGACGGCGTCGAACTGGGCCCCCGGTGTCTTGGCGGCGACGTCGCGGCGAATGGAACCGAGGTGGGCATAGAGGGCATCTCCCGGACAGCCCGTGGTCCGGACGTCGCGGTGACCGCTGATCCGGTTGACGCGGACCGCTGTCCCCTCCGGCCCGAAGTGGGTGTCGGTCGAGGACCGGTAGGTGACCGAACCGGTCGTGGGCGTCTGGTGCTGGGCCAGCTTCCACGCGATCAGGTCCTCGACCGCGTTGAGCGAGGCCGCCGTCGGCGACGCGGAGCTGTAGTCGCCGAGCACCACCACGCCCGTGCTCGCGGTGTTGAAACCGAACGCATGACCACCGATGATGGCTCGGTCGATGCCGCCGGCGCGGGCCTCCCACACGCTGCCGTAACGATCGACCGCGAAGTTGTAGGCGATGTCGTTCCAGCCGTGCGCGTCCATGTGATACGCCTGGATCGACCGCAGCATGGCCGGGACCTGCGACGCGGCGTACCCGTTGCTGTTGACCGAGTGGTGGACGACGGCGAGCTTCAGCTCACCGGCATCGGCAGGTGGGGCCTTGGGTGACCGGGCCCCCCAGGACGACCGGCTGCGGATGGTCGGAGCGCCGTCGGCCTCGGCGGTCCCGTCGACGACCCGGCGCCGACGCTCGACCTCGGTCACCAGGTGGACCGACACCTCGCCGGCGTCGTCCGGCGCCTGGAGCTCGTAGGCGTCGGCCCGGCCGACGAACAGCGGCTCGCTGGTGTAGCCCGGACGCGCGGCGGCGCCCTCGTCACCGTCGGGCGAATGGTCCTCGACGTGGAGCAGCGGGCGCCACGGCCCCCACCCCTCCCCGTCCGCGACGCGGACCCGGACCGGCGTGTCGCTGCGCCGAGAGGTCGTCACCCCGATTGCGGTGAACGGCTCCGTCGCCCGGTCCTCGGTACCGAGGGTGGCGCCCTCGTGGTCGTGGTCGTGGGCATCCGCGCCCTGGTCACCCGGGCCCTGGTCGTCATGACCCTCGTCATCGGGGCCCTGGCCCGACGCCGCGTCGGCGGCTTCGACCTCGGCCTCCGCCGCCTCCGCCTCGACGTCGGTGACCGGGTCGAGGTCGACCTCGGTCGTCTCGGTTTCGAGCTCGGATGCCCACACGACGGCGGGGGGCGGTACCACCACGAACCCCACTGCGAGGAGGCTGCTCACCGCGATCAGCCGGATGGCACGTCCCATCTCACCGTTCTCCGCGTCGACGAACAGGACCACCGTACCGGGAAGCGGATCACTCAGGTGCGCGGAACGAGCGCGAGCTGTCGACTCTGGCCCACGAGGCGACCGGTGCCGTCCCAGATCTCGCCGTCGGCCTCCAGGAACCCGCCGGTGACGAAGTGCGTCGTGAACGCGCACCGCAGCGGCCCTTGCGTGGGTACGGCCCGCACATGCGCCGTGAGCTCCACGGTCGGGGTCCAGGCCACCGGGAGCTCGGTGTTGAAGATCGTGGGCGGAAACGCGTCGGCTGCCTGCAGGAGCCCGATGGTGTCGACGTGGGTGCCCGCCCCCTCCCCGTCCGGGAAGGCGAACCATCCCCGCATGCGGGCCAGGCCCGATCGCTCGCCGAGCATGAAGGCCGCGTCGTCGGGATGGAGACGCAGGTCGACCTTGGCCATGAACGGCGGCGGGAAGTCGGCGGTGGCCGGCATGCGCACGCAGTCCTCGACCGGAGGCAGGTCGGGCGGCCGGGCGTCGACCAGCATCGGCGCGGACGCCTCGGAGTCGGCGAGGGTCCCGAACGTGCCGAGGAGGCTGAGCAGTGGCTCCTCCGCCGAACTGAGCGTGGCTCGGACGACCGAGAACGCCTTCCCCGTCTTCACCGGCTCCACGTCGACGGTGGCCGGGCCGGGACGTCCCGGGCGAAGATAGTGAGCCGTGACCGACACGGGGTCCGGTCGACCGCTGGCGTCGCGCATGGCCCGGGCCGCGATGGCGAGCAGGTAGCCCCCGTTCGCGTTGCCGGCGATCGACCAGCCGTCGTGGACGCGTGCGGCGAAACGCGTGTCCCCCACCTGCTCGACCGCGGTTGCCTCGTCGAAGCTCACAGCGGCGTCAACGCGTGGACCGGTGCGGATCGTCCGTCTCGGACGAGTGACATCGGTCACGGAACGACCAGGTCGGGCCAGTGGTGGTCTCACCATCACGGAGGTGGAACACAGCCGTCATGAAACGTCACGCGACCACGACGTCACCGGCATCGTCGCCCGCTCACAGGTTGTCGATCGACACATCCGGTAGCTCGCCCGCAGGTTGGAACCCGAGCACACGCCCGTAGAAGGCGAGCTCGGAGCCGAGGACCGAGACCACGGTCTCGGCCCGTCGAAACCCGTGCTGCTCGCCCTCGAACGCGAGATAGGCCACGGGCACGCCCCGAGCCCGGAGCGCCTCGACGATCATCTCGGACTGGTTCGGGGGCACGATCTCGTCCTCGAGTCCCTGGAAGACGATGAGCGGGCGGTCGAGGCGGTCGACGTGGTTGATCGGCGACCGCTCGTCGTAGACCGGCTTGGCCTCCGGGTACGGGCCGACGAGCCCGTCGAGGTAGCGCGACTCGAACTTGTGGGTCTCCTCGGCGAGCGCGGTGAGGTCGGCGACGCCGTACGAGCACGCTCCCGCGGCGAAGGTGTCGGAGGCGACGAGGGCCGCGAGCACGGTGAAGCCGCCGGCCGAACCGCCGCGGATGCACAGTCGGTCGGGGTCGGCTTCGCCGAGGTCGGCGAGGTGGCACGCGGCCGCGATGCAGTCCTCGACGTCGACCACACCCCACTGCCCCTGCAGCAGCTCCCGGTACGGCCGGCCGAAGCCGGTCGAGCCACCGTAGTTGACATCGACGACCGCGAAGCCGCGGCTGGTCCAGAACTGCTTGGCCAGGTCGAGCCGGGCCCGGGCCATGCCCGTGGGTCCGCCGTGGATGAGCACGAGGAGGGGCGGTGCCTCACCCTCGGGTGCCGCGACCTCGGGGTTGTGGGGCGGGTAGTGGAGCGCGTGCGCGACCCGGTCGCCGTCGGGCCCCGATGCGAACGAGACAGGGGACGCGACCGAAAACCACTCGGCGCCGACCGGCAGCGGCCGCGGCGGTCGCAGCACCCGGTCGGGACCGGGCCCGTCGTCGCCGACGGGAAGCGCGGCGACCACGGCCTCGGTGTCGAAGCCGGCGCCGACGAAGAGGGCGCTGCGTCCCTGCGCGACCACCGACGCGATCTCGGTGTAGGCCAGCGGGAGTGGCGTCGGCGCTCCCACCGGGTTGGCGAGATGGAGCTGGTCGAGACCCTCGTGGCTGGCGGCGAACACCAGCTGGCCGTCGGCGAGGAAGGCGTAACGCGACATGCCGAACACCCAGGGTGGCGTGCCGATGTCCTGCCCGAGGTGGGTCACCGCCGCCACGCCGTCGGTTCGGTCGGCGTAGATGTTCCACCACTCGGTCCGGTCGGAGAGGAAGTGGAGAACGCCGTCGGCGCGCCACTGCGGTTGGATCACCGACTCGCCCCTGCCACGAGCGACAGCACGGCCGCCGGCGACGACTCGGCCCTCGCCGATCGAGACGCCGCGTTCCCCGGGCACGGGGTCGGCGTCGTCGACCACGAGCGGCGCGACCACCAGCTCGGTGGCGTCCCAGGGCATGTCGGGATGGTCCCACTGGATCCAGGCGAGCTGATCGCCGTCGGGCGAGACCCGGGGTGCGGCCACGAAGTCCGGTCCCCGCACGAGTGTCCGGGGTGGCGACGTGCCGTCGGTGGCGATCGCCACGATGTCGTTGACCGCCTCGGCCACGCCGTCGTGGTGCTCGCGGACACAGACCAGGAAGTCGCCGTCGCCGACGAGGTCGGCGTCCGCGTAGCGGTCACCGCCACGGATGGCGGGCTCGGGCGTGAGCGGTTCGGGCTCACCGGCACGGCCGTCGGGACCGAGAGCCAGACGGTGCAGGCGCTGGTCGTCCCAGCTCACGAAGTAGAGCCAGTCGGTGGTGGCCAGCCACGCGGCGCCGCCGTACTCGTGGACGCGGGTGCGCGCCGACCACCCGTCGGGGAGCAGGTCGACCGTGGGTCCGTCGGAGCGCCAGCGCACCACCTGGACCCGACCGCCCTCGGCGGGACGCGACTCGCTCCAGAAGACCTCGTCGGCCACCGCCCGGACCTCGCCCGGCGACGCCGCGGCCGCGACCACCGCTTCCGGGGTGATGGGCGACGGCCACTCGCCGTAGGGGAGCGTCGGTGGTGTCACGAGCCGGACGCGACCAGGTCGGCGATCCGCCGGACCCCCTCGGCAAGATCGTCGTCGCCGAGGGCGAACGAGAGGCGGGCGTAGCCCGGGGTCCCGAAGGCCTCGCCGGGCACGATGGCGACCTTGGCCTCCTCGAGGATGACCTCGGCCAGCTCGAGCGTCGTCGACGCGGCGCGGCCGGCGAGCTCGCGGCCGAGGAGCCCGTTGAGGTTGGGATAGGCGTAGAACGCGCCCTCGGGTTCGAGGCAGGTGACCCCGTCGATGGCGTCGAGCATCCTCCAGATCGTCTGGCGGCGTCGGTCGAACGCCTCGCGCATTCGGGCCACGTCGTCCAGGGGACCGGACACGGCTGCCAGCGCGGCGCGCTGGCTGACGTTGGCCACGTTGGAGGTGGAGTGGCTCTGCAGGTTCGTTGCGGCCTTGACGACGTCCTCGGGACCGATCATCCAACCCACGCGCCAGCCGGTCATGGCATAGGTCTTCGCCACGCCGTTGAGCACCACGCACTGGTCGGCGAGATCGGGGACTTCGACCGGCATCGAAGTGAACTCGTTGTCGCCGTAGGTGAGGTGCTCGTAGATCTCGTCGGTGAGCACCCAGATGCCGTGCTCGAGCGCCCACTCACCGATGGCACGGACCTCGTCGCGCGTGTAGACGGCGCCGGTCGGGTTCGACGGCGAGACGAACACCATCGCCTTCGTCTTCTTCGTGCGGGCCGCCTCGAGCATGTCGATGGTGGCCTTGTAGCCGGTGGCGTCGTCGCAGACGACGGGCACCATCGTCCCACCGGCCAGGCCGATGGGCTCGGGGTAGGTGGTCCAGTACGGGGCGGGCACGATGACCTCGTCGCCCGGGTCGACCAGGGTGAGCAACGAGGCGTACACGGCGTGTTTGCCACCGTTGGTGATCAGGATCTGCGACGGATCGACCACGAAGCCGGAGTCACGAACCGTCTTGGCGGCAACGGCCTCCTTGAGCTCGGGCAGCCCACCGGCCGGGGTGTACTTGTGGTTCTGCGGGTCACGGCACGCCGCGACCGCCGCGTCCACGATGTGCTCTGGGGTCGGGAAGTCGGGCTCACCGGCACCGAAGCCGATGACCGACTCCCCCGCCGCCTTCAGTGCCTTGGCCTTCGCCGTGACCGCCAGCGTCGCGGAAGGCGCGATGGCTCCCACGGACTTCGAGATGCGTCTAGCGGGCTGGGGGGACATGAAGCTTTTCGCTCCTGGTGGGGGACTCCGCGATAGTTGCACGTCGATGGCCACCACCACGCCCGACATCTCGATCCCCGACGATCTCAAGCCGGTCGACGGCCGATTCGGCTCCGGACCCTCCAAGGTGCGGCCCGAGCAGCTCCAGGCCGTGGTCGACGCCGGCCACCCGTACTCCAGCACCACGGTGATGGGGACCTCGCACCGCCAGCCGCCCGTGAAGTTCGTGGTCGCGTCGCTGCGCAACGGCCTGGCCGAGCTCCTCCAGCTCCCCGACGGCTACGAGATCATCCTCGGCAACGGCGGCACCCACGCATGCTGGGACGGCCTCGTGTCGTCGTTCATCGAGCAGCGCTCGCTCCACGCCACGTTCGGCGAGTTCTCCTCCAAGTTCGCCAAGGGGGTCGCTGCGGCCCCGTTCCTCGACGACCCCGTGCTGGTCGCGGCCGAGATGGGTTCCCGACCGATCGTCGAGGCCGTCGACGGTGTCGACACCTACGCGCTCACCCACAACGAGACCTCGACCGGCGTGATGATGCCGGTCGCGCGACCAGCCGGAGCCGATGGACTGGTGGCGGTCGATGCCACCTCGGCCGCCGGTGGTCTGCGGGTCGACCTCGCCGAATGCGACGTCTACTACTTCTCCCCCCAGAAGGGGCTGGCGGCCGACGGCGGCCTGTGGCTCGCCGCGGTGTCGCCGGCGGCGATCGAGCGAATCGAGGCCCGGGCAGCCGCGTCGGATCGCTGGGTCCCGCCCTTCGTCGACCTCCAGGCCGCGCTCGACAACGCCCGCAAGGACCAGACGCTGAACACCCCGGCGCTGGCCACCCTGCTCATGGCCGACAACCAGGTGCAGTGGCTGTGCCACCAGGGCGGCCTGGAGTTCGCCGCCGGGCGGAGCGACCGGTCGGCGGAGCACCTGTACGGCTGGGCCGACGCCCACGAGCTCGCCACGCCCTTCGTCACCGACCCCGACCTGCGCTCGAAGGTCGTGGGCACGATCGACTTCGACGAGTCGGTCGACGCCGCCACCGTGGCCGCCGTGCTCCGCAAGAACGGCATCCTCGACACCGAGCCGTACCGCAAGCTCGGCCGCAACCAGCTCCGGGTCGCCATGTTCCCCGCCATCGACCCCGACGACATCACCGCCCTCACCGCCTGCATCGACCACGTTCTCGAGGCCCTGTAGCAAGACACGACACCGTTCTGGTCGCCGAGACCGTCACGCGAGTGGCGGTTCTGCCCGCCCGAAGCGCGTTGCGGCCGGGGCGGGGCGGGGCGTGGGTGCCGGACGTCGTCTCCTAGACTGGTCGATGTGACAACCGCCGAGACCAGCGAGACCAGCGGCACGGTGCCAGCCGGGGCCGACCTGGCCGACCACATCGTCTTCTACGACGGCGTGTGCGGGCTGTGCGCGTGGAGCGTGCGGTGGCTGCTCGACCACGACGAGCACGGCCGCCTGTCCTTCGCTCCCCTCCAGGGCGACACCGCTCGCGCGCTGGACGTGCCGTGGGACGAGGGCGCCACGCCGAGCGAGGCGAGCATGGCCTTCGTCGACACCACTGGCGGGGCGGTGCGGATACTGCACCGCAGCCGGGCCGTGCTCGAGGCGATGCGGGTGGCCGAGATCGCACCGGTGCTGCAGCGGGTGGTCCGGTACACGCCCCGGCCGGTCGCCGACGCGGCCTACCGGTTCGTCGCCGCCATCCGCTACCGCGTGTTCGGCAAGCACGACGAGTGCCGCATCCCGAGTCCTGAGCAACGCGCCCGCTTCCTGCCCTGACGCAGCGGCCCCGCGAGCTGACAGCGACCCCCGACGCAGGAGAAGCGCCAGCGCCGACCCCGCCGGCGAGCTGGGCAGGAAGCCGAGCCCTCGCGAGGCGACCGCAACAGCCCCGGGGTCGGGAGAAGCGCCAGCGCCGACCCCGGCAGGAAGCCGAGCTCGCGAGGCGACCGCAACAGAGCGGTAACGTCCGTTGCCACGGGCGGATTCCGACGAACCAGCACGACGAACCAGGGGGAGCGACATGCCGACCGTCGACGAGGTCCGGGCGCAACTGACCGGCCCGGACGGGATGTTCGAGATCACCACCGAGACCGTCGACGGGGTCGAGCTGCAGGTCTACAAGGACCGGATGCCCAACCTGCGAGCGATCCCGGAGACCGCGCTGATGCGCGGCGATCAGACCTTCCTCCAGTACGGCGACGAGACGTGGAGCTTCACCGAGTTCGTCGAGACCGCCAACGGGGTGGCCCACGCACTGCGAGACGACGCTGGTGTCGGACACGGCGACCGCGTGGCGGTGCTGAGCCAGAACAACCCCGAGTGGTGCCTCACGTTCTGGGCCACGGTCAGTGGCGGGGCGATCCTCGTCGGGCTCAACGGGTGGTGGAAGGCCGAGGAGGTGGTCTACGGCCTGCAGGACTCAGGCGCCAGGGTCCTGGTGGCCGACCGCAAGCGCTTCGAGCGGATCGCCGGCGAACTCGACCAGGTTCCCGATCTGGAGCGGATCTATCTCACCTGCGACTGCGATCCGGCTGATTTCGTCGACGTGGTGGGCGACGCGCACCGCGACAAGCTCCACCGCTTCGACGAGCTCACCGGCTCGCCGACCGCGACGTTCCTCGACACCCCGATCGACGAGGACGACACCGCGGTCATCTTCTATTCCTCGGGCACCACCGGCAAGCCCAAGGGGATCATGTCCACCCACCGGAACATGGTCGCCAACCTCCAGAACACGATCTTCAACACGGTGGCCGGCTCGATGGCCGGTGGCGGCGCCATCCCCGCCGGCGGCGATGGCGAGCAGACCGTGTCGCTGTTCACCTCGCCCCTCTTCCACGTCTCGGGGTGCCACTCGACCCTCGTGGTCGGAATGCTGGCGGGCCTCAAGTTGGTGATGCCGACCGGCAAGTTCGAGCCCGAGCGCGCCCTGCAGCTCATCGAAGATCACGGCGTCAACGTCTGGGCGACGGTGCCGACCATGGTGTGGCGGGTGTGCGAGCACCCCGACCGTCACGAGTACGACACGTCGTCGGTGACCTCGGTCGCCTTTGGCGGCTCGCCGTCCGCCGACGAGCTCCTGCGCAAGATCGCCGACACCTTCCCGAACGTGACGACCACGTCGAACGCCTATGGGCTGACGGAGACCTCGTCGGTCGCCACCGTGAACACCGGACAGGGGGCCAAGGACAAGCCGGCGTCGGTCGGTCCTCCGGTCCCGACGGTGGAGGTCCGGGTCGCCGACGAGGCCGGCGACCCGCTGCCCACCGGCGAAGTCGGCGAGATCTGCATCAAGGGCCCGATCGTGATGAAGGGCTACTGGAACAAGCCCGAAGCCACTGCCGAGACGCTGATCGACGGGTGGCTGCACAGCGGCGACGTCGGCTACGTGGACGAGGACGGCTTCGTCTTCATCACCGACCGCAAGAAGGACATGATCATCCGCGGTGGGGAGAACATCTACTGCGTCGAGATCGAGGAGCGTCTCGTCGAGCACCCCGAGATCGCCGACGCCGCCGTCTTCGGGGTTCCCCACGACGAGCTGGGCGAAGAGGTCAAGGCCGCCGTCCAACTCGAAGCCGGCTCGTCGCTGACCGATGCCGAGGTGAAGCAGTGGGTCGCTGACGGGCTCGCCAACTTCAAGGTCCCTGCCTTCGTCGACTTGACCAGCGACAAGCTGCCGCGCAACGCCTCCGGCAAGCTGCTCAAGAACGCGCTCCGCGGCGAGGGCGTCGTCAGCTTCGAGGAGACCATGTGACACCTCGGGCGCTCGCCCTCCGCTTCGCCGGCGCGGTCACGTGCACGCTCCTGGCGTGCCGCGGCGAGTCCCGAGACGACGAGGTCGTCGACTGCCCCGACGAGCGCATCACCGACGCCGCCATCGAGGACCTGTTCGTCGAGTCGTTCCGGAGTGGCGAAGCGGATGCGGAGGCCGCGTTCGCCCCGGCGATCGACGCCTGCACCTGACCGTCCACCGATCGCCGGCGGCCTCAGGCTTGCGCGCCGCCGGCGGCGTCCTTGACCGACTGCTTGCCGGCCGAGATGAACGGCATCATGCCCCGGAGCTCCTTGCCGACCTGCTCGATGGGATGAGCCTCGCCCTCGCGGCGCAGCCGGTCGTAGTTGGCGCGGTCGCCGTTGGCCTCGGCGACCCACTCCGCGGCGAAGCTGCCGTCCTGGATCTCGTCGAGGACCTTGCGCATCTGGGCCTTGACCTCGGGCGTGATGATCCGGGGACCGCGGGTGAGGTCGCCGTACTCGGCGGTGTCGGAGATCGAGTAGCGCATGCCGGCGATCCCCTCCTCGTACATGAGGTCGACGATCAGCTTCAGCTCGTGCAGGCACTCGAAGTACGCCGACTCCGGCTGGTAGCCCGCCTCGACGAGGGTCTCGTAGCCGGCCTTGACCAGCGAGGTCAGGCCCCCACAGAGCACGACCTGCTCGCCGAAGAGATCGGTCTCGGTCTCCTCGGTGAACGTGGTCTCGAGGATGCCGGCCCGGCCACCACCGATGGCGTCGGCGTAGCTGAGCGCGAGTTCCTTGGCCTTGCCCGACGCGTCCTGTTCGACCGCGATGAGGCAGGGCACGCCGCCGCCCTCGGTGTAGGTCCGGCGCACGAGGTGTCCCGGGCCCTTCGGGGCGATCATGATCACGTCGACGCCCTCGGGCGGCGGGATCAGGTCGTAGCGGACGTTGAAGCCGTGGGTGAAGCACAGCACGTCGCCCGAGCTCAGGTTGGGGGCGACCTCGGCTTCGAAGATGGCCTGCTGGCGGGTGTCGGGCAGCGTCATGACGATCAGGTCGGCCTCGGCGCACGCGTCGGCCACCGACAGCACCCGCAGCCCTGCGGCCTCGGCCTTGGCCTTCGACGACGAGCCGTCACGTAGCCCGACCCGCACGTCGACCCCCGACTCGGCGAGGTTCAGCGCGTGGGCGTGGCCCTGCGAGCCGTAGCCGAGCACGGCGACCTTGCGGGCACGGATCAGCGCCTGGTCGGCGTCGGCTTCGTAGTACACGGTGGCGGGCATCTGTGTCTTCCTCTTCTGGTCTGGCGGATCGGGTGTGATTCTTGCAGCGCCGAGTTGTGAGGCGCAGCCGAACAACTCGGTTAGCGAGAGCTCGCCCTGCGAGCTCCGAGCGCCACCGACCTGAGGCGGGGCGGGGTGCGCTCGAGCTTGGGGAGCGCGACCCGGCCGGTGCGCTGAAGCTCGATCACGCCGTAGGGACGGAGCAGCTCCTCGATGTCGTCGAGCTTGGACGGTTCACCGTGGACCGCCATCGACAGCTCGTCGAAGCCGACGTCGACGACCGAGCCATCGAACACGTCGATGAGCTCGATCACCTGGCTGCGGACCGACGGGTCGGCCTTGACGGTGGCGATCATGAGCTCGCGCTCCACGGCGTCGGCCGACTGGAGCTCGGAGATCTTGACCACGTTGATCAGCTTGAACAGCTGCTTGGTGATCTGCTCGAGCGGAGTGTCCTCGGCATCGACGACGATGGTGATCCGGCTGAGCTGCTCGTCGTCGTCGGTGGGGGCCACCGCGAGCGAGTAGATGTTGAAGCCCCGTCGGGCGAACAGGCCGGCGACCCGGGTGAGCACGCCGGCCTTGTTCTCGACGAGCACGACCAGCGTGTGGTGGCGACCGGTGGGTGCGGGCATCAGACGTCGCTCCCGGACTCGTCGTCGCCGGTCTCGGCGAGCTGGGTGGGATGGACCATCACCGTGGAGTTCGACTGTCCGGACGCGACCATCGGGAACACCTTCTCGGCCGCATCCGTGCGGAAGTCGATGACCACGGGCCGGTCGTTGATGTCGTTGGCCTTCTGGATGGTCGGCAGGACCTCCTCGGGCGCATCGACGCGGAAGCCGGCACAGCCCATCGACTCGGCCCACATCTTGTAGTCGGGGACGTCCTTGGAGAGGAACACCTCGGAGTAGCGCTCCTCGTAGAACATCTCCTGCCACTGGCGCACCATCCCCAGGTAGCTGTTGTTGAGGATGGCGATCTTCACCGGGAACCCCTCGACGGTGGCGGTGACCAGCTCCTGGGCGGTCATCTGGAAGCATCCGTCACCGTCGATCGCCCACACCGTCCGGTCGGGATGGGCGGCCTTGGCCCCGATGGCCGCCGGCACCGCGAACCCCATCGTGCCGAGACCGCCGGAGTTGACCCAGGTGTAGGGAAAGTTGAAGTGCCAGTACTGGCTCGCCCACATCTGGTGCTGCCCCACGCCGGCACACACGATCGTGTCGTCGGGTGTGTTGTCGCGGAGGGTCTCGAGGACGAACTGGGGCTTGAGCGCCGCACCCGGCTCGGGCGGGTCGTAGTGGAGCGGGTGCTTCTCCTGCCAACCCGACAGCGTGGACTTCCACGCGCTCGAGTCGGCCATCGGTCGACCGTCGTCCAGCATGCCCTTGATGGTCGACACGAGCTCTTCGATCACCAGCCGGCAGTCCCCGACGATGGGCACGTCGGGTTGGCGGTTCTTGCCGAGCTCCGCCGGGTCGATGTCGACGTGGATCACCTTGGCCTTGGATGCGAACTCGTCGAGCTTGCCGGTGACCCGGTCATCGAACCGCGACCCCAGCGCGATGAGCAGGTCGGTCTCCTGGAACGACATCACCGCGGTGTAGGTGCCGTGCATTCCCGGCATGCCCAGCGCGAGCTCGTGGTCGTCGGGGAAGGCACCCCGGGCCATCAACGTGGTGACCACGCGGATGTCGGTCAGCTCGGCGAGCTCGCGCAGCGCGTCGGCCGCCCGAGCCTTGAGGATTCCACCACCGGCGTAGATCACCGGGCGCTCGGCCGCCAGGATCAGCTCGGCCGCCTCCTTGATCTTCTTGGGATGCCCCTTCGTCGTGGGCTTGAAGCCGGGGAGACCGGCCGAGACCTCCTCGTCGGAGGGCCAGTACCACTCCATCATCGCCGCCGGGTTCTTCGGGTCGACGATGTCCTTGGGCACGTCGATCAGCACCGGCCCGGGTCGGCCCGTGGTGGCGATGTGGAACGCCTCGCGCACCACCCGGGGGATCTCGGTGGCGTCGGTGATCAGGTAGTTGTGCTTGGTCACCGACATGGTGATGCCGGTGGTGTCGCACTCCTGGAACGCGTCGGAACCGATCGAGCCGAACGCGACCTGACCGGTGATGCAGACCATGGGCACCGAGTCGAGGTGGGCGTCGGCGAGCGGGGTGACGACGTTGGTCGCGGCCGGACCCGAGGTGACCATGCACACGCCCGGCTTGCCGGTGGCGTGCGCGTAGCCCTCGGCCATGTGACCGGCGCCCTGCTCGTGGCGCACGAGCACGTGGCGGATCGAGGAGTCGATGATCGGGTCGTAGACGGGCAGGATCGCCCCGCCGGGAAGGCCGAAGACGACCTCCACGCCTTCGAGCTCGAGGGCCTTGATGAGGGCCTGTCCCCCGTTCATCTGCACGGTGTGCTCCTGGATCTTCGTGAGGGTCGGTGGTGGTCGGGTTGTCGGATCGATCGGCCGCTGAAAACGAGAACGACCTCCCGGTGGGAGGTCGAGGGCGCACGCGGAGGGTGGGAGACGTCGTGCGCTAGTCGCGTACTACCAGAATGAGCGAGGCGATCACGCCCGTCAGTATCGCAGCCCGCCGCCCGGGAAACAACCGGATGGACTTCCCGGTCGACGGCACCCGACTCAGGCCACGACGCGTGGGACACGGGGACGGCGTGACGCCAGGTGCTCGGGCCGGCGCTGGGGCGCCGAGAACGGCTCGACGAGCTCGTTGTCGACGCTGTTGAAGACGATGAACAGGTTGCGGCGCGGCAGCGGCGAGACGTTGCTCGACGACGCGTGGAGCAGGTTGCAGTCGAAGAAGGTCACCGAGCCGGCCGCGCCGGTGCACTGCTCGATGCCGCAATGGTCGTACACCGTTCGCAGGCTGGCATCGTCGGGAACCCCGACCTCCTGCTTGACGAGCGAGGATCGGTGGTTCGCGGGCGGCGTCGGCTCGGTGCAGGTGACGAACCAGTGGTGGGAACCGGGCATGACCATCAACGGGCCGTTGAACGGATGATTGTCGGTGAGGGCCACGCTCGCGCTCAGGCACCGGGGGGTGGGCATGCCGTCCTCGGTGTGCCACGTCTCGAAGTCCGAGTGCCACTGGAAATCCTTGCCCCGGAAGCCGGGCTTGCGGTTCACCCGGCTCTGGTGCACAGAGACCTCCGACGCCAGCAACTGCCGGGCCACGTCGCTGAGGCGTTCGTCGGCGGGCACGGTGGCCAGCGGCGTGTCGTCGGTGTGGAAGGCGAACACCGACCGGATCTCGTTGGACTCCGGTTCGACGACGAGCCGGTGCTCGTCGGCCTTCGACATCGAGGCGATCAGCCCGTGGAGCGCCTCGTCGAGCTCGCGGACCTCGTGGTCGGAGAAGACGCGGTCGAGGACCAGGAACCCACGTTCGTCGAAGCGACGCACCTGGGCGGCGTCGAGGGGACCCTCGCCGCCGGGATGCACGACGGGGTGCCGCCGCGGCAGGAGCTCCGGAGGCTGCCCCATCCGAGACGGGTAGTGATCTTCCCGCGTGGCGAGAGGTGGCGTCTCCAGCGTCTTCATGGGCGCGTGGTACCTCCTGTCGTCAGTCGTCGATCGTCAGAAGCGGATACCCGCCATGTTCGTCGTGGACCTCGTCACCGGTGACCGGCGGGCTGAAGCCACAGATCATTCGGAGGTCCTCCTCGGCGCGGACAACGTGTTTGTCGTGCTCGTTGAGCAGGTAGATGGTGCCGGGCTCGAGGACGTGGATCTCGCCGGTGTCGACCTCCTCGAGCGTGCCCTTGCCCTCGATGCAGTACACGGCCTCGAGGTGGCTGTGATACCACATGCGGGTCTCGGTGCCGGCACGGAGGATCGTGTCGTGCATGGAGAAGCCCATCTTGTCCTCGGCGAGGCACAGTCGCCGCGACGACCAGTTCCCACCGTTGACGTCGCGATCGGTACCGACGATGTCGGAGAGCTTGCGGACAATCACTGCTGTACCTCGTTGTTGTCGTTCTTCCGTGCTTCGTGGGCCTCGCGCTCGGTGCGCAGGTCCTCGACCATCTTCTCGTCGAAGTCGGCGGCGACCTCGCCCAGGATCTCCATGGCGCGGTCGATGGCGTCGTTGGTGACCGTGAGCGGCGGAAGCAGCTTCACGACCTCGTCCTCGGCGCCCGCCGTCTCGATGATGAGGTTCCGGTCGAACGCGCCCTTGGCCATCATCTGGGAGAACTCGGGCACGGATGCCTCGAGGCCCAGGATCAGGCCGCGGCCGCGCACCTCGGAGAAGAGTCCCGGGTGATCGGCGAGCAGGCCCTCGAGACCGGCCCGGGCACGAGCCGACTTGGCATCGACCGATGAGGTCAGCCGATCGTCGGCCCAGAAGTGCTCGAGCGCCGCGGTGGCGGTCACGAACGCGGCGTTGTTGCCACGGAACGTGCCGTTGTGCTCGCCCGGATCCCAGACGTCGTGCTCGGGCTTGAGGAGCACGAGCGCCATGGGGAGCCCGGAGCCGGAGAGGGACTTGGACAGCACCACGATGTCGGGATCGATACCCATCTCCTCCCAGGAGAAGAACGGGCCGGTCCGGCCGCAGCCGACCTGGATGTCGTCGATGATCAGCAGGATCCCGTGCCGCGTGCAGATGTCGTCGAGCCCGCGCATCCAGTTGGCACTGGCGGGGTTGATGCCGCCCTCGCCCTGCGTGGTCTCCACGATCACGGCCGCCGGCTCGTCGAGCCCGCTGGAATCGCCGGTGATCATGGTCTCGAGGACGTGCAGGCTGTCGACGTCGTCGCCGAGGTAGTTGGCGAAGGGCATCGAGGTGGCGTTGCCGAGCGGTACCCCGGCGCCGCCGCGCTTCATGGCGTTGCCGGTGACCGACAACGAGCCGAGGGTCATGCCGTGGAAGCCATTGCTGAACCCGACGACGCGATCGCGCCCGGTGACCTTCCGAGCCAGCTTGAGCGCGGCCTCGACCGCGTTGGTGCCGGTGGGGCCGGGGAACTGCAGCTTGTACTGCAGATCCCGGGGCTGGAGCACGATCTCGCTGAAGCGCTCCATGAACGTGCGCTTGGTCGTGGTCCACATGTCGAGGCCGTGGATGAACCCGTCGGCGTCGAGATGCTTGCGCAGCGCGTCGATCAGGACGGGATGGTTGTGGCCGTAGTTCAGCGCACCGGCACCCGCGAAGAAGTCGAGGTACTCGGTGCCGTCCTCGGCATGCATGATGTGGCCGCGGGCCGACTCGAAGACGGTCGGCCACGCGCGGCTGTAGCCGCGGACCTCGGACTCGAGGTTTTCGAAGATCTCCATGGGTGCTTCATCCCCTTCTGGGGTGCTTGACGATACTCGTGGATCGGTCGGTCGTGGATTTCGGGCGGTCGTGGGATGCGGATCGGCGAGGCCGGCACCGAGTGCCAGCTACGACGCAGCCGGAGCCGAGGGGGTGAACGGTCCGATGCGGAACCGGATCTCCGCTTCGTGCCCCGGCGGGAAGAGCCCTTCCGAGAAGAGCTCCTCGGTCGTGACCTCGGTACCGCGGCGTTCACCGAAGCGACGGAACAACGTCTCCGACGCCGTGTTCGACGGCGTCACCGTGGCCTCGAGGTGGTCGGCGCCGTGCCAGTCGACGAGGTGGTCGAGCACCGCACCGGCGATGCCGCGGCGGCGATGGGCGTCGTCGACACCGACCTGCCACACGAACACCGTCCTGGGCTCGTCGGGCCGAGCGAACGCGGTGACGAACCCGATCGGCGTGTCGTGGTCGTCGTCGGTCGTGGCCACCACCGTGGTCGTGGCGAAGTACTCGGCCCACAACAGGTAGGCGTAGGGCGAGTTCTCGTCGAGGCCGTTGGACCGAGCCAGGGCCCAGAGAGCGAGACCGTCCTCCCTCCGGGGTCGCCGGAAGTGGATGGTGGATCGATCATCGTCGGCGGTCACAGATGCCACGGTGTATCCATTGCTATCGCTCGCGGCCGGAGAACACAAAGGACCGACGCGTGGGCCCCGAGCCTCCGACGCCCGTCACCCCACGTTCACGCCTCGGTCACGGCACCCTTCTCGGCCCCGGCGGCGAGTCGGGCGTACTTGGCCAACACGCCGGTGGTGTACCGGGGGTCGGGGTGCTTGAGCCGGGCGCGCCGCTCCTCGAGCACGTCGTCGTCGACCAGCAGGTCGATGGTGTGGTCGCGGACGTCGATGCGGATCCGGTCGCCCTCCTCGACGAGCGCGATCGGTCCGTCGTCGACCGCCTCGGGAGCGACGTGGCCGATGCAGAAGCCGTGCGTGCCACCCGAGAACCGTCCGTCGGTGATCAGCGCCGCATCCCCGCCTCGGCCCGCGCCCTTCATGGCCCCGGTGATGGCCAGCATCTCGCGCATCCCCGGGCCACCCTTGGGGCCCTCGTAGCGGATCACCACGATGTCGCCCGCGCCGATCTCACCGGCCAGCACGGCGTCCATGGCGTCCTGCTCGCCGTCGAACACACGGGCCGGCCCCTCGAACTGGTCGAAGTCGATACCGGCCACCTTGACCACGGATCCCTTCGGCGCGAGCGAGCCCTGCAGGACGGCGAGCCCGCCGATGTCGTGGATGGGGTCGTCGAGGGGGTGGATGACCTCGCCGTCGGGGTCGGGGGGGTCGAGCTCGGCCAGGTTCTCGGCCACCGTGCGGCCGGTGACGGTCAGGCAGTCGCCGTGGATCAGACCGGCCTCGAGCAGGTGCTTCATGACCGTGGGCACGCCACCGATCCGGTCGATGTCGACCATGTGGTACCTGCCGTGCGGCTTGGTGTCGGCGATGTGGGGCACGCGTGCCGCGATCTCGTTGAAGACCGCGAGATCGAGCTCGACCTCCGCCTCGTAGGCGATCGCGAGCAGGTGCAGCACCGCGTTCGTGGAGCCACCGAGCGCCATCGTGACCGCGATCGCGTTCTCGAACGCCTCGCGGGTCATGATCTGACGGGGCCGGACCCCCTGCTCGATGAGATTCATCACCGCCCGGCCGGTCTCGTAGGCGAGATCGTCGCGCCGGCGATCCACCGCCGGGGCCGAGGCCGACCCGGGCAGCGACATGCCGATGGCCTCGGAGACGGCCGCCATCGTGTTGGCGGTGAACATGCCGGCGCAGCTGCCCTCGGTCGGACAGGCGTTGCGTTCGATGGTATCGAGCTCTTCCTGGTCGATGGTCCCGGCGGCGCGGGCACCGACCGCCTCGAAGACGCTGACGATGTCGAGGGCCTGGTCCTTGTACCGGCCGGGCAGGATCGAGCCCCCGTAGAGGAACACGCTCGGCACGTTGAGCCGGGCCGCGGCCATGAGCATGCCGGGTAGCGACTTGTCGCACCCGGCGAAGGTCAGCAGCCCGTCGAGCCGCTCGGCGTGCATCACGGTCTCGACCGAGTCGGCGATCACCTCCCGCGACACCAGCGACGCCCGCATGCCTTCGTGGCCCATGGCGATGCCGTCGGAAACGGCGATCGTGACGAACTCGATCGGGTAGCCACCGGCATCGGCGACACCGATCTTGGAGCGTTTGGCCAGGCGGTCGAGCGGCAGATTGCAGGGCGTCACCTCGTTCCACGACGAGGCCACCCCGATCTGGGCCTTGCCCCAGTCGTCGTCGGTCATACCGACAGCTCGCAGCATGGCGCGTGCCGGCGCACGGTGCATTCCCTCGGTGACATCGCGGGAACGATGCTTGATGTCGACTGGCGTCTCTGCATCGGAGGTGCTCACGCTCCTGAGGCTACGCGGCGGACCACGCGGCGGGCCCACCGAGTTCCCGCGCCCGCCGTGACAGGATCTTCCTGATGACCCTTCCGATGACTGGGCCGACCGCCTCGACCACCACACGCCCGCCGGGCCACGACGTGATGCTCGACGACAGCGCCGGCGGCGCGCGCCACCTGGGGCTCGACTGGGTGCGACGCACCCCCCGCTGAACCCCGGTGGGCACGACGGCGCGGGGGCGCAGGCGCCACGACCGCGAGATCGCCCGGCTCGCGATCCCCGCGCTCGGGGCCCTGATCGCCCAGCCGCTCTACACGCTCGCCGACACGGCCGTCGTCGGCAACATCGGCACGGACGAGCTGGCCGGCCTCGCCGTCGCGACCTCCGCACTGCTCACAGGCTTCGCGGTGTTCATCTTCCTGGCCTATGGGACGACGGCGGCCGTGGCACGCCTGCTGGGCGCGGGCCGGGACGACGACGCGGCCGTGCAGGCACTCCAGGGCCTCTGGCTGGCCGTGGGCATCGGTGTGGTCGTCGGCGCGGTGGTCGCGGTCGGGGCCGGGCCGATCGTGGCGATGCTCGGTGCGCAGGGCGCGGTCTTCGACAACGCGGAGCTCTACTTGCGCATCTCCGCGCTGGGAGTGCCCGCCCAGCTCCTGACCTTCGCCGGCACCGGCTATCTCCGTGGCCTGCAGGACACGAAGACCCCGCTGGCCGTCGCGGTGGCGGCAGCGGTCGGGAACCTGGTGCTCGAGCTGGTCCTCATCGTGGGGCTCGGGTTCGGGATCGGCGCCTCGGCACTGTCGACCGTGGTCGCGGAGGTGGCGACCGCTGCTGTGTACGTGACCATGATCCGCCGGGAGATCCGTCGACGCGGGCTGTCGTGGCGACCCGACGTGGCCGCGATCCGACGTCTCGGCCGCGCCGGCGCCGACCTGCTCGTCCGCACGTTGGCGCTGCGCGGGGCCCTGACCCTGGCCACCGCGGTGGCGGCTCGGATCGGTACGACCGACGTCGCCGCCCACGAGATCGCGTTCGCGGTTTGGAGCCTGCTCGCCCTCGCGCTGGACGCCATCGCGATCGCCGGCCAGTCGCTGATCGGACGCCACCTGGGCGCCGGCCGCCCGGACACCGCCCGCGAGGCCGGACACCGGATGCTCGAGCTGGGGGTCGCCGCCGGCCTCGTCAGCGCGCTGGTCGTGGTCGTCCTGCGGCCCGTGCTCCCCGAGATCTTCAGCAACGACCCCGCGGTCGTGTCGCTGGCCGGGTTCGTGCTGCTGTGGGTCGCGGTCCTGCAGCCGGTCAACGCGCTGGCATTCGTGCTGGACGGCCTGCTCATCGGCGCGGGCGACATGCGGTTCCTCGCCGTGGCCATGCTCGGCGCGCTGGGTGCCACGGTCCCCGCCGCCGTGGCCGTCCTGGTGCTCGATCTCGGGATCGGGTGGGTCTGGGGCGCCGTGGCCGTACTGATGGTCTCCCGAGCGTCGGTGCTCGCGTTGCGGTGGCGATCGGGCGCCTGGGCCGTCACCGGCGCCGAGCGCTGACCACGCGAACGGCCACGACCACGAGCGCGACCATCCACACGACGGCCCAGACGAGGAGCACGGAGTTCGTGTAGTCACGCGGGAGGAACGACGGTTCACCCGGCGTCGCCCCGTACCCCCGCACGAAGGGGTAGGCCACCACCGCGACGACCGAGGATGCGATCAGCGCGGCCTGCACGGGCGCCACTGCAGGTCGAGGCAGCCACCGGGCGATCAGCCATCCGACGGCGCACACGGCCGGTGCGATGAGCAGGTCGTGCAGGAGCGCGCCGCCCACGAAGTACTGGCCGTAGCTGGCCAGGGCGACGCCCTGGAAGGTGCCGAGCAGGCCGCGGAGACCGAACGCGATCACCGGGACGCCGAGCACCAACCCGATCCAGAAGCCCTTGGTGTGGGTGGGGCGATCGTCGGTCCGGGCGGCGGTCACGAGATGTGCACCTCCTCCACCCACTTGGTCTGGTTGACCCCGGGCCGGTTCGGTCCGATGAGGCGCACCGGGAACCCGTGGTCGATGTGCAACGGCTCGCCGTTCAGCTCGAGCGCGAGCAGCGTGTCGACGTCCGCGGCGTGGTGGTGGTTCACGAACGACGACCGGAAGCCGCCCCGGCGCTGCAGCGAGACCACCGTGCAACTCCGCCCCTCGGCCGCGCCCGCCATGGCGAACAGGTCACGCAACCGGACACCGCGCCAGCGCGCCGACTTGCTCCATCCCTCCACGCAGGCGATCGGCAGCTCGGCCTCGTGCTGCTCCATGGCCCGGAGGTCGTCGAGCGTGAAACTGAGCTCTCGTTCGACGTCGCCGGTGACCCGGAACCGGTAGTCGGGTGACATGGCAGCGTCGACCACACCGCGGAACCGCGCGGATGAGTTGACCGGGAACCCCTGGGGACCGGCATCGAGGTCACGGGGCGAGAAGATGCCGATGCGACGGAACACGGCGATGGACTGGGACTCGAGCGAGGCGGCGAGGAACAGCCCGACGCCCCCGACCACGCCGAGGAAGCCCCGCCGGCTGAGGCGACCGTCCCGGCGCGGATCGTCGTCGCCCCCACCGTCATGGTCACCATCGCCTCGGAGCGCCTCGCTCGCGGTCGCGAACTTCGCACCCACGTGGACGATCAGCCCGCCGATGGTGAGCCACGCCGCCCAGTAGTGGCCGGCCACGAAGCCGAACTCCCACGGGTACCAGGCCGCCACGTTGTTCACGCCGGTCAGCAGGAGGAAGATGCCGCCGCCCACCAACGGGAGGAGCGCGAGCCGTTCGATCGCGTGCGGCACCGACGCGACGGGCGGAAGCCGGAAGAACGTCGGCAGGACCGTCCAGAGCTTGGCCAGCAGCAGCGGGATCGACAGGACGCCGGTGAACACGTGGGTGGCCTGGGTGATCCGGTAGAGACCGGCGGGACGGGACGGGAACGCGACGATCGGATCGGTGCTCTGGGCCCAGTGCGAGTAGAGGCCGGTCAGGAAGCACACCGTGAACGTCACCCCGAGCGCGATCCCCAGCAGGGCGGCGGTCCGGGTGTCGCGGAGCGGCGAGGCGTCGCCGCCGGCCGGTCCACGACGCACCAGCTCGGGCCACTCGATCGGGCGGACGGCCATGAACACGCAACCTAGGGGCCCCTCGGACTCCGCGCCGGGAAACCCGGCCGCCGTTCATGGCTTGTTCAGAGCGTGCGCTCGAAGGTGATCGGCGACGGGGAGTCCCGCCGGTGCGAGCCGGTGCCTGTTCACCCCTTGCGCTGCTGGAGGAGCTGGTTCAGCGTCTTGCCGTCGGCCTGGCCGTCGGTCTGGCCCATGATCTGGCCGATGAAGAAGCCCTGCATCTTGCCCTCGCCCTCGCAGAAGCGGCGCCACTCGTCGGGATTCGCCGCGATGAGCGCATCGAGCATCGATTCGAGATCGGAGGTGTCGACCGCCTCGAAGCCGCGCTCGGCGGCGATGTCGGCCGGCGGGCGGTGGGTCTCGGCCATGTCAGCCAGCACCTGCTTCGCCTGGCTCGAGGTCAGCTCGCCACCGGCTTCCATGGCGATCAGCGCGGCCAGGTCGGCGGCCTCGATCTGCTCCGCGCCTTCCACCGCCAGGTCGTGCTGCACGTGCGTCAGCACCTTGGAGGCGTCGGCCCCGGCGGCGATCGCGTCGGCGGCCAGCCCGTCGAGACCCCGGTCGACGATGATCGACACCGACTCGTCCGGGAGCTCGACACCGGCGGCGCCGGCCAGGGCGCGCCGCCGATCGGCAGGCAGCGGCGGCAGCGCGGCATCGATCGCGGCGATGGTCGACTCGTCGGGATCGAGGGGCACGAGGTCGGGTTCGGGGAAGTAGCGGTAATCCTCGGCCTCCTCCTTCGAGCGCAGCGTGTGGGTCCGACCGTCGTCCTCGTTCCAGTGCCGGGTCTGTTGGACGATGCGCTCGCCGGATCCGAGGAGGTCGATCTGCCGCCGGGCCTCGTAGTCGATGGCCCGTCCGAGGGAGCGCACCGAGTTGAGGTTCTTGATCTCACAGCGCGTCCCGAAGGCCGCGCCGGGCTTTCGCACCGACACGTTGGCGTCGACGCGCATCGAGCCCTCCTCCATCTTGGCGTCGGACACGCCGGTGGCGGCGAGCAGGGCCCGGAGCTCGGTGACGTAGGTCCGAGCCTGATCGGCGCTCCGCAGATCGGGGCGGGACACGATCTCGACCAGCGGGACCCCCGAGCGGTTGTAGTCGACGAGCGAATAGCCCGCGTCGTGGATGCGACCCTTCGTCGAGGAGTTGGCCCCGCCGACGTGGGTCGACTTGCCGGTGTCCTCTTCGATGTGGGCCCGCTCGATGCCCACCCGCGTGCCATCGGGCAGATCGAGGTGGCCATCGACGTTGAGCGGCAGGTCGTACTGGGAGATCTGGTAGTCCTTCGGCATGTCCGGGTAGAAGTAGTTCTTCCGGGCGAAGATCGACTCCCGCACCTCGCAGTGCAGGGCCCGGCCGAGGCGCGTCGCGAGCTCGACGGCGCCACCGTTGAGCACCGGCATCGAACCGGGCAGCCCGAGGCACACGGGGCAGACGTTGGTGTTGGGCTCGTCGCCGAAGTGGTTCGGGCAACCGCAGAAGAGCTTGGTGGCCGTGGCCAGCTCGGTGTGGACCTCCAGCCCGATCACCATCTCGTAGCCCTGGGGCAGACCGACCTCGCTCACGGAGCTGCCTCCTCCAGCGCGCCGCCGACCCGGAACATCATCGCTTCGCCGAGCGCCGGTGCCATGACCTGCACACCGACGGGTAGGTCGTCGGCGCCCCGCCCGAACGGCACCGACATCGCCGGATCGCCGGTCAGGTTCGCCGGCACGGTGCACACGTCGTTGCGGTACATGGTGAGCGGGTCGCCGGTCTTGTCGCCGAAGCCGAACGCGACGCACGGCGATGTCGGACTCAGCAGCGCGTCGAAGCGCTCGTAGGCCTCGTCGAACTCGCGGATGATCATGGTCCGGACCCGTTGCGCCTGACCGTAATAGGCGTCGTAGTAGCCGGCGGACAGGGCGTAGGTCCCGAGCATGATGCGCCGCTTGACCTCGGCGCCGAAGCCACTCGTGCGGGTTGCCGTGTAGGTCTCGGGCATGGTGGACCGCTCGTCGCGGTGGCCGTAGCGGACGCCGTCGAAGCGGGCCAGGTTCGAGGACGCCTCCGCCGGCGCGATGAGGTAGTAGGCCGACAGCCCGAGCACGGTGGAGGGGATCGAGACCTCCTCGACCTCGGCGCCGGCCTCGTCGAGTGCGTCGGCGGCCTCGCGGGTACGGGCCGCCACCTCGGGTTGGACGTCGTCGAGCAGCTCGCGGACCAGGCCGACGCGCAGCCCGTCGACACCCGTACCGACCGCATCGGTCAGGGCCGGTGTGGCCTCCGGGATCGACGTCGAGTCACGCGGGTCGTGGCCGGCGACGGCGTCGGTGGCGAGCGCAGCGTCCGCGACGGTGGCCGCGAAGGGACCGACCTGGTCGAGGCTGGACGCGAACGCGATCAGGCCGTAGCGGGACACGCGCCCGAAGGTCGGCTTGACGCCGACCACGCCACACAGGGCCGCGGGTTGGCGGATCGAGCCGCCGGTGTCGGACCCGAACGAGACCGGGGCGAACCCGGCCGCGACCGAGGCCGCCGAACCTCCCGACGAGCCGCCCGGGACACGCTGGGTGTCGACCGGGTTCCGGGTGGGCCCGAACGCTGAGCTCTCGGTCGAGCTGCCCATCGCGAACTCGTCGAGGTTCGTCTTGCCGACCACCACGGCACCGGCCGCGGCGAGACGCTCGACGACGGTGGCGTCGTAGGGCGGGCACCAACCGGCGAGGATCCGGGACGAGCACGTGGTCGGCACGCCGCGCGTGCAGAGGTTGTCCTTCAACGCGACCGGCACACCGGCCAGCGGCCCGACCGGTTGGCCGGCGGCCACGGCCTCGTCGATCGCCCGGGCGGCGGCGCGGGCGTGGTCGGCGGTGACGTGGTTGAAGGCGTGGATCTCGCCGTCCTGCCCGTCGATGCGTCCGAGATGCTCCTCCACGACCTCGAGCGCGGACCGGTCGCCGGACCGGACGGCCGCCGCGATGTCGGCGGCGGTCACGGGGCCTCCCCGAGCACGGGCGGTACCCGGAACATCCCCTCCTCGGCGGCCGGCGCCTGGTCGAGCACCTCGTCGCGGTCGAGGCACGGCCGGATCTCGTCGGCGCGCATGACGTTGCGTAGCGGATACGGGTGCGCCGTCGGCGGCACGCCCTCGAGGTCGAGCTCCTCGACGTCGCGGGCGTGCTCGAGGATGGACCGGAGCTGGCCGGTGAAGGCGTGCAGCTCGTCGGCGGTGAGCGTCAGACACGCGAGCCCGGCGACCTTGGCGACGTCGTCCGGGCTGATCGGGGTGGGCGGGTCGGGCACGGCGGTCAAGCCTACGACCTGCCGTTCGCGACGCTAGAAACCCTCGCTGATCTGGATGCCCGCCGGCCCGAGGATCACCACGAACAGGGCGGGCAGGATGCAGAAGACCAGCGGGAAGGTGATCTTCACCGGCACCTGCATGGCCTTCTCCTCGGCGCGCGCCCGGCGGCGGTCGCGCAGCTCGAGCGACTGGAGCTTCAAGATGTTGGCCAACGGGAAGCCGTGCTTCTCGGCCTGGCGGACCGCCGACACGAACTGGCGGAGATCCGCCACATCGTTGCGGTCGGCCATCGCGTGGAGCGCCTCACCGCGGGACAACCCGAGCTGCATGTCGTTGACGGTCTTCAGCAGCTCGGTGGCGAGGAGCCCGCGCCCTTCCTGGCCAGCACGCTGGAGCGCGCCGTCGAAGCTCATGCCGGCCTCGACGGTGACCTTGAGCTGGTCGAGCACATCGGGCAGCTCGTTGGTGATGGCCTTGCGGCGGTCATCGGCCATGCGCTTGATGCGCGCGTTCGGGCCCATCGTGAGGAGAACGATGAGCAGGCCACAAGCCATGAGGTTGGTGCGGCTGGTACCGGCCGTGCTCAGGTAGGCGGCCGAGCCGAGCACGCCGAGGACGAGACCGGCGGCTTGGAGGCCGATGATGAACTCCGGACGCCAGCGCGGGTTGACGTCGGCGACACGCAGGGTGTGAGCGGTGGCGTCGAGCACACCGTGCGGGAGGAACCGGTTCACCACCTTGGAGATGGCCGCGGCAGTCGGTTCGAAGATGCGCTCGGCCGCCGAGCGCTCGAGTTCGACCGTTCGCGACGTGGGTACCAGGTCTTCGGGGTCGGGGCCGACCGATACCACGTGGGGGTCGGGCCGCAGCGCCCAGAACGCGAGCGCGATGCCAGTGGCGATGCCCAGAGCAGCCAACCAGACGATCATGACGTTGTCCTCCACATACTGGTGAGCGCTTCCATCAGAACTCCGGATTCACGAGCTTCTTGAGCCACAGCCCGCCGACGAGCATCATCAGCCCGGCGGCGCCGAGCATCACGTAGCCGAGGCCGGTGGACAGCATCGGCTCGATGTAGCCCGGGTTGGACATCATGATGAAGCCGAGCAGGCCGAAGGGCAGGCAGAACAGCACGAGCGCCGAGATCTTGCCCTCGGCGGTGAGCGCGTCGACCTGGCGCTTGATGCGGACCCGGGCGCGGATGGTGTCCCCGACCTGTTCGATGATCTCGGACAGGTCGCCGCCGACGCTGGCCTGGATCTTGATGGCGTCCACCACCCAATCGAAGTCCGGCGCCTGGATGCGGTACGACATGGCATCCAGCGCGTCCTCGAGGCTCCGCCCGAGGCGGGTCTCCATGACGACCCGGGCGAACTCCTCGCTCGTCGGCGACTCCGCCTCGCGACTGACCGAGTCCAGCGTCTGACCGAGCCCGTAGCCGGCGCGGAGGGTGCCGGTCATCAGCTGGAGCGTGTCGCCCAGCTGGTTGACGAACGTCTTGCGACGCCGCGCCATGAGGAACTTGAGGCCCAGGGGCACCCCGGCGAGCGGCAGCAGCCCGGCGAGGAGGAAGTACGGGACACCGAACAGGAGGACGCCCACGAGCAGCGTCGCGATGGACACCGCGGACACCGCGACGACGAACTCATTCGATCGGACCGCGAGGCCGGCTCGATCGAGGATGTCGTCGAGCGAGCGTCCGCGGTTGTTGGCCTCGAGCATCTGTGCTGACAGGCCCTCGAGCCGCTCCTGCATGCCGCTGACCCGGCGCTTGCGCTCCTCCTTCTTGGCCACCCGGCCCTCCCGGCGTTCTTCACGGCGCTCGATCGCGCCCTCGGAGTTCCGGAGTGCGAAGTAGAAGACGACGGCACCCGCGCTCACGAAGATCGCCGCGAGGATCGGCACGAGGGCCGAGTCGAACACACCTGCATCCTCGACGGTCCGGCCGCCGGTGGCGAGGTCGGGCACGAACTCGCCGGAGGCCTCGTGCGCGAACTCGGTGGTGGCCGAGATCGACGTGTCAGCGGCCAGCGCCACCTGGAGGTCGGACGTCTCGCCCGATGACTGCGAGCGGTACCGGATCTCGTAGCTGGTCCCGAAGCCGGCACCGACCTGACGCAGCGCGTCGCCGAATCCTTCGGCGTCGTCCACGGAGAACACGCTCCCGTCCGAGGCTTCGGCGAGGGCGTCGAAGGTCTCCGGGACGAACGACTCGGTCTCGAGGGTGACGAAGCGGGTGGTGATGTCCTGAGCGGCGAGACTCGTCCGTGCGTCGTTGATCGTGGCGTCGCTGGTGCTGTCGTCGCCGTCGGCGAGAACGACCAGCGCGCTCGTCCCGCCTTGGCTCTCCAGCCTGCTCACGCTGGTCGTGATCCCGTCGAAGAGGGCGGTGCCCCCGGCAGCGATCAGACCGTCGACCGCGGCGCGCGTGGCGTCGCGGTCGGTGGTGAACGGCGTCTGGACTGTCGCGGTGTGCCCGAAGCTCACGAGCTGGACGGGAACTGCCTCGGGCAGCGTGTCGAGCATCTCTACGACCGCGTCCTTGGCCCGCTCGAGCGGCTCGCCGAGCATCGACTCGGACACGTCCATGGCGATGACGACGTTGAGGTCGTCGGAGCGGAGCCGGACGACGTCGGCCGTGACCTCCTCGCCGTCCTCGGAGACCACGAAGGCGTCGTCGAGGTCACCCTCGACCGCGGGCCCACGCACCTCGGCACGTACCAGGGGAAAGCTGGCGGCGTCGACGGACTCGATCACGAGGTCATCAGCCTGCGCGGCAACCGGCCCAGCGAGGACCAGGACGCTCGCCAGCAGGATGGACGCGACGGACAGGGCGCGCAATCTCATTGCTCTCCTCCGAAGATTCGATCCTCGAACTCCACGCCCATCTCTCGGATGCGCTGGATGAAGGTGGGCCGGTAGCCGGTCGGCTTCAGGGATCCGAGCACCCGCCCATCGGCGTCGAGGCCGGGCGAGTGGTCGAACTCGAAGATCGGGGTGACCTCGATCTCCTCGCCCTTGACGCGGCCGACCTCGCAGATCTGCACGATCCGGCGTGAGCCGTCCCGCAACCGTCCGACCTGGACGACGAGATCGATGGCACCGGCGATCTGCTGACGGATCGCGCTGATCGGGAACTCGATACCCGCCATGAGGACCATGGTCTCCAGGCGGGTCATGGCGTCCCGAGGCGTGTTGGCGTGCAGCGTCGACAGCGAGCCGTCGTGGCCCGTGTTCATCGCCTGCAACATGTCGAGCGCCTCGCCGCCACGGCACTCACCGACGACGACGCGGTCGGGGCGCATGCGCAGCGACGTCCGCACCAGATCGCGGATCGGCACCTCACCCTTGCCCTCGGCGTTGCCGGGCCGGGACTCGAGCCGGATCACATGGTGCTGGAGGAGCTGGAGCTCGACGACGTCCTCGATCGTGATGATGCGATCGGTCTCGGGGATGAACGACGACAGCACGTTCAACAGCGTTGTCTTGCCCGAGCCGGTACCGCCGCTCACCAGGATGTTGAGCTCGGCGTGGACGCACGCAGCGATCATGTAGAGGGACTCGATCGTGGCGCTCGACTTCTCGATGAGGTCCTCGGCGGTGAAGTGCTTGGTCGCGAACTTCCGGATCGTCAGCGTCGAACCGTCGACCGCGAGCGGGGGGATCACGGCGCAGACGCGGGAACCGTCGGGGAGCCGGGCGTCGACCATCGGGGACGACTCGTCGATCCGACGTCCGAGCGGCGCCACGATGCGGTTGATGACCTTGCGCAGGTTCGGTTCGTCGTTGAACCGGATGTCGGCCTGGGTGAGCCGGCCGTTCTTCTCCACGTAGATCGACTTGGTCGAGTTGACCATGATCTCGGAGACCGCCGGGTCGCTGAGCAGCGGCTGGATCGGCCCGTAGCCGAGCAGGTCGGCGTTGATGACGTCGACGAGGCGCTGGCGCTCGGTCTCGGAGAGCGGCATCTCTTCGGCCTCGAGCACCTTGGTCATCTCGGCCTTGGCGAGGCGCTTGAGCTCCTCGTCGTCCATGGCCGGGTCCGATGCCCGGTTGCCGAGGGTGAGGAGCAGGGCGTCCTGGACCTTGGCGCGCAACTCGCTGAACGTCTCGGATTCGAGCAGCGCCGCCGTCATCTTGACGTCGGCGCCGTGCGCGTCGTCGCTGTCCTCGCCTGGCGTGTCGGGCAGCTCGAGATCGAGCGGCTCCGACGCCTGCTGTACGCGTTCGCCGAGCTTCACCGTCAGGCCTTCCGCTTGAACAGCCGGTGTCCGCCGCCGGCAGCGGCATCGCTGGCGGCGGGGTCGAACCGGTCGGCGAGACGTTGGAACGCCTTCACCAGGGTGTCGTTGGTCTGGGACTCCATGATCGGGATGCCGCCGTTGGTGGCCTTGACCATGTCGAGTGAGCTGGGGACTTCGACGTCGATCTTCGCACCGATCGCCTGCTCGATCTCCTCGAACTCGAGGCCGACCTTGGGGGAGGACCGGTTGAGCAGGAAGTGTCGCTCGGGTTCGGTGAGCCCGATGACATCGAGGGCTTCGAGCGCCTTGGAGAGCCCGCGGATCGAGGGCATCTCGGTGGCGCACACCATGACGATGTCGGTGGACATGTCCAGTGCCGAGAGCACCCGCTCGGACAGGCCGGGGTCGGTATCGACGACCACGAACGGGAAGGATGCGTGCAGGGCGGTGAGCACCCCAGTGACGTGCTCGGCACCGACCGCGTCGGCGTCGGCCGGGCTGACCGGCGCGCAGAGCGTGTAGAGGCCGGTGGGGTGCGAGGTCAGCGCCAGCTTGAGGGTGGCGCTGTCCACCGGCCACTTGCGGACGAGGTCGCCGATCGTGGCCGACGGATGCTGGCGCAGAACCGAGGCGACGTCACCGAACTGGAGGTCGAGATCGATCAGCACGACCTCCCGCGGGTAGCGAGCGGCGAGGGCCACGGCCAGGTTGGTCCCGACCGAGGTCTTCCCCGATCCTCCCTTGGGGGACAGGATGGTGATGAGCCGGTTCGGGGCCCCGCTGCGGTCCGCACCGGCCGGCCCCTGGTCAGGAGCGGTCAAGGTGGAGACTCCCATCTCAGCCGTAGATTCGATCGGTGGTCTGGATCGCAGTGCCGGCCTCGCCGGCATCGGAGGGCTCGATGGCCAGCCAGACGTCGCCGTAGCTCGAGGCGAACACCAGACGCTCGGCCGAGGCCGCGTCCACGGCCAGGGTCACGAACAGGTTGCCGCCGGGCGTCGGCGCCCGATCCTCGGCGGTGGCGGCACGGGTGGGATCATCCACCGGCGCACCCTGCACGTTGGTCACGAGCACCTTGTGGAGCAGGAACCCGGAGGTGTCCTTGCCGTTGATCTCGGCGGTGCCCTCGTCCTGGATGGCGGTGAACGAGGCGATGACGCCCACGAGGTCGCCCGGACGGACGGTGCCGCCGACGGTGCGCACCGGATCGAGCGGCACCGTGATCTCGAGCAGCCCCTCGGGCACGCTCACGTTGCCGCCACCGCGACCCTGGCGGGCCTGGAGCGAGTTGTAGTCCTCGGCGGTGACCAGCCGGCTCCGGGTGAGCTGCTCGCCCTCGACGAGGTCGACCTTGGCCACCATGCCGTCAGCGTCCTGGATGCTGGCCAGGGCGCCCTCGGCCTGCACCTTCGTGGGGACCGCTTCGGTCCGGACGAAGCTCTGCAGTTCGGCTGCCGGCGTGCCGGCGGGGACGTCGGAGTCGAGCACCAGCACGTCCACGAGCTCCTCGCCCGCCAGTGCCCGGTCCTCGGCCCGGTTCACATACATCACCAGGGCCAGCGTGCCGACCACCACGAGGGCGATGGCGGCAATGAGGGTCACGCGCTTCTTCTTCACCAGGTTCCCCTTTGGGATCGTACGGTTCGCCGAGAGCACGTCCAGGTAGATGGTTCGCATTCATCGCAGCCGCAGGCTGGCGGGGCTTTGGTGGCCCTTCGCTCACTCCTACCTGTGCGCGCTCTCAGTACTTCATCGGCAGACGAACACGAATCTGAAGAGGGAATTCGAGATTTGCGGGATTCGCCGGTTCGTCCGTGATCACGCGGCTGCGACCGATTCGCTACTCCACGAGCCGCACGGGGTCGCCGATGACTTCGGCCGCCCACGTGGTCGTGTCGTTGACGCCGCCCGGGAAGTCTGCGAGGACCTTGATCCAACAGCCGTCCGGATCGTCGCGGTCGCACCAGTAGTCGTCAGGGATCGGGACGACGACCTCGACGATGCGACCCTGATAGCCGTTCGAGAACCTGACGTCGTTGATCTGGCACGTGCTCGGGTCCGTGTTGAACGTGCCGTCGTCGGGATCGTCCTTGTAGAAGTTGCAGCCGCTGAACCAATCGAGATCGCTGCCGCTTGCACCGCCGAGCTTGGCCTCTTCGGGGGGCTGGACGCGCAACGTGCCCGCCTGCGAGGCGTCGCCGAGGTCGAACAGGGTCACGTTCAGGCTCCGTCCCTGGTACCGCTGGTCGACCCGTGCCAGGTAGAAGTCGGTGTTCGAGCCGTTCTCGTTGGCGTAGATCGGGAACTTGCCGTTGGCGTAGAGCTGCACACCGTTGCCGACGACCGGCGTGTTGTCGAGGCCGTCGTCGTCGAATCCGACCCGCATCGAGAAGCGGTTGTGGCCGCCGGTCGAGATCGACGGGTCGTAGGTGAGCTGGTCGTCGAAGGTCGTGAGATTCGTGTCGGCCACGTTGCTGCGGAGCTGCACGAGGTACTCCCCGGACACGACGTTCTCTGCCTGGATCTCGCACACGGTCGCCCAACGTCGGAACATCGATGCGAAGGCCGGGTCGTAATCGGCGCCGTCCTGCTTCAACATCTGGTAGATGCTCGGCCCGTTCCGGGTGTCGTACGACGGCAGCGTCGTGGGCTCGCAACCGGCGTCGGTCACGACCGGGTTGTCGGTCGACAGCCACGGGGTGTCGTCGGGTTCGCGCACGATCACCGTGAGCTCGACGTCGTCGCCGGAGATGTCCTGGTCGCCGGTGCAGTACGGCCCGGGATTCGTCTGGGTGCCTCCGGTGTAGCGCTCGTCGGCGTCGGCGTACCAGGTCGCGAGGTCGGCACGCTCCGCCGCGTCCGGCAACGTTCCCGCCTCGCAGTAGTCCCCGACGTAGGCCATGATCCCGTCCCAGAGCTGGACCTCCAGGTTCTGGCCGGTGGCGGCGTCGACGTCGACGGAGAAGAAGTAGCCGTCCCGCGAGTAGTCGAGGTTGTTCGGGTTCTCGGCGCTGTCGCAGTTGGCGACGCTGTTGCCGCAGTTCTTGGCGGCGAAGCGGTCACCGCTCTGCTTGGTCGCGTCGGGTCCGGCGATGTTGAGCCAGTAGTCAGGCGGCTCGACCGCGCTGTCGGGGTCGTTGCCCAGGCTGTTCTCCGGCGAGCCGAGTGGGACCGGACCGAGGTACTCGGCCAGCGCGCTGCGCGTGATGGTGGTCTGGTCCACACCGAAGATCGAGGCGAACACGTTGTCGACCGTGCTCGACGTGGTCACGCGCATCTGGTTGACCGAGTCGCCGTAGCCGACCTCGATCTGGTTGGGATCGTCGTATCCGTGCCCTTCGAGGAGCCCCCGCGAGATGTCCTCGGCGTCGTCGAAGTCCGTCGAGATCTGCACGACACCGCCGAGCGCGGCGGCGTCGGTCGCGTTCTGGACACGCGCCGACTCGATGTACCATCGGCCGAAGTCCACCGAGAATCCGGCGAAGCCGACGATGGTCGCAGCCATCAATGCCGTGTAGACGAGCACGACACCGCGCTCGCCGCGGTCACGTCGGCGCCGGAAGGACCTGCGGCGATGGGCCACGGAGGCGAGTCGGGAGATCATCCGGGCTTGCACGTGTCTGCGAGGGGCAGCGGCTCGAGGCGCATCACGGTGCGCTCCGAGAGGGAGATGCTGCCGGGGAGGATCGAGGTCGACATCCTGTGCTGGCCGCGGACGTACACGCCGAGGTAGTCGGTGTCGGTGGTGTCGCCGCATGCGAACTGCTCCAGCGCCGGCCAATCGGGACTGTCAGAGTCCAGGACCCACGTGTCGTTGGTCGCGTCCCAGACGTACCGGAAGCAGTCGTCGGTGCAGCTCTCCGGGTCCGATCCGTGCCACGGGTCGCCGGTGTCCGGGTGGGCGCGGTAGACCGACAGGTACTCCATCGAGTCGCCAGCGGTGTTCTTCAACGTCTCCTGGACCGCGAGCGCGACGTCATCCTGGTAGCCGTCCTGGCGGGGTTGGGCCGCACCCAGGCGGGCGCCCGACCGGGTCGCCTCACTCATCGTGAGCGACTTCTGGAAAACCTGGCCGAACTCCATGATGCCGATGACGATCAGCAGCAGGACAGGCAGGACGAACGCGGCCTCGACGACGGCAGCACCGCGATCAGACGATCGGGAGTGTCCGTGTTCTTGCCGACGACTCCCGGGGAGTGAGCGGGTCGTTGGTCTGATGGGCTCGTGATCGGCCCGCGGTCAGCGGACCTTGAGCCGATTTCGGAGAAATGGTCGATGATCCGGCAGGATCCGTGAGATCAGCGATACGGGTCG
The DNA here is from genome assembly GCA_034522155.1 of Acidimicrobiales bacterium. Classification (GTDB taxonomy): domain Bacteria; phylum Actinomycetota; class Acidimicrobiia; order Acidimicrobiales; family Salinilacustritrichaceae; genus Salinilacustrithrix. The sequence goes on along the minus strand of JAXHLP010000005.1, from coordinate 373,111 downwards.
TCGCGTTCGAGCGCTTTCCACCAATCGAGCGGCGTCTCGACCTCGTCCTCGACCGGGAAGATGCAGTCGACCGGACAGGGCTCGATGCACTTCTCGCAGCCCGAGCACAGCTCGGGAATGATGATCACGTCGATGCCGTGGTTGAAGATCGCACCGAACTGCGGCGGGCAGTGCCGGATGCAGGTGTCGCAGTTGATGCAGATCGACATGTCGATGTACAGCGGCGGGTTCTGCCACTTGGGATTCCGCTCGCGGTGCTCGAGACGTTCGGCGCGGGTGCTGGCGGCCACGACCGGGCACGGTACCAACCGGGCGGCTGCTTGACCCCGGGGTCAAGCGCGGAGTTCACTTCACCCGTGTCTCCATCCGGTGCGTCCGGCACCACCCTCGACCCCGATCGCGAGCTGACCGCCCAGGGCCGTGAGCGCAAGCAGCAACTCGTCGACTGCGCAGCCACGCTGTTCGCCGAGCGCGGGTACGCCGAGACCCGGATCAAGGACATCGTCGAGGCGGCCGGCGTCGCCAAGGGCCTCTTCTATTGGTACTTCGAGAACAAGGAAGCCCTGTTCACCGAGGTCGCCGCCGACATCCGGCTCCGGCTGCGCAAGCACCAGGGCGCCGCCATCGACCCCGACGATCCACCGCTGCGCCAGATCCGCACCGGCACCGAGGCGTCGCTGCGCTTCATGGCCGACCATGCCCCGTTCTTCTCCCTGCTCGAGGTCGAAGCCGGGACGGAGTCGACCGCCGCCCGCCGGAAGGGCACCAACCAGCACCTCCGCGACGCCCGCCGCATCATCGAGCAGGGCCAGGCCGAGGGCACGATCGTGGACGAGGACCCGATGCTGCTCGCGCTCGACGTCGTCGGACCGGTGGCTTACTACAGCCACTACCACCGCACCGGACGCCTCGGCGTGACCATCGACGAACTGGCGCGCTACGTGGGCGCCAGCGTCGTCCGTAGCCTCGCGGCGCATTCGGACCACGCCGCCGCCGCTCTGAGGTAACGTCCGTTTCCACTCCGCTGGGGCGGCTGGAGCACGCACCCGGACGACCATCCATCCCCCGACTTCAGGAGCGATCCGTGGCTACCTATCCCTTCCTGTCCGACGAGTGGATCGACGCGGCGACGGCCATCCGCGAGGAGTACCAGGGCAAGAGCGACCAGACCCCGCCGCCCATGAAGATGAACCTCGTGATCACCGAGGTGCCCTTCGGCGACGGTGACCGCAACGCCCACATCGACACGACCAACGGCGAGATGGAAATGGAGCTCGGCCACCTCGACGGCGAGGATCTCACCGTGACGGTCGACTACGAGACCGCGAAGGCCATCTTCGTCGAGGGCGATCCCCAGGCCGGCATGCAGGCGTTCATGTCCGGCAAGATCAAGGTCGTCGGCGACATGACGAAGATGATGGCCATGCAGTCCCAGCCACCGGACCCGGTCGCGGTCGAAGCCGCGGCCAAGATCTCGGAGATCACGGAGTAGGGCCCGAGCGGCCCGCTGCGACGAAGGAGCAGCAAGAGCGGGAAAGCACGGAGACCTGCGACCATTGCCCTTCCCACGCAGGTCATGAGCGGTCGCCAGGGCGACCTGGCTCATCCTTGACGAATGCTCCGCATTCGTCCGGCATCGAGAGACGCAGCGGGCCAGCCCTGATGGGACGGCCCACCTCGTCGCGGTGGCTGGGGATCACCGCGTCCGGCAGACCGTCCCATCGGGACCGGCCCGATGAAGACGGCGATTGTACTCCGGGCCGTGGCGGCGGCAACGGCGCGGGACGACTGTCCTGCGTACCGGGACGATCCGGTCACAACAGCGGATCGAGGGCCTCGGCCAGTGCATCCACCGACCAACGCCGCTCCTGTTCCACGCGCTGCCCGAAGCGCCACCCCTCCATCACGCGCACGGTGCCGCCCTGGACGAACAGGGTCCGATCGCTGACCTCGCACGCGGCTGAAGCCAGGTACGCGACCACCGGCGAGACGTTGCCCGGGTCCCAGACGTCGAATCCGGCGCCGTCGTCGGGTGCGGCGACCATGTCGGACAGCCCCGGTGTCGCCTCGGTGAGTCGGGTGCGGGCCGCGGGCACGATGCAGTTGGACCGCACCCCGTACCGGCCGAGCTCCTGGGCGCAGATCCCCGCGAAGGCGGCCACGCCGGCCTTGGCCGCGCCGTAGTTGGTCTGGCCCGGGTTGCCGAGCAACCCCGACGTCGACGACGTGTGGATCAGGGACGCCCGTCGCGGCGTACCCGCTTTCGACTGCTCGCGCCAGTAGGTGGCCGCCCACCGCGTCGGCACGAAGTGGCCCTTGAGGTGGACGGTGGTGACGTCGTCCCAGTCCTCCTCGGTCATGTTCACGAGCGCCCGGTCGCGGAGGATGCCCGCGTTGTTCACCAGCACGTCGAGCCCGCCGAAGGTCGCGACCGCAGTCTCGATCAGACGCTGGCCACCCTCCCAGTCGGTGACGTCGTCGTGATTGGCCACAGCCGCTCCCCCGGCGGCGGTGATCTCCTCGACCACGGCCTCGGCGGCACCCCGGTCGTCGTCGTCGGCGCCACGGTCGTTGACCACGACCTGGGCACCCTCGGCCGCGAACAGCAGCGCATGGGCACGTCCGAGACCCCGTCCAGCGCCGGTGATGATCGAGATTCGGCCGTCGAGCGTTCCCACAGTGGTCCCTTCTGCCAGCAACGTGTCGGACCATGCTGGCACCGACGCGCTCCGGGCGAGGAAGCCCCGAGTGGGACGACCGTTGCGAGGGGAGTTCTGAGGCCCTGCCGAAGAACTCCAGAAGAGAGGAGGTCCCACAGGGACCGACGAACGGCGTCAGCGACGGAGGAGCAGGTTCACCGAGGTCCCGCGCGGCACGGTGGCGCCGGGTTCGGGGTCGGATGCGCCGACGGTCCGATCGCCACCACCACCCACGAACTCACCGAGGGTCAACCCGGCACTCTCGAGGGCGGCCTCGGCCTCGTCGAGGGTCATACCGGTCGTGTCGGGGACATCGACCACGTCGGGGCCCTTGCTCACCACGGCGGTCACGGTGCTGTCCCGGGGGACCTCGGTCCCGGGCTCGTGGGAGAGACGCATGATCCGACCCTCGGGGACGTCGGGGCTGAACTCGTCCTTGCGCTCGGCCACCAGCTGGAGATCCGCGAGCGAGGCTGCGTAGTCCTCGTAGGTGGTGTCGTCGGCGTACTCGGGCACCACCCGGGGCTCCGGCCCCTGGGATGCGACGAGCGGTACCTCCTCGCCCTTGGGCAAGCGCTCGGGCACGTCGCCGTCGAACCCGTACCTGATGACGTTCCCCGCCGCGATCTGCTCGTCGAAGACCTCGGTCGGCACCGCCACGAGCCCGGCGTCCTCGAGCTCGGCGGCCACCTCGTCGAGCGGACGGTCGGCCACCCCGCCCGGCAGATCGCTGAGCGTGTTGCCCTCGGACACGGTGACGACCAGCGTGCCGCCCTCCTCGAGCTGCTCGCCCGGGGACGGGTCGGTGGCGAGGATCTCGTCGGGCTCGGTGCCGTCGCGGCGGGTGCGGTTCTCGTCGATGGTCCAGTCGTTCTGTTCGGCGATCAACGCGAGATCGTCGATCTGGTCGCCGAGCACCGCCGGCACCTCGTGGGTGGGGGTCTGCAACGCCTGGAACAGGAGGAACCCACCGACACCCAGCGTCACCGCGAACAGCACGGCGACGGGCACCCACCACCGCGCCGGGCGGCCTGCGGACTCGGGGGCATCCGGCTCGTCGGGCGGCGCGGAGCCGTCATCTGCGGCCGCGTCGCCCTCGGCCTCGGTCGGCGCGGCGTCGCCGGCGGCCTCGGCCACCGCGCCGAGCGGCAGCATCGTCATGGTGCGGGTCACGTCGGATTCGCCGTCCTGGCCGGCCTCGGTGAGGGCGCCGACCAACGGCAGGGGCGACGGTGCGTCCATCCGCTCGGCCGCGGCCAGCAACAGGATGCCGAGCTCCTCGGCGTCAGGGCGGTCCTCGGGATGGAGGCGACCGGCACGCTCGAGGGCGGGCCGCAGGGCGCCCACGTCCTCGGGGACGTCGAGGTCGCGATCGATCCGGGCCATGAGGGTGCCGAACGTGGTGTCGCTCACGAACGGAGCCACACCGGTGATCGACTCGATGAGCAGCACGGCCAGGGCATAGACGTCGGCCTTGCCGTCGAGGCGTTCGCCCCGAGCCTGCTCGGGCGCCGCGTACCTGGCGGTGCCCATGACCGAGCCCTCGGGCTCGGTGACCGACGCCTCGGCGATGGCCCGGGCCAGACCGAAGTCGGCGATGCGGAGCCGCCCCTCGGGATCGAAGAGCAGGTTGGCCGGCTTCAGGTCCCGGTGCACGAGCCCGGCGTTGTGGGCATAGGCCAGACCCCGGCACACGTCGAGTCCGACCACGAGCGCCTGGGAGGGCGAGAGTCGTCGGCCCTCGTGGAGCATCGCCCGGAGGCTGCCCCCGGCCAGGTACTCCGAGACCAGGTAGGGCACCTCGTCCTCGCCCCAGTCGTGGATGACCACGACGTTCGGGTGGTTGATGGCCGCCACGTTCTGGGCCTCGGCGCGGAACCGGCGCAGGAACCGCTCGTCGTCGGCCAGCGCGGGCTGGAGCATCTTGACCGCGACCTGGCGGCCGAGCTCGACGTCCTCGGCCAGGAAGACCTGCGCAGACGCGCCGGTGCCCAGCGGGGCGATCAGGCGGTACCGGGCGCTGACGACGCGCCCCACCTGGTCCGAGAGTCGGGTCGAGACCACGGAGCAAACGATAGGACCCCCTGGCGCGGCCGCGGTGGAGGGGGAACCGGGGTCGCGGACTGCGAGACTTGCGGGCATGGTCGCTTCGCCGAACGGATCCGACGGCTCGACGAAGAAGAAGTCGTCGGTCAGTTATCCGCTCAAGACCCGCGTCGCCATCGTCGTGGTGCTGGCCATCGGCATCGGCGCCCTCGTGCTGGCCGGTCTGTCGACCGAGACCGGCGGGGAGGACGACGGCCCGGCCGTGTCCGGCGGCGAGGAGCCGCAGGCGACCGGGTCGACCCTGGCCAACGGGGTCGAGGGACGCTCGCCGGGCCGCGGCACCGAGGCACTGGCCCAGGAGTCGATCCGCCTCGACCTCGTGTCGAGCTGGACGGGCGAGCTCACCCTCCGGCCCGAGTCGGGACCCGAGATCCCCATCCCGGACGACCAACTCGAGATCACCGAGCTGGCCGAGCTCGTCTTCACTCCGGGCGAGAACAAGGCGGTCGAGCGATTGCCCAACGGTCGGATATGTGTGCGAGCCACCATCTGGGACCAGGTGCAGGGCCGAGCGGCCTCCGAGCGCGTCGAGAGCTGGTGCTTCGACGTGACGTGACCATCGCCGCCTCCGACGTCAGGGCAGCTCGCCGGTCTCCAGCAGATGCTCGAACCCGGCCTCGTCGAGCACGGGGACGCCGAGCTCCTCGGCCTTGGTCAGCTTCGATGCGCCCGGCCCCTCGCCCGCCACGACCGCAATGGTCTTCTTCGAGACGCTCCCCGGCGCCTTGCCGCCCCGGGCCTTGATGGCGCTCTCGACCTCGTCGCGGCTGTAGTTCTCGAGCGTCCCGGTGACGACGACCGAGCAGCCCTCGAGGGTCTGGTCGACGTCCTCCCGCTCGGGGCCCTCGAAGTTGACGCCGGCCGCCCGGAGCCGCTCGAGCAGGACCTGGTTGGGCTCCTGACGGAACCAGGCACACACGGTCTCGGCGATCTTGGGACCGACGCCGTCGATGGCGGCGAGCCGATCGACGCCATCGTCGGCCGTCGCGGCTTCGACGATGCGGTCGAGGTGGCCGAAGTGGTCGGCCAGCGCCTCGGCCGCCGCCGGGCCGAGATGGCGGACGTTGAGGCCCACGAGCAGGTTCGGCAGCGGCATCCTGGTCGAGTCGTCGATGGCCGTCCGCAGGTTGTCGACCGAGGTCTGGCCGTAGCCCTCGAGCTCGAGGATCCGGTCGAAGTCGAGCTCGTAGATGCTGGCGATGTCACTCAGGAGACCGAGGTCGAGGAACTGGGCGATGCTGCGTTCCCCCAGGCCCTCGATGTCCATGGCACCGCGGCTGGCGTAGTGCTCGATCGCGCCCTGCTGCTGGAACGGGCACTCGGGATGCACACAACGGGTGTCGGCCTCACCCTCGGGGCGGACCAGGGTCGACTCGAGCGGGCACGGACAGGTGGTGGGGAACGTCCACCGGCGCAGGCCCCGCTTCCGGGCCGCCAGCACGGGACCGACCACCTCGGGGATGACGTCGCCGGCCCGGCGGACGATGACGGTGTCGCCCGGCCGGACGTCCTTGGCCTCGACCTGGTCTTCGTTGTGGAGCGTGGCCCGCTCGACGGTGGCGCCGCCGACGAAGACCGGTTCGAGCACGGCGTAGGGCGTGGCCCGTCCCGTGCGCCCCACCGAGACGAGGATGTCATGGAGCTCGGTGGTGCGCTCCTCGGGCGGGAACTTGTACGCGATGGCCCATCGGGGCGCCCGAGCGGTGAAGCCGAGCTCGTCGCGCCGGGCCAGGTCGCTGACCTTGGTGACCACCCCGTCGATCTCGTAGTCGAGGTCGTGGCGATGCTCCTGCCAGTGCAGCGAGACGTCGATGACCTCCTCGATGGTGTCGACGGTCCGGATCTCGGGGTTCACGGGGAAGCCGAGGTCGCGGAGCAGGTCGAAGGTGTCTTCGTGGCGGGTGAGCGTGGGGCCACCCTCGAGCTCGCCGAGCTGGTAGCACCACATCGACAGGTCCCGTCGAGCGGTGACCGAGGCGTCCTTCTGGCGCAGCGAACCCGACGCCGAGTTCCGGGGGTTGATGTAGGGAGCGTGACCGTGCTCGGACGCCCACTCGTTGAGCGCCTCGAACGCGTCAGAGCTCATGAAGACCTCGCCCCGGACCTCGAGGACCCGCGGCGCCCCTTCGGGCAGCGTGGTGGGGATCGGGTCGATGGTGCGGACGTTGGCGGTGACGTCCTCGCCGATCCTACCGTCGCCACGGGTGGCGGCCTGGACGAGCTCGCCGTCCTCGTAGCGGATCGAGATGGCGACCCCGTCGATCTTCAGCTCGGCGACGTAGCCGACGTCGATGCGCTCGTTCTCGCCGGCACCGAGGCGTCGCTGGATGCGCTCGTCCCAGGCCCGCAGCTCGTCGGCGTCGAAGGCGTTGTCGAGGGACAGCAGGGGCGTGGAGTGCACCACGGGCGCGAAGGTCTCGGATCGACGTCCGCTGACCCGGTGGGTGGGTGAATCCTCGGTGTCGAGCTCGGGATGCTCGGCCTCGATGGACGCCAGCTCGCGCACCAACGCGTCGTAGTCGGCGTCGCTGATGATCGGCGCCTCGTCGACGTAGTACCGCTCGTTGTGCTCGAGCAGCTCGTTCCGCAGCTGCTCCACCTGCCGGGCGGTCTCCTCAGAAGGCTGACTCACTGGGAAGACGGTACGCGGTGGGTCTGACCGTCAGACGACTCAGTGCGGGGTCGGTGTCGGGAGCGCGCCGGCACGCCGGTGCGAGCAGCCGACAGCGAAACGAGGCTCGCAGAGCCCACCAGGGCTCGAGGCCGAGTGAGCCATCGGCACGATCACGCGCCGATGGCCAGGCGCACGCCGAAGGACTGGTGGCGGACGCGTTCGGCCAGCTCCATCGACAGCGACAGGAGGTGCTCGGCCTGCAGCGGATCGTGGCGGGCGAGTCCGCACTCGGGCGTGACCAGTGCCTGGTCGCGCAGGCGGAGCGCATCGCAGCCCCGCTGGACCAACTCGCACCAAGTGTCCGACAGCGACCGCCACAGCAGCGCAGGTTCGCTGCCGACCGGGCGATTGGTGGACACGGCCCCCCAGGCCACCCAACCGCCGCGGTCGAGGTGGACGCCGAGCGCGCCGGCGTGATCGAGGATCTGGTGGTCGGCGGGCAGCGACACGATCTGCGGGCCGGCCGCGAGCGCGAGGCGCCAGTCGGTCCGACCGCAGCAGTGGAGTCCGGTGACCGCGTAGGGCTCGATCGTGGCCAGCGTGCCGGAGACGAGGTCGATGGCCGGGTCGGCGGCGATCGGGAAGGCTGGGTCGGACAGGACCACGAGGCCGGGCTCGTCGACGAAGACGAACTTGCTGGTCAGGGGGGCGGTGCGGGTCGCCTCGTCGACCATGGCGACCGCACGGCGGCGGACAGCGGCGTCGGCCGTGGCGAAGGCCCGATCGGCATTCGCCCCGGCCTCGATCAGGGCGAGACCGAGGGTGACCGGTCCGGTGAGCTGGAGCTTGATCGGCCCGGTGCGGTGGCGGACCGCGTCGAGGAACGCTCGCAACGACGCGAACGGCGGCCCGCCGATGCCGGCGGCCTCGTCGGAGCCGAACGGGTCGCCGGGATCGAGCTCGCCGGTGATGCGCAGGCTGCCGTCGTCGACGACCTCGACGCCGCGCAGCCCCCAGGCGGCCTGGGCGATCATGCCCTCCCGGGCGTCGAGCCGGGGCAGCGACGGCGCGGCAGGCAGGTCCGGGCACGCGGCCAGCGCGACCGCGACCGCCGCGTCGACATGGCGGTGGGGCAGGCTCCCGATCGCCGACGCGGTGCCGACGCGCAGGTTGATCGTCTTCATCGGATCCGTCCGAACCGCCGCTCGGACGGGATCGGCTCGCCGCCGTGAGCAGACCCCCCTGGGTTCACCATGGACCATGGAATAGCGAGCCGGAGGCCTCAACCGCAAATCTGGAGGCCTCATGTCGACCGCGCTGCTCCGCTCCCCCTGGCCGCTCCGAGCCGTCTGGCTCGCGCTGCCGATCCTCCTCGGGCCCACGCTGGCCGACGCACTGGGCGATCACAGCCGCTGCGTACAGGTCGTGGCGTCCGCCATGGCCTGGGGCACCTGGGTGGTGGGCGTCGGCGCGCTCGCACTCCTCCGCTCGGTCACCCTGACCGCTGTACGACTGATCGTGCCCGGCGCGTTGCCGCTCGCGGTCTGGTCCGCGGTGGGCGCCGATCGGGTCGGATGGGCGGTGACCGGCCTCGTGGCGGCGGTAGTGGCGCTCGTCTTGCTGGCCGGGCCCGGGGTGAGCGATGCCTTCGTGAACGGGTCGAGCTACGGAAGCGAGCGACGCGTGGCGTTGCGCGTGCCGCTGTCGTTGCTGGTCGTCCCGGTGCCGCTCGCCTGGGCGCTGACCGCCGCCGGCTTGGTCACGGGCCCGCTGCTGCTGGCCGTCGAGCAGTGGGTGGCCGGGGTGATCGCCACGGTCGTCGGCATCTGCGTCATCGGCGTGGCCGCCCGACAGTTCCACCTGCTCAGCCGACGCTGGCTCGTGTTCGTGCCGGCAGGGCTGGTGGTCCACGACCCGCTGCACCTCCACGACCCGATCCTGTTCCCCCGGAGCCTGCTCACCGGCGTCGGACCCGCGCTCGACGGTGCGGCCGACGCCGACGATGTGATCGACGCCACCGGCGGTGCGCTCGGACTGGTGCTCGAGGTCCGCTCGAAGGAGGGCCTGACCGTCGGGGTTCGTCGGGGCCGCGACAAGGAGGAGCGCGACGGCATCCACGCCCTGCTCGTGACGCCGACCCAGCCCGCCAGCACCCTCGAGATCGCCCGGAGCGCTCGCCTGCCCGTGGGCTGACCGCACGCGAACCTGTGAGTTCGAACGCACCCAGTCGGCGCCCGACCGGCGCATGTTCACGCTCGCTTGAACAGTTCAGCTTGAGCTGTATTATTGACCCATGGCTGTCGCTACCACCGTCGATCTCGACACACTCGCCAGGTTCGGCGAGGCCCTGGCCGACCCCACCCGCCGGGCGGTGCTCACCCACCTGCTCGACGGGCCGGGCTATCCAGGAGAGCTCGCCGAGGTGGTCGGCGTGAGCAGGACGTCGATGTCGAACCACCTCGCCTGCCTCCGGGGCTGTGGGTTCGTCACCGCCACCTACGAGGGTCGCCGGGTTCGGTACTCGTTGAGCGACCCGGCCATCGCCGAGGCCCTCACCGCCCTGTCCTCGTTGTCCTTCGGCAGCTGCCCGGAGGACGATCAGCGATGACGACTCCCACGCTCGACCGCGAGACCCTCGTCCGCCGCGGCGCCCTGCTCGCGTGGTTCACGATCGCCTGGAACGCCATCGAGGGCATCGTCGGCATCGTCTCGGGCATCGCCGCCGGTTCGATCGCGCTGATCGGGTTCGGCGTCGACTCCTACGTCGAGGTGTTCGCCGGCTCGGTCATCCTCTGGCGCCTGGCGCGAGACCGGCAGGGTGACGAGCTCTCCGAGGCCGCCGAACGCCGCGCCGTACGGCTCATCGCCATCACGTTCCTCGTGCTCGCAGCCGGGATCGGCATCGAGTCGATCCGCAAGCTCGCGATCGGGGCCGAACCCGACGAGAGCATGATCGGCATCGGTCTCGCCGTGGTCTCGCTGATCGTGATGCCACTGCTCGCCCGGGCGAAGCGCCGGGTCGGCGAGCAGCTCGGCAGTCGGGCCGTCACCGCCGACGCCACCGAGACCACCCTGTGCGTGTGGCTGTCGGCCATCCTGCTGATCGGCCTGGGGGCCAACGCCCTGGTCGGCTGGTGGTGGGCCGACCCGGTGGCTGCGCTCGGCATCGTCTACATCGCTGCCCGCGAGGGTGTGGAGCACCTCCGCGCAGACGAGCTCGACGACTGCTGCTGACCGACCGGAGTCGGGAGATGGCGCAGCGTCCTACGTGGCGTAGCCGCCGGCGACCACGTGCCCGGCGGTGTCGTAGACGACGACGGCCTGGCCGGGCGCGATCCGCCGCTGTGGCCGATGCCAGCGCACCTTCGCCGTGCCCGCGGTGTCGTCGATGTCCACGGTTGCGTCGGCGAGCGGACCGTGGGCCGAGCACCGGGTCTGCAACCCCTCGGCGTGCTCGTACAACGTGGGGGCGTGCAGCCGCACCCCGTCGAGGGCCATCGTCCCGGTGCGGAGGTCCTCGGCCCGGCCGAGCACGACTCGGGTCTCGGAGACGTCGATCACATAGCGGCGGTCGCCGAGCGCGACGTCCAGGCCGCGTCGCTGGCCGACCGTCACCAACTCGACCGGCGCCTCACCGACGACCGGACCGTCCTCGCCGTCGACGACCGGCACGCGCCGGACACCTCCGGATGCCTCGAGCACGCCCGCTCGGGAGAAGCACAGATCCTGCGACTCGGCGGCGTGGGCGGCCGGCAAGCCGAGGTCGTCGGCGCGGGCGCGTACCTCGTTCTTGGAGAGTCCGCCGAGCGGAAACCGGTAGCGGGACAACTGGTCCGGCGTCGCCTCCCACAACACGTACGTCTGGTCCTTGCCACCATCGAGGGCATGCGCCAGGACCGGCCCGTCCGGGCTGTCCGCGATGCGGGCGTAGTGGCCGGTCACGATCGTCTCGAGGCCGTGGGCGTCGGCCCAGGCGACGAGCCCGTCGAGCTTGAACCTGCGGTTGCACGCGAGGCAGGGGTTCGCGGTCTTCCCGGTCCGGGCCGCGGACACGAAGGAGCCGACGACGACCCGGTCGAACTGCTCGGTCCAGTCGACGACGCGGAGGTCGATGTCGAGCCGGTCGGCCGCAGCCCGAGCGGCGTCCGCATCAGCGGTCGAACACGACTTCGCGGACCGCTCGCCGGCCCACAGCAGCAAGGTGACGCCGAGCGCGGAGGTGCCGTCGCCGACGACCGACGCCGCGGCGACGGACGAATCGACACCCCCGGAGAGCGCGCACAGCACGGGAGGGCTCACGTGGAGCGCTCACCCCAGGTGGTCCGAGGCTGGTCCTGCCGCCACACCGGCGGGGGGATGGCGCCGGGTGCCGCCGCGCCCCACGGGCCGGTGGCCGCCTGCGGGCCGCCGTGGCGGGCCTGGTAGGCGGCGGCGACGGCGACGAGGAACGTCTCCGGATGGTGCTGGGCAGGGACGACGGTCCCGAGTCGTTCCGCCACCCACGACGCGACCTCGGCGCCTCGTTCGGCCCGAGCCGGGCCCCGGAGCTCGTGCACCCGGAGAAGGAACGACCGGACGAGCACGTAGTGCTCCTGGTCGAGCCCGGACACGTCGAGCGCGGCGACGTAGGGTTCCCACCCCGCGGGCGGCTGGAAGACGATCGGCTGGGCGTGAGCGCCGGCCTGGCGCTCACGGATCACGATGGTGCCCGCGGCCAGGTCGCCGAGCCGCTGGCTCTGCCGCGTCGCGAGGCTGCACAGAATCGCCGCGCTACCGGCGGTGATCCAGAAGTCGACGAGACCGAGCGCTGACCGGATGACGGCATGGCGGAACCGGACCGGCGCGCCCTCCACGGTGACCGCCCGCAGACCGAGGACCATCTTGCCCACGGTGCGGCCGTTCCAGATGGTCTCGCACACCACCGGATACACGAGCAGCGCGATGAACGCGCCGGCGATCGCGACCACGACCAGCACCGCCTCCGACAGCAGCGGCCCCGCCATCGCCACCCCGGTGAGCAGGGCCCACAGCAGCATCAGGCGCACGACGAGATCGACCACGAAGCCGAGCGCGCGACTGCCGAGCCCGGCGTCGGCGAACTCGAGCACGATGGCCTCGGGAGTGACGATCCCGCCGTGTTCCCGCGACGAGGGTTCCCGGACCGAGGGGTCCTGTGCCGTGGGTGCCGCCACGCCTCGCTACCGTACCGTGCACCGTGGACGTCGATCGCTTCATCTCCCTGCACAAACCTGCGTGGGATCGGCTCGCGTATCTGTCCAAGAAGGGTCGGCGCGGCGGCAAGAAGCTCGAGCCCCAGGAGCTCGACGAACTCGTCCACCTGTACCAGCGGGTCTCGGGGCACCTCGCCCACACCCGGGTGACCTACGGCGATCCCACGCTCGACGCCAAGCTCACCGCGATCGTCGCCGACGCCAACGCCGCCATCTACGGCACCCGCGGCTCGGCCGGGTCGGCCATCCGTCAGTTCGTGTTCTTCTCGTTCCCCGGGGCGGTGTGGCGGATCCGCCGGTTCGTCCTGGCCGCCGCGCTGTTCACGCTCCTGCCGGCGGCCGCGGTCGGCACCTGGATCGCGAACTCCGACGCCGCGCTCGAGGCATCGGGGCCCGACGCGGTACGCGAGGCCTACATCGAGGAGGACTTCGAGGCCTACTACTCCTCGGAGCCGGCCGCGCAGTTCGCCACCTTCGTGACCTTCAACAACATTCGAGTCGCGCTCACCGCGTTCGCGCTCGGGGTCGCCGGCTGCATCGGCACCGCCGCGATCCTCGTGTTCAACGGAGCCAACATCGGGGTCCCCATCGGGCTCTTCCACTCGGTGGGTGAGGCACCGCGCTTCTGGGGACTGCTGCTCCCCCACGGGCTGCTCGAGCTGACCGCGGTGATCATCGCCGGCGGCGCCGGCCTCCGGCTCGGTTGGGCCCTCATCGACCCGGGCGACCGGGCCCGGTTGCGCGCGCTCACCGAGGAGGGACGTCGCTGCATCGTGGTCGTGCTCGGGCTCGTCGGCGCGTTCGTCATCGCCGGGCTCATCGAGGGCTTCGTCACCGGCAGCCCGCTCCCCACGCTCGCCCGCGTCGGTGTCGGTGTCGCGGTCGAGGCCGCGTTCCTCGCCTACCTCTACCGGTTCGGCCGCTCGGCCGAGGCCGAGGAGGCCGCGCTCGCGACATGACCTGAGCTCCTCAGAGCCGCCCGGACGCCTTCATCTCGAGATAGGCGTCGCCGAGGGTCGAGGCGAGCTGCGACGGCGGCACGTCGACGACGGTGGCGCCGGCGGCTCGCAGACGAGCCGCGGCGCGGGCGCGCGACTGCAGCGTCCGCGCCGCAGCCGCCTGGCGGTAGGCGGAGTCCTCGTCGGTGACCGGCGTGTCGGCCCACTCGCGCACCTGGGGGTCCTGGATCGCCCCGACCAGCAGGAGGTGGGAGCGACTGATCACCGGGAGGGCCGGCAGCAGCGACTCACCGACCGCCTGTTCGACCAGGTCGGTGAGCAACACGATCAGCGCCCGCCGGCGGAAGCGGGCCAGGGTGTCGTGGAAGGCGCCGGCGTAGTCGCTGTCGACGAGCGCCGGCTCGAGGTCGTAGAGCGCGTCGGTGACCTTGCCGAGCTGACTTCGCCCGTGGCTCGGACTGACGGCGGCACGGGTCCCGCGGTCGAACGCGAGCAGACCACAGCGGTCGCCGAGCCGCGTGGCCACCGTCGTGATCAGCAGGGCCGCGTCCATCGCGAACTCGGCCCGGGGAACGCTCTCGCCCGCCGCGCTGGCCACGCGGCCGGCCATCACGCGGCCGTTGTCGAGCAGCACGACGACGTTCTGGTTCCGCTCCGCTCGGTAGGTGCGCACGATCGGGCGTCCCATCCGTGCCGTGGCCGACCAGTCGATCCGGCGGAACTCGTCGTCGACGGTGTACTCGCGGAGCTGGTCGAAATCGGTGCCGCCACCCCGTCCCTTGGCCGAGCGCAGTCCGACCTCGAGGATCCGCGCCTTGTCGATCTTGAGCTCGGCCTCCTCACGCGAACGGAACCGCGGGTAGACGCGCAGGACCGCCGACTGCTGGGAGATCCCCTGGCGGGCGGCCAGCCCGAGTGGACCGTGGGCCCGCCAGACGAGCTCGGTGACCTCGAAGCGACCGCGCCGTGTCGGCTCGAGCGTCGTCGTCGCCTCGAGCACGCCGTTCGCCGGTACGACACCATCGAAACGGCGGCTCCGGGCGGCGAGGCTCGGCGCGAGCTCGTCGGCGACCTGTAACCGGAACCGACGGCTCCGGCGGCTGCGGACCCGCCACGTCAGCTCGTCGGAACCGCCGAGGGTGATCACCTTGGGCAGTCGCCGTTCGATCTCGAAGGCGCCCTGGCGAGGGGCCAGCAACCAGTCGGCGACGACCACGACCGCGAGGACGCCGTTCACGATCAGCAGCCGCGCGACCACCGACCCGGGGACGACCGCCACGACCACGACGCCGATGGCGGCGACGACCGCGAGGCGGGCGGTGAGGACGGGCACGTCAGCGCGGGGCCGGAACGGTGGCGAGGATGCCGTCGAGCACCGCGTCGGCGGTGGTGCCCTCGAGCTCGAGCTCGGGACGGACCTGGATGCGGTGCCGCAGCGTGGGCCGGACCACGGCCTTGACCTCGTCGGGGGTCACGAAGCTCCGCCCGGCCAGCCACGCCCACGCCTTGGCCGCATGGAGCAGCCACGCCGCCCCACGTGGCGAGACGCCGAGGGAGAGCGACGAGCTCTCCCGGGTGGCGCGGGCGATGGCCACGATGTAGGCCAGCACCTGATCGTCGACCCCGATGGCATCCACCTCGCGTCGGCCGGCCGCCAGGTCGGCGGCACCGGCGACGGCATGCACGCCGGCCGTCTCCGGATCGTGGGGGTCGAGACCGGCGTGGTGGCGGGCCAGGATCTCCTGCTCCTGGGTGGCATCTGGATAGCCGACCTGGAGCTTGAACAGGAACCGGTCGAGCTGAGCCTCGGGCAACGGGTAGGTGCCCTCGTACTCGACCGGGTTCTGCGTCGCGATGACGACGAACGGCTCGGGCAGGCTGCGGGCCGCGCCCTCGACCGATACCTGCCGCTCCTCCATCGCCTCGAGCAACGCCGCCTGGGTCTTGGGCGGGGTCCGGTTGATCTCGTCGGAGAGCAACACGTTGGTGAAGGCCGGTCCCTCGCGGAAGCGGAAGCCCTGTTCGCCGTCGTAGATCACCTGACCGAGCACGTCGGAGGGCATCAGGTCGGGGGTGAACTGCACCCGCTTGAAGTCGAGGTCGAACGACGCGGCGATGGTCTTGACCAGCAACGTCTTGGCCACGCCGGGCACGCCCTCGAGCAGCACGTGGCCGCGGACGAGCAGCGCGGCCATGATGCCGGACAGGACGCCGTCCTGGCCGACCACGACCTTGGCGACCTCGTCGCGCACGGCCAGCACGGCGGCCCGGGGCGTGCTGTCCGGATCGGGGCCGTCCGGGCTCGGGGTGTCAGGACGGGCGGGTGATGGATCGGTCATGGGTGAGCTCCTCACGGATGCGGCTGAGCAGATGGGCGACCTCGACGAGCGCGTCGTCGGTGGACACCGGGTCGGAGACCGCCCGGCGGACCTCGACGTGGTCGAGCGATGTCCGGGCGGTGAGGGTGGCCTCGACGACGTCGACCGACGCGTCGAGGGGCAGACCGAGCGGACCGGAGAGATCCCGCCGGGCATGGTCCCGCAGGATCGCCGCGGCGCGGTCGGGACGGCGATTCGACTGGAGGAGGCGCCCCACGGCGTTGGTGAGCTCCGCGCCCTGGATCTGGGTGGGTTGGTGCTCCTCCACCGGACGCCCGAGGCGACGGGCACGCCACACGACGACGACGACGAACACGACGGCCAGTTGGGCGAGCGCTGCCCGGACCGGCGTCTTGACGAGGTCGACGAGGTCGTCGTCCCCACCGCCGACGAACGCGGGCTGGAGGAAGGCGGTCCGGGTTCCCTCGCCGGCCAGCAGCGCGCCCGCGAGCACCGCGTTGTCGGCCTCGTCGAGGTACTGGTTCGTGAACGCGTCGGGCCCACCGAGCGCGACCACCTCGCCGTCGCCCATGGGCGTCGACACCAGGTAGGAGCCTGATCCGTCACCGAAGCACCCCGTCGAACCGGACGGGACCTGGTACCCGCGTCCCTCGCCCACCTCGAGGGTGCCGACACCCTCCAGCGCGCCGAGCGGGCAACCACCCCGCACGGTCTCGACCGACCCGGGTGCGGTCGACGGAGTGAACAGGGAACGGACATCGGCCACGACCAGGGTTCCGCCACCACGCACCCACGCCTCGACGTCGCCGGCCTGCTCGCGTGGATAGCGGTCCTCGAGCAGCAGTGCCACGTCGACCGAGGTGTCGGGCGCCCCCTCGACCACGTCCATGTCACCGCCCAGACGGCCGACCAGCTCGACCACCGCCTTGGCGCCGTCGGGCGACGTGCTGTCGGGATCGAGCGGCGGCCCTCCCGTCTGGCGGGCGGCACCGATGTACGCGGTGAGCACGACGGCCAGGACGATCCCGACCACCCAGAGCCAGCGTCGCATCACCCGATCCCCGCCGCTTCGCCGACCCGGGCGTCGATCGCCTGCTCCACCTGCTCGCACTCACCGACGAAGGCCGCATACCCGACGGCGTCGGTGGCCGTGCCGCCGTACCAGACGTCGTCGAAGGTCGCGGTGAGCGCGGCCAGGCGGTCGGTCTCACGTGGCAGGCGATCGGCCGCCAGGTCGCGGTACTCCCCGGCGGTCCGACCCGCCACGTCGTCGACCACACCGTCGGTCACCAGCCGCGCCACGAGCGCCTGGTGGCGACACCGGAGCGCACCCGAGTGGTCGCCCTCGTCCGCGAGCCGGCTGGCCTCGGCCAGCCATGCGGTGGCGTCCCGGTGCGACTCGGTGCCGTAGCGCAGGGCCGGCTCCGGCGGACGCTTCCGGATGCCCCGCACCTGCACCGCTCGATAGACGAACCAGGCCGCCAGCGCGACCAGCCCGACGATGAGGAACCAGGCGATGGCCGAGCCCGGTCCCCCGCCGCCCGGTGTCCCGACGAACCCCTCGAGCCGCTCGGCCAGCCACTCCAGGGCCCGCTCCACCACGCTCTGGGTGGGCTCGGCGTACTCCGGCGCATCGAGGATGTCCTCGGCGGTCCGGCGGGCGTCGTCGGGGTCGACGGGTGGCGGGCCGTCGAGGTCTCCGGCGAGCAGTCCCATCTCAGTGCACCCCGCTGGACTGGTACCAGGCAACCTGGCGGTGGATGTCGTAGCCCTCGGACCGGATCCGGAGATCGAGGTGGTAGAGCACGGCCACACCGGCGGTGAACGGGGCGACCACGAGTTGGGCCAGCATCGAACCCGAGCTGCGGACGAGCCAGTACCAGTCCTCGGACACCAGCAGGATCACCAGCTCGGGGATGAGCTGGAACCCCAGTCCCACGAGCGCGCCGACCACGCCGACGAGGAGTGGCACGTAGAGGGAACGCCACGCCTTCGACGTGGTCAACCGGAACGAGCGAACGATCGCGGTGAACGGGCCCACCTCCTCGGCCACGATCACCGGCGACACCACGTGCAGGAAACACATCATCACGTAGGCGCCGATGCCGAACGCGACGAGCCCCAGCAGCTCGAGGAGGTGCACGACCACCACGCCGACGAGCAGGGCCGGCGACCGGCGCAGCGTGGCCAGGATCACGGCACCAGGCGTGCCGCGCTCGCCCCGATGCCAGTCCGCGACGAGCCGGGCGAGGGCACCCGCCAGCAGGGCGAGCGAGGACACGCTGATGAGCGCCGACACCAGGGTCGGGCCCAGGCCGGTGAGCTCGCCGGACTCCTCGAACCCCACCGACGACGTCGACTCTCCGAGCCCGGTGCCGGCGAAGCCGCCCTCGGCGAGCACGTCGCGCAGGAGGACCGACGCCAGCAGCTGGACCGGGATGACGAAGGCGGCCGCCAGCAGCAGGACCTCGCGGGGGCGGCGCTTGAGGATCGCGAACGAGCCGTCGAGCAGGTCGGCGATCGTCATCGGCCGGAACGGGACGGGTGGCGGGGGCAGGGGGGGCGCCGCCCGGACCGCCGCCGAGGAGGACCCGGATCCGGTGTGCGCGGTGGTCGCCGGTTCGGACGGCCCCTCGGGCTGAAGCGCCGACGACCCGGGCGCGGCCCACGGTGCGCTCATTGCTGACCACCGGGAATGACGCCCGGCACGACACGCGGCGTGGTCCGGGCGCAGTGGGGGCAGGGGCCGTCGGCGATGGCCGCCTCGACGCCGGTGTCCGACTCGTACTGCGCTGGCCGCCGACGGTCGTCGCTCATCGGCGGCCACGCTACCGACCGGCCTGCAAGCGACTGCCCCACGCCTGCCACGATGACCCCATGGATGGCTACCGCCCGTCGACCTACGGCGACGGCTTCGCCGACGTCTACGACGACTGGTACGCCGACGTGTCGCCACCCGGAGCGACGGCCACGTTCGTCGCCACCCGGACCGACGGTCCGGTCATCGAGCTGGGCAGCGGCACGGGTCGACTGGCCGGACCGCTGCGCGAGGCCGGCCTCCCGGTCGTGGGCGTGGATGCCTCGCTCGCCATGTTGGCGAGATCGCGTTCGCGGGTGCCGTCGGTGCCCGTCGCCGCGGCCGACATGGCGGAGATCCCGGTCCGGCACGGCTCGGCCGGCGCGGTGCTCGTCGCGTTCAACACGTTCTTCAACCTCCCGACGACGTCGCTGCAACGACGATGCCTGACCGAGGCGAGAGCGTTGCTGACGCCTGGCGGGATCGTCATCGTCGAGACGTTCGTGCCGGGTGCGCTCCCGTCCGGGCCCGCCGACCACGTCGAGCTGGCCCGACTCGACGCCGACGGTGTCGTGCTGCGCGTGAGCCGGACCGACCCGGCCGAGCGGACGGTCTCGGGCCACCACGTCGAGCTGCGGGACGGTGAACCGGTCCGGCTCCGCCCCTGGCACCTGCACTTCACCGATCCGGCCGGGCTCGACCGCATCGCGGCGAGTGCGGGGCTCTCCCTCCGCGAGCGGTACGCCGACTGGGCCGGTGCGCCGTTCGACGTCGACTGCGACACCCAGGTGAGTGTGTTCGGGGCGGCAGAGGGCCCCCGGTAGTGTTCGATGCCGTGAGCCAGCTGCGCCTCAACCCGTTGACGGGACGGTGGGTGACGATCTCGTCGACCAGGGCCGAGCGTCCCGGCCACCTCGTCAGCCGCCAGCTTCCGGTCGAAGCCGACCCCGAACGCCCGTGCCCCTTCTGCCCCGGGAACGAGGAAGCGACCCCGCCCTCGCTCGAGGAGTACAGCAAGGAGGGTTCGTGGCTCGTTCGCGTGGTGCCCAACAAGTACCCCGCGTTCAGCGGCAACGAGCCGATGCGGGTCACGAACCTCGGTCCGGTGTTCACCCAGGCCAATGCGTCGGGCATCCACGAGGTGCTGGTCCTGTCTCCCGACCACGAGACGAGCTGGGCCGACCTCGACGACAAGCAGACCGGGCTGGTGATGGCCGCCATCCGCGACCGGATGGAGGACCACGGCCGTCAGGCCGGCACGCGCTACACGCAGGCGATCGTCAACGCCGGGCGCGAGGCCGGCGCTTCGATCGAACACCCCCACGGTCAGTTGCTCGGGATCCCGTTCGTGCCGGGTTCGATCAGCGACGAGCTGCGCGGCTTCGACCGCTTCGACGGCTCGTGCCTGTTGTGCACGGTGGCCGAGGCCGAGATCGACGTCGGTCACCGCGTCGTGTACGCCGACGACCGCGTCGCCCTGCTGTCACCGTACTGGGCGGCGGCCCCCTTCGAGATGCTGGTCGTACCCCGCAACCACCACGAGCACCTCACCGAGGCGCCGCCGAAGGACCTGGTCGCCGTGGGCAAGTCGATTCGCGATGGTCTCGCGCGCCTGCGCTCGGTCGTGGGTGACTTCGCCTACAACCTGGTGTTCCACACGGCGCCGCACAACCAACCCGGTGCGTACCACTGGCACGTGCACGTGACCCCGCGACTGACCTCGGTCGCCGGCTTCGAACAGGGCACCGGCGTGATGATCAACATCATCTCTCCGGAGATCGCCTGCGAACAGCTCATCAGCGCCTAGGTGACAGCGCGGTCCGTGCCCGCGAGTTGTGAGGCCCTGCCGAACAACTCGAATTCGAAGCACTCTCCCCGGGGGGTGCTTCGAACCTGGCCGTTCTGGGCGCCGAGCCAAGGAGAAGCCGTCGAGGAGGCGCTCGACCTGGCCGGCGTCGGAACATCGGACCGGCTGGTCGACCTCGGGTGCGGCGACGGCCAGGTGCTGCTGGCGGCATCCAAGCACGGCGCCTCGGTCGCGGGCATCGAGGCAGACCCCGAACTGGTGGAGGAGGCACGCCAGCACCTCGACGATGCCGGCGTCGACGCCGACCTCTGGGTCGGCGACCTGTTCGACCCCGACCTCGAGCTCGACGCGGATGTGTTCTTCGCCTACCTCGCGCCGGCCACCCTCCAGCGCCTGCTGCCGGCCCTGCAGCCGCACCCGCGAACGAAGCTGGTCACCGTCGACTTCGACGTGCCGGGCCTGGTGCCGACCAAGCGGTCGGGCGCGGCCCGTCTGTACACCCTGCCGGGGCGCCGTCGCCGGGTCCCGAGCCCGGGCTGGCCGTGCGCCGGAACGTTGGTGGCTGCCGACCCCGAGTGCCAGTCGCTGAGCTGCCTCGACCTCGTCCATCCCGGTGGGCCCGTCGGCGTGAAGCTGAGCCGAAACTTCGCCAGCCTGGCCACGGCGGTGAGTGGCGCCGACCACCTCGACGGGCCAGCCCACCTCGCCGTCGACCTCCGCTGGGAGATGCTCGAGGAGGGCGCCGTCGCCGCGGGCGCCGTCCGGGTCACCGGTGTCGAGGAGCATGCGTTGATCGTCGTCGCCACCGAGGAGGACGACGGCATGTGGGAGCTCACCGAGGGCGCGGTTCAGGGCATCCGCCGCGCCCTGCGACGTAAGCACAAGCCTGCCACCCTCGCTGAGCTCCTCGATGCCGCGACCGACTGACCGCCGACGGCTCAGCCGGCGACCTTTCGGCGACGTGAGACGCGCCAGGAGCGCGACCCAGGTCGCCGGAATCAGCGTCGAAAGTTCCGGCGATCTCCACCGCGCCTGTGGCGCGCTCGAGGTCGCAGGCCATCATGCGTCGCCGAGCGGCCCAGCCCCCGTGGCCAGGTCGTAGACCCTGCGCTTGGCCACGCCGAAGCGCGCCGTCACCGCCGCCACCGCGTCGCGGGTCGAGGCGCCGGTATCGCGCTGCTCGGCGAGCGCGGCCCTGATGTCGGCATCCGTGGCATCCGGCGCCGGTGCCGCGCCGTCGAGGACGACGACGAACTCGCCCTTGGGCTCGTGCTCGTCGAGCCATCGGCGGGCATCGGCCAGGGTCCCCCGCACGAACTCCTCGTGGAGCTTGGTGAGCTCCCGGGCCAGCGCGACCCGCCGTTCCGGTTCGCACACCCCGAGGAGGTCGTCGACGGTGCGGGCCACCCGGTGGGGGGCCTCGTACAGCACGACCGTCCGTCGCTCAGCCGCGATCTCGGCCAACCGTTCGTGGCGCGCGCTTTCCTTCCGCGGGAGGAAGCCCTCGAACACCCACCGGCCGGACGGCAGGCCACTGCCAGCAAGTGCCGCCGAGACGGCGGTCGGCCCCGGTATGACCTCGATGGAAAGGCCAGCGTCGGCGACGGTCGCGACCACCGCCTGGCCGGGGTCCGAAACCGCCGGCATTCCTGCGTCGGTGACCAGCGCGACGACCGCACCGCCCCGGATCCGCTCGGCCAGACCGCGTGCGGCGTCGGTCTCGGTGTGATCGTTGACGACCACGTACTCGGGGGACGAGATGCCGACAGCGGACAGCAGCCGTCCCGTGCGACGGGTGTCCTCGCAGGCCACGACGGCAGCGCCCCGAAGCGCCTCCGTGGCGCGTGGCGACAGGTCGTCGAGGTTCCCGATGGGTGTCCCGACGACGACGAGGCGACCACTCACCCGCCTGACGGTAGGGAAGGCCTCAGTCGAACTGCCAGAGGAAGTCGGGCGCCGACCCGGGCGCGTGCCACACGATGACACTCGACAGGTCGCTCGAACCGGTCTCATAGGTCCCGTTGATCGTGCCAGGCACGGTCTCGAGCGAGCCGTCGTCGCCGGTCGACGTGATGAGGAAGTCGGGCGCGCCGCCAGCGCCGTAGAGGAGGACGAAGGGGCCACCGACTCCGAGGGGCTGGTAGGAGCCGTTGATGTCGACGGCGATGTCGTCGTCGGGTTGGCTCGCACCCGGCGACATCCCGGTCCAGATGTAGTCCTGGCCGGTACCGGGTCGGTGGAACAGGACACCAGTGGTGTCGCCTGACTGGAGCCTGACCGTGGTGACGCGATAGTCGCCCTGCACGCTGGGCGCCGTACTGCTGGTGAAGGAGCGATCGGGGGCACCCGCCCAGAAGTACTCCTGGGCGCTTCCGGGCGCATACCAGAACACGTCCTCGGTGAAGGTGCCGTCGTCGTCGAAGTTGGCCACGACGGGGCGGTAGTCGCCGTTGACCGTCATTGGCACCGACGTGAAGGTCTCATCGTGCTCTCCCCACCAGATGAAGTCGGGCGCCGATCCGGGCCCGTACCAGAGGATGTCGGTGCAGGAGTTGCCGTCGAAGTCGCCTGCAACCGGTCGATACGACCCGTCGACGGTGACGGGGACCGACTGCTTGTCCTCGTAGGTCGACAGCGTCGAGGTCCACAGGTAGTCCTGGCTGGGACCAGGGGCGTACCACAGGACGAACGAGTTGGTCGTGCCGGGACCGCCGGCGCAGCGGAACTGACCCGAGATCGGGACATAGGAACCGTCGGCGCTCAGCGGGTAGTCCAAGACGTAGCCGTTGGCATCCGGCGGCGGTGTGGGGGCGCCGGCGTCCGCCGGTCTCACGACGACGACGCTCACCAGCATCGCCGCGCACGCGAACAGGACCACGAGGGATCGTCTCATCACCCAACCTCCAGCCTTTGTGCCCGTACGAGGGAAGATATCAGGACGAAACGGATGGTGCGCCGGATCCGTGCTCCGGGCGTTCGACCTCGAGGACCTGGCCGGGGTGCAGCTCCCAGGACCGGAACCGGCCGGCCTCGGTCTCGACCACCGCCGTCGCCTTCGGGACCGGGAGTCCGATGCGGTTGCGGGCCATGGTCCGGGCGCGCAGCACCACGCCGTCGGCATCGAGGTGAGCGACGTCGATCGGAAAGCGCATGCCGATGGTGTGGACCGACCTGGCCGGCTCGATCAGCAACGCGCCGTCGATGCCGTCGCGCCCGAGCAGACCGCGCCGGCGGTCCGCCCGGCTCGAGGCGACCTCGAGACTGGCGAGCACCCGTCCATCACGCAACAACCAGGGCACCCGTACATGATGCCTTCCCACAGACTCGCAGCCGGACGTTGTGAGGCCCCGCCGAACAACGTCAGAAGCGACGAGCTCGCCTGCGAGCGAGGAGCGGCTTACACATTGAAGCGGAACTCGAGCACGTCGCCATCCTCCACCACGTAGTCCTTGCCCTCGACCCGCAGCCGGCCGGCGTCGCGGGCACCGGCCCAGGAACCGCAGTCGAGCAGCTCGTCCCACTGGATGCACTCGGCCCGGATGAAGCCGCGCTGGAAGTCGGTGTGGATCACGCCCGCCGCCTCGGGTGCACGCGACCCGGCCCGGAACGTCCATGCCCGGGACTCCTTCTCACCCGTGGTGAAGAACGTCCGCAGCCCCATGAGCTGGTAGGCGGCGTGGAGGAACCGTGGCAGCGCCCCCTCGCCGAGCCCGAGGCCCTCGAGCATCTCGGCCCGCTCCTCCTCGGTGTCGAGCGAGGCGGCCTCGGCTTCGAGCTGCACGCACATGCCCACGACGAAGGCGTTCCCCTCCATCTCGGCGGCCACCGGCGCGGTGATGGCGTCGAGGTCGTCGAGCTGGCCTTCGCCCACGTTGACGATGGCGAGAACCGGCCGGTTGGTGAGCAGGAAGTGGGGGCGGAGCAATTCCCGGTCGTCGGCACTGAGGTCGGAGCGGTACACCGGCGTCCCGGCGCCGAGGATCTCGGCGGCACGGCCCAACGCGTCGACCTCGGGCTTGAGCGACTTGTCGCCCTTGAGCGCGCGCTGCTTCCGGTCGTGCTGCTTCTCGACGGTCTCGAGGTCGGCGAGGGTCAGCTCGAGCTCGACCACGCGCAGGTGCTCGAGCGGGTCGGCCGGACCGGGAACGTCGTCGTCCTCGAAGGCCCGGAGAACGAACACCACCGCATCGACCTCGCGGATGTGGGAGAGGAACTGGTTGCCCAGCCCCTCGCCCTGGGACGCGCCCTCGACGAGCCCACCGATGTCGACGAACTGCACCGACGCGGGAACGACGTCCTTCGACCTGCTCATCTCGGCCAGCTCCCCGAGGCGGTGGTCGGGGACCTTGGCCATGCCGACGTTCGGGTCGGTGGTCGCGAACGCGTAGGGCGCGGCGAGCGCACCACCACCGGCGAGCGAGTTGTACAGCGACGACTTCCCGGCGTTGGGGAGCCCGACGAATCCGAACCGTTCCATGAAGGGCCGGAGGCTAGGACGAAATGACGACGGAGTCGGAATGAGTCCCAGGACCTGATGCGGACGCCGTCAGACGGGTGGACCTCGACGTCGGGGCGGGACCTCTCACGGCTCGGCGGCGACTGAGAGGTCGGTACGCTCGGTGGGGTGCACCCCCGTGAAGCCCTGGAACGGGTCGTCTACCTGCTCGACCGGTCGCTGGCCGACGGCAACAAGGTCCGGGCCTACGTGCGGGCGATGGAGATCGTCGACGAGGTCGGCGACCGGGAACTGGCCCGCCTCCACGAGCGGGGCGAGCTGACCGAGCTGGCCGGCATCGGGAAGTCGACCGGCGCGGTGATCGCCGACGCGCTCGACGGGAAGGTGCCGAAGAGGATCGCCGAGCTCGACATCGTGGTGGCCAGCGTCCACTCGAAGCTGTCGATGGACAGCAAGGACATGACGAAGCGGATGGTCATGGCCGTCGCATCCCCCCACGTTGACATCCTCGGCCACTGCACGGGTCAGAAGGTCCCCGGGAAGATGCGCCCGATCGGCCAGAGCGACTTCGCCGGGCGGGCCGGCTCGCAGTTCGATGCCGACATGGTCTTCGCCGCGTGCGAGCGGTTCGACACCGCGATCGAGATCAACTGCCGCCCCGAACGCCAGGACCCACCCGACGAGCTCCTCGATCTCGCTCTGGAATGGGGCTGTCGAATCGCGATCGACACCGACGCCCACGCGCCCGGCCAACTGGAGTGGCAGGCCTTCGGCTGCGACCGGGCCGCCCGCCACGACATCGCGACCGACCGCATCGTCAACACGCTGCCCGCCGACGATCTCCTCCACTGGGCGGCCGCCCACCCGACAGCCTGAACATCCGCCTTCGAGGTTGACGACCCTGGTCGCGCCCGGCATGCTGATGGCGATGAAGTTCCACGACCTGGGCCTGCTTCTTCTCACCTAGGCGAGCGCCACATACAGCGCTCGCCCGACCTCCTGTGCCTCCCGGCCAGGAGGTTTCTTGCTTTTCGAGGACGGATCCGGGCCCCGGTCGCCCTGCACACCACGAACACGAACGAGACAGAAGGAAACGACATGGCTCCGAAGCCTGCACAACCCGAGAAGATGCCCTTCGACAAGTATGTGCCGTTCCTTCCGCTGCGTGCAGGCCTCGACCTTCCCGACCGGACCTGGCCCGGCAAGCGGATCGAGCAGGCACCGCGGTGGTGCTCGGTCGACCTGCGCGACGGCAACCAGGCGCTGATCGACCCGATGGACCCCGAACGCAAGCACCGCATGTTCCAAGTGCTCGTCGACATGGGCTTCACCGAGATCGAGATCGGCTTCCCCTCCGCCAGCCAGCCCGACTTCGACTTCTGCCGCCAGCTGGTCGAGCGGGACCTGATCCCCGAGAACGTCTCGGTCCAGGTCCTCACCCAGTGCCGACCTGACCTGATCGAGCGCACCTACGAGGCCATCGCCGGCGCGCCGAACGCCATCGTGCACTTCTACAACTCGACCTCGATCCTCCAGCGCCGGGTCGTGTTCGGGATGGACCAGGCGGGCGTCACCGAGATCGCGGTCAACGCCGCCGAGCTGGCCCGCAAGCTCGAGGACCGCGTACCCGACACCCACGTGCGGTACCAGTACTCGCCGGAGAGCTTCACCGAGACCGAGGTCGACTTCGCCGTCGAGATCTGCGATGCCGTGCGACAGGCCATCGACCCGGCCGACGACGAGAAGCTGATCCTGAACCTGCCGGCCACGGTCGAGAAGTACACGCCCAACCTGTACGGCGACGTGATCGAGTACTTCCACCGCAACATCCCCCACCGCGATCAGGTCATCATCAGCCTCCATCCGCACAACGACCGCGGCACCGCCGTGGCCGCCGCGGAGTTCGGGGTGATGGCCGGCGCCGATCGGGTGGAGGGGACGCTGTTCGGCAACGGCGAACGGACCGGCAACGTCGACGTGATCACCCTGGCCATGAACCTGTTCAGCCAGGGCGTCGACCCCGAGCTCGACATCAACGACATCGACGCGCTGCGCCGGACCGCCGAGTACTGCAACCGCCTGCCGGTGCACCCCCGCCATCCCTACGCGGGCGACCTCGTCTACACCGCGTTCTCCGGATCGCACCAGGACGCGATCAAGAAGGGCTTCGCCGCGCTCCGGGAAGGTGTCGATGGCGACGACTACGACGTCTGGGAGGTCCCGTACCTGCCCATCGACCCGAAGCACGTCGGCCGCACCTACGAGTCGGTCGTGCGGGTCAACAGCCAGTCCGGCAAGGGCGGGGTCGCCTACGTGATGCAGGAGGAGCACGGCTTCGATCTGCCTCGCCGCCTCCAGATCGAGTTCTCCCGGTCGATCCAGAACGTGGTCGAGAACACCGGTACCGAGATCAGCGTCGACGACATGTGGACCCAGTTCGAGGAGACCTACCTGTCGCGTGGCGAGATCGAGCTGCGCACCTACGAACTGCACACCACCGACACGGGCGCGGAGATCACCGCCCAACTCGAGATGCCCGACGGTCCGATCACGGTCACCGGGAAGGGGAACGGGCCGGTGTCGGCCTTCGTCCACGGGCTCGCCGAGCGACTCGGCATCGAGGTCGACGTGCTCGACTACACCGAGCACGCCATCGGCGCCGGCGCCGACACCCAGGCGGTCGCCTACGTCGAGATGCAGACCACCGACGGCGACGTGCACTGGGGCGTCGGCGTGCACGACAGCATCGTCGCCGCCTCGCTGCGCGCCGTGCTGTCCGGCATCAACCGTTGACCGAGTTCACGGCCGTCGGCAACGGGCTGTCGCAGTGCGCGCCAGGCCTCATCGCCGACTTTCGTGACAGCTTCCTGGCGGGCGGGGGCCTGTCGGCGGGCAAGCAGCAGTGCGGACGCGATGCCCTCACCGACGAGCGGATCCGGGAGGTCGTCATCGCGTCGTTCGCCGGCAATCCCGACGATCCGACACTCGGCGGATTCGACGACGAAGTCGCGGCCTGCGTGGCGTGATCTCCATCGAACGCGTGCAGGTGGGCGACGAGCCTGACGCCTGGCGCGCCGCTGGTTTCGACGTCGATGACGGCTGCCTGGCGGTGGGCGCCATCCGGCTGGTGTGCACGGGTCAACACGACGGAACATCCTGGACGCTGCGCGACCTCGACTCGACGGTCGACGACGTCGATGGGATCCGGACGGCCGTGACGGATCTTCAACGCCCCGAACCCGTCACCCACCCCAACGGCGTGACCGGCGTGGATCACCTCGTGATCGGCTCGCCCGACCTCGACCGGACGACGCAGGCCTTCGAGCGGCTCGGGGTCGAGTGCCGACGCATCCGCGATGCGGGCTCGCCGGAGCGTCCGATGCAACAACGGTTCTTCCGACTGGGCCCGGTGATCCTCGAGGTGGTCGGCGCTCCGGAGCCCACCGGCGACGGCCCGGCATCCATCTGGGGCTTCGCCTTCACCGTCGACGACCTCGATGCCAGTGTCGACGCACTGGGGCCGGCGTGCGGTCGGGCCAAGGACGCGGTCCAACCCGGCCGCCGGATCGCCACCGTCCGCACCCGCGACCTGGGCATCTCGACACCGATCGCGCTGATGTCAGGCTGAACTCCCGGTGCCGGCCGGCCGATCGGTCAGCTCCGCAGGATCGTGTCGATGCGCCGGCCGGCCACCCGCACGCCGATCGTCAGCATCACCAGCAGGTACGCCACGTGGATGAGCAGCGTGGGGTCGACCTCACCGGTGGTGAACGCCCGGCAGAGCGCGACGCCCTGGTAGAGCGGCGTGAGTTGCACGAGCACTTCGAGCGCGCCCGGGTACTGCTCGAGCGGGAAGAACGTCGCCGAGAACAGGAACATGGGCGTGATCGTGATGTTGATGAAGTCGAAGTCGAGGAACGACCGCATGTAGGTCGAGGCCGCCAGCCCCACCGATGCGAAGGCGGCGCCGATGAGCACGGTGGTCGGCAGCGCGGCGAAGGTCCACCACGAGTCGGTCAGCCCGAAGGCCCACATCGTGACGAGGAACGCCGCCGAGTAGAACGTGCTGCGCAGCAGCGCCCAGGTCACCTCGCCGAGCGCGACGTCGCGCGGCTCGAGCGGTGTCGACAGCACGGCGTCGTACAGCTTGGCGTACTTGAGGCGGAGGAAGAAGTTGAAGGTGGTGTCGAACACGGCACCGTTCATCGCGGCCGTGGCGAGCATCCCGCTCGCGACGAAGGTCTCGAACGGGATCTGACTCCCCGAGTAGGTGACGTCGCCGACGAGGGCGCCGACACCGATGCCGATCGAGAGCAGGTACAGGAACGGCTCGAACACGCCGGCGAGCAGGATCGGCCACGTCCGGGCATGACCGACCACGTTGCGCTCGGTCATGCGCAGGAAGCGCCGCCGGGCGTCCAACGGCGGCACGACCCGCCCGGCGTCCACCATCGTCTGCATGCTCACGGGGTCAGCCTCCGCTCGAAGCCCTTGATGCCGACCGGGATGGCGGCGGCGACCACGGCGAGGAGGATGCCGATGTGGAGCAGGGTCACCGGCTCGACCCCGCCGGCGGTGAAGTCGCGTGCCGATTCCACGGCGTGCCACAGCGGCGACAGCCAGATGACGGACTCGATGGCGTCGGGGAGCTGGTCGACCGGGAAGAACGTTCCGGAGAACAGGAACAGCGGGATGATGCCCAGCCGCATGATGATCGAGAAGGACTTGTCACTCTCCCGGCGCACGGCGTAGGCAGCGAGCCAGGCGGTGCCGGCCATGCCGATCAGCACGGTGGGCACGAGCGCGAACGGCGCGAGCCACGAGGAGACCCCGCCCAGGAGCACGGCGACCGAGAGGAAGACCGAGCCGGTGACGGCCGTGCGGACCCCGGAGGAGAGCACCCGGCCCCCGTACACGTCGCCGGGGAGCATCGCGGTGGACACCATGGCGTTGAAGCTGCCCATCCACTTGACGCCCCCGAGGATCCCCCACAGCGACTCGCCGGCGGCGGCGAGGATCGCGGACGCGGCCATGAGCCCCGGTGCGACGAAGACGATGTACTCCGACGCATCGGTCCCGGTGTCGTCGATGAGGCTGCCCAGCCCGAGACCCATGGCGCCGAGGAACAGCAACGGCTGCACGAACGCGGAGAACGCGCTGCCCCGCCACATGCGGCGGTACATGAGCAGCTCCCGCTCCAACGCCCGCAGGACCAGGGAACTCATCTCTCGACCACCACCAGAGGAGCACGAGTTGTGAGGCCCAGGCCAACCCTCCGGGTTGGATGAACAACTCGGTCAGCGCGGAGACCCTCTGGGGCCGACGAGCGGCTCATTCGTCGAGCACCCGCCCGGTGAGCGCGAGGAAGACGTCCTCGAGCGACGACCGCCGGGTCAGGGCGGTCAGCGAGTCGACCCCCCGGTCGTGGACGGCGGTGCGGGTGGCGTCGCCGTCGTCGGTGTAGAGCAGGAGGCGGTCGGCGAGCTCCTCGTACTGCGGCGCCACGTCGGCCGCGATCGGTACGGCCTTGGCCTGGAGCTCCGGGGTCTCGAAGCGCAGCTCGAGGACCTCGGCCGTGACGTGGCGATCGATGAGCGCCGACGGCGCTCCTTCGTCGACGATGCGACCCTCGTCCATGATCACGAGCCGGTCGCAGAGCTGCTCGGCCTCGTCCATGTAGTGGGTGGTGATGATCAACGTGACGCCCCGCCGCTTGAGGCCGTAGAGCCGTTCCCACAGCAGGTGGCGGGCCTGGGGATCGAGGCCCGTGGTCGGCTCGTCGAGGATCACGAGATCGGGGTCGTTGATGAGGGCCCGGGCGATGGTGAGCCGGCGCTTCATGCCACCCGACAGCGGGTCGACGCGGTCGTGCTTGCGGTCGGTGAGCCGCGCGAACTCGAGCAGCTCCTGGGCCCGCTCCTTCAACACCGAGCGTGGCAGTCCGAAGTAGCGGCCGTAGAGGATGAAGTTGTCCCAGACCGACAGCTCGATGTCGAGATTGTCCTCCTGGGGCACGACGCCGATCCGGCTGCGGATCTCGGGGCCGTCGGTGGCGGGGTCCATGCCCAGCACCTCGAGCTCGCCGCCGGTGAACGGCGACACGCAACCGATCATGCGCATCGTCGAGGTCTTGCCGGCGCCGTTGGGACCGAGGAAGCCGAACACCTCGCCCGGCCGGACCTCGAAGTCGATCCCGTCGACCGCCACGAAGTCGCCGAAGCTCTTGCGCAGTCCGCTCGCCCGGACCAGGGCACCCCTGTCGACCATCCGGGCGACGCTACCGGCGCCCGAGGCGCGTGCCTGCACTCCTTTCGTGGACTCCAGCAGGCGATTCGTAGGCTGGGACGTCATGCTCACGGCGTCTGGACTCTCCCTCGCCTTCGGTGCTCACACGCTGTTCGACGACGTGACGCTCTCGCTCTCGCCGGGCCGCAAGGTGGCCATGGTCGGCGCCAACGGCGAGGGCAAGACGTCGCTGCTGTCGATCCTCGTCGGCGACAGCGAGCCCGATGCGGGTTCGATCACCAAACCGAAGGGGATGCGAATCGGCCACCTGGCCCAGGAGATCCCGGACGCCGGCGACGGCACCGTGCTCGACACCGTGCTCAGCGGACAGCCCGAGCTGGTCGAGTTGAGCCACTTCCTCCACGCCGGACCGGCCGACACCAACCCCGAGGCGCTCGACGCCTACGGCGAGGCCCAGACCCGATTCGAGCAGCTCAACGGCTACGCCCTCGAGGCCGAAGCCCACACCGTCCTCTTCGGGCTCGGCTTCGCTCCCGACGACGCCGAACGCCCGGTCACCGAGCTGTCCGGGGGTTGGCGGATGCGCGTGGCGCTCGCCCGTCTGCTGCTGTCCGCGCCCGACCTGCTGATCCTCGACGAGCCGACGAACCACCTCGACATCGACTCGGTTGGGTTCCTCGAGGAGCGCCTGCGGAACTGGACCGGCTCCCTCCTGTTCGTCTCCCACGACCGCGACTTCATCGACAACGTGGCCACCCACGTCGCCGAGCTCGCCAACGGACGGCTCACCGAGTACGTGGGTGGCTTCGCCGAGTTCGTCGTCCAACGCGAGGAGCGCATCCAGCAGCTCCGGGCCCAAGCCGCGCAGCAGGCCAAGCAACGGGCCCAGACCGAGCGGTTCATCGAGCGTTTCCGGTACAAGGCGACCAAGGCCCGTCAGGTCCAGAGCCGCATCAAGATGCTCGAGAAGCTCGACGAGATCGAGGTCCCTGACCGCAAGGAGCTCAGGGCTCGCTTCCAGTTCCCCGAGCCACCCCGCACGTCGAGGGTGGTGGCCGAGCTCGACGGCACGTCGGCCGGCTACGGCGACACCCCCGTGCTGCACGACGTCTCGGTGCACGTCGAACGAGGCCAGAAGATCGCCCTCGTCGGCCCCAACGGCGCGGGGAAGACCACGTTGCTCAAGATGATGCTCGGCGACCTGCCACCGATGGCGGGCACGGCCGAGATCGGCCAGTCCGTGACCGTGGCCCGTTTCGAACAGCACCAGGCCGACGAGATGGATCCGGAGAAGACGGTCCTCGACGTCGCGCGGGAGGGGATCGGTCCGGAGACGCCCCGGGGCAAGACGCTGCGCACCTACCTCGCCTCGTTCGGTTTCCGCGACGATGCCGTCGAACGTCGTGTCGCCGTGCTGTCGGGCGGCGAGAAGACCCGCCTGGCGCTCGCCAAGGTCATGGCCGAGCCGGTGGGCCTGCTCATCCTCGACGAGCCGACCAACCACCTCGATCTGGCGAGCTGCGACACGCTCGAGGACGCGCTGAGCGTGTACCCGGGAACGGTCATCCTCGTGACGCACGACCGCTACCTCATCCGCTCGGTGGCCGACCACGTCGTCGACGTGCGCGACGGGACGGCGCAGCTCCACCACGGTGTGCCCGAAGAGGTGCTGAACCCGACGACGGCCACCACACGCCGTGGGCCGGCCAAGCCCAAGAAGGAGGCCGGGGCGAACGCGACCCCGAAGGCACCGGAGAAGTCGGAGACGCCGAAGCCGGCCACCGATCCGCAGAAGACGCGGGAGCTGCGCAAGACGGTGAACCGGCTCGAGAAGAAGTGGGAGCACGCCGAGACGCTGGTCGCCGAGCTCCAGGCGGAGTTGGCCGACCCCGACGTGTACGCCGACACCGACCACGTGGTCGCCCTGCAGGCCCGCCACGACGCGGCCAAGGAGGACGCCGCCCGGCTGATGGTCGAGTGGGAATCCGCCGCCACCGAGCTCGAGACCACGGACTCCTAGATGATTGATTCCAAGAGGTCCGCGCGCTCCGTCACCCCTCCCGACATCGCCCCCGAACGACCACTGGTCGGGATCGCCCCGAAGCTGTCCGACGCCGAACTGATCACGCTGGCGGTCATGCAGGCCCTGCTCGGTTCGACCTCCGAAGCCCGCTGGATCCGCCACGCCCGAGCCCACCTGACCGGCATGTTCCCCGCCGTGCCCGCGGCGAAGGTGGTCATCTCCCTTCGGGCGTGGTGACGTCGAGCTGGCGTTCTTCCATGTCGGTGCGGTCTGTCAGCCGTCGTCGGTCTCGCCGCGGGTGCGGTAATCGCCGAAGGGACCGTCGCGATCGGTGAGCGCCTCGGTGAGGCCCCGCTCCTGCACGTCACCGATGAAGGCGTGCATGCTCTGCTGGTGGGTGCCGAGCGAGCACAGCTCGGTCCCGGCCCGGATGGCGGCCCGGAGGCCCATGGCGTCCATCGCCCGGTGGACGGTGCGCTTGTTGAGCTGGGCGACGTCGGAGGGGATGAGCGCGATGCGTTCGGCGATGGCGAGGACCTCGTCGTCGAGGTCGTCGACGGGGAAGGCCCGGTTGGCCCATCCGAGACGAACCGCTTCGGTACCCGAGATCGGGTCGCCGGTGATCATCATCTCCATGGCGGCCCGGGGCCCCATGAACCAGGCGTGGAACTGCATGTCGGGCACGCCGAAGCGCACCGCCGGGTAGCCCATCTGCGCGTCGTCGGCGACGTAGACGAGGTCGCAGCCGGTGGCCAGCTCGCTGCCCCCGGCCAGGCAGTAGCCGTGGACCTGGGCGATGACCGGCTTGGCCAGGTCCCAGATGCTCATCCAGGTCTCGGTCACGTGGCGGGGCCAGTGCCCCTCGCCCCCCGGGGTGAAGTGGGGCATGTCGAGGCCCTCGTTGCCGCCCCCGAGGTCGTAGCCGGCCGAGAAGCTCGGGCCCGCGCCCCGGACGATGCTCACGCGGACCTCGGGGTCGTCGTCCGCGCTCTGCAGGGCGTGCATCAGCTCGCCCCTCAGCGTGTGGTTGAGCGCGTTGCGCTTCTCGGGCCGGTTCATGGTGATGCGCCTGATCCGTGGCGCGGGCTCGTCGACGAGGACCAGCTCGTAGGAGCCGTGGGGTCCGCTCACTTGATGGCCTTGGGATCCATGTCGCCCGACAGCCGCTCGAGCTCCTTGTCGGGCACGCTGTCGACCGGGGACTTCACCTCGGCGACGGTGGGACCGACCTCGTCGGCGAGCGGCTGCAACTTCTTCACGTCGAAGTCGTACAACTTCGCCGCGTTCAGGGTGAGCATCTGGTGCACCTCGTCGACGGGCACGCCGGCGAAGCGGGCACGCAGGTGCTCGCGCGTGTAGGGGTGGGTGCCCTCGTCGTGGGGGTAGTCGCTGCCCCACATGAACTTCTCGAGCCCGATCTGGTGGCGGGCCTCGACGTCGGCCTCGCCCGGGTTGGAGACGCCGACCCAGACGTTCTGGTGGAAGTACTCGCTGGCGTCCCGGTGGAGCACGTGCTGGTCGCCATAGCGGATCTCGCCCGTCGCCCCCGTGTCGCGGATGCCCCGGATCGTGCCGTCGAGCCGCTCGAGCGTGCCGGGGATCCAGGCGCAGCCGATCTCGGTCATGACGTACTTGAGCCCGGGGAACCGCTCGAAGACCCCCGAGAGGATGAAGTGGCTGAGGGGCCGCTGGGAGTAGAAGCCGGTCTCGGTGATGTACAGCAGCATCGACACCGGGTAGGGGCCGTAGTCGGGGTTGCCCGTGCCGCCGTGGACGGTGACCGGCACCTCGAGGTCCTGGCACAGCGCCCACACCGGGTCGTAGACCGGGTCGTAGAGGGGCTTGATCCAGTGGGCGTCGGGCGGGATGTTCGGGAGCAGGATGCCGCCGCGGAGTCCGTGGTCGCGGCACCACTGGATCTCCTGGAGGGCGTCGTCGACGTCGTTGAGGAAGATCTGGCCCACCCCGGCGCGGCGCTCCGGGTACTCGTTGCACCAATCGACCAGCCAGCGGTTGTGGGCTCGCACGCCAGCCATCCGGTGCTCGTACTCCTCGGGTCTGGGTGGCTTGGCGAAGAGCACGAAGCTCGGGAAGAACGGCGGCACCGTGTTGGGGAACACGATCTCGCCGACGACGCCGTCGGACTCCTGCTGGGAGTTGCGCATCTCGTCGTCCCAGTTGCGCAGCTTCCGCTTGTCGCCCAGGTCCTTGTAGGGGTTCTTGTACTCGCCTCGCCAGGCATCGAAGTCGTCGCGGTACTCGGGGTCGAGGTATTCGCGGTACATGGAGTGACTGCCGCCAGCGTGGCAGTCCGCCGAGATGATGGCGTAGTGGTCCGAGTCGGCCAGGGCGGTCATCGAGTCCTCCGTCAGAGTCGGGTAGGGGTGCAGCGGCTCTCAGTCTTTACCAGAACCGGTTCTCGCGCCAGCTCGAGGCGGTGACGGAGCCGGTTCAGGGACGGCCGGCACGATGTCGGCGATGATCACCCAGGTCGCCCGGCTCAGCCCACCGACGTCGTCGACGATCGACGGCCGCGCGGTGGCCACGATGGTCCCGTCGAGGTTGCTCATCACCTGCCCGAGCCGGAGACCGAAGAAGATCAGCACCGCCCGCGGCGTCGGTCCGGTGGTGACGGCCACGCGGGAGTGCACCGTAGCCCCGGACGAGAACGCGTTCTCGCGACCCCGGTTCGAGGGGGGGCCTACGATCGCCGGCATGGACAACGGGGACGAGTTCTTCGCCCGGCACTTCCGGCGGCGTGCCGCCTCGAACCGGGTGGCGATGCTGGGTGCCGCCGGCGACGAGGACGACCTCGAGGCCGGACGACGGTTCCTCGCGCTGCTCGCGCCCGACGGGTGGGCGGTGCCGTCATGGCCGACCGAGTACGGCGGGCGGGGGGCGACGGCCGAGGAAGCGGCAGCGATCGCCCGGGCGTTGGCTCGCTACGAGACCCCCGACCTCTACCCGTTCCTGGTCGGCCTGGCCCTGATCGGCCCGACGGTGATGACCCACGGTACACCCGAGCAGTGCACGCGGTGGCTGCCGCCGATCCGGGAGGGGCACGAGATCTGGAGCCAGCTGTTCTCCGAGCCCGACGCCGGCTCGGACCTGGCCGGTCTGGCGACCCGGGCCGAAGCCGACGGCGACCAGTGGCGGGTCACCGGCGCCAAGACCTGGACCAGCCGGGCCCACTACGCCGAACGGGGGCTGCTGCTCGCCCGCACCGACATCGACGTCCCGAAGCATGCCGGCATCACGGCATTCGCGCTGCCGATGCGACAACACGGCGTCGAGGTCCGACCGCTCCGTCAGCTCAACGGCGACGATCACTTCAGCCAGGTCCTTCTCGACGAGGCGGTGGTCGACGACACCGACCGCATCGGTGACGTGGGCGACGGATGGCGGGTCGCGCTCACCACCCTCGACCATGAGCGGGCCGCAGGCGGAGGCGGCGGCGGGCTCGAGGCCGGCCAGTTGATCGAGCACCTGCACGAGCACCACGCGGCCTCCGACCCGATCGCACGCCAGCGGGCCGCGGCAGTGCTCACCGACATGGAGGCGGCCCGACGCACAGCGGCCCGCGCACGCGACACCGGCGACCCGAGGGCGGCGACCGGCGGCAAGATCCGCATGGCCGACGCGGTGAAGGCGGCGGCGGCACTGGGCCTCGACGTGCAGGGCCCCGCCGGGGTCACCGGCGAAGGTGACGACGACTGGCTGACCGTGTTCCTCACCGCGCCGTCGATATCGATCCGGGGCGGCACCGACGAGATCCAGCGCAACGTCATCGGTGAGCGGGTCCTCGGCCTCCCTCCCGAACCGAGGATCGACAAGCAGATCCCCTACCGCGACATCCGACGGACTCACTCCCGCTGAGGAGCCGCGCGTCGCGCGAACGGATTCTAGAGTCGAGGCGTGGCGCTGCTGGAGGTCGACGAGGTGACGGTCCGGTTCGGCGGGGTGACCGCGCTCGACTCGGTCGGCCTCACCGCGGACAGGGCCCGGGTCACCGGACTGATCGGACCGAACGGTGCCGGCAAGACGACGCTGTTCAACGTGATCTGCGGGCTCCGGGCCCCCGACCACGGCGTGGTGAAGCTCTCGGGCGACGACGTGAGTCGGGTCGCCCCCCACAAGCGGGCCCGGCTCGGGGTGGCGCGCACCTTCCAGCGCCTCGAGGTCTTCGGCTCGATGACCGCGCGCGACAACATCCGCGTGGCCGCCGACGTCAGGCGGAAGTGGGACCGGGAGGCGCCGCCCTCGGCTGAGGTGGCCGACGAGATCCTCGAGCGGGTCGGGCTCGATCCGGTGGCCGACGAGCTGGTCGGCTCGCTGCC
This sequence comes from Acidimicrobiales bacterium, assembly GCA_034522155.1. GTDB lineage: Bacteria > Actinomycetota > Acidimicrobiia > Acidimicrobiales > Salinilacustritrichaceae > Salinilacustrithrix. The sequence goes on along the minus strand of JAXHLP010000005.1, from coordinate 335,497 downwards.
CACCGGCCTGGCTCGGCTGGTGGAGGTCGCGCGGGCGCTCGCCAGCGAGCCGCGGCTGCTGCTGCTCGACGAACCGTCGTCGGGACTCAGCGAGGACGAGACCGGCGACTTCGCCACTCTGCTGCTCGGTCTGGCCGCCGAAGGGCTCGCCGTACTCCTGGTCGAGCACGATGTCGAGCTGGTCATGAAGGTGTGCTCGCGCATCCACGTGCTCGACTTCGGGCGGGTGATCGCCGCCGGCGCCCCGGCCGAGGTGCAACAGGATCCCACGGTGCAGAAGGCCTACCTCGGCACCGTCTGAGGCGACCCGGCCAATACGCTGGGGCGACGCCGCCCGGTTCTCCTCGGTCGGTCGGGCGTTCGGTCAGGCGTCGGCCATCTTCTCGATGACGTCGATGTACTCCTCGACCATGTCGAACACGACCTGCTTGGCCGAACGCATCTCGTTCATCCGGCTCACGATCTGCCCGACGGGCATGCCCACCATCTCGGGGGGCTGGTTGCGGCCCATCTTGCGGTTGGCGTGGCTGTTGAGGATGAACTGCAACGGCATCGGGAGGGTGCCGGGCGACTCCGGCGACTCCCAGGCGTCGGTCCAGCCGGTGCGCAGCATCCGCGCCGGCTTGCCGGTCATCGCGCGCGAGCGCACCGTGTCGGTCGAGGTGGCGGCCATGAGCTTGTCGGCGAGCAACTCGCCGCTGCCGTTCTCGATGGTGGTGAGCCAGATCGACCCGGTCCACACCCCATCGGCGCCGAGGGCCATCGCGGCGGCCATCTGGCGACCGCCGCCGATGCCGCCCGCGGCCAACACCGGCACCGGGGCGATGGCGTCGACGACATCGGGGAGCAGCACCATCGACGCCACCTCTCCCGTGTGGCCGCCCGCCTCGTATCCCTGGGCGATGATGATGTCGACGCCCTGCTGCACGTCGCGCTGGGCCTGCTCGACCCGGCCGATGAGCGCGGCCACCTTGACGCCCTGCTCGTGGGCGCGGTCGATGGCTTCCTTGGGCGGCGGACCGAGCGCGCTGGCGAGCAGGGCGATGTCGTGACCGAGCGCAATGTCGATCTGCGGCGATCCGGTGGCTGCGGTCCAGCCGAGCACCCCCGATGTGGTGGCGGGCGAGCCCTCCTCCCCGTTGGTCATCGGCTCGGGCTCGGGCGCGTCGGGGTCGATGCCGTGGTCCCGGAGGATCTTGTCGACGTAGTCCCAGTGCTCCTGGCTGATCATCTCGCGGAGCTCGGTACCGATGTCCTTGGCGTCGTCGAGCCCGGACTCGCGGTCGAGGCTCTTCACGGGCATCACCACATCGACGCCGTAGGGCTTGCCGTCGACGTGCTCGTCGATCCAGTTCAGCTCGAGCTCGAGCTGCTCGTCGCTGAACGCGAGCGCGCCCAGCACCCCCATCCCACCGGCGTTGGTGACCGCGGCGACCACGTCGCGGCAGTGGGAGAAGGCGAAGATCGGGAACTCGATCCCGAACATCTCACAGAGCCGGTTCTTCATGTCAGCGCCTCCTGGGGGCTGGGTCGGAGAGCCGGGGTCGGGCCCCGGTCGAGGTCGGGTGCTCGGTCATGTGCCAGCACCCTCGGCAACGGCACGGGCTCGGCGATAGTCGGGCTTGCCGCTCGGGTGGCGGGGCATCGCGTCGACCAGGAACAGCTCGCGTGGCACCTTGTAGCCAGCGATCTTGGTGCGGCAGTGCTCATCGAGCTCGTCGAGCGTCGGCGACTCGCCGGGCCGCGGCTCGACGACGGCGGCCACCTTCTGTCCCCACCGCTCGTCGGGCAGGCCGATCACCAGCGCGTCGAAGACCCTCGGGTGGGCCTTGAGGGCGCCCTCGACCTCCTCGGGGAAGATCTTCTCGCCGCCCGAGTTGATCGACTGGCTGCCGCGACCGAGCAGCGTCATCGTGCCGTCGGTCTCGAGTCGGGCGAAGTCGCCCGGCACCGAGTAGCGCTTGCCGTCGACGGTGATGAACGTCTCGGCCGACTTCTCGGGATCCTTGTAGTACTCGATCGGCACGTTGCCGCCCCGGGCCAGCTTGCCGGTCTCGCCCGGCGAGACCGGGTTGCCGTCGTCGTCGATGACCAGCGTGTCGGGACCCATGTCGACGTTGATGAGCCCGCCGTTGTCCGGCCGGGTCTTGCCCTTCTCGATGAGGCGGATCCCGTTGAATCCGCCCTCGGTCGACCCGACGGCCTCGGTGACGAACACGTTCGGCAGCAGCTCGAAGAGACGGTCCTTCACGGTGGGCGAGAACACCGCGGCGGTCGAGCTGAACGACACGAGGGAGCCGACGTCGTAGTCACCCTCCTCGAGGGCGTCGAGCAGCGGGATGGCCATCGCGTCGCCGGTGATGGCGATGCCCCCGATGCCGTGGGTCTCGACCGCCTTCCAGACGTCGTCGGCGTCAAAGTGCGTGAGCAGCACCGAGGTCATGCCCCGGATGAGCCCGCCGAGGGTGCCCCACTGGGCGGCGCCGTGCATGAGCGGGGCGAGCACGAGCCCGACGCTCGGCTCGGCCTCGGCGGCCTGCTCGGACATCTGGTACTCGTCTTCGATCCGCTCGCCGGTCATGAAGTCGATGCCGCCGCCGAGCACCCGCCACACGTCCTCGTGGCGCCATACGACGCCCTTCGGGTAACCAGTCGTGCCGCCCGTGTAGAGGATGTAGATGTCGTCGTCGCTGCGGGGCTCGAAGTCGCGCTCGGGCGACCGGGCCGCGAGCGCCTCCTCGTAGTCGACCGCGCCGACGGGCGGCTCGGTGCCCGTACCGTCGTCGACGACGAGCAGGTGGTCGAGCACCGGCAGCTTCGGCGCGACCTCGGCGACGAGGGGGCTGAACTGGGCCTGGAAGACGAGCGCCTTCGCATCGCTGTTGTCGAGGATGTAGGTGAGCTCGTCGGCGACGTAGCGGTAGTTGACGTTGATCGGGACAGCCCGCAGCTTGTAGGCGGCGAGCATCGCCTCGACGTACTCGAGGCTGTTGTACGAGTAGATCGCCACGTGGTCGCGCTCACCGATGCCGCGGGCGGCCAGGTGGTGGGCCAGCCGGTTGGCGCGGTCCTCGAGCTCGGCGTAGGTGAGCCGGCGGTCCTCACACACCAGGGCGGCCCGGTCGGGCACCGCGTCGACGGTGTGCTCGATGAAGTCGGCAAGGTTGAAAGCCATCGCCCAGCAGTAGAACACGTTCTCGCCGTGTCGACAACGAGCCCGGTTCATCCTGCTCAGCCGCCATTCCCCACCACCGGTGGCACGACTGACGAGAATGTGTTCTACTGCGCCGGTGACCTCGGGGGAGTCGACCTTCACGATGGAGCTGTCCTACCGCCGGAGCCTCGGCCCGGTGGTGGGAGCGTTCCTGACCGGCTTGCGCGATCAGCAGGTGGTGGGCACCCGAACCGCCGCGGGTCGGGTGATCGTCCCACCGCTCGAGTACGACCCCGACAGCGGCGAGCCGCTCGACGACCTCGTCGACGTGGCCGACGCCGGAACCGTGCGCGAGTGGGCGTGGGTCGCCGAGCCGATGCGCAAGCACCCGCTCGACCGTCCCTTCGCCTGGGCGATGGTGCAACTCGACGGCGCCGACACCAGCCTGCTGCACGCGCTCGACGCCGGCTCGGAGGACGCGGTGTCGGCGGGCATGCGGGTGCGGGTGCGGTGGGCCGACGAGCGCACCGGGCACATCACCGACATCGCCTGCTTCGAGCCGGCGGAGAGCTGAGGAGGGCCCGTGGCAGACCGCGCCACCGAGACCGAAGACGGCCGGCTGAAGTTCATGCAACAGATGATCAGCCTCGACTACGCGATCCGGGTGCCAGTGGTGAGCCGCGAGTTCGGGCGGCGGCTGAAAGACGGTGAGATCAGCGGTCACGAGTGCCCGCAGTGCGGGTTGGTCTACGTGCCGCCCCGCGGGTTCTGCCCGATCTGCGTGGTGGAGACGACCTGGGAGCAAGACGCGGTGACCGTGTCCGACACCGGCACCTTGACGTCGTGGACCGTGCTGACGCCGATCCAGTACCACGGCCAGCAGGAGCGCGACGACTACGCGCTGGCCAGCATCCTGCTCGACGGCGCCGACGGCACGATCGGCCAGCAACGGCTCCTCGACATCCCGCTCGACGAGATCCGCATGGGGGTGCGGGTCGAGGCGGTGTGGGCCGATCCATCCGAACGGTCCGGCGAAAGCGGCGATCCCCGGGGCTACGGCTTCGGCGACGCCATCCGCGGCTTCCGCCCGAGCGGCGAGCCCGACGCCGACCGCGAGACCTACGAGAAGCACACGCTGTGACGGAGGCAACGATGAGGGACCGTCACTTCCTGAGCCGTGAGGAGGGGGTCTGGTGAGAGACGTCGCCATCGTCTCGTTCGCGCAGGCGCCCGCCCAGTCGAGAGTCGAGACGACCGAGACCCAGATGCTGTACCCGGTGGTGAACGAGGCCATCGCCCGCTCGGGACTCGAGCGCCGCGACATCGGGTTCACGTGCTCGGGCAGCGCCGACTACCTGCAGGGTGCGCCGTTCGCGTTCGTCGGCAACCTCGAGGCCACCGGCGCGTGGCCGCCGATCTCGGAGAGCCACGTCGAGATGGACGGGGCGTGGGCGCTCTACGAGGCGTGGGTGCGGCTCCAGCACGGCGACGTCGACGCGGCGCTGGTGTTCAGCTCGGGCATCTCGTCGAAGGCGAACCTGCGAGAGGTGCTGTGCCTCCAGAGCGACCCGTACTACCTCATGCCGCTGTGGGCCGACCCGTGGTCGCTGGCCGCCCTCCAGGCCCGGGCGTTCCTCGACGCCAACGGCCACGACGAGCGGAGCCTCGCCGAGGTGGTGGCCCGGAGCCGTCGATTGGCGTCGGGCAACCCGAACGCGCAGGTGTCGGGGGAGGTGAGCGTCGACGACCTGCTGGCCGAGCCCCACGTGGTCTCGCCGTTGCGCGCGAGCGACGCGCCGCCCGTTTCCGACGGTGCCGCCGCCATCGTGTTGGTCGCCGGCGAGGCGGCCCGCGAGGCGTGTGAGCACCCGGCGTGGATCCGGGGCATCGACCACCGGGCCGACCCCCACTACCCGGGGGTGCGCGACCTGTCGACCTCGGCATCAGCCCGGCAGGCCGCCGAGGCGGCAGGGGTGGCCGGCGGCCCGGTCGAGGTCGCCGAGCTGCACGCCAGCTTCAGCCACGAGGAGCTGATCCTGCGCGACGCCCTCGGCCTGGACGACGACGTCGAGGTCAACCCCTCGGGCGGTCCGCTCTGCGGCAACCCGATGATGGTGAGTGGCCTGGTGCGCCTCGGCGAGGCGTTCCGTCAGATCAACGAGCACGGCAAGCAGCGCACGGTCGGCCACGCCGCATCCGGCCCGTGCCTGCAACAGAACCTGGTGTGCGTCCTGGAGGGAGATGCCTGATGGCTGAGCGAGTGGCGGTCGTCGGGATCGGCCAGACCCATCACCGCAAGGTGCGCGACGACGTGTCGCTGGCCGGGCTGCTGCGGGAGGCCGGCCAGCGGGCGCTCGACGACGCCGAGATGACCTGGACCGACGTCGACGCGGTCGTCATCGGCACCGCGCCCGACAGCTTCGAGGGCGTGATGATGCCCGAGCTCTACCTCGCCGACGCGCTGGGTGCGGCGGGCAAGCCGATCATGCGGGTGCACACGGCCGGCAGCGTGGGTGGTTCCACCGCCGTCGTGGCCTCGCACCTCGTGTCGTCGGGAGTGCGCCAGCGGGTGCTCACCATCGCGTTCGAGAAGCAGTCCGAGGGCGACACGACGTGGGGCCTGTCGGGTGGCCGGTCGGGCGGTGTCGGGGCCGGCGGCTACTTCGCCCCCCACATCCGCGCCTACATCTCACGGTCGAACGCCCCCGAGTACGTGGGGTGGATGGTGGCGGTGAAGGACCGCAGGAACGCGCTCAAGAACCCGTACGCCCATCTCCAGCTCCCCGACATCGACCTCGACGCCGTGAAGGAGTCACCGATGGTCTGGGAGCCGGTGCGGCGCCTCGAGTCGTGCCCGGCCTCCGACGGCGCGTGCGCGATGGTGCTCACCGACGAAGCCGGGGGCGACGCCGCAAGCAAACCCCCGGCCTGGGTGCACGGCACCGCCATCCGCAGCGAGCTCGGCCAGTTCCCGGGGCGTGATCCGGTGAACCCCCGGGGTGGCCAGGACTGCGCTGCCGATGTCTACGCCCAGACCGGCATCACCGACCCGTTGCGGGACATCGACGTCGTCGAGTGCTACGTGCCGTTCAGCTGGTACGAGCCGATGTGGATGGAGAACCTCGGGTTCGCCGAGATCGGCGAGGGATGGAAGCTCACCGAGACCGGCGCCACCGAGCTCGACGGCGACCTGCCCGTCAACTGCTCGGGCGGCGTGCTGTCGTCGAACCCGATCGGTGCGTCGGGCATGCTCCGCTTCGCCGAGGCGGCCATGCAGGTGAGAGGCCAGGCCGGCGAGCACCAGGTCGACGGGGCCCGCACCGCCCTCGGCCACGCCTACGGCGGCGCCAGCCAGTTCTTCGCCATGTGGGTCGTCAGAAGCGACAAACCATGAGCCAGGTCCAGCTTCGCTGTCGCGCTGGCGCCACGACTTGGCGTCAGCGAGACAAGGAAGCGAGGAGGCGCGGCCGATGAGTGTCACTGACGAGAAGACCGAGACGCCGCCCGAGGAGCACCTGCTGGTCGAGCGTGACGGGCACGTGATGATCCTCACGATGAACCGGCCCGAGCGGCGCAACGCACTGTCGCCCTCGATGATGCAGGACATGTCGGACGCCTGGGACGAGATCAACGCCGACCCCGACATCCGGGTGGCGATCCTCACCGGCGCCGGCGGGTGCTTCTGCGCCGGGGCCGACCTGCAGGCGATGACCCAGTCGCACCCGGGTGACGCGTTCGAGAAGCGCGAGGGCGAGACGACCACCGGCATCGCCGCCGGGGTCATCAAGCCGCTGCTCAAGGGGTTCCTGCTCGACAAGCCGCTCGTCGCCGCCGTCGAGGGACCGGCGGTCGCCGGGGGCACCGAGATCCTGCAGGGAACCGACATCCGCATCGCCGGCGAGAGCGCCCGCTTCGGGGTGTCGGAGGTGCGCTGGGGCCTCTACCCGCTCGGTGGGTCGGTGGTCCGGCTGCGCCGGCAGATCCCGTACGCGGTCGCCGCCGACATCCTGCTCACCGGCCGCCACGTGATGGCCCCCGAAGCCGAGGACCTGGGGCTCATCAGCGAGGTGGTGCCCGACGGCACCGCCCTCGACCGCGCCCGAGAGGTGGCCGACAAGGTGGCGTCGAACGGGCCGGTCGCCGTCAAGGCCGTGCTCCGGGCGCTCCGCGAGACCGAGTGCCTGCCCGAAGCCGAGGCGATGCCGATCGACAGCCGCATCGGCATGGACGTGTTCAAGAGCGACGACGCGAAGGAAGGCCCGCGCGCGTTCATGGAGAAGCGCGAACCTGCCTTCAAGGGAAGCTGACCACCCGGGGGGACCCATGACCGTCACCGAACACCAGCTGCAGCGCAGCGACATCGACCTGCTCGACCGCGACCGGTTCACCGAGGGGATCCCCCACGAGTGGTTCACCTGGCTGCGGAACAACCAGCCGGTGTCGCACCACCCTGAGCCGGACGGGCCCGGGTTCTGGGTCATCACCAAGCACGCCGACGTCGTGATCTGCAACCGTGACGCCGGCACGTTCTCATCCGACCAGGACCGTGGCGGGGTCGTCGGTCTCGAGGAGCGCCCGCTCTCCGACGTCGAGCAGTCGGGAGAAAAGCTCATGTTGATGACCGACCCGCCCGAGCACACCCGCTACCGCAAGCTGGTGAACCGCGGCTTCACGCCCCGGATGATCGGCATGCTCGAGCCCCACATCCGCGAGCTGACGCGTGAACATCCTCGAGAGCGCGATCGCGAGGCGAGACGTCGACTTCGTGGTCGACATCGCCGCCGAACTGCCGCTCGAGGTGATCGCCGAGCTCATCGGGGTGCCCCACGAGGACCGGCACAAGATCTTCGACTGGAGCAACCGGATGGTCGGCTCGGAGGATCCCGAGTACCAGGTCAGCGAGGAGGAGGTGTTCAACGCCCAGGCCGAGATGTTCATGTACGCCCAGCAGCTCGCCGAGGAGCGACGGGCCGACCCGCAGGACGACATCATCACCAAGCTCCTCGAGTCCGAGATCGATGGCGACCACCTCACCGACATGCAGTTCAACCTGTTCTTCCTCCTGCTGTCGGTGGCCGGCAACGAGACGACCCGCAACGCCATCAGCCACGGGATGAACGCGTTCCTCGAGAACCCCGATCAGTACGAGCGCCTCGTCGAGGACCCCGAGGGCAGCATCGAGGTGGCGACCGAGGAGATCCTGCGGTGGGCGAGCCCGGTGCTCTACTTCAGGCGCAACGCCACCCAGGACTTCGAGCTGCGCGACCGGACGATCGAGGCCGGCGACAAGATCAGCCTCTGGTACATCTCGGCCAACCGCGACGAGGAGGTGTTCGACGATCCGTTCACCTTCGACATCTCACGAGACCCGAACAACCACATCGCGTTCGGCGGTGGCGGACCCCACTTCTGCCTCGGCGCCCAGCTGGCCCGGCTCGAGATCCAGCTGTTGTTCGAAGAGCTCGCCAAGCGCATCCCCAGGGTGCAGCAACTCGACGAGCCCGATCTGCTGCGGTCGAACTTCATCGGCGGCATCAAGCACCTCCGGGTCCGCCTCGACGAGGGCTGACTGTCCCGGCGCCTTGCATCCCCCGCTCGGAGACCGAGCTGGTCAGTGGTCGGCCTGGGCGGCGTCGATGTCGCGCTCGACGTGGCGGCGGCCGTTGAGCACGACGAGGGCAGCGACGAACACGAGCGGCGTGACGCACAGGAACGCGTTGGCGAGGTGCCCCTCGAGCTCGCCGTCGACGGTGACCGCGAACTGGTCGGCGAGGAACCCGACGAGGGCCGGTGACCCGGCCCCCACGCAGGCGCCGAAGAATGCGGTCAGCGAGAACGCGATGCCCCGCAACGTGGGCCGGACCACCTCGCTGATCATCGTGGACAGCCCGGGCAGCCCGCCGAGGATGCACGCGACCGCCAGCACCTGGACCGGCATGCGGAACCAGAGCGGCACAGGCAGGAACGTAGGCATGAGCAACAGCGCGCCAACGGCTTGGCTCACGCCGGCGACGAGCATCGGTGCCCCGGGGTCGGTCTGGCGGAGCCGGTCGGCGATGCGCCCACCGATCACCGTGCCCGCGATCGCTCCCAGCAGGATCAAGCCTCCGGCCAGTGCCGCCGACGACTCGGCGCTGAGACCGGCGTGGCGCTCGTAGAACGACGGCGCCCAGAAGCCGAGCCCGGCGAGGGCGCCCGAGGAGATGGCCGATCCGACCATCAGGGCGCGAAGCGACGGCACCGTCAGGGCCCGCCGGATGTCGGCGAACGCGGTGCGGGCACCCCCCTCGCGGGGCGGCGCCGGCGGGGTGGGCGGCACGCTGATGGCCGCTTCGTCGACCACCTCCTCGTCGCTCTCGCCCCGCCTCGGTTCGGGAAGCCGCCACATGGCCACGGCCAGCAGCGAGCCCGGCACGCCGACGAGCAGGAACGCCCATCGCCACCCAAGGCGGGCGCCGACGAACCCGCCGAGCGCCAGGCCGATGGCGCTGCCGGCGAGGGGGGCCACCCGGATGAACGCGTAGGCGCGACTGCGCACCTGAGGTCGGTAGTAGTCGGCGATCAACGACGACGAGGCCGGGTTGTCGACGGTCTCGCCGATGCCGAGCGCGGCCCGCACCGCCAGGAACTGCCAGTAGTTGCGCACCGCCGCGTTGAGGGCGGAGATCGCACCCCACGACAGCAACACGGCCGAGATGATCCGGACGCGCCGGTAGCGGTCGGCCAGGTACCCCGCGGGGATGGTGACGATGAAGCCGGTGATCACGAACGCGGTGCCGAGGAAGCCGGCTCGGGTGTCGTTGAACCCGAAGTCGTCCTGCACCAGCGACAGGACACCGGGGAGGATCCCGCGGTCGATGGCGTCGATGAGCGCGACCCCGGCGAGGAGGCGTACCGGTCGGCGGCCATAGGTGCCCCAGTCGGTGCCCGAGCGTCGTTGCTCCCGCTCCACCGCAGACTGCCGCGTCTCGGCCACCGCTCCCCTGGGTTCGACGTGCTCGGCTCAGTGAAACACGTTCTCGCGCTGCCGACAAGCGACGCCCGAACGCCCCGTACGGCAGGCGGGCCGGGTTATCGTTTCGAGGTCCGGCGAGAATGGGTTCTCGTCGAACGAGTCGTCGGAGAGCCCGACGCGACCAGGCTCGACAGGAGGCGCACGGTGGACTTCGACGAGAGTCCCGAGGAGGCGGCCTTCCGGGCCGAGGCCCGGGCCTTCCTCACCCAGGAGCACGTGAGGGCCATGGCCCGGTTCGCCGCCATGCGCGGCGAGGAAGACCAGGCCGACTGGGCCGAGCGAGCCCGGAAGTGGCAGGCGCTGCTGGCCGACGAGGGCTGGGCCTGCATCTCCTGGCCCATCGAGCACGGCGGCCTCGGCGGCACCGCCGCCGAGGCCGCGATCTTCGCCGAGGAGTGCGCCCGCATCGGAGCCTCGGTGAACGCGTTCGCGGTCGGCATCGCAATGGCCGGGCCGACGATCATCGCCCACGGTACGGCCGCGCAGCACGACCGATTTCTTCGACCCACGCTCCGGGGCGACGAGATCTGGTGCCAGCTGTTCAGCGAGCCCGATGCGGGCAGCGACCTGGCGGGCGTGTCGACCCGGGCGGTCCGCGACGGCGACGAGTGGGTCGTCAACGGCCAGAAGGTCTGGACCTCCGGCGCCCACTACAGCGACCTGGGCATCCTGCTGGCCCGCACCGACCCCGATCGGCCCAAGCACCGCGGCATCACCTACTTCCTGGTCGACATGCACTCGCCGGGGGTCGAGGTCCGTCCGCTGCAGCAGATGACCGGGGCGTCACACTTCAGCGAGGTGTTCCTCACCGACGTCCGCATCCCCCACGAGCGGGTGCTGGGCGAGGTGAACGGCGGTTGGGCGGCTGCGATGACCACGCTCACCAACGAGCGGACGTTCATGGGCGGCTCCGGGGGTCGACGCTTGGGGGCCTCCGACCTCGCCGCGCTCGCGGCCGCGCACGGGTGCGACAGCGATCCCGTGGTGCGCCAGGGCCTCGCGGCGTCGCACACCCGTGGCGAGATCGCCCGGCTCAACGGCTACCGCGTCCGCACGCTGACGAGCCAGGGGCTGCCCCCGGGGCCCACGGCGTCGGTGGCCAAGCTCGCCGCGGCCTGGAACCTCAAGCACAACGGCGAGCTGGCGCTCGCCGTCGAGGGTGGGGCCGGCATGCTCGCCGACGACGACGCCCCCGTCGGCGGGGCGTGGCAGCAGTCGTTCCTCGGCGCCCCGTCGATCCGCATCGCCGGGGGCAGCGACGAGATCCAGCGCAACGTGATGGGCGAACGGGTGCTCGGCCTGCCACGCGAACCACGCGTCGACAAGGACGTGCCGTTCCGTGACCTGACCCGTCCGAAGCAAGACGGCGATTCCTGACATGGCCGAGGTGACCCCAGCGGAGGCCGTCGACGACCAGGTCACCGAGACGACCGATCTCGACGAGCTCACCGACGAGCAGCGCGAGCGGCGCCAGCGGGTGATCGACGTGGCGTTCGAGATGGGCGCCGAGGGCGGCTACGAAGCGGTGCAGATGCGCGACGTCGCGGCCACCGCCAACGTCGCGCTGGCCACCATCTACCGCTACTTCTCGTCGAAGGACCACCTCTTGGCGGCGGCGATGACCGAGTGGACGAACCGCCTGCAGGGGCGGGTCGCCCAGTCGCCGCCGCGGGGCGACACCGCCTCCGATCAGTTGATCGACGTGCTCCAGCGGGGGTGCCGGGCCATGGAGCGCCAACCCAAGCTGAGCATCGCGCTGGTGCGTGCGCTGTCTTCGACCGATGCCGGCGTCAGCCAGAGCGGCGCCGAGGTGCAGCGGCTGATCGCGGACATGGGTGACGACATCCTCGCCGAACTCGACCCGCAGGTCCGCGCCGACATCCTGGCGGTGCTCGGTCAGGTCTGGTACTCGTCACTGATGGCCTGGGCCAACGGCCGCCGCGACTTCGCGTCGGTCACCGGGTCGCTCGAGCGAGCCGTCCGGGTTCTCGTCGAACCCCACGAGGCCATGGCGAGGGCCGACGGCGACAGCAGCGACTGAGGCGGCTCAGATCGCGCGGTCGCGGCCTTCCCAGTAGGGGTCTCTCAGCTTGCGCTTGTAGAGCTTGCCGTTGGGATCCCTCGGCATCTCCTCGACGAAGTCGACGCTCTTGGGGAGTTTGAACTTCGCGAGTCGGTCGCGGCAGTGGGCCATGAGGTCACGGACCAGCGCGTCGCCGGGCTCGGTGCCGGGGGCCGCCTCGATGACCGCTTTGATCTCCTCACCCCAGTCGTCGTGGGGGATGCCGAACACCGCGGCGTCGCCGACCGAGGAGTGGGTGAGCAGCGCGGCCTCGATCTCGGCCGGGTAGATGTTGACCCCGCCCGAGATGATCATGTCGGACTTGCGGTCGCACAAGAACAGGTAACCGTCGTCGTCGAGGTAGCCGGCGTCGCCGACGGTGAAGAACCCCTCACGCCGGTTCTCCTGGGTCTTGCCCTGGTCCTTGAAGTACTCGAAGTCACCCCGCCCGGGGAGCTTCAGGTAGACGGTGCCCACCTCGCCGGTGGGCACGTCGGCTCCGCCGTCGTCGAGAACCCGGATCTCGCTGTTGGGCCAGGGCAGGCCGACGGTGCCCGGCCGCTCGAGCCACTGCTCGGGCGTCACGAGCGTGCCCCCGCCCTCGGTGGCGGCGTAGTACTCGTAGACGACCGGGCCCCACCAGTCCAGCATCCGGTGCTTGATCTCGACCGGACAGGGGGCGGCGGCGTGGATCATGGTCCGCAGCGACGAGACGTCGTAGCGGTCGCGTACCTCCTCGGGCAGGGCGAGCAGGCGGTGGAACTGGGTGGGGACCATGTGGCTGTGGGTGACCCGGTGGGCCTCGATCGCCTCGAGCATCGCCTCCGGCGTCCACTTGTCCATGAGCACGACCGGGTGCCCCATGTGCAGCGACGTGGCCGCGAAGGCGAGCACGGCGGTGTGGTAGAGCGGCGACCCGCAGAGGTGGACGTTGTCGTCGTGGGGCGGGATGCCGAACAGGTGGAACAGGAAGCCGCCGGCCGCCGCCACCTGATCGGGGTCGGCGCCCGACAGCGGCCGCCGCACCCCCTTCGGACGACCGGTGGTGCCCGAGGTGTAGTGCATCGCCGCGCCGGCCGAGCGGTCGTCGGGGCGGTCGCCGGGCTGACCCGCAGCGAGGTCGGCGAACCGCCGGTGACCCGCGACGTCGCCCACGGCGAAGCGGTGATCGGCGTCGAGCCCGAACTCGTCGGCGGCCCGGGCGCACTCGTCGCCGAACCGCTCGTGGCCGACGAACACCGAGGCCTCGCAGTCGTCGACGATGTAGGCGATCTCCGGCCCCACCAGGTGGTGGTTGATCGGCGTCAGGTGAAGACCGGCCTGGGTGGCCGCGAAGTAGAGGGCGAGCGTCTCGACGCCGTTGGGCAACACGGTGGCCACCCCGTCGCCAGTCGAGAGCCCGAGGGCGCGCAGGCCGTGCACGAGCTGGTTCGACTGCTCGTACAGCTCGCGGTAGGTCACCTCGACGTCGTCGGCGAGGAGCAGCGCGGTGCGCGCCGGATCCTCCTCGGCCAGCTTCCAGAACCCCACGGTGTCGGTCATGGCAAGACACTAGAACGCGTTTCAGTGTCGTGCGTTCGGTGGTCACGCCCCGAGGATCACCTCGGCCACCTCGCGCATCGTCTCGATCGAACCACCGCCGACGACCAGCATCGTGACGCCGGCCCCCTGCCACGCGGCCAGGTGGTCGCGGGGCTGCTCGCGGCTGCCGGCCAGGGAGATGTCGGCTGGCATCCGTCGGGGCACGGCGGCGATCGCCTCGTCCCGGCGGCCGTCGTGGAACAGGTCCTGGATTCGCTCGGCCTCGTAGCCCATCGGGGCGAACACCTGCTCATCGAAGTTCATGTCCTTGGCGCCCACGCCCCCGATGTAGAACGCGAGGCCGCCCTTCATCGCGTCGAGGGCCTCGTCGACGTCGTCGGTCATCACCACCGAGCAGTTGGCGGCGATCTCGAAGTCGGCCCGGGTCGGGCGGGCACCGGGTCGGACGAAGCCCTCGTCGAGCCAGCCGCCGTACATCGAAGCCACCTTCGGCGAGCCCCCAGTAGCCGAGTTGCAGTCCGAGCCTCACGTGGGCTCCCGGCGGACGGTGAACACGGCGATCTCGCCGTCCTCGCACCTCTGTCGAGAACGCGTTCTCGCGACCGGATACGATGCGCGACGAACCGAAGAGGGACCCCCCGGGGGGGTGGCCATGACCAGGCGAGCCGGACTGCTGTTGATCGTGCTCGCGTTGCTCGCTGCCGCATGCGGCAATCGATCGGGCGACGACGACACCGCGACGCCCGCGGGCGACAGCGACGAGACGCCGTCCGAGGGCAGCGGCGACGGCGTCTTCACCACCGACATCGGCATCACCGACGACACGATCACCATCGGCGTGATCGCCGACCTCACCGGCGTCGTGCCGGGCCTGTTCAAGGCCGCGGCCGACGGGGTCGAGGCCTACGCCGCCAAGACCAACGACGAGGGTGGCGTCAACGGCCGGATGATCGAGGTCGTCGAGTTCGACACCGGCACCAACGACCGCGGCAATGCCCAGGCCTACGAGGACGCGTGCGACGAGGTGTTCGCCGCGGTCGGATCGGAGTCGGCCTTCGACACCGGCGGGTTCGAGGCCCAGCGCGAGTGCGGGTTCCCCAACCTCGCCGGGTTCCTCACCGATCCCGAGGCCGAGAGCCTCCCCAACGTCTATCCCCGCACGAGCGGCGACGTCGTGTTCGTGGGCCCGGCGCGGTGGATGGCCGAAGAGCACCCCGAGGCCGTCGAGAACGCCGCGGTGTTCTTCGTCAACGCGCCGGTCACCATCCGCTCGGCCGAGGAGCTGATCGAGGCCCGCGAGTCGATCGGGTGGAACTTCATCTACGAGCAGCCGGTCGGCCAGCTCGAGTCGAACTACACCCCTCACGTCATCGAGATGGAGAACCGGGGCGTCCAGGCATTCGCGTTCGTCGCCGACGTGAACAACATCGTCCGGCTCCAGGTCGCCATGGCCGATCAGAACTTCGACGTGACCGTCGCCGACGTGAACACCCAGGGCTACACGCCCGACTACCTCGAGGCCGTCGGGCCGGCCGGCGAGGGCAGCTACGTGCCCCTCGGGCATGCCCTGTTCGAGGAGGCCGACCAGATCCCGGCCATGCAGGAGTACTTCGAGTGGCTCGAGGAGGTCGCGCCGGGCGAAGAACCGACATCGAACGGGTTGACCGCCTGGATCCGCGCCGCGCTGTTCGTCGAGGCCGCCCGCGCGATCGAGGCCGAGGACCTGACCCGTGACGCGCTGATGACCGAGCTCGACACCATCGAGGGCTTCGACGCCGGTGGCCTCATCCCGCCCGACGACGTCGGCCAGCCGGTGCCCGACGAGGCCTGCTTCCTGATTGCCCAGGTGCAGGACGGCGCCTACGTGCGGGTGTTCCCCGACGAGGGGTTCCACTGCTCGGCCGACGACATCTACGAGCTGCAGCGCGACGGATGAACGAGGCGTCGTGGCGATGAGCGGTCGGGGAGCGCCGTGGAAGAGCTGATCGCGTTCACCGTGGTCGGCGTGGTCACCGGCGCCATCTACGCGGTCGCGGCCAGCGGACTCGTGCTCACCTACACCACCTCTGGCGTGTTCAACATCGCCCACGGCGCCATCGGGATGCTGATGGCGTTCGTCTACTGGGAGATCCGCTTCGACTGGGAGTGGCCGGCGCCGATCGCGCTGGTGCTGGTGATCGGGGTGATCGCCCCGCTGTTCGGGGTGCTGGTCGAACGCACCCTGGCCCGGAACCTCGGCCGGGCGTCACTGGTGTCGAGCCTGGTCGTGACGATCGGCCTGATGCTCGTGCTGATGGGGCTGGCCTTCAACATCTGGCCGCCCGCCGGTCGGCGGGTGCCGGGGTTCTTCTCCCCCGGCGGGGTCGACCTGGGGGTGATCGTGGTCAGTTGGCACGAGGTGATCGCCGTCGCCACCGCGCTCGTGGTCGCCGCGGGGCTGCGGCTGCTGATGTTCAACACCCGCACCGGGGTCACCATGCGGGCCATCGTCGACCACCGGCCGCTGGCAACCCTCACCGGAGCCCGTCCGGCCCGCTCGAGCATGCTGAGCTGGGCCATCGGCTCGTCGCTCGCCGCCGTGGCGGGGATCCTCCTGGCGCCGGTGCTGCAGCTCAACGTCGAAGCCCTCACCCTGCTCGTCGTCAACGCGTACGCCGCCGCGATGGTCGGTCGCCTCCAGAGCGTGCCGCTGACCATGGTGGGTGCGGTCGTGCTCGGGCTCATCGAGTCGTACGCGGTGGGCTACCTGCCCTCCACCGGCGTCTTCGCCAACGTTCGACTCGCCATCCCGACGCTCATGTTGTTCGTGGTCCTGCTCGTCATCCCCGAGGTGCGCCTCCGTGCGGGCTCCGCGGTCACGGCGCGCATGCCGAAGCTGCCCGCGTGGCGGCGGTCGGCGATCAGCGCCGTCGCGCTCGTGGCGGTCGCGGCGGCGTTCACCACGGTCGCCGCAGACGACACGATCGGCAAGGTGTCGGTCGGCCTGGCCCTGGGGCTCATCGCCCTGTCGCTCGTGCCCCTCACCGGTTGGGCGGGTCAGGTGTCGCTGTGCCAGCTCACCCTCGCCGGCGTGGGTGCGCTTGCCGCCATGAAGGTGGCCACTGACGGCTCTCCCATCGGTCTCGTGGTCGCAGCGCTCGCCGCGGGTGCCGTCGGCGGTGTGGTGGCCCTCCCCGCGCTGCGCCTCAAGGGCCTGTACCTCGCCCTGGCCACGCTCGCCTTCGCGGCCCTCATGGACAACGTCGTCTTCATTCGCGAGGACGCGTTCGGCAACTTCGGCTCGACCCGGGTCGAACGCCTCGAGCTGGGCGGGGTGTCCTTCGCCGGCGAGCGGGCCTACTTCATCCTGCTCGCCACCGCGTTCGCCCTCGTGGCGTTCGGGCTGCTCGTGCTGCGCCGCAGCGATTTCGGACGTCGCCTCTCGGCCCTGCGCGACGCGCCCACCGCATGCCTGATGATGGGCATGAACACGACCCGCACCAAGCTCGAGGTGTTCGCCCTCTCCTCGGCGATCGCCGGCGTCGGCGGCGCCCTCTACGCGGGACTGCAGAACAGCGCGAGCGCCGCCGACTACACGATGTTCTCGGGACTGCCGGTCGTGCTGCTGGCCGTGCTCGGCGGCATCACGTGTGTGAGCGGCGCGCTGGTGGGCGGCCTGGTGCTCGCCGGCTTCCCGGTGCTCACCGACAGCATCTCGTGGCTCGAGAGCCTGGCGCTGCTCGGCCCCGGACTCATCGGCATCACCCTGGCCCGCCGGCCCGACGGCCTCGTGCTCTGGATCGCCGACGCCTGGGCCGGCCGGGTCGACTCGCGCCAACGCGAGGTCGACGAAGCCCTGCCCGCGACCGTGGAGGACCTCGGCCTCGCCGTGCCCTTCGAGGAGGCCCACCTCGAGGCCATCGACCGGGAGCTGGCGATCGATGGGGTCTGAGCTCCCGAGCCCCGTGCTCGAGCTCACCGGCGTGCGGGCCGGGTACGGCCGCATCCAGGTGCTCCACGGCGTCGACCTCATCGTCCCCCGTGGCACCATCGTCGGGCTCCTCGGTCCCAACGGGGCCGGCAAGAGCACCACGATCGGCGTGATCAGCGGGCAGGTGCCCACCTCGACGGGTGCGGTCACCATGCTCGGCCACGACGTCACGGGCGCCGGGGCCGACGCGCTCGCCCGGGCAGGCGTGTGCACCATCCCCGAGGGCCGGGGGATGTTCCCCAACCTCACCGTCGACGAGAACGTGTGGATGTTCACCCACCGGGGGGTGTCGACCCGTGAGGCCCGCGACATCGCGTACGACCACTTCCCGGTGCTGGCCGAGAGACGTTCGATGATGGCCGGGCGGCTGTCGGGCGGTGAGCAGCAGATGCTCGCCCTGGCCCGCGCCCTCGCCACCCGACCGTCGCTGCTCCTGCTCGACGAGCTGTCGATGGGGCTGGCCCCGATCATCGTCGAGCAGCTCTACGAGCAGGTGGCGGCGGTGACCGCGGGCGGGGTGGGGATCCTGCTGGTCGAGCAGTTCGCCGGCCACGTGCTCGACGTAGCCGACCAGGTGGCCGTGATGGTGAACGGCCGCATCCGCGCCGCGGGCAGACCGCACGAGATGGCCGAAGCGCTGTCGGGGGTCTACCTCGGTGGCTGAACGAGACACGACGGGAGACGCGATGTCGAATCCGACCGACCCCTCCGCCGACGTGGCCGACGACCGGCTGACCGGCTTCGAGGCCGAGCTGGCCCGGCTCCGGGTGAGCGGCACCTCCTCGACCACCGAGCAACGGCTGCTGGTCGCCGGCATCGTGTTGATGCCGGTCGGCCTGGTGCTGGTGCTGATCGGCTGGTTCGGTGCGTCGGGCACCACCGAGTTCAGCTCGCAGGTCCCCTACCTCATCTCGGGCGGCCTGCTCGGGCTCGGCTGCACGATCGTCGGCGCCGTCCTCTACCTGCGGCACTCGCTGGCCCGGTACCTGCGCTTCTGGCTGCTGCGCGTCGTCTACGAGGAACGGACTTCGAGCGACCGCAACGTCGAAGCGCTGCACGAGCTGGGCCAGATCCTGCGTAACCGAGCACCCACCGACCCGTCGGCCGTCCCGCCGAGGGAGAAGGAGACCCAACCATGAGCATCCACCCCTCGCTCCGCGGCCTGCTGGCCATCTTCGCCATCCTCGCGCTGCTCGGCGCGTGCAGCGACGACGACGTCAACGCCGGTGATGGCGCGGCGACCGAGACCGACGGCGACACCGACGGCACGGGCGACGACACGCCGACCACCACCGAAGCCGAACGCCCGAGCCCCGAGGAGTCCGAGGCCCAGATCACCGACAACACCACCCGGTTCTTCGAGCTGCTCGGCGCGGGCGACCAGGAGGCGGCCGCGCCGCTGATGGAGAACGGCGAGGACTACATCGCCGAGATGCTCCACTGTCAAGACCTGACGTCGGGCGCGTCGATCGCCATGAAGGAGGTCACGATCGACGGCGAGACCGCGACGATGCTCTACGACATCCTGCTGAACGGCGAGGTGGCACTCGAGGACAGCGGAGGCTCCGCGGTGTTCGTCGACGGCGAGTGGCTGGTCGCCGCGAACACGTTCCTGTCGCTCTACGACGCCGCCAAGGACGGGTGCACCGGGCCGCCGCCCGAGGAAGCCGGCTGAGCGACCCGGCCTCGCTCGACCCGCTCTGCCTGACCACCACCCGCCCGACCGGTTTCCACAACCCCAGCGTTTACGGTTCTCGCGACGCTCAGGTTGTGGAAACGCGTTCTCGTTCGTCGCGACGGTGGGCCCGGGCCTCGGCCCAGGTGCGCCCGGCCTCGACGTCGAGGTCGTGGGGAAGACCGAGCAGCCGCTCGGCGATGATGTTGCGCAGCACCTCGGAGGTGCCGCCCCCGACCGTGAGCGCCGGACTGAACAGGAAGCTGCTGGCCCACTGCTGCCACGCCGGGTCGACGGCCTCGGCGGCGAGCAGGCCGTCGGCGCCCAAGAGGTCCTTGGCGAGGGTGAAGACCTTCTTGCCGTGGGGGTCCTTGAGGGCCTTGCGCAGCGACGCGTCCGGACCCGGCTCCTTGTTCACCGCCGCTGAGATCTGCCGGTACTGGTGGTACTTCATGATCTCGCCCTCGATGTAGGCCGACGCCACCCGCTGGCGCGCGACGGGGTCGCGGACCCCGCCCCGCTGGCGCAGCAGGTCGAGCAGGTCGCGGACGGTGGGACCGTGTCCCCACTGCAGGCCGTCCTTGGACAGCGACACCCGCTCGTTGGCCAGGGTCTCCTTGGCCAT
Organism: Acidimicrobiales bacterium; assembly: GCA_034522155.1. Classification (GTDB taxonomy): domain Bacteria; phylum Actinomycetota; class Acidimicrobiia; order Acidimicrobiales; family Salinilacustritrichaceae; genus Salinilacustrithrix. The sequence continues at coordinate 315,454 of JAXHLP010000005.1, read as the reverse complement.
GGCCCAGCCTCCGTTGAGCGGTCCGATCAGGTTCTCGGCCGGGACCGCGACGTCGGTGAAGAACACCTCGCAGAAGCCGGCATCGCCGGAGCCGCCCACCATGTTGCGGAGCGGCCGGATCTCGATGCCGGGCAGGTCCATGGGGACGATGAAGTACGAGATCCCGGTGTACTTGGAGGCATCGGGGTCGGTACGGGCGATGAGGATCCCGTATTTCGCGACCTGGGCGAGCGAGGTCCAGATCTTCTGGCCGTTCACGACGAACACGTCGCCGTCGCGCTCTGCTCGGGTGGCGAGTCCAGCGAGGTCGGACCCCGCCTCGGGCTCGCTGAAGAGCTGGCACCACATCTCCTCGCCCCGCAGCATCGGGGGGAGGTGGCGCGCCTTCTGCTCGTCGGTGCCGTGGACCACGATCACCGGTCCGCAGTGCCCGATGCCGATCGGGTTGAGCGGCTTGGTGACCCCGGCCCGCTTCAGCTCGTCGTCGATGATGAGCTGCAGCTCGGGTTCGGCGTCGAGGCCCCACGGCTCGGGCCAGTGGGGCACCACGAAGCCGCGGTCGACCAGCTCGGCCGGTGGCGGGTCGGGGTGCTCGGTGAGCCACCTGCGCACCTCGAGCCGCCGGGGGTCGTCCTCGACTGGCAGATCAATGTCCATCCGACGATTGAAACACGTTCTCGCGGCGCGTGCTCGCCGCGGCCGAAGCGGACCACGGCCCTGGCCGGGTCGGACGGGCGGCGCGGTCGACCAGCACGACGGCCTCACCTCACGTTCCGTGGTGCATCACGTCCGCCTCGGTGAGCGGTCGCTGCTGGTGGGGCTCATTCCGACTCGGTCGTCATGTCGCCGTAGAGTCGAACGTCCGATGCTGGACCACGTCTTCACCGATGCGATCGGAGCGCTGCACGACGCGCTCGACGAGGCACTGCTCGAACGCACCTCTCCCGGGGAGCACTTCCAGATCGACGTGCTGAGCGGCGACACCACGTGGGAGACCTCCTACGGCCTCCCGGGCGAGCACTCCCCGGCACGCATCCGCGCCGACATCACCCTCGACTGGCCCACGTGGTCACAGAGCGCGTTCCGGTCGTGGATGCAGGGCGATGAACCCGACGACGAGCCCCAGATCGAGATCAGCATCGTGCTGCGCGTCCAGGGCCTGGCGTCGCTCCCCGACCCATCGGCCGCAACCGGGGCGCTGCCCGCCGTGAGCGACCCGATCGGCGACATCACCCTCGCGCGCACCGCGCCCACCATCGAGACCGCGTACACCGCCGACCTCGAGCCCACGTCGCATGCCCTGGAGCTCGGGTTCGAGGGTTGCTACGAGCTCGACGACACCGCCCTGAAGGACGGATCACTGCTCGACGACCACTTCTCCACGATGGGGACCTGGATCGCGTCGATGCTCGTGACCCTCGGCGACCTACCCCTGGAGTACTCCGCATGACCGGACCGACCGACGTCGTCCTCACCGAGATCACCGACGGTGTCGCCACCGTCACGCTCAACCGGCCCGAGGCCCGCAACGCCCTGAGCGGCGAGTTGCGCCGCGAGCTCTGGCGGACGGTGGAGGAGCTCGGTGGAGACGAAGATGTCGCCGCCATCGTCCTCACCGGCGCCGACCCGGCCTTCTGCGCCGGCCTCGACCTGAAGGAGCTTGCCGCGACCAGCGGCCAGGGGCTGGGTGGCACGGACGCGTCGTCGCCAGTGGCGGCCGAGGGCGTCGATCGGCCCGGTCCCATCCCGCACCTCGACAAACCCGTCATCGGTGCGGTCAACGGTGTGGCCGTGACCGGCGGGTTCGAGCTGGCGCTCAACTGCCACTTCCTGGTCGCTTCCGAACAGGCCGCGTTCGCCGACACCCACGCCCGGATGGGGATCATGCCGGGGTGGGGCCTCACCGTGCTGCTCGCCGAAGCGGTCGGCCTCCGCCGGGCCCGGGAGATGTCCGCCACCGGCAACTTCATCGACGCTGGCACCGCGCTCACCTGGGGCCTGGTCAACCACGTCGTCCCCCACGAGGAGCTCGTGCCGTTCACCCAGCGACTCGCGGCCGACATCGTGAGCAACGACCGGCCCGGCGTCACCCGGATGCTCCAGACCTACGACGAGGGCTCGCTGGTCGACGGGGCCGGATTCTGGGCCCTCGAGGGTCGGGTCTCCCGGGAGTGGATGGCCGGCCGTGACGGCGCCGACCTCGAGGCCCGCCGCCGAGCCGTCACCGAACGAGGCCGCTCCCAGACCTGAGCGAAATCGGCGGTCGGGTGGCCGCTCCGGCGACAGACCCATGGTCGTGGCAACCGATCTCCGACTGCGACCGGTGCGACTGGAGGACGAAGGTCCCGCGCTCGATGCCCACGAAATCGGGCGCTCGAAGGATCGGCGCGTACGCGCGTCCATGATGATCGAGCGCGCCGATCGGCTCGTTCGTGAGGCGATGACGGGCGCAAGGGTTGGCGCGTTGGCGCGCGCATGATGATGCACCGCGCCGAACGGCGCGTTCGTCGGCGTCCCGGGGTGCCGTTCTTCGGTATGCCCGAGCAGGGCCGACCTCTACCGAACTGGGAGACCGGCGCCGGTTCCCCTTCCATCCATGCCAACGCGCTGTCGAAATCAGCCCGCGATGACCGTCGCAGCGACGGCGTGAGCCACTGTCTCGTCGTCGCTCGATCTCTTCGGTCGGACCCGGAGTTCTTGTCACACCCCCTGAGGAGAATGGGATGCATGACCGGTTCTGCGACATACGCCGACGACGTCGACGTGGCGTCTCGCGCCCGTGTCCAGCTCGACCGGACGAGAGAACTCGTCGAGTCCATGGACGCAGCATCGCGAGCGGTCATCGGTGCGCTGGTCGAGCTGTGGCCCACGTCGGGATGGCTCGCCGCCGGATGCCGCTCGGCGAAGGCCTGGATGGTGGCCCACACCGGACAGTCGTACCCCGAGGCGGCTCGCCTCGAACGCATCGCGCGCCTGTGTGCGCTCGACGAACGACTCGCCGCGGCGATGATCGACGGTTCCTTCTCGCTGGGCTGGGCCCACCGGCTCGCGCGCGCTGCGACCGACGAGCGCGCCAGGTTCCTGTCCGACGAGGTGGTCGAGGGCTTCCTCGCCCTCGCCGAGGATCCGGCGGTCGACAACGACGGCTTCGCCGACGCCGTGCGGTACTGGGCCGATCTCTGCGACCAGGAGCTGGCGCCACGGCGGGTCCAGCCCCACAGCCTCACGATGTCACCGAGCCTGTTCGGTGGTGGAGAGGTCCACGCCGCCCTCGCACCGGTGGCGTTCGCCAACTTCGCTGCGGCCATCGCCGCCATGTTGGCTGACCCCGACCCCGCCGATGCCCCGTACCGACGCACCTTCACCGAACGCCAGGCCGACGCCGCCGACGACATGGCCAGCTTCCTGCTCGCCCACCGCGGCGCCGACGACGATGACGACCTCGAGGACGAACTCGGTGGCGACGGGCCTCCCGACGGCCCTCGGCCATGGTGGCCCGCCGGCGCTGACGACGCTGACGACACCGAAGACCGGGCCGAGGAGGACGAGCGACGCGCCCGCGACGTCTACGACGGCACGTACCCGGGCGACACCCTCGACGAAGCGTTCGATCCCGCCAACGAGGGTCTCGACGAGCTCGAGCTCCTGCGGGTGAAGATCCGCAAGCGGATCCGGCATCAGCGCCGCCGGAACCGACGCCGGATTCGCCCGCGTGCCGGCGCGACCATCAACGCCCACATCGACGTCGAGACCTTGCTGGGTACGCGCGCCGCCGGCGACTTCCGGAACCTCGTCTACCGCGGCGACGGCTGGCACCTCACCCGGGCCGCGGTCGACCAGATGCTGTGCGACTCGACCCTCGTCGCCACCCTGTTCGCCGGCCGGAACCAGGTCCTCGACGCCAACACGGCCAACGAGCGCTTCACCACACAGCAACGCCGGGCCATCGCCGCCCGCGATCGCTGCTGCGTCTTCCCCGGCTGCACGCGACCACCACGGCACTGCGACACCCACCACCTGAACGAGCGCGCCGCGGGTGGACTGACCATCGTGGACAACGGCTGTCTGCTGTGCCGCTTCCACCACCGCCTGCTCCACCAGTACGGGTGGAAGCTGTACCTCGACGACGACGGTGCCTGGACCGCGCGGGATCCGCACGGCACCGAGTGGAAGGGCCGAAGAACCACCCATCCTGCGGCCGCGTGACGGCCCCCGAACCCGACCTGCACCTCGGTCGGGTCGTCACCGCGTCCAGTCCGTCGACCTCCGCGGGCGCGCCTGCCCGAAGCACTCGGACATGCGAGGCGGTCGGACATGCGAGGCGGTCGGTGCGCCGCTCGATCCGTACGGCGAGTCCGGCTGGTGGCGCTCCTTCCTTGGCCGCCGAGCGGCGTGGCGTGAAAGCTGGACCCATGCCTGGTGGCTCGACGCCGACGCGGAACACGTGGGATCTCCTGCGTCCCGTCCGCCGGGCGATCCACCGGGTCGAGGTGTGGCAGGTCCAACGATTCGGCACGACGGCATCACCCGCTTCCACCCGAGCCCGTCAACCCAGACCGGGCTTGCCGCGATGCCCCAATGGCTCCTCGGGCTCCCGAGCCAGCGCCTCAGCTCGCCTCAGTCCCCATGAGGTGCACGGCATCCGGCTCGACGGCGAGTGACACCCGGTCGCCGACCCGCCAGGCCGGGTCAGCGCGCACGTCGAGCGCGGGCCAGTCGTCGCCCTCGACGACGGCAAACGCGCTGCCGCCCCGGAAGATCAGACCCGTGACCGCGCCCGACAGCGAGCCCGACGTCGACGACACCACCTGGTCGGGCTGGAGGAGGACCGAGACGGGACCATCCGGATGTTCGCCGACGGGCAGTTTCCCCCACGGCGTCCGGACCGCTCCGTCGGCCACGACACCCTCGGCCACGTTGCGGTGGCCCACCAGGCCGGCGACGTCGGCAGAAGCGGGCCGAGCGAGCACCTCGCCGGGGGCACCGACCTGGGCGATCCGTCCGCCGAGGAGGACGGCGACGCGCTCGCCGAGCGCGGCCGCCTCGGTCGGGTCGTGGGTCACGGCCACGACGGTCACACCGAGGGAGTCGAAGATCGAACGGAGTTCGAGGAGCAGCCGCTCGCGCAGCAGTTGGTCGAGGGCAGCCAGCGGTTCGTCGAGAAGCACGACCCGTGGCTCGGGGGCCAGCGCACGTGCGAGCGCGACCCGCTGCGCCTCGCCGCCCGACAGCGTCGCCGGGTCCCGCGTCTCGTAGCCGGGAAGCCCGACCGCCTCGAGCGTGGCCGACGCGCGCCGTCGGCGTTCCGAGCGATCCACCCGCTGCATGCGCAGGCCGTAGGCCACGTTGCCGGCCACGTCGAGATGCGGAAACAACGCCTGGTCCTGGAACACGACCCCCACCCCGCGCTCATGGGCCGGGCGGGCGGTCATCTCGGTGTCGTCGATCGACACGCTCCCGGCGTCGGGCCGCTCCAGGCCGGCCACGATCCGCAGCAAGGTCGACTTGCCGCTGCCGGACGGGCCGAGGAGCGAGACCGTGGCGCCGTCGTCGACCTCGAGGTCGACCCCATCGAGCACGGTCGTCCCGTCGAAGACCTTGGCGACACCCTGGACCGCGAGGCGCCCGCTAGAAGCCACCGACCCGGGCATCACCCACGCGGTCGACGACCACCATCACGATCGTGGTCATGGTCAACAGGATGGTGCTCAGCGCCATGGCCTGCCCGATGTTCAGCGCGCCGGGTTGCGACAGCGCCCGGAAGATGGCCACGGGCACGGTGGGCGCGTCGGCGCGTGCGATGAACACCGTGGCGCCGAACTCGCCGAGCGAGATCGCGAACGCGAAGCCGTACGCCACGAGCGCGGGCCGGCGCAGGAGGCGGGCGTCGATCGAGGTCCAGACCCGCCACGGCGACGCGCCGAGGCTCGACGCGGCCTCGCGCAGCCGGGACGGAATCGCCTCCATGGCCGGCAGCATCGTCCGGATCACGAACGGGATGGCGATGATCGCCTGCGCCGCGGGGATGAGGACGGGCGAGGTCCGCAGGTCGAGCGGAGGCTCATCGAGTGCGATCAGGAAGCCGAGGCCCACGGTCACGGCGCTGGTACCGAGCGGCAGCATCAGCGACGAATCGGCGAAGCCCCGGGCGCGCCCGCCCAGGCGATGGATCCCCAGCGCGGCCAGGCCACCGACGACCAGCGCAGTGGTCGCGGCCGCGAACCCGAAGACCAGCGAGTTCCTGATCGCCTCGGTCGGCGGCACGAAGGCCACCGTGCCACGGCCGACCGTGTCGAGGGCGCGGTAGTACCCGAGACCCGGCCCACCCGCGGTGTCGATCGATCGCCACGCCAGCGTCGCGATGGGCACGCCCAGGAGCAGGCCGGACGAGAGCAGGGTCCCGGCCACCACCGCCCGCTCCCAACCGACGGCACGGCGCAGCACCGATCGTCCGGCTCGGAGACGACCGATGCCCCGGCGCCGGCCGGCTCGGCGGTAGAGCGCGAGCGCGGCGATCACCGCCGCGAGCTGGAGCAACGAGAGCACCGCGGCGGTGCGCAGGTCGAGGAGCTGGGTCGTGACCCGGTGGATCTCCACCTCGATCGTCGCCACCCGCGGTCCGCCGAGGATCTTCACCACACCGAAGGACGTGAACGTGAACAAGAAGACGATCGCGGCTGCGCCCGCCAGTGCCGGGCGCACCTGGGGCAGGGTCACGTCCCGGAACGCTCGCCAGCGGGACGCTCCCAGCGTCCGGGCAGCCTCCTCGGTGACGGGATCGACCGCGAGCCACGCCGCGCCCACCGTGCGGGCGACCACGGCGTAGTTGAAGAACACGTGGGCGATGATCACCGCGGTGGCGCTCTGGCGAAGGTCGATGTCGAGGCCGAACGACGACCCGACGGTGCGCACCGGGCCATCGGCGCCGAGCACGGCGAGGAACGCGGTGCCGACCACGACCGTGGGGAGCACGAACGGCACGACCATGACCGCGGAGAACAACGCTCGCCCGGGCATGTGCACCCGCCCGATGATCCACGCGGCCGGTAGCGCCAGCGCCACCGTCGCCGCGGTCGACACGGCCGCCTGCCACAGCGTGAACCACGCCACGCGACGGGTGGACGCCGAGCCGAGCACGTCGCCGACCTCGCCGAGCTCCCACGCGCCCCCGCCACGCAGACCGGTCGTGACCAGCGTGACCGCGGGGACCGCGAAGAAGACGGCGAAGAAGGCGACCGGGACGACGAAGACGACCGCGGTCAGGAGGCGGCGGGCCGTCACCGCAGCACGATGTCGGTCCACTCTTCGATCCACGCCTCGCGGTTCTCGGCCACCTCGTCAGCGTCGATGAGGTACGGGTCCTCGGCCTCGGCGCCGTACTCCACGAACGCCTCGGGGAGCTCGACGTCGGTCACGGGGTAGACGAACATGTTCAGCGGGATGTCGGACTGGAACGTGTCGGAGAGCATGAAGTCGACGAGCTCCTGGGCCTCGGCCTCGTGCTCGGTGTTGGCCAGGATGCCGGCGAACTCGATCTGGCGGTAGCAGGTGTCGATGACCACGCCGGTCGGCGCCTCGTCGGGCGTCTCCTCGGCGAAGATCACCTCGGCCGGCGGGCTGCTCGCGTAGCTCACGACGATCGGTCGGTCGCCGTCGCTGTCGGCCGCGCCGGAGAAGCTGCCGTAGTAGGCCTCCTCCCAACCCGCGGTCACCTCGACGTCGTTGGCCGCCAGATCCTCCCAGTACTGCTGCCAGCCGTCCTGGCCGAACTCGTCGATCGTGGCGAGCAGGAACGCGAGACCGGGCGACGACGTCGCCGGGTTCTCGACGACGAGATCACCTTCGTAGGCCGGATCGGTCAGGTCGGCGAGCGTCTGCGGGGGCTCGGCACCGGCCTCCTCGAGCGCAGCCTTGTCGTAGTTGAGGCACACGTCGCCGGTGTCGATGGGCGTGACCCGGTGCTCGTCGTCGAGCTGCACCTCTTCCGGAACACGGTCCAGTGCCGACGACTCGTAGGCCACGAACAGGTCCTCGTCGAGTGCCCGGGACAGGAACGTGTTGTCGATCCCGAAGAGCACGTCGCCCTGCGGGTCGTCCTTGGTGAGGATCGCCTGGTTGACCATGGAGCCAGCGTCACCGGACGGCAGCACCTCGACGGTGATCCCGGTCTCGTCGGTGAACGTCTCGAAGACCGACTCGGACACGTTGAAGCTGTCGTGGGTCACCAGCGTGATCCTCTCACCCTCCTCCGAGGATGCGCTGGTGGTCGAGGAGTCGCCACCGCCGGTGGGCGCGGCTCCGTCATCGTCGCCGCAGGCCACGAGCGCGAGCGCCAGCGCGGCCAGGATCGCGAGCAGTCGGGAACGAGCGGTCATGGGGATTCCTCCGTTGGGTTGTGGGGGGCGATACAGATGGCGGTGCCGTCGTGGACGGTGAGCGTCACGGGTCCCCCGACGGCTTCGTTGGAGACGCCGTGCGTCGTCCCGGCGGCGAGACGGGCGTGGTCGAGCGGCCAGCGCACGCCGGAGATCGACACGGTGGCGTCACCGTGGAGGGGCAGGACCGACAGCAGAGCGCCGGCGAGCCAGTCGCCGTGCAGCGTGTCCCGCACGATCCAGGCCCGGCCGCGGTCGAGCACGAGCTCGATGTCGAGCGCAGCGAAGCGCGTCGAGGCCGCGAGGAGGAGGTTGGCGAGGGCGTGGTCGGGACGTCCACCCTCCAGACCGAGCACGAGCACCTGGGCCGGCGCGCGCTCACCGGCGACCTGCAACGCCAGCTCGAGGTCGGTGGCGTCCTTGTCGGTGGCGAACCGCCGGACCTCGCCGGCCAGGTCGTCGAGGCGGGCCACGAGGTCGGGATCGAGGGAATCGAAGTCGCCGACGGCCACATCGATCTCCAAGCCCATCGCCCGAGCGAGGGCGACGCCCGAGTCGGCGGCGATCACCGTGGCCCCGGCGGTCGTGAGGCCGCGCGTCACCGGCGCTCCTCCTGCCACGACGATCACTCCGGGTGGACGGTCGGTGTCCACGATTCCCTCCGCTGGCATTACCCAGATCAGGTCCTCGGGTCGGTGACCGCAGCAGTCACCCTCTCAGCCCGGTGCACCGAGCTCCCCACGCCGACGTCTTCTACGGCGTGGCACCGATCCTAGGCCACCGAGCGGTGACCGGCCCACCCGAGGCCGAATCCGGAGACTTCGCCCAGACACCCGAGCGACCCCGCGATTCGCTCGAGAACCCCCGACCCTGGGGTCGATGGACGCCATGACCTGCCCTGCCCCATGCTGCTGGGGATGACACCTGACTGGACCGGACTCCGACGCGCTGCCGTCCACGCCACCTCGAGAGCGCACAGCCCGTACTCGGGTTTCCCCGTCGGCGCCGCCGGCGCGCTCACCGATGGGTCGATCCTGACGGCCACGAACGTGGAGAGCGCGAGCTTGGTGTCGGGCGTCTGTGCCGAGACGGGATTGGTGGCCATCGCCGTCGCCGGAGGCCAGGCGCAGGCGCTCGTGGCCGTGGCCGTGACCGACGCCGACGGCGCCGATGTGTCCCCGTGTGGCCGATGCCGCCAGCTGCTCCACGAGATCGGCGGCCCCGACCTCGTCGTCAACGAACGACCGATGTCGGTCTGGCTGCCAGACGCCTTCGGGGCCGGTGGACCGGGCCGATGACGACCGACATCCTCGACATCCTGGCGACCAAGCGAGACGGCGAGGTATTGACCGACGAGCAGATCCGGTTCTTCGTCGACGGCTACACGGACGGGTCGATCGCCGACGAGCAAGCGGCGGCGCTCCTGATGGCGATCGTGCTCAGGGGCATGGATTCGTCCGAGCTCGACGCGTGGACCACGGCGATGATCGACAGCGGCAGCCGGGTCGACCTGTCCTTCCTCGGGCGCCCCACCGTCGACAAGCACTCGACCGGCGGGGTCGGCGACAAGGTCTCACTGATCCTGGTCCCCCTCGTCGTCGCGTGCGGTGCAGCTGTTCCCCAGCTCGCCGGACGGGGCCTGGGCCACACCGGCGGCACCCTCGACAAGCTGGAGTCGATCCCTGGCCTGACCACGTCGTTCGACACCGCCCGGTACCGGTCGCTCCTGGCCGAGGTGGGTGGGGTGATCGCGGGCGCATCACACGACCTCGCACCCGCCGACGACAAGCTCTACGCCCTCCGCGACGTGACGGCGACGGTGGAATCGATCCCACTCATCGCGTCGTCGATCATGTCGAAGAAGATCGCCGAGGGCACTCGCAGCCTCGTGCTCGACGTCAAGCTCGGATCGGGCTCGTTCCTCCGGGACGACACCGAGTCCCGGACCCTGGCCGAGACCATGGTCGGGCTCGGCAACGACCACGGCGTGCGGACGTCGGCGCTGCTGACAGACATGGACCAGCCGCTCGGGCGCGCGGCCGGCAACGCGCTCGAGGTGACCGAGTCGCTGGATGTGCTCCGGGGTGACGGACCCGACGACGTCCGCGCCCTGACGCTCGCCCTCGCCCGAGAGATGCTGCGGCTGGCCGGGATCGATGTCGACCCGGAGCCGGAACTCGACAACGGGCGGGCATTGGGGGCGTTCGAGCAGCTCGTCACGGCCCAGGGCGGTGACCTGTCCGCGCCGTTGCCCACGGCCGACCACACCGACGTGGTGCTGTCGGAGTCCGACGGGTACGTGCAGCGCATCGACTGCCGGGCGGTGGGTGTCGCCGTGTGGCGGCTCGGTGCGGGGCGAACTCGCAAGCAGGACGACGTGAGTGCCGGCGCCGGCGCGGTCGTCGAACACAAGGTCGGCGACGAGGTCACGGCGGGTGATCCGCTCCTCGTGCTCCACGCCGACGACCCGGCACGGTTCGCGGCCGCCCGGGCTGCCCTCGACGGCGCGATCGACATCGATGCCGACCGGGTCGAACCGCGACCACTGGTGATCGACCGGATCGGGTGATCAGCCGAGCAATGCCGCAAGATCAGCCAGGACGGCATCGCCGAGGGCGGCCGCTCGGACGCGAGCATCAGCCGCCTCACCCGACACGAATTCGATGATCTCGAGGTAGACCTTGAGCTTCGGCTCCGTCCCCGACGGCCGCACCGTGGCACGCGCACCGCGCACGTGGAGCACGAGCGCATCGGTCGGCGGGAGCCGCTCGCCACGCGCCAGATCCTCGACCCGCTCGACCGTCCGATCGCCGAGCATCGACGGCGGCGACACACGCAGCGCGTCGACCCGGGACGCCATCACCTCCGCCCCGCCCGGCCCCTCGAACCGCTTCGACCACTGCATGGTGTGGTGGACGCCGAACTCGCGTGCCAGCTCGTCGAGACGCTGGGGCACCGACGATCCCCGGGCCGCCAGCTCGGCCACGAGCTCGGTCACGATGACGGCGGCGGAGATGCCGTCCTTGTCCCGCACCAGGTCGCCGACGCCGTATCCCAGTGCCTCCTCGTAGCCGAGCACGTAGGTCAGCTCGGGCCGCGCCATCGCTGCCCGTACCAGCCACTTGAACCCGGTCAACGTCTCGACGAAGTGCACCCCGTGCGCCGCCGCGATCGACGACAGCATGCTCGACGACACGACCGTCGTGGCCACGAGCCGATCCGGCCCCGAACCGTGCGAGAGGAGATGGTCGGCGAGCAGGACGCCGACCTCATCGCCGGTCAGGACGCGCCACCCTCCATCAGACGGCACGGCCACCGCGAGGCGATCGGCGTCGGGGTCGTTGGCGAGCGCGAGGTCGGCGCCGAGCTCGGCGGCCAACCCGAGGACCAGGTCCATGGCCCCGGGCTCTTCGGGATTCGGGAAGGGCACGGTCGGGAAGTCGGGGTCGGGCTCGGCCTGCTGGGCCACCACGTCCGGTTCGCCGAGCCCCGATGTCGCGAACGCCCGGCGGAGGAACGCCGTCCCCACGCCGTGCAGCGGTGTGTACGCCACCCGTACGGGCGGCGCATCGGGCGCGCACCGGAGCGCGGCGATGCCCGTGAGGTATCGATCCTCGACGCTGGCCGGCAGGGCTTCGATCGCAGGGGCGTCGGGCGCCGCGAGCGGCAGCCGATCCGCCGGCCCCGCGTCGTCGATCGCCGCGGCGATCTCGTCGTCGAGAGGTGGCGCGATCTGGGCTGCACCGTCGGCGAACACCTTGTACCCGTTGTCGCCCGGCGGGTTGTGGCTGGCCGTGACCATCACCGCAGCCGGTGCCTCGAGCGCCCGGGCGGCGTAGGCCACCAACGACGTGGGGCACGGATCGGGGACCACGAAGACCCGCCGGCCCGCGCCAGCCAGCACTCGGGCGGAGTCGACCGCGAACACCTCGGAACCATGGCGGGCGTCACGCCCCACGACGACCGGCCCGGAGCGCCCCGACGCGTCGAGCCACGCAGCGAGACCGGCTGCGGCCCGTCGGACCACGACCCGGTTCATCCGGTTGGGGCCGGCCCCGAGCGCGCCGCGCAAGCCCGCAGTACCGAACCGCAGCCGGTGATCGAACCGATCGCGGAGCGCGATCTCGTCGCCGGCGGCCAGCAGGGAGTCAGCCTCGGCGACCGTGACCGGATCGGGATCCTGCGCCTGCCAGGCCTCGACCCTGGCACGGAGGGCCCGGTCGACCACGGCCCGACTCGTCAGACGAGCTGTGCCAGCGACTGGCCCGGTCGAGCGCCCATGTCGGCGATGACCGCAGCCGCGGCGATCGAACCGAGGCGCCCGCACTCCTCGAGGCGCAGGCCCTGGCTGAGCCCGAACAGCACGCCGGAGGCGTACAGGTCGCCCGCACCGGTGGTGTCCTCGACCTGGGCCGGCTCGGCCGGGATCTCGACCACCTCGTCGGGCGTGACGATCATGGAACCCTTCGCGCCGAGGGTCACGCAGGAGATGCCGACCTCGGAACGGACCTGCTCCACGGCCTCGTGGAGCTGCACACCGTAGAGCGCCTCGAGCTCGTGCTCGTTGGCGAAGAGCACGTCGACCGACTCGCGGACGAGCACCCGCCACTCATCCAGGTGACGTTCGACGCAGAAGGTGTCGGACAGCGTCAACGCGACCGTGCGACCGGCGTCGTGGGCGATGTCGGACGCCTTCCGGTACGCAGCCTTCGCCTCGTCCCGATCGAACAGGTAGCCCTCGAGATAGGTGATCCGGCCGGACCGGACCAGCTCCTCGTCGACGTCGTCGGGGCCGAACATGGCTGACGTGCCGAGGAAGGTGTTCATGGTGCGCTCAGCGTCGGGCGTGACGACGATGAGGCAACGGCCCGTGGGCGGTCCCGTGGTGACGGCCGCACCGTCGTAGACGACCCCGTTGGCACGCATGTCGTGGGCGAACACACCGCCGAGCTGATCGTCGTGGACCTTGCCCAGGTAGCCGGCGAGGCCACCGAAGCTGGCGACACCGGCGATGGTGTTGGCCGCCGAACCGCCCGACACCTCGATACCGGGGCCCATGGTCTCGTACAGCCCGGTGGCCTGGTCGGCCTCGACGAGGGTCATGGCCCCCTTGGTCAGGCCCGCGGACTCGATGAAGGACTCGTCCTCGTGGCTCAGCACGTCGACCAGCGCATTGCCGATGCCGACCACGTCGAGACGCGTGCCGTCGTCGCGGACCGGGAGCTCCTTGTGGTTTTTCGGTGCTTCTGTCACGGAAAGCGACCGTACACGCCGGGTCCGGAACCACCACTACCGTGGACGGGATGCCCGAGGCCGCACCCCGCCGCCTGCCCGTCGACGTCACACCCGACCGGTACGCGCTCACGATCACCCCCGACCTCGACAACGCCTCGTTCCGCGGCGAGGTGGCCATCGAGCTCACCGTCCACGAGGCGACGGACCGGATCGTGTGCAACGCCGCCGAGCTCGAACTCCAGATCGCCCAGATCGAGACCGCGGACGGCGCCACCGTCGGGGCACGGGTCACCCTCGACGCCGAGGCCGAGCAGGCGGTCTTCGAGCTCGACACGCGGCTCGAGCCCGGCGCCGTCAGGCTCCGCGTGGAGTTCACGGGTGTGCTCAACGACAAGCTGCGCGGGTTCTACCGCTCGACCTATTGCGACGACGACGGTCATACCCGCACCCTCGCCGTCACCCAGTTCGAGGCCACCGACGCCCGGCGTGCCTTCCCGTGCTGGGACGAACCCGCGCACAAGGCGGTGTTCGGGGTCACCCTCGAGGTCGACGACGAGCTGGTCGCGGTCTCGAACGGGCCGGAGCTGCGCCGCACCCCACTCGGCGACGGTCGAGTCTCGATCACCTTCGCCGACACCATGAAGATGTCGACCTATCTCGTCGCCTTCGTGGTCGGCCCCCTCGAGGTCACCGACCCCGTCGACGTCGACGGGACACCGCTTCGGATCGTCCACTGCCCGGGCCGGGGCGATCTCACCGCGTTCGCGCTCGAGGCCGGCACGTTCGCGCTGCGGTACTACGCCGACTACTACGGCATCGACTACCCGGCCGAGAAGCTCGACATGATCGCCGTACCCGACTTCGCGTTCGGGGCCATGGAGAACCTGGGCTGTGTCACCTACCGCGAGAACCTGCTGCTGGTCGATCCGGCGACGGCCACCCAGTCCGAGCTGCTCGCCGTGGTCGATGTCATCGCCCACGAGCTGGCCCACATGTGGTTCGGCGACCTGGTGACGATGGCGTGGTGGAACGGCATCTGGCTCAACGAGGCCTTCGCCACCTTCATGGAGATGAAGTGTTCGGCCGCCTACCGGCCCGAGTGGGAGCGTTGGATGCACTTCGGGCGTGAACGGTCCACGGCGTTCGACACCGACGCCTTGTCGGCCACGCGCCCGATCGAGTTCCCCGTCCACTCCCCTGCCGACGCCGAGGGCATGTTCGACGTGCTCACCTACCAGAAGGGCTCAGCGGTCGTCCGGATGCTCGAGCAGTACCTGGGCGAGACGCCGTTCCGCGACGGCATCCGCCGCTACCTGCAGACCCACCAGTTCGCCAACACCGAGACCGGCGACCTGTGGGATGCGCTCGAGGCCGAGACCGGCGAACCGGTCCGGGCGATGATGGACTCCTGGATCTTCCAGGGCGGGTTCCCCCTGCTGGAGGTCCGCGCCGACCACGACGAGCTCATGCTCCGCCAGCGGACCTTCCGCTACGACGGTTCGGACAGCGGCGCCCGTTGGCACATCCCCGTGATGCTCCGTCGCGACTCGAGGCTCGAGCGGCTCGTGCTGGACGACCAGCAGGCCATCGTGGCCCGGCAGGACGGGCTCCTCATGGCCAACGCGGGTGGGCACGGCGTCTACCGGGTGGTCTACGACGACGACCTCGAGGCGACGCTGCTCGGCCGCCTCGGCGACCTCGAACCGCTCGAGCGCTACGCCGTGCTCGACGACCACCTGGCACTGTGCCTCCGCGGCGATGTCGCCGGCGCCGATCTGTGCGGCCTCGTGGCCCGCTACGTCGAGCTGGGCGAGGAGGACTTGTCCATCTGGCAGCTCGGTGCCGAGGCCCTGGCGATCCTCGACCGCGTGGTCCCCGACCACGACCGCGGCTCGTGGTCGGCGTGGCGCATCGATCGGCTGCACCCGCTGTGGCACGCCCTCGGGCCCGACGTGACCGCGGGTGACGACGACCGGCGCCGTGCCCTGCGTGGCGTCGTGATCGGGATGCTCGGCGCCGCGGACGACCCCGAGGTCGTCGAGCTCAGCCAGCAGGTCTTCGCGCAGTCGATCACCGACCCGACATCCAACGATCCCGGTGTCGCCTCCGGCGCGCTGCAGGTGGTGGCTGCCCACGCCGACCAAGTGCGGTTCGAGCAGATCCTCGACCGGTTCCGGCACGGCGCGACGCCCCAGGAGCAGTTCCGACACCTCTACGCCGCGGCCCGGGTGCGCGACGGTGAGCTGTTCGGCCAGTACCTCGATCTGCTCGACGGCGACGAGATCCGGAGCCAGAACCTGGCCTTCGCCGCACGCGCTGCGCTCCACAACCACCACCACGGCGCGCGGGCGTGGCGCCACGTCCGCGATCACTGGGACGAGCTCGTCGAGCGCCTGCCGTTCAACGTTCTCCACCGGATGGTCGAGGGCGTCGTCACCCAGGACGACCCCGACGTGGCCGCCGATGTGGAGTCGTTCTTCGCGAGCCACCGGATCCCGAACGCCGAGAAGTCGATCGCGCAGCATCTCGAGCGCATGCGGATCTCGGTCGAGCTCCGCCGCCGGGAAGCACAACGGCTCGTGGCCGAGCTTCCCTGACATCGTGCCGCTGCACCCGAACGACCATCCGACGCTCGTCCGGATCGCCAACGTCGCGCGGCACCACGTCCCACCGCTCCCGCCCGAAGACGGCCCAGCTCGCCGCCCAGCCCGCGTCGGTGTCTTCGGCACCGGGACCGACTGGGTGCAGCTCACCTGGTCCCGGCTCGGGCCGGGTCCGGTCACGGTCACGTGTGGACCGAGACAAGAGACGGTCGTCACCGACGGCGGGCCGGGCAGCCACCTCGTTCGCCAGCTCGAACCGGCGACCGACCACCGCATCGAGCTCACCGGCGAGGGGATGGGCGCGGCCAAGCGCATCACGATCGACGCGACCACCCTCACCCCGCCACCCGGCGAGGAGCTGTTCCGCCTGGCCACGGTGAGCGACGTCCACATCGGCGCCCGTGCCACCGGCTTTTTCCACACCATCGCCGAGATCCCGACACCGGCGGTGCACCACACGATCCGCTGCCTCCGGGCAGCGCAGACCGAGGCGGCCTACTGGGGCGCGCAGCAGCTGGTGGTCAAAGGCGACCTCGTGAACCACAGCGATGCCGAGTCCTGGCGAGTGGCCGGCGGTGTGCTGCGAGCCCTGTCCATCCCGCGCGTCGCGATCCCCGGCAACCACGAGCGGTCGGGAAAGGGGGACACCGAGGCAGCTACCGGAGCCACCGAGGCCGACATCCCCTTCGTCGACGACTTCGACGTGGTCGATCGCGACGGCGTCCGGATCGTGCTGGCCGACACCAGCCGGCCGGGCATCAACCTCGGGCGGATCGACCACGTCGCCGACCGCATCGTCGAGGCCGCCGCCTCGACCGATGACGCGGTCTTCGTCGGCGTGCACCATCAGTTCATGCGCTCGCTCGTTCCCACCTACATCCCGGTGGGCATCCCGCGCCCGTCGGGGCACCGCTTCCTGCGACAGCTGGGCAAGGCCAACCCGCGCGCCCTGGTGAGCTCGGGCCACACCCACCGCCACCGCACGTTCCGCCACGGCGGGGTCACGGTGTCGGAGATCGGCTCCACCAAGGACTTCCCCGGCACGTGGGCCGGCTACCAGTTCTACGAGGGCGGCGTGGTCCAGACCGTGCGCCGCATCCGCGAACCGTCGGTGATCCGCTGGACCGACCACACCCGCCGGGCCGCGCTGGGCGCCTGGGGGCTGTGGGCGCCCGGGCCGATGCGGGAGCGTTGCTTCTCCCAGACGTGGTCGACGTAGGCCTGGTCAACGGAGGTCGGCTCGCGCGAACTCCCGCATCCCGTCGGCGAAGTCGACCTGGGCGCGGAAGCCGAGCACCTCGACGGCCCGAGCGGGCGAGGCCACGACGTGGCGCACGTCGCCGAGCCGGTAGCCGCCGACCACGTCGGGCTCGCCGGCACCGAAGGCCCGGCACAGCGAGCCGGCCATGTCGTGCACGGTACGGGGTTGACCGCTGCACACGTTGAACGGTCCACGCGTCTCGGGCTCGGCCGCGAGCGCCAGCACGTTCGCCCGCGCGACGTCGCTGACGTGCACGAAGTCGCGGCACTGGCGTCCGTCCTCGAACACGGCCGGGACCTCGCCTCGGGCGAGCGCAGACCGGAAGATGCTGGCGACGCCGGCGTAGGGCGTGTCACGGGGCATCCGCGGGCCGTAGACGTTGTGGTACCGCAGTGCAGTCACGGTCACGTCGTGCTCCCGCTCGAACGCCGTGCACAGGTGCTCCTGATGAAGCTTGGTGGCGGCATAGACGTTGCGGGGGTCGGCGGGCGCGTCCTCGGGCACCACGTCCCACGTGAGCGTGGCGCCGCAGCCCGGGCACGGCGGGTCGTAGCAGCCGGCGTCGAGATCCTCGACTGTGCGTGGCCCCGGACGGACGAGCCCGTGCTCGGCGCAGCGGTACCGCCCCTCGCCGTAGACCACCATCGACGAGGCGAGGACGATGCGGCCGGTGAATCCCCGTTCGTGGAGCACGGCCAGCCCCACCGCGGTGCCGGTGTCGTTGTCGGCGACGTAGCCGGTGACGTCGGTGAAGTCGACACCGAGCCCGACGCGGGCCGCCTGGTGGCACACGGCGTCGACACCCCGGAGCGCGCTCCGCCAGGCGTCCGCGTCGCCCACATCGGCCTCGACCAACTCGACGCCGTCGGGGAGCTGGGGGCGTTCGGGATGGACGTCGGGACCGAGTGCGTCGAGCACCACGACTTCGACGTCCCGCTCGAGGAGCGCGTCGACGACGTGGGAGCCGATGAACCCGGCGCCGCCGGTGACCAGCACCCGTCGCATCACCGCCGGCCTCGATCCGTGACCGCCATAGGCTCGGCGACCGTGCCCGATGTGGTGATCCCCGTGCTGGACGAGGCCGATGCCATCGAGGGCGTGGTCGCCGCCATGCCCGACGGGTATCGCGCCATCGTCGTCGACAACGGATCGACGGACGACTCCGCCGCCATCGCGACCGCCGCCGGCGCCATGGTGGTCCGCGAGGAGCAGCGGGGCTTCGGGGCGGCGTGCTGGGCCGGCCTGCAGGCCGCGACCGGGGACATCGTCTGCTTCATGGACGGCGACGGCTCACTCGACCCCCGCCGGCTCCCCGATGTGGTCGCGCCGGTGGTGGCGGGTCGGGCCGACCTCGTGATGGGTCGCCGGGTCGCGGAGCGGGGCGCGTGGCCGGTGCACGCGCGGCTCGCCAACCGGGCCCTGGCCGCCGAACTATGTCGGCGCACCGGCCTGGGGCTGCGCGACCTGGGCCCGATGCGTGCCATGCGTCGGGAGAACCTGCTGGCGCTGGGCATGACCGACCGTCGCTTCGGCTGGCCGCTCGAGATGGTGGTCCGAGCCCACGACGCGGGATGGCGGATCGCCGAGGTCGACGTTGCGTACCACCAACGTTCGGGACGGTCGAAGGTGACGGGAACGCTCCGGGGCACGGTCAGGACGGTACGGGACATGGGCAGGATCCTGGCCGACCACCGATCCTGAGCACGATGCCGCGAGCTCGCACCAGCGCGAGCACGAGACCGACCTGAGCCAGGGCAGCGACGAGGAGCGTGACCCCGAGGAGGACCCCGGCCGGACTGGTCACCCCACGGCCTCGTCCCAGCCGAGACCCTGCTCCAGCGACGTGCGGTACCGCACCGTCTTGGCCGGCCAGTTCCACCCGAGCGCGCCGTTCACCTGTCCGTCCGAGCCGTAGAGGGCCACGAACTTGCCGTCGTCGATGGCGCCGTCGACCACGACCATCTCGCCGTCGGTGCGGCCGGCCACTTGGATCCGCGTGTCGTACTGGTCGGACCAGAACCACGGGACGGGATCGAACGGCTCGGCCTCGTCGTCGCCGGCCAGCAGGCGCCGACCGGCCGCCCGCCCCATCTCCACCGCGTGGTCCCAGTGCTCGATCCGCAGCGAGCCGTACCGAGGGCTGTCCCAGCGGGCGACGTCACCGCAGGCGACGATGCCCGGTGCGACCTGGCAAGTGGCGTCTGCGACCACGCCGTCGTCGAGTTTCAGACCGGAATCCTGGAGCCAGCCGGTGTTGGGAGCGACGCCGATGCCGACCACGACCACGTCGGCGGCGACCGACGAGCCGTCGGAGAGGAGGACGGTGTCGACGTGGTCGGTGCCGTCGAGACCGTCGACGCCCACGCCGAGGCGGAGGTCGACGCCTTCGGCCCGGTGCATGTCGGCCACCGCCGCGCCCATGGCCTCGCCGAGCGCGTTGAGCAGCGGCTGCTCGAGGGGTTCGACCAGAGTGACGGCGTGGCCCCGGCGCCGGCAGGTGGCCGCGACTTCAGCGCCGATGAACCCCGCACCCACGACCAGGACACGCTCGGCACCGGCATCGAGATCGGCCCGCAGGCTCGTGGCGTCGTCGAGTGAGCGGACCACGTGGATCCCAGCGAGCTCGGGCTGGTCGGGCAACCGCTTCGGCATGGCGCCGGTGGCGATCACCAGCCCGTCGTAGGCGACCTCGTCACCATCGAGGCGCACGAAGCCGGCATCCACGTCGAGCCCCGTGGCGCGCTGGCCGAGGAGCCACTCGATGTCGAGCTCGTCATCGGCCGCGGCGTTCCAGGCCACGTCGTCGGCGTCCTTGTCGCCGGCGAGCACGCCCTTCGAGAGTGGGGGACGCTCGTAGGTGCGGACGGGTTCGGCGGCGACGATCCGGATGCGCCCCTCGAACCCGGCGGCGCGCAGCTCGGATGCGGCGACGAAGCCCGCGATCGACCCACCGACGACCACGACATCACGCATGTCGGACGATCAATCGTCGTCGATGGATATGGCCTGCTTCGGGCAGCGCTTGACCGCTTCCTCGACCTTCTCCCGCTGGTCGGGGCCGGGCTCCTCCTGCAGGAGGTAGAGGAAATCGTCGTCGCGCACCTCGAACACCTCGGGTGCGACGCCCATGCAGATCGCATTGGACTCGCACAGATCGAAGTCGACGACCACCTTGTAACCCATGAGGGGGACAACCTTCCGTTCGCTTTGGCTTTCGCTCGCAGCGTAGCCACAGATCCGTGGCAGGCTCCCGACCGTGGCGCGGCCGCAGTCCCTGTCCCAACGCCAGGCGCGCCGCATCGCGCTGCGAGCCCAGGGCCTCGACCGGGACCGACCGACGGGCCGGGTGGACCGCGGGCACGTGCGACGTGTCGTCCAACGGCTCGGTCTGATCCAGCTCGACTCGGTCAACGTCCTGGCCCGCACCCAGTACCTCGCGCTGTTCTCCCGACTCGGGCCCTACGACCCGGCCCTGCTCCACCGGTTGGCCTACGAGGACAACGAGCTCTTCGAGTACTGGGGTCACGTCGCTTCGCTCGTCGACGTGCGCCACCAGCCGGACCTGCGGTGGCGGATGGCCGCCGAGCACGACTGGACCAGCCTGGTCCGAGCGGCGGCCGAGCTCCCGGACCTGGTGCGCGCCCTCGAGCACGAGATCGTCGGCAACGGCCCACTGAGTGCCGGCGAGCTCGACGAGTCTGGCGAGCGCAAGGGCCCCTGGTGGGGCTGGAACGACACCAAGAAGATTCTCGAGTACCTGTTCTGGTCGGGCCGGATCGGCGCGCTGCGCCGCGGCAACTTCGAGCGCGTGTACTGCGCACCCGATGATGCGGTGCCACCCGAGATCCTGGCGACACCCACACCCGACGACGAGACCGCGCACCGCAACCTGCTGCTGCACGCCGCCCGCATGCACGGCGTGGGCACCGCCCGCGATCTCGCCGATGTGTGGCGGCACAAGCTCCCCGTCGCCCGGCCGATCCTCCGTGACCTCGCCGCCGAGGGGGCGCTGGAGGTGGTGGAGGTCGAGGGCTGGAAGGAGCCGGCCTACCTCCACCCCGAGGCGACGCTCCCGCGCCGTGTCGACGCGTGCACGCTCGTTTCGCCATTCGACTCGGCGATGTGGGAGCGCAGCCGAATCGAGCGGCTGCATGACTTCGAGTACCGGATCGAGATCTACACGCCGGCCCCGAAGCGGCAGTACGGGTACTACGTCCTCCCGTTCCTCCTGGGCGACACGTACGTGGCCCGCGTCGACCTCAAGGCCGATCGACAGCGGCGACGGCTGCTCGTCCAGTCAGCTCACGCCGAGCCCGACCTCGATGCGCGTGGCACTGACCACTCCGAAGTGGTCGAGCACCTGGCGGCAGAACTGGGGACCATGGCGCGCTGGCTCGACCTCGACGACGTGGTCGTCCGGGGACCGGGCGACCTCGCCTCGGCGCTCGCTCAGCGGCCGGAGGTCACTCCGGCCAGGGGGTGAGCACCTCGGCACCGTCCTCGGTGACGAGGATGGTGTGCTCGAACTGGGCGGTGCGCTTGCGATCGATGGTGACCGCGGTCCAGCCGTCGTCCCAGATGTGGTGTTCGTGTGCGCCCATGGTGATCATCGGTTCGATGGTGAAGGTCATCCCCGGCTCCATGACCGTCGTGACGCGGGGCTCGTAGTAGTGCGGGATGTGCACGTCGGTGTGGAACTGCTCGCCGATGCCGTGCCCCACGAAGGCGCGGACCACGCCCAGTCCCTCGGCTCCGGCGTGGGACTCGATGGCGTGGCCGATGACGTTGAGCGGCTCGCCCGGCTGCACGGCGTCGATGGCCCGGAGGAGGCACTCGCGGGTGGCCCGGACGAGGCGCTGGGAGTCGGGGTCGACGTCGCCGATCAGGAAGGTCCGGTTGGTGTCGCCGTGGACGCCTTCGCGGAAGATGGTGACGTCGAGGTTGAGGATGTCGCCGTCGCGCAGGGGCCGGTCGTCGGGGATCCCGTGGCAGATGACCTCGTTGAGCGACGAGCACACCGACTTGGGGAACGGGTTGTCGGGACCGCCGTACAGCAGCGGACTCGGGTAGGCGCCCGCCTCGACCGTGGCGTCGTGGCAGATCCGGTCGAGCTCGTCGGTGGTCACGCCCGGCCGGGCGGCGGCACCGGTCAGCGCCAGGACGCGGGCAGCCTCGGCGCCGGTGCGACGCATCCGCTCGATGGTGTCGGTGCTCTTGACCATGGGCTCGTCCCAGCGGACGACCTCGTTGTCGAGCACGTAGCGGGGCCGTTCGATGTCTTCGGGCACCGGGCGCAGCTCGCTGACCCGGCCGGGCCGGATCGGTTCGAAGCTGTCCTTGTGGCACCGCTTGAACTTCCGACCGCTGCCGCAGAAGCACAAGTCGTTAGCCTTCATCGTGGCGGTCATCGCGGTCGAGGCTACCGGCGACTGGTCCATCCGAAGTGGTCGATGGGGCCGTGCCCGGCACCGAGCCGCCAACCCGCAGCACCCTCGAGCGCCTCGTGCACGAACTGCTTGGCGGCCCGGACGGCGTCGAGCGGATCGTGGCCGAGCGCGAGCCCGGCCGCCGTCGCTGCCGCGAAGCTGCACCCCGAGCCGTGGTCGTTGTCGGTGTCGACGAGAGGGAGCTCCAGGCGTTCGACACCCGTGCCGCTGGCGACCACGTCGACGGCCCGGTCGCCCTCGTCGGCGGCGTCGCCTCCCTTGACCACCACCACCTCCGGTCCGATGTCGAGGAGATCCGCGGCCGCGGTCGCCATGTCGTCGACGGTGTTCACCGGGCGTCCCAGCAGGAGCCCGGCCTCGACCCGGTTGGGCGTGGCGACGCGGGTCCGTGGCAGGAGGTGCTCGAGGTAGGCGGCCTCGAGCGCGGGGTCGAACATCCGGGCGCCGGTCGAGGTGACCAGCACCGGGTCCACCACCGGCGCGGGCAGCCGGCCCTCGTCGACCAGGCGGGCGAGCGCAGCGACCAGCCCCACCTCGCCGAGGAAGCCGGTCTTGACGGCGGCGACATCGAGGTCGTCGGTCACCGACTCGATCTGGCGGACGACGAAGTCGACGGGCACCAGGTCGACGCCCGCGACAGCGCGAGTGCTCTGCGCGGTGACGGCGGCGATCGCGCTCGCGCCGTGGACGCCGAGGGCGGCGAAGGTGCGCAGGTCGGCCTGGATGCCGGCCCCGCCGGCCGAGTCGCTCCCGGCGACGGTCAGCGCAACCCGCGGCGTGGCCCCGGACGAGGAGGAAGCGCCAGCGCCTCGTCCGTCAGGGCGCCGAAGCGTGCGAGGCGACCGCGGGAACACGAATGTCTCAGGAGCGACCGAAGTCGTCCTCGAGGCGGACGATGTCGTCCTCGCCGAAGTAGTCGCCCCGCTGGACCTCGATGAACACGACGTCCTCGTCACCCTGGTTGGCGCATCGGTGCGCGGTGCCCAGGCCGATGTCGACCGACTCGCCGGGGGCGACCAGGATGTCGGCGCCGTCGAGGGTCACCGTGGCGGTCCCGCTCACGACGTACCAGTGCTCCTGGCGGCGGGCGTGGGTCTGGTAGCTGAGCCGCTTGCCCGGGTGGACGACAAGACGCTTGACCTTGTGGTCGTCGGCGTCGGCCAGGACGGTGTAGTTGCCCCAAGGCCGCTCGTCATACTCGAGCGCGGTCATGGCCACAGTCTGCCTGTTCACCCGACGGCCAGGAGCACAGCGATTCCGCCCGGCCCTCGGTGCGGACCTGGTCCATGACCATCACATGTCGCCGATGTAGGCCGTGACCGGGGGTACGTCCGGTTCGGTGGGGCTGGCCCTCGTCAGCTCCCGTCTTCGGTGACGTCGAGGATGTCGTCGAGCTTGACGATCTCGTCCATGGTGACGACGCCGACGAACAGGCCCTTGTCGTCGGTGACGGGGAGCAGGTCGACGGCCGAGCTGTCCATCGCCTCGACCGCCTGACGCAGCAACCAGTCCGGGCGTCCCGTGGGCAGGTCGGTGCGCATGATGTCGCCGATCGCCGTGTCGTCCCACTCCTCGCGGGGCACGTCGCGGAGCTCGTCCACCCGAACGAGCCCGCAGTAGTTCGCGCCGTCGATCACCGGCACCGACTGCTGGCGCGAGCCGATGACGTGGTTCCAGAAGAACTCCTGGGCGGTGGCCTCGGGCGGGATCGACAGCACGTCGGTGGTGAGCGCCGACGCGATCGGCATCGAGAACCGCCGCTCGAGGTGACCGAGCCGGGACCCGACCTGCGCGGGCGAAACCGACCATCGCCCCATGAACAGCTGCGCGGTCACCGACGCGATGAGGCCGGGGACGATGAACCCGGCGCGTCCGGTCGTCTCGGCGACGAACATCACGGCGGCGAGGGGCACGCGATACCCCGCACCCAGGAACGCGGCGATCCCGATGAGGGGGAACAGCGTCGAGTCGGTGTCACCGAACATCCCGCCCACGATCCGACCGAGCAACGCACCCTGGACGACCAACGGGATGAACAGCCCGCCCACGCCCCGACCGCCGAGGGTCACGCCCGACGCCGCGGCACGCATCGCGAAGAGGAGCAGGACCAGGCCCACGCCGTGTTCGGGATCGAGCGACCAGCTGACCGTTTCGTACCCGGCGCCGAGGGTGAGGGGCTCGTCGTACACGAGCTCGCTCGCGTAGGCGAGGCCGGCGAGGGCGACGCCCGCTCCCGTCGCGAGGAGCAGGGGATCGAGCTGCTGGGTCACGCGCTTGATCCAGTGGACACCGCCGGCGAAGAAGCGGGCGATGCCGCCGCTCAGGAGGCCGAGCACCACCGCACCACCCAGTTCGGCGAAGCCGAAGCCGGGTCGACCTTCGACCGGGAGCAGGGGTTCGGTGCCGAGCAGGGCGACGAAGGTCAGGTATCCGGCCGCAGCGGCGATCGCGGCCGGGATGAGCTGCCGGCGAGCGAGGTCGTCCCGGTACGGGACCTCGAGCGCGAAGACCACGCCCGTGGCGGGGGCGCGGAAGATGGCGGCCACCCCGGCGGCCGCGCCCGCCACCAAGAGGACCTTGGCCTCGTCGCGGGCGAAGAAGCGACGAAGGCGGTGCTGCAACGCGGCGCCGGTCTTGGCCCCCGCGTAGATCGCTGGGCCCTCGTAGCCCAGCGCGCCGCCGCTGGCGAGGGTGAAGAAGCTGGCGAGGACCCGGGCGGGCAGTTGGCGGAGCCCGGGATGGTTCGACCGCGAGTGGAAATCGGCGACGTAGTCGTCGGCGGTGGCGGTGCCGTCGCCCTGGAACAGCTTGATGCACAGCGCCGCCCCCACGAGCCCGAAGATCGGTGCCACACACCGGACCCAGAGCGGGGAGTGGACCAACGCCTCGTACACGACCTCCCGGGTGAGCCACTCGAAGCCGGCGACGGCGACACCGGTGACGGCCCCTGTCGCCGCCGCGAAGAACAGGACTTGTTGGGATCGGCGAGACAGGGCGCGGAGTCGCTCGCGGTGCGCGTCGTGGAGGGTGAAGCGGCGCGCCATCAGTTGAAGACGACCGTCCGGTTGCCGTCGGTGAGCACCCGGTGCTGGAGATGGAGCCGGACCGCGCGGTTGCCGCCGAGCCCTGCAATCGTCTGCCCCACTGCCGCGACGATGCCCGGCTGGTCCGGACATCGCAGTAGCAGCACGGTGCTCACGTGCCGGCAGACTACGTAGCCTCCGGCCATTGCGCCCATCTCGGGACGAGCAGCCGACTTCCTGTCGACCGAACTCGACGACACGGGTGCTGGGTCGGGTCATCGACGAGAACCCCCGGATGAAGGTGCTACCCGACGATCACGGTGCCGGCGAGGGGACGGTGGTCAGTGCACCACCGCCCCGCGAGTCGGCTGGCGGGGCAGGTCGCCACATCGAGCAGCTCGACGTCAGCCGCGTGCAGACCCGGCGACAGCATCACGTAGTCGATCTTGCGGCGGGGATCCGGAACCGGGCGCGTCGGGCGCAGTTCGTCGTCGAGTTCGCTCCAGCCCGGTGGCCAGGCATCGAGCACACGCTCCGGAACGACGTTGAAGTCACCTCCGACCACCACGGGGCCCATGTCATCCAGTGCCCCGACGACGAGCGTCCGCAGTGACTGGAGCTGCAGGTCGTTCCACTCGTCCCAGGAACGACCATCGAGGGGCTGGCTCCCTCGTGGCACCAGGTGCACCGAGCATGCCGTCACCTCGTTCCCGATTCCGGGGGGTCGGGCCGTGGCACAGACCATGGCCCGTTGCTCCCCGCTCAGCTCGAGCGGTGGGTTCTCCAGACACGGCTCGTGACCCTGCTGGCAGGACTCGAAGGTGCGCGCTTCCACGAGCGTCCCGCGGTGCAGCACCGCGTTCCCGTACGCGTGTCCTGCGCACCCGTTGCCCGTGGCCAAGGTGTCGACCGAGACGGCCGACATCGCCCAAGACGCGTCGAGCTGGGCCACGATGGCATCGAGCTGGTCCATGCAGATCTCGTTGAGCAGCGCGAAGTCGGCGCGTGTCCCAGCGAGAACATCGACCGCGTAGTCGACGATCTGCATCCGGTCGGGCACATCCTCGCCGTAGCAGCCCAACCCGCCACACACGTTCATCTGCACGACCTCGACCGAGGGACCGGCGGGGACGGCCTCGTTCCCGCCCGAGTCCTGCTGCCACGGCCGAACGCCGACCGCCACGGCGACGACGGCCCACCGCGCCGATGACGACCAGGCGACCTCTCATCGATGCGATGATGCCTCACAGCACGGAGTCTGCGAACTCCTCAACCCGCCGGACTGACGTCTCGCAATCGGACACCGTCGCGGGTTCGATCGAAGGTCGTGATTCGGGGTGTGGTCGACGAGGCCTGGTCCACGGCCACCGGGGGGTTCCGGCCGGCCACTTCGAACCTGGCGATCACCGCCAACTCGGGTGTGACCACGACCCCGTTGTCCCCGTCGGTGATCGTGACACCGTTGCCCGCGAACGACACCCGCGAGACGGTGCTGATGCCCTCGACGGTGGTCTCGGTCCAATTGCGGATGGACGTGTCGAAGGCCGAGACGAATGCGGAGCATTCGTCAACGAACCCGAGGCCGCCCTGCGGCCGAAGGGTTCGCGTGGAGGTGAGGGGATTCGAACCCCTGGCCTCCTCGATGCGACCGAGGCGCTCTAGCCAACTGAGCTACACCCCCGTGTGGGGAGTCCGCAATCTATCCCAGCCCGGGCCCGGGGCCGAACCCGGATCTCGGGTGTGTCTGCCCGGGATTCAGTTCGCCCGCTGGCGCAGGAGGGCCTGTTGGGTGGCCGACTGCTCCTGGGGCAGGTATCGCACGTTGTCGCGGGCGGCGTAGGCCTGGCGACGCTGCTGGATCTGCATCAGCATGGCGGTGTAGCCGAGGAGGGCGGCATCGACGAGCAAGTGGAACAGCCAGACGCTGCCCCCGAGCGCGATGGCGAGCACGAAGGTCAGCAGGGCGGCACAGACGAGCGTGGCGAACACGTCGCGGCGGCGGCGGAGCACGTCCTGGCGGTTCATCCGGGGCCCGGCGTCGGCCGGCTGGGGGGCGGCGCCGTAGGTCGGGTAGGCCTGGGCCTGGCGGGCGTAGCCCTCACGGAGGTCGGCACCGTCGAGGGCTCGACCGGTGCGCTGGAGCACGGCGAGCTGGCGGTTGAAGTCGACGACCGATGATGACGGATGCGTTGCGCGACGCTTCTGGAGATACGGCGGAAGGAGGACCGCGGCCCAGATGGCTGCAAGCACCACGAGCACCATGATGGTCATACTCCTCGCCTCGCTTTCGGTAGGGAGAACCGTACGATCGCCCGGATCCGAAGTGGTGGATACCGAGTGGACCGTGGACGGACTGGTGGTGGACAGGACTTGGCGGCAAGCGGGTGCGATGACCCGTTCTTTACGTTTCTACTACGAAACGCAATCTCCCGACAACCATTCGTGCTGTATTTTGTTCGAGCGCGCTGCGTGAACCAAGCAGTTCAGATCTCGAGCTCGCCGTGCCCGTCGAGGTCCGGGGCGCGTCGGTAGGTGCCCGAGCGGCCGCCGGTCTTCTCCCACAGCGCGATGTCGCGGATGACCATCGCCCGATCGGCGGACTTGCACATGTCGTAGATGGTCAGGCAGGCGATCGAGCACGCGGTCATCGCTTCCATCTCGACGCCGGTGCGGTCGATGGTGTCGACCTGGGCCTCGACCTCGATGAAGTCGTCCTCGATCCGGAAGTTGACCAGCACCGAGCCGACCAGCAGCGGGTGGCACAGCGGGATGAGATCGGGCGTGCGCTTGGCCGCCTGGATGCCAGCGACCCGGGCCACCGCGAGGACGTCGCCCTTGCTGATGGCG
The DNA here is from genome assembly GCA_034522155.1 of Acidimicrobiales bacterium. Taxonomy (GTDB): domain Bacteria; phylum Actinomycetota; class Acidimicrobiia; order Acidimicrobiales; family Salinilacustritrichaceae; genus Salinilacustrithrix. The sequence goes on along the minus strand of JAXHLP010000005.1, from coordinate 286,663 downwards.
CCACGCGCGACCATCGAAGTGGTGTCGGGTTGCATGTAGACCCGCCCCCGGCACACGGCCCGACGGTGCGTCGGATCCTTGGGGGTGACGTCGACCATCCGGGCTCGGCCGAGCGGGTCGAGGTGGGTGAGGCCGCGGTCGGACATCGGCGGCAGTCTATGTGCTCAGTCGCCACCGATGAATGCGAAGCATTCGTCAGCCGCCGATCTGGGACATCGACTTGCGGGGCCGGATGAACTGGACCTGGCCGATGGCGTGGCCGGCCCACTTCTCGCCCACCGCCCGGTGCATGATCTCGGCCAGGTCGTCGTCGCTGGCCCCGGACCGGAGCGGCCCGCGCAGGTCGAACTCGTCGAGCGCGAACAGGCAGTTGCGGAGCTGACCCTCGGCGGTGAGGCGCACCCGGTCGCACGAGTCGCAGAAGGGACGGGTCACGCTCGGGATCACGCCGACGACGCCGCCCGGGTGATCGTCAGGGAGGTCGAGGTAGCGGAACCGCTCGGCCGGCTCGTTGCCCCGCACCACCGGTTCGAGCGGGAAGACCTCCTCGATGCGGCGCACGATCTCGGCCTGGGGGACGACCTGGGCGTGCTGCCAGGTGGCGTCGGCGTCGAGGGGCATGTACTCGATGAAGCGCACGACGGTGCCCTGGTCGCGCCCCCAGCGGGCGAAGTCGACGACCTCGTCGTCGTTGACACCGCCGATGAGCACGACGTTGACCTTCACCGGGTCGAGGCCGGCCTCCTTCGCGGCGTCGATGCCGCCGAGCACCTTGGGCAACTCGTCGCGCCGGGTCATCTCGTGGAACCGGTCGGGGCGCAGCGAATCGAGGCTGACGTTGATGCGGCGCAGACCGGCGTCGACCAGGTCGTGGGCCTGGTTGCGCAGCGTCGACGCGTTGGTGGTCATGGCGATGTCGACGAGCGGCCCGTCGCCGCCGACCCGCAACCCCGAGATCTGTTCGATGAGCACCTGCAGGTGGGCCCGGACCGTGGGCTCACCGCCGGTGAGCCGGATGCAGTCGAAGCCGAAGCGCTCGACGAAGATCCGCGCCAGACGTGCCGTCTCCTCGAAGGTGAGGATCTCGTCCTTGGCCAGCCACTGCATGCCCTCCTCGGGCATGCAGTAGGTGCACCGGAAGTTGCAGCGGTCGGTCACCGAGATGCGCAGGTCGCGGTGGACCCGGCCGTAGGTGTCGATGAGCTGCTCGGCGGCCATGGACCACCCACGCTACCGGCGTGTCAGGAACTGCGTTCGTAGCGCCATGGCCCGTCTCGCAGCACGATGCGGTGCCGGGGACCGGGGGTGTCGGCTTCGCCTGACTCGTAGCCGGCGTCGCCGTGCCACATGGTGACGATGCCCTCGTCGGTGGTGCCGAGCACCGTGGCGAACCGCTCCGGCGTCCGGGCGGCGGCGGCGTCGAGCGCCGCCTCGACGGTGTCGTGGGCGGCGAGGTCGTGGAGCGTGACCACGGTGGGCGGTGCGAGCTGGATCTCGCCCTCGTCGCGCCGTCGGAGCATGTCGGTGGGGTCGACCCACACCTCCTCGTGGATCTCGCCGCCGTCGATGGTCACCTCACCGTCCTCGCCCACCGGGGCACGACAGACGAAGAACCAGGTGCCGAAGCGGTTGGGTCCGTGGACCGACATCTCGGGCGGGGTCCAGTGGCTGAACGGCACGAGACGGTCGGGGTCGACGATGAGGTCGGCCTCCTCCAGCGCCTCGCGGACCGCGGCCCGCCGGGCGGCCGACTCCTCGTCGGCACCGTCGACCTCGTCCTCCTCGTCGACGCGACCGCCGGGGAAGACCCACATGCCTCCGAACGCGAGCTCGGAGTTCTTGCGCAGCATCAGCACCTCGACACCCACGTCGGCGTCGCGCAGCGGGATGACAGTCGCCGCCGGGATCAACTCGCTCATGGTCGCTCCCCGTGTGGCCGGCTCAACCCGCCTCGAGGAGCGCCCGGCGGGTGAGGACCCGGGCCAGGTGCCGCCGGTACTCGACCGACGCGTTGAGATCCGCGGTCGGTTCGGCGCCCGCGTCGGCCACCTCGGCGGCCTCCTCGGCAGAGGCGCCCGACGCGATGGCCGCTTCGGCCTCGGCGGCGTGGATCGGCCGCGTAGCCATGTTGACCAGGCCGATCCCGGCACCGCCGTCGCGCCGCACGCACGCCACACCGACGATGGCCCAGTCCTGGGCCCGGCGGTTGAACTTCTGGAACGACCACCCCGCTCGCGGGATCTTGGGCACCCGGATCTCGGTGAGGAGCTCGGTCTCGCCGAGCACGGTCTCGAGGAAACCGGTGAAGAAGTCGTCGGCGGAGATCTCGCGGGTGCCGTCGGGGCCCTGCACCACGAGCGTGGCGCCGAGCGCGAGCAGCACCGCGGGCAGGTCGCTCGCCGGGTCGCCGTGGGCGATCGAGCCGCCGATGGTGCCGCGGTGGCGGACCTGGGGGTCGCCCACGTGGGACGTGGCGTGCGGGAGGATCGGGGCCTCGGCCCGGAGGACCTCGCTGGTCTCGACCTCGCGATGGCGGGTGAGCGCGCCGATGGCGACGTGGTCGCCACGGTCCTCGATGTAGCGCAGATCGTCGAGGCGACCGACGTCGACCAGCACCATCGGGGTGGCGAGGCGCAGCTTCATCAGCGGCAGCAACGAGTGCCCCCCGGCCAGCAGCTTGGCCTCGTCGCCGTGCTCGCTGAGTGCGTCGAGCGCGGCATCGGCCGAGTCGACCCGGATGTAGTCGAACGAGGCGGGGATCATCGGTTGGCCTCCGCGGCGGCCAGGACGGCCGCGACGATGTTGTGGTAGCCGGTGCAGCGACAGAGGTTGCCCTCCAGGCCGATGCGGACCTCGGTCTCGGTGGGATCGGGGTTCTCGTCGAGCAGCGACGTGGCCGCCATGACCATGCCCGGGGTGCAGTACCCGCACTGCAGGCCGTGATGTTCGCGGAAGGCCTGTTGCATCGGGTGCAGTTCGTCCGCCGACGGGGCCAGGCCCTCGATGGTCGTGACCGAGGCGCCGTCGGCCTGCGCGGCGAGCACGGTGCAGGACTTCACCGACTCACCGTCGAGGTGGACGGTGCAGGCTCCGCAGGATGAGGTGTCGCAGCCGATGTTGGTACCGGTGAGGCCGAGGTTCTCGCGGAGGTACTGCACGAGCAGCGTGCGTGGTTCGACGTCGTGCGCGTACTCGGTGCCGTTGACGGTGATGGAGACATCCACGGCCCGCCTTCCTAGCGCATCGGTGGACGGTCGGGGCGGCCATCGTGGCCAGCCGTCGCGGCGACCTGCGCCGAACCAGCGGGAGCCGGCGAACACGAAGAAGACGCACCCACTAGGTCGAACGACCTACTACCATCGCGAGGTGGAGGGGTCAGCCAGCAGCATCGGATCACACCGGATCACCCGGATCACTTCGAAGGAGTGACAGTCATGGGCTTCTTCCGCCGCAAGACCATCGACCTGACCGAGGAAGCGCCGGCCGATGGCGGTGAGCCCGACGCGGTCGAGCGCAAGGCCGCGGTCCACGCCGGCGTGCCGGGTCGTTGCCCCACCTGCAACGGTTTCGGCTACATCGACAACATCGACATGGTGAACCGCCACCAGCGCCAGCACTGCCGTGAGTGCGGCCACGTGTGGGAGTTCACCTTCGACGAGGACGGCGAGGTCCTCGTCCTCACCGACATCGAGGTCGGCTCACTCGAGCGGGCCGGCGAGAACCAGACCGTCCTCTAGGAGTGTGCTGAACAACCCGCAATCGGTCACGGGCGCAGCTCGCAGACCAGCGGTTTCGCGAGGACGAGCGGCTCGATTCTCCTATTGCTCAGCATGCTCCTAGTGTTCCGTCAGGTAGATCCGTCAAGAAATGACGTGATCGGGAATTTTGGGTCGTAGGGCCCGCGTTCTTCGGTGTTGTAGGACAACATCGAAGGAGCACCATGGCACGACGCGGACGACCCACCGTCGAGATCGAATCTCTCGGCCGACGAACGCAAGACCCTCGAACGATGGGCACGACGACACTCGTCGTCCCAGGCGTTGGCAACCCGCTGTCGGATCGTGCTGGCATGCGCTGACAGTGACCGCAGCCGGACCGAGATCGCCGACGCGGTGGGCTGCAACCCGGCCACAGTCACAAAGTGGCGCCGACGCTTCGCCGTCGACCGCCTCGACGGTCTCGTCGACGCGCCCCGTCCTGGAGCGGAACGCAAGATCGGCGACGACGTGGTCGAAGCGGTGGTGATCGACACCCTCGAGACCGCTCCGGCGGACGCAACTCACTGGTCAACGCGGGGCCTGGCCGCCAAGCATGGGATCTCGCATCAGACCGTGTCGGAGATCTGGCGGGCGTTCGGGCTCAAACCGTGGCGCCAAGACGAGTTCAAGATCTCACCGGACCCCCAACTCATCGAAAAGATCCGCGACATCGTCGGCCTGTACATGAACCCTCCCGTCGCTGCCGTGGTGTTCGCGGTTGACGAGAAACCGCAGATCCAGGCGCTCAACCGGACTGCGCCGACGTTGCCGATGCTGCCCACCACCCCGGCCAAGGCCACCCACGACTACGAACGCAACGGCACCCTCGACCTCTTCGCAGCCCTCGACATCGCCACCGGCACGGTGATCACCGACCTCCGCAAGACCCACACGTCAGAAGACTTCGTGGCGTTCTTGAACAAGGTCAACCGCAACGTGCCCAAGGATCTCGAGGTCCACGTCGTGCTGGACAACCTCCAGACCCACAAGACCCCGAAGGTCCAGAAGTGGCTGCTGCGTCACAAGCGTTTCCACTTCCACTTCACGCCGACCTACGGGTCTTGGATGAACCTCGTCGAACGCTGGTTCTCCGCGCTCACGACCAAGAAGCTCCAGCGCTCCGCGCACACCACCGTCAAAGAACTCGCCGCCGACATCACCGCCTGGGTCGACACCTGGAACGACGACCCCACGCCCTACATCTGGACCAAGACCGCAGACCAGATCCTCGACCGACTCGCCGGCTACTGCGCCGCCATCACCGGCAACGAATATGACGGCGCTTCAGCCTGACAGGACACTAGGTCTCAGCCCTGGCCACTGGCCGGCGCCTCGCGCTGGAGCTCACCGAAGGGCCACACCGGCGGAAGGTCCACCGGGCGCGCCGGCGCCGGGTGGATGGCATAGGCCTCCTCGCCCGGGCGGACCAGTCCGTACTGCGAACGGGCGATGGCCTCGATGGTGGCGTCGTCGTCGAGCTCGGCGATGCGCTTCTCGAGCGACTCGCGCTCGGCCCCGAGCGCGTCGAGCTCGGCCTCGACCTCGGCCAGCGACTCGCCCTGGTCGATCCAGGTCCGCGTCGGGAACACCGACACCGCCAGCGCCACGATGGTGACGACCGCAGCCGCAGCCAGCAGCAGTGGCTTGGCCCACCGGACCACTCCGGACGGCAGCCTCACCTCGGGTCGACTCCACGGGGCATAGCGTCCCAGCCCCGGTAGGCCGCGGTCTCGTCGAGGATCGCCTCGATCCGCAGGAGCTGGTTGTACTTGGCCACCCGGTCCGAGCGGGCGGGCGCGCCGGCCTTGATCTGGCCGCAGTTGGTGGCCACGGCGAGGTCGGCGATCGTGACGTCCTCGGTCTCCCCCGATCGGTGTGACATCACCGACGTGTAGGCGTGCCGGGTCGCGAGCGCCACGGTCTCGAGGGTCTCGGTCAGCGTGCCGATCTGGTTGACCTTGATCAGGATCGAGTTGGCGACCGACGAGTCGATGCCGCGGGCGAGGCGTTCGCTGTTGGTCACGAACAGGTCGTCGCCCACGAGTTGGCAGCGGCCACCGAGCTCGGCGGTGAGGGTCGCCCAGCCATCCCAGTCCTCCTCGTCGAGACCGTCCTCGATGGACACGATCGGGTACTTGTCGACCCACGCCGCCAGGTACTCGGCCAGCCCCTGGCTCGACAGGGTCCGGCCCTCGCCCTCGAGGTGGTACTCGCCGTCGCGGTAGATCTCGGAGTTGGCCGGGTCGAGCGCGATGGCGATGTCCTGACCCGGCGTCCGACCCGCAGCCTCGATCGCCTCGACCAGCAGCTGCACCGCCTCCTCGTTGGAACCGAGATCGGGCGCGAAGCCGCCCTCGTCGCCCACCCCGGTGGACAGGCTCCGGTCGGCGAGCACCTTCTTCAACGCGTGATAGGTCTCCACACCCCACTGCAGCGCCTCGGAGAAGCTGGCGGCGCCGAGTGGCATCACCATGAACTCCTGGAAGTCGACGTTGTTGTCGGCGTGGGCGCCGCCGTTGAGCACGTTCATCATCGGCGCGGGGAGCACGTGCGCGTCGGTGCCCCCCACGTAGCGGAACAGCGGCAGTCCCCGCTCCTCCGCCGCGGCGGACGCGGTGGCGAGCGACACGCCGAGGATCGCGTTGGCGCCGAGTCGTGCCTTGTTGTCGGTGCCGTCGAGGTCGAGCATCGCCCGATCGACACCCCGCTGATCGGCGCCCTCGAGTCCGACCAGCTCGTCGGCGATCTCGACGTTGACATTGGCCACGGCCTGCTGCACGCCCTTGCCACCGAAGCGGTCGGCACCGTCGCGCAGCTCGACGGCCTCGAATTGCCCGGTACTGGCGCCCGAGGGCACGATCGCACGACCCGACGCACCCGACGCCAGCTCGACCTCGACCTCGACGGTGGGGTTGCCGCGAGAGTCGAGGACCTCCCGGCCCTCGACGTGCTCGATGATGCTCATGGTCGTCCGTCCCTGACTGTCTTCGGGCGTGCGGGGCTCGTGTGGCTGGTGTGGCTGTTGTGGTGAGCGTTGGGAGTGTGGGCAACGTTACCGTCGGGGCGGCGATCCGGGAAAGACCCCACCGTCGCCACCCGCCATGGAGCGACGTGGCGGCTGCGTGGGTGTTCGGCGACCAGCGGCCCGACGCCGGCCGACTAGGGCGACGAGGACCGCTCGACGGCCTGGGCCTCGCGTGCGAGCTCGTCGGCGGCGCGACGGAGCTCGGCCTCGGCGTCGAGGCCTTCGGCGCGGGCGTGGGCGACGATCGCCAGCAGCGCCGCCCCCAGCTCGCCGCCGGGGTCGGCCGGGTCGGGTCCCGGCACGCCGACGCGGCCGGCCTTGGACAGGACCTTGCTCGCGTAGAGCAGGCCCGGCAACGTCGAGGGGATCCCGTCCATCGCCGACCCGCGTCCCTTCTCGGCCTTCTTGATCTCCTCCCAGTCCGACTCGATCGAGTCGGGCGAGGCGTCGCCGAACACGTGGGGGTGGCGGCGGTGGAGCTTGTCGTGGATACCACGGGCCACGTCGGCCACGGTGAACGCACCCGACTCCGCAGCGATGGTCGCATGGAAGAACACCTGGTACAGCAGATCGCCGAGCTCCTCCTCGAGATCCTCGACCCCCTCGCCGGTCTCGGGGTCGTAGCCGTCGATGGCATCGACGACCTCGTAGGTCTCCTCCACCACGTACCGGCGCAGGCTGGCGTGGGTCTGCTCGCGGTCCCACGGACACTGGTCGCGCAGGGTGCGCACCAGCCCATGGAAACGGAGCAGCTCCTGGGCCACCGGCGCGGTCACCGCCGGGATGAACAGCGACGTGAGATGGTCGGCGTCCACGGCCCGATCGAGCTCGGCCCAGTCGACCGCGGTGACCGACTCGTCGGGCAGGCCCAGTCGCTGGAGCACGACCGCGCCGTCGGGCTCGTCCTCCTCGTAGGCCAACTTGATCTCGGAGAGCACGTGGGGTGCGTGGCAGTGGGCGACGAGGAGCGCACCCGTGGCACCCGCGGCGTCGACGGCGAAGCGATGTCCGTCGACGAGGGTCACGCCCGCCTCGACGGGATCGACGCCGAGCCGGCCCCACGCGAGATCGAGGAACGACATGCCGGGGACGACCTCGGTCACGACCCGAGCGTCGTCGCGCAGGAGCTCGACGGTGCGTTCGAGCACGAACGGCGAGCCGGGAATGGCGTAGGCGACCTCGCCGTGCACGTCGGCCTCGGACACCAGCACGTCGGCGATCGTCCGGTAGACCTCGTGGAAGGTGCCGGCACGCTCGTAGACGTGGTCGAAGCTCGGATGGGCTGACCACGGCTCGGCCGCAGGATGCCGGTACGTGCGCAGGTGCACGCGGGCGATGGTCGCCAGGCGGTCGCGAGCGCCGACCGTGGTGAGCTCGGGTCCGGCTGGCCCCAGACCGACGACGACGACCCTCGGTCGGTCGGCGCCGTCGCTCACGGGCCGGAGGGAGCAGCGGGCGCTGTCGGTGCCGGAGATCCGGCGGACCCGACCGGCGCGGGCTGGGCGCCCGCCGGCACGCTGATGATGCCGGTGGCGTCGACATCGCCGTAGCGGGGGCTGACGTAGACGTCGGCGTCGGGCGGCGTGACGCCGTTGGCGTTGGCGAGCTGGAGCACCGCGACGTCGTCGATCGTCGCGTCGCGCAGCTCCTCGGGGAACGCGGCGAACAGCTCACCGAACTGCTGCTCGACCTGTGATCGGAGCTCGGCGAGTTGCGGACCGTCGGCCTGGTCACCGAGCGCCATGCGAGCGAGCTCGGCCTGGATGTCGAGGTTCAGTACCTCGGCGACGACGGCCTGGGGCGCGGCACCGTCCTTCGTGCTCGGCGAGACGCCGAGCTCGGACGCGAGCTGATCGTTGGCCGCCCAGGCATCCGCCTTCTCGGCGAGTTCGTCGTGGGTGATCTCCAGATCCCCGACACGGGCGGCCACCTGGTAGGAGTCGCCGCAGCTCCCGAGCAGGAAGGCGACCGGGAGGAGCACGGGGAGGAGTCGGCGGACGGAGCGCACGGCCTCGATGCTACGAGGCGCGACCGTGCCCCTCCGAACCGGACCGTTGCGGTCGCCTCGCACGCTTCGGCTCCCTGTCGGGGTCGGCGCTGGCGCTCCTCCCGACCCCGAGGCCGTTGCAGTCGCCTCGCACGCTTCGGCTCCCTGTCGGGGTCGGCGCTGGCGCTCCTCCCGACCCCGAGGCCGGGCAGCGAAGGCCCGGCTTCCTATTCGGGCGGCAGCAGGTGTCGGAGGAAGGCCACCAGGTCCACGGCCGGGTCGGACCCCTTGGCCATCGGCACCTCGAGCAGGCCGAGGCCGGGCTTGTGCACCGCCTTCGGGGCGATGCGGGTGAGGCGGACCGACTGGCTGGCCTTGAGCTCCACCGGCGACAGACGCGCCTTGAACGCCGGCCCCATGAAGCCGTCGCCGGCGACGACCGCGACCTCGGTGATCCCCAGCCGGTGGCACTCGGCCCGCAGGCGGGCCACGTCGAGCAGGGCGTTGGCCTCGTCGGGGATGGTGCCGTAGCGGTCCTCCCACTCCCGGGCGATGTCGTCGACCTCGGCGTCGGAGGCGACCGCAGCGAGCCGGCGGTAGGCCTCGAGCCGCAGCTCCTCCTTCTCGACGTAGTCGGCCGAGAGGTGGGCGTCGGTGGGCAGATCGATCTTGACCTCGGCCGGCTCGCGAATCGGCTCACCCTTCAGCTCGGCCACCGCCTCGTTGATCATCTGCACGTAGAGGTCGTAGCCGACTGCGGCCACGTGCCCCGACTGTCCCGTCCCGAGCAGATTGCCGGCACCGCGGATCTCGAGGTCGCGCATGGCGATGCGGAACCCGGAGCCGAGCTCGGTCGACTCGCCGATGGTTCGGAGCCGCTCGTAGGCGTCCTCGGACAGCACCATGTCCTGGGGGTGGAACAGGTAGGCGTAGGCCCGGCTGCCGGCCCGGCCGACACGACCCCGCAGCTGGTGGAGCTGACCGAGGCCGAGGAGATCGGCGCGGTCGACCACGAGGGTGTTGACCGTGGGCATGTCGATGCCCGACTCGATGATCGTGGTGCACACCAGCACGTCGAAGTGGCCGTCCCAGAAGTCGATGACGACCTGCTCGAGGGTGCCCTCGTCCAGCTGGCCGTGGGCCACGGCGATGCGCGCCTCGGGGACGAGCTCGCGCAGCTGCCCGGCGACGCGATCGATGTCGGCGACCCGGTTGTGGACGAAGAAGACCTGCCCCTCGCGCAGCAGCTCGCGGCGGATGGCCTCGGCCGCGGCCCGCTCGTCGTACTCGCCGACGTAGGTGAGGATCGGCTGGCGATCGGCCGGCGGGGTGTCGAGCAGGCTCATGTCGCGGATGCCGGTGAGGCTCATCTCGAGCGTGCGCGGGATGGGCGTCGCCGTCAGCGTGAGCACGTCGACATCGGCCTTGAGCTCCTTGATCCGCTCCTTGTGCTTCACGCCGAAGCGCTGCTCCTCGTCGACCACGAGCAGGCCGAGCTCCTTGAAAACGACGTCCTTGTTGAGCAGGCGGTGGGTGCCCACCACCACGTCGACGGACCCGTTCCGGACGCCCCCGATGACTTCCCTGGCCTGGGCGTTGGTGAGAAAGCGCGACAGCATCTCGACCCGCAACGGGTACGACGCGAACCGGTCGGTGAAGGTCTGGAAATGCTGCTGGGCCAGCAGGGTGGTGGGCACGAGCACGGCGGCCTGCTTGCCGTCCTGGACCGCCTTGAACATGGCGCGCAAGGCCACCTCGGTCTTGCCGAAGCCGACGTCGCCGACCACGAGGCGGTCCATGGATACCTCGCGCTCCATGTCGGCCTTGATGTCCTCGACCGCGCGCAACTGGTCGGGCGTGGGTTCGTACGGAAACGCCTGCTCGAACTCGGCCTGCCAGGGGGTGTCGTCGCTGTAGGCGTGGCCGCCGGCCGCGAGGCGCTTCTGGTACAGCACGACCAGCTCCTGGGCGATCTCGGTGACCTCGGACCGGACCCGGGCCTTGGTCTTGGTCCAGGCGTCACCACCCAGGCGGGTGAGCGTCGGTGTCTCACCGCCGGTGTAGTGACGGACGGCGTCGATCTGGTCGGACGGCACGTAGAGCTTGTCGCCACCCTTGTATTCGAGCAGCAGGTAGTCGCGCTCCACGCCGCCGATGGCCCGCTTGACCATCCCGCCGTACTTCGCCACACCGTGCTGGTGGTGGACGACGTTGTCGCCGGCCTTGAGGCCGTCGAAGAACTGCTGGGCGTCGCGTCGGCGGGGGCGAGCCCGGCGATGGCTGCGGCGACGGCCGGTGAGGTCGGACTCGGCCAGCAGGGCCAGCTTCACCCCGGGCAGCACGCACCCACGCTCGATGGGCGCCACGACGATCTCGCCGTCGACACCGATGTCGTCGAGCAGCTCGCGCAGTCGGGCCGCCGAACCCTCGCCGTCGGCCGCCACCACGATCCGGTAGCCGTCGGACTGCAGGTCGCGCAGCTGGTTGCGTCGACGCTGCTCGTCACCGAGCGCGACCTGGAAGGCGAACGCCTGCACCGTGGCCACGTCGGGACCTTCGGGTGCGGTGGTCAGGTGCCAGGTGGGCGCGTCGACCCGCTCGAGCACACGGTCGAGCGGCAGGTGGAGGGTGGGCCAGTCGTGATCCTCCTCGTCGCTGGCGACCGCACCCCAGGTACGGGCGAGGCTGTTGGCCAGGTCGGCCTCCTCGGCCAGGAACTCCCCGGCGCGGTCGCGGAGGCGTCGTGGCTCCACCAGCAGGAGCTGGGCGTCGTCGGGCAGCAGGTCGCCCAGCAGCTCCTCGTCGGGTGCGAGCCACGGCAGCCACGACTCCATGCCGTCGAACAGCTGCCCCTCGGCCAGTCGCTCCCAGTGTTCGCGTCCCCAGGGCTCGAGCGCCACCAGCTTCTCGGCACGGGCGCGCACGTCGTCGGTCGGGAGCAGCTCGCGACACGGCAGGATCTCGACGACATCGACATCGTCGGTGGAGCGCTGGTCGGTGACCGAGAACTCGGACAGCCGGTCGACCTCGTCGCCCCAGAGGTCGATGCGAACCGGGCGTTCGGCGGTGGGCGGGAACACGTCGACGATCGAGCCGCGGACCGCGAACTCGCCCCGGTGCTCGACCTGGTACTCGCGCCGGTAGCCGATGGCCACGAGCGTGTCGGCCAACTCGTCGAGATCGATCTCACCGCCCCGGCGCACCTCCACCGGGGTGACCGATCGACTCCCGGGCGCCAGGCGCTGGATGAACGACCGGACCGGTGCCACGACCACCGCGGGCATCCGCTCGGCGTCGGCCAGGCGCTGGAGGGTGCGGATGCGCCGACCCATCGTCTCGACGCCCGGGCTGACCCGCTCGAACGGCAGGGTCTCCCACGCCGGGAACAGCTCGACGTCATCGGGGTCGAGCAGGACACGCAGGTCCTGGGCGAGGTTCTCGGCATCGGCACTGGAGGCGGTGGCCACCACCACGGGCCGCCGAGCCGTGCGGGCCACCAACCCCGAGATCACCACCGCTCGTGCCGGCTCGGGCACCGCGAGCACGGCGTGGTTCTGTCCCAACACCGACAGCAACGCGGGGTCGTCGCGGACGACCCCGGGGAGCGAACGCAGGGAGGTGGCGGTGGGACGAGAGGACACTGCGGTCACTGGATCGACGCTATCCGGGGATCGACGGGGCTCATGCGGAGCGGTTGTAGCGCTCCATGGCCCGATCGACGCCGTCGTCGAGGATCATCTCGACGGCGTCGGCGGCCTCGGCGATGGCGAGGTCGAGCGCTGCGCGGTCGCGCTTGCCGGGTCGGCGCAACACGTGGTCACGCCCCCGCTGACTGCCCGGAGGCTTGCCCACGCCGATGCGGACGCGCAGGAAGGCGTCGGTACCCATGGCGCTGGTGATCGACTCGAGGCCCTTGTTCCCCGCCAGTCCCCCGCCGGCCTTGACCTTGATCCGCCCGGTGGGCAGGTCGAGCTCGTCGTGAACCACCACGACCTTGGTCGGCTCGTCGATGCCGTGACGCTTCACCAGCGCGGACACGGCCGCGCCGGACTCGTTGTAGTAGGTGACCGGGAAGGCCACGACGAGGCGCCTCATCGACGGTGCCGGGCGGAGCTCGGCGACCTCGGCCCGTTCCTTCTTGGACAGCTGCAGGCGCTCGCCGTGGCGCCCGGCGAGTTCGGCCACGCAGTCGGCACCGGCGTTGTGGCGCGTGCGGGCGTAGTCGACACCCGGGTTGCCGAGACCGACGACCAGCAGATCGGCGGGGGTTCCCCGCCGCTCGGCCGCCGAGCGGAACAGGTTCAGGAGTCGTCGCCCTCGCCGTCGTCGTCGCCGGACCCGTCGTCGCTCGACTCGGCGTCCTCGTCGCCCTCGGCGGTTTCGCCCTCTTCGCCTTCCTCGCCCTCTTCGCCTTCCTCGAGCTCCTCGTCCTCCTCGGGCTCGGGGATGTCGACGACGGGCACGTTGGCGGTGACGATGGCTTCCTCGGGGTCGATGTTGAGCTCGACGCCCTCGGGCAGGTCGACCGAATCGGCGCGGATCGGCTCGTCGAGCGTGAGGTTCGTGCAGTCGATCTCGAACTCGTTGGGGATCACCATCGGAAGCGACAGGACCGGCAAGCTGAACAGCTGCTGGTCGACCACGAGCTCCTTGAGGTGGTCGCCCTCGGTGTTGACGAGATGGACCGGGATGTCGACCTCGAGCGGCTGGGTCCGGTCGATGACGACGAAGTCGACGTGGGTGACGTCGCGCTTGACCGGGTGGCGCTGCATGTCCTTGAGGATGGTGAGCCGCTCGTCGCCGTCGAACTGCAGCGTGATCAGCGCGTTGAGCCCGGCAGCGGTGGTCAGCGCCGCCCGCAGATCGGTCCACTCGACGGCCACCGAGGTGGGATCGTCACCGGCGCCGTAGATGACACCCGGGATCTTGCCCTCCCGGCGGAGGCGGCGCGACGGGCGCGAGCCGACCACTCGGTCGGTGCTTGCCTGGAGGGTGAGGATGTCGGCCATGGCGGGCTCCTGCGGACGAGCGCGGTCGTGCGGAAACGAACGAGCGAGTGTACGAAGGAAATCGACACCCGACCAACTCCTCGAAGCTCGGAGAGCGGTCGCAGGGTCGGCGTCAGGAGCGCCAGCGAGTAGCCGACAGCGAAACGAAGCCCGAAGAGCCCAACAGGGCTCGAGGGCTGAGTGAGCAAGTCACGTCTGGTTCTTGCCGCCGAAGAGCTCGGAGACGGAGGTGTCCTCGAAGACCGCGTCGATGGCCTTCGCGAGGATCGGAGCGATCGAGTGGACCTCGAGCTTGTCGAAGCGCTTCTCGGGAGTGATCGGCAGGGTGTTGGTGGCGATGACCCGACCGATGCTGGAGTTCTTGATGCGGTCGACGGCGGGGCCGGAGAGGACGGCGTGGGTGGTGGCCGCGTGCACCTCGGCCGCGCCGTGTTCCATCAGCTGCTCGGCGGCGGCGCACATCGTGCCCGCGGTGTCGATCATGTCGTCGATCAGGACACAGACACGCCCTCTGACCTCGCCGACCACGTCGCGGGCCTCGACGCTGTTCTTGGCGCCCTTCACCCGGCGCTTGTGCACGATGGCGAGGTCGGCGTGGAGTTCGTTGGCGTACTGCTCGGCGACCTTCACCCGACCGGCGTCGGGCGACACGACGACGAGGTCGTCGCCCAGCTCCTGCATGGCCTCGATCAGCACGGGCCGGGCCTGGAGGTGGTCGACCGGACCGTGGAAGAAGCCCTGGATCTGGCCGGAGTGCAGATCGATCGACACCAGGCGCGTGGCGCCCGCGGTGGCCAGCATGTCGGAGACGAGCTTGGCGGTGATCGGCTCGCGACCTTCGGCTTTGCGGTCCTGGCGGGCGTAGCCGTAGAAGGGGCAGACCGCGATGATGCGTTTGGCCGAGGCGCGCCGGGCGGCGTCGATCATGATGAGCTGTTCCATGATCGTGTCGTTGATGGACATGCCCTCGGTGTCGCTGTGGCTCTGGATGATGAAGACGTCGCTGCCGCGGACGTTCTGTCCGAACCGGCAGTGGATCTCACCGTTGGCGAACTCGGCGAGGTTGGTGACGCCCAGCTCTTCGTCGAGCACGTCAGCGATCTCCTCGGCGAGCGGGAGATGCGCCCGCCCCGAGAGGAGATGCAGGGTCTTCTTCGTCACGAGCTCCATGGAGGCTCCCTACCTGGCCGCGTTCTGGCCAGCATAGTGAGGACCGGTGACCGCTCCGGGCGCCACGTCGTCGCCGGGTCCGAGCGCCGCCCATGGACCGACGCTGGCACCGTCGCCGATGGTGGCCTTGACGGCCGAGGCCTGCACGACCCGCGCGGCGGCGCCCACGGTCGTGTCGACCAGGTGCGTATCGGGCCCGATGTCGGCACCCGCGCCGATGGTGCACCGTCCCTGCAGCATCGTTCCCGGGTAGAGGGTCACGTCGTGTTCGAGGGTGACCGTGGCGTCGAGGTGCGTCCGATCGGGATCGACCAGCGTCACCCCGCGCCGCATCCAGTCGAGGTTGATGCGACGCCGGAGCTCACCCTCGGCCGACGCGAGCTGGACCCGGTCGTTGATGCCATGGGTCTCGCCGGGATCGTCGGCCGCCATGGAGATGACCCGGTGCCCGGTTTCGGCGAGGACCTCGACGATGTCGGTGAGGTAGTACTCGCCTTGGGCATTGTCGGGCTGGAGCCGGCGAAGCGCGGGCGCCAAGAGGCCGCGCCGGACGCAGAAGATGCCGGTGTTGATCTCGGCGATCGCGTCTTCCTCGGGCGTGGCGTCGGCCTGCTCGACGATGCGCTCGACCCACTCGTCGCGGCCACGCACGATGCGCCCGTACCCGGTGGGATCGTCGAACACCGCGGTGAGCACCGTGCAGGCTGCATCGGCCGAGCGATGCATGTCGACCAGTGACGCGATGGTGTCGGGACGCAGCAGCGGCGTGTCGGCGGTGAGCAGCAGCACGTCCTCGGGCTCGTCCCACCCGTCGTCGCCCAGGCCGGTGAGCCCCACGGCCGCGGCGTCGCCCGTACCGCGCTGGACCGACTGCTCGACGAACGCGAGCGGCCGATCGCCGGCGTCCTCGGCCAGACGCTTGCGGACCTCGTCGCCGCCGTGGCCGACGACCACCGAGACCCGGCCCACGTCGCAGTCGGCGAGCGCGTCGAGCACCCACACCACCATCGGCTTGCCCACGAGAACGTGCAGCGGCTTGGGACGCTCGGAGCGCATCCGGGTGCCGTGACCAGCCGCCAGCACGATGGCCGACAGGGGTCGGGCCGTGGTTTCGTCCATGCCGTCCGGTCTAGTGCATGGCCTACCCTTCCCGGCACCCCTCCCGGGTAGTTCAATTGGCAGAACGCTGGCCTTTGGAGCCAGATGTCGGAGGTTCGAACCCTCCCCCGGGAACGCGAACCCTCGGCCGCAGGGCGGCCTCGGGTTCGTTGAAGGAATTCGCGGGCGAATTCCTTCGCGACTCGATTTCGAGCGCGATTCGCGGGGCGGATTTCGTCCGCTCGATCTCGCGGCACGGCGTGTCCGCTCACCAACGTGTGCCCACACCCGAACCATCCATGCTCCAGACCGGGCGTGCCAGCACACACCACCGTGTGGTCACGGATCCGAATCCCGAACGCCACGGTCCGGGCATGGCAGCGCACGTGAACGTGTGATGACAGACCTGGTGTGGGAGGTTCGTCAGGCGTAGGCCGGGATCGTGCGGGCGACGATGCGCCCGGGGCCGGGGTGCTCGCCGGGCACGAACCAGGTGGAGCCGCTGCCGGCCAGCACCGGTGTCTCGCCCGTCGACGCCGCGAGGGCGTCGCGGAAGGGGCCCAGGCGGGGCTCGACCACGAGGGCTGCCGGCTCGAGGTCGTTGGGCCCGTCGGCGGTGGGGCCGCCGAGGTCGTCCCAGGCCCGGTACACGGCGGCGGTGTCGCACCCGAACTCGGGCGAGGCGAGTGTGAACACCCGCGCCTCGTACCCGAGCGCATCGAGGCGCTCGCCGATGCCGGTCACCCGGGCCCGGCCGCCCCGCAGGCAGAACGGGACATCGGCACCGAGCCGGGCGGCGAGGTCGACGTCGAAGACGCGGGCCCAGCGGAGCACGGCGGCCGCGTCGGCGGAGCCACCGCCCAACCCGCCGCCGGCGGGGATCTGCTTGTCGATGTGGATGGCGGCGGTGCGCTCGACGAGCGCGAGAGCCTTGGCCACGAGGTTGTCGTCCCCGACCGACAGGCCCTCGGCCGCCGGGCCGGCCATGGTGATCCCGGTGCCGTCGGCAAAGGTCAGTTCGTCGGCGACGTCGACGCTGACCATCTCGGCGTCGAGCAGGTGGTAGCCGTCGTCGCGGACGCCCGTCACCCGCAGCGACAGGGTCAGCTTGGCCGGCGCGGTGAGCTTCATCGGGGCTCGATGAGCAGCGACTGGGCGGCGCGCCCCATCGGGCCGGTCTCGTGCGGGCCGAGTTGCTCGAAGATCACGGCGGCCATCGTGCCAGGCGCACCCAGTCGGCGAGGGCGAGCTCCTCGGGCCGGGCGGCCGACGCGACGCCGGCCTCCTCGATCTCCTCGACCGAGCGATGGCCGGCGAGCGAACGGCGCAGCATCTTGCGCCGCTGGCCGAACGCGGCGTCGACCAGCGCGAACACGCGCCGACGCAGCGCCTCGTCGCCCGGCGGCTCGCGACGCTCGAAGGTGACCAGCGCGGAGTCGACCCGAGGTCTGGGGTGGAAGACCGATGCCGGGACCCGACCCGTGACCGCGGCGGTGGCCCACCACGCGACCTTCACCGAGGGGATGCCGTAGACGCCGTCGCCGGGGGTCGCGGCCATTCGCTCGGCCACCTCGCGCTGGACGAGCACGACCCCACCACACACCGCGGGTGCTTCCTCGAGGATGCGCAGCAGGATCGGGGTTCCGACGTTGTAGGGCAGGTTCGCAGCCAGCCGCCACGAGGGCGCACCCGCGAGCAGTTCGGCGAGGTCGACCTCGAGCGCGTCGGCGTGGACGACCTGCACCGGCGGGTCGGCGTCGGCCACCACCTCGCCGAGCGGTGCCAGCAGATGACGGTCGACCTCGACTGCGGTGACACGGCCGCCGACCTGGGCCAGGGCGAGCGTCAACGAACCGAGCCCCGGGCCAACCTCGAGGACGTGGTCGCCCGGGCCCACGCCTGCGGCGGCCGCGATCCGGCGCACCGTGTTGGGGTCGACCACGAAGTTCTGCCCCAACGCCCGGCTGGGCGACAGGCCGTAGCCGTCGAGGAGGGCCCGGACCCGGGCCGCACCCAGCGTCACGAGCGCACGCTCAGGTCGGGATCGTGGTGGTCGAGGTCGTGATGGGCAATGTGGACGAGGTGGTCGACGACGTCACGACCGAGACCCCCTTCACCGGGCCGGCCTCGGGTCGGTCGGCAGGCGCTTCCGACGGTGTGATGACGTCGGTCACCGGCACGACGTCGCTGCGGTCCTGGCCATCGTCGGGCAGGCTGTCGATGACCACGACCGGGATGGCCACGGCGGTGAGTGCCAGTGCCAACCAGACCCAGCGGCGGTCGGGACGGGGCGTGAGCTCTGGTTCCTCCACGCCCCTCCTTTCGGTCCGCGGGCGTTTCACGACCGTATTGAGGCACGGCCCTGACCACCAACAGCGGTGCCCGGATGTGCACGCAACGCGCGCTCAGGAACGAAGGCCGTAGGCGGCGTCGGCGTTGGCCCACGTGGCCTCGGCAATCTGATCGAGCGACCGGTCGGTGGCCGCGGCCAGGGCCGAGGCGACGTCGACGACCCAGGACGGCTGGTTCCGCTTGCCCCGGTGCGGGACCGGCGCCAGGTAGGGGCTGTCGGTCTCGACGAGCATGCGGTCGACCGGGCAGCCGGCAGCCGCGGCCCGCACGTCGTCGGCGGACGGGAACGAGACGATGCCCGAGAAGGACAGGTATGCGCCCTTCTCGAGGCAGGCCGCCCCCTCGTCGGGTCCGCCCGTGAAGCAGTGGAAGACCGTGCGGTCGGGGGTGCCCTCGGCGAGGAGCACATCGAACGTCTCGGCCCAGGCCTCCCGGGCGTGGATCACGAGCGGGAGCCCGCGCTCGTTGGCGAGGGCCACCTGGGCGGCGAACACGTCGCGCTGAATGTCGCGGGGCGAGTGGTCGTAGTGGAAGTCGAAGCCGCACTCCCCCACGGCCACGCAGTGGGGATCGTCGAGCAGGTCGACCAGGCCCTCGATGCCGTACCGAGCCTCGTGGGGGTGCACGCCCGCGGTCGCGAACACGGCATCGGAGGCACCGGCCCGGGCGAGCGCGGCACGGGACGACGCGACGTCGGTGCCCACGTCGATGAGGCGCTCGACGCCGACCGAACGTGCCTCGGCGACGACGTCCTCCCAACCCTCGTCGGGCAGATGGCAGTGGTCGTCGGTCCAGCGCACGGCGCTCAACCCTTGAGCCGGGGGAACAGCGGATCGCCCTTGGCGACGGTCAGCCCGCCGGGATACCCGCCCCAGGCGGCAGCATCGGGAAGGCGCTGGGCCTCGGGCGAGCCGTCGAGCCCGATGCGGGTCCAGATCTCCTGGCACGCGTTCGGTACGGCCGGCGAGGCGAGGATCGCCACGATCCGCAACGCCTCGAGCGCGTCGCCCATGACGGTGTCGACCTCGGCGCCCGGGTCCATCTTCCACGGTTCGTGGGCTTCGAGATGGGCGTTGGCACGGGCGATGAGGCGCCAGGTGGCGTCGAGCGCGATCGACGGCTGGAAGTTGGCCCACGCCGCCGCGGTGTCGGCGTAGGCCGACGTGGCCTCCTCGGCGAGCGGGCTGTCCGCGCGCGGTGCCGGGCCGGTACCCCCGCACTTCTTCCCCACCACGGTGGCGACCCGCTGCAGCAGGTTGCCGAGGTTGTTGGCGAGGTCGGCGTTGTAGCGGGCGACCATCGCCTCGAAACTGAAGTCGCCGTCGGGGCCGAACGGCACGTCGTGGAGGAAATGGTGCCGGAACCCGTCGACGCCGAAGTCGTCGACCAGGCGCGCCGGCGCGATGTCGGTGAGCTTCGCCTTGCCGTGCACCGTCTTGGACAGCTTCTCGCCGCCGAGCAGCAGCCAGCCGTGGACCTGCACGCGGCGGGGTGGCTCGAGCCCGGCCGCCATCAGCATCGCCGGCCAGTACACGCAGTGGAAGCGGATGATCTCCTTGCCGATGATGTGGTGCACGGCCGGCCACCACGTCTGGAACCGCTCGTCGTCGCTGCCGTAGCCGATGGCGGTGGCGTAGTTGATGAGCGCGTCGTACCAGACGTAGAAGACGTGGCCGTCGGCCCACGGCACCGGGACGCCCCACTCGAGGCTGGTGCGCGTGATCGACACGTCGTCGAGGCCCTGGCGCAGGAAGCCGAGGACCTCGTTGCGCTTGCCGACCGGGTGGATCACGTCGGGATCGTTCTCGATCCAGTCGATCAGGCGCTGCTCGAAGCCGCTGAGCTTGAAGAAGTAGTTGTCCTCCTTGAGCATCTGAACAGGCTTGCCGTGCACCGGGCAGTTGCCGTCGACCAGTTCGGCCTCGGTGTAGTACGCCTCGCACGACACGCAGTAGGGGCCCTCGTAGGTGCCGAGCTCGATGTGGCCGTTGTCGTACACCTGCTGGAGCAGTGCTCGGACCGCCGCGTGGTGGCGGGGCTCGGTCGTGCGGATGAAGTCGTCGTGGGAGATCTCGAGCAGATCCCACGCCTCAGCGAAGCGGGCCGCGTTGATGTCGGCCTGCTCCTGGGGAGCCACGCCGGCCTCGTCGGCCGACTGGGCGACCTTCAGCCCGTGCTCGTCGGTACCGGTGAGGAAGTAGGTGTCGTCGCCGAGCAGCCGGTGCCAGCGGGCCATCGCGTCAGCGATCACCGTGGTGTACGCGTGCCCGATGTGGGGCGCGTCGTTCACGTAGTAGATCGGCGTCGTGACGTAGAACCGGTCGCTCACGGGGCCGAGGATACGGGTCGAGCCGGCCGAGGCCCGACTGGGATCGGATTCAGCCGGCAGCCGGCTCCTGGCCATCGGTCGACTCGACCGGCAGCGGGCGGACGTCGCCGGTGGCCTTGCGGGCCACGAGGGCGTCGCCCGCGCCCGTCTCGGCGGTCTCGGCCGCGTCGACGGCCTGGGCATCGCGCAAGCGGTCGATCTCGGTCAGGCTCTTCTCGAACACCCGGCGGCGCGTGCCGTTGACCTCGTCGGCGAAAGTCTTGGTCGCGGTGTCGAGCTGGCGGCCGAGCTTGTCGAGACTGTCGGTGAACTTGGACCACTCGTCGGTGACCGACCCCAGACAGCGCAGGATCTCGTCGCTGGTCCGCTCGAGGCGGAACTGCTCGACCGACTGGCGGACCACGGCCAGCACGGCGAACAGCGTGGCCGGCGAGCACAGCACGACCTTGTGGCCGAGGGCGACGTCGATCACCTCGGGATCGGCGTCATGCAGAAACGCGTACACCGACTCGTTGGGGATGAACAGCAGCATGCAGTCGACGGTGTCGGCCGGGTCGACGTAGCCGCGGCCGGCCAGCTCCTTGATCCGTGAGCGGACGTCGCGCACGAACGCCTTGGTGTGCTGGTCGCGGTCGGCGTCGCGCTCGGACTCGAGCACCCGCAGATAGTTGTCCACCGGGAACTTGACGTCCATGCGCAGCTCGAGCTCGTGGGGCAGCAGGAACCGGAAGTCGGGGACGGTGCCGCCCTCGATGGCGGTCTGGCGCCGGAAGTTGACCCCCTCGACGAGACCGGCGGCGGCGAGGACGTCGTCGGCCATCCGCTCGCCCCACTGGCCCCGCTGCTTCGGGCTGGCCAGCGCCTGGCGGAGGGCGTCGGTGTGCTCGGCGAGGGTGGTGTTGGTGGCCGTGACCTGGCGCAGGTTCTCGACCAGGGTCCCGTGCTGCTCGGCCGTCGAGTTGCGGAGCTGGCCGACCAGTTGCTCGACCCGAGCCAGCTCGGAACGGATGTCGGCCACCGACCGGTCGACGGTGGTGCTGCGGGCGTCGAACTCGCGCGTGGTGGCGGCCGCGGTGTCGGCGAGCTTGTCGTTGGCGAGGTCGACGACCAGGTCGACGGCCTCGCGCAGGTTGTCGTCGGTGGCGGCCGGGCCGGCGTGGACCGAGGACCACAGCACGGCGGCGATGGCCAGCAGGCCGGCGAGGATGGCGGCGGGGATGAGCAACTCCATGGGACCCAGTATCCGAACGGGTGGTGACAAGAACGCGGATGGCTACGGGGAAGTGACGACGAAGTCGGAACGACCCGCAGGACCAGGTGGGAACGCCGCCAGGCGAACGCACCTGACCTACCGTTCGGGCATGCCCCGGATCCTCGTCTCGACCGTTATCGACGCCCCACCCGAGGAGGTCTGGGCGTCGATCGAGGACGTGTCGACCCACACCGAGTGGATGGCCGACGCCGTGGCGATCCGCTTCGTGTCCGACCGCACGAGCGGCGTCGGCACGACCTTCGAGTGCGACACGAAGGTGGGCCCGTTCTCGCTCACCGACGTGATGGAGATCACCGAGTGGCAGCCCGGCAAGGCCATGGGCGTGCGCCACGTGGGCCTCGTGACCGGCGACGGGGTCTTCACACTGGCGCCGATCCGGCGGCGGGGTCGGCGAACGGGCCGGACCCGGTTCCAGTGGACCGAGCGCATGCAGTTCCCGTGGTGGATGGCCGGCCCGGCCGGCGGCTTCGTGGCCAAGCCCGTCCTCCGACGGATCTGGAAGGGCAACCTCCGCCGGCTGAAGCACCGGGTCGAGCAGGGATGAGCGTGTCTGCCTCGGGCCGGCGGGCCGTGTCTGCCTCGGGCCGGCGGGCCATGTCTGCCTCGGGCCGGCGGGCCATGTCTGCCTCGGGCCGGCGGGCCGTGTTCGTCGTCCGGCTCGATCCTGGACCCGGCGACGGCCCGACCGTCGCCGTCAAGGACCTGATCGACGTCGAGGGGTTCCCCACCACCTGCGGCTCGAAGCCGGTGGCCGCCGTGGCCCGGCCGGCCGAGCGCGATGCCGCGTGCGTCGCCACCATCAGGGCCAATGGCGGGCGCATCGTGGGCAAGACCACGATGCACGAGCTGGCGTTCGGCGGCACCGGGATCAACCCGTTCACCGGCACGCCCACCAATCCCCTCGACCCCACCCGGGTCCCGGGCGGCTCGTCGTCGGGCTCGGCCGTGGCGGTGGCCACCGGTGAGGCCGACGTCGCCCTGGGCACGGACACCGGCGGGTCGATCCGGACGCCGTCGGCGTGCTGCGGCACGGTCGGCCTCAAGACGACCCACGGACGGATCCCGCTCGACGGCGTCCACCCGTTGGCCCCGTCGCTCGACGTCCTCGGCCCGATGGCTGCCGGTGTGGCCGACGTCGAAGCCGGCATGGCGCTGCTCGAGACCGGGTTCCGGGCCGCCGACGCGCCAGCGACCCGGATCGGCCGGTTCCGGCTCCCCGGCACCATCCCTCCCATCGACGCGGCGATCGACGCGGCCCTGGCCGCGTCCGGGATCGAGATCGTGCCCACCGAGCTGCCTGGATGGCTGGCCGCCAACGACGCCGCCAACACGGTGGCCTTCACCGAGGCGTTGGAGGTCAACGCCGACCTCGTCCGAGACCACGCCGCCGAGATCGACCCGGCGGTGATGGGCCGCTTCGAACGGGCGAAGCAGATCCCGCGCGCCGACTACGAGGCTGCGCTGAACCACACCGATGTCTGGCGGGCCGAGGTCGACGCTGCACTCGAGCGGACGCCGGTGCTCGCGCTGGCCGGCATCGTCGACGAGCCACCGCCGCTCGACGACCCCCTGCGCATCGACACCCGCCTGCCCAACGTCGCCCTCAACCTGTCGGGCCATCCGGCGATCGTTCTCCCGATCCCCCGACCCGGTGCGCTGGCGACGTCGCTCCAGCTCGTGGCCGGCCACGGGCGGGAAGACCTGCTCGTCGCCACCGCCCGCGTCGTGGAGACGGCCGTGTCGGCATCGCCCTGAGCGACGCTGCGGGTTCGCCCGACTTCGCCGCCGAAGCGCCACACGTCCAGACGGCGTGGCCCCACCCCGGCGCTGCCAGCGCACACCAGCGAAGCACCACACTCCCAAACGGCGGGGCATGAACACCGAGGCTGTCAGCGCACACCAGCGGGACACCAGGCGCCCAGAAGCCGCCTCGACGATTCGCCGACGAATCGTCGCCGATGCGGCTGCGCGCGGCGACGAGCGCCTACACGCCGTTACCGACGAAGACGCTGGCGCCGAAGCACGCCGCACCGACCGCCCCCACCAGGACCCACCCGACCCACGCGGGCAGCTTCAGGTGAGGACGGACCACGTCGATGAGGCCGCCGGCGACGACCCCGCCGATCAGACCGCCCAGGTGGCCACCGATGCTGATGTTGGGGATCGTGAAGGTGATGAAGATGTTGAGGGCGATGATCGCCCCGAGCCCGGTCTGCAAGGGGTTGATGCCCCGGGCCCACTGGGCCACCAGCGCGTAGCCGAACAGCCCGAACACGGCACCCGACGCGCCCACCGTGAGGCTGTCGGGGTCGAGCACCATGACCCCGAGCGAACCGGCGAGGAGCGACGAGCCATAGACCGCGCCGAAGTTGGCGCGCCCGATCGGCGATTCGAGCGCCTGGCCGAGGATCCACAGGGCGAACATGTTGAACCCGAGGTGGATGAGGCCACCGTGCAGGAACCCGCCCGTGACGAGCCGGTACCACTCCCCCTCGGCGACGCCGACGACCACACCGTTGAACCTGTCGAAGGCGCGACCGATCAACCCCCAGTCGGTGGCGAACTCCTGCGACGGGTCGGTGAGGAAGGTGCCGAACCGCCCGACGGTGCTGACGAGGTAGATGGCGACATTCACGGCGATCAGCGACAGGGTGACCACCGGCTTGTTCGCCGCCTGCATGGTGCGGGCCGTGTACACCCGCTGGCCCGCCGCCTTCACACACTCGGGACAGTGGAAACCCACCGAGGCCTGGTGCATGCACGACGGACAGATCGGACGGCCGCAACGCTGACAGCGCACGCCCGCTCGCCGATCAGCGTGGCGGTAGCAGGTCTGCACCTCCGTCGTCACGACCGCCGACGGTACCCGCGCCCCTGCCGAAACGCGCACCGGCCCCCGTCACACGGGGGCCGGTGGGGGAACGGGCCCTGCGGGTCGCTCGGCCGGGCTCTTCGGAACACAGCGCCGCAGCGCTGTCGTGGTTCGGGAGGAGCCGCTGGCGTCCTCGCAGCGGTCGTTCCGGCGATGGGTTGTCCCTCCACTATCCGCCTGCCGGAGCGGACGGTCAAGGCCTTTCACACCCCTACAGTGGGCGCCGATGCCGACCGACCTCGCCCCCGTGGAGTGGGAGCGCTACGACGCGGTGCTCTTCGACCTCGACGGGGTGATCACCCCGACCGCCGAGGTCCACGAGCACGCCTGGACCGAGCTGTTCGCGCCCTGGGACTTCACGGCGCAGGACTACCGGACCTACGTGGACGGCAAGCCCCGCTACGACGGCGTCCGGTCGTTCCTCGAGGCACGCGGGGTCGCACTTCCCGAGGGAACCCACGACGACCCGCCCGGCGACGACACGATCTGTGCGATGGGCAACCGCAAGAACGCGCTGTTCAACGAGATCCTCGAACGCGAGGGGGTCGACCCATATCCGGGCACCGTCGACGTGCTCGACCACCTCGACCGGCACGGCGTGGCCAAGGCGATCGTGTCCTCGTCGAAGAACGCCCGGCCGGTGCTCGCCGCTGCCGGCCTCGCGGGCCGATTCACCCACGTCGTCGACGGCATCACCGCCGTCGAGCAGCAGCTCGCCGGCAAGCCCGACCCGGCCATGTTCCTCCACGCCGCCCGCCTCGTCGGCGTCGACCCGTCCGAGGCCGCGGTGGTGGAGGACGCGTCGTCGGGCGTTGCCGCGGGCGCCGCGGGCGGGTTCGCGCTGGTGCTCGGCGTCGATCGGGGCGGCAACCGGCAGGCACTGGTCGACCACGGCGCCCACGTGGTGGTCGACGACCTCGGCGAGACGCTCGGGGTCCCGTCGTGAGGATCCGCGCCGCCGCCAGCGCCATCCCCCGACACCGCTTCCCCGTCGAGCCGTGGCGCCTGGTCGAGACCGAGCACGACGCCCGCGACCGGGGCCTGACCGAGACGCTGTTCGCCATCGGCAACGGCTACATCGGCATGCGCGCCAACCCGTCGGAGGGCCGCGAGGCCCACACCCACGGCACCTACCTCAACGGCTTCCACGAGACCTGGCCGATCAAGCACGCCGAGGACGCGTTCGCGTTCGCCAAGACCGGCCAGACCATCGTCAACGTCCCCGACGCCAAGCTGATGAAGCTCTACGTCGACGACGAGCCGCTGCTGCTGCCCGAGGCCGACCTCGACCACTACGAGCGGGCGCTCGACTTCCGCACCGGCACCTCCCACCGCGAGGTGCTGTGGACCACACCGGCCGGCAAACGCCTCCGGGTCCGCTCCGAGCGGATGATCAGCCTCGCCCATCGCCACCTCGCGGTGCTCCGGTTCGAGGTCGAGCTGCTCGAGGGCTCGGCGCCGGTGGTGGTCTCCTCCCAGCTCCTCAATCGCCAGGACGGCGAGGACGAGTACCACGTGACCGACGCCGCGCTCGGCGAGGGCCGCGACCCGCGCCAGAGCCGCACCTTCGACGACCGCGTGCTGATCCCCCAACTCCAGTACCACGACGACGACGGGACCACCGGCGGCGAGGTCGTGCTCGGCTACCGCTGCGCAAACAGCGGCATGACCCTCGCGTGCGCCTACCGGCACCTGATCGAGACCCCGTGTGAATACGACGTCGAGAACGTGGTCGGCCCGGATCTGGCCAAGACGGTGTTCACGATCGAGGCCCACGAGGGCGAGACCATCGTCATCACCAAGCTGGTGTCGTACCACTCGTCCCGGGGCATCCCGGCCGAGGAGCTGGCCGACCGGTGCCACCGCACCATCGAACGAGCCGCCAAGACCGGCGTGGCCCAGCTCCAGCGTGAGCAGCGGGAGTGGCTCGACGACTTCTGGGCCCGGACCGACGTCGAGCTGGAGGGCGACGACGCCGCCCAGCAGGCCGTCCGCTGGAACCTGTTCCAGCTCGCCCAGGCCTCGGCCCGCACCCAGGAGCAGGGCATCGCCGCCAAGGCGGTGACGGGCGGGGGCTACGACGGTCACTACTTCTGGGACACCGAGGTCTACGTGCTGCCCTGCCTGGCGTTCACCAGCCCCGACGCGGCCCGCAAGCTGCTGCGGTTCCGGTGGAAGATGCTCGACGCCGCTCGCGAGCGGGCCATCGAGCTGAGCGAACAGGGTGCGTTGTATCCGTGGCGGACCATCAGCGGCGAGGAAGCCTCGGCCTACTACGCCGCGGGCACGGCCCAGTACCACATCAACGCGGCCGTGGTGTTCGCCCTGGAGAAGTACCTCAACGCCTCGGGGGACATCGAGTTCCTGGCTCACGAGGGTGCCGAGATCCTGGTCGAGACCGCCCGGATGTGGGCCGATCTCGGCTTCTTCGAGCACAACGGCAACGACCGCTTCCGCATCCACGGCGTCACCGGTCCCGACGAGTACACCACCGTCGTCGACGACAACCTGTACACCAACGTCATGGCCCGATTCAATCTGCGCTACGCGGCACGGACGGTGTCGTTCCTCGCCGAGTGGAGCCCGGACGACTACGAGGCGCTCCAGCGCGCCACCGGGGTCACCACCGCGGAGATCCAGCGATGGAAGGCGTGCGCCGACGCCATGTACCTGCCCTACGACGACAAGCTCGGCATCCATCCCCAGGACGACAGCTTCCTCGACCGCGAACCCTGGAACTTCGCCAACACGCCACCCGACCAGTACCCGCTCCTGCTCCACTACCACCCACTGGTGATCTACCGGCACCAGGTCCTCAAGCAGGCCGACGTGGTGCTGGCCATGTACCTCCAGGGCCGCCACTTCAGCCGGGAGGAGAAGCGGCGCAACTTCGAGTACTACGACCCGATCACCACCGGCGACTCGTCACTGTCGGCCTGCGTGCAGTCGATCGTGGCCGCCGAGACCGGCCACGCCGACCTCGCGCTCGACTACTTCCACCAGTCGCTGTACCTCGACCTGGCCGACACGCACGGCAACACCACCGACGGGGTGCACGTGGCCAACGCCGCCGGCGTGTGGGCCACCATGGTGCACGGCTTCACCGGGATGGTCGACACCGGTGAGCACCTCCGGTTCGCGCCCCGACTGCCGGCAACGTGGTCGTCGCTGCGGTTCCACCTGCTACGGCATGGCTCCCGCCTGCAGGTCATCGTCGACCCCGATGGCGCCACCGTCGAACTGCTCGACGGCCTACCCGTGCCGATCCAGGTCGGCGTCCCCATCTCCCGGAAGGGCAAGGATCCGGACCATCCCCTCGAGTTCGTCTGCGAGGACTCCCCGGTCCGGATCCCCCGCCCAGCAGACTGAGAGGCCCCGCGAACAGGCGGGCTTCGCGACGCCGGGTGTCCTGCGGTTCGGCGTTCCCGGGCATGTCGCTCGCCCCTATTGGCGTGACCTCTGAACCGTGTTCAGGTGCCGGTGAAGTCGGCCTTGCCGGGGCCGTGCTCGTGGAAGGAGGCGATGCCGGTCTGGCTGTCGTCGGTGCGGAACGACTCGACGAAGAGGTCCTGCTCGATGCGCAGGCCGTCGGCGAGAGATCCGTCGAGACCGCGATCGATCGCCTGCTTGGCGAGCCCCGCCACCGCGGACGGCCCGGCCGCGAACTCGAGCGCCCAGTCGAGCATCGCCTGCTCGAGCTCGTCGGCGGGCACGACCCGGTCGACGAGTCCCATCGACAGGGCCTCGTCGGCCTTCACCTGACGGCCGGAGAGAATGAGGTCCTTGGCGCGCGCGGCTCCGACGAGCCGGGGCAGGCGCTGCGTGCCACCGCCGCCGGGGATGATGCCGAGCAGGATCTCGGGTTGACCGAACCGGGCCCGGTCGGAGGCGATGCGCAGATCGCAGGCCAGGGCGAGCTCGCAGCCACCACCGAGCGCGTAGCCGCCGACCGCCGCGACGGTCACACGTGGGATCGCCGCCACGGCCTCGAGCGCCTCGAGGAAGCAGCCGCCCACCGCGCGGGCCTCGTCCGGCCCGGCGAACTCGCTGATGTCGGCGCCGGCGGCGAACACCTTCGGTCCGCCGGTGACCAACACCGCCCGGGGCGGGTCGCCGGCGAGGCCGACGGCGACGTCGCGGAGCTCGGTCAGCAGTGCCGAACTCAGCGCGTTGACCTTGGGATTGTCGAGGGTGACGACGGCGAGCCCATCGTCGCGGCGTTCGAGTCGGACCAGTGCCATGGGCCCACGAACCTACTGGGGGTCTAGGTCGCGGCGTCGGAGCCGAGCAGGTCATCGGCCGCTGACCAGGGGTCGACGCCGCGCTGGGTGACCTGCTCGAGCAGTGCATCGAACCGGTCGCCCTCCGAGGCGTCGCGGGCCTGCTGCAACACGCGCTCGGCGATGATGCGGGTGAACTCCTCGCGGGCCCGCTGCCCCCGACGGCGGGCGAGCTCACCGCTGGACTCGAGGTGGGCCCGGTGCGCCCCGATCTGGTCCCACAGCTCACCGATGCCCGTCGCGTCGGTGGCGACGGCGGCGATGATCGGCGGACGCCAGCCGTCGTCGAGCTGGGTGAGGTCGAGCATCGAGTCGAGGTCTCGGCGGGTGTCGTCCGCGCCGGGCCGGTCGGCCTTGTTGATGACGAACACGTCGGCGATCTCCATCAGCCCGGCCTTGTTGGCCTGGATGGCATCGCCCCAGCCCGGGTTCACGACCACGACCGTGGTGTCGGCCGAGCCGACGATGTCGACCTCGACCTGTCCGACGCCCACGGTCTCGACCAGGACCCAGGGGAAGCCGGCCGCATCGAGGACCCGCACCGCCTGGGGCGTGGCGAGCGCCAGACCACCGAGGTGGCCGCGCGTGGCCATGGAGCGGATGAAGATCCCGTCGTCGAGTGCGTGGTCCTGCATCCGGACCCGGTCGCCGAGGATCGCACCTCCGGTGAACGGCGACGACGGGTCGATGGCCAGGACCGCGACCGGATCGCCGCCGTCGCGGACCACCCGGAGCAGCGCCGAAGTCAGCGTCGACTTGCCGGAACCGGGCGCGCCGGTGATGCCGACGGTGTAGGACCCGCCGCTGCGGGCGTGGGCGATGGCCCCCACCGCACGTGCGGGCGCACCGCCCCGTTCGACCTTCGACAGCAACCGGGCGACCGAGCGCCGGTCGCCGGACGCCGCGGCATCGAACAATTCGGTCTCGGTCTCCGACACGCCCGAGGTTCTAGCGCAGCATCACAGGGAGACCGCGCTCTCGGAGATCTCGGTCTCGCCGATGTTGACGACCTCGGTCACACCCTCGACCCGGTCCATGAGGATGCGCTCGACCCCGGCCTTGAGCGTGAGCGTGGACGCGGGGCAGGTCACGCACGCGCCCACCAACTCGACCTCGACCTTGCCGGTCTCCTCGTCGACGCTGCGCAGGAAGATGTCACCGTCGTCGGCCTGCACGGCCGGACGGATGGCCTCGATGACCTTGGCGATCTTGTCTTCCAACGGACGTGGACTCCTGTGTCGGGGAGAGTGGCGGTCAGTTTCGCAGCGGGACATCTGAGACAACAACGTCGTCCCGGCCGGTGTTCCCTCGTCAGGCGCGGCCGCGGATGCCCGCGACTGTGACCGATGTCAGGACGGATGGAACAGTGTGCCGGTGTCTCGCCCGATCGCCACCGTCGCCGAGGTCGACGACGAGACCCTGGAGCGCTTCCGCGCCCGGCGTCACGACGTGGTGCAGGAATCCGAACCCGTCGAGGAGCACGCCGACGGGACGACGACCCTGGTGTACGGGATCGAGGAGGGGCCGTTCACCCACTACGAGCGGCGACTCGAGGTGGAACCGAGCGCCGACGGGGCGCACACGGTGCGCCAGGTGGTCGACTGCCGGCTCGGTGTCGGCGCGTGGTGGGTGCTGTTCGCCCCGCCGCTGCGCCGGGTGCTGCGACGCCCAGGTGGCTCGTCACCGTGGTGGGCGCCGCCCGACGTGCTCGACAGCCAGGCGGCGGCATCGCTGGGCTCGCTCGCCTACCTGTCGCTCATCGGCGGGTACCTGGGCACGCTCATCACCCAGTCGCTGACCTACGCCGCCGACGAGTTCTCGGCCACCGACGCCCAGCAGGCCAACACCCTCGCCGTGATCCGCATCGGTGTCCTGCTGTCCCTGCTGATCGCGAACTGGGCCGACAAGCACGGTCGTCGCCGGGCCCTGCTGGCGTGCGCGGTCGGTGGTGTGGTGATGACCGGGCTCGGCGCGCTGTCGCCGGGGCTGGTGGCGCTGGGCGGCACCCAGATCGTGGCGCGGGGGCTCGCCACCGCCCTGGGCCTGCTCATCGTGGTCGTCGTCGCCGAGGAGATGCCGGCTGGATCGCGCGCCTACGGCGTCAGCCTGTTGACGATGAGCGGCGCGCTGGGTGCCGGGATGGTCCTGTGGCTGCTCCCCCTGGTCGAGATCGACGAGCAGGCGTGGCGGGGCCTGTACATCGTGCCGCTCCTCTTCCTGTTCCTGATCGGCCCGACGGCCAAGCTCCTCCCCGAGTCGCGCCGGTTCGCGCGCCGGCACCCGGACGCCCACTTCGGTGGCCACTACCGGCGCCTCCTGCTGCTGGCGGGCACGACACTCGCCCTCGCCGTGCTGTCGACGCCGGCGTCGCAGCTGCAGAACGAGTTCCTCCGCGACAAGTTCGACTTCTCGGCCACCCAGATCACGCTGTTCACCGTCCTCACCGTGACCCCGGCCTCGATCGGCATCGTCGTCGGCGGCCGGTTGGCCGACAGGCGGGGCAAGCGGCTCGTGGGTGGCATCGGACTCGGCGTCGGCGCGGTGCTCACCGCCGGGCAGTACGTCACGGACGTGCCCGCGATCCTGTGGGGGTCGGCCGCGGTCGGCTCGGTCTTCGGCGGGCTCGCGGTCCCGGCGATGGCGGTGTACGGACCCGAGCTGTTCCCCACGTCGCTGCGCACGCGCGCCAACGTCGTGATCACGATCATGGGCGTCAGCGGCTCGGTGATCGGACTTCTGATCTCGGGGCAGCTGAGCAAGCAGTGGGAGCTGGGGCCATCGATCGCGGTGCTGGCCGTCGCCCCGGTCCTGGCCGTGCTCCTGCTCATCCCCCAGTACCCGGAGACCGCCCACAAGGAGCTCGAGGAGCTCAACCCCGAGGACGCGGTCGACAGCGTGGGCTCGGCGTCGGTGGTGCCGCCGGTCTGAGTCGGCCGTCGGTCGTCAGTGACCGATCAGAAGCGGGCGAGCCAGTCGGCCACGGCGTCGACCACCGGCGTGTCGTCGCGGGGCGAGTGGGCCTGACCCTCGATCCACACGAACTCGACCGGCCCGGTGATGGCCGCGGCGTGCTCCACCAGCTCGTCGGGCGTGGCGAACGGGTCCTTGGTCCCGGACACGAACAGCGTCGGGACCGTGATGTCGGCGAAGTGCTCGACCCGGAGCTTGTCGGGCTTGCCCGGCGGATGGAGCGGATAGCTGAGCACGACCAGCCCGGCGACGGCCTCGCCGGCCGCGACCAGCGACGAGCACATGCGACCGCCGAAGGACCGGCCGCCGATCACCAGCTCGGACGTCCCGACCCCGAGCCGCTCGGCGAAGGTCGCCATGTCGTCGCGCAACTGGGCATGGACCTTCGTCTCGGCACGCGAGCGGATCGTGATCCGCTCGACGGGCGCGTCGAGCCCGTCGTCGAGCGCGACCAGGGTCCGGTGGTCGCGGTCCGCGCTGGCACCAGGGGTGACGAGGAAGCCCGCAGGTGTCATGCGAGCAGGATCCGCCGGGCTTCGGTCAGATCGCTGATGCGCGTCGCGGCGTCGTCGGTGGCACCACCATGGTCGGGATGCGCGGTGCGCAGGGCGTCGCGGAAGCTGCGTTGGATGACGCTGCGATCGGGCAGGTGGATCGACCCGTTGCGGATCGCTTCGATCCCCAGGGTCTGCAGTGCCCACTGCACCGGGTCGTCGTAGGCGGCCGCGTCCCACTCACGTGCGGCGGTGAAGCCGGAGAGATGGGCGAACAGCCGCCGGTCGATGTCGCCGGACCACCGCATGCCCTTGCGGATGGCGTCCATCACCGACCGGCGGGCCGTGGGCGCCAACTCGCCGGCGGCGTACACGGCGCCGACCATCATCTGGAGCCCGTTGCCCTTGTTGTCGAGGTCGAGGGCCAGACCCTCGCCGGCCCGGCGGAGGCAGGCGCGTGAGCGGGTGAGGCCGTGCCGGTCGGCCTGGAAGCGGTGCCGGAGCCGGGGCTGGACGATGCGCTGGCCCTCCTGGACCTGCGTCGTCAGCTTCACCATGTTCTCGAACAGCTCCTCGTCGAGCTCGGACCGGTAGGTGGCGACCACCGCGCCGAGCAGGATCCCGCCCGGGCCGGGAGTCGGGTCGACGGGCAGGATGCTCTCGCCGAGCGCGATCCGGCGCGTCGGCGCGAACGGCCGTGAGTTGTAGATCTGCAGCTCGGCCAACGCGGACATGTGGGATCGACGCTACCGGCGGGCTGGGCCGGACCAGCAGGCAGCTAGACGAGCGGACGGAGGCGCACGCGCAGGTCGAGCGCGAGCTCGGCCACCGCCGCCGGGGGCGCGGCGGCGTGGAGCGCATCGATCAGCTCGTCGATCCGGGCGAGGACGGCGTCCCACTCCTTCTCGTCGACGCCGTACGGCGGGTTCTCACCGATCTGCTCGGCAGCGTCGAGCAGCGCGGTCACCGGGTCACCGGTGGGATCCCGGTGGAGCCGGTCAGCGGCCACGAAGAGCGCGCTGAGCACCTCGATGTCGGTGTCGTCGCCGTCGTCCGCCTCGGGCGGCAGCTCGTCGGGAAACCGGATCGTGGGCAGGAGGGCGTCGACCTGACCCTCGTGCTCCTCGTGGACGACCACTTCGTAGCCGTCGCTCACCCACTCGTGGGGCAGATCGAGCTCGTGGAGCGCGTCATCGAGTTCGTCGAGATCGGTGGGGTCCCAGTCGTAGAGCTCGTAGCCGACCTGTTCCTTGGTGTCGTCCAACGGCGCACAGTCGTCGTCGAGGTCGACGGCCTCGTCGCCGAAGTCGAGCTCGAGGTCGCTGTCGTGGTCGTCCTGGCCAGGGGTGTTCAGCACGACCGCGAGGGTAGGTCTCCTTCCGACTCCGTCGTCACTTTCGCCGTCGGTCAGCGATCCCGCAGGATCTCCGGCGCCGCGATGTCGCCGTCGAGCATGCCGACCGCGTGACGGCAGGCCGCGTCGCCCCTCACCAGCTCGTCCGCCGCGGCGACGACGATGGTCACGGGGTCAAACCCCCCGAACGGGTCATGGTGGTCGGCGACCGCGTCGGCCACGACGTGGGCGATCCGGTGATCGAGCAGGTGCTCGGCGCCGAGGAGGGCATGGTCGGTGCCGTAGCGCCCTTTCTCCGACCGGAGCTGTTGGTCGTGGGGGAGCCGGGCGGTGAGCAGCTCGGGATACCCGGTGGGATCGTGTGCGAGCAGCAACAGCTCGCCGAGGTCGTGGAGCAAGCCGGCCGCGAACGCCTCGCCCTGCGGGGCATCGACCAGCGGGGCCAGTTCACGGGCGAGACAGGCGACTTCGACGGCGTACGCGCGGATGCCCACGGCCAGCGGACCGCACACGCGATCGTCCGAGACGGCGTCATAGGCGGCCTCGAAGAGCGCTGGCGCAGTCGGCCGCGCGCTCGCAGTCGTCCGCTCGGTACTCGACGTCATGTAGCTGAACCTCCCTGTCCGCCGTTCTCTCCCATCGGCAGACGTTAAAGCGAACTTGATGGAATGGGTCCTCGGACCCACCGAGACGCCGGCGAGCCGGGTGCCGGACGGGAACCGCCCCACTTGTCCGGCATCAGCCGGTCGGGGCTACGGTTCGACCTCATGGCGCAACCCCAGGCCCCCGACCGCAACCTCGCCCTCGAGCTCGTCCGGGTCACCGAGGCCGCCGCGTTGGCGGCCAGCCGTTGGATGGGGCGCGGTGACAAGGAGGGTGCCGACAGCGCGGCGGTCGACGCCATGCGGGTGATCCTCTCGTCGGTGCAGATGGACGGCATCGTCGTGATCGGCGAGGGCGAGAAGGACGAGGCCCCGATGCTCTACAACGGCGAGAACATCGGCGACGGCAATCCGCCCATGACCGACATCGCGGTCGACCCGATCGACGGCACCACGCTCACGGCCCTCGGCCGGGGCAACGCCATCGCGGTCATCGCCGTCGCCGAGCGGGGGTCGATGTTCGACCCCGGGCCCTGCGTCTACATGCAGAAGATCGCCACCGGCCCCGAGGCCGCCGACGCCATCGACATCACCAAGACGCCCTCCGAGAACCTGCAGGCCGTGGCCGACGCCAAGGGCGAGACGGTGCGCGACCTCACCGTCGTGATCCTCGACCGCGACCGCCACAAGGAGCTCATCACCGAGGTGCGCGAGGCCGGCGCCCGGGTGCGGCTCATCCCCGACGGCGACGTGGCCGGCGCCATCTCCACCGCCTGGCCCGACTCGGGCGCCGACGTGCTGCTCGGCATCGGCGGCACGCCCGAGGGCGTGATCACCGCTGCGGCGCTCAAGGCCATGGGCGGCGGCATGCAGGGCCGGCTGTGGGCCCGCAACGAGGCCGAGCGCAAGGCGGCCGAGAAGGAGAGCTACGACCTCGACGCGGTGCTCACCGAGGACGACCTCGTGCGCGGCGACAACTGCTTCTTCGCCGCCACCGGGATCACCGACGGCGAGTTGCTCCGGGGCGTCCACTTCGACCGGCGGGGCGCCACCACCCAGTCGTTGGTCATGCGCTCCAAGTCGGGCACCGTCCGCCTGGTCAACGCCATCCACAAGATCGACAAGCTCGCCGGCTTCGCCAGCGTCGACTTCAGCTGATCATCCGATCATCGCACCGAGCCGGTCAGGCGGTAGCGACTGAACGGCTCCCACCGCCGGCCGGCGTCGTCGTGGTGGTGCTCGAGGAGGGTGACCTCCTCGATGGTCACCTCGGCGGTGTAGCCGGTGAGAAGCTTTAGCGCGGGGTCGTCGCCATCGGTGGGCGAACCGTCGATGTCGACCGTGACGTGGGGGTGGAACGGACGCTTCTCCTCCCGGTCGAACACGCCGGTCCAGCAGGCCCGGTGGATCGCGTCGACCGGCGCCGCGGGTTCGACCGCCAGGAAGCGCACCGGCGACGAGGGGCCGAACGTCTCGAGCGGGCCGAGGGTGAGCTCGCACGGCGGACACCGGGACGCGGCGGCGTCGACGGTGGCCATGGCGTCGGCCACCTCGCCCTCCCGCAGGTTGATGGGCGGGACGATCGTGATGTGCGGGTCGATCCTGCCGAGCTGGCGGTCGTCGAGCGCGCGACGGAGGGCGTCGATCTCGATGGACACGGGCGCCGGCACCAGCAGGGCCACGGCGAATCGGCGCCGAGGCACGCGATCAGCCCGTCGGGATCATCAGACCTGGACCCCGGCCTTCACCGCGAGACGGGTCTCCGCTCGTCGCAGCGACGCCTCGATCTCGGCGTCGTGCTCTTGGCGGAGGGCGGCCTCGGCGGCCTCCTTGGCACGACGGGCGCGCTCCTCGTCGATGTGGTCACGCATCTCGGCCACGTCGGAGAGGATCGTCACGGTGTTGTGTGACACCTCGACGAAGCCGCCGTGGACGGCCACGTGCTCGTCGCGACCTTCGGTGGGCCGGATGGTCATCGAGGCGATGCCGAGCGCGCCCACGAACGGGGCGTGGTCGGGCAGGAAGGCGATGTCGCCCCCACCCAGGGTCCGGGTGATGACCATGTCGGCCTCGCCGGACCACAGGATCCGCTCGGGCGAGACGACTTCGACCTGCATGGGCATGGTTCTTCCTCCCCGCTCACTCGCCCGCGGACTGCTGGAGGGTCTCGGCCTTGCGGCGGGCGTCGTCGGCACCGCCGACGTTGAGGAACGCCTGCTCGGGCAGGTCGTCGAGATCGCCATTGATGAGCTGCTCGAAGCTGTCGACGGTCTCCTCGGCCGAGGTGAAGACGCCGGGCAGCCCGGTGAAGACCTGGGCCACGAACATCGGCTGGGACAGGAACCGCTGGATCTTGCGGGCCCGGTTGACCAGCACCTTGTCCTCCTCGGACAGCTCGTCGAGGCCGAGGATGGCGATGATGTCCTGCAGCTCCTTGTAGCGCTGGAGGATCTCCTGCACGCGGCTGGCGATGGCGTAGTGCCGCTCGCCCACGACCTCGGGGCTGAGGATGCTGGACGTCGATGCCAGCGGATCCACGGCCGGGTAGATGCCGAGGGCGGCGATGTCACGGCTCAGCTCGGTGGTGGCGTCGAGGTGGGTGAAGGTCGTGAACGGCGCCGGGTCGGTGTAGTCGTCGGCGGGCACGTACACGGCCTGCAGCGAGGTGATCGAACGACCCTTGGTCGAGGTGATCCGCTCCTGCAGGGTGCCCATCTCGTCGGCCAGGGTCGGCTGGTAGCCCACGGCCGAAGGCATGCGACCGAGCAGGGTCGACACCTCCATGCCGGCCTGGACGAACCGGAAGATGTTGTCGATGAACAGGAGCACGTCCTGGTTCCGCTCGTCGCGGAAGTACTCGGCGATGGTCAGCGCCGACAGGGCGACGCGGAGACGCACGCCCGGGGGCTCGTCCATCTGGCCGAACACGAGGGCGGCCTTGTCGAGAACCGACGTGTTGTCGTCGATCATGGTCTCGCCCATCTCGATGAACAGGTCGGTGCCCTCGCGGGTGCGCTCGCCCACGCCGGCGAAGGCGGACACGCCACCGAACTGGCTGGCCACGCGGTTGATCATCTCGGTGATGAGCACCGTCTTGCCCACACCGGCACCACCGAACAGGCCGATCTTGCCGCCCTGCAGGTAGGGGGTGAGCAGGTCGATGACCTTGATGCCGGTCTCGAAGACCTCCTTCTTCGGGGCGAGGTCCTCGAAGTCGGGGGCATCGCGGTGGATGGGCCGCACGCCATCGAGCTTGGACTGGTCGAGCTCCTCGACGTCGAGGGGCTGACCGAGCACGTTGAGCACGTGGCCGAGCACGCCGTCGCCGACGGGCATCGACAGCGGTTGACCGAGGTTGCGGACCTCGGCACCGCGGACGAGACCATCGGTGGGCTTCATGCACACGGCCCGCACACGGCTCGAGCCGAGCTGCTGGGCGGTCTCGGCGACGACCTCGATGTCCTCGCCGTCGGCCTGCAGCGTCATCGACAGCGCGGTGTTGATGTCCGGCAGGGAGCCGGCGGGGAACTCGACGTCGACGACGGGGCCGGCAATGGCCACGACTCGACCCGACTTGAGGGTCGCGCCCTCAGCGGGCTGGTTCTCGGTGAGCGTCATCTCGACTCTCCTGGTTCTCGGTCAGACTCGGTGGCGGGTGTCGTGGAGGTGGTCCATGCCGGGCAGCAGGTCCTCGGGCATGAACGCTCGGTCGGGGATGAGATCCATCTCGTCGGACTGACCGGCCCGCAGGGCCTCGGCGCCGCCGACGATCTCCATGATCTCGGTGGTGATGGCGTCCTGGCGGACCCGGTTCATCTCCCGGGACAGCTTGGTGATCAGTTCCTCGGCGTTGTCGGTGGCCGACTTCATGGCCCGCTGCTGGGCGGCGATGCTCGGACGCCGCCGCGTCGAGCAGCGCGGCGAGCAGCGCGGGCCTCGGCGTAGCGGGGCAGCAGGCGGTCGAGGATGACGTCGGGCGCGGGCTCGAACTCGTAGTCGGCGGCCGGGCCCGTGCTGCGTCGGCATCGTCGAGCAGCGTCGACGTGTCGAGCGGCAGGAACTGGCGGGTGACCACCCGCTGGGTACCGGCCGAGAGGAACTGCGTGTACACGAGATCGACCCGGTCGTAGGTACCGTCCTCGAACTTGGGGACGACGGCCTCGGCGATGCGCCGGGCGTCCTCGTGGGTCGGCTCGTCGAGGAAGCCGGTGAACGAGTCCTCGATCGGGTGCTTGCGGAACCGGAAGTACGACTCGATCTTCGCGCCGACGGTGACCAACGCCGTGTCCTTGCCCTCGGTCCGCTGGGCGGCCTCGTTGCGCTCGGCCATGCGGATGGCGTTGGCGTTGTAGCCACCGCACAGGCCGCGATCGCCGCCGATCACGATGGTGGCGACCGAGCCGATCTGCTCGGGCTGGTGGAGCAACGGTGCATCGCCCCCGGCGCCGGCGTCGGCGAGGTGGCGGATCACCTCGGTGATCTGCTCGGAGTAGGGACGGGCGGCGAGGACGCGCTGCTGCGACTTGACGATCCGGCTGGCGGCGATGAGCTCCATCGCCTTGGTGATCTTCCTCGTCGTCTGCACCGACTTGATGCGTCGGCGGAGGATGCGTTCCTGGCCTCCGGCCATGAGCTACTCGTCAGCTCGTCCTCGTGATCTCCTCGGGCAGCGTCGCCTGGCGGTCGTCGGCGTGCCACGCGTCGGCTCGGACCTGGTCGGCGTCGGCCGGCGGATCGACGCGCTCGAGGTCGAACTGTCGGTGAACGCCTTGAGGGCATCCTCGACTGCGTCTGGTGCGGATGCCGTCGAGCGAGCGTCGCGGCGTGGCGGGCCTCGAACCACGTCGAGCAGCTCGGCCTCGTAGCGCTTGACGTCCTCGACCGGGATGTCGTCGAGGTAGCCGTTGGTGCCGGCGTAGAGCACCACGACCTGCTCCTCGACCGGCAGCGGGCTGTTCAGGTCCTGCTTGAGCAGCTCGACCAGCCGGTAGCCCCGGTCGAGGGTGGCCTGGGACACCGAGTCGAGCTCGGAGCCGAACTGGGCGAACGACTCGAGCTCGCGGAACTGGGACAGGTCGCCCTTGAGCGTGCCCACGGCCTTCTTCATCGCCTTGATCTGGGCGTCGCCGCCGACGCGGGACACCGACTGGCCGGTGTCGAAGGCGGGGCGCACACCCGACTTGAACAGGTCCTCCTGGAGGAAGATCTGCCCGTCGGTGATCGAGATCACGTTGGTGGGGATGTAGGCGGCGATGTCGCCGGCCTTGGTCTCGATGATGGGCAGGGCGGTGAGCGAGCCGGCGCCGTTGGCGTCGGAGAGCTTGGCGGCCCGCTCGAGCAGCCGGCTGTGCAGGTAGAAGACGTCGCCGGGGTAGGCCTCGCGGCCCGGCGGGCGCCGCAGCAGCAGCGAGATCTGGCGGTAGGCCTCGGCCTGCTTGGACAGGTCGTCGTACACGACGAGCGCGTGCTCGCCGTTGTCCATCCAGTGCTGGCCCATCGCGCAGCCCGCGTAGGGGGCGAGGTACTTGAACGGCGCCGGGTCGGAGCCGCCGGCCACGACCACGACCGTGTACTCCATGGCGCCGTACTCGATCAGGGTGTTCACGGTCTGGGCGACCGTGGACTCCTTCTGGCCGACCGCGACGTAGATGCACTTCACCCCGAGACCCTTCTGGTTCAGGATGGTGTCGATCGCGACGGTGGTCTTGCCGGTCTTGCGGTCGCCGATGATCAGCTCGCGCTGGCCCCGACCGATCGGGGTCATCGCGTCGATGGCCTTGATGCCGGTCTGGAGCGGCTCGTGCACGGGCTGGCGGCCCATGATGCCGGGCGCCTGGATCTCCATCCGCCGGCTCTCGACGTTCTGGAGCGGGCCCTTGCCGTCCACGGGCTGGCCGAGCGCATCGACCACACGGCCGAGCAGGCCGTCGCCACACGGCACGCTGAGGATGTCACCGGTGGCCTTCACGGCCTGGCCCTCGTTGATGTGGTCGACGCCGCCGAGCACCACGGCACCGATCGACTCCTCGTCGAGGTTGAGGGCGAGGCCCTTGGTGCCGTCCTCGAACTCGAGCAGCTCGTTCACCGCGGCACCGGGCAGCCCGGTGACCCGGGCGATGCCGTCGCCGACCTCGGCGACCCGGCCGACGACGGCCTTGCCGGCGTGGGGGTCGAAGCCCTCGAGGTTCTTGCGGATGGCGGCGGTGATGTCGCCGGTGTTGATGTCGATGTCGGTCATGTGCGTGTTCCTGATCGTTGCGAGAGGACTCAGATGGCTTGCTTGAGCTGGTCGAGACGGCGCCGGACCGTGCCATCGATCACCGTGTCACCGACCTGGGTGACGAGGCCACCCATCACTGCGGGGTCGATGACGACCCGGATCTCGACCGGGGTGCCCACCGATTGTTCCAGCGCCTCGGAGAGACGGGACTTCTGGTCGTCGGACAGCTCGACGGCCGAGCGGACGAGCGCGAGCTGCCGACCGGTCTCGGAGGCCCCGAGCGCGACGAGGGCATCGGCGATGCCGGGCAGGTCGCGGGCGTTGCCGGTGCCGACGATCATCGAGACCAGGGCCACGGTGGTCGGGTCGGCCCGGCCACCGAGGAGGTCCTCGATGATCTGCAGCCGACGGGCCACCGGCACCTGCTGGTCGGACAGCGTCGAGGCCAGCTCCTCGGAGTCGGTCACCTGGCGGGCGATCGAGAACACCTCGTCCTGCACCGTGGACAGGGCGCCCTCGGCCGCGGCGACCACGACGATCGCCCTGGCGTATGCGTTGTCGCG
Organism: Acidimicrobiales bacterium; assembly: GCA_034522155.1. Lineage (GTDB taxonomy): Bacteria > Actinomycetota > Acidimicrobiia > Acidimicrobiales > Salinilacustritrichaceae > Salinilacustrithrix. Next base: position 245,307 of record JAXHLP010000005.1, on the reverse strand, counting down.
CTCGCTCGCCATGGTCAGCCCTGGTTTCCGTTGGAACCCGACGGGTTCGCGACGTCGTTGATGTAGTCCTCGATCAGCCGGTCCTGCGCCGCCCGGTCGAGGTTGGCGCCCACGACACGCTCGGCTGCGCCGACCGCGATCTCGGACACCTCGCCACGGAGCTCGGCCATGGCCTGGCTCTTGGCCGCGTCGATGTCGGCCTGGGCCTGCTCACGCTGGGAGACCAGCTCCTCGTTGAGACGAGCCTGCTGATCGGACTTGAGCTGATCGGCGGCCTGGCGGGCCTCCTCGATGATGCGAGCCGACTCGGACTTGGCGTCGGCCAGCTTGGAGGCGTACTCGGCCTTGACCTCCTCGGCCTCGGCCTTGGCCGACTCGGCGGCGTCGAGATCGCCCTGGATCTTGTCGGCACGCTCGTCCATCATCTTCTTGATGGCCGGGCCGCCGAACTTGGCCAGGAACAGGAACACGACGACGAAGCCGACCGAGCCCCAGATGATCTCGTTGGTCTCGGGGAGGAGCGGGTTGGGCGCATCGAGGCAGTCCTCGTACTCCTCCTCGTACTCCGACTCGAGGTCGTGGTACGCATCGCTGCCTTCGTCGAGGCCTTCGGTTTCGGCCTCGAACTCCTCGAACGTCTCGCGGACGCAGCTACCGATCGTCTCCTCGACTGCGCCCGCGGGGTTCGCGGTGCCGAAGAGCAAAGCCACGCCCCCGATGAGTGCTGCGCTCAGCAGCTTCAGGGTGCGGTTCATGTTGTTCTCCGTTCAGGCCTGGGCGAGGAAGAAGACCACGAAGCCGATGAGGGCCAGGGCCTCGGTGAACGCGATACCGAGGAACATGGTGGTGCGGACCATGCCAGCCGCCTCGGGCTGGCGGGCCATCGCCTGGACCGACTGGCCGACGAGGTATCCGATTCCGATGCCCGGGCCGATTGCGCCCAGGCCGTAGGCGATGGCAGCGAGGCCGGTATCAGTCATGGTGTTGGTGCCTTTCTTGGTTTCTTCGAATGCGCGAAGTGGTTGGTGGAACGGGGATCAGTGCGCGGCGTGGAGCGACGAGTCGATGTACACGCCGGTGAGCAGAGCAAAGACGTAGGCCTGCAGCACGCTGACGAGGATCTCGAAGGCGACGAAGAAGATGACGCCGAACAGCGGCAGCGGGAAGAAGATGGCGGTCCAGTCGGCTACCCAGAGTCCGGCGGTGAGCACCGTGAAGGTGACGAGCAGGATGTGGCCGGCCAGCAGGTTGGCGAAGAGCCGGACCATCAGCGAGAACGGCCGGACCAGGAACGTCGACACGAACTCGATCGGGGCCACCATGAGGTAGAGCGGCTTGGGCACCCCGGGCGGGAACAGGGCGTTCTTGAAGTAGCCGAACGGGCCCTGCTTGATGATCCCGACGATCACGAACACGAACCAGACGGTCAGCGCCAGCAGCATCGGCAGGGCGATGCGGGCCGAGGCGGGCATCTGGATGACCGGGACGATCTCGAAGATGTTCGTGAAGAACACGAAGAAGAAGATCGACATGATGAACGGCGTGTACCGGAGGCCGTCGGGGCCCATCGTCTGCATGACGATGCCGTCCTCGACGAAGTTGACCGAGCTCTCGGCCAGGTTCTGCATCCCGGTCGGGACCAGCTTCTTCTGGTTTCCCAACAGGAACAGCGCCATCGTGAGGATCACGCCGAAGAAGTAGACGAGCACCACCTTGTTGATGGCGAACGGCGTACCCTCGAACAGGAAGGCCGGCCACTGCACGATGTGGGTGAGCGGCGGGAACTCGAGCGCCAAGATCACGTGACGGGCTCCTTGTGCACAGGCTTGAGGTCGGGGTGGGCGAGTGACGCAGACACGTACTTGAGCTCCCAGGCGAGGAGACCCAGGTGCGTCACGATCAGCGTCCCGCCCAGGACACCGAGGTGGATCCACCCGAGGTCCTTGAGCAGGAAGACGAGGCCGAACAGGGCGCTGACGCGCAGCAGGTAGCCGAAGAGCGCGACGCCCATGAGCAGACCGAGGTTGATGCGGGCCGCCCGGACGAGGCTGATCGCGACGGCGAGGAGGTTGGCGACGACCATGGCCAGCGCGGTGGCGGCGCTCAGCACGCCGTCGACGCCGGCGATCAGGGCACCGATGATCAGGGGAACCGGCACGAGGGGCAGGCCACGGCGGAGGACGTCGCGGACGATCTCCATCTCGGGCTCGGTGTCGACCGGGACCTGCGCGAGCATGGCGTCGGCGCTCACCGCGCGACCTCGCGCCGGGCGGACCAGATGTCCTGGTCGGGATCGATGCCGGCTGGGTCCTTGGCCGTGTCGACACCGACGCGGTCGGTGCGGCGGACCCAGGGGCCGGACGCCTCCAGGGCGCGCATCTCGGCGTCGTAACCGAACCACACGCGCACGAAGGTGCCGATCACGCCGAAGGCGCCCAGGGCCACCACGAACACCGGCGCCGTCCCGGCCACGAGGTCGATCAGGTAGCCGACACCGCCGAAGACGAGTGGCGTCGCCACGAGCTCGAACGCGCGGGACATGCCGTCGCCGAACCCCTGGTTCATGGCTCGTTTGTCGTTCAACGAGAACACGCTTCGACGAGTCCCTTCGGCTTCTGAGACCAGGCCGACCAGCTCCACGTCCGGCCGCTTGTGAATGCATTCGCAAACTAGTGACGCGCCCCAGGAGGGCACAAATCCTCGTGGCATGGTTCCCCGGGGAGGACGCCGGGAAGCTAGCAGTCTCTTTCCACCCGGCTCACTTCCGCAGATGGGTGCCGGTCGCGCTCTTGCGGGCTCGTCGCTCGTCGCGGGCACGCGGGTGGAGAATCGTGAACAGGACCAGGGCCAGCGCGGCGATGCCGATGGGCAGCGCACCGTCGTCGCTGTCGGTGTAGACGGGGTACAGGACGAGCCCCGACAGCAGCGCGGTCCAGGTCCAGAGGATGGCCACGCTGCGCCGCTGGCCGTGACCGAGCTTCATCAGCCGGTGGTGGAGGTGACCGAGGTCTCGTTCGGTGACGCCGGCGCGGTTCCGCGCCCGTCGGACGATGGCGAACGCGGTGTCGAAGATCGGGACGCCGAGGATCACGAGCGGGATGAACAGCGGCGCGAAGAAGAAGAACGTCTGGCTCGACGAGTCGGCGGTCGAGTTGCCACCGACGCCGATGGACGCCGTGGCCATCAGCAGGCCGAGCAGCAGCGCGCCACCATCGCCCATGAACACCGACGCGGGGTGCGCGTTGTAGGGGAGGAAGCCCGCGCACGCGCCCGCGGTGGCCAGGGCGATGAGCGGCGCCACGTTGTCCGTCGGGAGCTGGCCCAGATCGCTGAGTTCGGCGGCGAAGAAGTACAGCGCGAGCGCGGCGATCCCGACGATGCCGGCGGCCAAGCCGTCGAGGCCGTCGATGAGGTTGATGGCCTGGCACATGCCGACCACCCAGAGCACGGTGACGAGCGCCGCCCAGTCGGGCGACAGCGAGATCAGCCCGACCGACGGGAGCCGGAACAACAGGATGCTGATGCCGGCGACGTTGAGGATCGTGCCGGCGAGGACGGTGCCGGCGGTCTTGGCCGGCGCCGAGATCTCCCGGACGTCGTCGATCGCGCCGACGACGTAGGCGACGCCGGCGGCCAGGAGCACGCCCACGGGGACCGTGGGCGCGTCGAAGACGGCCTCGTACCCCCCGAAGCGCCACGCCGCCCCGACCGCGGCCACGACACCGGCGAGGATCCCCAACCCACCGAGCGTGGGCATGGACCGGTCGTGGACCCGGTCGTCGTCGGGCACCGAGACCGCACCGACCGCGCCCGCGAGTCGCTTGGCGATCGGGGTGAAGATCCCGGTGACCGCCGCGGCGGTCACGAACACGACGACCGCGTCCATCTATCTGGTCACTCGGGAACCAGCCTGAGGGTGCTGATCATCCATGGGCAGGCCGGCGTAAGGAGCGAGCCGGAACGCCGGAGCGAGTAGCCGGCAGCGAAACGAGGCTCGAACGGCCCACAGGGGCCGGAGGCCGAGTGAGTCAACTATACGGCGCGAACTTGGTGCAGAGGGTGTGGACCTCGTCGCGGATGGCAGCCAGCTCGCCGTCGTCCTCACGAGCATCGAGCGTACGGAGGATGAGGTCGGCGATGGTGCCCATCTCGGTCTCCCCCATGCCCTGGGTCGTGACCGCGGGCGTGCCGATGCGCAGGCCGGAGCCGATGTAGGGCGGGCGCGGGTCGTCGGGGACGGTGTTCTCGTTGAGCGAGATCCCGGCCCGGTCGAGGGCGAGACGGGCCTTCTTGCCGGAGACCTCCTCGTCGTAGGAGCGCAGGTCGACGAGCAGGAGGTGGTTGTCGGAGCCGCCCGAGACGAGTCGCAGGCCCCGGGTGGCGAGCCCCCCGGCCAGCGCCTGGGAGTTGCGCACGATCTGGGCGGCGTAGTCGGCGAACTCCGGGGTGGCCGCTTCGGCGAAGGCGATCGCCTTGGCCGCGATCACGTGATCGAGCGGTCCGCCCTGCAGGCCGGGGAAGATGGCCTTGTCGATCTGGCCGGCGAGCTCGTCGGTGCACAGGATCGCCCCACCGCGGGGACCGCGCAAGGTCTTGTGGGTCGTGAAGGTGACGATGTCGGCCACGCCCACCGGTGACGGGTGCACGCCGCCGGCCACCAGGCCGGCGATGTGGGCCATGTCGAACATGAAGTAGGCACCGACCTCGTCGGCGATCTCACGGAAGGGCTGCGGGTCGATGATCCGCGGGTAGGCGGTGGCGCCGGCCACGATGATCTTGGGCCGGTGCTCGCGGGCCACGTCGCGGACGTGATCGAGGTCGATGCGCTCGTCGGAGGGCGTGACTCCGTAGGACACGAAGTCGTACAGCTTGCCGCTGGCGTTGACCGGACTGCCGTGGGTGAGGTGCCCGCCCTGGTCGAGGCGCAGCCCGAGCACGGTGTCGCCCGGCTCGAGCAGGGCGAGGTAGACGCCCATGTTGGCGTTGGCGCCCGCGTGGGGCTGCACGTTGGCATGGTCGGCTCCGAAGAGCGACTTGGCCCGCTCGACGGCCACCGTCTCGACCTCGTCGATGACCTCGTTGCCGCCGTAGTAGCGCTTGCCCGGGTACCCCTCGGAGTACTTGTTGGTCAGCACCGTGCCCGTGGCGCGCAGCACCGCCGGGCTGGTGAAGTTCTCCGAGGCGATGAGCTGGATCGTGGTGTTCTGGCGCTCGACCTCCCGGTCGATCAGCCCGAACACCTCGTCGTCGTCGATCTGTGGCCAGCTCATCTCATCCTCCTCGAAGCGGTCCGTTCCAGCATGCCACCGGGCTCGCCCCGGCCCGGCACCCGGCGCCGACCGCTACTCAGACGCGGCCAGGCCCGTCGAGCCAGGCGTAGGCGTGGGAGAAGTGCCCCGCCGGGCAGTCGAGCTCGTCTCGCCGGCCACGATCGGTCGCGGGCGAACCGACGACGACGCGGTCGGGTTCGACGTCCCGGGTGACCACCGAGCCTGCACCGACCAGCGACCGTGCGCCGATCGTGACCCCGGGGAGCACCGTGGCATTGCCACCGATGCTCGCACCGTCCTCGACGACCGCACCACCCACGCAGTCGAGGTACCGGGGACAGGGCGGATGCGGGTCGTCGGTGAAGGTCACTCGGGGTCCCACGAAGACACCGTCGCCGAGCGTCGTCGTCGACAGGAAGCTGCCGCCGTGGATCCGGGTGTCGGCGCCGACGTCGTTGCCGGGCTCGAGATGGACACCGGATCCCACCGAGCTGCGAGCACCGACGACGTTGCCCTCACGGATCAGCGCCCCGTGCCCGACCTGGACCCCGTCCCGGAGCGTGCTGCCGGCGTAGAGCACGGCATACGCGCGGATGACCACACCCTCGCCGAGCACGAGGGGACCGAGGTCGGTGGCACCAGAGAGTCCGAGGACGCACGGCCCGAGCACCGTGGCCCGATCCAGGCCGGTGACCGGACCGACGATCTCGGGGGTCACGACAGATCGACGAGCTTGGGCATGCCGACCTCGACGAGCTCTCCACGAGCCCGGAGGGACCGGTCTGCGGCCTCGAGGGTCGCCACCACCCCGAGTCCGAACGTGCCGTCGGAGAGGGGTGTGGTGCCGTACTCGACCGCGCCGAGGAACTCCTGCAGTTCCCGACGCAACGGCTCGGCCGCGTCGATGTGCGGGACGATGGTGTCGCCGAACCGGTAGGTCAGCTGGTTCTCGCCGAAGTCGGACGAGTCGGCCCGGTCGACGCCGCGGTTGTAGACCTTCACCGGCTCCTCGCCGTCGGTGTCGTCGTAGACGAGCATGTCGCGGTCGCCGACGAGCGTGAGGTTGCGGACCTTCTTGGGCGCCATCCACGAGACCTGGATGGAGGCGATGACCCCGGACGGGAACGCGAGGTCGATGAACGCGACATCGGGGACCTCGGGAACGGCGAGCCCCCGCGCCGAGCACCGGACCTCGCTGGGAACCTCGTCGAGGAGGTACTGGATGATCGAGATGTCGTGCGGGCCGAGGTCCCAGACGACGTTGGCGTCGCTCTGGTGGATGCCGAGATTCAGCCGCGACGAGGTCACGTAGTGGATCGCCCCGGCTTCGCCGCGCCGGATGTGATCGCGCATCCACTGGACGCGGGGGCTGAACAAGAAGGTGTGGCCGACCATCAGCGTCAGCCCGCAGTTCGCCGCGAGATCGACCAGGCGCGTGGAATCTGCCACCGACGTGGTCATCGGCTTCTCGACGAAGACGTGTTTTCCGGCCCGCAACGCCTGCTCCGCGAGGGCGGCGTGGGTCGCCGGCGGGGTGGCGATGACCACGCCGGAGACGTCAGGATCGGCGAGGGCCGCGGTGACCTCGAACTCGCCGTTGATGCCCGGGTACTCGGCGAGCGCCTGCGACAGGCGGTCGACGTGGGGGTCGACCGCGACCACGTTCTCGACGCCGACGAGCGCGACCAGATTGCGGAGGAGCTTGGAACCCCAGTAGCCGATGCCTACGAGTGCGATCTTCATGTCTCTCTCTCCCGCCCTCACGCCGAAGGCCGATGGGCTGTTGCGGTTGCGTCGGTGGCTCTGTGCCGACGGGCACGCCCATACGTACGGGCGGTCTCCAGTTGATGTTGAAGGCTCCGTGGTCGTCGAACCAACGCATCCTGACGGGAAATCGGGCACACTCGTGGATATTCAGACCTCGTCGAACGCCGGGAACCGCCCCACGGCCACGCAAGCGAACAACGTCTCACGCTCCGTAGCGATCAGCGCTGTCGTCCACGCAGCGTGGTAGCGGGTCCGGAACGACCGATACGCGTGGCGGCTTTTCGTGGGCCACACCCACGGATAGCGTTCAGCACCCACGCACATCGGGGCGCCGTACCCGCGTACGGCGTGACCGGCACGCGACGAACTGGAGGGTGGAGCCCCGCGGTGATCAGGTACAGGAAACGGCGATGAGCGAGGTCCGGTTCGTCGACCTCGCCGCGATGCACGACGAGGTTCGAGCCGAGCTCGACGCCGCCTACCACGACACGTTGTCGCAGAGCGCGTTCATCGGCGGCGCCGCGCTCGAGGACTTCGAGCACCGTTGGGCCTCGTACTGCGAGCGTACGAACGCCGTCGGCGTGGCGAACGGCACCGACGCGCTGACACTCGGACTCCGGGCGAGCGGCATCGGGGCAGGCGACGAGGTGATCGTCCCCGCGAACACGTTCATCGCGACCGCCGAAGCCGTCGCCCTCGCTGGTGCCGAACCCGTGTTCGTCGACGTCGACGCCGACACGCTGCTGCTCGACGTGGCGGCGGCCGAGGCTGCGATCGGTCCCCGGACGGCGGCGGTCATCGCCGTGCACCTCTACGGGCAGGTGTGCGACATGGATGCGCTCAACGCGCTGTGTCAACGATCAGGCGTCCTGCTCGTGGAGGACGCGGCGCAGGCACACGGCGCACGCTGGAACGGGCGCCGTGCGGGTTCGTTCGGGCTGTTCGCTGCGTTCAGCTTCTACCCGGGAAAGAACCTCGGCGCGCTGGGCGACGGCGGAGCGGTGGTCACCGACGAGCCCGAGCTCGCCGACAAGATCCGATCCCTGGGCAACCACGGTCGAGACATGCCCGGCGCCGGGCCGCATCTCGTGGCGACCAACAGCCGCCTCGACGCCTTCCAAGCCCGTGCGCTCACCGTGAAGCTGGCCCACCTCGACACCTGGAACGCCGCACGACGTCGTGCTGCCGCGCACTATGAACGAGCGCTCGCCGGGCTCGACGAACTGCGCCTCACGACGACAGCGTCCGAGGCCGAACACGTCCACCACCTGTTCGTCGTTCGAACCCACGCCCGGGACGCCTTGCGCGCCGAGTTGTCGGCACGAGGGATCCAGACGGGGATCCACTACAACGTGGTCTGCCATCGACATCCGGCGTTCGAGCCCCATCCGGCGCCGCACGCGCCGGTCGCCGAAGACGCCGCGGCGTCGGTGCTGAGCCTTCCCCTGCATCCCCACCTCGCCGATGACCAGATCGACGCCGTGGTCAGCGGACTTCACCACTTCTTCGGGTCGGTTCACGCGTAGGCGGCAGCACGTATGGCCCCCCGGACGCACCGACCCGCCCCCCTCGAGTCGCTGCGGCGCGCCATCGACGTGGTGGCCGCCGGGTCGTTGCTGGGGCTACTGAGCGTCCCCCTCCTCGTGACCGCCCTCATCATCCGCCTCGAGAGTCGCGGTCCCGCCCTGTTCCGCCAGGAACGGGTCGGGCGGGCCATGGAGACCTTCACGCTCTACAAGTTCCGCACGATGCAAGTGGGCAGCGACGACCGGGCCCATCGAGCGCTCGTCCATCGCCATCTGCGCGACGACGGCTCGAAACCACCGGACACCGTCCAGAAGCTCGTCGACGACCCGCGCCTCACCCGGCTCGGCCCGAGCATTCGACGGTGGAGCATCGACGAGTTCCCTCAGCTGATCAACGTGCTCCGCGGGGAGATGACGCTCGTGGGCCCCCGGCCCTGCCTGCCGTGGGAAGCCGAGATGTTCACCCCGGAGCAGCAACAGCGGTTCTCGGTCAAGCCCGGGCTGACGGGGTTGTGGCAGGTCAGCGGGCGCGGCGGGCTCACGATGAAGGAGGCACTCGACCTCGATGTCGAGTACGTGCGGAGACGCTCGCTCTGGCTCGACCTCAGGCTGCTGGTGAAGACACCCGGAGCGCTGCTGCGCTCCCGCAACGAGACCGCGTGAACGCAGCGAAGCGCCGACCGCACGTGCTCGTGCTGGTGCAGAACGCGCCGATCGAGCGCGACACGCGTGTGCAACGGCTCGTCACCACCCTGAGCGGCGAATCGATCCCGAGCGTGGTCATCTGCCCGGCGACCGCGGCATCGACGGCGATGCAGATCAGCGGTGTCCGGATCCTGCGCTTCCCTCCCGCGCGGGAACGCTCGGGGATGCTCGGCTTCGCACTCGAGTACGCGTGGTCGCTCCTGGCGATGACCGCGCTGGTGATCCGCGTGCTGTGGCGCACCGACATCGGCCTCGTTCACCTCTGCAACCCGCCGGATCTGCTGTTCCTTGCTGCCCTGCCCTGCCGACTCCGCGGCGCGCGTCTCGTGTTCGACCACCACGATCCGGCACCGGAGATGTACGAAGCTCGCTTCGGTCGGCGTGACAGCCTCCACCGTGTGCTCCTCCTGGCGGAGCGGGCGTCGTTCCGGATCGCCGACCACGTCGTCTCGACCAACGAAACCTTGGCTCGGCTCGCCTGCGAACGTGGCGGATCGGCGCCGAGCGAGGTCACCGTCGTCCGCAACGCGCCGGCGCTCAGCCCGGATGAAGCTGCACTGGTGCGCGCCGCCGACCCGGATCGGGCCGGGCCCCGCGTGCTGTGGATCGGCCACATGGGGCCTGACGACGGCGTCGACATCGCCATCGACGCCCACCGCCTGCTCGTCGCCCGACGCCCTGGGGTACGACTCGTGCTCGTCGGCGACGGTGAAGCCCGTCCCGACCTCGAAACCCGCGTCCGCCGCCACCAGCTCACCGAGTCGGTCGAATGGACGGGGTGGCTCGATCCGGCGCAGGTGCATCGTGAGCTGGCCGCCGCCGACGTGGCGATCGTCCCCGACCCCCGCACGCCTCGGTCCGACCTGTCGTCGATGATCAAGCTCACGGAGTACATGACCTTCGGCGTCCCGATCGTCGCCTTCCCGCTGCGGGAGTCGGTCGCCGGCGCGGGCGACGCCGCGCTGTTCGTCGACGACGAGACCCCGGCCGGACTGGCCGCCGGGATCGAGCGGGTGCTCGAGGACGACGACCTCGCCCGCAGGCTCGGGGAGAACGGTCGACGGCGGATGGCGGGCGATCTCGCCTGGTCCCGACAGGCCGAGCGCTACATCGGGGTCGTGCGACGCCTGCTGGACGCGCCGCCACCGCGTCCCTGACGGCACGCGGTGGCGGCATCGGTCTCCGCTGGGGTCAGCCGAGGTCGGTCACCCTGTGTAACCCGGGCTCACGTACCCGGTGCCGACGGTACCGGCCTTGACGAAGTCGCCGTCGGCGGGAATGCCTTGCTTGACGTCCTTCCACTGGTCGGCGTCGCCCCAGAGCGTCATGTCCCAGGATCGACCCGGTGCCGGGTCGGCGTAGACGTCCTGGACACTCAGCGGGTAGTCGCCCGCCCACAGGAGGTACCGGGCGGTGTCGGTGCTGAGAATGTTCACCCGTCGCAGATCGACTCGGCCGATCGGCCCGAGGTCCTCGGCGAGGAACAGCCCCTGGTAGTCGGTCTCGCCGGTCAGGCCGTCGACCCGCAGTTCGCCGACGCCGCCATAGGGCTGGATCACGTCCGGATGGTTGTCGGTGAAGTTCTGCTGGTCCCGAGCATGCAGATTCATGACCCGCACGTTCTGGAGCTGGACGATCGCGTCCTCGGCATCGATCTGGATTCCCTCGCTCAGGTCGTCGCCGTGGATCAGCAGGCCCTCGATGTGCACGACGCCTGTCTGGTTCTTCAGGGTCAGACCGCGCCGCTGACTGATGGAGGGATCGCTGCCCTGCCAGGGGATCGAGATCTCACCGCCGATCAGAACCACGTTCCGGCCGCCACGGATCGCCATGCCCTTGGTCACGGGCGAGGACGGCATCCTGATGCGGTAGTCCTTGCCGTCGTCGAGCACGAGCGTCCACGGCTCGGTCGGGACGTCGATCGTCGTCGGGTTCTGGAGCGTGGGCGGCGACCAGGACAGTCTGGAGCTGGTCGAGTCCGACGGTTCCTTCGCCTCCGTCGTCTGCTCGGGTATGGCGAACGAGGCCGTGACCGCACCCGACGTTCCGTCGTCGGCGGTCACTGTCGCCGTGACGGTGTGCTCCCCGGGCCCGAGGTCGGTGAGCGAGAGCGGGTAGGCGACGCCGTCGGCGCTGCCCTCCAGATCGTAGGGGGCGACGTTCTCCCGCCGCACGTAGTCGCCGTTCAGCTCGAACTCGACGTGGTCGACGTCGGTGTCGCCATCGGCGGCCCAGAACACGTAGGCGCTGTCGCCCGTGAGCACGGAGCTCTCGAGATCCCACGCCTCGGCGCGATCCGCGGCGGCCGAGACCATGAGCCCACTCACCGGTTCCGGTGGCGCCGTGGTCGTCGACGTCGTGGTCGTGGTCGTGGTGGTCGTGGTGGTCTCAGCGGACGCCCCGCCATCGACCACGAAGGTGGCCGTGTGCACCGGCTTCGACTTCCCCCAGCTGTGGATGCGGGCCTCGAGTGTGTGCGCGCCCGGGCTGAGCTGGTTCACCTCGAAGGCCATGGCACGGTCGTCCCCGGCGGTCCCGGCGAGGTCGAAAGGCGCGATCCATTCGCGCTTGACCCGCTTGCCGTCGAGGCGGAAGTCGACCCACCTCGTGCCCTTGTCCTCGTGCGGGTCCGCGGCGGCGGCGTAGTACACATACATCGCGTCCGCAGCGACGGTCGCGCCTTCGAGATACAGCGGCGACGCCCGATCGGGCGTCTGGGACACCAGCAAGCCGCCCCCGTCAGCGGGGCGGCCAGAGATCTTCTGGTTCGCGCCCGCCGATGTGGACGGAGCCAGCGACGCGACGACCAAGGCGGCAATCGTGACGGCGATGACGAGCGATGCGGTGCGGGCGCGCGTGAGAATCATGAAGGTCCTCCAGTGGATGGACCGACCGCGCGGCGCAGAAGCGGGGAAGCCGGACGCCTGGTCGGGAGCGAACGATTGCGTTGCTACGAGGTATCGGCAGAGCCGGAAGATCCTTGAGGACATCTTGATACGCGGCCCTCGAGTACCGCCCCCCTGTCGGTGGTCAGTAGCGTGATCTGGTGCTTGCTCACGCGCCACCAGGCCAGCGGCGTCCGCCGAGCGAGCACCCGCTGGGAGATGTTCGATCGACGGTGCTGCTGTTCGCGGGGCTCGCGCTCGCGACGGGCGCACTGGCCGCGTTGGACGTCCGCTTGGCCCTCGCCGGCGCGCTCGCCGTCATGGGCACGATCGCCGTGGTGTCCCGACCGGCGCTCGGCGGCCTGATCCTCGTCGCAACCGTGCCGGTCACCTCGGGACTGGCGGCCGGCGTCCCCTTTCCCCTCCTCCGACCGTCCGAAGCGGCGATCCTCGGAATCGGCGCCCTGTTCCTCGTGCTCGCCCTCCGTCCGGCAGTCCGCTGGAACTCGCTGGACTGGGCGGTGGCGGCGTACTGCATCGGCTCGATCACCATCGGCGCGTTCCACGAGCTGCAGGCCGGCACCCTCGCCACGAACGTGATCGCCGTCACGGCGCCGCTGCAGTTCCTCCTGCTGTACCGGATCGTCGCGTCGACGCTCGAACGGCCCGAGGACCGTTCGACGGCACTGCGGCTCCTGGTACTGCTCAGCATCCCGGTATCGATCATCGGGATCCTTCAGCAGTTCGACATCGGTCCGACGCAGACATTCATCGAGACCGCGACCAAGAGCACGATCTTCGACACCTGGGGCTTCGAGAACTACCCGCGTGCGACGAGCATCTTCCCCAACTGGCACACCTTCGCCGGCTACCTCGCGGTCGTCATCCTGCTCGGCCTCGCCCGCCTCACGTCGCAGCACGCGCCTCGACGCCGCGTCGAGACCCTCGTCGCCGTCGGGATCGCCACCGGGGCTCTTGCCCTCACCCAGACGTTCACCTCGATCTTCGCCGTCGCGTTCGGAACGGTGCTCATCCTCAGACGCCAACGTGCGTGGCACATCGCCCCGTGGGCGCTGGTGCTCGGTGGCATCGCGCTCGCCTTCTTCGGCTCCTTCCTCGGACAACGGTTCGAGGAGCAGTGGATCGGGCGGGAGGACAGCAGCCTGCTCCCCCAGACGGTCGACTATCGCATCGAGGTCTGGACCGAGCAGTACTTCCCGCTCATCGGGCAGTACTGGCCGCTCGGCTACGGGACGGGCATCCCGCCCGAGGTCGACTGGGTCTACACCGAGTCCGGGTACCTCACGCTGTTGCTCCGCGGTGGTGTCGGCCTCGTGATCGCCGCTGCCTTCCTCATCGGGACGTCGTACTCGACCGCCAACCGAGTGAGCCGGAACCGCACCGGCGACGACCGGGCAGGCGCGCTGTGCGTCGTCGCCGTGTCCCTCGCGCTCATCCCCATGAACGTGGTCTGGCCGTATCTCACGAACTCAGGCCTGACCCAGGCGTTCTTCGTCGTCCTCGGGTTGGTCCGAGCGGCCAGCGCATCGACGGAACGAGCTCCCGCGCCCGAATACCCGGCCCAGCCCGTGGCTGTCAGCCGTAATAGGCCGGCCCCCGATCCGCCCGGTTGAACACCGTACCGATCACTCGGGCACGGTTCGTGCCGAGCGAGTCGAGTGCCGCCGTCACGTCCGTTCCCCGGGACAACCTGCGGGAAGCCACCAGCAACACACCGTCCACCAGACCGGACAGGACGAGCCCGTCGCTGACGGCGAGCAGCGGTGGCACGTCCAACACGACGACGTCGTACTCGGCCACGAGCTTCGCGACCAACTGACGCATCGCCAAGGAGCTGAGCAATTCCGCAGCGTTGGGCGGCGTGCTCCCGGCGAGGAGCACGGAGAAGTCCTTCTGCTGCTCGTGGGGCGCATCGGACTGCGCGACCCACTCGTCGATCCTCGTCCGTGTCCTCATCGTGGCCTGTTCCAACGTCTCCTGGCCGGCGAGCACCTCGGCGAGGCCCGCCTGCACCGGGAGGCCGAGACGCTGGGTCAGCGACGGCCGCCGGAGGTCGCACTCGACCAGGATCACGTCGCGTCCCTCAGCGGCGAACATGGACGTCAGCCCGAGCGCCGTCGTCGTCTTGCCCTCGCCACTCACGGCGCTGGTCACGGCGATGGAGTCGATCGGACGATCGAACGCGGCGAAGTTGATCGCCGTCCGGACCTTGCGGAACGCCTCGACCAGCGACCTGGTGGCGGTGTCGACGTCGGTCGGAACCGAGAGCGAGCGGAAGCTGCTGGCCAGGTTCTGGAGCTTCTCGACCGGTGAGGCGGACGCAACCTCGCGTCCGTCGACCAGCGCTGGCCACTTGTTGCCGAGATCGGGAAGCGTGCCGAACGTCGGCAGCCGGGTCAGGATCCGCAGGTCCTCGGCGGTCGGGACCGAGTCGTCCAACCGCTCACGCAAGAATGCGAGGCCCACGGCCAGCACCGCCGCGATCACGATCGCCGAGGCGCCGTTGCGCACGGGTGCGGGCTGGTACGGACTGGTGGGGACCTCGGCGGCGGAGATGACCTCACCGGTGTTGGTGTCCAGCGTCGACTGCTGCACGAGCAGTTCGTTGAGCTCCTGGGCGTAGGTCGCCTGCTGGCCGATGAGCGACTGCCGCTGGGGTGCGATGTCGTCCACGACACGTTGGCGCTGGTCCTCGAGCTGCTCACGCTCGTCGTCGGTGGTGGCGGCGGCGATCTGGGCGTCGAGCTCGTCCACCGGAGCCGTCAGCTCATCGAGCTGCTCGCTCACCGCGTCGTAGCGGGACTGCACCTCCGCCCGGCGTTCTGACAACTCGTCCAGTGACCGTTCGCGACGCTGTTCCAGATAGACCTGCGCGTAGGCGTCGCTGATCGACGCTGCCGTCTCGGCATCGGTGTGGGTCGCGCTGATCGACACGACATCGCTGTCTCCGACCACCGCGACCGAGGCGTCGGCATCGCCGCCGAGTTGCTCCTCGACCGCGTCCTGGAGCTGCCGGGACTCGAGGATCTGGATCTCGTTGGCGCGACCCGACTCGGTGAGCTCACCCGTGTCGAGCGGACGGCTCAGCAGCAGATCCGTGCTCGCGCGATACCGCTCCTCCTGGAGCAGGGACATTCCGATGGCCCCGATCGCCGCGAGCACCACGAAGCCGACGATCATCTTCCAGCGCCGACGGACGACGGAAATGATCGTCTGCGCCTCCATCGGCGTCGATGCGTGCGGTTCCATGGCGGGCCGCAGACTACCCGCCGCCGATCGAGCGACTGCATGCAGCCAACCGGCCACCCAGCTGCGAGACTCGCACGGGATGATTCCGGCTTCGCCTCCCGTCGCCTTCCTCGCGTGGACACCCGTCGGGGGACGGTCTGCCGACATCGCCGAGGCCATGGGCGGCGTGGCCTGGTGTGACTACGACGAACGCCGGCGGGGATGGCGCACCGCCGAGCGGTATCTGCGCTCGGCGGTGCGCCAGGCGGTGTGGCTGGCCCGCCACAGACCGGCGTCGGTCATCGCGACCAACCCACCGATCTTCTGCGGACTCGTCGCGTTCGCCTACGCCCGTCTCGCCCGCGCCCCGTTCGTCCTCGACAGCCATCCTTCGGCATTCGGCTACAAGGCCAGCCGCCAGGGACGGGTCACCCAGCCGATCCACCGTCAACTGGTCCGACGGTCGAACGCCGTGCTGGTCACCACCGAGAAGCCGGCGCGGACGGTCAGCGCGTGGGGCGGCCGGCCTCTTCTCGTACACGAACCCCCGGCTCGCCTCGAGATCCGAACCCGGCCGCCGCGACGGCGTCCGCTGTTCTCGTTCATCAACACCTTCGCTTCGGACGAGCCCACGGCGGAGGTGGTCGAAGCGGCACGGCTGGTTCCCGAGGTCGACGTCGCGATCACGGGCCGGATCTCGCGCGCGCCGCGTGAGCTGCTCGATGCGCCACCGGACAACGTCGAGTTCGTCGGTTGGCTCGACGCCGCCGGCTACGAGGACCTCTTGGTGCGCTCCACCGCGGTGGTCTCCTTGACCACCGAGCCGACCTCGGTCATGCGCTCGGCCTACGAGGCCGTCTATGCCGGGCGCCCACTCGTCCTCACCGACACGGAGGTCCTACGCGAGCTGTTCCCGGACGCCGTGTTCACACGCAACGATCCCGACGCGCTCGCGCACGCGGTTCGCGACGTTCTCGACCGACAGCGCGAACTCGACGCGCTCGCGCCCGGCGCGCGGCGCCGCCAGCAGGAGCGCTGGGACGCCCAGCTCCGCGCCCTGGGACAGGCGCTGGAGCTCGGTCACTGATCCGTCGGCGGGGTCGACGGCGACCGGGCCTCGGTGCGGGCACGAGCTCGAGCCCCGAGCACCATGCGAACGACCTTCCGAAGCTCCGCGCGCGACGCCGACAAACAGAAGACGACCACCGTGGGCACGGCGAGCACCACCGCGGCCGGAGAGCCGATGAGCGGGATCAGCATCGGCGGAATCAGCGCAATGAGCCAGCGGAGGGCCGGGCCGTACCGCGGGGTCAGCACGGATCGCACCGCCCGGTCGAGGATCATCAGCGGTGCGAAGGCTCCGATCGCGGCCCAACCGAAGCCATCGGGCCCGATCGCCGGGACGAGGACGGCGGCGAGCAGCGCGAGCACCACCACCGACAGTCCTTGGGCGAGCGCCACGATCAGGTTCCGACCGACCACGTTGAGGACCTTGGCGTGGAGTGTGAAGGGGCTACCGAGCAGCGCGGCCACGGCGAGCAGCGGGAAGATGCGGGACACCTCCTCCCAGTCCTCCCCCACGACGATCGGTAACAGAATCGGCATCAGCAGGGTCACGGCCAGCATCGGCCCGCCGACTCCCAGGATCTTGATCACCATGGCCTCGGACTGGGCTCGCTCGACCCGCGGCCGGTCGTGCTGCACCCGGCTCAACGTCGGGACCGCGACCTGGTTCACGGCGCGTCGCACGAAACCGAGGTTCTCCGTGAGCCGGAGCGCCAGGGCGACCTGACCGACTCCGACCGCGCCCACGTAGTAGCCGACGACCACCGGGTTGACGATGTCGCGCAGGCGCTGGGCCCAGAACGACGGCGAATAGGAGGCGCCGTAGGCGAGCATGCTTCGCAGCAGACTCCACTCCCAGCGCCAGCGCGGGAACCAGTGGATACTGCGGTAGCTGGCCGCGAGCAACCAGGTCTGCCAGGCGGCGTAGCCCGCCACCGGCGCCCAGACCCCGGCACCGGCCGCGGCGACCGGGACCGCCACGGCGTAGAGCACGACATCACCGATGAACTCGATGCGGGCGAAGGTCCGATAGCGGAACTCCCGTTCCAGGCGGGCCTGTGCCGGCACCCAGAGGACGTTGACGGGTATGAGGGCGAACAGGACGATCATCACGTCGAGGCCTTGGATCCCGGTCCTCGAACCGACGAAGGCTGCGATCGCGATGCCGCTGGAGACCACGACAGCACAGGCTGCGAGCAGGAACGAGAACGCCTGCTCCTCCACGTCCTGCACACGGTCGTCGACGTAGCGGATCAGGTACACGTCGGTCCCGAGACGGCACATCGACGAGACCAAGCTCGAAATGGCGAGGGCCCCGGCGTAGATGCCGTAGCTCCCGGGTCCGATGAAGCGCGTCAGCAGGAGCAGGCCGACCGAGCGGAGCCCGAGGCCCACGACCTGACGAACGACGAGATGCGTGCCGCCGACGACCGCCTTCTGTCGCAGCGACGATCCCCGGTCCCCGCCGCGGTCCTCGGGCTGCTGGTCGGATTCCACCGACGCGGAGGTCGACTGCGGGTCGCCGGAGCCGTCGACGACGTCGGCCGAGTCGTCGTCGGACATCAGCTGGGCGCATCCCGTGCCGCAGCTGCCGCAGCCCGGACGCCTCGCCGCAGCTCGATGCGACGCAGCAGCTTCGCCCCGGCATCCTCCAGCGCCCAGATGCGCCCAATGCCCGCGAGGTGCACGAGGATGCGCAACGCGCGGTCGAGGATGACGAATCCGACCCGGGAGTCGGCCACGCGGATCACGGCCGACACGGGGCCGGGCAGATCCCGTCCGAGTGCACTGTCCTCTGCACCGACCGTGCCGTGGATCTGCCCCAGGTGCCAGCGTCCAACACCCTGGAGGTAGCTGTCGTTCAAGAACTGGTCGAGGGTGCGGGTGTGGGCGTGTTCGCCCCGCAGCGAGCGATCGAACGTTCCGACGATTCCCAGCTCGCGCATGCGCAGACCCAGATCGCGATCCTCGTGACTGACCGACGGGAAGCGACCCGCGTCCATCCTCGCCCGAGCCCAGACGGCCCGGGGCGCGGACACGTTCCCCAGCCACAGGCCCTCGATGACCTCGTCCCCCCGTTCCCAGGTGGCGACGTGGCGCTCGTACTCCTCGGCGTAGAACCGGGTGGCGAATTGGCCGGGTCGCCGCGGGCTCGGAACGAAGGTCGGCATGTACCCCACGACGACGAGATCCTCACCTCGGGTGGCGCGAGCGTGCCGGTCACGGTGTCCCGTCACGGTCCCGGGTTCGAGCATCACGTCGTCGTCGACCATCAGCACGATGTCGCCAGTGGCCGCAGCGAGCCCTGCCTGCCGGGCCATCGACGCGCCACCGCCCGACGTCGTGACGATCCGCACGCGGGCGTCTTCCCGGGACAGGTTCGCCAGCACTGCCGGTGTGTCGTCCTGGGAACCGTCATCGACCACGACGACCTCGGTGGTGGCCGGGTCCTCGAGAACCGCACGTGCGCACCGATCGATGCGACCAGACCGGTTGTGCGTCGGGATCACGACGGACACGGAGCACGGGGAATCGGCCGATGCCATCAGTGCGAGAGGCTACCGCCGGGGTCTGGGTCCTCCCGCAACGGCGAGCTCAACCGAACCGAACCGAGAGCAGCCACCCGTCGACGCGACGCGGCGCGACCATGACGAGGAGGAACCACAGCGATCTTCGGACCCGGGCGCTCATCGGGTGTCCGGGATGACGCGCCGCCAGAACGGCTCCGCGAGCCGCCAACCGGCGCCTCGAGTCAGTCGGGTACGGATGGGCGTCGGGGTCGAGGAGCAACGAAGCGAGCCGGTACGAAACGTACGCGGGATCGCTGACGCGCTCGACCGGGGCCAGCGATCCGCGACCTCGCTCCGACATCCACGAGGCCAGGGCTTCGTGGACGGCGTCGATCCGCTGCAGCTTCCGACGGAAGAACGCACCATCGAGATCACCGCCGGCGTAGGAGTTGGTCCCGTGGATCCGATACCCGACCAACGGCTCGTCGATGGCAGCCACCGCCCCACACAGTGGAACGAGCGTGGCGAGGTAGAGGTCGGCCTCCACACGGAAACCGTCCTCCGGAATCGGCAGGACCTCGGCCAGCACGGATCGCCGATACGCATTGCCGCTCGACGCCGGCCACACGTAGCTCCGTCGCCTCACCACGTGCGTCGAGAGATCGCCGACGGGCAGTGACCAGCCAGCGGCCGGCTCGAGGGCACCCAGCGGCGCTCCCTCGGCGTCGATCATCCGCATCCGCAGCGCGACCTTCGCCGTCTCGGGCGCGGCGTCGAACACTTCGGCGACGCGTCGCAGCGCGCCGGGTGCGAGTTCGTCATCGGCATCGAGGAACATCACGACGTCGCCATGCGATGCGGCGAAGCCAGCGTTCATGGCGGAGGCCTGGCCGCCATTCGGCTTGGAGACGACCGAGATCCGGTCCTCGTACCGCCGGAGCACGTCCACCGACCGATCGGTCGACCCGTCGTCGACGACGACGACCTCCAGCTCGTCGTGAT
Source organism: Acidimicrobiales bacterium (assembly GCA_034522155.1). Taxonomy (GTDB): domain Bacteria; phylum Actinomycetota; class Acidimicrobiia; order Acidimicrobiales; family Salinilacustritrichaceae; genus Salinilacustrithrix. Next base: position 225,328 of record JAXHLP010000005.1, on the reverse strand, counting down.
CCTGGTCGAGGGCCGTCTGTATCGCCCGTTCGACGAAACGCTCGTAGTTGTGATTGGTGATGCAGACGGTGATCAGCATGGCTCGGGGAAGAGTCTCGTGTCCTGGGTAGGCTTTGCGACTTCGACAGCGGCGCGGAGTGGATCTCGTGGGATCAGAAGCACGGAGAGGGACGATGGCACGGTCAACCGGCGACCCGCCAGCGCCCAGCAGTTTCGCAGGTGTCCTCCACCAGATCCGCGAGGACTACACCGCGAACGGTTCGAGCCATTCCCGGCCCGGTTTCCGGGCCATGGCCGTCCAACGGTTGGGGGCCTACGCCCGCACGCTCGAGGATCCACGGCTTCGCCGGGTCGCCGAACGCGTCTGCCGAACCGCTCATCGCCTGGTTCGCAACCACTACGGCATCGAGGTACACGCCACCACCCGGATCGGCGCCCGGTGCTTCATCGCGCATCAGGGAGCGATCGTCATCCACGAGTGGGCGACGGTCGGCAACGACTGCAAGATCCGCCAGGGGGTCACCATCGGCCAGCTGTCGGGCAACCTGGACCGAGAGGGGGCCCCGACGATCGGCGATCGCGTCGAGATCGGCGCCGGCGCGGTGATCCTCGGGCCGGTTTCCATCGGTGACGACGCCATGATCGGACCGAACGCCGTCGTGGTCCGCGACGTTCCACCCGGAGCCAGCGCGATGGGTCCTCCGGCCAAGATCGTCTCCCGGCCGGCGGGCGAGCCATGATCGAGGACGCGCTCGACCGCGCCAGCGATCTCGAGCGGGGCGGCGACGCTGCCGGCGCGGCCGATGCCCTGGCTGTCGCCGCCGCCGAGTTCGAGGTCGTACCCGATGACATCTGCGCGCGCCTGGCTCAGGCGTGCGCGAAGGCCGGCCGGTCCGAGGCCGCTGCGCACTGGGCCGTCCGGACCGTCGACGGTGGCACCGGGTTCAGGAGTTGGCGCTCGGCGTCGCGGGTCCTCGCCCAGCTTCCCGAGGAGCACCGGCCAGCGAAGCGCGACCTCCGCATCGCGCTCCTCTCCACGGCGACCGTCACCCCCCTGGTGCCCTGCCTCGGGCTGGCGCTTGCACGTGCCGGCATCGACACGCAGATCCACGAGACGCCTTTCGGTCAGTACTGGCAGGAGACGATCGACCCGGCAGCCGGTCTGCGGGCGTTCGATCCGGACGTGATCGTGCTCGTCCCCGACCATCACGCGTTGCACCGTGCCACCGAGGTCGACGACCCCGACACCTGGGTCGCGGAGGAGACCGCACGCTGGACGACACCGTGGACATCCCTTCGGTCGTGGTCCTCCGCCGAACTCGTCCAGCTCTCCTTCGTCCACCCCGAAGATGATGCGTTGGGCTTCGCCGCGGCGTCGGTGGCGACCTCGTTCCGCGCTCGGCTGCGAGCACTCGACGACGCACTTGCCCGGACGGCGGGAGCGGAGGGCGTCGCCTTCCTCGACGTCGACACCCTCGCCAGCGCCATCGGCAAGCGAACGTGGTTCGACCCGCGGTACTGGCACGTTGCGAAGCATCCGTTCTCCATGGACGTCGCACCCGAGCTCGCGCTCCGTCTCGCTGCGACGGTGGCCGCACGCGTCGGCCTGAGCCGGAAGGTCCTCGTGACGGACCTGGACAACACCCTCTGGCACGGGGTGATCGGCGACGACGGCCTGCGCGGGATCGAGCTCACCGGACCCCGCGGCGAGGCCCATGTCGACTTCCAGCACGCGATCTCCCAGCTCGCCGAACGCGGCATCGTGCTGGCCGCGTGCTCGAAGAACGACGACAAGACGGCTCGCGAGCCGTTCGTGGAGCACCCCGACATGGTGATCGACCTCGTCGACTTCGCAGCGTTCGTCGCCAACTGGGAGCCCAAGCCCGACAACCTCCGTACGATCGCGCGACAGCTCGGTCTCCCGCTCGACAGCTTCGTCTTCGCCGACGACAACCCGGCGGAGCGGGCGGCCATCCGCCACGCGCTTCCGATGGTCGACGTGCTCGCGCTCTCCGACGACCCGACGACCTGGCGCGAGGACCTGGGCCGTTACCCGTGGTTCGAACCGGGATCGCTCACCGACGACGATCGGCGTCGGACAGAGGTCTACCGTGCGCGCGCCCAGGCGGCCGAGCTCGCCGAGGGCGCGGCGTCGATGGATGACTTCCTGGCCGACCTGCAGATGGTCGCGACGCTCGCACCGATCGACGAGCTCTCGTTCGACCGGGTCGTACAACTCATCGGCAAGACCAACCAGTTCAACGTCACCACCCGACGGCATTCGAGCGAGACGGTCCGCAGCATGGTGGACGATCCGGCGTGGGTGCACCGCACCGCCCGACTCGAGGATCGCTTCGCCGACCACGGTCTCGTCGCCGTGGCCCTCGCTCGTGAGGACGAGGGCGTGTTCGAGATCGACACGCTCCTCATGAGCTGTCGGGTGATCGGCCGAGGGCTCGAGACCGCACTGATCGAGGATCTGATCGCCGCAGCCAGCGACCGTGACCTGCCGGTGATCCGAGCGCACTATCGACCGACCGAACGAAACGACCTCGTGCGCGACCTGTTCACCGATCACGGGTTCCGAACCGTCGGCGTCGACGCCGACGGCAGCTCGACCTTCGAGCTCGATGTCGCTGGTCACGATCCCCGCCCGACCCACATCACCATCCGGAGGCCGACATGAGTGAGACCGATGTGCCCTCGTTGCTCGGCGACGCGATCCGGGACGTCCTCGGCCAGCCGGATCTGGTCGTCACGGACGATCTGACGGCCAGCGACGTCGAGGGATGGGACTCGCTGGCGCACGTCGAGTTGATCTACGTGATCGAGGACACCTTCGACATCTCGTTTCCCGCCGACGCGATCATGGACCATGAGGACGTGGGCGCGCTCCGGCGCGACATCGAGCGGCTCCTCGCCGACGGCTGAGCGATGCGGCTCCACGACGTGGGCGAACGGACCGAGGCGGGGCGGCGGGTGCTCCACGCCAGTGTCACCTGGGAGGACCAGGACCGAGAGCCTCGGGAGCTCCGTGTCGAGGTCCCCGCAGATGCCGCGCTCCCGGCGACCGTGTCGCCGGCTGTCTTCCTCCCCGTGGCCGCGGTCGCGGCGCACGTCCACGGCGAGACCCGGATGCGCGTGGAGGGGTCGGTGGACATGACGTTGCTGGCGGGCATCGTCGATGCCCTGACCTGGTTCTCGACGAGTGACCCGTCTCGGCGAGCGCCACTCGTCATCGACGCGGACGCACGCGCGGAGCCCGCTCCCGCCGGGTCGCGAACGATGGCGCTCCTGACCGGCGGGGTCGACTCGACTGCAGCCCTGATCGACAACCACGCCCGCTACGACCCGACCCATCCCCACCGGACCAGTGTCGGGCTGGTCGTCTTCGGTCTCGACGAAAGCACCGACGGCGACATCCACCGGCCTGATGACTTCCTCGAATCCCTGTGCGACCGCTTCGGCCTCGATCTGATCGCCATCCGGACGAACGTGCGCGTGCTGGATCCGTCAGTCCGCTTCTGGTGGGACCACGCTCAAACGGCGACCTGGTCAGGGATCGCCCATGCATTCGAGCCGGACGTTCGCGAGCTCATCGTCGGCGCCGACGCCAAGATCGGCGACGACGCCAGTCAGCACCGCGGAAGCCACCCCATCCTCGACAACTGGTTCGCGTCGAGCAACGTGCGCATCCACCACGGCGCCGGGCGGCTGTCGCGGCTCGAACGCCTCGAGCTCGTGACCGCATCCGGTCCGGCGCTGGCGAGCCTGCAGGTCTGCAACGGACCGCGCCGGTCATGGCGTCCCCTCAACTGCGGACGTTGTGAGAAGTGCCAGCGCACGATGCTCGCCCTCGTCGCCCTCGGCGCCCTCGACCGCGCTTCGTCCTTCCCCGTCGGCGAGCTCACCCCGGAGACGGTCTCGGCCATCCAGCTCGGAAGCTGGACCCTACGCTCGTCCTACGAAACGCTTCTTCCACTGCTGGAATCGCGCGGTCGCACCGACCTCGCTGTCGCGACCCGCCAGATGCTCCGACGGAGCAGGCTTCTCGCTCTCAAGGCGTATGCGAAGCGCACCGAGCATCGCCTCGCCCGAACCCTCCGTCGCTGACCCGGTGCCAGCCCGGTCTCCCACCCGACGATGCGTCCCATAGCCTTCCCTCGTTCCGACCCGACCCGATCCCTACGATGGAGCAGCCGATGCAACCCGTGACGATCATCGCCGGACCCCGCGACCGGTTCTCCGTGACCGAGCGGTGGCTCGACAACCTGTTCGCGACCACCCCGGGAGCCGGTGACCTGCACCGGGTGATCTTCGTCGCCGGTGGCGCGCCGCAGCATCTCCGCGACCGTTGGACCTCTCGTTTCGGCGACCGGGTCGAGTTCGTCCTGCGGGACGACTTCGTCAACCAGCCTCAGGTCCGCAACATCGGTCTGGCCATGGCCGACACCGAGCTGTCGGTCCTCGCCGACAACGACTGCTATCCCCGAGCTGGCTGGCTCGAGGCCATGGTGCGCTGTCAGCAGGAGACCGGCGCGGTCATGGTCTCACCGCTCATCCTCCAGAAGCCCGACGAGATCCACTGCGCGGGGACCGACCTCTACAAGAACGTGCGAGACGGGAAGGAGTTCGGGCACAAGTACCTGCGGTTCTACAAGATGCCGTACAACGAGGGATCGAACCTCACTCGGAGCCCGATCGACTACGGCGAGCTCCACCTCGAACTCGTCGAGACGAAGGCCACGATCGAGCTCGAGGCCTTCGACGAGGCCATCCCCGAGGTCGGCGAGGTCGACTCCGGCCTCGCCTGGGCCAAGGGCGGCCGCACCATGTACTTCGAACCCGAGGCCGTCGTCCACTTCGACCTGCGCGGCCACATCGACGAGGACGACATCGAGTTCTTCGCCTGGCGCTGGGACTTCGACTCCGTGGCAGCCGGCTACCGGCACTTCTACGACAAGCGGGGCTTCGACGTCACCGAGGAGGATGCGTTCTCGGGCTTCCTCCTGGACTACAACGCCTACGTCGGCCAGCTGGCACGCCGCCATCCGTCGGCTACAACGCTACGGATCGGACACCTGGCGAAGAAGCTGGGCGACGGCGCGTCTCTGGCACCGAAGCTCCTACGGGACGAGTACCGCCGCCGCGTGAACGGAGCGAAGCACCGCAGCCTCAGCGACTGAGCGCGCCGAGAGATCCGGCCTCGGACAGTCCGGGCTCGTCGACCCCGAACGCTCGTAGGTGCGGTACGAGCACCCGAAGCACCGGCAGATGCGGTTGGGCGTGGTCGGTGCACCAGTTGAGTGCGCGCACGAGCCGCTCGATCCGACGAGCGGGCACCAGCCGGCGCAGCCGGCGTTCCTCCTCCGGAGCGGGGTCGTACCCGGCGAGGACGTCGTCGAGTCGTGACGACTCGAACGCGCACAGCACAGCGAGATCCCACGCCGGATCGTCGATCCGCAGGTACTCGAGATCGATGAGGCGGAACTGCCGGTCGTGACCACGGATGAGATGAGCAGGCATGCAGTCACCGTGGACGATCGCCAGTCTGGTCAGGGCCGACACCGTCGGCCCCTCTGCAGCCACCACGTCGGACACGAACTGCGCCAGCCGCGGCGACAATGACCCGTCCTCGGCGGCTCGTGCCACCTGCGCGGCCACTCCAGCTTGCCAGCCCTCTCCCGTCTCCGGGTGCGGCTCGAGGTGCTCGGGCCAGGGTCGAGGCGCGTCGTGGAGCTGACGCAACAACGCGCCGGCCTGGTGCCATGCCGCGGGATCCTCGACCCGATCCAACGTCGGGCCCGGCAGCCACTCGGTGAGCATCACCTCTGGCGGTCCCGGATTGGCCTCGACCAACGGGGCCACCGGTAGGCCGCGCTGGACCGCCCACCGGTGAGCCGCGACCTCGGGACGCAGCCGATCCCGGAACGCGCCTTTGGCGACGAGCGTTGTGCCGTTGCCGCACTCGACTCGGAGGACGCACTGTTGGGGCGTGACGACCAACGGGACGATCGTGGTCGGACCGAGACCCGCCTGCCGGGCGACCACACGTTCGATCGCACGTCGAAGCGCGGCGCGTCGGGCCCTCTGGATCGCCCGCGACCTACGAGCCGTCGATCGGAGCAGGCGCAGCGGTGCCTGCCGGTGTCGCTCTCGTATCGCCATTCACGAGCACGTTACCCGACGGCCACGTGCCGTCCATGTCCGCGTCGTGTCACGGATCGACCTCGACCCGGTGGTGATGGCCATCGTCCCAGCGATCGTCGCCGACCCGCCACTCCACCGGCTCGGGACGAGCGTCGGGCTCGATACGCACGGTCTCCGGGTCGCCCACCAGGTCGAAGGTGATACGGAACTGCTGCTCGGCGCCCTGGGCAACCGAGAACTTCGTCGCGAGGGTCAGGAACGGCCCGTCGGGCTGCGCCACTTCGAGCGAGGAGCGCCCCTCGATCCGTGCGTCCCGCGCCACGCCGGGAAGCGCGACGGACAGGATGCCGGCGTAGTCGCCGTAGGCTTCGACGTTCTCTGCTTCGAGCACCGGGCCGGCAACGTAGGGGACCTCCCCGTCGGGCACCTCGTTGGCGACGGCCACATCCATCACCCCACGCAAGTCGCCATCGCCTGACACTTGGAAGTCGATCTCGACCTCGACATCGATGAAGGGATCGAGCTTGTTCACCCCCCGATTGAGCAGGGAGACCATGATCGAGTCCACATCGAGCTCGCCGGCCATCTCCGCTGCTTCCCATCCCGCCTGGACCTGGTCGTCGGCCGACCAGGCGAGGATGTGGCGTCCCCGCACGGCGTCACGGAGCCCCTCGAGCAGCTCCACCGGGTCGACGGAGCCATCGGAGAGCGCAGCGATGCTCGCTTCGACCAGCTCGCTCAGGACCTCCCCCCGCGTCTCCTGGCTCTCGAGATACTCCTCGTAGGAGTCGAGATCACCGAGGATGTCGTACTGCTCGTTGAGCAGGAAATCGACGACCTCATCGGCGTCGATCGTGCGGTCGCCGACATCGACCGGCCCCGTCACTGCGAGGATCGCCTCGACGGCGAACGGATCGATGGCCAGAACCCCCTGTGGCCGAGGGTTGCCCTGCGATTCCCACATCCTCGTCGCCAACTCAGCGGTGACGTCGAAGCGGGGCGAGGCCGCCAGGTTACGCCATTCGACGGTGGGTTCGAGGAATCCCCACAGGTCGTCGTAGGTCGGGGAACCAGCGTCGACGGCGGACCCCGGCAGTGTCAGCTCGCTCGTGGAACGCAGGTCGCCGACGTCGATCACTCCGTTCGCGGCCTCGAGCATGCCGGCATTCAGGAACATGCCACTGCCGGCGCGCATCTCGGCGTTGTTCGCGGCGAGCACGAGGTAGTCGCCGTCGTCGAGGAGGGACTCGATCGCGTAGCTGATCCGTTCGGCCCGCTGGAGGAACTCGTCGAGGTCTTCCAGGCCCCGCTCGGCGCGAAGCCGGGCATCGGCCAACGGTGGCACCAGAGGCCCGTCCGGGCCGAGCTCGAGTTGGTCGAGCTCGGACTGGCTGTCTTCGAGCAGGGCCCGGACCTCGCCCACCAGCTCGATCCGGCCGGTACCGGCGGGGAGAGACCGGTCGAGACGCTCGGTGAGGTCGCTCAGCATCGTCAGTCCGACGTCAGCGCCTTCGATGCCGGCTCCGCTGAGGGCATCGGCGGCGCGCAGCTGGCGGCCGACCCCGGGCACCACTCGCAGGGGCGCGAGCACCGGCGACGTCGCCCCGTCCCGCACACGGCGCAGGTCGGCGCGCAGCTCGGTGAGGTTGTCGCGGGCCCGCCCGTCGACGAGAGCGTCGATGCTCAGTTCGGACTGGACGCGGTCGACGCCGTCTCTGGCGTCATCGGCCGCGCCGAGCGTCCGGATCAGGACGACCGCAGCCGCCAGGCCCCACGCACCGACAAGCCCCAGTCCGGCCCACAGCAGCCAGCGGCGTGGCTTCCGGGAGTGTCGATCGGCCGAAGTTGTCTCCTCGTGAACCAGGTCGCAGCGCAGTCGGTCAGGCGTCAGCCCTGGCCCGGCGGCGAGAGGTGACGACGACGGTCGTACCGGCCAACACGAGCCCGCCGCCGACCGCGGCGAGCACGAGCACCTCGGTGCCGGTGAACGCCAAGGCGCTGGACTTCACGGCCGTCGAAGCCGGGTCGCCGGCGCCGGAGACGCCGCTGCTCAGCACCTCGTTCCCGCTGCCGACCGCGCCGTCTTCCTGGCCGTCGTCGAGCACGTACGGGTCGTCGACCGATCCTTCTTCCTGTGCGCCGGCAACGCCGGTACCCAGTGCCGCCCAGAGCCCCACAGCGAGGAGGAGAAGGAAGATTCGTCGAGTGCGATGTGCTGGAAGCACGGCTTTCTCCGATACGTCGTGATGGTGCGGCTCGAGCCGGACGACCCGCCGCTGTGACGCAGTGTGTCACGCTCCATCCGCTGTTCACACCGATGACGACGCGAATCGTGGAGCAGAAGTGGTGTCGCGGCGGGCAACCCGTCGGACGGGTGGCTCAACCTCCACGATGCGTACGTCCGCTACTACCCAAAGTGGGCAGGAGTCTCGGCCCGAACAGGCTCACACCGTCGCCGGTGGGGGTTGGCTCGCTTCGATCTCGGTGATGAGATCGACCCGGCGCTGGTGGCGGCCGCCCTCGAAGTCGGTGATCAGCCACAGCTCGAGGATCTCGTCGGCCAGACCCACGCCGACGATGCGACCGCCCATCGACAACACGTTGGCGTCGTTGTGCTCGCGGCTCATTCGGGCGGTGTAGAGGTCGTTGCACAGCGCGGCGCGGGCGCCGCGGACCTTGTTGGCGGCGATCTGCTCACCCTGACCCGATCCCCCGAGCACGATGCCCCGGTCGGCGTCGCCGTCGACCACGGCGCGGGCCACGCCGGCACAGATGGGTGGGTAGTCGACCGACTCGGTCGAATCGGTGCCGAGGTCGACCGGCTCGTGGCCCAGGCTCCGGATCGTCTCGATCAGGTGGCCCTTGAGGTCGAAGCCGGCGTGGTCCGAGCCGATGGCGATGCGCATGGGGTCTCCGTGGGGTCAGGGGAACAGGTGGGCGACGACGAGATCGACGAGGCCCTCGATCTCGACAGCGGTGCGCTCGTAGTCGCGGACCGAGCGACCGTAGGGGTCGTCGACCTCGTCGGCCGGGTCGTCGCCCAGCAGGTCGGTGGGCCGCCGCCCCGCGGCGATACGCCCGAGGTAGTCGGGAAGCGACTCCTCGGCGCCTCTGGCGCCGGCGGCCTGGCAGCGGCGCGCGAGTTCGGGCAGGGTGAACGTCCGCGCCAAGCCGTCGGGCGCCAGGACGGCAGCCTCACGCACGTGGTTGCGCTCCATCCCGATCACCAGATCGGCAGTCTCGACCATGTCGGCGAGCAGGCGCCGGCTGCGGTGCGTTCGGATGTCGATGTCGCGCCGGGCCATGGCATCGATACCGGGCTCGGACGCGGGCCGGTCCTGGGTCACGAGCCCGGCCGAGTGGATGTGCGCGTCGATTCCCCGCTGCGAGAGACGGTGCCGGAGCAGGCCCGCGGCCATCGGGGATCGGCAGATGTTTCCGGTGCAGACGACGAGGACCTCGATGACGGCGGATCCTAGGAGCTGCGCCGGTTTGCGCGGACTCTTGACTGTGCGGTCAAGTAACAGCATGGCGATCGACCCCCGTACCCCCGTGCTCGTCGGCGTGGGCCAGCGGAGCCAACGCGTCGACCGGGGCGAGCCGCCGCTCGAACCCGTGGACCTGATGGTGGCCGCCGGCGAGGAGGCGCTGACCGATGCCGGCATCGGCGCAGACGCGCTCGATTCGATCCGCACCGTGATGCTGCTGTCGTGGCGCTACACCAACGCCGCGACGCTCGTGAGCGACCGGCTGGGTGTAGGCCACGAGGTCGACACCGCGGTCACCACGATGGGCGGGAACTCGCCGCAGTCGCTGATCAACCAGACCGCGCTCGACGTCGCCGCCGGCCGCACCGACTGCGCGCTGCTCACCGGGGCCGAGGCGTGGCGCACCCGGATGGCCGCCCGCGTCGACGGCGGCAAGCCGGACTGGACGCAGGAGCCCGATGACACCGAGCCCGCCCGGGTGATCGGGTCGGAGATGGACATGAGCCACGAGGCCGAGCAGGCGGTCGGCCTCTACATGCCCGTGCAGGTGTACCCGATGTACGAGCAGGCCCGACGACATCGCCTGGGCCGTACCCTCGACGAGCACCTCTCCCGTGTCGGCGAGCTGTGGTCGCGGTTCTCCGAGGTCGCCGCCGACAACCCCCACGCCTGGATCCAGGAGCCGATGACGGCCGAGGAGATCATCACGCCGACTGCGGACAACCGCTTGATCGGGCTGCCGTACACCAAGGTCATGAACTCGAACAACGCCGTGGAACAGGGCGCGGCGGTGATCGTCTGCGCGGCCGGGGTGGCCGAGCGCCTGGGCGTGCCCCGTGACCGCTGGGTCTTCCCGCTGGCCGGTGGCGACGCTCATGAGCACCCGTACATGTCTCACCGCGCTGACCTGCACAGCGCCCCGGCCATCGGCGTGCTCGGCCGGGCGGTGCTCGACGTCGCCGGACGCTCGATCGACGACGTCGACCACGTCGACCTGTACTCCTGCTTCCCGGTCGCGCCCCAGATCGGCGCCGAGGAGCTCGGACTCGACCTCGACCGCCAGCTCACGGTGACCGGCGGCCTCGCGTTCGCCGGCGGCCCCTGGAACAACTACGTGATGCACGCCGTCGCCACGCTCGTCGGCGTCCTGCGCGACGACCCCGGCGCCACCGGGCTGGTCTGGGCCAACGGCGGCTACTTCACCAAGCACGCGATCGGCCTCTACTCGACCGAGCCGCCGGCCGACGGCTTCCACCACGTCCACCCGCAGGACGAGATCGACCAGCTGCCCTCACGCGAGGTCAGCACCGACCACGAGGGCCAGGCGATCATCGAGACCTGGGTCGTGATGCACGACAAGGACGGTTCGCCCGAGACCGCCTTCGCCGCGCTCCGGCTGGACGACGGGCGTCGGGCGTGGGGCACGACCACCGATCCGGACGCACTGAAGGTGATGGTGACCGAGGAGATGATCGGCCGGTCCGTGCAACGGGCCGCCGACGGTCAACTCACCCTGGGGTAGTCAGCCCTGGGGTGGTCAGCCCTGGGGTGGTCAGCCCGTGCGCCGTCAGCTCTGCTGCTGGTTCTGGTCGCGCAGCTTCTGGTTGAGCTGGGCCATCATGCGCGTTGCCGCCTTGGGCATGGTCTCGAGCAGCTCCTGGAACGGACCGGTGCGGAAGCTGAGCAGCTCGAGGTCGGTGAGCGCCTTGACGGTCGCCGACCGGGGCCGCTTGTCGAGCAACGCCATCTCGCCCACGGCGCTGCCCGGGCCGACGGTGGCGACACGGTTGCCACCAACGTAGACGCCGGCCTGGCCTTCGCAGATGACGTAGGCCTGCCGGCCGACATCGCCCTGCTCGATCAGGATCGCGCCGGCTTCGACGCTGACCTCCTCGGCCAGCGCCCGTACCTGCTTCAGCTCCTTGTCGGAGAACTCCTCGAAGAACTCGAGCTTGGACAGATCGACGTCAGCCATGTGTTCCCCCGGGTTGTCTAACGGACCACCGTGCAATGTAGGGGTTCGAGCGGGCCCTGTGTCCGGGTTTGCGGCGATCGGCGACGATTCGTCGACGAATCGTCGCCGATGGCCGCCGCCCGATCACGACGAATCGGACGGATCGTGCCGTGGGAGGTCGAGATCGAGCGGGCCGGGGCGCAGGACGTCGAGGCGGTCGCCGTCGACGACCACGACCGTGGACGCCGAGCCCGGTCGTTCGCCGCCATCGACCACGAGGTCGACCGGACCGAGCAGCGACGCCACGACTGCGTCGGCCGTGGTCGGGGTGGGATCGCCGTGCCGGTTTGCGCTGGTGGTCGCGATCGGGCCGATCCGGGCCGCCACCGCCTGGACCACGGGGTCGTCCGGGCAGCGGACACCGATCGTGTTCGCCGGTTCGCCGAGCGCCCACCCGAGGTCGCCGCGACGGGGCAGGACCATCGTCAGCGGACCCGGCCAGTGCTGCGCGGCCAGGCGAGCGGCAGCGGTGCCGATCGTGCCTGCGAGTGACAGCGCCTGCACGGCCGTGCCGCACAGCACGGCGATGGGGACGTCGGCGTCGCGACCCTTCAGCTCGAAGAGCCGCTTGAGGGCGCCCGGGTCGTCCGGGCACGCGGCGAGGCCGTAGACGGTGTCGGTGGGCAGGACGACCGTGCCCCCCTCGACGAGCACGTCGGCGATCTTCGACGCCGTCGCGACCGTGCCGTGGGCCGAGAGGTGAACCACCTCGGTCATCGACGGGCCACCAAGTAGCGGTCGCGGCCGGCGAGATCGGTGCCGGTCCGAACGGTCGAGAAGCCGGCGTCGGTGGCCAGCCCGTGCACGGTGTCGGCCTGGTCGGGCGCGTGTTCCACGACCAGCGCCCCGCCTGGGGCGAGCCATCGTGGGGCGTCGGCCACGATCGCTCGGATGTCGGCCAGCCCGTCGTCTGGTGCACGGAGCGCGTCGACCGGCTCCCAGGCCTCGACGGCGGCGGGCAACGGCTCGTCGTCGCGCACGTACGGCGGGTTGGCGACCACCACGCCCACCTGGCCGAGCAGCGTCTCGGGCAGCGGCTCCCACCACGAGCCCTCGACCAGCCGCACGGTGCCGGCCAGACGCCCGAGGCCGGTGCAGTTGGCCCGGGCGACGCGCAGCGCGCCGGATGAACGCTCGACACCCCACACCTCGGTGCCGGGCCGCTCGACCGCGAACGACAGCGCGATCGCCCCCGACCCCGTCCCGAGGTCGACGACCGGGCCGCCGACCCGCGTGTGCTCCTCCAGCGCTGCGCCGACCACGACCTCGGTCTCGGGCCGTGGGATGAGCACCCGCCGGTCGATGAACAGCTCGAGCTCGCGGAACGGCCACCGCTCGAGCACGTACTGGAGCGGCTCGCCCTGCTCGCGACGTTCGACCATCAGTCGCCAGTGATGGTGCGAGCGCACGGTGACCGGACGCCCGGCGACCACGCGGTACGACTCCCCGCCGCCCGCTCGACGATCCACCGGGCCTCGGTCGTCGTGTTGTCGAGTCCGGCCGCGTCGAGCCGCGCGACCGTCTGGCCGTGCAGCTCCTCCCAGCTCGTCGTGTCGTGCTCGACCTGATCGCTCATCGCGGCGAGCAGCCTACGAAGCCCCGCCGCCGCGACGAACTCAGGTGAACAAGCGGAGGCTGGCCAGCACCGCGACCACCGCAGCCGATGCCGCACCGAGACGAACCGTCAGGCGGGTCTCGAGCGCCAGCAGCTCGGCGCGGAAGAAGTCCTTGGTGACCAGCTCATCGGCATCGTGAGAGGAGATCTGTGTCATGAGCTCGCGGGCGTCCTCGTCTCCCAGTATCGGGACGAGCTTGCGGTAGATCGACGATCGATGGCTCGGGTCGAGCGCCATCGGTGCCTCCTCCAGAGGAATCTGCGTCTGGGGGACGTGCTGACGAGCGTAACCGCACGCTCCGACAACGGGATGTGTAGATGAGACACTCGCCGGACGGGTGGAATCGATGGGTAAGCCTGCGGCGGGGTTCGTCAGAGGTCCGGATTCTCGCGAACGGCGACCGCACTCGCGTGGTCGGTCGAGACGGCCACCGTCCGCGGCCACGAAGCCCGCATCGGCCGGTTCATGCTCGGCAGCGAAGTCATCGAGGTCGACCTCGACGGCACGACGATCAGGGCACCCATCATTCGCGAGTGATCCCTCCCCTTGATCTTGCCGCGGTCGTGGTCTCCTCGACGGACGGCCGCCGGATTCAGTCGCCCTGGAGGCGGCGGGTCTGTTCGTCCTGGACGAGGGCGTCGGAGATGTCGTCGAGCTCGCCGGCGAGGACCTTGTCGAGCTTGTGGATCGTGAGCCCGATGCGGTGGTCGGTCACCCGGTTCTCCTTGAAGTTGTAGGTCCGGATCTTCTCGGAGCGGCCGCCGCCGCCGACCTGGTCCTTGCGGACCGAGGACAGTTCAGCCTGCTGGCGCTCCTGCTCGAACTGGAACAGGCGTGACTTGAGCACCCGCAGCGCCTTGGCCTTGTTCTGGAGCTGGCTCTTCTCGTCCTGCATCGCCACGACCAGGCCGGTGGGCTTGTGGGTGATGCGCACGGCCGAGTCGGTGGTGTTGACCGACTGTCCGCCCGGGCCCGACGACCGGTACACCTGGATGTCGAGGTCGTTCTTCTCGTCGACGTCGATCTCGACGTCGTCGACCTCGGGCACCACCGACACCGTGGCCGACGAGGTGTGGATCCGCCCCTGGGCCTCGGTGACCGGCACCCGCTGGACCCGGTGCGGGCCGCCCTCGTGCTTGAGGCGGGTCCAGGCGCTGTCGCCCTTCACCACGAAGGTGATGTCGTTGTAGCCGCCCATGTCCGACCAGTCGGTGCTCATGACCTCGAGCTTCCAGCCCTGCCGGTCGGCGAACGCCTCGTACATCTGGAAAAGGTCGCGGGCGAACAGGTTGGCCTCCTCGCCGCCCTCGGCACCGCGGATCTCGACGATGACGTTCCGACCAGCGTTCGGGTCCTTGGGCAGCAGGAGCAGCTTGAACTGCTCGCGGAGCCGCTCGACGTCGGCCTCGGCCTCGGCCGCCTCGGTGCGGAACAGCTCGCGGTCGTCGCCGTCGGACTCGTGCAGCAGCTCGCGAGCGGTCTCGAGGTCGCCGGTGCGGGTCCGCAGCTCGGTGCCGACCGCCACGATCTCCTCGAGCTCGTGGTACCGGCGGGCAGCGTCGGCATAGCGCTGCTGGTCGGCGATCAGCTCCGGATCGCCGAGGCGCGCCTGGAGGTCGTGGTACTCGCGCTCGAGCGCGTCCAGGCGATCCAACATCGGCCCGAGGCTACCGACGCCCCCGGTGACTCCCGGCGCCCGGACCGCTCTGGGCCCTCGCATCGGTGCGAGCGCACCGATCCAGGGGTCCAGAGCAGACGGCGATGTCGTTCTGGACCCTCAGATCGGTCCGCAGGTACCGATCCAGGGGCCCAGAACCGGGACGCGAGCTCGGACACTCAGGTTCGCCATTCTCCCTCGACGGCGGCGATCTCGGCCGGGCGAGTGAGATCGGCGACGAGGGCCGCATTCACCGGGAGCAGATCGCGCTCGGGCAGCGCGACGAGGAGCGTGGCGTCGGGGTCGATCGCGAGCCGGGCGTCGGCGGCGAGCACCACGGCCTCGAGATGGACGCCGACCGTGCAGGCCACGACGACCGGCGCTCCCTGGCGCGTCCCGACGGCGGCGGCGACGCCCCGCTCGCGGAGGCGGTCGCGGGGCGAGGGTGTCGGCGCCGCGACGAGGTCGTCGCAGCCGATGCGCTCGGGCTCAGCGAGCAGGGTGTGGCGCAACCAGCGCTCGGGGACGAGGCCGGCGAGCGGATGGTTGGGGCCGCCGGGCCGGCGCAGCTCGCGGAGCTGCTCGACGACGCGGGCGACCGAGCGGGCGTCGGGGAGCTCGCCGTGCATCATCGCCGTGAGCTCGCGGTCGAAGCGCCCGACACCGACCTCGAGGATCGGCTCGCCGTCGTCGAGCGCCCGCACGATGCGCACGACCTCGAGGCCACGGAACTCGCCGGCGAGGCGGTCACCCTCGACCACGACGTCGAGCCCGTGCTCCTGGAGCACGGCCACCAGTTCGGGCGCGTCAGGCGGGCCGAGCGTGTCGTCGAAGGGGCCGGGCTCGACCGGGACGAGGTCGGTGCCCTCGGTCGTCCACACCGAGATCGGCGTGTCGAACTCGGCGGCCTGGCGGGCGAGATGGCCGGTGTTGTCCTCCGCGACCACGTGCACCTCGGTGGCACCGGCGCGGTGTGACCAGGCGAGGGCGGCACCGAGGCCGTGGCCCTCGAGCAGCACGAAGGCGCGCTCGCCGTCGCGGGCGGCGGCACCGGTGCCCACGGCGGAGCGGGGCACATCGACGCCCCAGTGCTCGCGGACGAGCGCGCCGAGCTTGGCCGCGTTGCGGGCGGCCTGACGCTCCTCCGCTGCCGCCTGGTCGGCGGGGGTGGGTTCGGTGGTCAGGACTCGGTGGTCGCCTCGGGCGCGTCGCCCTTGGCGTCGGTCTGGCCGGCCTCGGCCTCGGCTTCGGCGGCCTTGGCCTCCTCGGCCGCGGCCTGTTCGGCCTCGACCTCTTCGAGCCGTTCGGTGACCTCGGGGTCCGGCACCGCCGGGCCCTCCACGGCGGCAGTCTCGGCCGGGGCGCCGCCCTTCTTGCGCCGCCCGTAGCGCCGCTCGAACCGGTCGATGCGTCCGCCGGTGTCGACCAGCTTCTGCTTACCGGTGTAGAAGGGGTGACACTCGCTGCACAGCTCGACGTTCATCTTGTCGGCCGTGGACCGGGTCTGGAACTCGTTGCCGCACGAGCAGTGCACGGTGACGAGGTCGTACTGGGGGTGGATGTCGGTCTTCATCGGGAGCGCTCCTCCTTGGCCGCGGCCTCGAGCACGTCGTCGTTCGACTTCGTGTCCCGGAGGCGGCTCAGCAGCGTACCGAGTCCGTCGGCATCTCCCGCATCCTCGCCGTCGGGCTTGGCCGCCAGGAGCCGGCGCAGCGCCTCGCGCTGCTCGGTGCCCTCGTCGCCCACCAACAGCTCTTCGTGTCGGGTCGACGTGCGACCGACATCGAGCGCGGGGAACGACCGACGCTCGGCCGCGAATCGGTCGAGGCGGATCTGGGTCGTGGCTGCGCCGAGGACCGCGTCGTGCACGGCCTCGTCGATGTCGGAGTCGGTGTCGACGGTGGCGGTCGCGACCATGGTGATCGAACCGGCCTCCTCGAGCTTGCGGCCGGCACCGAAGGCCCGCTTGGCGGTCTGGATGGCGTTGACGTCGAGACCGCCGAGCGTACGGTTGTTGCTCTGGTTGCCGTGCCCGGACGCGTGATCTGCCCGGGCGAGACGGGTGAGCCCGTCGAAGAGGACGACGACGTCGTCGCCGGCCTCGGCCATGCGCCGGGCGCGGGCCAGGGCGAGCTCGAGCACGGCCACGTGGTCGTCGGGGTCGGCGTCGAACGCCGAGCCGTACACCGACCCGGCGGCCACGAGCCGCTCCATCTCGGTGACCTCTTCGGGCTTCTCGTCGAGGAGGACGACGATCAGCTTCACGTCGGGCTCGTTGACCTCGATCGAGCGGGCCAGGCGTTGCAGGAGCGTGGTCTTGCCGGTGCGGGGCGGCGCGGCGACCAGGGCGCGGCTGCCCTTGCCGATGGGCGCGAGCAGCTCGATCGACCGGGTGGTGGTGTCATCGGGCTCGTCCTCCATGACCACGCTGACCGTCTCGGACGCGAAGACGGGGGTGAGGTCCTCGAACAGGGGTCGCTCGGTGCCGGGCTCGAGGGCGACGTCGTTGACGGTGTCGATGCGCAGGATCGCCGGGTTCTTCTCGTTGCGGAATGCCGGTCGGGAACCGCCCGCCACGATGTCGCCCTTGCGGAGCCCGAACTGGCGGACCTGCTTGACCGACACGTAGCAGTCGTCCTTGGACGGCAGCAGTCCGTCGACGCGGAGAAAGCCGTAGCCGTCGTCGCGAAGATCGAGACAGCCGACGACCGGAATCGGCTCGCCGGTGAACTCGTCCTGGGGCTGGCCACCCTCGCGGTTGCGGCCCCGACGGCGCCGGCGCCGGCCAGCTTCGCCGTCGTCACCAGAGCCGTTGTCGCGGTCGCTGTCGTTCTTGTCCCGCGCGTCGTCGGACTTGGTGTCGCCGTTCGACTCTCGCTCGTCGGCCTTGCCCCGGTCGTCGGACTTCCCGCTCTTCTGGGAGCCCGCCTGCTGGTCGCCGCTCTTGGGGCCGTCGTTCTTCTGACCGTCCCGCTTCTGACCGTCGTTCTTCTGGTTGCCACGCTTCTGACTGACGCTGCGCTGGCCGGTGGCGTTCTGGCCACCCGTGGCCGCGGGCGTGGCGGCGTCGCCCTGCTGGTCGGTGCCCCCCGAGCCGTCACCGCCCCTGCTGGATGAACCCGATGATTCGGCGGCCTGGTCACTCGAACCGTCGCCGGTGACGCCGGTGAGCTCGAGGATCTGGTCGATGATCTCGGCCTTGCGCGTACGGGAGGTGACCTTGCCACCCAGCGCGCCGGCGATCTTGCCGAGCTCGTCGCGGTCCTTGCGTTCGAGCGTCTCCCGCTCGGCTTCCACGCTCATGGTGTGGTGGCTCTTCTCTCGTTCGATCTCGACGTGTTCGGGTGATGGACCTGCCGTTGATCGGGCACGCGTCTGCAGGTGCCGATCAGATGGTCGAGCCCGTGCTCCCCGGGGGTTGCCGGCCCTCTGGCGCCGGTGCGGTCCGCAGTCCCGAGCACTGCGCTTCGATTGCGGACCTGCGTCCACGATAGCTGGCGCCAGGAAGTCCGGCCAACATCGACGCCACCGTGGCCCGCAAACTTGTATCGTACTTGTCATGACCGCGGACGCGACACCCGACACCTGGGATCCCGAGATCTACGAGCGCTTCCGCGCCGAGCGTGAGCGGCCGGTCGACGACCTGCTCGGGTTGGTCGCCCCGGTTCCTGGCGGCCGCGTCGTCGATCTGGGTTGCGGCACGGGTCGGATCACCGCCCGGCTCCACGAGCACACCCGGGCCGCCGAGACCGTCGGTCTCGACTCGTCACCCAAGATGCTCCAACGAGCGGGCGAGGAGTCGGGCGGCGGCGTCCGCTTCGCCGAGGCCGACCTCGCCGACCTCGACGACCTCGACGACACGTGGGACGTGATCTTCTCCAACGCCGCCTACCACTGGGTCCCCGACCACGAGCGCCTCCTCCCCGGCCTGGTCGAGCACCTCGCCCCCGGCGGCCAGTTCGTGTTCCAGGTGCCGTCCAACTTCGAGCACCCGAGCCATGTCGTGGCCGACGCGCTCGGCCACGAGTACGGCGTGGGCGGCCTCGACGCCACGGCCGCGATCGAGAGTCCGGCTCGCTACGCCGAGATCCTGTGGGCCACCGGCCTGCGCGACCTCGACGTGAGCCTTCGCATCTATGGCATGGCCCTGACGCGCACCGACGAGGTCATCGCCTGGGTGTCGGGCTCGATGCTCACCACCTACGAGCGCCGCCTCGGACCCGACCGCTATCCCGAGTTCCGGGCCGAGTACCGCCGGCGCCTCCTCGACGCTCTGGGCGACCCCACCGGCGACCGGCCGTACTACTTCGCCTTCCCCCGCATCCTCTGCGCGGGCCGCCTGGCCTAGGCGATCGACGAGCGGACCGCCGCCTCGACGGCCTCGAGGGTGCCGGCGACCGGGTTGACCCGCTCGGGCAAGTCGAGGAGGTCGGACAGGTGGTCGGGCAGCGCCGGGCGGATGCCGGTGGCCTGCTCGACCGCGTCGGGAAACTTGGCCGGGTGGGCGGTGGACAGGCAGACGACGGGCGCGTCCGGGAGGTCGGCGACCTGGTCGACCGCGCCGACGCCGACCGCGGAATGCGGATCGAGCAACGTACCGGTGCGGGCGTGGACGGCGGCGATGACCGCCAGCGTCTCGTCGTCGTCGAGGCGGGCGCCGAACCAACCCTCGGGCCGCGGGGCGTCCACCTGGCCCGACGAACGGAACTCGGTGAGCAGTTCGGCGGTCTGCGACCCGTCGCGCCCCAGGAGTTCGTGGAGCAGGCGCTCGAGGTTGGACGAGACCTGTATGTCCATGCTCGGGCTGTACGTGGGCACCACCGGCTCCATCGACAAGGTGCCGGTGTCGAGCCAGCGGGTGAGGATGTCGTTGGTGTTCGACGCCACCAGGAAGCCGGCCACCTCGAGGCCCATCTGGTGGGCGACCCAGCCGGCGAGCACGTTGCCGAAGTTGCCGGTGGGCACGCTGAACAGCGGGGGACGGTCGTCGCCGGCCCGCCGCAGCGCCTGGGCGGCCGTGACGTAATAGACGACCTGGGCCATCACCCGGCCCCAGTTGATGGAGTTCATCGCCGACAGGTGGACCTCGTCGCGGAAGGGCCGGTCGGCGAACGCGGCCTTCACCAGGTCCTGGCAGTCGTCGAAGGTCCCGTCGAGGGCGAGCGCGTGGAGGTTGGGCGCGTCGAGGGTCGTCATCTGCCGACGCTGGACCTCGGACACGCGACCGTCGGGGAACAGCACCACACAGTCGAGTGCGTCTCGGTCGAGACAGCCGTGCATGGCGGCCGAGCCGGTATCGCCGCTGGTGGCCACGAGGATCGTGGCGTGCCGGTCGCGCTCGGCCAGGTAGTGGTCGAAGAGCCGGCCGACGAGCTGGAGGGCCACGTCCTTGAAGGCGATGGTCGGGCCGTGGAACAGCTCGAGCAGCCACCGACGCTCGTCCAGTGGCACGAGCGGGACGACGTCGGGATGGTCGAAGGTGGCGTAGGCCTCGGCCACGATGGCGTCGAACGCCGGCCGCTCGATGGTGCCCTCGACGAAGGGCCACATGATCTCGGCCGCGGCGTCGACGTAGGGCGCGTCGGGGTCGAGGTCGGCGAGCTTCGGGAACTCCTCCGGCACGAACAAACCACCGTCGGGCGCGAGCCCCGCCAGCAGCGTGTCGGCGAAGTCGAGCGGGGGTGCGTCGCCCCGCGTCGACCGGTAGCGCACGGTCACTCGCCGAGGACGCGGAGGACGCTGTTGATCTGGCCGACCTCTTCCAGCTCACGCAGGTCGTCGAGGGTGAGGCGGACGTCGGCCTCGCGCGCCGTGTGGGTGATGAGGATGATCTGGGCCTCGGCGCCGAGACCGATCTGCTCGAGAGACCGGATCGACACCCCACGCGCGCCGAGCACGCCGGCGACGGTGGCGAGTGCGCCGGGGCGGTCGAAGACGTTGAAGTTGATGTAGAACTCGGACTTCAGCTGCTCCATCGGCAGGATCGGCGCCGGCGTGGACGCGAACACGCTCGCGTGCGTGCCCTTGCGGAGGTTCGAGGCAGCATCGATGAGGTCGCCGAGCACCGCGCTGGCCGTGGGCCCGCCACCGGCACCGCGGCCGTAGAACATCAGGTCGCCGACCGAGCTGCCCTCGACGAACACCGCGTTGAACGAGTCGCGCACTGACGCCAGCGGGTGGGTGGCGGGGATCATCGCCGGATGCACCCGGACGGCCACGCCGTCGATGCCGAACGACTCGATCACCGCGAGCAGCTTGATGACGTAGCCCAGCTTGCGGGCCACGTCGATGTCGGTGGGTGACAGCGCGGAGATGCCCTCGACGTAGACGTCGTCGTCGACGACGCGGCCGCCATACATGATCGAGGCGATGATGGCCGCTTTGGCTGCGGCGTCGTGGCCTTCGACGTCGGCGGTCGGGTCGGCCTCGGCGTAGCCCAACGCCTGGGCCTCGGCCAGCGAGGACGCGTAGTCGGCGCCGTCGTCGGTCATCCGGGTGAGGATGTAGTTGGTCGTCCCGTTGACGATGCCCATCACCCTGGAGATCTCCTCGCCCGCGAGCGACTCGCGCAGCGGGCGGATGAACGGGATGCCCCCGGCGACGGAGGCCTCGAAGAGCAGGTCGACGCCGTTCGTGTGGGCGATGTCGAACAGCTCGGCCCCCTCGGCCGCGAGCAGCGCCTTGTTGGCGGTGATGACCGGCTTGCCGTTGGCCAACGCCTTGGCCACGAGCTTGCCGGTGGGCTGGACCCCGCCCATGAGCTCCACCACCACGTCGACGTCGGGCGAGTCGACGACCTCGTCGGGGTCGGTGGTGAAGTGCGAGGGGTCGAGATCGACGATGCGGGGCTTGTCGAGGTCGCGGACCGCGACCGGGCCGACCTCGAGCCGGATCCGGGTGCGGTCCTCGATGTCGTCGCCCCGGGTGTGGATGAGCGCGGCCAGGGTTCCTCCGACGGTCCCACACCCGAGCAGGCCGACTCTGACGGACATCACGCTCATGGCCGGCCACGGTAGCGAGGAGGGCGCGCCCGCCCCGGATCGGTTCGGCGCACGCGCCCTGTTGACAGTTTTCGTGATTTTTCAATATGTTCTGTTCTATGCAGCTGGTTTCGGGGTCATTCACCCGCTACCGGGTCCACGAACCTCTCGGTCTCGGTCCCGACGGCCCCGTGCACCGCGCCCGCGCCGAGCGACTCGGCGCCCGGCCGGTGGCGCTTCGACGTCTGACCGTGCCGGCCGGTACGGCACGGGCGAGGTTGCGCCGCGACGCCGAGACGATCGCCGCCCTCGGCCACCCCACGCTGGCGGTCGTCCACGACATCGTCGAGATCGACGATGAGGACGTACTGGTCGCCGCGACCCTCGGCGACCGCGGTTCGCTGGCCGACGGCCGCACCCTCGGCCCGCTGGCCGTGGACGAAGCCGCTCCCCTCGTGCGGAGCGTTGCCGACGCGCTGGCCTCGGCCCACCGGCTCGGGCTCGCGCACGGCCGGGTGCGGGCCACCAACGTCGTGTTCACCGACGACGGTCCCGTCCTCTGCGACCTGGCCCAGTCGGCCGCGCTGGGCCGGGAGGCGAGCATCGCCGGCGACGTGGCCGACCTCGTCCACCTGGCGGCCTCGCTGGTCGCCGACGCCGACCGGTCGCCCCGAGCTGTCGCCTACCGGGCGATCTGTCGGTGGTCGGCCGAGTCGGCCACCGACGTCGCCGGGCTGGTCGCCGCGCTGGATCGGCTCGACCAGGTCCGACCAGCGCCCCCTCGCCCACCACCGGCACCGGCGCCCGCCGAGCCCCGCGGCATGCCCGTCGACGCGACCGTCGGCTCGGCGGCCGCGGGGCTCGTCGTCGGTGGGTCGCTCGTCGTGGGCACCACCGTCGGCGCGCTCGCCACCCTCCTGGCCGTCCTCTAGCTCTCGGCTCTATTGCTCGAACACGTCGTTACGGACGAGGTCCTCGAAGGACTCGCGCCGGACCACGAGGCGGGCGTCGCCGTCCCGGCAGAACACCACCGCCGGGCGCAGGATCTTGTTGTAGTTCGAGCCCATCGAATGGCCGTAGGCGCCGGTGACCGGCGTGGCCAGGATGTCGTCGACCTCGAAGTCGTCGGGCACCCACCCCTCCCGCACGAGGAGGTCGCCCGACTCGCAGTGCTTGCCGACGAGTCGGACCCCCTTGGGGCGTTCGGCGTCGGCGGCCCGGGGCAGGAACGTCTCGTAGCCCGAGCCGTAGAGCACCGGTCGCGGGTTGTCGGACATGCCCCCGTCGACCGACACGTAGGTGCGCACGCCGGGGATCTCCTTGATGGTCCCGACGGTGTAGAGCGTGACCGCTGCCGCGGCGGCGATCGAACGGCCGGGCTCGGCGGTGATGGTGGCGTCGATGCCGGCATCTCGACAACCGTCCTGGATGGCCGTGCCCCACTCGGTGATGGTCGGTGCGGACTCGCCCTCGACGTAGGGCACGCCGAGTCCCCCGCCGATGCAGAACTCGGGGAGGTCGTGGGTCTCGACGAACGGCGCCATGGCTGCGACCGCGTCGTGGAAGCTCTCGGCCACGAACACCTGCGAGCCGATGTGCATGTGGAGGCCGACGAGGTCGACGGCGGGCGACGATGTGGCCAGTTCGATGGCCCGGCCGGCCGCGCCGGAGTGGAGACCGAAACCGAACTTGGAGTCCTCCTGGCCGGTTCGGACGAACTCGTGGGTGTGGGCCTCGATGCCCGGCGTGATGCGCAGCAGCACCTGCGGCGCGAAGCCGTCGTCCTGATGCAGCAGGGTCAGACGTTCGAGCTCGTCGAAGGAATCGACGACGATGCGACCCACGCCGGCGGTTCGGGCCATCGCCAATTCGGTGATCGACTTGTTGTTCCCGTGGAGCACCAGCGTGTCGGCGGGGACACCGGCGGCGAGGGCGACGTGCATCTCGCCACCGGTGGCGACGTCGAGCTGCATGCCCTCCTCGTGCGCGAGGCGCGCCATGGCCACGCACAGGAACGCCTTGGTCGCGTACGCGACGCCTCCGGGGAACGCGGCCACCGCCTCGCGGCAACGGTCGCGGAGGTGCTGCTCGTCGTAGACGAACACGGGCGTGCCGAACTCGTGAGCCACGTCGAGCAGGTCGCACCCACCGATCGCCAGGCGCCCCCCAGCGTCGACCTTCGAGTGGTCGGGCAGGAACTGGAGGGGAATCGGCCCCCGTCCGCCGTTCTGGTCACGGAGGCCGTTCTCGCCGTTCTGGTCACGGAGGCCAGCCACGACTACATCCGCTCCGGGGCCGACACGCCGAGCAGGTCGAGCCCGATGGCGAGGCCGATGCGCGACGACTCGACCAGCCACAGCCGCGCCTGGGTGAGCTCGGGCGGGATGTCGGTGCCGAGCACGTAGCAGTCGGTGTAGAAGCCGTGGAACCGGTCGGCCAGCTCGCGCACCCAGTTGGTGATCTTGTGGGGCGCCCGGTCGTTGGTGGCGACGGCGAGCGCGTCGGGCAGCTCGGACAACGTGCGCAGCAGTTCGATCTCTCGCGGGTGCGTCAGCAGCGACAGGTCGGCGTCGGCCAGGGGTGCCCGTTCGACGCCGGCCTCGGCGGCCTTGGCCATGATCGAGTGGATCCGGGCGTGCGCGTACTGCACGTAGAAGACCGGGTTCTCGTTCGACTGGCTCGTGATGAGTGCGAGGTCGATGGTCTGCTGGCTGTCGATGGACTGGAGCAGGTAGGTCAACCGGGCGACGTCCGCGCCGACCTCGTCGATGAGGTCACGGAGCTCGACGATGTCGCCCGCCCGCTTCGACAGGCGGACCTCCTGGCCGTCGCGCTCGAGCCGCACGATCTGCACGATCGGCACCTCGAACTCGTCGGGGTCGTGGCCCAACGCCTCGATCGCCGCGCGCATCCGTGGCACATAGCCGTGATGGTCGGCGCCCAGCACGTCGATGAGCAGATCGAAGCCACGGGCGAACTTGTCGCGGTGGTAGGCGATGTCGGGCAGGAGATAGGTCGGATCTCCATCGGACTTGACGAGCGGCCGGTCCTTGTCGTCACCGAAACTGGACGATTGCAGCCAGGTGGCGCCGTCGCCGTGGTACGCCTGACCGCGTTCGACCAGGTCGGCCAACGCGGCGTCCATGGCCCCGCTGTCGACCAGCGCCTGCTCCGACGACCAGACGTCGAAGTGGACGTGGAACGCATCGAGCACCTCGCGCTGGTCGGCCAGCGCGCGCTCGTAGCCCCAGGAACGCACCGCATCGAGCCCGGCGTCGGCAACCTCGTCGGGCATCTCCGCGGCCCAGTCCGCCACGTACTGGCCGCCGTAGCCCCCCTCGGGCAGCGCCTCGCCCCGTTTGTGGGCCAACAGCGAGGCCGCGTAGTTCCTCATCTGCACGCCGCGGTCGTTGAGGTAGCACTCCCGTGTCACGTCGTGACCGCTCCGCTCGAGGATGCGGGCGAGCGAATCGCCGAACGCGGCCCCGCGCCCGTGGCCGGCGTGGAGCGGACCGTTGGGGTTGGCGGACACGAACTCGACGTTGACCGTCCGGCCCGCGTCCTGATCGAGCCGCGCGTAGCCGGTCTCGCCTCCGGTCACGACATCGACGAGGACGTCGTGGAGCCAGGTGGGCGCGAGGTGGAAGTTCACGAAGCCGGGCCCGGCGATCTCGATCTGATCGACGTGGTCGAGGTCCATCGCCTCGAGCGCGGCGACCAGATCGGCGGCGATGTCACGGGGTGGGCGGCCGACCTGCTTGGCCGAGACCATGGCGAGGTTGCACGACCAGTCCCCGTGTTCGCGGCGCGCGGGACGTTCCATCGTCCAGGTCACAGCGGTGGGATCGAGGTCGATGCCGGTGGCGGCCTTCTCGACCGCGGCAGCGAGCGTGTCGCGGATCACGTGGAGCTCCGAGTCGTCAGCGGGGTCGGCGGGCGAGCA
The DNA here is from genome assembly GCA_034522155.1 of Acidimicrobiales bacterium. Lineage (GTDB taxonomy): Bacteria > Actinomycetota > Acidimicrobiia > Acidimicrobiales > Salinilacustritrichaceae > Salinilacustrithrix. The sequence goes on along the minus strand of JAXHLP010000005.1, from coordinate 199,480 downwards.
GCGAATTGACCCGATCGATCAGGTCGAGCGGCTCGAATGGCTTGGTCAGATAGTCGTCCGCACCCGCGTCGAGGCCAGAACGAATATCGGCGCCCTGCGCCTTGGCCGACAGCAGGATGACGGGGATGTCGCGGGTCGCCGAGCTCTCCTTGAGTGCGACGAGCATCTCCAGGCCCGAGATGTTGGGCAAGATCACGTCGGACACGATGACGTCCGGCGCCCCGACCCGTGCCCGTTCGAGACCCTGCTTGCCGTCTTCGGCCGTGAGCACCGAGAACCCCTCCATCTCGAAGTTCAGCTCGAGCAGTTGGAGGATGGTGGGGTCGTCCTCGATCACGAGCACGATCGGGTCAGTCATCGCCGGGCAGCCTACGGCCAGGTCCTTCGCCGGTCGGAACTCGTGCCCGCTACCATCGCCGATCCGTCTGCCCCCGTAGCTCAGCGGATAGAGCATCGGCCTCCGGAGCCGTGTGCGCAGGTTCGAGTCCTGCCGGGGGCACGGCAACCCTTCGGGTTGCATGACGACTGCTTCGCATTCGTCGGCGTCACGCTGAGCGCGTCGCGCGAGCGATCTCCGAGTTCGTCGCCGGCGCAGGCCGAGGAGTGTGCTGAGCAATACGAGAATCGAGCCGCTGGTCCTCGCGAAATTGCTGGTGTCAGCGAGCTGCGCCCGTGACCGATTGCGGGTTGCTCAGCACGCTCCTAGCGTGCTTTGACAACGACGAGCCCCGCGACGTGGCGACGTCACGCCGTCATCCCGTCACCAACCCCACCGAACGAGGGTCCTCATGCCACACGTCTCGGCGCGCGTCGTGGCGTTCGCCCTGTCGATCTCAGCGCTGGTGCTCGTCCTGCTCGTGACCGGATCGGACACCCCGTCGGCGACGTCTCCCGGTCCGACCGCCGGGGATGCCGAGCCCACGTCGACCCTGCCGCGGTGGGCCACGAGCCCCACGCTGTCCTGGGCGCCGCCGGAACTCGACGACCCCGAGACGATTTCGGTGTCGACCGAGCCCGACGCCATCAAGCTGGACCCCGACCGGGACTATCGCATCGAACTGCCGTCGTCGCCGGTGACCAGACCGGTCGCAATCGACGGGGGCCGGAACGTGGTCCTCATCGGCGGCGAGATCGCCATCCCGTGGCAGGGGGAGGAGCCCTACGCCAGCCAGCGGCGAGGCCTGCTCCTGCGTGACCAGACCGGTGTCGTGCACGTCGAGGGGTTGTTGATCCGAGGCGAGGATGTGAGCGAGGGCATTCAGATCGACGCCGAAGACGCCACCGTCCAGCTCCAGAGCATCCGCATCGAGAACCTGCACGCCCGCGACCAGGTCGATTTCTCCGACAACCATCCCGACGTGGTCCAGCCCTACGGTGGCGTCGATGAGCTGCGGATCGATCGCCTCACCGGCGAGACCGACTACCAAGGCCTGTTCCTCGCCGAGGACCTCGGGCCGATCGGCTCGGTGGATCTGCGTCGCGTGAACATTCGGAGCACGGAGACCGCGAGATATCTGCTGTGGGCGAGCGGCACCTTCCCGCTGAGCGTGCAGGAGGTCTACGCCGATCCGGCACCGGGTCGGTCCTGGGACAAGACCGTCAGGGGCGGCGAGCGATGGGCCGCCGCCGAGCCGGGCCGTCCCGCCGACGGAGACTTCGTGACGTCCGACGACGCCGGCATCGGCTACAGGGGCCCGGGATACGTCGAGTGACCTGGCGCTGCCGAGACGACCGCGTGCGACGCCGGTCCCCGCCGAGGTGGCGCGAAGCTACGGGTCGCGGACGTTGTCGGCGGTGGGGTCGAACGAGTCCGGGCCTCGCATCGAGTCATAGTGCGAGGTCTCCGCGTCACGGCGACGTCGCAGCCACGGACGGATGACGGCCAGCACCACGAGCGCGCTGACGGCGGCGACGACCAGTGCGACCAGGAAGCTCACACGCGCTCCGTACCCGGCGTCGCGGCGACGCAGAAGCGCGAAGAACCGGTCAGAAGAAGCGCCTTCGGGTCCGCAGCATCTTGTAGAGGATTCCGGCGACGCCGAGGCCGACGACCGCGATCTCGACCGGGGTACGCCAGCGCTGGCGATGCGGGACGTCGTCGTCGGTGCGCTCCGGCGGTACCGTGCCCAGGCGCTCGGCGAAGGCGTCGAGGTCGGGCTTGTCCTGCTCATCGTCCGGCCGGTGGCCCGGACGCTGCTCGGGCGGCACCTGGTCGGTGGGCGTGGCCTCGGCGGGCCGGTCGGCGGACCGGGCTGCTTCCGTCGCGTCGGGGTCGAGCGCGGGCACGCGACCGGACCGTCGAAGCTCTGGTTGCTGAGGTTTGGGCATGTCGGGTCCCTACCCGTCGACGCCGAGGTTCACCCGCCCGGACGCCAGCCCGCGTCCCGACCTCGGTGACACCAGTCACCTAGACGCAGGACGCGGCGGCGTTCGGGACGTAGCCCACGACCGAGGTCGTGGTCGTCGAGGTCGTGCTGGTCGGACTCGAGGTCGAGCCATCGGCCTCGGTGGTCGTCGTGGTCGGCAGCTCGGGGACCTCGGGGGAGGGCTGGTCGTGGACGGTGGTGAAGTCCTCCCCCGCCACCAGTACGACCTCGTCCTCGCCGAGCTCGTCGTCGACCGCGAACTCGACATCGCTGCTCAGGTGCCGCGCGACGCGGGTCGCAGCCTGCTCGCTGCCGGGCGCGTAGTACAGCGTCGAGTCGACGAAGTGGTCGGCGCTGTCGCCCGGCTCGTCGGTGGCGAAGCCGATGGTCTCGAGCGCCGCGCTCACATCGCCGGCGAACCCGTCGAGCCCGTTGCCGTTCAGCACCGTCACCTCGACGAGTCCGGGCGTGAGGGTGTCGGGATCGATCCCACGGAAGACGTTGAGGATCGGCTCGGCATCGCGCTCGTCGAGATCGAGCACCGACGCACCGGCACTCGTCCGGAACGAGGAGGCCGGCACGCTGTAGGTCTCGAGGTTCTCGGCGTCGAACGACGCGAACCGCCGACCGAGGCTCACGATCTCGCTCACGTCGAGCGTGGGATCCAGCCCGACGTAGTCCACGCCGACGTCGACCAGACGGTTCAGCGCAACCGGATTGCTCAGGCCCCGGCCCACCGCCTTCGAGATCGCCCGCCGGATGAACTCCTGCTGGCGGGAGATGCGCCCGAGATCGCCGCTCTGGTCGGTGCGCCACCGTCCGGTGTCGGGGTCCTGGTAGTCGAGGTGGCGCGCCCGGGCGAACGACAGCGCCTGGCGGGGCTCGAGCGTGACGCACCCCGGGGACTCGATGTCCAGCCCGGACTCGGTGTCACGCACGGGGGTCTCGAAGTACATCGGCACGCCGCCGATCGTCTCGACCAAGCCGAGGAAGCCGACGAAGTCGAGCTCGACGTAGTGGTGGATCGGGATCCCGAAGTTCTCGCGGATGGTGTCCATCAGCACCTCGCGCCCGTGGGAGAACGCGACGTTGATCCGATTCATCTCACCCGTGTCGGCGATCTCGACCCACAGGTCGCGCGGGAACGACAGCAGCGACGCGTCACCGTCGTCGGGATCGACCCGCAGCACCATGATCGTGTCCGTCCGCAGCGATTCGGTGCCTTCTTGACCATCGCCGAGGAAGACGGCGTTGGCCGGATCGTCCTCGTCGAGGCCTTCCCGGCTGTCGGTGCCGACCAGGAGGTAGTTGCGGGGCTCGCCCGAGGCCGGCGCCGCGTCGATGGCCACGTCGAAACGCCGGATCTGACCGAAGCGGGCGTTGAGGTAGCCGACGGCGGAGGCGCCGAGGAGCAACGCCATGGTCAGGACGCCACCCACGACGAGGACGGCCTTCTCCCGGCCGCTGCGCCTCGTCGCCGTGGCGAGATGCTTCGGGCCCGGCATGGGCGCCGAAACTACCGCGGCGCGACCGTCATCTCACAGTCACGGGATCGCAACAAAGGCTCGGTTCGACGACGGCGGGCCGCGTTCACCCGGTCGGCTGCCCGATCGGCTCCGACCGTCGGACGCACTGGGTCGGCTGGTAGCCGACCTTGGCCATGCACTGGTTGCACGGGACGCACCGGCTCGTGGCCGCCGCTCCGCTGGCGTAGCGGTTGATCAGATCGGGCTCCCGGAGCAGCGCCCGCCCGAGCGTGACGAAGCCGAACCCGCCGTCGATGGCGTCCTCCATCGTGTCGCGACGGGTCAAGCCCCCGAGGAGCATGACCGGCAGGTCGGTGGCGCGACGGAACAGTTCGGCCTTCGGTCGGAAGAACGCCTCCTCGAACGGGATCTCCCGGATGAACAACGGCGCGCCCAGGCGCATCATCGTGCGGCGGATGGCGTTGGGGTCGTCCTCGAACATCTCCTTGCGGGGTGCAGCACCGCGCATGAGGTACATGGGCGAGCGGGTGGTGTGGCCGCCGGTGAGTTGGAGCGCGTCGAGGCTTCCATCGGCATCGAGCAGCCGGGCCACGGCCAGGCCATCGTCGAGGGTCATGCCGCCGCGGAAGCCGTCGTCCATGTTGAGCTTGGCCCAGATCGCGATCTCGCCACCCACCCGGTCGCGCACCGCCCGGCAGACCTCGCGAGCGAACCGGGCCCGGTTCTCGATCGTGCCGCCGTAGGCGTCGTCGCGCCGGTTGTTCCAGGGGCACAGGAACTGGCTCAACAGGTAGCCATGACCGACGTGGATCTCCACGCCCCCGAAGCCCGCCTCGGCGGCGCCCGCGGCGGCGGCCGCGAAGTCCTGGGTCACCCGCTCGATGTCGGCCACGGTCATGGGCCGGCTCCGTGCGCCACCGTGCGGGCTGAACTGGGCGCTCGGGCCCATCGGCCGCTCGCCGGTCGCGTGCGGGTCGGCGAACCAACCAGCGTGGCCGAGCTGCACCGCCGGCGTCGCGCCCGTGGCGCGGATGGTCTGGCAGAAGCGGGTCAGGCCCGGCATGGCCGCGTCGCGCATCACGAGTTGGTCGCCGAAGGTCCGCCCGTCTGCGGCGACGCTGCAATAGGAGAGCGTGTCGACGCCCACCCCGCCCCGCGCGATCTCGGCATGCCAGGCAATGAGCTCGTCGGTCACGAGCCCGTCTCGTCCGAGCGACTCGTAGGTCGCGGCCTTCACCGTGCGATTTCGAACCTCGATCGGACCGATTCGCGCCGGCTGGTACAGCTGGTGTCCGCTCACGCCGCTGACGGTACCCGGGCTCCTGACGCTCCGTCAGAAAGTTCGAGTCGGGGACGTCGTCCCGTCCGGGAGCGAACACCTACGATCCGGCCATGGCGCTCACCGACGTCGTCACCGGAGAAACCGCCCGCTGGACCAACCAGTGGCTCGAGCTGAAGAACGAGGTCATCGATAGTGGCCTGTGTACGGGCTGCGCTGGCTGCGTGATCGCCTGCCCGCACGACGTGATCGGCTACGACCACGAGGCGGGCGGCTACACGCCGTTCCACCTCGAGGAGGAGATGGGGCCCGACGACTGCGTGCACGGCCAGAAGGGCTGCACGAGTTGCACCCGGGCGTGCCCCCGCTTTCGCAACTGGGAGCCCGAGGCCGACGAGCACCTCTTCGCCCGCACGCGCGAGGACGACGAGCAATCGGGCATCTACCAGGACATCCTCCTGACCCGGGCCGCCGACCAGACCGTCCACGAGCTCGGCCAGGACGGCGGGCTCGTGTCGGCGATCCTGCTGTGGCTCCTCGAGGAGGAGTACATCGACGGTGCGCTGGTGAGCTACCTCGAGGGTGACAAGGGCGACTGGAAGGCCAAGCCGGGCGTCGCCACCAACAAGCAGGAGATCCTCGACGCCTCCGGTAGCCGGTACACGTACTCGGCCAACACCCTCGCGCTGCCCGAGGCGGTGGATCGCGGGCTCCAGAACCTCGCCCTGGTCGGCATGAGCTGCCAGTCGTCGGTGCCGCCGGTGATGTGGCACCGCAAGCTCGGCAAGGTCGGCAAGCCGATCAAGTTCAACATCGGCCTGCTGTGCTCGAAGACCTTCGACGACGCCATCTTCGAAGAGCTGTTCGAGACGAAGTACCGGATCCCGAAGCAGACCATCACCAAGATGAACATCAAGGGCGTCTTCCAGCTGTGGACCGAGGACGGCAGCTACCACGAGATACCCCTCAAGGAGTGCCACGCCTGGACCCGCGAGGGGTGCAACCACTGCCCCGACTTCGCCGCCGAACACGCCGACATCTCCACCGGCGGCATCGGCGAGAAGAACGACTGGACCCTCACCATCGTCCGTACCGAACTCGGCCGTGAGGTCATCTCCCGGATGATCGACGCGGGCGCCATCGAGGCCAGGCCCGGCGACGAAGACCCGGGCGCCATCGCCCTGATGCACAAGCTGGCCAAGAAGTCGCGCCAGCGCTGGCCGGACGCCGCCGTCGACTTCCCGAAGGCGAAGGCCTAGCCAGCCCGACATCGCCAGGCGGGCCGGACAGTCAGACCGACGTCGCCGGCAGCGGTCGCGCCGGTCGCACGGCCCGCAGTACGACCGCGGTGAGAGAAGCGAGGGTGACACTCGCGCCGACCCACTGCGCCACCGACAGGTACTCGTCGAGCACGAACCACGCGACCGTCGAGGAGACCACGGGTACGGCGAGCGTCAGCAGCGACGACGTCGTCAGGGTCACATGCCGGTGGGCCCAGTTGACCCCGAGGTGGCCGAGCGTGCCGCCCACGGCCAGCACCAACAACCGGATCCAGTCGCCGCCGTCGGGAACGGGGATGTCGCCCGGGATGACCACGAGCGGGATGGTCATGGCCGCGGCGACGGTGAGCAGGCCGACCTGGAACGCGCCGTTGTCGACGTCGGATGCGGCGGCGCGGGCCCGCTTGCCGAGCACGAAGTACGCGGTGTTGGCGAGCATGGCGGCGATGGCGAGGAGGTCACCTTCGATGCGCCCCGCACCGCCGGCTTCGCCACCGAAGATGACGAGCGCGACGCCGCCAGTGGCCACGCCGGTGAGGATCAGCTCGCCAGCGCGCACCTTCTCACCGAAGAACCTCCCCACCACGGTCAGGCTGACCCCGGACTGGAGCGCGGCGATCAGCGTCGCGTTGGCGAGCGAGGTCTCCTTGAACGCCGTGAAGAACAGCAGGATCGCCGCGCCGTAGCAGACGCCGGGGGCGAGCGCGACCCGGAGACCCCGGAGGCTCGGCCGACGGCCGCCGAGAGCGAGCACGCCCACGAGCAGGGCGATCCCGAGGAACAACCGGTACGACGCGGTGACGATGCCGGTCAGACCGGTGGTGCGGACGATGACGTTGTTGACCCCGAAGGCGACCATCGCCCCGGTGACCGCGAGGGTTCCGGCCACGTGGTGGTCGGGAGGCGAGACCGTCACGCTCTGGCCGGTCGATGCGGTCGAGGGCACCGCCACAGGTTGGCCCGGGCGACCCCGGGCGCCAACTCCCAATTCTCGGATTCCCTCAGCCGGCCAGCTCCCGCGCTCGTTCGAGGACGCCGTCGAACATCTCCTCGGTGAGCCGGCCGGTGAAGGTGTTCTGCTGACTCACGTGGAAGCTGGCGAGGATCGTTCGCTCCCCGTCCCCGTCCACCTCGACCCCGTGGCCGAACTTCGGGCGGGGCCGGACACCGAGGAACCGGCACGTGGCCTGGTAGCCGAACTGCCCGAGCGGGACGAACACCCGGGCCCGGTCGAGCAGCGCCAGCTCGCGATCGAGGAACGTCGCGCACCGGTCGCGCTCCTCGGGCGTGGGCTTGTTGGCGGGCGGCGCGCACTTCACCGGCGAAGTGATCCACACGTCGGTGAGCTCGAGACCGTCGTCGAGCGACACCGACTCGGGCTGGTTCGCCAGGCCCACACGGTGCAGGGCGCCGTAGAGGAAGTCGCCGCTGCGGTCGCCGGTGAACATCCGACCGGTCCGGTTCGCGCCGTGGGCGGCCGGCGCGAGACCGACGATGACGATCCGGGCGTTCGGGTCGCCGAATCCCGGGACCGGACGGCCCCAGTACTCCTGGGCGGCGAATGCCGCCCGCTTCTCGTACGCGACCTGCTCCCGCCACGCCACGAGGCGTGGGCACGCGCGGCAACCCACCACGTCCCGGGCCAGAGCGTCGATCGAATCCACCGCCGATAGCGTGGCAAATCGCATGGCCGCCAAGCGCACGACCCGGTCGACTCGGGCCCAGACCAGCCCAACGCAGGGCTCCGACGGCCCTGCCCCGACCCTGGTGCTGTTCGTCCGGCACGGCAAGACCCCGACCACCGGCTCGGTCCTTCCCGGGCGAGCCGAGGGGCTCCATCTGGCCGACCAGGGTGTCGAGCAGGCCGAGTCCGCGGCGGCCCGCATCCGGGAGCTGCACGACGCTCGCTCCGCCAAGAAGGACCGGACCGGCATCGTCGCGGTCTACGCCTCCCCGATGGAGCGTACGCAGGAGACGGCGAAACCGATCGCCAAGGCGCTCGGGCTGCGCACCCGGACCCGCCAGGGCCTCGTCGAGTGCGACTTCGGCGAGTGGACGGGCAAGGAGCTCGAGAAGCTGAACAAGTTGCCCGAGTGGAAGACCGTGCAGCGCCATCCGTCCGGGTTCCGCTTCCCGAAGGGCGAGTCGTTCCCCGAGATGCAGGCCCGTATGGTCGACACGGTCAACCGCCTCGTCCACGAGCATCCCGGCGAGGCCGTCGTGGCCGTCTCCCACGCCGACACCATCAAGGCCGCCGTCGCCCAGGCCCTCGGGACCCCGCTCGACCTGTTCCAGCGCATCGTGATCGGCCAGTGCTCGGTGTCGGCCGTGCTCTACGCCACCGGGGGCCCGACGGTCCTCGCCGTCAACCACACCGGCGACCTCGTCTCGCTCGTTCCATCATGACCACATTCGACGACCCCGAGGTATTCACGACCGGCGCCGTCGGCGAACCCGGCGACCGCGTCTTCTACCTGCAGGCCCGCGAGAACGGCCACGTCACGTCGGTGAAGCTCGAGAAGCAACAGGTGGCCGCGCTCGCCGAATACCTCGGTGGGCTGCTCCACGACCTGCCCGCGCCCGACGACGTGCCACCCGCCCCCGACCTGATCGACCCCGGTCGCCCCGACTGGACCGTGGGCACCATCGGCGTCGCGTACGACAACGACCGCGACCGGATCGTCATCGTCGCCGACGAGCTCGTTCCCGACGACGCCGCCGACGCCGACGACGAGGCCGGCGAGGCCGACGCCGAGACGATGCGCGTCGCCGTCACCCGCTCCCAGGTCCGGGCGCTCATCGACCAGGCCGAGGGGCTCATGGCCGGTGGTCGCCCCCCGTGCCGGCTGTGCGGCGCGCCGATGGATCCCGAGGGACACGCCTGTCCCCGAGCCAACTGAACCACCTCGACGCGACGGACCCATGAACGATCCGGTGCTCGACCTGTTGACGACCGGCGATGTCGAGATCGAGGGGCGCATGCCGTGGTCTTCGAACGGGACGTTCCTCGTGCAGGTCCACGGCGAGGACACCTGGACCCGGGCCATCTACAAGCCCCGCCGATTCGAGCGTCCGCTGTGGGACTTCCCCAACGGGCTCGACCGCCGCGAGGTGGCGGCCTTCGAGCTGTCCGAGGCCCTCGGCTGGGACCTCGTGCCCCACACGGTGCTCCGCGACGGTCCCATGGGCGAGGGATCGGTGCAGCGCTTCGTCGACGCCCAGTTCGAGGAGCACTACTTCTCGCTGTTCGAGGCCGGCCACCACCTCGACGCCATGCGGCGGATGTGCGTGTTCGACCTGCTCGCCAACAACACCGACCGCAAGAGCGGCCACTGCCTGGTGTCGCTCGGCGACGAGCTGTTCGGCATCGACCACGGGCTGTGCTTCCACGAGGACTTCAAGCTCCGCACCGTGATCTGGGACTTCGCGGGACAGCCGATCCCGGACTGCCTGCTCGAACCCGTCCGGACGCTGCGAGACGACGGCCTCCCGACGCCGCTGTGCGAGCTCCTCCTCGCCGACGAGCTCGACGCCCTCCGACACCGGATCACCCAGGTCGCGATGCTGGCCGAGTTCCCGGTCGATCCGACCGGGCGCCGCTACCCCTGGCCACTCGTCTGACCCGACGGCCGGTGGCCCGATCGTTCGGGCCGGTCGGGGTCAGCTGCGTTGGCGGAGCGCGATCACGCGATCGCGTGGGTCGGCGCCGATGGAGCGGAGCCGACGCTCCCCCACCCAGTGCTCGAAGTCGGCCTGGGCCATCGGCCGGCTGAGGAGATATCCCTGGAGTCGGTCGGTGCCGAGCTCACGGACCCGCTCGCGGACCTCGACCGTCTCGACGCCCTCGACGACCACGGTCAGGCCGAGGTTGTGCCCGAGTTCGATCATCGACCGCACGATGGCCTCGTCGGACGCGCTCGTGGTCAGGTCGAACACGAACGACTTGTCGATCTTGATCTGCCCGACCGGCAGACGCCGCAGGTGAGCCAGCGACGAGTAGCCCGTCCCGAAGTCGTCGATCGACAGGGCGATGCCCAGGGCGTCGAGCTCGCGCAGCGTGGACAGCGCCCGCTCGGCCTCGGTCATGACGCTCGACTCGGTGAGCTCCATGGTCAGCGACGAGGGGGCGAGACCGCAGCTGGCGAGCACCGCCTCGACCTCGGTGGCGAACCGCGGGTTGGTGAGGTTCCGCGCCGACAGGTTGACGGCCACGTCGAGGTCCCAACCCCGATCGTTCCACTGCGCTCCGGCGCGAGCCGCGACCATGAGCACGTGGAGCGTGAGCGCGTCGATCGCGCCCGTGTCCTCCGCGGCCGGGATGAACTGATCGGGGACAAGCCGACCGAGCCGGGGATGGCGCCAGCGCACCAGTGCCTCGGCGCCGGTGATCAGCCCGGACACCAGGTCGAGCTGGGGCTGGAAGTGGACCTCGAGCTCGCCCCGGGGGATGGCGTCGCGCAGGTCGGCGGCGATGGTGAGCCGCTGCGGGTCGTAGGGGTCGCGATCCTCGGCCCAGGTGGAGACGGTGGTTCCCTCCAGCTCGGTGCGGCTCGCCGCCAAGCTGGCCCGACGCAGCAGCATCTCACTGTCGGTGCCGTGGTCCGGCGACAGGGCGACACCGATGCCGACGGTGACGGCCAACGAGACGTCGTTGCACAGCACGGGCTGACCGAAGGCGTCGGCAATCCGCTCGGCGGTCGCATCGGCTTCGGCCTGGCCGCCGGGGATGACCAGCGTGAACTCATCGGTGGCCGACCGCGCGCACCACGCCCGGCGCCCGACGGGACGCAGTCGCTCCGCGACCTGTCGGAGCAGCTCGTCGCCCATGTTGCGTCCAAGGGTCTCGTTGACCTCTCGGAGGGAGTTGATCCGCACCGTGAGCATCGCCAACGGCGTACCCTGGTTCAGCTGCCCGTCCAGGTGTTCGACGAGGTACCGCTGGTTGGGGAGATCGGTGACCTCGTCGTGCAACGCCTGATGGGCCCGGTACCTGGCCTCCTGGCGCAACTTGTCGACGAGCTGGGCGTTGTGTAGCGCCGACGCGGCGTGACCAGCCGCCGTCTCCAACAACTGCACATCTTCGTCGTCGAAGTCGCGAGCATCGGACATGCGACCCGCGGCGATGACGAGGCCGTCCCTGTCCGGCAGCGGCAACAACGCCATGACCGCTTCGCCAGACGTGAGATCGGGAAGCCCGGGCAACGCATCGTCACCTTGAACCCGTAGACCAACCTGGCCCAGCACGGAGACAAGGTCGAGGTTGCTTGCTCCTGGATCCACTCGCTCGTCGGTGAACTCCTCTCCGTCCAGCTCGATCCGATGGACCGCGACTCCGTCGGGGATGAGGATGACGACACGTCGGGCGCGGAGAAGGTCAGCGACGCCAACAAGGACGTTCCGGGTCAGAGACCGCGGGTCGTCGGATGTGAGACTCGTCGTGAAGGAGTGCAGATTCGCCAGCGATTGGTGACGCTCGCGGATCCGAACGAAGGACAGAAAGAAGTACCCGAGCCCGCAGCCGATGAGGAGGAGCAGCACCCAGGACCTGCCGTCCCGCCAAAGGGCACCCGCGGCACCGAGCGCAACCGCGCACTCGGCGAGGGAGAAGGTGATGGAGACAGCCAGTACCTCGAGGGCATGGTGAACCGTGACGGGCGCGCCCGCGAGCCGCATGACGATGGAAACGACCATCCATCCGGCCAGGTGGGCGGTGCCGACGGCAGCCAGCCCAGCGGCCCATCCCAACGGATCAATCGGATTGCCGGTGCCGACGATCGCGTGGAACACCAGCAGTGCAACGCCGACATCGAGGGCGAACTGCCCGACGTTGAACACGTACTTGACGACCCGCGGCCGTCGAACGAGCGCATGCCCGATGGCCGCTCCCACGACTCTCGCCAGGATCAGACCGGTGGGATCAGTAAAGATCAGACCGATCGTCAGCGGGATCTCCGAGAACGTGAGCGAGTGCGCCTCGCGGCGTACCTCGAGATTCACGGAGTATCGCTCGGCCAAGGCGAACGCTACGGCGAGGAACCCCCAATGGATCTCGACTGCGCCTCCGGTCGGCGCCTCCAGCCCGAATGCCAGCGCGCAGGACCCTGCACCGATCGCGCAGACGAACAGGGTGAAGGCCCATGTCGCTCGCGTTCTGGTTTCCATGCTGGCCCTCGACCCTCTGCACTGAAACGCACGCAGCCGGGTCGTGAGACTACCGTGCGTCGTCAGTGGGCGCTAGCGCGTCCCACTGACGACCGCCTCCCGGTTCAGGCCCACTCGAGACCGCGCCACGCATGACCGCGCCACTCCAGACCGCGCCACGCATGACCGCGCCACGCATGACCACGCCACGCATGACCACGCCACGCATGACCACGCCACGCATGACCACGCCACGCATGACCACGCCACGCATGACCACGCCACGCATGACCGGCCCACTCCAGACCCCGCCACGCATGACCACGCCACGCATGACCGGCCCACTCCAGGCCGGACCAGGCGTCGGCGGGGGCGGGGAGGGTGGAGGCGGGGACCTCACGGAAGAGGCCGGAGGCCAGGCAGGCCAGGGCGACGTCGAGGTCGAGGGTGCCCGCGCCGGCGGCGGGGTCGTCGATCCGCACGGCAGAGGTGCACAGGATCCGCTTGACCTCGTCGGGCGTGAGGGAGGCGTCGGCCTCGAGGAGCAGCGCCGCAGCGCCAGCCACGACCGCGGCGGCCTGCGACGTGCCCGAACCTTTCACGTAGCCGGGAGCGACCACGGAGCTCTCGGGGGCATCCTCGGCATCGGTGCCGGGGGCGATGGGGCCAACGATCGAGCGACCCGGGGCGGCCAGGTCGGGGCGCCCGTCGACGTCGCCCTTGCTCGAGAAGTCGCAGACCGACCAGGCACCGTCAGCCTGCTCGGACGCGGCGACCGTGAGCACCTCGTCGATGTGGGTCGGCGTGGACAGCGGCCCAACGAGGCCGTCGTTGCCCGTCGAGGTGACCACCACGAGCCCGGCCTTCCAGGCCCGGGCCACAGCCGCGGCGAGGGGGTCGTGGGTACCGGTGGGCAGTTGGTCGGCACCGAAGGCGAGCAGGACCACGCCGAGGCTGAGCTGGTGGCGGTGGGCCACCGTCCAGTCGAGCGCGGCGATGACCGCGCCGACGTCGGTAGCGCCGGCGTCGCCGGCGACCTTGACGCTGACCACGTGCGAGCCGGGCGCGACACCCGTGCGCTCACCCGCGACGATGCCGGCGAGGTGCGTGCCGTGACCGGTCCGGTCGACGGCCTCGTGGTCGGTGGCGACATCGGCCGTGAAGTCGGGGCCGGCGACGAGCCGACGACCGAACACGTCCGGCGCGGTGACGCCCGAGTCGATCACCGCGATGCCCACGCCGTGGCCGGTGAGGCCCTGACGGCGCACCGACGAGCCGAGCGCAGGTCGCACGGCGGATTCCCCAGTGGTATGTGTGTCGGATGACATGGTGTGATGCTCTGCCTTCGTGGGATGACGGTGGATAGGTGAACGACCGCCCGGTCCGCGTGCCCACGACACGCCGCCCGAGTGGCCTCAAGATCCACTTCCTCCCACCATCAGTGGCCGTGTAAACACGCAAAATCGCCCGCGTAGCCAGCGCGCCACGCTCGGCGCGAAATCAGCAGAGCCAGCAAGAAGCCTTGAATGGGACAAAACCCGCAGAACCATGGGGTTTTCGCTCAACCGGCACCGAGCGCCCGGACCGGGACCTCGCGCACCAGGGCACACGCCGGCTCGCAGGCCGTGATGGTCGGCACGATTCGGGGCGGGGTTGCCACGATTCGGAGGTCAGTGCGGGTTGAGCCGATCCCGGCGCCGTCGGCGACGTCCCCGAACGCGGCACAGCCGCCCCGAAGGGCGGCTGTGCCGTGGATCTCAGTTGGCCGGTTCCGAGCAGCCGGAACCGGTTCGGCTCAACGGCCGTCGAGCGCCTCGATGAGCGCCGGCAGCACCTTGTGCACGTCGCCGACGATGCCGAGATCGGCGACCGAGAAGATCGGCGCCTCGGGATCCTTGTTGACGGCGATGATGTTCTTGGATCCCTTCATCCCCACCAAGTGCTGGGTCGCGCCCGAGATGCCGCAGGCGATGTACACGTCGGGCTTGACGACCTTGCCGGTCTGGCCGACCTGCTTGGCGTAGGGGACCCAGCCGGCGTCGACGATGGCACGGGTGGCGCCGGTGGCAGCACCCAGCTTCTTGCCGAGCGTCTCGATGTACTCGTCGAACTTCTCGGGATCGCCGAGGCCCCGGCCACCGGAGATGACGATCGGGGCCGAGTCGAGCTGGGGGCCTTCGCGCTCTTCGACGTGCGTCGACAGCACGGTGGCCGCCGGGGCGTCGGGCACGCTCAGATCGTTGACGGTCGCGGCAGCGCCGCCGGACTCGCTGGGCTCGTAGGACTTGGGCCGCACCAGGACCAGCTGCGGGCCACCGCCGGTGAACTTGGTCTTCACCAGCTTCTCCCCGCCGAAGGCGGGCGTGGTGGTGACGAGCGCGTCGCCATCGAGTTCGAGCTGGGTGGCGTTGGACAGCACCGGCTTGCCGAGCTTCACCGACGCGTACGCGAACGCATCGCGGGCGTCGTAGGTGGTCCCGCCGATCACGGCGTCGACCCCCTCAGCCGCCTCGGCGAGCGCCGCGCCGGCGGGCGCGCCGCCGAGCCGCTCACCGAGATCGCCGGTCGCGTTGACCGCGGTGGCGCCGTAGGCGCCGACGGCATCGGCCACGACCGAACCGTCGCCGGCGTAGAACGCCTCGACGGTGTCAGCCAGATCGCGGGCGGCGGTGAGCAGTTCCTTGCTGAGCGGGACCAGTGCGCCGCTCTCGTCGGTCTCGACGAAGACCCAGACCTTGGACAGAGCCATGTTCGTTTCCTCTTTCCGTTCCTCGTGCAGTGGTGTCGGGGTCGGGTCAGATGACCTTGAGCTCTTCGAGCTTGGCCACGATGTTCTGGAAGCCCTCGCCTTCGTCCTCGATGATCTCGCCGGCCTCGCGGGCGGGCGCGTCCTCGACGGTGGTGATCTCCTGGCCGGCGCCGGACCAACCCACGCTCTCGGGGTCGAGGCCGAGATCGGCGACGGTCACCTCGTCGACCGACTTCTTCTTAGCGGCCATGATCCCCTTGAAGGACGGGTAGCGGGGCTCGACCACGCCGGCGGTCACCGAGACCACGGCGGGTGTCGGGGCCTCGACGTCCTGGTAGCCGGTCTCGGTCTGGCGCTGGACCGACACCTTGTCGCCCTCGATGTGGACCTCCTTGGCGAAGGAGACCATGGGGTGGCCGAGCTCGGCGGCCAGCATCTGGGGAACCGTCCCGGTGTAGCCGTCGGACGACTCGACACCGGTGAGGATCAGGTCGTACTCGCCGGCCCTGCCGATGGCGGCTGCGAGCGTGCGGGCGGTGTCGAGCGCACCGGCACCGGCGAGCGCCTCGTCGGAGACCAGCACGGCCTTCTCGGCGCCCATGGCGAGGGCCGTGCGGAGACCGCCGACTTCGCTCTCGGGAGCCATCGAGACGAGGGTGACCTCGCCTCCGCCGGCGTTGTCCACGAGCTGGAGGGCGATTTCGACGCCATAGGAGTCGGACTCGTCCAGGATGAGCTTGACGGCACGGTTGAGGGTGAAGTCAGCGTCCAGGCTGCCGGGGTCGGCCGGGTCCGGGATCTGCTTCACGCAGACGACGACGTTGAGGGACATGAAGCTGGATTGTGTCAGCCGTGTGAAGCTCCGGTCCAAACGCCGGGCTGCGGCATGACGTGCCACCATGCCCCGGATGCGAGCGCTGCTGATCGTCAACGCCTTCGCGTCGTCGGTGACGGCGCGGTCGATGGTGGTGATCCGCAAGGCGTTCTCGGCCGACCACGACGTCGAGCTGGTGGAGACGAGCCGGCGGGGCCATGCCACCCGCCTCGCGCTCGGGGCAGCCAACGAAGGCTACGACGTCGTCGTGGTCATGGGGGGCGACGGAACGCTGAACGAGGCCGCCAACGGATTGGTGGGCACCGACACCGCGCTGGCCACCCTGCCGGGTGGGTCGACCAACGTGTTCGCCCGCCAGCTCGGACTGCCCAACGACCCGATCGAGTCGACGGGCCTGCTCCTCGACGCCCTCGCCGCCGAATCGATCCGTCCCGTCGGACTCGGTTCGGTCGACGGTCGCTGCTTCCTCTTCCACACCGGGCTCGGCTTCGACGCCGCAGTCGTCGAGCAGGTGGAGCGACGGGCCTCGCTCAAGCGCTACGCCGGGCACCCGCTCTTCGTCTACGCCGGGTTCGCCACCTGGTTCCGCCACTACGACCACAGCCGGCCCCGCATGGCGGTGAAGCTGGGCGACGGGCGGGTCGTCGACGACGCCTACTTCGCCATCGTGCTCAACACGAGCCCGTACACCTATCTCGGGAACCGGGGCCTCGACCTGACTCCGGAAGCCACCCTCGACAACGGTCTGTCGGTCGTGGTCGTCCGGACGATGGACTTCGCCAAGACGCTGGCGCTCGTCGGGTCCGGTATCGGTTCGGGCCGGCACCTGCGCTCGTCCCGCCACGCCCTGGTGGCCCACGACCTCGATCACCTCGAGATCACGGGCCACGGCGAGCTGCCCTACCAGGTCGACGGCGACTTCCTCGGATACACCTCGTCGCTGTCGTTCGAGCACCGGCCGCACGCGCTGCGCCTCGTGGTTCCGGTCACCTGAGCGCCCGGGCCACCGCGTCGGGCACATTGGTCACGATCCCGTCGACGCCCCAAGCGGCCAGCTGGCGCGCTCGGTCGAGGTCGTCGACGGTCCAGGTGTTGAGCGCGAGCCCGCGCTCGTGGGCGCCCACGACGAGCGCTTCGTCGACGAAGGCGTGGTACGGGTGGAACGCGTCGTGGCCATGCTCGGCCGCCATCGCCAGACCCTCGGTCGGTGTCGGCTCGAGCAGGGTGAGGAACCCGGTCGCCAGGCGCGGGGCCCGAGCCCGGACGCGATCGACGGTGGCGAGGTCGAACCCCGAGATCAGGACCCGGTCCCGCCCCGAACGGGTCGCCAGCGTGTCGACCACCTGGTCGGCGAGCTGCGCCGTCGGGTCGAAGTCGGGCTCGCCTGGGACGTTCTTCAGCTCGACGTTGACGACCAGATCGGCGCCGGCGCACACGTCGAGGGCCCTGGCCAGTGTGGGGATCCCCGCCGGGAGCTCGGCCCGAGCGGTGGCGGCGAGCAGCCTCCCGTCGGCAAGCGCGGGATCGTGGTGGACGACGAGCTCACCGTCGACGGTCCGGCGGACGTCGAGTTCGACCCCGTCGGCGCCGATCCGGCCGGCGAGCTCGAACCCCGCCAGCGAGTTCTCGGGTTCTCGACCCGGGGTACCTCGGTGTCCATAGACCATGGGCGTTGCCATCGTGTTTCGTGCCTCCAAAAAACCCTTGCGACCCCGTCGACCGCTCGCTACGCTGATCAAGTCCCGGCGAGGCGCTCGACGTCCGCTGAGGCATGTGAACGCCGTCACGAATGCGTCGAGGGTGGCTCCCCCTGCCACCCGCATTCCTGGCCCAGCCGCATCCCCGGCCCCACCGACTCCTGGAGGTCCCGTGTCCCTGACAACGTCGCGCACGATTCCGCTCACCCTCGAACGAGACGAGTGGCGCAAGCACGCCGCCTGCAGTGACACGGATCCCAACCTGTTCTTCCCCGTAGGCACCACCGGCCCGGCGCTCGACCAGATCGCCAGCGCCAAGGCCGTGTGCCGCACGTGCGACGTACAGGATCTGTGCCTCGAGTACGCCATCTCCACCAACCAGGACAGCGGCGTCTGGGGCGGCACCTCCGAGGAGGAGCGTCGCCAGATGCGCCGGGCCCGCCAGCGCCGTCTCAAGGAGCAGCGCGCGTCCTGAACCGCCGGCGTCCGCCGGCACCACCACAACCGACGACCTCCCGCCCGGCGGGAGGTCGTTTCGCGTCGGGCGCGCACTCCTCACCACCGGCTCGTCGAGGCGCTCACCGCGATCACTGTGCCGCCCCGGCCCTCGGGGCCCTCGCCCCGGCGCATCTCGATCTCCCCCAACAGCTCGGTCTCCACCAGCGTCCGCACGATCGACAATCCGAGGCCGGTGGTGTCGTTGATCGAGAACCCTTCGGGGAGGCCGACGCCGTTGTCCTCGACGCGGACGTGGAGCCAGTCGTCCTCGCGCTCGAGGGTCACCAGGACCCGACCCGGCTCGTCGCCGAGATCGAGTTCGGCCGGGAACGCGTGATCGACCACGTTCTGGAGCAACTCGTTGAGGACGACCGACAGTGACGTGGCTGGTGCCGCCGGCACTGACGCGGGATCACCCTCGACCCGCACCCGGAACGGTCGGCTCGGGTCGATGAGCCCCTCCTCCACCATCCGCGCCAGCTCTCGGGCGATCTCGACGAAGGGGACGTCGTCGCCCGCCTCCCGGGACAGGGTCTCGTGGACGAGCGCGATCGATCGGATCCGCCGGGCCGACTCCTCGATGGCCGCCTTCGCCTCGTCGGAGCCCAGGCGCCGGCCCTGGAGCCGCAGCAGGGAGGAGATGGTCTGCAGGTTGTTCTTCACCCGGTGGTGGATCTCACGGATCGTCGCGTCCTTCGAGAGCAGCAACCGGTCCCGCCGTCGCAGCTCGGAGATGTCGCGCACGAGCACCACGCCGCCCGACACGTGCCCACGATCGGTGATCGGTAGGCAGCGGAAGACCACGGTCACCTCGTTGGTCCGCTCGATCTCCTCCACGGTGGGTTGATGGAGCTGGAACGCAGTCTTGACGATCGACTCGTCGAGGCCGAGTTCGCCGAAGCGGAGCCCTGCGGTGTTGGCGTGCACGCCGACCCGGTGGAGGGCGGACACCGCGTTCGGCGAGGTGTACTCGACCCGGCCGCCGGAATCGAGCAGCAGCACGCCATCGCCGACACGCGGCGCCTCCGCAGTGTCGTCCTTCTCGTCGTAGGGGAAGTCGCCGGCGGCGATCATCCGGGCGAAGCGGTTGAAGATGTCGAGGTAGGTCCGCTCGAGCTCGCCGTGCTGGCGGCCGATGCTCGGCGCCGACTCCCGGGTGACGACGCCGATCACCTCGCCGGCACAGCGGATCGGGACGCACAGCACCCGGACGCGCTCTCGGACGACCGCGAGGTGGATCTCGCCCTCGATGATCTCCCCGTTGCGGAACGAACGGGCCACCAGGGGCCGCTCCCCGTCGTCGAGCCGGGTGCCGACCCAGTCGCCCCGGTACACGGTCTGGCCGGTGGTCGGACGGACTTGGGCGAGCACGACGAACTCCTGGCCCTCGAGGTCGCCGACCGGGGCGAACAGCAGCAGGTCGGAGAAGCAGAAGTCGGCCAACAGCCCCCACGACGCCGCCAGGCGCTGCACGTGCTGGGCTTCAGGAACACCGAGCGGCGTCAGCGAGCGGATCAGCTCGGCGAACGACGGCATGCCCGCACCCTAGGAGGGCTCGGTCAGCTGATGGCCACGGAACCGTTCGTCACGACCAGAGCTGCTCGCCGAGCCGCAACAACCCGGCCAGGTCGTGGATGTCGGCGTCGAAGTACGGCACGCTGGCGATGACGTCAGGCTGAGCGGCCAGTTCCTTGCGCTGCTCCGACTCGCGAGCGGCGACCACCCGGAAGTTGAGGAAGCTGTTGCCGACCTCGTCGACGACACGGGCGACGTCGGACGGGTCGCCGAGACGCTCCGGCAGCGCGGCCGCGATCTCGTCGGGGCGCTCGGCCATCGCCTTGGCCGCCTTGGCCGCCTTGGTGTCGAGCAGGTAGTTCGGCAGGACCTTGTTGAACACGATGGCGCCGAGGTGGTACCCGTCGTCGTCGAGTGCCTCCATGAAGTACTCGGCCTCGCGCACCGGCGCCGACTCCAGAGTCGAGACGACCACGAACGTCGTGCGCTTGTCCTCGAGCGTGCGTTGCACGGCCCGCGCCCGCTCCACGAAGCCGTCGTACATGGTCTGGAACAGCAGGAAGAACTCGGCGATGTCCTCGAGGAACGCCGAGCCGAGGATGGTGTCGGCGATCCGGTAGAAGGGACGGGTCGCGGCATTCACGAGCCTCGACCGGTACGGGACGGTGAGCCAGCGGAGCAGCCGGGACGAGAAGAAGTCGGCCATGCGCTCCGGGGCCTCGAGGAAGTCGATGGCGTTCCGGGTCGGGGGCGTGTCGACGATCACGAGGTCGTAGCGCCCCGAGGTGTGGATCTCGTAGAGCCGCTCCATCGCGATGTAGTCGTGACTCTGCACGAAGCGACCGGTGATGTTGGTGTACAGCGGGTTGGCGCGGATCGCGTCGCGGGTCTCGGCGTCGGGGGCGTGGCGGTGCACGAGGTCGTCCCAGGACTGCTTGGTGTCGAGCATGGCCGCCCAGAGCTCGCCCCGGGGCTCGACCCCCGCGTCGGCGAACGCCTCGTCGGGCACACGGGTCTCGACGTTGCCGAACGCCTCGAGACCGAGGGCGTTGGCCAGGCGACGGGCCGGGTCGACGGTGACGACCAGCACCTTGCCGCCGAGATGGATGGCGGCCATGGCACCGGCGGCGGCTGCGGTCGTGGTCTTGCCCACACCACCGGAACCGCAGCAGATCACGATCTCCTTCGCAGACAGGAGCTCTTCGAGGCTGCCCGAGGTCGCCGACGTCGGCTGGCCGCGAGCCATCAGTACCCGAGCTCCTCGCCGAGGAACCCGGCGATCTGCTTGGTGGCCCGCACCCCGTGTGATCGCTGGAACAGGTACGGGACGTACAGCAGCGGCACGCCGTCGGGCAGCTCGTCACGGAGGCGGCTGAGATGGCCGGCCCGGGAACGCCGCAGCGTCACGGCCAGCTCGGCGGCATCGAGTACCGGGCGCGCCGGCCCGCCGGCGGCATCGGTGAGCGCCTCGACGACCTCGTCGGTGCGCATCTGCTCGAAGATCTCCTCCTCGGGCCGGTTGAACAGCTCGGGCAGGACGCGGTTGACCACGACCGCGGCCAGGTCCACCACGGTCTCGGTCTCGAGTCGGTCGGCCAGCTCGATGGTCTCCTGGACCGGCATCTCCTCAGGCGCGGCGACGACCACGACGCCGGTCTTGTTCGGGTCGCCCAGGATGTCCATCATCCACCCGGTCTGGTCACGAACCAGACCAACCTGCACCAGCTCCTTGATGGCGTCGGGGGCCGCGAGTTGCCCGACGATGTGACCACTGGCCGGGGCGTCGACGACCACGAGATCGTAGTTGCGCTCGCGGACCTCGAAGCAGAACTTGCCGACGGTCAGGATCTCCTTCACACCCGGCGCCGCGTTCGCGACGAAGTCGAAGGTCCGGGCCAGCGGGCCGATCCGGGCCACCAGCGGCAGCTTGAGCTGCAGGCGGAGGTACTCCTTGAGCGACTCCTCGGTGTCCATCGACATGGCGAACAGCCCGTCGAACACCTCGGTCGGTTCGAACTCGGTGGCACCCACCTCGAAGAAGTCGGCGAGGTTGCCCTTGGCGTCGGTCTCGCAGATCAGCGTCCGCTTGCCTCGCTCGGCAGCGAGCGCACCGAGCGCGGCCGCCACCGTGGACTTGCCGACGCCACCCTTTCCGGTGACGAAGAGCAGCTTGCGCTCGAGGAGCCCCAGCAAGGCGCTCAGGCGCCGAAACCGATCCGGCGCTCGGTGTCGGGACTGCCGATCTCCACGTACGCGAGCTTGTCAGAGGGTACGCCGACGCGGCGCCCCTTCTTGTCGGTGAGCCAGAGCACGGCGCTCTCACCGGCGAGCGCGTCGTCGACCTGACTCCGGACCGAGTCGGCATCCGCGTCAGCGCCCATGTCGATGTCGATTTCCTTGCCGGTGTAGGTCACACCGATACGTACGTCCATGGGCGGAAACCTATCGGCCGGTCTGATTCCCGACCGACTCGGCCGCCGGCGGTGACCGGTCGCCCTCGATCGACGCCCACCACCGCGTGCGGCTCTCGGCCTCGGCGCGACCGATCCAGCCCGTCCACATCCCCCGGACCGCGCCGGGGGTCGTCAGCGCCTTGATGATGTGCGCCGGGATCAGGAACCAGAGCCCGAAGGACGCCCAGTCGTGCACGAACGTCGCGCCGCTCCGCCACGACAGCGGGAACGGACCGAACCACTTCATGATGGATCCGGTCATCGCCATGACGACCAGCGCGCCCGACAGCAGCACGGCGTTCAGCTTCTGGCCACCGTTGAACTTGCCCGTTTCGCTGCCGGCGCGGGTACGGCGCCGCAACCAGGCCACATCGTCCTCGTGCCAGTTGGCGAACCGATCGACGTCGCGTTGCAGTCCGCGCCGCCACGGGCCGGCCATGGCGACCAGGAACGGGACGACCGCAGCGAAGCCGGCGACGACGTGGAGGTCCTTGACGAGGACTCGGCGCCCGACCGCCACCGACAGCGGCTCGACGTAGAGAATGGCCCCGGTGGCGACGGCGGCGAGGACGGCCACGGCGCTCACCCAGTGGAGCACCCGTTCGTTGCGGTCGAAGCGAACGACGAAGGCGCCCTCCACCCGGTCGTTGCCACCGGTGGCGTGGCGGGTCGGCGTGGTCACGTCGGCTGGTCGGATCGACCGTTGGACTCGCCGACCCAGGCGTCGGTCGCATAGCCACGGGTCTCCCAGAACCCGGGCGGGTCGGCCGAGTCGACCACGTCGAGACCCGTCAGCCACTTGACCGACTTGTAGCCGTACATCGGCGCGACGTAGAGCCGCACGGGGCCGCCGTGCTCGCGCGTGACGTCGTCACCGAGCATCTTCGTGGCGACGATGACGTCGTCCCGACGGGCCTGATCCAGGCTGAGTGTCGTGGTGTAGACGCCGTCGGCGCTGAAGAACCGCAGGTGCGTCCCCCGGTCGTCCACGCCCGCCTCGTCCAGCAGGTCGGCAACCCTCACGCCGGCCCACTCCACGTCGGGCACTCGCCAGCCGGTGACGCACTGGAAGTCGCGGGTGAGCCCGACCATCGGGCGCTCGAGGAGGTCGTCGAAGGAGAGCTCGAGCGGAGTGTCGACCAGCCCGGCCACCGAGAGCCGGTAGTCGTCCCGTGCGACATCGGGGTTGAACCCGGCCACGCTGTAGAAGCGGAACTTGGCCGTGGTCGGCAGCAGCGCCGTCAGCCCGGTGCCATCGGCCTGTGCAAGCGGTCGGAACAGCGACTCGAGGGCAGTCTGGATCGGCGCACCGACCAGGACGCCGGTCGCGCCGAGACCCAGGATCCCGAGGAATGTCCGTCGCCCCAGCGGTCGGTAGGCCTCGCCCTCCACGTAGATGAGCGTACGGCGCACCGTTCCGGATGCGTCCGGACGGGCACGCGCATTCATCGAACAGTAAGGACCTGCGCTTCGCTCGCCCCGTTCCGCTCGGCTCGGCTCGGCTCCCGAACCGCTAGAGAATCTTGAGCTCGGGATGGTGGCGACGGGTCGGGGCCAGGTCCTCGACCACGGCGCGGGCGATCTCGTCGAACGACGCGGCGGCCTCGGACTCGGGTTCTTCGACCACGATCGGGCGCCCGGTGTCGGACCCCTCCCGGAGCGAAGGCAGGAGCGGCACCTGGCCAAGGAGCGGCACGTCGATGAGCGTGGCCAGCTCCTGGCCGCCACCGCTGCCGAACAGCTCGTAGCGCGTGCCGTCGTCGCCGGTGAACCACGACATGTTCTCGATGATGCCTTTGACCTCGAGGTTCACCTTCTGGGCCATGAACGCGGCCCGCTGGGCGACCCGCTGGGCGGCCTGCTGCGGCGTGGTGACGACGTAGACCTCGGCACGGGGCAGGAACTGGCTCAGCGAGATCGAGATGTCGCCAGTGCCGGGAGGCAGATCGACGACGAGGAAGTCGGGCTCGTCCCAGTACACGTCGGTGAGGAACTGCTCGAGCGCCTTGTGGAGCATCGGGCCCCGCCAGATGACCGCTTGGTCCTCCTCGGCGAAGAAGCCCATGGAGATGCAGCTCACCCCGTTGGCCTCCGGCGGGACCAGCATCGAGTCGATCACGACCGGCGGGCGGTCGATGCCGAGCATCCGCGGGATCGAGAAGCCCCACACATCGGCATCGACGACGGCGGTCTTGTGGCCCCGCTTGGCGAGGGTGACGGCCAGGTTGGTGGTGACCGACGACTTGCCGACCCCGCCCTTGCCGGAGGCGATGAGCAGGACGCGGGTACGCGAGGACGGATCGGCGAACGGGATCGCCCGGCCCTCGGCGTGGCCGTGGGCCGATTGGCTGCCGGCGGTGGCCTGGGGGTCACCGACCATCTTCTCGCGGACCTTGGCCCGTTCCTCGTCGGTCATGACATCGAAGGTGACCTGCACCGAGTCGACCCCGTCGAGGGCGTGGACCGCCTCGCCGACGCGCCGCTCGATCTCGTTCCGCAGCGGGCAACCCGAGATCGTGAGCGCGACCTCGACGTGGACCGAGGCCCCGTCGATACGCACGAACCGGATCATGTCCAGGTCGACGATGCTGCGATGCAGCTCGGGGTCTTCGACCGGCCGGAGCGCGTCGACGACGGTGTCCTCGGTGATGGGCGACTCGGTGGGCACCTTGGGGCCTTTCTGATGACAGCAGGTGCAACGGGGATTTCCCCTATGCGCATAGGTAGAATATCGACGTGGTCGAGCGCTCTCCTACCCAGCTCAGCGCCACCGACTTCGCGTCGGCCGTGACGGCCATCACCTCGGCCTTCGGTGACCCGACGCGACGGAGGATCTACCTGTGGTTGCGCGAGCAGGCCGACGGCGCCACCGCGGCCGCGGTCGCCGAACGGTTCGAGCTGCACGCCAACGTGGCCCGCCACCATCTGGACAAGCTGGCCGGCGGGGGCTACGTGGAAGTGCGCACCGCCCGCTCACCCGGCGGTGGGGCCGGCCGTCCCTCCAAGCGCTACACCGCGCTGGCGACCGAGCAGCCCATCGAGCTGCCCATCCGCCACGACGACTTGCTCGTGTCGCTCCTCGGACGAACGTTGGCGCTGCTACCCGCCGACCAGGCCGCGGCGATGGCCGAGGAGGTCGGCATCGAGTACGGCCGGACCCTGGCCGAGACCATGGGCGCCGACGACGCGATGCAGCGCTCGTTCCGTGCGTCGCTGCACACCGTGGCCGACGCGCTCAGCGCCCACGGCTTCGCCGCCCACGCCGAGAAGCAGGGCGAGGAACTGCGGATCGTGGCCCAGCACTGCCCGTTCGGCGACACCGCCATCGAGCACCCGGTGATCTGCGCGGTCGACCGGGGGCTCGTGAAGGGCATGCTGTCGTCGCTCTACGGCGACACCCGACCGGCCACCGAGTCCACCGTGGCCCGCGGCTCGGAAACCTGCGTCACCGTCGTCACCTCGTCCTGACGGCTGCCCCGATCGATGCCGCCACGCCACGACCTCGACCACGCGTCGACGAGCCCGCTCCGCCCGGCCGCCCGGGACGCGATGAAGACGCTGCTCGACGAGCCGCTGGGTGATCCGTCCCGAGTCCACCACGATGGTCTGGCGGCACGTGCCCGGCTCGAACAGGCACGGGAGTCGGTCGCCGGCTTCTTCGGCGCCCGCCCGCGCGAGGTCGTGTTCACTTCGGGGGCGACGGAGTCGATCGCCACCGCCTGCTGGGGCGGGGCCGAGCGGGGCTCGAACCAGGTGGTGCCGGCGGTGGAGCACTCCGCCGTTCGGCTCGCAGCGGCGATGCACTCCGGCGTCCGAGCGGTGGGCGTGGATCGGGCCGGCCGCGTGGATCCCGACGAGGTGCTCGCGTCGATTGACGACGAAACGGCCGTCGTGCACCTTCAGTGGGGGAACCACGAGGTCGGCACGCTGCAGCCGATCGCCGACGTCGTCGAGGCCTGTCGAGCACGGGGGGTGCTCGTCCACATCGACGCAGCCCAGGCCGCGGGACGGGTTCCGATCGACTTCCGCGAACTGGGAGCTGATCTGGTGTCCATCAGCGGCCACAAGCTCGGCGGGCCGCCGGGAACGGGCGTGCTGCTGATCCGGCGGGGTGTGCGGCTGCGACCGTTGCTGGTCGGAGGAGACCAGGAACTGGCCCGCCGGGCCGGGCTCGAGAACGTGGTGGGTGCCGTCGGCCTCGCCGCTGCGGTCGAATCGATCGGCGTCGAGGGCGAGGCGTCGACACAGCGGGCGCTGAGCGATCGGCTGGCATCGGTGGTGACCTCGATCGACGGAGTGGCGCGGTATGGCCACGCCGAGCAGCGGCTGCCCCACATCGTGTGTGCGGGCATCCCGGACATCGAGCCGCAGGCCGTGCTGTTCGGGCTCGACCGACAGGGAGTCCGGGCCCACGCCGGGAGCGCGTGTGCTTCGGCCGACCTCGAACCGTCGCCGGTGCTCGAGGCGATGGGCGTGGACGCCCACCGGTCCCTGCGCCTGTCGGTGGGCTGGTCGTCCAGCGAGGCCGATGTCGAAGCCGTGGGCGCGGCGCTTCCCGAGATCATCGGCGAGCTCCGACGCCTGCGTTGAGCTCGACGCTGGTGGGCGCGAGGCGTCGTCAGTGTGCAGGACGGCGCGTTTCCGTCGACTGCTGGTGAGCGGTGGTTGTGGTCGCGGTCCATCGCTACGCCCGCTCGTCCGGAGGCTCCGGATCGCCGTCCATCTCGTCGTCGTCGAACACCAGCCCCTCGTAGTCACTGGTTCTCGGCTCTTGGCGGCGATTCGTCGACGAATCGCCGCCAATGGGCGAAAACCAGTCGGTGTGGGGTGGGCTGAAGCGGGGTCGAGGCGGACCCAGGCGGTCGGCGACGAGGTCGGCCATACGGTGGCGGGCGGCCCGATTCGTGGCGTGCAGATCCGCGGCGAGCGAGCGCTCCTGCGAGGACAGGGGCAACTCCTGAGGCGGCGATCCCAACTGCGTAGCGGACGGCCACGCCCCGCCCGACCAACGCTCCGGGTCCCAGGCCACGCCCGGATCGATGAACGGCTCGTCGCCGGCGACCTCGGGGTCGGGCTCGGCCCACGGCAGGGGATCGCTGGCCTCGAGCCCCACTCTCCCTGCCGGGTCGTCGTCTACAAGCGCCTCGTAGACCCCACGAGCGACCCGGCCCAACCGACCCTCACGCACCTCGTATGCGGCGGCGTCTCCCAATCGCTGCACGGGACGCTTGCTGTCGACGACGTATCCGAGACGGTGGAGCAGACCGTGCAGCTCCCGCAGCGGAAGCGGACCGTACCGCTGCAGGACCGCCACCATGAGGTGGCGGAGCTCCACACCCGAGACCGGCTCGGCGTCGACGGGCGCGGGCGGACAGGGCGTCTCAGTGAGCCGGGGTGGGCGACGTCGGTGGCGTCCAACGGTCGCCGGCCACATCCGGGGCCGGAGCGCCGCCAGCCGCTCGGTGACGGCGCGACGGCGGGCCATCAACGTGTCGAGCTCGGCGTCGATCGAACGCAGCTCGTCGACGTCGTGTTCATGCACGAGCCGGGCGAACTGGCGATGGGTCGGACGGACCTCGGGATGCTCATGGCGCAGGCGGACGCCGAATACCGGGTCGTAGTCGGGTGTCTCGATCATCAGGTGCTCCTTCGGCAGCCACAACGGGCAGACAGGAGCGTCAGTGGCGGCGCTCCGACCGCGAGAGCGACCGTACGCACCACCGGTGACGGAAACCCCCGGCACTGCGGGGACCCGATGTGAACACCGGATGGCGACACGCTCGCCACCGTGTGCAACGACCTGTCGGTCTGATCCGTCCGCCTGGCGGCGGCCGCATCAGGGCCTGCCGCTCATTCCGACTCCCTCGTCTCTTCGTCGTAGGGTCTCGCGTCAGTGTCGCTGATCGTCGTCCGCCACGCCCACGCCGGCAATCGCTCGGCCTGGACCGGCGCCGACAGCCAGCGTCCGCTGAGCGAGAAGGGCGAAGCACAGGCCCGGCATCTCGTCGGGCCACTGGTTGCGCTCGAGCCCAAGTGGATCCTCAGCTCGTCGGCGGTCCGGTGCCGCCAGACGGTCGAGCCGCTCGCCGTCGAGATCGGGCTCGATGTCGTCGATGATCACCGGCTCTACGAGGGCGCCTCGACCCGAGCGGTGGCCGAGCTCCTCGACGACGTGGCCGGGACGACCACCGTGGTCTGCTCCCACGGCGACATCATCCCCCGCATCCTCGACGAGCTCATCGGCCGGGGCATGACCTGCGACGACGAGCTCCGCTGGCAGAAGGCGTCGACCTGGGTGATCGACCACACCCGCACGACCGGGTGGGGTCACGCCCGCTACCTCCCGCCTCCCGAGAAGAAGGGATGAGCCGCATTCCCAGGTCACGAAGACGGCAGCGGGTCCTCGCCGGCCTCGATCGCTCGGCGAACCTCCTCGGCCGCCGCCACTTGCGCATCACCGGCCGCGAGCTCATCGAACCGGTCGAGATCGGCGAGCGCACCCTCCGTGTCTCCCACATGGGCCCGAAGTGCCGCCCGGAACACGTAGCCGCGTGCGAGCTCGGGGTCGTTGCGCAGCCCGTCGTCGATGAGTGACCGCGCGGCCTCGTCGTCGACGCCCGACCGGGCGACCAACCAGCCGAGATAGACGCTGGCGGTGGGGTTGTCGGGATCGAAGGTCAGCGCGTTCTGGTAGCACGCGAGAACGTCAACGACCTCCATCCGACCAGTCGCGTCCCCGTCGATGCAGGCGTCCAGTGCCACGTCGACCAAGGTGGCAGCGACCTCGTCAGCGCGGGCTCGCTCGTCCGCCGGAGGATCGCTCTCGTAGAAGGCAGCGAGATCGGCGAGCACGCTCGGAGCGAACCGCGCCGCCAGCGTGCGCTCCTGCTCCGCCGGATCGTTCTCGTAGAAGCTCACGAGGTCGGCGGCCGCACCGACAGGGTCGCCCGACCGCGACTTGGCGATGGCACGGAACAGGTGGGCGCCCGTCGCCTCCGGGTCGACCTGGATGGCCGCATCCAGGTCTTCGAGGCCGTCCTCGATCTCGAACTCGCGCACCTGCAGCCAACCCCGGAACGTGAGGGCGGCCACGTTGCTCGGCAACGACTCGAGGATCACCGAGTAGCAGTCGAGCGCGTCGTCGGACCGCCCGTCCTGCTCCATCGCCCGGCAGTCGTCGACCCGCGACGAGGCGGCCGCGACGTCCATCCCCGTCAGGGCCGACGAACCCCGCTCGCCCGACGACTGCATCACGGCCACGCCGGCCACCACGGCGACGACCGCGACCGCGCCGATGACCGCGACGCGTCGCCGCAGCACCGAAGCTCGGGACGCCGCTGCCCCGTCGCCCCTGGTGCCGGCGAGCTGGTCGTCCACCGACGTCTCGCCGTCGTCGTCCGCGCCGACCTCGAGCTCGCGCAGCACCTCGGCGGCCCGGGCCGTGTAGTCGGCCTCGAGGGTGCGGAAGTCGGCGTCGTCGATGTCACCGGCCGCTCGCTCGGCCTCGAGGTCCCGGATCGATCGCAGCAGGAAGTCACGCTCCTCCTCGAGCGCGATCCGCCGGTCAGGATCCATCGCCACGCAACGCCTCCTCGACCAGCTCCCGGTCCTCGGTCGACACCTCCCGATCAGGCGGGGCCCGCCAGTGACGGAACGCCGCCGCCAGTCCACCGGCGGCGCCGACGAACAGGGCGACCGGCAGGAACCACACGAGACCCCCGACGCCGCTGGCCGGGGGGGTCAGCGACGAGTCGGGATACAGCGAGAGGATGTAGTCACGGATCTGCTCGTCGGACTGCCCCTGTTCGAGGCGCCGGGCGATCTCGGTACGGATGGTGCGGGCCGCGGTCGCGTCCGAGTCGGCGACCGATTGACCCTGACAGGTCGGGCACTTGATGTCCTCGGCCAGCGCGCGGGCCCGCTCGGACGTGGTCTGCGGGCCACGGTCTCCGACCGCGGCGACGGTCAACCCACCGGCCAGCAGCGCCACGACCACGAGCCAGGGCCAGCGCTGGCGGGACACGGCCGTCATCGGTACGCCTCCTTGGCCCGGGCGAGCAGGCCGTCGAGGCCGCTGGCGGTCACGCCGCCGGTGATCTTCTCCACGACGACCCCGTTCGGGGCGATCAGGTACGACTCGGGCACCCCGGACACGCCGTAGGACAAGGCGATCCGCCCTTCCGGGTCGTCGATCACGGGCCAGTCGCCGCCGTTGTCCTCGAAGAAGTCCCGGACGTTGTCCTCGTCGGCGTCGTAGACGACCGAGACCACGCTGGCGTCACCCGCGGCTTCGTGACGTTCAGCGAAGTTGACCAACTCGGGATGCTCCTGGACGCACGGCGTGCACCATGTGGCGAAGAAGTTGACCAGGACCCACTCGCCCTCGTGGTCGGCCAGGACGAAGGAGCCATCACCACGGAGCAGCTCGCCCGTGATCGACGGTGCCTGGCGTCCCTCCAGCGGCGAGTCGTCCTCATCGTTGCCGGCGACGTCGCTGGTGGCCAGCACCACCAGGAACCCGATCATGACCACGAGCACGGGTACCGCGACCCACTGCGCGACCCGCCCCTTCACGACGCCCCCACCGTGGTGCGCGCATCGTCCTGGTCGTCCTGGTCGTCTTCGTCGTCCTCGTCGTCCACGTCGTCCACGTCGATCGGCGCAGACACCGGGGCGGTCGGCCGGCGGCGGCGGCCGGGGAACGCGGCCAGGGCCGTACCCACCGCCATCATGATCCCGCCGACCCAGAGCCAGGTCACGAGCGGCTGGAGAATCACCCGGATCACCACGGGGTCGCCCTCGGCCTCGGGGACCTCGAGCAACGTCAGGTAGACGTCCTCGCGCAGTCCGGCGTCGACCGACGGGGTCCCGATCGACTGGCCGGCGAAGTCGAACTGGTTGATGGCGGGGCGGTACACGTCGCCGTCGACCCGGACGAGCGCAGCGGTGGTCGTCTTCTCCGGGTCCTCGGTGACATCGATCCCCTCGTAGGTGAGCGAGTGCTTGCCGACAGTGGCCGTCTGGCCCTCGTCCAAGGTGAGCTCGATCTCGGTCACGTACGACTGCGACGCGGCGAGGGCGATGGCGATGACGACCACACCGAGGTGGACGATCATGCCCCCGTTGGTCCGTCCGACGAGCCCACGCCATCCCTGGCGTCGGGTGGCCAGCACGATCTGGCGCAGCGCCGCGCCGCCGGCGAAGGCGCCGAGCCCGAAGGCGAGGACCGGGGCCACACCCCGGTTGCCGATGAGGACGCTGAACGTCACGGCCACCGCGGCGGCGACCGCCGGCCAGAACAGCCGGACCCGCAGCAGCTCCTCGGATGCCTTGCGCCACGGCAGGACCGGGGCGATGGCCATGAGGAACAGGAGCATCATGCCGATGGGCATGGTCATGCGGGTGAAGAACGGGGCGCCGACGGAGAGTCGGTCGTCGGTGGTGGCCTCGACGATCAGCGGGAACACGGTCCCGAGCAGGACCACGAACGCGAACGCGGCGAACACGACGTTGTTGGCGAGGAACGAGCCCTCACGCGAGACCGGCGAGTCGATCCGACCCGGCGCCCGCAACCGGTCGCCCCGCCAGCCGATGAGGCCGATCGTGACCACGACGATGACCGCGAAGAACCCCAGCAGCCAGACCCCGATCTGGGACTCGGTGAAGGCGTGCACCGACTCCAACACCCCCGAGCGAGTGAGGAAGGTCCCCAGGATCGTCAACGCGAACGTGGCGCACAGCAGCGACAGGTTCCAGACGCGGAGCATGCCGCGGCGTTCCTGCACCATGACCGAGTGGATGTAGGCGGTGCCGGTCAGCCACGGCAGCAGCGACGCGTTCTCGACCGGGTCCCAGCCCCAGTAGCCGCCCCAGCCGAGGACCTCGTAACTCCACCACGCGCCGAGCACGATCCCGAAGGTGAGGAATCCCCAGGCGAACAGGGTCCACCGCCGGGTGACCAGCAGCCACCCCTCCCCCAACCGTCCGGTGGCCAGCGCGGCGACCGCGAACGCGAACGGCACGGTGAAGCCCACGTACCCGAGGTACAGCATCGGCGGATGGAACGCCATGAGCACGTGGTTCTGCAGCAGCGGGTTGGGCCCGGGGCCGTCGTAGCCGGCGGGTACCGAGACCGTCTCGAACGGGTTGGCCGGGCCGGCCATCAGGCCGAAGAAGAACACGCCGACGGCCAGCATCGTGAGCAGCGCCCAGCCCACCAGCGGATCGCTGAGACGGTGCCGGAACTTGTGGGCGATGAGCGCGATGTAGCCGGCGAGGATCAGGGCCCACAGCAGGATCGAGCCCTCGAGCGCCGACCACATGGTGGCGACGTTGAACAGCGCGGGGGTACGGGTCGAACCGTTCTCGGCCACGAAGGCCACGGTGAAGTCGCGGGTGATCAGTGCCCGCTCCATGGCGATGGTCGCCAGGATCGCGCCGCCGAGGGCCATGAACGCGTACGTCCGGCCCGTGCGGATGAGGGCGACGCGATCTCGCCGCAGCCCGACGGCGATGGTCACCACCCCGGCGGCACAGGCGATGAGGCCGAGGAACACCCCAGCCGATCCGAGCGCGGCGTTCATCCGCTGTCAGCACCGGCGTTGGTCGTCTCGTCCCCCACGTAGTCGTCGGTGCGGTCCGGGTTGTCGGCCTCGTACTCCGAGGTGTGCTTGACGAGAATGTCGTCCGAGTTGAACACGTCGTCGCTCTGGCTCCAGCTGCCCTCGACCACGACCGGGATGTCGTCCTGGAACAGGTCGGGCCGATCGCCCTGATGGCGGACGTCGACCGCGATGTCGTTGTGCTCGACGGTGAACAGCACGTCGGTGCCCTGCTCCTGGACCGAGCCGGCGACCACCGTGCCCTGGAGGCGGAACCGCCGGTCGCCGAGCTCCTCGCGCTGGGCGACGGCCTCGTCGGCGTTGCGGAAGTAGAGGGCGGCGTTCGACAGCCCCTGCCAGGCGACGACGCCGAGCACGCCGAGGAGCACGACCAGGAAGCCGCCGACGAGGACGCGCTTGCGCCGGTCGGTCTCACCGCCGCGCACCGGTGGTGCGTCGCGGGGCGTGAGGTCGAGGCCGTCGACCTCGTCGTCGTTCTCGAAGGGTGCGTTCAGCTCCATCGACGGTCCTCGGGCGGGACGGACCGGCTGAGCAGCCGGCCGCGGCGGACCATCCACCAGGCGTAGGCGGCGATCACCCCGGTGGTGATGCCCCAGCCGGTGACGACGGTCCCGACGTCGGTGTAGGCCACGATCATCGGCTCGGGGATCATGCGCCGAGGCCTCCTGAGAAGTCGTCGTCGGCCGCGCGTTGGACGAGGGCGACCTCGAGATCGCGTCGCTCGGCCTGGAGCTCGAGCCAAGCGAGGCGGAATCGGTGGATCGCGAGCCACACGAGCAGGAGGAGGAACACGACCTGGGCGACGGCGTAGGTCGACAGCTGGTTGCCGTCGATCGCCCAGTCGAAGCCGCGGGTGGCCGGTTGGTGGAGCGATCGCCACCAGTCGACGGAGTAGTGGACGATGATCGCGTTGGGCACGAGCAGGATGCCGACGACGGCGGAGATCTTCGAGCGGGCGTCGGGCGCCGCCGGATAGCGGCGCAGTGCCAGGTAGCCGAGCAGCAGGAGGAAGAGCAGGGCCGTGGAGGTCAGCCGGGCGTCCCAGGTCCAGTACGTGCCCCAGGTGATCTCGCCCCACAGCGAGCCGGTGACCAGGCCGAGCCCGACGAACACCGCGGCGATCTCGGCCGACGACGACGCCAGCGCGTCCCAGCCGTCGGTCCGCTTGCGCAGCCACATGACCGAGCCCAGGCAGCACAGCCCGACGGGGACGTACATCACCGTGACGACGGGAACGTGCACGTAGAAGAGGCGCACGGCATCGCCCTGGACCACGTCCGGATCGCTGGTGACCAGCCCGAGCACGGCCCCGAGCGCCGAGCCGGCGAGGATCAGCACGCCCAGGACGCGGGTGGCGCGCGAGCCGGTGCCGACCGGAGCGCCAGCACGCTCGCGGGTTGCGTCGGAGCCGGTGGGGGTGAGGGTTGTCACGTCTCCTCCAGGAGCGTGCCGAAGAACAGGAGGCCGAGGCCCAGGTACAGGACACCGAACAGCGCGAGCAGTCCACACCAGCCCCACCCGTCACCCAAATCGCCCTCGAGAGCGGCTTCGGTGGCCCGGGTGGCGCCGAGGAGGACCGGCGCAAGCGCCGGGAGCAGCAGGAGGGGCACGAGCGTGTCCCGGACCCGCAGACCGGCGGCGAGCACGCCGTAGAGCGTACCGGCGGCAGCGATCGACACGGTCGCGCCCACCAGCGCGGCGAACAGCAGTGCCGGCCCACCGAGCTCGGTCCCGTACAGGATCACCACGCCGAGCCCGAGCACGAACTCGAGAGCGACGAGTTGGGCCGCGATGGCGGCGAACTTGCCGAGGAAGTAGCCGGCCGGGTCGAGCCCGGACAGCCGGAGCGCGTCGGTCACGCCCGGCGCGGCCTCGACGGCGAACGATCGCTGGACCGCGAGCAGCCCGGCGAGGAGCACGGCGATCCAGTACAGCCCGGGTGTCGCCCGGGTCAGCAGGGCGTCGTCGGCGTCGAGCGCCAGTCCGAACAGGACGAGGACCAGCACGGCGAACGGCAGCATCTGGCCGAGGCCGACCTTGGAGCGCAGCTCGATGCGCAGGTCCTTGCCCGCGATGAGCAGTGCGTCAGCCAACACCGGTCACCTCCGGACTTCCCGTGTCGGTGCGGACGACACCACCGGCGAGGGTCACGATCCGGGTCGCCAGCGACTCGGCCCGCTCGAGCTCGTGGCTGGCGAAGAGAACCGTGGCCCCGGCCCGGGCGGCGTCGACGACGAGCTCGTCGACCAGGTCGCGGCCCGCCCGGTCGAGGCCCGCGTGGGGCTCGTCGAGCAACCACAGCTCGGGGCGGCGGGCCAGCAGAACCGCCAATGCGGTCCGGCGACGTTGACCGGTGGAGAGACGAGCGGCCGGAACCGCGCCCACACGGCCGGCGATGCCACAGCACGCCAGGGCCCGGTCGGTGTCATCGCCGTCGGCACCAGCCGCCCGCGCCCAGAACCGGACGTTCGCCGCGGCATCGAGGTCGTCGTAGAGACCCTCGTCGCGCGCCAGCATCCCGACACGACGCCGGACCGCACGGGGCGAGGTGACCACGTCGACGCCGAGGACCCGGGCCGAACCGCGACTCACCCGCTCGAGGCCGGCGCACGCCCGCAGCAACGTGGTCTTGCCGGCACCGTTCGGCCCGCGCAGGAGCACGATCTCGCCTCGGGCCACGTCGAGATCGACGCCGGCGAGAGCGGGAAATCGGTCGAGGAGCACGACTGCCGACTGCAACACGACCGCATCGGAGGGAACGGCGGGCGCCATATGCGGTTGGCCAACGCTACCGACGCCTCGTTGAGCCTCCAAGGCGCCGAGCCAGCGGTGGGGCGATGCCGTTGGCCCGGACGACCTCCCGTACGCTCGGGGCCGTGCGGTTGGCCAAGCTTCTCGGTGGCGTCGGTCGCCTCCTGATCTGGACGGGGGTCATCATCCTCCTGTTCGTGGCCTACCAGCTCTGGGGCACGAACCTGGCCGAAGCGCGCGCCCAGAACGACCTCGAGAGCGACTTCGAGACCCTGCTCGAATCCGACCGGACCACGAGCTCGACGCCGCCGCCGGAGACCACGTCCGACCCGACCACGACGACCACCACGATCACGACGACGCTGCCCGAGCTGCCGCCGATCGAGCAGGGTGAGCCGCTCGCCCGTCTCGAGATGCCCGCGATCGGCGTCGACAAGATCGTGGTCGAGGGCACTTCGCGCGACGATCTCCGCAAGGGACCGGGCCACTACCCGGAGACCCCGGCGCCGGGCCAGTCGGGCAACGCCGCCATCGCCGGACACCGGACCACCTACGGCGCGCCGTTCCACCGTGTCGACGAGCTGGCCGAGGGCGACGAGATCGTGGTCACGACCCCGCAGGGCGAGTTCACCTACGAGGTGATGGGGCAGGAGATCGTGTCGCCGACCGACGTGGGCGTGCTCGAGGACAAGGGCGACGACCGGTTGACCCTCACGTCGTGTCACCCCAAGTACTCCGCCCGCGAGCGGATCATCATCACGGCGTCGTTGGCCGAGGACGAGGAACCAGCGGCACCGACGACCCGGCCACCGCGAGAGGGCTCGACCGACGAGACCATCGAAACCGTCGAGACCATCGAGACCATCGACGGCGCGGAGCAGGGCTCACTCACCCCGGTGATCATCTTCGGCCTCATCGCGCTGGCCATCTGGCTCGTGTTCTACGCACTCAGCCGCAAGTGGCGGCGCTGGCCGTCCTACCTCCTCGGCGTCGTGCCGTTCGGTCTGGCCCTGTTCGTGTGGTTCGGAGCCGTCGCCGACCTCCTGCCCTCCAACTTCTGATCGCCGATGCACCGTGTCCTCGCCTCCACCGTCCTCGCGCTGGCCGCGTTCGCGTGTGCCGACGACAGCGGGGACGCCACCGCGTCGACGAGCTCGACGCCGAGCACCCGGATGGCCCCCAGCCCGGTCGCGGCCACCGAGCTTGTCGCCGGCGACTGCATCTCCGGGCTGGTGGTCGGGGCCCACGAGCGAGCCCGGATCGACAGCGCCGAGATCGTCGACTGCTCCAGCACCCACGAGATCGAGGTGTTCGCGACGTTCGAGCTCGCGCCGGCCGACTTCGACGCACGACCCGGCGCCGAAGGCGACACCGACGGCGTCGGGTTCCCGGGCCAACAACGCATCGTCGACGCCGCCGATGGCGGCTGCAACCGCCGCCTCGAGGACCTGGGCGAGGCCGCGGCGGTGGGCCTGCTCGCGGTGTGGCCGACCGCGGAGTCCTGGTCGCAGGGCGACCGCGAGGTCGCCTGCGCCGTCTATCCCGAGGGCGGCAAGGCCTTCGAGGGACGTGGCGTGATCGGCGGCTAGCGCCCGCGGAACTCGGGGCTGCGCTTCTCGCGGAACGCACGGATGCCCTCGAGCCGATCGTCGCTCGTCCACACCCGGTCGAACGCGGCGCGGACGTCGTCGGCGTCGACCTCGCGCCCCACGAGACGGTCGAGCGCCAGCTTCTGCCCGGCGACCGACAGCGGCGCGAGCCGGGCGATCTCCTGCGCCCACGCCACCGCGTCGTCGGCGGTGCCGGCCCGCTGGGCGAAGCCGGTGCGCAGCGCCGCCTCGGCATCGACGGTGGCCGCCGCCAGCAGGACCGCCCGGGCGTGGCCGTGGCCGGCGAGCTGGGCGAGCTTCTCGATGGTCCAGTGATCGACCATCAGCCCGAGCTTGGCCGACGGTATGCCGAACCGGGCGTGGGGTCCGACAACGCGCAGGTCACAGGCCAGGGCGAGCTGGCAGCCCGCCCCCATCGCCGGACCCTCCACGGCGGCGATCGTGCACACGGGCAGGGTGCTGAGCGCATCGAGCATGGTGCGCACCGTCGCCGCCGCCTCCTGATCCTCCACGTGGCTGAGGTCGGCCCCCGCGCAGAACGCCGACCCCTCGGCCCGCAGGACCAGGACCCGCGCCTCGCCCAGGCTCTCGCACGCGTCGATGATGCCCTGGATGTGCTCGGCGTCAACGGCGTTGCGGCGCTCGGGGCGATCGAGCGTGCAGACGAGGACCTCGCCGTCGCGGCCGGTGCGGATCACGCCAGCATCTTGCCTGACCGCTCCGTCACCCCCGACATCCGCTTCGCTTGCCCCCATCCGTTCGTCTCCTTACTCTCCGACCGTGATCCCACGCCCGCCCCGAGTGGTCGCCATCGCCGTCGCCTCGGCCGCGCTCACGCTGGGGGCAT
Organism: Acidimicrobiales bacterium; assembly: GCA_034522155.1. GTDB lineage: Bacteria > Actinomycetota > Acidimicrobiia > Acidimicrobiales > Salinilacustritrichaceae > Salinilacustrithrix. The sequence continues at coordinate 161,350 of JAXHLP010000005.1, read as the reverse complement.
GCAGCGGCGACGCGCTGGACGAGGACCGCCTCGCCGAGGACCTCATCGAAGAATCGGGCGGCGCACTCGACGAGGACCAGGCCACCTGCGTGGCCGACGGCCTGGCTGCCGCGTTCGGCGACGACTCCTACCAGCGGGTCCTCGACGCCGCGACCGGCGACACCGACGATGACGACGTCCGCACCGAGGTGATCGACATCTTCGCCGGGTGCGACGCTCTCGACACGGTGGTCCTCGACGGTCCCTGACGGCTCCCGGAGGCGCCGTCTCCGGTGCATTACCGTCGATCCCGATGGTCCCCGTCCTGGTCGCCGGTGTGGTGGGTGCGATGGTCGGCATGGTCCGGCGACCGCACGGCGCCCACCTGGCGACCCCACGACTCGTCTACCCCGTTGTCGCCGTGGTTGGGGTGGCGTTGCAGGTCGCGCTCGGTCTGTTCCCCACGTCGGTGCAGGGGCTGTTCCTCGGCGCGTCGCTGGCGCTGTTGGCCGGGTTCGCCGCGGCGAACCTCCATCTGGGCGGCATGGGCGTGCTCGCCATCGGGCTCGCGGCCAACATGGTGGCGGTGCTGGCCCACGGGGCCATGCCGGTACGGGCCGAGGCGCTCGTCGAGGCCGGCGTGGCCGACGCCGACGAGTTGGCCGACATCGACCCGGGGGCGGGGCGCCGGTTCGAGCGGACCGGCGATCGGTTGGTCGTCCTCGGTGACATCATCCCCGTGCGGATCGCGGGTGCGGCGATGTCCTTCGGCGACCTGATCGCGCTGGCGGGGATCGGGGCGCTCAGCGGCAACCTGGCCCGTCACGCTCGGGGCGGTCGCCGTTCACGACGAGCGGTGCGCATCGGTGCGGGCGGATCCCGTACGTTCGAGCCGCAGCCCACGGGCGAGCTGCGCGTCAGCGGGGAGCAGGTCGGGCTCGTCGAGCACCCCGAGGACATCGAGGAACTGCCGGGCGTCATCGACCTCGTGGATCCGGAAGACGGTCTCGGGGATGCGGGCCGCGACCGCGGCCATGGCGGCCAGGGTGCCCGGGTCGCGACGTCGGGGGGCGACGCCGGCGATGGCCCCGATGAAGTCCTTCCTCGACAACGCCATCAGGAGCGGACGGTCGAACCGGTCGAGGACCTCGATGTCGTGGAGGAGCTCGACGGACTGGCGCGGCGTCTTCGAGAAGTCGACGCCCGGGTCGAGTAGCACCCGCTCCGGGGTGACGCCGACCGAGGCGAGCCGGGCGAGCTCGGTGTCGAAGAACTCGGTGACGGCGGGAGCCACCCCACCGGGGTACAGGTCGGGGTCGAGGATCTTGATCTTCGGCGGCCCGACCGTGTGCATCAGCACGAATCCGGCCTCGTGGCGGGCGACGACCTCGGCCAGGTCGGGGTCGTGGAGGGCGGAGACGTCGTTGATGACGTCGGCGCCGGCGGCCAGGCAGGCGTCGGCGACGGCGGGTTTGTAGGTGTCGATCGACAGCAAGCCCTCGCTGCTGGCGCGGATGGTCTCGATGAGGGGCACGAGCCGGGCGGTCTCCACGGCCGGGTCCAGCTCGGGGGTCTTGGTGTTGGCCGACTGGCCGCCGAGGTCGACCATGAGCGCGCCGGCCTCGAACTGCTCGATGGCGAGTGCGGCCTGCTGGTCGACGCTGGTGGAACCGTCGCCCGAGAACGACTCGGGACTGGCGTTGACGATGCCCATGAGCGCCGGGCCATCGAGGGTGACGGGCCGGCCGCGTGCGACGAAGCTGCGGCTCACGGGAGCCGAGCGTACCGACGCGTTGCCAGACCAGGAGCGTGGACGTGCCGGCCCCGTTGGTGCCCATCAACTTGTCCGAGATCCCGGATTCCAGCGTCCGCACTGTCTGACCGAGACTGCCGCACCGAGGTATCGCCCTGACGACGATCGCCCCGGGAACGACCCGTGCGCGAGCATCTGTCGATGGACCAGGATCCGGTGCTCGACCGCCGGCGGCGGATCGCTCGCCTCGTCGAGATCGGCCAGCGGGCCGGCTACGGCGCCTTCGGCGTGGCGATCGTCCTGTTCCTCGTGGGACTCGTCGCCGGGTACGGCGCGGTGACGGGGCCGATCGTGGCCGCGCTCGTCGTCGGGTCCGTCGTCCTCGCCCCGGCGATCGTGTTCGGCTACGCCGTGCGGGCCGCGGAGCGGGAGGACCGTGAACAGGGCCGGCCGACGATGGGGGACGGCTGAGACAGTGCCCGACACGGCCACCGGTCGCCGCCACCGGGCCGATGTGCCCCTGAGTCGACCATGGTGATACCAATCGAACCGATGTCGTCCCGACTGCCGGCGCCACGCCGCAAGGAACAGCTGCTCGATGTGGCCCTCCACGTCTTCGCCGAGCGCGGGTTCCACCTGACCTCCATGAACGACGTGGCCGAGGCGGCGGGGGTCACCAAGCCGGTGCTCTACCAGCACTTCGAGTCCAAACGCAGCCTCTACCTCGAGCTGCTCCGCACCGTCGGCGATCGGCTCATGCGGGAGATCCGGCTCGCCACAGCCCGCGCCGACCATCCGCGGGAGCAGGTCGAGGACGGCCTGCGCGCCTACTTCCGATTCGTCGCCGACCAGGCAGCCGCCTACCGACTCATGTTCGGCGGGGGCACCCGCCGCGACGCGGAGTTCGCCGAGGAAGCCGCCCGGGTCGAGCGAGCCATCGCCACGGTCATCGCCGACCTCATCCGCATCGACGGCCTGGCCGACGAGGAACGACTCCTGTTCGCCCACGGCATCGTCGGCCTCGCCGAGGGCACCAGCCGGCACTGGATGAACGACGGCCTCGACCTCGACCCGGAGCAGGTGGCCGTCCGGGTCGCCGATCTCGCATGGCGAGGGCTGCGGGGCGTGCGCCCGGACGGATCGTGACCGACGAGGTCGGCGTGGGGCCCCATCCCGAGCCCTGGCCCGACGATCCCCGCCTCGACCCGGTGCTGTTGGCGGAGGGCGACCGTCGCAACGTGGTCGACGGGTACCGCTACTGGCGGATCGAGGCCATCGTCGACGACCTCGACCGGCGGCGGCATCCGTTCCACGTGGCCATCGAGAACTGGCAGCACGACCGCAACATCGGTGGCGTGGTGCGCAACGCCAACGCGTTCCTCGCCGCCGCGGTCCACATCGTGGGACGGCGACGCTGGAACCGTCGCGGGGCGATGGTGACCGAGCGGTACCAGCACCTCGTGCACCACGACGACCTGGCCGGCCTGGTCGCGTTCGCGTCCGCCGAGTGCCTGGCGTTGGTGGGCATCGACAACCTGCCGGGATCGGTCCCGCTCGAGACCACGCCGCTGCCCCAGCGCTGCATCCTCCTGTTCGGCCAGGAGGGACCCGGGCTGTCCGAGGACGCCCGGGCCGCGGTCGACACGGTGTGCTCGATCGCCATGTTCGGCTCGACCCGGTCGATCAACGCCGCCGTCGCCTCCGGCATCGCCATGCACACCTGGATCCGCCAACACGTCCACGATCAGCCGCGCTGATCCTCCTACCCCCTCGGAGGGCAAGGCCGGTGGCCGGCGGGGCGCACCGGCCGAACGACCGGCATCCCGGGCGGGCCCGGCGGCTCGAGGTGGTCGAGCCCTCCTCGGAGGCGTGGCATCGATCACGCCGACCCGCGATGTGGTGGGGCAGGACGGTGGGTGCGAGAGACTGGTCCGGATGCGGCCGCAGTCGTCACGCCTGGATCCCGAGCAGCGTGACCGCGACCTCGCCCGGATGCGATCCGAGACCTTCGACGTGGTCGTGATCGGCGGTGGTGTCACCGGCGCGGGCGTCGCGCTCGACGCCGTCACCCGGGGCCTGTCGGTCGCGCTCGTGGAGCAGCGCGACTTCGCGTCGGGCACGTCGAGCCGGTCGTCGAAGCTGTTCCACGGCGGGCTGCGCTACCTGGAGCAGTTCGAGTTCGGCCTGGTGACCGAGGCCCTCCACGAACGCAACCTCATGCTCCGACACCTCTGCCCGCACCTGGCCCGGCCGGTGTCCTTCCTCTTCCCCATGACCCGCCGGGTCTGGGAGCGGGGCTACGTCGGGGCCGGCGTCGCCCTCTACGACGTACTCGCCGCGTTCGGCGACAACCCCCTCCCCCGCCACCGCCACCTCGGACATCGGGCGACCGCCGACCTGGCCCCGTCACTGCGCCACGACGCGCACCACGGCGCCATCCGCTACTGGGACGCGCAGGTCGACGACGCCCGTCACACGGTCGCGGTGGTCCGCACCGCGGCGGCGTACGGCGCCGCGGTCGCGTCCTCGGCCCGGGTGACCGACCTGCGCCGGCAGGATGGTCGGGTCGACGGGGTCACCGTCCGCGACCTCGAACGCGGCGAGGAACTCACCATCTCGGCCCGCCAGGTCGTGAACGCCACGGGCGTGTGGACCGACCACATCCAGGACATGGTCGGCGGCGCGTCGCTGCGGGTGCGGGCCTCGAAGGGCGTCCACCTCGTCGTGCCCCGCGACCGCATCCGGTCGTCGTCGGGGATGATCTTCCGCACCCCGACATCGGTGCTGTTCGTGATCCCCTGGGGGTCCTTCTGGTTGGTCGGGACCACCGACACCGACTGGAACCTCGACCTCGCCCACCCGGCGGCGAGTCGCGCCGATGTCGAGTACCTCCTCGGTCAGGCCAACCGCTGGCTCGACCCCGGGCTCGGGCGCGACGACATCGTCGGCATCTACGCCGGGTTGCGTCCGCTGCTCGCCGGCGAATCCGACGCCACGTCGAAGCTGAGCCGCGAGCACGCGGTCAACACCGTGGCCCCCGGCCTGATCACCGTCGCGGGCGGCAAGTACACGACGTACCGGGCCATGGCGGCCGACGCCGTCGACGCCGTGGCCCGCACGATCGACCGTCAGGTACCCGACTCCTGCACCGAGTCGATCCCCCTCGTCGGCGCCGTGGGCTGGGAGGCGGTGTGCAATCGGCGTCACGAACTGGCCGCGGCCGCCGGTGTTTCCGAGACCGCCATCGACCATCTGCTGGGGCGGTACGGCACCGAAGCGACCGCGATCGTCGATCTACTCGCGTCCGACCGGAAGCTGGCCGAACCACTCCCCGCGACACGTGACTACCTCGGCGTCGAGATCCACGCAGCCGCGGCGTGGGAGGGCGCCCTCCACCTCGAGGACGTGCTCACCCGCCGGACCCGCATGTCGATCGAGGCCGACGACCGCGGCGTTGCCGCCGCACCCGTGGCCGCGTCGGTCATGGGCCGGGTGCTCGGCTGGGACGCCGACACCCAACGCCGGGAGGTCGAGGCCTACCGGACGCGGGTCGACGCCGAGGTCGACAGCCAGCAGGCCCGCGACGACCGCACGGCCGACGCCCGCCGGCTCGGCGCTCCCGAGATCCGCGCCGGCGCCACCTGAACGGGCTAGGACTCGACGATGGCGCGGAGCTCGGGCCAGGCGGCGGCGAAGCCCGCATGGCACGGCAGCCGGTCGACCTCGTCGGGGGTGAACCAGCCGACCGCGTCGGTCTCGAAGTTGATGCTCGACCCGAATGGTCCGTCGACCTCGACCACGATGGTGGTGTAGGCCCAGTCGTCGGCCGGCGCGAACACCACCTCGGCGACGATGTCGTGATCGGGGACGGCACCGACCTCTTCGGCGGCCTCGCGGAGCGCGGCCTCCTCCGGAGTCTCACCTTCGTCGATCGCGCCGCCGGCCACCGACCAGGTGCCACCCTCGTGGGCCCACACCGAACGTTTCTGGAGCATCACGCGGGGTTCGTCGTCGGCGCGGTGGACGAACAGCGCGCCAGCGGCGCCGAAGCGTCCCCAGCGGACGTGGCCGTCGCTGCAGCGCAGGAACCCGTCGCCACTACGCCGGCGCATACCCGGTGGGGTTCTGGCGCTGCCAGTTCCAGTGGTCGCGGCACATGTCGTCGAGGTCGCGCGTCGCCGTCCAGCCCAGGACCTCGGTGGCCGTCGAGGTGTCGGCGTACACGCACCGGGCGTCGCCGGCCCGCCGATCGACGATCTCGTAGGGGATGTCCTGACCCACGACTCGACCCGCCGCGACCACCACCTCGAGCACCGAGGAACCCGACCCCGTGCCCACGTTGATCGCACGGCACCCGTCGATCCCGTCGAGCGCGTCGAGCGCCGCGAGGTGCGCGTCGGCGAGATCGACCACGTGGATGTAGTCGCGGATGCAGGTGCCGTCGGGGGTGTCGTAGTCGCCGCCGAACACGCTGAGCTGCGGGCGGGCGCCGATGGCCACCTGCATCACGAAGGGCATGAGGTTGTTGGGGGTCCCGGTGGGGTCCTCGCCGATCCGGCCGCTCGGGTGGGCGCCAACCGGGTTGAAGTAGCGGAGCAGGGCCACGTGCCACCCGTCCTCGGCCGCGGCCACATCGCGCAGCATCTCCTCGATGTGGAGCTTCGTGCGCCCGTACGGGTTGACCGCGCCGATGGGCGACGACTCGGTGACCGGAACGACCTCGGGTTCGCCGTACACGGTGCACGACGAGGAGAACACCAGTCGCCGGACCCCGTGGTCGACCATCGCTCCGAGCAGGTTGATCGTCCCACTGATGTTGTTGTCGTAGTAGGCCAGCGGGATCTCGACCGATTCGCCCACGGCCTTGAGCCCGGCGAAGTGGATCACGCCCTCGATGCCGTGGCGGCCGAACACGCCGTCGAGCCCCCGGCGGTCACGCAGGTCGACCTGTTCGAAGTGGAGCACGCCGGATGCGAGCTCGCGCACGCGGTCGAGCGCGATCGTCGAGGCGTTCGAGAGGTTGTCGACCACCACGACCTCGTGGCCGGCCTCGAGCAGCTGCACGCAGGTGTGCGAGCCGATGTAGCCGGCACCGCCGGTGACGAGGATGGTCGCCATGGGCCGCGAAGCCTACGGAACGAGACCTGCGGGAGCTCAGACGGCGCGGCCGGCCACCGTCCCGCGCACGAAGAGCACCATGAGCAGGGCCAGCGCGGCCGCGCCCGCCGCGAGGTGCACCGGACCGATTCCGTCGGCGAAGCCGGTCACCGCGAGCCACGCCACCAGCGCACCCGTGGCCGGGCTCAGCACCAGCACGCGGCGGGGGCTGTAGGGCATGACCCCCCGGGCCACTTGCACGAACTCGGCACCAGCCAGCAACGCGAGGGCGAGCACCAGGCCCATGTCGCCGGTCTGGAGGTCGTCGCGCCACGACGACAGCAGCAGGGCCAGCGCGGGGAAGAACCCGGCGTACATGGCGAGACAGCGACGGCAGACATGGCGGTCGCCGACGCGGATGCACCGATCGGCTTCGTCCTCGGTGTGGTGCGAGAGCCACGAGGGCGCGAGCGGGCGGTCAACGTCTCCCATGCACGTAGTTTCGGACCGTTGTGGTCCGCGCTTGAGCGCTCAGGCCAGGTGGTCACGCAGGAAACTGGTGGCCTGGGGCCAGATCTCGGCCGCCAGGTCGGGTTCGTGGGTGCCGAGCGCGTCGTGGGGCGCCATGAACGCGTGGCCCGTGCCCGGGTGGACGGTGAGCGTCACGTCCTTGCCGAGGCCCTGGAGGTAGGCCTCGAGGGCCTGGGCCTGCTCGGGCGGGAAGAAGTCGTCGTTCTCGGCCATGTGGCCCTGGATCGAGGCCTCGATCCTGGTGAGATCAGCGGGGCCGTCGTCGATGGGTGGGAACCCGTAGAACGGGACGGCGGCCTTGATCTTGTCGGGCCGCAGCGAAGCGAGGACGAAGGTCAGCATCCCGCCCATGCAGAAGCCCATGACCCCGATGCCGCTGCCCGTGGTCGCCTCGTGGTCGGCGAGGAAGTCGACGGCGCCGCTCATGTCGCGGCCGGCCCGGTCGGGCGGCAGGTCGCTCATGAGCTGGCTCGCCTTGTCCATCTCGTCGTGGCCGGCGAGCTCGCCGTGGAACAGGTCGGGCGCCAGGGCCACGAACCCGTCGCCAGCGAGGCGGTCGGCCATCTCCTTGATGCCGGAGTCGAGGCCCCACCACTCCTGGACCACGATCACGCCCGGCCCCGATCCCGACTCGGGACGGGCCAGGTAGCCCGATGCGGTGTTGCCGTTGCTTGCGAATTCGACGGTCTCTGCCATGGCTCGGAACCTACCGTCGTGGCGGAGAGGTCCGCGGTCGAGCCCGTCAGCCGTTCGCCTCGTCGACGGCGATGTAGTCGACGAGCCGCGTCTCACCGGTGCCCTCGTCGACCTCGACGACGGCCCCGGCGAGCCGGCCACGGCGAACGCGCCGCCGTCGAAGGCGAGGTCGTCGGGGTTGGCCTCCATCTGGTGGGCCACGATGGCCCGGGCCTTGTCGATGACCTTGTCGCAGGCCATGGCCGGCCACGCCCCCGACCGCGAGCGAGCGGGACCCGTAGGTGTCCATGCCGAGCGGGCTGATGGCGGTGTCGGAGTGGAGCACCTCGACGTCGTCGGGTGCGATCCCGAGCTTGTCGGCCACGATCTGGGACCGCGATGTCTCGTGGCCCTGGCTGTGCGGTGTCGATCCGGTCACGACCTCGGCCTTGCCGGTGGGCAGCAGCCGGCAACACGGGCGCCTACGTGTTCCGCCGCGCCGACGTCGAGGCCAGCCTCCCCGCCGACGACGGCGACCGGGTCGCGAGCAGGCACTCGCCGTCACCCCGCAGGGCAGCTCACTGCGCAGCGACCTCCTCGCCCGCCTCGCCCTCGACACCGACTGGGTCGGGCACCAGCGGTTTCACGGCCGGGACGCACCCGTCCCTGGCAGGATGCGGCCATGACCGAACGCCCGCACCCCGAACGCATGGAAGTCCAGCGCGCCATCGCCGCCGACCCGGCCACGATCTTCTCGATCGTCAGCTCCCCCGAGGGCCACGTCCAGATCGACGCGAGCGGGATGCTCATGTCGGCCACGGGTGATCCCGCCACCGGCGTGGGCGACACGTTCACGATCCACATGGACCGCGAGGCGCTCAACGACTTCCCGCTCGGTCTCTACGACGTGACCGTGAGGATCACCGACTTCGAGCAGGACCGGCGGATCGCCTGGACCATCGAGGGCCAGATGGATCCCCAGATCGGGCACATCTACGGCTACGAGCTCGAGCCCTTCGACGGCGGTACGGTCGTCACCCAGTTCTACGATTGGTCCGACATCCACCCGCAGTGGAAGGAAGCGGACATCTTCCCGATCATCCCCGAGAGTGCGCTGCGGGCGACGCTCGGGATCCTGGCCCGCACCGCCGCGCCGGGCAAGCCGCGACCAGAGTTCCCCGGAGACGGCTGACGAGGTACGGTCCCGACCACGCGACAGGGAGACGAATCATGTCCGACCCCAACGATCCGACGCAGCCGAACGAACCGACTCCGCCGGACGATTCGACGCAGGTCCAGCCCACGACGCCGGGCGAATCGCCGCCACCCAGCACGCGGACGACGACCGAGTCGGCACCCGAGAGCGCCCCGAAGGGCGGCATGTCGGGTGGCGTCGTCGCTGCACTCGTGATCGCGGTCGCGGCCGCGGCCCTGCTTGCCGGCTTCTTCATCTGGGGCCAGGACGACGACGACGACGTGGTCGCCGACGAGACCACCGAGCCGACCGAGACGTCCGCGCCCGAGGAGAGCGACGAGCAGGCCGAGCAGGTGAGCGACCTCGAGGACCAGGTCGACCAGCTCCAGACCGAGCTCGACGACGTCACCGAGGAGCGTGACGACCTCCAGTCCCAGCTCGACGAGTTGTCCGGCACCTCGACCGAGCTCGAGGACCTCGTAGACATGGACATCGACGAGGTCCGTGCCCTGGCTGACGATGAGGGGTGGGAGCTCGTCGAGGTCACGCCGGACGACGCCGACGACGACACCGAGACCGACGTGGTCCTGGACCAGACACCCGACGAGGGCACGACGATGACCGAGGGCTCGGCGCTGGTCGTGGAGGTCGTTCCCTCCAGCTGACCGGGAGCTGCGCCGCATCGCCGTCATCGCCGGCACCCCCGGTACAGCTCACGAGGTCGTGAGCGATGCGGCCACGCGGAACCCGATGTTGCCGCTGCTGCTGTCCGGCGCGTTCGCGCTGCGGGCGTCGACCCGGTAGCGCCAGCAGTAGCTGTCGTGGCAGAGATACGAACCGCCCCGCGTGACCTTCGCCGCCCCGGACTCGGGGCCCCGGGGATCGCGGACCGGTGATCGCTCGTAGTAGCCGGGGTCGAACCAGTCGGCGCACCACTCCCAGACGTTCCCCGTCATCTCGAACAGACCGAAGCCGTTCGGCGGGAACGACCCGACCGGGCAGGTGCCGATCCATCCGTCGTCGCCGGTGTCCTCGTGCGGGAACCGGCCCTGGAACACGTTCATCCGGTGCTCACCGGCGGGCTCGCGCTCGGCGCCCCAGGGGAAGTGGACGGCCTCGAGACCGCCCCGGGCTGCACGCTCCCATTCGGCCTCGGTGGGCAGGCGGGTGTTCGTCCAGGCGCAGTAGGCCGAGGCATCGGACCAGCTCACGTGGACCACGGGATGGTCGCCGCGACCGGACAGGTCGCTCTGTGGACCCTCCGGGTGCTGCCAGTCGGCACCGGGAACCTGCCGCCACCACGGGGCGCCAGCCACCGCGCGGGTCGGGGGGAAGTCGTCGGGCAACAGCCCGCTGAACACGAAGGAATCGCCCAGCTGCTCGGCAGTCGTCCGGTGGCCGGTGGCCGCCACGAAGGCAGCGAAGTCGTCGTTGGTCACCGCCCACGGGGCGATGGCGAAGGACGCGAGGTCGACGAGGTGCGGCGGTCCCTCGCCATCGTGGTCGTAGCCACGCGGGTCATCGGTGCCCATCGTGAACCCGCCACCCGGGATCACCCGCAGATCGACCTCACCGGTCCTGGCGGAGGGGATCGATGCGGCCCTCGGAGATGGCCCGGGCGATGATGCCCTGCTGGATCTGCTCGGTGCCCTCGAAGATGTCCATGATCTTGGCGTCGCGGTGGAACCGCTCCACGTCGTACTCACGGGTGTAGCCGTAGCCAGCCAGGATCTGGATGGCGCGCTCGGTGACCCAGGTCGCGGTACGGCCGGCCTTGAGCTTGCACATCGAACCCTCGGCGTACTTGTAGCCCTGACCGTTGCGGGACAGCCACGCGGCCCGGTGGACCAGCAGACGCGACGCGTCGATCTCGGTCTTCATGTCGGCGAGCATGAACGCGATCGCCTGGTTCTCGAAGATGGGGTGGCCGAACGCGGTGCGCTCGTGGGCGTACTCGAGCGCGATCTCGTAGGCGGCGCGGGCGATGCCCACGGCCATGGAGGCGACGGCCGGGCGGGTGGCCTCGAAGGTGGCCATCGCCGGCTGCTTGGCGCCGGTCTCGCCGCCCTCGCGGGCCTTGGCGAGCTTCTCGTCGAGCTTGTCCTTGCCGCCCAGCAGGCACGAGCCCGGGATCCGGCAGTCGGTGAGGACGACCTCGGCGGTGTGGCTCGCCTTGATGCCGTGCTTGAGGTACTTCTGGCCCTGCGCGATGCCCGGCGTGCCCTCGGGCACGACGAAGCTGGCCTGACCACGGGAGCCGAGGCTCGAGTCGACGGTGGCGGTCACCACGTGGAGGTGGGCGATGCCGCCGTTGGTGGCCCATGCCTTGGTGCCGTTCAGGACCCACTCGTCGTTGGCCTCGTCGTACTCGGCCCGGGTACGCAGCGAGCTGACGTCGGAGCCGGCGTCGGGCTCGGACACGCAGTACGCGGCGATCTTGACGTCGTTCTCGTCGCCGAAGCACTGCGGGACCCACTCCATGACCTGCTCGGGCGTGCCGGTACCGGCGATGCCGGCGGCGGCGAGGCCCGAGCCGAAGATCGACAGCGCGATGCCGGCGTCGCCCCAGAACAGCTCCTCGAGGGCGATGGGCATGGTGAGCCCGGTGGGGTCGGACATGGCCATGTTGGCGAAGAAGTCGAAGCCGTAGAGACCGACCTTGGCGGCCTGCTCGACGATGGGCCACGGGAACTCCTCGCGATCGTCCCACTCCTGGCCGTTGGGACGCAGCACGTCCTTGGCGAACTCGTGGACCCAGTCCCGGATCTGGATCTGGTCGTCGTTCAATTCCAGCGAGAAGTCAGCCATGGGTGCTCCTTGGACGTGGCCGGGCCGATCCCACCAAGTTACCGGCGAGTAACAGATCGGGACAAACGTTCATCGTGGCCGCACCAACGTGCCGTCGGCGGTGTCCTCCACCACGTAGCCGGCGACCACCAGCTCGTCACGCAACCGGTCGGCGGTCGCGAAGTCACGATCGCCCCGAGCCCGATCGCGCGCCGCGGCCTTCTCGACGATCTCGGGCGGCACGTCGCCGGCGCTCGTCTCCAGCTCCAACCCGAAGGCCCCCGCGATCTCCAGCGCGGCCGCGGCAGCCCCGAGGTCGTCGCCGGCATTGGCCCGCCGGACGGCGTCGAACATCGCGGCCACGGCCGCCGGGGTGTCGAGGTCGTCCTCCATCGCCTTGCGGAACCGCTCGAGTACGCCCGGGTCGGACTCGACGCCCTGCAGGCGATCGGCGTACTTGCGGGCGAAGGTGTCGAGGCGGCCAACCGAGGATTCGGCGGCGCGCATGTTGTCCTCGCTGATGTCGATCGGCGAGCGGTAGTGGGCCTGGAGGACGAGCAGACGGAACGCACGCGGGTCGAACACGTCCATGAGGTCGAGGAGGTTCTTGACGTTGCCGAGCGACTTCGACATCTTCTCGCCGTCGATCTCGACCATCCCGTGGTGGAACCACCAGTTGGCGAACGACTTGCCCTCGGCCACGGCCTGGGCCCGCTCGTTCTCGTGGTGCGGGAACTGCAGGTCGGAGCCGCCGGCGTGGATGTCGAAGCCCTCGCCGAGCAGGTCGATGCTCATCACGACGCACTCGGTGTGCCAGCCAGGACGTCCGTCGCCGAAGGGGGCGGGCCACGACGGCTCGCCGGCCTTGGCGTGCTTCCACAGCGCGAAGTCGAGGGGCGAGCGCTTCTCCTCGTTGGCCTCGACGCGCGCGCCGCTGCGCAGCTCGTCGAGCGAGCCGTGGGCCAGGAGCCCGTAGCCTTCGACCTCGGTCACGTCGAGGTAGACGCCGTCGGAGGTCTGGTAGGCGACGTCTGACGCGAGGAGACGCTCGACGAGCTCGACCATCGCCTCGACGTACTCGGTGGCGTGCGGTGTCTGCTCGGGGCGCATGATCCCGAGCCGGTCCATCGCCGAGAACCAGACGTTCTCGCACTTGTGGGTGATGTCCTGCCAGGGCCGGTCCTCGTTGGTGGCCCGCTCGATGATCTTGTCGTCGATGTCGGTGATGTTCGACACGAACGTGACCTCGTTGCCAGCCCAGGTCAGGTAGCGACGCAACAGGTCGTAGGTCACCTGGTTGCGGCCGTGACCGAGGTGCGGCGGTCCGTAGACGGTGGGGCCGCACGCGTAGATCGACACCTTCCCCTCCTCGCGGGGCTCGAACGGCACGACGGCGCGCCGGGCGGTGTCGTAGAGGTGCAGCACGCCGGCGAGGGTACCCAAGGGCACCGGCATCGCCAGCGCCAGAAATGACGCTCCTGGCCAGCGTTCGGACCGAGAACGGCTTCCTCGGCCTGTCGGTCGACGCCACCTTCGACGACGTCACCTCGCCCGACGTCGTGCTCGTCCCCGGCGGGATCGGGTCGCGTGCCCAGATCGAGGAGGGCATGCCGATCCTCGGCTGGCTCCGGGCCGTGCACCCGACCACCCGGTTCACCACGAGCGTCTGCACGGGCTCCCTGGTCCTGGCGGCAGGCGGTCTCCTCGACGGCCTCGAGGCCGCCACCCACTGGGCCACCCACGACGCGCTCGCCGACCTGGGCGCCGAGCCGACCTCGCAGCGGGTGGTCGAGCACCTCGACCGACGGATCATCACCGCCGCCGGCGTGTCGTCGGGGATCGACATGGCCCTGCGCCTGTCGGAGCTGCTCGTCGACGACGTGGCCGCCAAGGCGATGCAGCTCATGATCGAGTACGACCCCCAGCCCCCGTTCGATGCCGGCCATCCCGACCGCGCCGGCGACGAGGTCATGACCCGGGTCATCGAGTACGCCGCCGACAAGGCCTGAGCGTCAGGTCTCCGTCCAGTCAGGCGACCTGGGCGGCCTCGCGACGACGGCGGCGGATGCGGCGGCGCTCCCGCTCGGATGTGCCGCCCCAGACGCCGAAGCGCTCACCATTGGTGACGGCGTACTCGAGGCACTCGTCGGAGACGATGCACTCCGCGCAGACGGCCTTGGCCGGCGAGAGCGACTCGCCCCGGTCGGGGAAGAACAGCTCGGGGTCCATCCCCCGGCACGAGCCGAGATCCATGAACGCCGGGGACGCGAAGATGTCGCCCGGCTCCCCGAACGTCGGCGCGGTCTCGGGCTGGCCGGTGCGGATGTTCACTGGTGCGGGCATGGAGACTCCTGATGGGCAATCGGTCTCCGCCCGACGGCTGCTTCAGCCTACCGCCCCGACCCGAACCGTCAACATCATTGGAGTGTGCTCGCTCGTTCCTCGCTGCGCGCACTCCCACGTACGACGGAGTTGTTGGTCATGCTCCGTCCAACGCTTCGCTGGCGCTCGGCTGGGCACCTCTGGGATCTGGCATCGCCTTTCTCCGGGTCCCGAGGGCGCCGGTACCCTTCCCGCGCGTGAGCAGCATCCCCGACAAGCCGACGCTGGATGGCCTCGAGGCCAAGTGGCGGCAGATCTGGGCGGAGCAGGGCACCTACCGCTTCGACCGGACCAGGACCCGCGACGAGGTGTACTCGATCGACACCCCGCCGCCGACCGTGTCGGGCGCGCTGCACATCGGGCACGTCATGTCCTACACCCACACCGACACCATCGCCCGCTACCAGCGGATGCGGGGCTACGAGGTCTTCTACCCGATGGGGTGGGACGACAACGGGCTCAACGTCGAGCGCCGCGTCCAGATGATGACGGCCACGCTGTGTGACCCGTCACTGCCCTACGACCCCGACTTCACCCCGCCCCAGCCCGACGAGAAGGGCAAGCTCCCCAAGGACCCGATCCGCATCTCGCGCCCCAACTTCGTGGAGCTGTGCGAGGAGGTCGTGTCCGAGCTCGAGGAGCAGTACTTCGACCTGTGGTCGACGGTCGGCCTGTCGGTCGACTGGGACCAGACCTACACCACGATCGGACCGGTCGCGAGCCGCATCTCCCAGCGGGCGTTCCTCCGGCTGCTCGACCGTGGGGTCGCCTACCGCTCGGGCGCACCCACACTGTGGGACGTCGACATGAAGACCGCGGTGGCCCAGGCCGAGCTCGAGGACCGCGAGGTTCCCGGCGCCTACCACAAGCTCGAGTTCACGGGCCCGGACGGCCAGGCGATCTGGATCGACACCACGCGTCCCGAGCTGCTGCCGGCCTGCGTCGCGCTCGTCGCCCACCCCGACGACGAGCGGTACCAGCCGCTGTTCGGCCAGACCGCGACCACGCCGCTGTTCGGCGCCGAGGTGCCGATCTGTCCCCACGAGCTCGCCGAGCCCGACAAGGGCACCGGCATCGCCATGATCTGCACCTTCGGCGACACCACCGACGTGGTGTGGTGGCGCGAGCTCGACCTGCCGATCCGCCCGGTCGTCCGCCACGACGGCCGCCTCGAGCGCGACATCACCTGGACGGGCCCCGACGACGGCTCGGACCCGACGTGGTGCTCGGTGGACCCCGACGAGGCCAACGAGAACTACGCCGAGCTCGGCGGCAAGACGATCTTCACCGCCCAGAAGAACATCGTCGAGCTGCTGATGGCCAAAGGAAAGATGGAGGGCGAGCCCCGCCCCATCAGCCACCCGGTGAAGTTCTGGGAGAACGGCAAGAAGCCGCTCGAGATCGTCACGTCGAACCAGTGGTTCATCCGGTACCCGCCAGCCGAGGACATCATCGCCCGGGCCAAGGGGCTGCAGTTCCACCCCGAGTACATGCGGGTGCGGTTCGAGGACTGGGCCAACGGCCTGCAGGGCGACTGGAACATCACCCGTCAGCGCTTCTTCGGCGTGCCGTTCCCGATCTGGTACCCGATCGACGAGCACGGCGATGCCGACCTCCTGTCCCCGATCGCGGCCACCGAGGACATGCTCCCGGTCGACCCGACCACCATGGTCCCGCCCGGCTACACCGAGGACCAGCGCAACCAGCCCGGCGGGTTCGCGGCCGACCCCGACGTCATGGACACCTGGAACACGTCGTCGATGTCGCCCCAGATCGCGTCGAAGTGGGAGGAGGACGACGACCTCTTCGAGCGCGTCTACCCCATGGACCTGCGACCTCAGGCCCACGAGATCATCCGGACCTGGCTGTTCTCGACGGTGGTCAAGGCCCACGAGCTCTTCGACGAGCTGCCGTTCCGCCACGCCGCGATCTCCGGCTTCGTCGTCGACCCCGACCGCAAGAAGCTGTCCAAGTCCAAGGACAACGCCAAGGCCGGGCCGGTCGAGCTGCTCGAGCAGTTCGGCGCCGACGGGATCCGCTACTGGGCCTGTGGCGGCGGGCCGGGCCGCGACGTGGCCGAGGACCCCGGCCAGATGAAGATCGGCCGGCGCCTGGCCATCAAGCTGTTGAACGCGTCGAAGTTCGCGCTCGGCATCGGTGAGCCGTCCGATCCCGGGGCTGCGGTCACCGAGCCGATCGACCGGGCGATGTTGCTGTCACTTGCCGACCTGGTCGACGAGTGCACTCGGGTCTTCGACGAGTACGACTACGCCCGGGCACTCGAGCGGGCCGAGACGTACTTCTGGAGCTTCACCGACGATCACCTCGAGCTGGTCAAGGGGCGTGCCTACGGGGACGGATCAGAGGCCGACCCCGCCGCGGACTCGGCCAAGGTCGCGCTGCGGCTCGCGCTCGAGACCGTGCTCAAGCTGTTCGCCCCGTTCCTGCCCTTCGCCACCGAAGAGGTGTGGTCGTGGTGGCGGGAGGGCTCGATCCACCACTCGGCCTGGCCCACCTCCGAACCGCTCCGTGATGCAGCCGGCGGCCCTGACGACTCGGCCGCGCTCGTCGCCACCGTGGCCGCCGAGGTCCTGACCTTGCTGCGCAAGGCCAAGTCCGACGCCAAGGTGTCGATGCGCACCGAGATCACCTCGGCCACCATCACCGATACCCGCCAACGCCTGGCCGCCTTCGAGCAGGCGCGGGCCGATGTCCTCGACGCCGGCAAGGTCACCTCGGTCGAGCTGGTCGAGGGACCCGGGCTCTCGGTCGACGCCACCCTCGCCGACACCTGACCCGGCAGGGGGAGCACCGCGCCGTTCGGCGCGTTCGTGACGCCATACGGGTGCAACGCGCCGATCCTTTCGCC
Source organism: Acidimicrobiales bacterium (assembly GCA_034522155.1). Lineage (GTDB taxonomy): Bacteria > Actinomycetota > Acidimicrobiia > Acidimicrobiales > Salinilacustritrichaceae > Salinilacustrithrix. The sequence continues at coordinate 144,082 of JAXHLP010000005.1, read as the reverse complement.
ACCGACCGCTCATGCATCCCGAAGGATCGGCGCGTTCGCGCGGCCATATTGGTGGAACGCGCCGATCGGCGCGTTCGTTGCGGGGTCAGCTGCGGACGACCGCGGGGGCGCGGTCGGGGTGCGCCAGACTCGGGGGATGGTCGACGCCGACGATGCCCTCGAACGGCTCCGCGAGATCTGCTTCTCCTACCCGGAGGTGACCGAACGGCTGAGCCACGGCGCGCCGTCGTTCTTCGTACGAGAGAAGAAAGACGCTGGTCAAGCGCCTCGACCAGGCCTGAGCCCCAGCGTCGAGAACACGATCAGGAGAAATGCTTCGCCACGTTGGCGACGCTGGTGTCGAGATTCTCCTGGTGACGGGCGGGATAGCCGAGCAGCTTGAGCATGGGCTTGAGGGGTGACGGCGACATGTCGAAGGTCTCGGTCACCTTCGCCTTGCCCTCGCCGGCCGGCTCGACCTCCCAGCGCCAGCGGTGCTTACCCGGGTGGCACCAGGCGATCTTCCGGCCGGGTTCGAACTCCACGACCTTGTTGGTGATGCGGTAGGGCACGCCGTACATCTTCATGCGCATGCCGAACTTGTCGCCCTGGGCGGTGAGCTGGTCGGGGCCGTGGCGCTCGCCCTTCACCGACTCGTCGCCGCTGATGCTCGGGTGGTTCGCCGGCCGGGTGACGAAGTCGAAGACCTCGTCCGGCGTGGCGTCGACGGTCGTGGAGGCGGAGGCGGTCAGGTCGTCGGCCATGCCGTCAGTTCTACTACCGATGCTGGCCACCGTCGACCGCCGCGCGGTGTTTCCGCCTCTGTCTACGCTCCGACGGGATGAGCAGCGTCCGCACCCCGGCCCGGCACGCCCACGGCTGCGGGTGCGGCGGCCCTTTGCTCGCCGGGCTGGGTGCGTTGCTGACGGTGCCAACACCCACCGGTCAGCGTTCAAGGCCCGTTCCACCGACCGGGACCACGGTGATCCGGGGCGCCACCGTGCTGCCGGTCGACGACGCGTTCTCCGAGGCCGAGGCGATCGCGTTCTCGGGTGACCGGATCATCGCCGTCGGGTCGCAGGACGAGGTGCGGGCTGTCGCCGGCGACGACGCAACCGTGCTCGACCGCACCGGCGCGGTGATCCTCCCCGGATTCATCGAACCCCACGCCCACCTGTTGCCGACGGCGATGCTCGACACGATGCTCGACGTCGGCCCGTTCCGGTTCGACACCGTCGACGAGGCCCTCGACCACCTTCGGGCCAACGTGTCCGCGGACGGCTCCTGGCTGCGGGCGCGGCAGTTCGACCCGTCGCTGCAGGCCGGACCCGACGAGCTCACCACCGAGCACCTCGACTCGGTGTCGGCCGCGACGCCGGTGATCGTGCTCAACGCCTCGGGCCACTTCGGCTACGCCAACTCGGTCGCCCTCGCCGCCGCGGGTATCGACCGCGACACACCCGACATCGACGGCTCGCCGTACGGGCGGCATGCGGACGGTGCACCGAACGGCGTTCTGAAGGGCCAGCCGGCGATGCTGAGTGTGCTGGCCACCGACCCGGCCATCGCGGACGTCGACATCCTCGCCCAGGCCCGGGCCGTGGCCGAACGCGCCTCGGCCACGGGCATCACGACCATCTGCGACCAGGGCACCGGCTTCCTGCTCGGCCCCGGCGACATCGACCTGTTCGAAGCCTTGGTCGCCGACGGTCTGCCGACCCGGCTGCGCTACTCGGTCTACGACAACCGGGCCGACGCGTTCGACGAGCTCGGCCTCGCCCCCGGCGACGGTGACGAGTACGTGCGAGCCACCGGATGGAAGATCATCGCCGACGGCTCGAACCAGGGTCGAACCGGCCACCAGCGCGATCCCTACCTCGGTACAGACGACCGCGGGTTTCCGTACGTCGATCCGGACGCGCTCGTGGAGAAGGCACGGGCCCGGGCCGAGCAGGGTTGGCAGCTCGTCGTCCATGCCAACGGCGACCGGGCCATCGACGACACGCTCGCGGCGTTGGCCACCGCAGTCGAGGCGGGGGGAGCCGACCGTCGCCACCGCATCGAGCACTGCTCGATCCTCCACGACGAACAGATCGCCCGCATCGCCGAGCTCGGCCTGTCGCCCAGCTTCCTCATCGGCCACGTCCACTTCTGGGGCCAGGTGTTCCGCGATCGGGTCTTCGGGCCCGACAAGGCCGCGAAGCTCGACCGGGCGGCGTCGTGCGACGCAGCCGGCATCCGCTGGACGATCCACTCCGACGAGATGGTCACGCCGATGGACCCGATGCGCTGCATTCACAACGCTGTCACGCGGGAACTGTGGCGCGAGCCCGGCACCGTGCTCAATGCGGACGAGTGCGTACCGGTCGAGGCCGCCATCCGGGCCATGACCGCCGACGCCGCCTGGCAGTGCCACGCCGACCACGAGCTCGGTACCCTCGAACCCGGCAAGCTCGCCGACCTCACCGTCCTGGCCGAGGACCCCCGCACCGTGGATCCTCGATCACTCGCCGACGTCGAAGTCGTGGAGACCTGGATGGGCGGCGTGCGACGGTACTCGGCTTGACCAGACCTCGACGCGTGAAGCTGTCCCGGAAGGCCGGGGCGCGGAAATCTCCCGATGCGGTGACCGTGGCCCGGCCGAGCCGGTGGGGCAACCCGTTCGTGATGGGCCAGCCCGATCCGCGCTCGCCGACGGGGGAGCCGTTCACGCGGGCCAGCTCCGTGGAGGCGTACCGGACCTGGATCGCGGGCGACGCTCCCCCGTCCTGGACCGACGCCCAGCCTCCGTCGCACGACGAGATCCGGGCCGAGCTGGCCGGCAAGGACCTGGCCTGCTGGTGCCCGGCGGACGAGCCCTGCCACGCCGATGTCCTCCTCGACATCGCCAACCGCTGAGCGGCCCGAGGGTGCCCGCTCCCCTCCGGGCGCATCACCCCACGTGGGCATGCCTCCACACTCCCGATGCACAGGGCAACAGTTCCGGGCGCACCCACCTTCCCCGTCGAACGCCCCCAAACCCGATTCCCAGCCAAGACTCCGGGCGCAACATCCTCCCCCGGCGGGCGCTCCCACGCCCGATTCGCCAGGGGGACCTTCCGGGCGGACCGATCTTCACGGGCGAACGCCCACACGCCCGGTTCGCTCGTGGGACCCTTCGGACGCATGAGGCTTCACGCGCGGGCGCCTGCACACCCGGTGCTCGTGGCAGGCATTGCTGTCGGACCCCACCCGTAGCATCGACCGGGTGAGCCGTTCCTCGGGCGCTTGGCGCCCTCGTCACTTCGAGAGTTGCTCGGCAGAGCCTCGCAACATCTCCTGGCGCCAACCAGCGTCCAGTCGCACGCCGTGAGTGCTCCTGGACCTCCGATGTTGGGCCGCGGCGTGGTCGTCGCCGGCGACGAGCCGCCCGCGCCCTGGTCCGATGCTCCGGTCGTGGTGATCGACGAGGAGGTGCTCGACGAGCCCCGCACCACCGTCGAAGCGCTCCACACCGCCTGGAACCGCCGCGAGCCACGGGTGATCGACCTGCGGGTCGATCCCACCGTCTTCCGCCGACCCCAGACCCACGTGGTCCAGGCGTGGGAGCTGTCGCCCGACTTCGAGCTGTGGTTCGACCGGCTCCACTTCCTGGTCTGGCACAACAACTACGACGCCCGCGCCGGTACACCCATCTGGTGGTGGGGGCGCAAGGCCGCCCGCATCGACGGCACCGCGTCCGACCAGGCCGAGCCGTCTGGCCCGAGCGGCCACGAAACGGGAGGCACAGCCGACGGTGACCTCGTCCTGCCCGACGGCACGGTGGCCTGGGTCGACGCCGGCCCGCCCGACGACATCGATCCCGGTCTGCTCGGCGGCGCCGCCCTCATCCGGTCGGAGTCGATCGACGCCGGCCGGCTCACCCGCGTCCCGGCCTGGACCGAACCATCGGCCGAACTCGCGGCCGACCAGCTCGCCGCCGTCTCCCACCGGGGCGGCCCGGCACGCATCATCGCCCCGGCCGGCTCCGGCAAGACGCGGGTACTCACCGAGCGGCTCCGCCATCTGCTCGCCGACCGCGACCACGAGCGATCCGGTCTGCTGGCCGTGGCCTACAACCGCAAGGCCCAGGAGGAGATGGCCACCCGCACCGAGGGGCTGGGCGCCCGGATCCAGACACTCAACGCCCTCGGCTACGAGCTCGTCGGCCGGCGTCTCGGCGGTCGGCCGAACATGATCGACGAGCGCGAGGTCCGCCGGCGACTCGAGCCCCACCTGCCCAAGATGGCGCACCGGCTCAACACCGACCCGATGGCGCCGTACCTCGAGGGCCTGTCGATCATCCGCCTCGGCCTGGCCGATCCTGACGTGGTCGAGCTCGAGGCCGACGCACCCGGCCTGGCCGGCGCCATCGAGCCCTACCGGGCGGGGCTGCGGCGCGACGGCGTGCTCGACTTCGACGAGCAGATCACCTACGCCATCGAGTTGCTCCTCGCCGACGGCGAGTTCCGCCGGGAGGAGCAGACCCGCCACCGCCACCTGCTCGTCGACGAGTTCCAGGACCTCACCCCCGCCCACGTCCTGCTCATCCGGCTGCTGGCCTGCCCCACCTTCGACGTGTTCGGGGTGGGGGATGACGACCAGTGCATCTATGGCCACGGCGGCGCGAGCCCGCGGTTCCTCATCGATTTCGCCGAGCTGTTCCCGGGCGCGCCCGAGCACGCGCTCCAGACCAACTACCGCTGCCCGCCAGCGGTGGTCGACGCCGCCCGCCACCTGCTCGGCTACAACGACCAGCGGGTGGCCAAGACCATCGATGCCGCCCGAACCGACGACGACGCGAACGCGCTCACCATCACCCAACACGCCCCCGAGGAGGGCGCCGTCGCGCTGGTCGACGCGGTCACGGGCGCGCTCGACCGCGCCGGCGGCCCGGGCGACGTCGCCGTGCTCACCCGCACCAACTCGCTGCTGCTCGCCCCTCACGTCGCCCTCGTGGGTGGCGGGGTGCCGGTGAGCTCGGTGCTGCGGACCGACGTCCTCAAGCGGGTGGGCCTCCGGGCTGCGCTGGCGTGGCTGCGCATCGCATCCGACCCGGGCAACGTCGACCCGAACGACCTGGTCGAGGTGTCCCGCCGCCCGAGCCGGGGCTTCCCCCGCTGGATCGACAAGTGGCTCGGCCGGTGCCGGTCGGGCCACGAGGTGGCCAAGGCGGCCGAGCGCATCGACGACGCCCGCGTGGCCGACAAGATGCTCGACCTCGCCGACGACATCGCCCAGCTGTCCGAGGCGGCCGGCGACACCACGCGCGACCGGCTCAGCTACATCCGCGACGAGATCGGCCTCGGCGACGCCATGACCCTGCTCGACGGCCGTCCCGGCGCCGAGGGCTCGTCCCACCTCGACGACCTCGACGCCCTGCTCCAGGTGGCCGACATCCAGGAGGATCCCGATCTGTTCGAGACCTATCTGCGCCGAGCCCTCGAATCGGAACGTGCACCCGACGGCGAGGGGGTGGCCCTGTCGACGGTCCACCGGGTGAAGGGTCGCGAGTGGCCCCACGTGGTGGTGTTCGGAACCAACGGCGGCGTCTTCCCCCACCGGCTCGCCGAGGACGTCGAGGAGGAGCGACGGGTGTTCCACGTGGCCGTCACCCGCGGGATCGAGTCGGTCACCGTGCTCGTCGACCGCGACCGGCCGAGCCCGTTCACCGGCGAGCTCGACGGCTCGGCGCCCAGGCGCCCCGTCCGGGCCGCACGGCCAGCGGCCGCCCGCGCCGAGCAGCCCACGCTCAGCGGCGGGAAGCCCAAGAGCCGCGGCCAGGAGCTCGAGGGCGAGGACCTCGTGCTGTTCGAGGAGCTGCGCACGTGGCGGGCCGAGGTCGCCAAGCGTCAGGGCGGGCCGGCGTTCACCGTCTTCAACGACGCCACGCTCGTCGCCACCGCCAAGGCCCGGCCCAACTCGTTGCGGGCCTTCAGCAAGATCAAGGGCGTGGGCCCCACCAAGCTCGACAACTACGGCGACGAGGTGCTCGAGATCGTGGCGCAGTTCGCCTGATCCCCGAGCTCGACGAACCTCGGGTCGGATTCCGGCAGGTATTCCGTCGAGAACGAGTCGGCCGGCGAGAACTGGCACGCTGAGCGCATGCCTGGACTCCTGGACGGCACCCCGGTCGACTCGCTCCACGTCTACGAAGCCCGCGGCGGCGGTGTCGCGCTGGGCAAGGTCGACGAGCTCGGACCCGACGGCGTGATCGACGAGCTCGACCGGTCCGGACTGCGGGGCCGGGGCGGCGCCGGCTTCCCGACCGCGACGAAGTGGCGCTCCATCGCCGAGGGCGGCGTCGAGGCCGGGGAGCGCTACGTCGTGGCCAACGGCGCCGAGGGCGAACCCGGCACGTTCAAGGACCGGGCCATCCTCCGCCACGACCCCTACCCGCTGGTCGAGGGTGTGCTCGTCGCCGCCCGCACCATCGGCGCCCGCCGCGCCTTCATCGCCCTCAAGTCGTCGTTCACCCGCGAGGCCGACCGGGTGGCCGAGGCCGTGGCCGAGGTGTCGGCGGCCGGCTGGGCACCCGAGGTCGAGGTCGACCTGGTGCAGGGCCCCGACGAGTACCTGTTCGGTGAGGAGAAGGCGCTGCTCGAGGTGATCGAGGGCGAGGACCCGCTCCCCCGGATGTTCCCGCCCTACATCTACGGCCTGTTCACCCGGAACCCCCAGTTCGGCTGGTCGGCCGGCTCCACCGGCACCGACTTCCGGCCCGACGGCGCCAACCCGACGCTGGTCAACAACATCGAGACGCTGTCCACCATCCCCGGCATCCTGCGCAACGGCGCCGACTGGCACTGCGAGTTCGGCACCGCCGAGTCGCCCGGCACCATCATCTGCACGGTCTCGGGCGACACGGTCCGCCACGGCGTCGGCGAGTTCGAGCTCGGCACGCCGGTCCGCGACGTGCTGTTCGAGCTCGGCGACGGGCTGCCCGAGGGCCGGGCGCTCAAGTACGTGCTCTCGGGGGTGTCGAATCCGATCCTCCGGGGCGAGGACGTTCACACCCCACTCACCTACGAGCACATGGAGGCGGCCGGCGCCGGCCTCGGCACCGGCGGGCTCATCGTCTACGACGAGACCACCGACCCGGTCGAGCTCGCCCGGGCCGTGTCCCAGTTCCTCAGCGTCGAGTCGTGCGGCCAGTGCCCGGCCTGCAAGCTCGGCACGATGACGGTCACCGACATCCTCGACCAGCTCGGCCCCGAGACCGAGAGCCGCCTGTTCGCCCAGCTCACCGGTCGACTCGGCCAGGTCGCCGACGCCGCCCGCTGCTTCCTGCCCACCCAGGAGCAGAACGTGGTCGCCAGCCTGCTCTCCGACATGCGCGACCCGTCCATGCGTGCCCCCGAGCGTGGCCTGCTGGTCACCAAGCTGGTCGACATCGTCGACGGCCGCTTCGTGGTCGACGAGAAGCAGGCCCGCAAGCGCCCTGACTGGACGTTTGCCGACACGTGACGGCAACACCGCGGCGAATGCCGAAAATGCGTCTGCGACACGCTGCGCCATACTTGCGTACATGGCGATCGCCGACGAGATGTTCGACGACTCGACGGACGAGGACTTCCGCTGCGCCGTGTGGACGGCGAACCAGGGGTTCGACCCGATCGGGTCCGCGACCCCGTTCGACCGCTTGGTGACCGTCGAGGTGCCCCAGCCCTGGCCGGCCAAGATCGAGAACCTCGACTGGATCGCGCCACTGGAGGTGCCCGACGGCACCCGGGTCCAGGCGATCGTGGCCGAAGTGGGCCGCACCGGCGGCGACGTACTGCTCACCCGGTGGGAGCGCTCGGGCCCCGAGCTCACCGGCACCGACTGGCTGGTGCCGGCCGCCGACGTCCCCGACACGCTGGCTGCGATCGTCGCCGGCGGCGATCCCGAAGCTGAGGGCGAACCGGCGCCCACCGAGCTGCTGATCTGCTCGCACGGCGCACGCGACCGGTGCTGTGGCGGGCCGGGCACCCGACTGTCCATCGAGGTCCGGGCCGCGCTCCCCGAACTGCGGGTGCGTCGGACCAGCCACCTGGGCGGACACCGCTACGCGCCCACGGCCCTGTCGTTGCCCGACGGGCGGATGTGGGCCCACCTCGACGCCGACGCGCTGGCGGGCATCGTGCGGCGCGAGATGCCCGCACCCGAGGCCCGGGAGTTCTACCGGGGCAACGTCGCGCTCGACGCCTGGGCCCAGGTGGTGGAGGGTGCCGTGCTCCAGGAGCAGGGCTGGTCCGCCGTCGAGTTCGAGGAGCTGGCCGGCACCAGCGACGTCGACGACGATGGCGAGTCCGCCAGCGTCGAACTGGCCTGGACGGCCAACGGCGTGACCGACGAACGCACCGAGATCGTCGAGATCGCCGCCCACTACCCCGTGCTGCAGTGCGGGCTCGACCCATCGCAGGCCGAGAAGACCGCGCCCGAGTACTACATCGACTGACCGACCAGGGCGTCTCCCTCAGCGTTCGGGGTCGGTCATCGCCAGCGGATCGATCCACTCGTCGAACTGCTCGGCGCTGAGGTGGCCGAGGGCGAGCGCGGCCTCCTTCAACGTCGTGCCCTCAGCGTGGGCCAACTTGGCGATCTCGGCGCCCTTGTCGTAGCCGATGTGGGGGTTGAGGGCGGTCACCAGCATCAGGTTGCGCTCGAGGTTCTCGTCGATGCGGGACCGATTCGGCGTGAGCCCGACTGCACACTGCTCGTCGAAGCTGATGCATGCGTCGGCCAGCAGCTCGATCGACTCGAGCACGTTGTGGGCCATCACCGGCTTGTACACGTTGAGCTGGAAGTTGCCCTGGCTGCCGCCCATGGCCACCGCCGTGTCGTTGCCGAACACCTGCACCGCCACCATGGTCAGCGCCTCGGCCTGGGTCGGGTTCACCTTGCCGGGCATGATGCTCGAGCCGGGCTCGTTGGCCGGGATCACCAACTCGCCGATGCCGTTTCGGGGCCCCGAGGCGTACCAGCGCACGTCGTTGGCGATCTTCATCAGGGCCCCGGCCAGCGTGCGGAGGGTGCCGCTCGTGGTCACCAGCGCGTCGTGCGCGCTCAGTGCGGCGAAGGTGTCGTCGGCCATCCGGAACTCGTGGCCCGTGAGCCGGGCGAGCTCGGCCGCGGCCTCGGTCCCGAACCGCGGATGGGCGTTGAGCCCGGTGCCCACCGCGGTGCCACCGATGGCGAGCTGGAACAGACCGTCCTCAGTGGCACGGACGTCACCGAGCGCGGCGTCGAGCTGGGCGACCCAACCGCCGATCACCTGGCCGAGCGTGACGGGCGTGGCGTCCTGGAGGTGAGTTCGGCCCACCATCACGACCTCGGCGAACTCGTCGGCCTTGGCGGACAGCGTGTCGCGCAGCTGGGTGACCCCCGGGTACAGCGTCCGGTGCAGGGCGAGCTGGACGGCCACGTGCATGGCGGTGGGGAACGTGTCGTTGCTCGACTGGCCCCGGTTCACGTGGTCGTTGGGGTGGACCGGGGTCTTCGAACCGAGCTCACCACCGGCGATCTCGACAGCCCGGTTGGCGATGACCTCGTTGGTGTTCATGTTGGTCTGCGTACCCGAGCCCGTCTGCCAGACGACCAAGGGGAAGTGGTCGTCGAGGTCGCCGGCGATCACCTCGTCCGCGGCCTGCACCACGAGGGCGGCGATGTCGGACTCGAGCGTGGCGAGGTTCTCGTTGGCCGTGGCCGCGGCCCGCTTGACCAGCCCGAACGCCTCGATGATCGAGCGCCCCCACACGAAGCGGTCCCGTCCGATGGGGAAGTTGGCGATGCTGCGCTGGGTCTGGGCACCCCAGTAGCGGGAGGCGTCGACCTCGATCCCGCCCATCGAGTCGGTCTCGGTCCGGGTCGGTGGCTTCGCGTCGGTCATGACATCAAGTCCGCGCGGACGCTGCCCGTTCGCGCAACTCGAACTTGAGCACCTTGTTGCTCGCGTTGAGCGGGAGCTCGTCGACGAGCCGGACCAGGCGAGGCACCTTGTAGTTGGCCATGTTGTCGCGGCTCCAGGAGATGACGTCGTCGGAGGCGAGCGACGCACCCGCCCGCGGGATCACGAACGCGGCGCACACCTCACCCATCCGCTCGTCGGGCACGCCCACCACCGCGGCCTGCGCGATGTCGGGATGGGTGTGCAGGATGGCCTCGATCTCGGCCGGGTACACGTTGAACCCACCGGTGATGAACATGTCCTTGAGGCGATCGGTGATCTTGATGTTGCCGTCGGCGTCGAGGACCCCGATGTCGCCGGTGTGCAGCCAGCCGTTCTCGTCGATCGCCTCGGCGGTGGCCTCGGGATCGCCGATGTAGCCGAGCATGAGGTTGTAGCCCCGCACCCAGATCTCACCCGGCTCGCCGGCCGGTGTCGGTTGACCGTGCTCGTCGACGGTGACCACCTCGACGCCGGGCAGCGCGCGACCGTCGGACGACGAGATCAGCTCGGGCGGGTCGTCGTGGCGGTTCATGGTGGTGACGCCGTGCGACTCGGTGAGCCCGTAGCCGGTGACGATCGTCTCGAAGCCGATGTCGCTGCGCATCTGCTCGATCATCTCCACCGGCACCGGCGCCGCGCCGGTCACCGCCAGGCGCAGGCTCGACAGGTCCTTCGACGCCAGGTCGGGGTCGTTGAGGATCGTCTGGTAGATCGCCGGGGGGCCGGGGAACATCGACACCGCCTCGTCCTGGATGCGCTGCACCACCGACGGGACGTCGAACACCGGGTGCGGAATCATCGTGGCGCCGCGGAGGATGCAGGCGAGGATCCCGGCCTTGAGCCCGAAGGCGTGGAAGAACGGGTTGACGATGAGGTAGCGGTCGTCCTCGCGCAGGCCGACCACACCGCCCCATTCCCAGAACGCCCGGATGGACGCAGCATGACCCATCATCGCCCCCTTGGGCACGCCCGTGGTGCCGGACGTGAAGATGATGTCGCACATGTCGGAGCCGTCGATGGCCGCCGACCGGGACCGGACCTCGTCGACGTCGATCGACGCGGCCCGCTCGAGGAACCCGCCCCACGACACGGCGCCGTCCGGAATCGGTCCCCGGAACACGACGATCTCCTCGAGGCAGCCGGGACGGCCGTCGGGGGCGGCGTCGAGGAGCGCCACGTAGTCGGTGTCGAGGAAGTCGGTGACGGTGAACAGCATCCGGGCGCCCGAGGTGCGGATGTTGTGGGCCCCCTCGGTGCCCTTGAACCGGGTGTTCATCGTCGCGATGGCGGCGCCGGCCCGGTAGATGCCGAGCGCGGCGATGACCCACTCGCCGATGTTCGGCGACCAGATGCCGACCCGGTCGCCGGCCTCGATGCCACTGGCAACGACCGCGCGGGCCGCCTCGTCGGCCCGGTCCGACAGTTCGGACCAGGTCAGTCGCAGGTCGCCGTCGACGAGGGCCTCACGGCCGGGCCACTGCGCCACCGCGCGATCGAGGGCATCGGGGATGGTGGTCGGCAGATCCATGGCCCACAGCCTGCCTCATGTCTGATGGCGCGTCAGATGGGCTTCGACGTCCGCGGCTACGGCGAAGTGACGACGGAGTCGGAACGAGCCGCAGGACCTGATGCGGTCGACGAAGTCGGACGGATCAGACCTACGACGCGGTGGCGAGCTGCTTGGCCGAGCGCTCGAGCGCCTCGTTGGGCTCGTCGGGGAGCTCGGTGAGGGGCTGGCGGAGCTCGGCGACGGTGGGCCCGACCTGTTCGGCGATGGGTGCGAGCGCGTCGAGGTCGAAGCCGTAGAGCTCCGCTGCCGCGCCGCCGAGGATGGTGCGCAAGGTGTCCTCGGACATGTCGTGGAACACCTGGCGCAGGTGTTCCTTGGTGAACGGCGCGGTGCCCTCGCGGTGGGGATAATCGGCGCCCCACATCACGTGGCTCGGGTCGAGGACGTCGAGCACGCACCGATCGGACGGGGTCGGCTGGCTGATGCCGAGATAGAGGTTGCGCTGCACGTACTCGGTGGCGCTGCGGGGCAGGACGTGCTCCTCGTCGAAGCGCAGCTCGCCGAGCCGGCCGGTCTCGCGCACCGAGCGCAGGACCATGTCGAGGTTCTCGACCAGGCCCGGCAGCCACGAGCCGCCGGCCTCGGTCATCACGAACTTCAGGTCCGGGAACCGCTCGAAGACGCCGGAGGTGATGAATTGCACCAGCGGCCGCTGCCCGTAGAAGACGGCCTCGTTCACGTAGAGCAGCGCGGTGGCCATGTACGGCCCGTGGTTGGGAAGCCCGGTGCCGCCGTGCACCATCACGGGCACACCCAGGTCCTCGCACACCTCCCAGAGCGGGTCGTAGCGCGGGTCGATGTAGGGCTTCACCCAGTCGACGTCGGGCGCGATGTTCGGGATCAGCGCACCGCCGCGGAGACCGTGCTCGTGGTTCCACTTCACGTCCTCGATCGCGTCGTCGATGTCGTTGACGAAGATCTGGCCGACCCCGGCGCGGCGCTCGGGGAACCGCTCGCAGAAGTCGACGAGCCACCGGTTGTGCGCCCGGATGCCGGCGAGACGGTGCTCGTAGTCCTCGGGCTTGGGCGGACCGACGAACAGCACGAAGCTCGGGAAGAACGGGGGGACGGTGTTGGGGAAGATCACCTCGCCCGCGATGCCCTCGGCCTCGAGGTCGGCGTTGCGGATGTCGTCGTCCCAGTTGCGGACGCGGCCGCCGTCGTGGAGGTCGCGGAAGGGGTTCTTGTACTCGCCCCGCCAGGCATCGAAGTCGTCGCGGTACTCCGGGTCGAGGAACTCGCGGTACTGGGCATGGCTGCCCCCGGCGTGACAGTCGGCCGAGATGATCGTGTAGTGGTCGCTCATTGGTTCCCCCTGGAGCGTGCGGGTTCCTGACGCTGCGTCAGATCCCACGCTAGCGGTGGACCCCTAGGGTTTCGGCACGAGCGTCGCCCGAGTTCGGCGCGCCGGCGCCCACGTTCTACATTCGCCGGATCTGACACCCCGTCAGATCCTGTTCCACCCGGAGATCCATGGAGCTCGCCCCGACATCCGAGGAAGCGGCCTTCGGCGACGAGCTGCGGGCCTGGCTCGCCGAGACGCTGCCGACCCTGCCGCCACCGCCGCAGGACCCCGACGACTGGCAGGCCAAGCGCGCCTACGACTGCGGCTGGCAGCGACGGCTGCACGACGCCGGCTACGCGGGCATCTCGTGGCCCGAGGAGTACGGCGGTCGGGGCGCCACCCCGGCCGAGGAGCTGATCTTCCTCGAGGAGACCGAACGAGCCGGCGCGCCGTACGTCGGTTGCAACTTCGTCGGCACCCTGCACGCCGGGCCGACCATCGGGGTCGAGGGCACGCCGGCGCAGCGCGAGAAGTACCTGCCCGGCATCCTGCGAGGCGACGACGTCTGGTGCCAGGGCTTCTCCGAGCCCGAGGCCGGATCCGACCTGGCGTCGTTGCGCACCACCGCGGTTCGCGACGGCGACGAGTACGTGGTCAACGGCCAGAAGATCTGGACCAGCCACGCCCAGGTGGCCAGCTACTGCGAGCTGCTCGTCCGCACCGACCCGTCGGTCAAGAAGCACGCCGGCATCACCTGGCTGGTGATGCCGATGGACTCCCCCGGCATCGAGGTCCGGCCGATCAAGACCCTGGTCGGCGTGTCGGAGTTCAGCGAGATGTTCCTCCACGACGTGCGCATCCCGGTGGCGAACCGGGTCGGCGACGAGAACGACGGCTGGCGCGTGGCCATGGTGACCTTCGGCTTCGAACGCGGGACCGCGTTCGTCTCCGAGCTGCTCGGCTCGATGCGCCTCGTCGATGACCTGGTCGCGATCGCCAAGAGCTCCGGACACTGGGACGACGCCGGCATCCGCCAGGACCTGGCGCTGATCTCGGCCGAACTCGACGCCCAGTGGGCCTACACCAAGCGCAACGTGAGCCGGGCTGCACGGGACGGCAACACCGGCGTCGGCGGCTCGATCTTCAAGCTCGCCTACCACGAGACGCGCAAGAGGCTCGGCGACGTGGCGATGCGTGTCCACGGTCGCCAGGGACTGGCCATGGGCGCCCGCCTCGGCGAGGAGGACCACGTCGAGGAGCGCCTCTACCAGCTGTCGCTGTCGATCGCCGCCGGAACCGCCCAGATCCAACGCAACATCGTCGGCGAGCGTCTGCTCGGCCTGCCCCGGGAGCGCTGAAGAGATGGACTTCGTGCTCTCCGACGACCAGCAGGCCCTCCAATCCGAGCTCCGGCGCTTCCTCTCGAACACCGTCGACCACGACCGCCGCGCTGCGGCCATGGAGCTGCCCGGTGCCGTGGACCGCGAGCTGTGGTCCGAGCTCGCTGACATGGGGGTGTTCGGCATCCACACGCCCGAGGACAAGGGCGGCGTCGGCCTCGGCTTCGCCGACGCCACCATCGTCTTCGAGGAGCTCGGGCGGGCCGCGGTTCCGGGCCCGAGCATCTCGACCTGCCTGGCGGCGACGCTCGGCGTGCCCGGTGCCGCCGACGGCACCAACGTCATCGGCATCGTCGGCGCCGACACGTTGCTGGTCGAGCACCTCGACGGGCTCGACATCCTGCTCATGCACCACGACGGGCTGGTCGAGCGTGTGGTCCCGCCGACGGGCACGTTGCTGCCCCGCCCGCTCGACCCGCTCACGCCGGTGTCCCGGGTCGAGCGGATGCCGGCCGGCGAGGAGATCAGCAAGCAGGCCGACCGGGTCATCCGGCAGGGCAAACTGCTGTCGGCGGCGTTCCAGGTCGGTCTCGGCCAGGCGGCCGTCGACCTCGGCACCGAATACGCCAAGCAACGCCAGCAGTTCGACAAGGTGATCGGCAGCTTCCAGGCGGTCAAGCACCTCCTCGCCGACGCCACGGTGTCCCTCGACGTTGCCCGGGCTGCCGTCCAGGCGGCGGCCGTGGCGCTCGACGAAGCAGCCAGCGACGGCGCCGCGACCGCCGGTCGGTCCATGGGCGTCGACGCCGCTCGTCTCGTGGCGTCGGAGGCCGCCCAGCGGGCCACCGAGGCCTGCATCCAGGTCCACGGCGGCATCGGCTTCACCTGGGAGCTCGACGCCCATCTGTTCCTCAAGCGCTCGCTCGTGCTCGACACCACCTTCGGCACGGTCCACGCCTCGCACGCGGCCGTGGCCGCCACCCTCTGACCACCTCCGACAACGAGGAGAACCACCTGCCATGGGAATGCTCGATGACAAGGTCTGCATCGTCACCGGCGCCGGACGCGGCATCGGCCGGGCGCACGCGATGGAGCTGGCCAAGCACGGCGCCAAGGTCGTCGTGAACGACGTCGGCGGGTCGGTGCACGGCGAGGGCAGCGGCAAGGACGCCGACCTCACCGTCGACATCATCGCCGACCGGGGCGGCGACGCCGTGGCCAACTACGCCGACGTCGCCGACTTCGACGCCGCCGGCCAGATGGTCCAGCAGGCGGTCGACACCTGGGGCCGGCTCGACGTGCTGGTGAACAACGCCGGCATCGTCCGCGACGGCGCCATCTGGAACATGTCCGAGGGCGACTTCGACGCGGTCATGCGCGTCCACGTGAAGGGCGCGTGGGCGCCGTCGAAGCATGCCGCGACGCACTGGCGCGAGCGTGCCAAGGCCGGCGAGTCGTTCACCGCCCGGATCATCAACACGACCTCCGGCGCCGGCCTGGTCGGCAACTTCGGCCAGACCAACTACGCCACGGCCAAGCAGGCCATCGCCGGGCTCACCCAGACGCTGAGCCTCGAGCTGGCGAAGATGGGGGTCACGGTCAACTGCATCGGCCCGGCCGGCGCCACCCGCATCACCGGCACGATGCCGGGCGCTCCCGACGTGGTCGAGCCCGACGAGGTCCCCGAGGACGAGTGGAACCGGATGGACCCGGCCGTGTCGTCGCCCGTGGTCGCCTGGCTGGCCTCCGACGAGTCCCAGCTCGTGACCGGTCAGGTGATCCGGGCCGTGGCCGAGGACATCATCTGGATGCGGGGCTGGGCCGACG
Organism: Acidimicrobiales bacterium; assembly: GCA_034522155.1. Classification (GTDB taxonomy): domain Bacteria; phylum Actinomycetota; class Acidimicrobiia; order Acidimicrobiales; family Salinilacustritrichaceae; genus Salinilacustrithrix. Next base: position 128,132 of record JAXHLP010000005.1, on the reverse strand, counting down.
GGCCGTCGATCAACAACGGCGGGAAGCGCTGGGACGCCACCAAGCTCGGCGCCCAGCTCGCCACCGACGTCTTCGGGACTCGGGCGCCGGGCCTTCGTTACTGAGCGGGGTCGTCGTCGAGGGGGACCGACTTCGACGAGCCCTCGTCGCGTCGCATCCACATGACCCGCTGGGGGAAGGGGATCTCGATCCCCTCGTCGTCGAACCGGTCCTTCATGCGGCGGTTGAGCTCACGGGTCACCGACCACTGCTCGCCCGGCTGGGTCTTGATCACGAGCCGGATGGTGATGCCGTCGGCGCCCAGGGCCTGCACGCCCCAGACCTCGGGTTCCTCGAGGAACTGGGTGCGCCACTCGTCCTCGCGCCACATCTCGTCGGCGACCTCCTTGACCACCTCCATCGCCCGGTCGAGGTCGGTGTCGTAGGCCACGGAGATGTCGAGCAGCGCCCGAGCCCACTGCTGGCTCATGTTGCCGACGCGCAGGATCTCGCCGTTGGGGACGTGCCACACGGTGCCGTCGATCCCCCGCAGGCGCGTGGTCCGGATGTTGACCACCTCGACGGTGCCGATGGCCTCACCGACGTCGATCACGTCCCCGACGCCGTACTGGTCCTCGGCCAGCATGAACAGTCCGGACAGGAAGTCCCTGACCAGCGACTGGGCGCCGAAGCCGAGGGCCACACCGATGATGCCGGCGCCGGCGATCAGCGGCCCGAGGTTGATGTGGATCTCAGCCAGCGCCATGAGCACGGCGATCGAGTAGATGATGATGGTGGCCACGCTCTTCAGGACCGACCCGATCGTCTCTGCTCGTGCCGCCGAGCGCAGCGGTTGGTGCTCCTTGGTCTGGCGGAGTGACTTCGGCGTGATCCTCTCGATGGCCTTGCGCCGCTCGATCGCCTCCTCGTCGGACATCTCCCGGACGAGCTTGCGGATGAGGCGCCGGGCGATGCGGTTGACCACCATCGCGAAGAAGAGGATGAGCAAGATCCGCAGTGGCGCGCTGGCGAGAAACTCCACGGCCCGGCTGAGCGTCTCGTTGTCGGTCCATTCGTAGACGTTGCGGCACACGATGCCGGCGTCGGCACCCTCTGCGGCATCGCACGCCGCGCGGACCGTCTCGTCGTTGGTGACCTGGAGAAGCGTGGCGGGGATCACGGCCGCCGACGGTATCGACTGCCATCGTCGGTTTCTGTCGGCACCGGTCAATAGGTTCGCCACCGTGACGCTCACCGCCCCACCCCGACCCACTCGCGCCGACGTCGAGTCCGAGCTCGCCGCCCACGTCCGGGCCCTGGCCGGCGACGACGCCGAGCCGCGCCCGGAGCAGGTGGCCGCCGTCTCGGCCGTGGTCGCCGACGGGCGGCGCACCCTGCTCGTGGCCCGCACCGGGTTCGGCAAGTCGGCCGTCTACTTCTCGGCCACGCGCATGCTGCGCGACCGGGGCTGGGGACCGTCGGTCGTGGTGTCACCGCTGCTCGCCCTGATGCGCGACCAGGTGGCCGCGGCGCAGCGCCTCGGGTTGGCGGCCGAGACCATCAACTCGTCGAACACCGACGAGTGGGAGCGGATCGAGGCCGCGGTCAACGCCGACGAGGTCGACCTGCTGCTCATCTCCCCCGAACGGTTGGCCAACGCCGGGTTCCGCGAGCGGGTCTTCGACCTGCTGCGTCGCCGACCGATGGCGCTGGTGTGCGACGAGGCGCACTGCATCTCCGACTGGGGCCACGACTTCCGGCCCGACTACCTGCGGCTGCGCCACCTCCTCGACGAGCTCCCCGACTGGACGCCGGTGCTGGCCACCACGGCCACCGCCAACCAGCGCGTCACCGACGACGTGGCCGACCAGCTCGGTACCGACACCCTGGTGCTGCGCACGTCGCTCGACCGCGAGTCGCTCGAGCTCTCGGTCATCGACCTGCCCGACGACGCCCACCGCCTGGCGTGGCTCGGCGAGCACCTCGATCAGCTCCCGGGCTCGGGGATCGTCTACTGCCTGACCCAGGAGCAGGCGGCCCAGACCGCGTCCTGGCTCCGGGCCCGGGGCCACGACGTCGAGACCTACACCGGTGCCACCGAGCCCGACCAGCGACTCGCCCTGGAGGACGAGTTGCGTTCCAATCTGCGCAAGGCGCTGGTCGCCACGTCCGCCCTCGGCATGGGCTTCGACAAGGGCGACCTCGCCTTCTGCGTGCACCTCGGCCTGCCGCCGACCCCGGTCGCCTACTACCAGCAGATCGGCCGCGCCGGCCGCGCCCTCGACCGGGCCGAGGTCGTCGCGCTCCCCCGTCCGGCCGAGGACGCCGCGGTGTGGCGCTGGTTCGAGCAGGTGAGCCTGCCGGCCGAGTCGACCTGCCACGAGGTGCTCGACCAGCTGTCGCCGTCCCGACCCACCTCGGTCCCCGCGCTCGAGGCGGTCGTGAACCTCGGTCGCACCCGCTTGCAGACGCTGCTCAAGATCCTGGAGATCGACGGCGCCATCGCCGCGGTGAAGGGCGGCTACGTCCGCACCGACCCCGACTGGCGCTACGACACCGACAAGGCCGAGCGGCTCCGCGCCCTGCGGCGCGACGAGGCCGACCAGATGCTCTCGTTCCGCGCCCTCGAGTCGTGCCGGCTCCGCTTCCTGCGCGAGGCCCTCGACGACCCCGAGGCCGCCGACTGCGGACGCTGCGACCGCTGCACCGGTCGCGCCCACGACCTCGAGCTGGATCCCGACCTCGTCGACGAGGCGGTACGCCACCTCCGCTCGGGCGACGTCGGCATCGCGCCCCGCAAGCAGTGGCCGTCCGGGCTCGACGAGCCCAAGGGTCGCATCCCACCCGACGACCAGGCCCGGTGGGGTCGCGCGCTGTGCCGGCTCGGCGACGGCGGCTGGGGTCCGCTCATCGACGAGGTGCTGGCCGGCGACCGGCTGCTCCACACCGACATGATCCGGGCGGTCGGCGGCGTGTTGAAGCGCTGGGACTGGGCCGAGCGCCCCACCTGGATCTGCCTCGTGCCCTCACGCCGCCGCCAGGGGATCATCGACCGTCTCGGCGACGGGCTCGGTCAGCTCGGCTCGCTCCCGGTCCATCGCCCGTTGCTGCGGGCCGGTGAGGGCGGCGGCTTCCAGGCCGAGGCGGCCAACTCCGCCCACCAGGTGGCCAACGTGTGGGGACAACTCGACATCGACGAGGCCCTCCTGCCCGCCCGGCCCACCATCGACGGGCCGGTGCTGCTGATCGACGACGAATGCGACTCGCGGTGGACGCTGACGGTGGCCAACCGGCTGCTGCGCGACGCCGGCGCCGGGCCCGTGCTGCCCCTGGTGCTCCGCGCCCGGTGAGCGACCGTTTCTGACGGTGTGTCAGATGCTGGCAGACTCGGCGCCATGACGACCGCAGGACCGCTGTCGGGCATCCGGGTGATCGAGTCCTCGATGCTCGGGCCGGGCGCCATCACCACCCACCTCGCCGACCTCGGCGCCGATGTCATCAAGGTCGAGTCACCCCAGGGCGACTACGTCCGCCAGATGTCGTGGCCCATCATCGACGGCGAGTCCCTGCTCCACTGGCACATCAGCCGCGGCAAGCGCTCGATCGTGCTGAACCTCAAGTCCGACGAGGGTGTCGAGCTCTACAAGGAGTTGGTGGCCGACGCCCACGTCGTCGTGGAGGCCATGCGCCCCGGCGCGCTCCAACGGCTGGGGCTCGGCTACGAGGTGCTCCGCGAGATCAACCCGGCCATCGTGTTCTGCACCATCTCCGGCTACGGCGCCACCGGCCCGTTCAAGTCGCTGCCGTCCCACGGCATCGCCTACGACACGTGGGCCGGCGTGGTCACGCCCGAGTACGACGAGGCCGGCTTCCCCTACATCCCCGAGCACGTCTCGATCGGCATCAACGCGGCGCCGGTCTACGGGGCCATGGGCATCCTCGCCGGTGTGGTCCAGGCGCTGCAGACCGGTACGGGCTGCCAGCTCGAGATCGCCCAGTCCGACGCGGCCGCGTCCATCGACTGGCTCCGTTCGGAGACCTACAAGGCCTACGAACGGCCCGAGTCGGAGGTCACCGGCAACAAGTCCGACGACTACGAGCGCCGCCTCCCCGGAACCGCCGGCATGAAGGGCGGGGTCCGCTACTCGATCTACGAGTCGAGCGACGGCTACCTCATCTTCATGTCGTCCGAGCGCGAGTTCTGGAAGAACTTCTGCGAGGCCGTCGGCCGGCCGGAGCTGTTCGAGAAGTGGCCGGGGAACCAGTACGCCGACCACGCCCGCGGCAACCGCGAGCTCCAGGCCATCCTCGCCGACATCTTCAAGACGAGGACCACGCTCGACTGGGTTCGCTTCGGCGACGAGCACAACGTGCCGATCGCACCCGTCAACTCACCCAAGTCCCTGGCCGACGACCCCCAGTTCCAGGACCGTCTCGGGTTCCTGCCCGCCAGCGAGCACGGCGCCGACATGCTGCCCACCCCCATCAAGGTGGTGGGCGACGACCTCGCCCCGCCGCGCAAGGCGCCGACGGTCGGTCAGCACTCCGACGAGGTCCTGCGCGAGGTGCTGGGCAAGACCGACGACGAGATCGCCGCGCTGCGGGAGCAGGGCACGACCGCCTGATTCAGCGCAGCGCCGTCGCGACCTCGCCGAATCGGTCCAGGTAGCTCGGGTCGTTGCGGTACATCTCCTCGGCGAAGTACAGGATCAGCCGGTCGCCGATGCCGTCGTACTTCTCGCGGAGCGCGTCGGCCAGGCCGTCCCACGTGGTCTCGATGGCGTAGTGCTCGAGCATCTCGTCGGTGATGCACGCCGCCATTCCCGGGAGGTCGCCGGCCTTGAGCTTGTCGTTGAGCGCGGCCGAGGTCCCCTCGAAGCCGAGCATGTCGAACATGAACGAGTAGTTCTTGGTCGACCCGTAGAAGGCGGTCTGGAAGCGGGCTCGCTCCCGCCACTGCGCCCGTTCCTCCTCGGTGTCGCCCACGATGGTGAACACCGGGATCGACAGCGTGAGGTCGTCGCGCGAACGGCCAGCGGCGTCGGTGCCCTCGGCCAGCCCGGGCAGGAGTCGGTCGTCGAGGTACGGGCGGGAGTGGAACGGGTGCACGTGGACGCCGTCGGCCACCTCGCCGGCCATGCGGACCATCCACGGACCGACGGCGGCGACGTCGACCGGCGGGTCGGCGTGGTCGATCGGGCCGGGCGCCCACATCGACGGCATCAGCGTGAGCTCGTGGTAGTCGCCGTGGAAGTCGAGCTCCTCGTCGCCCCGGAACGCCGGGAAGATCGCCTTGAGCGCCTGGACGTACTCGCGCAGGCGCGGCCCGGGCGGGCTGAACTCCACGCCGTACCGCCGCTCGATGTGGGCCCGCACCTGGGTGCCGAGCCCGAGGCGGAAGCGGCCGCCGGTGGCATCCTGCAGCTCCCAGGCCGTCGATGCGGTCACCGTCGGGCTGCGGGGGAACGCCACGGCGATCCCGGTGGAGTACTGCAGGGTGGGTGCCGCCAGCGCGGCCGCCGCGATCGACAGGTAGGCGGTGCGGCCCGCCTCGACGAACACCATGCCGTCGAGTCCGGCCGCCTCGACCTTGCGGGCGTAGGCCTGGACATCGGGCAGCATGCGGCCGGCGGCCATCACGTGGAGCTCCATCCCAGGGAGTCTGCCTGTCGAGTGCTTGTTACGTTCAGCCCATGGCGACGCGACCTGAGACGGGCCGGTACGACAAGGGACTGACCGAGGTGGGCGACGGGGTGTTCGCCTACCTCCAACCCGACGGTGGCTGGGGGTGGAGCAACGCCGGGCTCGTCACGAGCGGCGGCGACTCGCTGCTGGTCGACACGCTCTTCGACATGACGCTGACCCGGGAGATGCTCGACGCGATGTCGTCGATCACGGCAACCGCTCCGATCCGCACCATCGTCAACAGCCACGCCAACGGCGACCACTGCTACGGCAACGGGGCCGTCGGCGCCGAGCGCGTCATTGCCTCGGAGACGTCGGCCCGGGAGATGGACGACGTGCCGCCCGCGTACCTGGCCGGCATGGTCGAGATGGCCCCCGACCTGGGGGAGGTCGGGCGCTACGTGCAACGCATCTTCGGCGCTTTCGACTTCGCCGGCGTCGATCCGGCGCCGCAGGCCACCGACACCTTCTCGGGCTCGATGCGCGTCACCGTGGGCGACCTCGAGCTCGACCTGGTCGAGGTCGGCCCGGCCCACACCGCCGGCGACATCCTCGTGGAGCTTCCGGAGCGGGACACCGTCTTCACCGGCGACATCCTCTTCAACGGCGGGACACCGGTGATCTGGTCCGGCCCGGTATCGAACTGGATCAGCGCGTGCGACCGCATCGTCGACGCCGGTTGGTCCAACGTCGTGCCCGGCCACGGACCCATCGCCACCACCGACGACGTGCAGACGATGCGCGACTACCTGAGCTGGCTCCTCGCCGAGGTCCGGCCCCGCCAGGCCGCGGGCATGGGCGTGGACGAGACCATCGCCGACATCGACCTCGGCCAGTGGGCCGAACGCAGCGAGTCGGAGCGGCTCGCCGTCAACGTCGACACCGTCTTCGCCGAGCTCGACCCCGCCCACGAGCGCGCCGACGTCCTCGCCAACTTCAGCCGCATGGCCGCCCTCGCCGGTACGTTCGGGTCATGACGGACACGACCGATGCCGGGCTACGCATCGAGCGTGACGGCGGGGTCGAGGTCCTGACCCTCGATCGGCCCGAGGCCCGCAACGCGCTGACCTTCGAGCTCTACGACGCGCTCGAGACCGCCGTGCGTGAGACCACGGCGCGGTGCCTCGTGATCACGGGGGCCGACCCGTCGTTCTGCTCGGGCGACGACGTGAAGCAGATCATGTCCGGGGCGAGCGACCAGTCCGGCGTGCTGCTGTCCCGGGAACCAGCGCTCACACCCGCTGCCGACGCCCTGCTCCACACCGACGTACCGATCATCGCCGCGGTCAACGGGCCAGCCGTCGGCTGGGGCATGGAGCTGGCGCTGATGGCCGACATCCGCATCGCGTCCGAGGAGGCGAAGTTCGGGGAGCTCTTCGTGCTGCGTGGGCTGCTTTCCGATGTGGCCGGCCTCGGCCGACTGGCGCAGCTGGTGGGACGGGAGAACGCGTCGCTGCTGCTGTTCACCGGTGCGGTGATCGACGCCATGCGGGCCGAGGCGATCGGGCTCGTCTCCTCGGTCGTCAACCACCACGACCTCATGGACACGTCGTTGGCACTCGCGCACGAGATCGCGTCTCGTCCACCGCTCGCGGTCCAGGCGCTCAAGCGTGGCCTGCGACGGGCCCTCGACCCCGACTGGACCGACCTCGGCGCCTGGGTGGCCGCGCAGTTCGGCGAGCTGTTCCGTACCGACGACCACAAGGAGGGCGTCCAGGCCTTCCTCGAGAAGCGCCCGCCCGAGTTCCAGGGCCGCTGAGCTCGGCCCACGCCGTCGCAGCTCGATCCGGGAGTCCCGTCGTGCCACACGACGAGTTCGAAGTCAGCAACCTCCGCTCGACGATGGGGTTCGCCGTCCTCCTCGTGGTGCTGGTGGTCGATCAGCCGCCGAAGCCGCCCGTCATGCCGAGATCCTCGGCGTCGACCGCGTTGGTCGGCGCCTCGACCGGCTCGAGCTCGGCGCCGTAGTCGTAGATCTCCATCACGATCTCCATGCCGAACTCCCCGGCACCGGTACCGCCGGCACCGCCGGTCGGGATCATGGCACCGAACGCGTCGCCGTCGATGGCCGTCGAGAACCGGCGGACCAGGCCGTCGTCGCCGAGCCACACGTCGACTGGCAGCGCCGGCACGTCGCCGAAGCTGGCCGTGGCGTCTTCGAACGCCGCCCGTTGTTCGGCCGGCAGTGACTTCGCGGCGTCGTCGAGATCGAACGTCCCCCGGTAGTGGGTGGTGTTCGCCCCACGGACGTCTTCCGTGCCGACGGTCTCGATGTCCTCGCCACCACCGAGGACGCGGAGCATGTCGAGTGGATCGCCGCCGGGCACCGGCGACATCCCGTTGGCGCCGCTCGCGTAGTCCTCGACCGGCATCCGGATCCACTCCACGCCCTCGCCGAGGAGCATGGAGAACAGCGGGAAGCGCATGTAGGCCGCATCGTCGAGGACACGGATCTCCATCTGCCCGTCACCGAGGTCGAACGGCGCCGACTCGGCCTCGGGCATCGCCTCGAACATCGCCCCGAAGTCCATCGTCATGAAGCCTCGGCCCTCGGCGTCGAAGGCACCCTCGGCCTCGATCGTGACATCGCCCATCTCGGGGATCCCGGTCATCGTCATGGTCATCGACATGCGGGACGAACCGGCGTCCTCGTAGGCGGTGGCCGCGTCGGCCAGGGCGTGGACCGGCTCTGCGGTGGTCACATCGGCGCCCTCCGCGGCGGTCACATCGGCGCCCTCCGCGGCGGTCACATCGGGGTCGTCGGAGCCGCACGCCGCGAGCAGCAGCAGTGGGGCGACGAAGGCGAGCAGGATTCGACGAATGCGCATGGGAGTTCCTCAGGAGTCGATCGGATCGTGCTCAGCACACCACGCTCCGTCGTGAAACACAAGCGCGCGCCCGACCCGACGCCCGAAGCCCGCCGCTACCGGGGAACGTCCTTCCAGGGGATGTCCTTGTCGACCCGGGGCTCGCCGGGCAGGCCGAGGACCCGCTCGCCGAGGATGTTCTTCATGATCTCCGAGGTCCCGCCCTCGATGGAGTTCGCCCGCGAGCGGAGGAACATCTTGCGGCCCGAGCCCGGCGGGCCCTCGAGCCCCACGGCGTCGGCGCGGCGCATCTCGAAGTCGTAGTCGATCTGGCCGTGCGGGCCGAGCATGTCGACGCAGAACTCGTAGATGTCCTTGTTGGTGAGGGCGATGGCGAGCTTGGCGATCGACGACTCCGGGCCGGGGTTGCCAGCCTTGCGCTTGTGGCCGGCCCGGATGTTGGTGAGGCGCAGCACCTCGGCGTCGATCCACAGCTTCATGAGCCGGTCCTTGGTGACCGGACCGCGCTCGTGCTCGGGCAACTCGTCGTGCCAGATGCGGACGGCCTCGGCGATCGGACCGGACCCCGCGGGACGTGCGCCGCCACCGCCGCCGCCGATGGAAGTGCGCTCGTTCATGAGCGTGGTCATCGAGACCCGCCAACCGTCGCCGATGTCGCCGATGCGGTCGGCGTCGGGGATGCGCACCTCGGTGAGGTACACCTCGTTGAACTCGGCCTCGCCGGTGATCTGGCGCAAGGGCCGGACCTCGACGCCCGGCGCGTGCATGTCGACCATGAAGTAGGTCAGACCCTTGTGCTTGGGCGCCTCGGGGTCGGTGCGGGCCACGAGCATGCCCTTGTCGGCGATGTGGGCCATCGTGTTCCACACCTTCTGGCCGGACACGATCCACTCGTCGCCGTCGCGGACCGCCTTGCAGGCGAGGCCGGCCAGGTCGGAGCCGGCACCGGGCTCGGAGAACAGCTGACACCAGGCGTCCTCGCCGGTGAACATGCGTCGCAGGGTGCGCGACTTGAGGTCGTCGGAGCCGTGGCTGACCACCGTCGGGCCGGCGAGCGCGAGACCGAAGAAGACGGTGGCGTCGACGCTCGGCGCACCGGCGGCGCGGAGACGCTGCTCGACCACCTTCTGCTGCGACGGAGCGACGCCGAGCCCGCCCCATCCCTCCGGGAAGTGGATCCAGGCCAGGCCCGCGTCGTACTGCGCGCCGCGGAAGGCGACCTTGTCCATGGCCGCCGGGTCGTTCTCGGCGAGGAAGGCGTCGATGGCGGCTTCGACGCGTGCGGTCTCGGTGTCAGTGGCAACAGCGGTCATGTGGCCATCGAAACCCCACATTGACCCACTGGTCAAGTCCCGGCTGCACCCGTACGATCGGAACCGTGCTCGAACCGACGACCGACCCGGGGGAGGTCGGCGTCGATGCCGGCCGCCTGGCCCGCATCGACGACCTCACCCACGACTACGTGGACTCCGGCCGCTTCCCCTGCGTGCAGTTCCTGCTCGCCCGGCGCGGTGAGATCGTCCACCACGACATCTACGGCCACGCCGACGTCGCCGAGCAGCGGCCGGTGCGCGACGACACCATCTTCCGCATCTACTCGATGACCAAGCCGGTCACGAGCGTGGCGCTGATGATGCTCTACGAGGAGGGCAGGGTCCTGCTCGAGAACCCGGTGTCGCGCTTCCTCCCCGACTTCGCCGACCCGCGCGTGTTCGTGAAGGGCAACGAGCACGCCTTCGAGACCCGCGAGGCCGGCCGGGAGATGACCGTGCGCGACGTGCTCACCCACACGTCGGGTCTCACCTACGGCTTCCAGAACCAGCATCCCGTCGATGCCATCTACCGCCGGCACGGGATCGGCGACTTCTCCCCCTCCACGGCCACGCTCGCCGAGACCATGACGACGATGGCCGGTCTCCCCCTGCAGTTCTCCCCCGGCGAGCGGTGGTGCTACTCGATGTCCACCGATGTCGTCGGCGCCATCGTCGAGGTGGTGTCGGGCCAGTCGCTGGACGAGTTCTTCCGCGAGCGGATCCTCGAGCCGCTCGGGATGGTCGACACCGAGTTCTGGGTCGACGGCGACGAGCGGCGGGAGCGCCTCGCCACCAACTACCTGTACTTCGGCGGCACCACGTCGGTGATGGACAAGTGGGACGAGTCGATCTACCGCAAGCCACCGCCGATGCTCTCGGGGGGCGGCGGCTTGGTGTCGACCATGGCCGACTACCACCGCTTCACCCAGATGCTGATCAACGGCGGCGAGCTCGACGGCGTACGCCTGCTCTCACCCCGAACCGTCGACTTCATGACCACGAACCACCTGCCCGAGGGCAAGACCCTCAACGACATGGGCCAGGTCGGCTTCGCCGAGGTCGCCATGGAGGGCTTCGGCTTCGGGCTCGGCTTCAGCGTCAACCTGTCCCCGGCACAGAACGGCGCGATCGGCTCCGTCGGCGACTACGGCTGGGGCGGGGCGGCATCGACGGTGTTCTCGATCGATCCGGCCGAGGAGCTGGTCTTCATCATGCTGACCCAACTCCTCCCCTCGTCCACGTACCCGATCCGCCGTCAGCTCCGGGCTGCCGTCTACCAAGCATTGGTTTCCTGACATGAGTGAACACGACCTCGTCATCCGATCCGGCACCGTCATCGACGGCACGGGTGCGCCCCGCCGCACAGCAGACGTCGCGATCAGCGACGGTGTGGTGACCGGGGTCGGCACGGTGTCGGGCAACGGCACCCGCGAGATCGACGCCCACGGCGCGCTCGTGACCCCGGGCTTCGTCGACATCCACTGCCACTACGACGGTCAGGCCACCTGGGACGAGCGGCTCCAACCGTCGTCGTGGCACGGCGTGACCACCGTCGTCATGGGCAACTGCGGCGTGGGCTTCGCTCCCGTACACGACCACGACCACGAGCGGCTCATCCAGCTGATGGAGGGCGTCGAGGACATCCCGGGCGCTGCGCTGTCCGAGGGCTTGTCGTGGGGCTGGTCGAGCTTCGACGGCTTCCTCGACGCGGTGGAGTCACGGCCCCACGACATCGACGTGGCCGCACAGGTGCCTCACGCCGCGCTGCGGCTGCACGTCATGGGCGAGCGGGGCGCCGACCACGAGGAGCCCGCCACCCCGGACGAGATCGCCGAAATGGGACGCATCGCCGCTGCCGGAATCGAGGCCGGCGCGCTCGGCTTCACGACCTCCCGCACTCGCAACCACCGCACCAGCACGGGCGCGTTCACGCCGACGCTCACCGCCGAGCGAGCCGAGCTCGTCGGCATCGCCGAGGCCATCGGCACCACGGGGACCGGCGTGCTGCAGATGGTCGGCGACTTCATCGAGCTCGACCACGAGTTCGAGACGCTGGTCGAGATGATGCGCATCTCCAACCGGCCGCTGTCGTTCACCGTCGCGCAGAGCCCGGTCGCGCCCGGCTCCCACCGCGAGCTGCTCACCCGCATCGAGCAGGCCAACGCCGCCGGCTTCACCATGCGCGGCCAGGTGGCGCCGCGGGCCATCGGGCTGCTGTTCGGACTCGACTGCACGTTGAACCCGTTCGTCATGAATCCGGCGTGGGGCGAGATCGCGTGGCTCTCGCTCGACGAGAAGGTCGCCCACATGTCCGATCCCGAGTTCAAACGACGCGTGCTCGACGCCCACGCGGCGGAAAAGGCGAAGGACAAGGTGGGCGGCGGTGTCATCGGCGTCTTCGACCGGATGTTCCCGCTCACCGATCCCCCCGACTACGAGCCCGACGAGTCGACCTCCGTCGCCGCCCTCGCCGCTCGCGATGGTGTGACACCGGAGGAGTGGGCCTACGACTTCCTCCTGGGCGACGGCGGGCGCGAGATGTTCTACGTGCCGTTCCTCAACTTCGCCGAGGGGAACCTCGACGCCACCCGGGAGATGCTCGCCCACCCGCACACGGTTCCGGGGCTCTCCGACGGCGGCGCCCACGTCGGCACCATCTGCGACGGCAGCTTCCCGACGTTCCTGCTCACGCACTGGGGCCGCGACCGGTCACGGGGCGAGCTGTTCGATCTCGAGTTCCTCGTCAATCGCCACACCAAGGCCACGGCCGACACCGTCGGCCTGTGCGACCGGGGCGTGCTCGCGCCCGGCTACCGGGCCGACGTCAACGTGATCGACTTCGACCGGCTGTCGATCCACCGGCCCGAGATGCACCACGACCTCCCTGCCGGTGGCCGCCGGGTGCTGCAGCGGGCCAGCGGCTACCTGCACACCCTCTGCGGCGGTGTGGAGACCTACGCCGACGGCGTGGCCACCGGCGAGCTGCCGGGGCGCCTGGTCCGGGGAGCCCAACCCGCGCCCACCTGACCCGTCGCCTCGACGACGCCGCCGATCACCGACGGAGGCGCAGCAGCACTTCCTGGCTCACGGTCGCCGCGTGGCTGCCCGCCGCGGTGAACACGTCGCCGGAGGCCAGCCCGCGTGAACCGGTGAGGGTCCGGCACTTCAGGTCGTGCAGGTGCCAGGTCCCGGCGTCGAGCGGACGGTGGAACCAGATGGCGTGGTCGAGGCTCGCCGACATGAACACCCGGTCGAAGTCCTCCTCGCTGGTGAGGCCGATGGCATCGGGATGGTCGGCGACGACCGCCTCGGTGGGGAGATCGTCGGAGATGTAGGCGAGGGCGCACGCCTGCGTCAGTGGATCGTCGGCCACCGGCTCCGTCATGCGCATCCATGCCCGCCTCGACCTCACGTCCGGGTCGAGCAGCGGGCTGCCGACGGGCCGGCGGTCGAACACGTGGCTCCACGTGGCCGACGCGTGGTCATCGGGCGACCCGACGCCTGCGGGCATGGTGCGGGGGTGCACGTCGGGCGCGTCCTCGAGCACGTGGAACGAGCACGCCAGGTTGAAGATCGCGCCGATCGACTGCCGCGCCACCACCCGTCGGGTGCTGAACGATCGACCGTTGCGAATCCGGTCGACTTCGAACCGGATCGGTTCGTCCTGGTCGCCCGGCCGGATGAAGAACGCGTGGAGCGAGTGCGGCAGATGCTGGGGTTCGACGGTCAGCCCGGCCGCCCGCAACGACTGGGCGACGATCTGCCCGCCGTACAGCCCACCCCACGGATACTGCGGTCCGAGGCCCACGAACGTGTCCGGGCCATGGGCTTCGAGGACCATCATCTGGGCGAAGGTCACGGGGGCGGCGCTGGCGGACACGGGCGAGAGTCTCTCGGTCGACGACGCCGAGAGCAAGAACCCGTCGCTTCTCGCTCCCATGCGGGAGCTCCTGCGCTCACGAGTTGTTCGCCTGGGGCTCACAACGTCGCCTTCGGCAACCCGTCCGTCCGTGTCTTGGAGACGCTGGGTCCGGGGGTCAGCGCCGGTGGACCGCCACCCGCCATTGCTCGAGCAGCGGGACGCGGGTGAGCGACCGGGCGGCGTCGCAGGTCCAGCGCAGCACGTGGAGATGGGGGACGTCGATCGGCACCCACAACACGAGGCCACGTTTGGAGTGGTCAGCCACCACCCTCCAGCGCTCCGGGACGGTGATCCCCTTCTCGGCGAGGCGCTCCACGGCGCGGGCGCCGGTCGCGTGGAGGATACCGATCGACACGGGCTCGGGCTTGCGTCGACCGAGCTCGGCCGGCACCCAGTTGGCACGGGGCACTGCCGGGCCGCGACCGCTCACCAGGCGCCCGAACGTGGTCTGTTGCGGCGGCGGGAACTGGTCGTCGAAGGCGGGGTCGAGGGTCAGCCAGCCGCTGCCGTCGGACAGCTCGTCCATGACGCGCACGATGCCCCGGTCGCCCTCTCCCGGCACGAACTCGAGGAAGTCGACCTCTGCGCGGCGGCCCAGGTCAGCCCACCACCCGCATCCAGATCACGGTTCTCACATCAGCTTCGACTTGTCGCTGACCTCGTAGCGGTCGATGCTCGTGCCCTTCACGGTCAGCTCGCCGAGCGAGGCCATGAACGTGGCCATGTGGTCGGAGCTGAAGTGCGCGTCGATGGCGGCCTGGTCCTGCCACTCCTCGAACACCCGGAACTTTCCCTCGGTCTCCAGGTCGGCGTAGAAGGCGTAGCTGATCGACCCCTCCTCCTCGGCGGTCGCCGCCGCCACGGTCCTCATGAGCTCCGCCGCCTTGGCGTGGTCGGCAGGGTCGACTTCGACGAATCCGGAAACAACGATCATGAGCGGAGTCTGACAGGTCAGCGCGGACGATTCAGGGCTGGAGGATCGTGTCGATGCGTTCGATGGCCTTGTCGCTCAGCGCGACCAGCACATCGATGGCCCGCATGTTCTCGACCACCTGCTCCACCCTGCTCGCGCCGGTGATGACCGACGAGACGTTCGGATTGCGGGCGCACCAGGCGATGGCGAGCTGCGCCGGCGTGGCGTCGTAGTCGTCGGCCACCTGCTCGAGTTGGCGAACCTTGGCGCTCGCCTCCTCGTCGGTGACCATCTCGCGGATCCAGTCGTAACCGTCGAGCGCGGCGCGCGAGCCCTCCGGCACCCCATCGAGATACTTCCCGGTGAGCAGGCCGGACGCGAGCGGCGACCAGGTGGTGAGACCCAGCCCGATGTCGTCGTAGAGCCGCGAGTACTCGCGCTCGACCTTGTCGCGCACCAGCATGTTGTACTGCGGCTGCTCGACCACCGGCTTGTGCAGGTGGTGACGCTCGGCGATGTCGTACGCGGCCCGGATCTCGTCGGCGTCCCATTCCGAGGTGCCCCAGTAGTGGGCCCACCCGCGGTCGATGGCGTCGGACATGGCGCCCACCGTCTCCTCGAGGGGCGTCTCCTTGTCGGCACGGTGGCAGTAGATGAGGTCGAGGTGGTCGAGCCCGAAGCGATCGAGGGACGCCGGGATGGCCTCGAGCAGGTACTTGCGGTTGAGGGTCTCCTTCGTGTTCGGACCCTCGTGGATCCCCATGAAGTACTTCGAGCTCACGACGAACTCGTGGCGCTTCCAGCCGTTCTTGCGGATCGCCTCACCCATCAGCTCCTCCGACTGACCGCCGGCGTAGACCTCGGCGTTGTCGAAGAAGTTGACCCCGGCCTCCTTGGCAGCGGCCATGCACTCGGCGGCACGGCCCGAGTCGAGCTGGGGTCCGAAGGTGACCCAGCTACCCAGGGAGAGGACGCTGACCTTCAGTCCGGATCGTCCGAGGCGGCGGTACTCCATCTCCATGGGTCATCTCCCTGCGTGGTCACGAACGGGCTCGGTCCGAGGCTACGACCGCCCCGACCCGGTTGCCTCGGGTGCTAGGCACACGGCATGGCAGATCCTGCAGAGTTCGAAGGTCGCGTGGCCGTCGTGACCGGGTCGTCGAGCGGCATCGGTGAGGAGATCGCCCGCCGGCTGAGCGCGTTGGGTGCTTCGGTGGTGGTCAACTCGTCGTCGTCGGTCGAGGCCGGCGAGTCGGTGTCGGCGTCACTGCCGGGCGACTCGGTCTACGTGCAGGCCGACATCTCCGATCCCGACCAGACCGACGCGCTCGTGGCAGCGACCCTCGACCGGTTCGGCCAGCTCGACATCCTGGTCAACAACGCGGGCTGGACCACGGTCGTGCCCCACGACGACCTCGAGGGCCTGACCGACGAGATCATGCAGCGGGTCTTCGACGTCAACGTCTTCGGGACGTGGCGGCTGACCAAGGCCGCCATCCCCCACCTCAAGGCGTCCGACGACGGCAACGTGGTGTCGATCACCTCGCTCGCCGGCGTCCGCCCCACCGGCAGCTCGATCGCCTACGCCATGTCGAAGGCGGCGTTGAACCACATGACGCCGCTGCTGGCGAAGTCCCATGCGCCCGTTCGCTTCAACGCCGTGGCCCCCGGCCTGGTCGACACGCCCTGGACCTCCGACTGGGGTGCGGTGCACGAAGCCGTGGCCTCGATCTCACCGATGGGGCGCAGTGCCACTCCCGCCGATTGCGCCGAGGCCACCCTCGGCTTCCTGCGGAACGAACACGCCACCGGCCAGGTGCTCGTCGTCGACGGCGGCATGTCGCTCCTCAGCTGACCGACGTCCGGAGCGAAAACGCCCCGGGAGGGCATCGTGGCTCCAGACGTCTGCGTTCAGGTCGGCGCGCCGGCGACGCGGACGGCGCCGGGGACGGCCTCGCAGGTGACCGGGAGCGGACCGAGCTCGTCGCCGTCAGCCCACATCATCACGTCCTCGGTGCTGCTCACCGTGACCGAACGACCGAGGTATGCATCGACCTCGGGGCGTGCGAGGTGGCCGCCACCGAAGACCCTGGGGAAGACCCGCAGGAAGGTACCCCGGCCGACCGCGCCGATGACCACGACCTGGAGCCGACCGTCGTGGGGACCGACGCCGGGACAGATGTGCATGCCGCCGCCGAAGTAGCCGGTGTTGCCGACGGACAACATCGTGGTGTCGGCGTCGTGCTCGACGCCGTCGACGGTGACGGTCGCCGGGATCTGGCGCAGCCGTGGCAGCTGCAGCAGCGTGGCCGCCGTGTAGCGCTGACCGCCGCGGGGCCAGCGCAGGCCGTTGGCCCGGGCGGTGACGTCACCCGCGAAGCCCATGGTGGCCACCGAGGCGACCCAGCCGTGATTGGTGCGCATCGCGTCGACGGGGACCCCGGGGTCGAGCGCACGGGCGACGTGGTCGGACAGCGTGCCCTCGAGGAGCCCGAGGGCGCGTGCGAAGTCGTTGCCGGTCCCCTGGGGCACGAGCCCGAGCACCACGTCGGTCTCGGCCACGGCCCGCAAGGCGATCCGGACCAGCCCGTCGCCGCCGACGGCGAGCAGGCGCTCGGCGCCGGCGGCCACGGCGTCCTTCGCGGCATCCTCGGACGCCTCGGCCGACGTGGCCTCGATCAACACCGCCTCGTGGTGGTCGGCCCGCAACCGGTCGACCACCCGCTCGGTGTCGCCCGTGTCGCCACGGGCGGCCGGGTTCCCGAGGACGTGCACCTGCATGGCCGGAACCGTACGGCGACATGACGACGAAGTCGGAATCAGCCGCAGGACCTGGCGGGGCCGACGAAGTCGGACCGGACAGACCTACGGCGACATGACGACGAAGTCGGAATCAGCCGCAGGTACCGTTCGACCGTGGCCGAGACAGCCGAGGTGCACCTGGAGATCGACGGCCGCGACGTACGTCTCACGAGCCCCGACAAGGTCTTCTTCCCCGAACGAGGCGAGACCAAGCTCGATCTGGTTCACCACTACCTGCGGGTGGCGGAGCCGATCATGCGGACCATGGGCGGTCGTCCGACGCTGATGCAGCGGTTCCCCGAAGGTGCGGCCGGCAAGTCGTTCTTCCAGAAGCGCGTCCCGAAGGGCGCGCCCGAGTGGCTCGAGACGACCGTCGTGTCGACGCCCAACGGCACCACCTCCGATGCGATGGTCGTCGCCGACGTCGCCCACCTGGCCTGGGCGGTGAACATGGGCTGTCTCGGCTTCCACCCGTGGCCGTACCGGGCCGACGACCCCGAGACCACGGATGAGCTGCGCATCGATCTCGACCCGAGCCCGGGCGTCGACTGGCCCATGTTGGTGGAGGCAGCCCTCGAGCTGCGCGCGCTGCTCGACGAGCGCGGCATCCGCTCCTTCCCCAAGACCACGGGCAACCGGGGCATCCACGTGTACGCCCGGCTGGTTGCGGGCTGGGACTCCTACGACGTGCGGGCGGCCGCCGTGGTGATCGCCCGTACCCTCGAGCGACGGCGACCGGAGCTGATCACGTCGGGCTGGTGGAAGGAGGAGCGGGGCGAGCGGGTCTTCGTCGACTTCAACCAGAACGCGCCGCACAAGACGGTGTTCGGCGCGTGGTGCGTCCGGCCGCGGGTCGGCGCGCAGGTCTCCACCCCGTTCGCCTGGGACGAGATCGGCACGATCGACCCCACCGCGCTCACGATCCCGGCTGTGACCACGAGGATGGACGTCATCGGCGACCCGTGGGCGGCGATGGACGACGAGCCGCAGTCCATCGCCTCGCTGCTCGAGGAGTTCCACGCCTCGATCGAGGCCGGCGAGGGGGATGCGCCCTGGCCGCCTGTGTACCCGAAGATGCCCCACGAACCGTCCCGGGTGGCTCCGAGCCGGGCCCGAGCGCCGGACGGCGGCTGACCCAGATTCCCAGGTGCTCTACGGTTTGCCCGCATGGACCGCGGCACGAAGTACCTCGCCGGCAGCACGTTCCGGGCGCTGTCGACCCTCAACGCACGCAAGCCGTTCGCACGTGAGGGATGGGCGTCGATCCCGTCGTTCGCCTTCGGGCTCCCGCACTCGGAGCTGCCACTCCAGCACCTCGCGCTCCACGCTGCCCACACCGCCTGGGCCATCGCCCGCGGCGCGCACCGGACCACCGCCGGCAAGCTCGGGCTGGTGCTGAGCGCCGGCTCGGCGGCCGGCCTCTACGGCCTGCACAAGCGGTCGGCCGACGCCGAGCGGATCGTCGACCGTGCCCTCGCCGACGAGCTCGGGTCGGATCATCACGAACACGCGTCGCCGAGCCCGATGGCGCCGAGCCGGGCCGACGTGCCCCTGTTCCCCACCGACTCCCTCCGTCGCCGCTACGTCGGCGACCGCCGGTTCGCCTACGACGACTACGGACGACGGACCACCCTCGACGTGTGGCGACGCGCCGACCTCCCCCTCGACGGCAAGGCGCCGGTGATGGTGCAGGTGCACGGCGGCGGTTGGGTGGTGGGCGACCAGACCGTGCAGGGGTACCCGCTCATGAGCCACCTCGTCGAGCGGGGCTGGGTGTGCGTGTCGACCACGTACCGGCTCAGCCCCCGGTCGGCCTGGCCCCACCACATCGTCGACGTCAAGCGCGCCCTCGGCTGGGTCAAGGACAACATCGCCGACCACGGCGGCGACCCGGACTGGGTCGGCATCACGGGCGGCTCGGCCGGTGGGCACCTGTGCTCACTCGCGGCGCTCACCCCGAACGACCCGCAGTTCCAGCCCGGCTTCGAGGACGCCGACACGTCGGTGAAGGTGTGCGTGCCGTTCTACGGCGTGTACGACTGGACCAACCGCGACGGCTCGGGACGCGACGACATCCTCGACTTCCTCGAGCGGGTCGTGGTCAAGCAGCCGCGACACGAAGCACCCGAGGTTTTCGAGCAGGCGTCGTCGATGACCCACGTCGGTGACCACGCCGTGCCCTTCATGTTGCTGCACGGGGTCAACGACTCGCTGGTGCCCGTGGAGCAAGCCCGATCGATGGTCGACCTGATGCGCAAGGAGTCGAGCGCGCCCGTGGTCTACGTGGAGTTCCCCGAGGCCCAGCACGCCTTCGACCTGTTCGGCTCGACCCGCACCAGGGCGGCGATCCGCGGCATCGAGGAGTTCCTGAACGTGGTGCGCACCGAAGCGTGATGTCGACGAGCTGCGCCTGCCGGCGCGACAGCGCTCAGGGATCGATCACGTAGCCGACACCGGCCACCCAGCGGGCGTCCTCGGGAATCTCGCCGGGCCCTTCGACGACCCAACCGACACCCGCCACCCATCGGCGCCCCTCGGGCTGGGTGGCGCCGGAACCCGGACCCGGGCGCGAGCGGGCGGGCGGGTCCGGCGCCGGGGCGCCCTGGACGCGGGTCGGTTCGTCGCCACGGGGCGGACGCGGTGGCCCCGTCGGTGGCGGGGCCTGGGGTGGCGGCGGCGCGACCGGTCGCGGGCTGCGAGCCGGGTGGCTCGGCGGTCGGGGCGCACGGGCCGGCGGTCCCCCCGCTCGTGTCCTGCGGGTACGGGGCTGGCGTGGGTGCCGTTGGGGCGCGCCTCGTGCTCGTCGGCGAGGTGCCGGAACCGGTTCGGGGGCGAGCGCCGACGCCGCCGGCTTCCACACGAACGAGGCGAGCACCCCGCCGAGTCCGGCCGCGGCGAGCACCAACGCCGGTCCCCGGCTCGACGCCGCCAGGGCACCGACGAGCGCGGCGACGACCTCGGCCTGATCGGGCGCGAACTCTCGGGCGAACGCGGGCACGCCGAACGCGAACAGCAGCACGAACGCCGACAGGACGATGGCCCAGACGCCGGCACGGCGCAGGATCGCGGGACGGTTGGTGGTGACGACCAGCGACAGGATCACCCCGAACGCGGCCACGCCCGCCAGCAGGGGCACCGCGGTCTGCAGGCCACGTCGCACCGGACCGAGGTCGGGCACCCGCTCGGTGGGCAGCTCGACCGCGAGCTCCGGCGCAGCCGGCAGGACCCCGCCCAGCTCGGGACGGTCGTCGACGAGCTGCTCACGGGCGGCCGAGCCGAACGCGGCCCCGTCGACCGACTGCGGCACATCGCCCTCCCCGAGGAACGCTCGGTGGGTCTCGACGAACGCACCGCGGATCAGGGCTTCGACCTCGGGGGAGGCCAACGCCTCCTCCGCCGCGACCTCGAGCTGGGCTCGTTGCACCGGCGCCCCGGCCGGTAGCGCCGCCTCCGCTGCGTCCGCCATGTTCTCGACGAGCTGGTCGCGGACGTCAGGGTCGTCCAGCAGCGTGTTCGCCACGGCCTCGGAGCGGTCGGGGTCGAGCACGGTCTGCAGCATGAGGAAGCCGCTCCAGGCGAGCGCCCCGATCAGGAGGCTGATGCCGAGCAGGGCCGCGGCCAGCGCACGTCGCACGACCCCATGATGACGAACGACGGCCGCCGCAGCGCGGCACGTCGCTCGTCTTCGTCAAGCGCCGGTGCGCTCGTCCGACGCGAGGAACGCGTCGATCAGTCGGGCCAGCTCGAGGGGCTGATCGCCCTGGATCGAGTGGCCGGCATCGGCGACGGTGACGATCTCGGCGTCGGGCTGACGCTCGGCGAACTTCGCCTTGTCGTCGTCGTCGACCACCGTCGAACGGTCGCCGACCAGGAGCCGGACCGGCACGGTGATCGATCCGAGATCGTCCCAGTACTGGTCGAAGTCGAGATCGGCGGCCCGGCGCCCGTCGATCGCCCGACTGCCACCCCGCTGGTGGCGCCACACCCACGAGCCGTCCTCCTGCTGGACGGCGTTGTGCAGGATGCCCCGGCGCAGTGACGACTCGCGGCGCGTCGGGTTGAACGCGACCGTGCGCTCGAGGATCTCCTCGAACGACGCGAACGATTCGGGGCCGGCGAGGAAGGCGACCACGTCCGATGCCTTCTCGTGGTCGGCGCCGGGGGTCACGTCGACCATCAGCAGCTTGCGCACGAGCTCGGGCGCGACCACGGCGAGCTCCATGGCGGTCATGCCGCCCATCGACATGCCGACCACCAGCGCGGCGCCAGGCGCGTGCTCACGGACCACCACCGCCATGTCCTCGGCCAGGGACCGGGGCGACAGCGCTCGCTCGGACCCGGCTTCGTCGGAGTGCCCATGTCCGGGAAGGTCGATGGCGAGCAGCGGCCGGTCGAGCGCGAGCGCCACGGTGTCCCACGTGTGTGCGTTCTGACCGCCACCGTGGAGGAACACGATCTCGACCGGGTCGGTGCCCCACCGCAGCGCCCGCATCACGCGGCCGTCGTCGAGCGTGGTCTCGACCCGGGCGACCGTGGGCGGCCCGTGCCACTCGAGCCCGGCCTCGGACGCGTTCTCGTGAAAGAGCCCGAACTCGTCGTAGTCCTCGTGCGGGTTGCGTGCCGGCGTCGCCATGGTCGGGGACCCTAATGGTGCGGTTCGGCGTCCCGTCTCGGAGGAACGAGTCGTGCATCCATCGGCGCCGTCGGGCATCCTCAGGGGGTGAGCTCACTCGCCGAACGACTCCAGACCGACCTCACCGCCGCGATGAAGGCGCGCGACTCGAGGCGTACCGCCACGCTGCGGTCGGCCATCGCCGCCGTCAAGGAAGCCCGGGTGGCGGGGAGCGAGGCCAAGGACCTGTCCGACGACGAGGTCGAGGCCATCCTGCGTGCACAGGTGAAGCGGCGGGACGAGGCCGCCGAGGCCTTCCGCGACGGCGGCCGCGACGAGCAGGCCGATTCCGAGCTGGCCGAGCGCGCGATCCTCGCCGAGTACCTGCCCGCGGGCCTCGACGACGCCGAGCTCGAAGCGCTGGTCGACCGCGTGCTCGCCGATGGTGGGTTCACCGGACCTTCCGACATGGGCCCGGCGATGAAGACGGTGATGGCCGAGGTGGCCGGCCGGGCCGACGGCAAGGTCGTGTCCGGCCTGGTGAAGTCGAAGCTCGCCGGCTGAGGTCGGGCCAGGATGGATGTCGTAGAGAACGGTCCGAACCCCCAGAAGGTGGCCATCGTGCTCGGGAGTGGCGGGGCGCGCGGCCACGCCCACATCGGCGTGCTCGAAGTGCTCGAGGAGCGCGGTCTCGAGGTCGTCGCCGTGTCCGGTTGCTCGATGGGGGCACTCATCGGTGGCGTCTACGCATCCGGGCACCTGCAGGACTACCGCGACTGGGCCGTCACGCTCCGCTCCCGCGATGTGCTGCGCCTCGTCGATCTGTCGCTGTCGTCGATGGGCGCGATCCGGGGCGAGAAGCTGTTCGCCATGGTCACCGAGATGGTGGGCGACGTGACCATCGAGGAGCTTCCGGTCGCCTACACCGCCGTCGCCACCGACCTCCTCTCGCAGCGGGAGGTGTGGTTCCAGGACGGCCCCCTCGCCGACGCCATCCGCGCGTCGATCGCCATCCCGTCGCTGCTGGCCCCGGTGATCACCGACAACCAGCTCCTGGTCGACGGAGGGCTGATGAACCCGGTACCGATCCTGCCGACGCTGGCCGCCCAGGCCGACCTCACCGTCGCCGTGAACCTGTCAGGGGATTCCCGGCGCCACACCCCCACCCGCCCGTCCGGCCCGGTGCTGTCCGAGCCGGACGACCTCGACGACGAGCTCGGCACCGACGCGCCCGAGTCGTGGCGCCAGCGCGCCAGCCGGCTGCTCGACTGGGACGTGGTACGGGCCCGGATCCTGCGCGACGACGGCGGCCGCGATCCGACCGAGGCCGCGGCGATCGAGCAACTGGGGCGGCTCGACATCATGAACCTCTCGTTCGAGGTGATGCAGGCCACGCTCACCAGCTACAAGCTCGCCGGCTACCCGCCCGACATCCTGATCGAGGTCCCCAAGGTCAGCGCGAGGACCTTCGAGTTCGCCCGTGCCGAGGAGCTCATCCAGGTGGGCCGGGACCGGACGATCGAGGCGCTCGACCGCGCCGGCATCAGGTGAGCGAGCCGGTCACTCGTCCTCGGGGATCTCCTCCCACCACTGGCACCACCAGTCGCCACCCACGAGGATCCGCAGCTCGGGGTGCCAGCAGTAGCTCAGCTCCTCGTCGGGGTCGAGGTAGTAGAGGCAGTTGTCGCAGCGCTGGACCTTGCCGAACTCCTCGAGCGGGTGGGCCCGCAGGATGGCCCGCTCCATGACGTCCTTCCACTCGAGCCACTTCTTCTCGTCGATCTCCTTGGGCTCGGGCCGGGGAATCTCGTAGTCAGACATGTCGAGCCACGCTAGAAGGTCAGCGGGCCGTGACAAGCAACGGTGGACCGGGGCCGCGAACGGACCTTCGACCCGCTATCGTTGCGGTCAGACTGCAACACGTGTGGTCATTCACAGAATCGAATGAGATATTGACGACAGGTACCGTGAAGTTCTTCAACGCCGAGAAGGGCTACGGGTTCATCACCCGTGAAGAGGGCGAAGACGTCTTCGTCCACTTCTCCAACATCCAAGGCGACGGCTTCAAGTCCCTCGACGAGGGCCAGAAGGTGGAGTTCGATGTCGGACCCGGCCGCAAGGGCGACGAAGCCCAGAACGTCCGAGCCATCTGACACCACGCCACCAGAAGTGAGAACGCACGAGGCCGCGGATGATCCGCGGCCTCGTCCGCGTCCGGAGCCGAGATCAGCCCCTGGTCACGACACACCGGCGGCGACGGGGGCGAGCTCGGCCCGCTCGCGGTGGCGCTCGTCGGCCCAACCCGGCCCGCGCAGCACGAACGAGAGGCGGTCGTGCCAGTTCCGCGACTCGGCCACGTCCCGGAGGATGTCCCGGTACTCGTGGCCGACGACCACCACCGGGTTGAACGACCCGATGTTCTTGGTCAGCCCGTAGACCACCGGTTCGTCCTCGGGCTCGAAGGTGCCGAAGAGCTTGTCCCACACGATGAGGATCGAGCCGTGGTTTCGGTCGATGTACGGCGGGTTCGACCCGTGGTGCACCCGGTGATGGGAGGCGGTGTTGAAGACCGTCTCCACCGGACCCAGCTTCCCGATGGTCTCGGTGTGGATCCAGTACTGGTACAGCAGGTTGAGCGCCCGGGCCTGGGTGATCAGGTACGGGCTGACACCGAAGCGGGCCAGGAGCCCGTAGGGCACCCACACACCGAGCACCTCGGCCACGGGTTGGCGCAGCGCCGTCGACAGGTTGTAGCGCTCGCTCGAGTGGTGGACCACGTGGATCGCCCACATGCCCCGGACCTCGTGCATGAACCGGTGGTTCCAGTAGTAGATGAAGTCCCACCCGGCCACGGCTGCGACCCACGCGAGCGGCCCCGAGCCGAGGTCGCGTGCCTTGCCCCGCTCCCACAGGCGTTCGGGATCGGTCCGGTCGGCGAGGAAGGTCGAGGTCGCGAGCGTGCCGGCCGCGACGGCGACGGGGCCGGCCCACCGGCGAACCCGCCGGGCGATGGGGCCCCGACCCGTGTCGTCCGGTTCCCGCTCGGCGACCCGGTCGGCCATCGACGTGGCCGCCGCGGCCGCGGCCGCGGCCGTTACGAGTACCTTCCAGTACTTGCCGCGACCGGGGACGATGCCCTTGACGACCTTCGGCGCCACGAGCGGGGCCAGCAGCGATCCGACCCCCATCGTGAGCGACGTGATCGTGTCGTTGCGCTCGTAGTCCCCCGCGCTCGGACCCTCCTCGGCGGCTCGAGCCGCCAGGTAGCGCCGTTCAGCCTCCATCGTCCCGAAGTAGATCGGGATCGACAGCACGGTCAGGTCGATCACGCCCCCAGTCTCGTCGATCAGAGGACGCTCGTCATCCAAGCGAGTGGATGATCCGTACCCGAAGTGCGCGACCGCACGGCGTGGGGTGTACAGGGACATCCCCGCCGTGGGGAACCGCACCGGCGCAAGCGGGAGCGTTGGTACCGTGCGTCCGATGCTCACCTGGTTGTCGGCGGACACGATCACCGACGTCGGCGGTCGTGCTCGACGACACCACAATCCGCTGCTCGACGGCCCGCCACCGCCATTTCCCGCGTACCCGGCCGAGCCCGGCAGCGAGCCCGCCGACCGTCTCGGCGATGCGGTCCCCGACTTCGCCGTCACGGCGGGCCGGTCGCTGGTGCGGATCCGGGCGGCGGCGGCGACCGACCGCTACGGGCTGGGCGAGGTCTGCGGCCCGCTCCGGCACACCGGTCGCAAGATCACCGGCGCCACCCACGATGCCTTCGCCTACGACGATCGGTCCGACAGCCTCTACCAGGCCCATCCGTGGGTGCTGTGCGTACGGGGAGACGGCTCGGCCTTCGGGGTGATCGTCGAAACGACATGGCAGTACACGGCGCACCTCCACGACCATCTCCTGTTCGAGGTCGACGGCCCCCCGCCGGCCGTCACCATCATCGACGGCGACGGTCCCGCCGAGGTCGTCCGGACGCTCGCGGCCCTGACCGGCCGGATGCCGATGCCTCCCCGCTGGGCGCTCGGCTACCACCAGAGTCGGTGGTCGTACGCGCCAGCCGACGAGGTCCGGGCTCTCGCCCGCCGCTTCCGTGAGCGCCAGCTCCCCGCCGACGTGATCTGGATCGACATCGACTACATGGACGAGTTCCGGGTGTTCACCTTCGATCCCGATGGGTTTCCCGACCCCGCCGGATTGGTCCGCGAGCTCCACGAGCTCGGGTGGCGATCCGCGTGGATGATCGACCCCGGCATCAAGATCGAGGACGGCTACTCGATCTACGACGACGCGCGGGGCGGCGGTCATCTCGTCACCGACGCCGGCGGCGAGGAGCTCCACGGCGTGGTGTGGCCGGGACGCAGCGCGTGGCCCGACTTCACCCGTGCCGAGACCCGCGACTGGTGGGCCGGTCTCTACGACGAGTTCCTCGCCCACGGCATCGACGCGGTGTGGAACGACATGAACGAGCCGACCAACCTCGAGGACATGCCCGACCGGACGATCCCGGCCGACTCGCGGCACCGGGCCGACGACGCGCTCGGTGGACCCGACAGCCACGCCCGCTACCGCAACGTCTACGGGATGCTGATGACCGAGGCATCGCGCCGCGGGATGGAAGCGGCCCGGCCCGAGGCCCGACCGTTCCTGCTGACCCGGTCGACGTTCCTCGGCGGCCAGCGCTACGCGGCCACCTGGACAGGCGACAACGTCAGCACCTGGGACCACCTCGCCTGGTCGATCCCGATGGTCCTCAACCTCGGCCTGTCGGGACAGCCGATTTCCGGCCCCGACATCGGAGGCTTCGCCGGGCGGTGCGACGGGGCCTTGCTGGCCCGCTGGATGGGCATCGGCTGCCTGTTCCCCTTCGCCCGTAACCACGCGATGCTCGACACCCCGCCCCAGGAGCCGTGGGCCTTCGGCGATGAGGTCGAGGCCACGTGCCGTCGGGCGCTGGAGCGCCGCTACCGCCTGCTGCCGTACCTCTACACCCTCGCCCGCGAGGCCAGCGTGTCGGGCCTGCCGATCATGCGCCCGGCGTTCTTCGCCGACCCGGCCGACGATGCACTGCGCGACATCGACACCGCGTTCCTCCTCGGGCGCGACCTCTACGTGCGCGGCGACGTCACGAAGGTCGGGGCGGGCCCCGATGCTCCCGTCCCGGTGGGCTGGCGCCGCGTGGACCTCCTCGACGATCCGGTCGAGGCCAAGGACCGCGACCTCCCGGAGCTGTACCTGCGTCCCGGTGCGATCCTCCCGCTCGGACCGGTGATGCAGTGGAGCGACGAGCGTCCGATCGACGTCGTCACGCTGCTCGTCCACCCCGCCGGCGACGGGCACGCGACAGGCACCCTCTACGAGGACGACGGCGACGGCCACGCGCACCTCGACGGCTCGTACCGGGTCACTGGGTTCGACATCGTCGACGCTGCGGTACACACGACCGTCGTGGAGGGCGACTGGGACCCAGCGTCGTGGGAGACCGAGACGGTGTGGATCGGCCCCGGGTGGAGCGACGAATGACAGACCGCAGCGACGAGATCGACGACGTCATCGAGCGCGAGGTCGGCGCCCGGCCGGTCAGCCGCAGCCGGGTGTCGGGCGGCGACGTGGCCGAGGCGTCCCGGGTCGAGCTCGACGACGGGCGGCTGTTGTTCGTGAAGACCCATGCGAACCCGCCCGAGGGGTTCTTCACCACCGAGGCCAACGGCCTCGACTGGCTCCACGAGGCTGGCGCCGTTCGCGTCCCCGAGGTGCTGGCCGTGTCCGACGATCCGCCCTTCCTCGCGCTCGAGTGGATCGACGAGGGTTCGTCGCGCCCAGACACCGAGCCGACCCTCGGTCGAGCGCTCGCCGCGCTCCACCGCGCCGGCGCGCCGAGCTTCGGCCGCGAGGACCGGCGGACCACCGGCAGTCGGGGCCTGCCCAATGACCCCTGCGACAGCTGGGTCGAGTTCTACGCCACCAGACGCCTCGTACCGTTGGCCCGGATGGCACAGGACCAGGGCGCGCTCGAACGATCGACGGTCCGCACCCTCGACCTGGCCACCGAGCGGCTCGACGACCTCTGCGGCGATCCCGAACCACCCGCTCGGCTCCACGGCGACCTGTGGGCCGGCAACCGCCTGGTCGATGTCGAGGGCGAGAACTGGCTGATCGACCCGGCCGCGTTCGGCGGCCATCGCGAGTTCGACCTGGCGATGATGCGCCTCTTCGGGGGCTACGGCGATGCCTGCTTCGCCGAGTACCAGGCGGCGTTCCCGCTCGCCGACGGCTGGCAGTCCCGCGTCCCGCTCCACCAGCTCGCCCCGCTCGTGGTGCACGCCATCAAGTTCGGCGGCCCGTATCCGCAGGCGGTGGAACGCGCCCTCGGCCAACTCACCTGATCCAGGTTGGATCTCGTTCGGGTCACTCGGCGACGGAGGTTCCTTCGGGGAGGCCGCCCTGGGGATAGGGGCCGATGAACATGTGCTCGAGCATGCCGTAGCCGGTGACGCCCGAGCCGTCCGGCCCCGGATACTCGAACCGTGAGCAGTGCTCGACGATGGCCCACCACGCCCACGTGTCGAGCTCGGCCATCGGCCACGACTTGCCCTCGACGGTGAGCTCGTCGCCGAGCCACATGCCGTGACGGTACTCGTCGCCGAGCCCGTAGCCGGTACCGATCCCGATGTAGTTGTACACGAGCGGCGTGCAGCGGATCTCGAGCGGGCCGCCGGGAGCGTCGGGCAGGTGGAAGGTGGCCGGCTGGTCGACGAACCGGGTCCCGGGCCGGAGGTGGTGGTCGACGTGGGCCGAACCGAGCCATTCGGGCGCCTTCGCCGGGTCGTGCCAGATCCGCACGCCCTCGTCCATGGTCCGGTGGCCGTTTCCCTCCTCCTGGATGAGGAGCAGGATCGAGTGGTCGTCGAACTGC
Source organism: Acidimicrobiales bacterium (assembly GCA_034522155.1). Classification (GTDB taxonomy): domain Bacteria; phylum Actinomycetota; class Acidimicrobiia; order Acidimicrobiales; family Salinilacustritrichaceae; genus Salinilacustrithrix. Next base: position 99,156 of record JAXHLP010000005.1, on the reverse strand, counting down.
ATGGGCACGTAGTTCCACATGCCGGTCATCACCGGCTCGGTCTGGATGCCCTGCGGTTCGGGCTCACCGACGGGGCGCACACCCCAGGACCGGTCGCGGGAGCCCCACCATCGGTCGGGGGTGATGTCGAACTCCTCGTCGCCGACCCGCAGCGTGCCGGTCCAGCGGCCGTTCTGGGCGAAGCGGCTGGTGTCGAACACGACCCGTCCGTGCTTGCGGGAGTAGTGGCGGGGCTCGATCCACGGTTCGAACGATCCCTGCCAGGTCAGATCGCACGACAGGTCGAGGTCGGGCGCATCGCACACGACCCGGAGCCGACGCAGGGGTTCGAGCACCTCGATGCGGAACGGACCGATCGAGGTGTCCATGCGATCACCGAGCGGCTGGTTGGCGCGCACGACGTGGTGGGTGTCGCCCCGACGCACGGTGAGGAACGCGTCGTGCGTGCCCAGGTTGGGGTAGATGCCCATGCCCATGACCGCGAACAGCTCGTCACTGCACCCGTGGAGGTTGAAGTAGTAGCGGTCGTAGAAGTTGCGATCGCTGGTGCCGACGTGACGGACGGGTTCGGCGATCTGATGCACGGGGTAGTCGTCCCAGGAGCTCAACATGGGCGCCACCCTGGCAGAAATGATCTGACACCGCGTCAGCTCCTGATCGGCCGAGTACCGGTCAGGAACTGGTTGCGCCGGCCTGGCGCACCGCGCGTCGGTGCGAGTAGCCGACGATCGCGCACACGATGCCGACGATGAAGACGAGGCCGCCGACGATCGCGCCGATGAGCCAGGGCCAGCGGCCGAACACGTCGGTGATGGAGCGGCCGATCAGGACGTCGGGGCCAGCGCCGAACTCGTCGGAGACCTCGACCCGGATCTCGTGCCGGCCCGACTGCTCGACATCGAAACGAGCGACGGCGTCGTACTCGGCGGTGCCCCGAGTGGTCGTCTCGTTGAATCTGGGCTGGCTGAGCGGCAGCTCCTCGCCGGACGGGTCGGTGACGCTGACGTCGCCGGGCAGCAGCGTGGGACCGAAGCCACGGACACGCTCGTAGACCAGCCACCGCCCGGTGTCGAGGTCGACGTCGGCCGTGGTCGGGGTGTCGAGTCGATGGGCTTCGAACCCGTCGATGATCCCGGAGACGAACTGCACCAGGCCGACGATGCCGACCACCACGCCGAGGACGATGAGGATGCCCGAGAGCAGCGCCGACGGCCCCTTCACCCGGCCGTCGGCCCGGAGGTGCCGGGACAGGTCGACGGGCCCCGGACCGCCGGCCATGGCCGGGCCCGGTGGCGGGGGCGGCGGGGGCGGCGGGCCTCCGGCGACAGACGGCGGCGGTGGGGCCGAGGAGGGTGGGGGTGGCGGCGGCGGGACCGTGTCGGACGGTGGCGGGAGCGGCGATGGCGCCACCGCCGGCATCGTGTGGTCGGTCCACGACGTGCCGTCCCAGTACCGCATTGCCCCCGGGCTCCCGGGATCGTCGTACCAACCCGCCGGCGGCTGCTGTCCGCTCACCCTCTCATCGTGCCTCACGGCGCACCTGGGCCAGTGACTTTCGGATGCGCTGGGCGCTCACGCTGCCCTCGGTGCCGAGGTGCTGGGCGAACTGCTGGACGCGCAGCTCCTCGATCATCCAGCGGATGTCGTCGAGCGCTGCGGTCAGACCGAGCTCGGTGACCAGCGCTGCGTGCTCGGCCATCACGCGGTGGACGACCTCCATCCGCTCCCGATCGGCCCGCACGCCGTCGCGTAGCTTGTCGAGGCGGACGTCGACGGCTGCGAGATAGCGAGGCAGATGGCCGATGCGGTCGGCACCGATGGTCACGGCCATGCCGTCGAACACCAGGTGGGCGAGTTGGGTCTCGACGTCGTCGAGGGACTCGGCCCACTCGACAGGGGCCGGACCGTGGAGCCGCTCGCGGATCCGATCGACGTGGGGGGTCGCCTCGGCCATGACCCGTACGACACGCTCGAGGTCGTCGAGGTAGCGGTCGCGAACCGAGACCAGCAGCGCGTCGAACGACGCCTCGTCCCACACCGGACCACCCTCGTCGAGCATGACCGCGTCCAACACGGCGTCGAGCGCGTCGTCGCATGCCGCGCTGACCGTCCCGTGCGGCGCGGTCGCGAGGCCGAGCAGATCGCGGGAATCCATGGCCTGTTGGAGCGTCCGGGCGGGCCGGGGCAGCTGGAGCGCGAGGAGGCGACGGATGCCGTTCCAGTGGAGGGCGTGCTGCTCCGCCCGTGATGCGAGCACCCGCACCCCGACCGAGTCACCGGTGACGATGAGCGACGGATAGCCCTCGACGTCGAGCCCGCCGACCTCGGAGGTCACGACCTTCGGCAACGTGCCGATCGACCAGGCCGTCAGCCCGTCGCGCTCGAGCGTGCCCGACTCGGCCACGACGGTCGACCGGACGTGCGCACGCAGCCGCCGTTCGAGTTCGGCGAGGTCGGGTCCCTCGGCCAGCACACCTTCGTCGCCGGTCACCCGGAACCACGGACGCAGGTGGCTGGGCAGCTCGGCGTCGTCCCACATCGACGCCTCGACGGGAACGCCGGCGCGGCGCGACAGCTCGGCTGCCAGGACGGGGCGAAGCGCGCCGTCGTCGGGCGAGACGCGGGCATGGACCTCGGCGGCCACGTCGGGAGCGGGCACGAGGTTGCGACGCACCGGCTTGGGCAGCGCCCGGATCATCGCCGTGATCAGCTCGAGCCGCAGGCCGGGAACCAGCCACTCGTAGGGCGCTGGCGGGATGCGGTTGAGCACGGCGACCGGGATCTCGAAGACCGGGCCATCGTGGGCGGCGCCCGGTTCGAACTCGTAGCCGATCTCGTGGTCGACGTCGCCGCTCGTCCACACGGTGGGGAACGATTCGTCGTCGACGTCCTCGGCCTCATCGTCGGTCAGGTCGTCGACCGTGAGATCGAGCAGGTGGGGCCGGTCGCGCGCCGCGTCCTTCCACCAGCGGTCGAAGCGACGGACGTCGCTGACCTCGTCGGGAACGCGGGCATCGAAGAAGTCGCACACCACGTCTTCGTCGACGAGGATGTCCCGCCGCCGGGCGCGGTCCTCGAGGGCGCGCACCTCCTCGATCGTCTCCCGGTTGTCGTCGACGAAGCGGTGGTGGCTGTCCCATTCGCCACGTACCAGGGCGTGGAGGATGAACAGCTCGCGCGCCTGGGCGCGGTCGATGCGGTCGAGGTCGACGGCCCGCCCCTCGACCAGGACCAGGGCGCGGAGCTGGACCCGCTCGACCACCTGGGCGCTCCCCCGCTCCTGGTTCCAGAACGGTTCGCCGTACGAGCGCTTCACCAGGTGCGCGGCCGCGTGCTCGATCCACTGCGGCTGGACGGTCGCCACCGTCCGCGCCCACAACCGGTTGGTCTCCACCAGCTCGGCTGCCACCACCCACTTCGGCGGCTGCCTGGACAGGACCGAGCCGCGACCGACCGCGAAGCGCCCACCCCGTGGCCCGAGGAACTCGTTTCCTGGCCCTCGTGGGCCAGGAACTGACGAATGCCTCGCATTCGTCTTGGACCGAGACGGCCCATCATCAAGGCGGTTGCCGACGTTGGCGAGCAGGCCGGCGAGCAGCGACCGGTGGATGGCGACCTCGTCGGCGGGCTGGCGGTTGACCTCCAGCTTCAGCGAGCGGGCGACCTGGCGGAGCTGGGTGTAGACGTCCTGCCACTCGCGGATGCGGACGAAGTGGAGGAACTCGTCGCGGCACTCGCGCCGGAACTTGCTGGACCCGAGCTCGCGCTGGCGCTCCCGCAGGTGGTCCCAGAGGGCGAGGATCCCGAGGAAGTCCGATCCCGGCACCTTGAACCGGGCATGCAGCTGGCCGGCCCGTTCCTCCTGGCCGGTCGGTCGTTCGCGCACGTCCTGGATCGACAACGACGCGGCGATGACCATCACCTCGTGGACGCAGCCGTTGCGCTCGGCTTCGAGCACCATCCGCCCGAGCGTCGGGTCGACGGGCAGGCGGGCGAGCCGGCGCCCGAGCTCGGTGAGCCGACGGTCGTGCTTCGGCCGACCGGTCTGCAGCGCCCCGAGCTCGGTGAGCAGGGTGACGCCGTCGGCGATGTGGCGCCGGTCGGGCGGCTCGACGAAGGGGAACGACTCGACGTCGCCCAGGCCGAGCGCGGTCATCTGGAGGATGACCGAGGCAAGGTTCGTGCGCAGGATCTCGGGCTCGGTGAACTCCGGGCGCTCGAGGTAGTCCTCCTCCTCGTAGAGCCGGATGCACACGCCCGGCGCCACCCGGCCGCACCGGCCGGCACGCTGGTCGGCGGATGCCTGGGAGACCGCCTCGATCGGCAGTCGTTGCACCTTGGTCCGCTTGTTGTACCGCGAGATGCGGGCGAGGCCGGGGTCGACCACCGAGCGGATCCCGGGCACGGTCAAGGAGGTCTCGGCGATGTTGGTGGCGATCACCACCCGACGGCCCCCGTGCGGCGCGAACACCCGATGCTGCTCGGCCGCCGAGAGGCGCGCGAACAGCGGCAGTACCTCGGTGTTCGGGAGGTCCAGGTCCTCGACGGCCTCGGCGGTGTCGCGGATCTCACGCTCGCCCGACTGGAACACGAGCACGTCGCCCATGCCCTCGTCGAGCAACCGTTGGACGGCGTCGGTCGCAGCGGCCACCGTGTCGTCGTCGTCCGGCGGTTCGTAGCGGACATCGACCGGGTAGGTCCGTCCGGACACCTCCACGACCGGTGCCGGGCCGGCACCCAGATCGAAGTGGGCGGCGAAGCGTTCGGTGTCGATGGTGGCCGAGGTGACGATCACCTTCAGCTCGGGGCGTCGGGGCAGGAGCTGCTCGAGATAGCCGAGCAGGAAGTCGATGTTGAGGCTCCGCTCGTGGGCCTCGTCGACGATGATCGTGTCGTAGGCCCGCAGGTCACGGTCACGCTGCAGCTCGTTGAGCAGGATCCCGTCGGTCATGACCTTGAGGCGGGTGTCCTTGCCGACCTTGTCGGTGAAGCGCACGGCGTAGCCGACCTCGGCACCGAGCTCCACGCCGACCTCCTCGGCCACCCGTTCGGCCACCGAGCGGGCGGCGATGCGGCGGGGCTGGGTGTGGCCGACCAGTCCGTGGCCGAGCTCGAGGCAGTACTTCGGCAGCTGGGTGCTCTTGCCCGACCCGGTCTCGCCCGCGACGACAACGACCTGGTGGTCGCGGATCGCGGCGAGGAGCTCGTCCTTCCACGTGGTGATGGGGAGGTCGGGGGCGGTGAAGTCCATGGGGCTGCGGGCCAAGTCTGCCCAGGTCCGGACCCCGACCGAACCCCGGCCCGGAAGCTCAGGACACCGAGCGCGAGCCGGAACCGAAGTCGAGCACCAGCGCCCCCTCGTCGTCGCTGATCTCGTAGACCTCGGCCTGGAAGTCGACGCTGGCCCACGGGTTGTCGTAGCGCCGCTCGTGGCGGAGGTCGATGCCCTCGCCGTCGACGGTCAGCGACGCGTCCTGGCCCAGGGTGATCTCGCCGTCGGCCGGCGAGGCGAACCGGACGTCGAAGCCGCCGGGGAAACCGTCCGCGGTGGGCTCGAGCGTCGTCACCTCGAGCTCGGCCGAGTTGACCGCCTCCTGGAACTCCTCGAAGGACCCATCGAGCCCCGCCGAGCCGACGTGGGCGATCCAGACGTTGTCCGGACCGCCGGGCGCGACCAGGTCGAAGGGCTCGGTGAGTCCGTCGGTGAACACCTCGCCGGGTTCGTGGGTGCGCCACTCCGGTGCCCGCCATGAGTACAGCGCGACGTAGCCGTCACCGTGCCGGCCGAAGGTCCAGTTGCCGTCGCGGACGACCTCGTCGAACCGCTCGGTCGGGAACCACGCGTGGGTGAAATCGAGGTGGTCGTAGCCCTCGAGCGCACCTTCGGCGGGGACGCGAGGAGCGTAGAGCGAGAGCGACGTGCGCCCGACCTGGGCCGACCGTGGCAGGGAGCCGGAGCCGGTCCAGTAGCCGTCTGCGTCCGGCCACGAATCGGCGCCCTCGAACGGCTCGTTCTTCGGGTGGGTGGTGAACACGACCGCGTCCTCGTCGAGCGTCGCCTGCCAGATGTGGTGCTGGTCGCTGTAGGTGCCGGGCCTGAAGTCGTGCACGGTCGACAGCATCGCCTCGCCATCGCGGTAGGTGGTGGTGTTGGCCTCGTTCAGCAGCGCGAACGACAGGATCCCGGCGAGCCCCTGCACCAGGTCCTGGGCAGCATCGACATCGTCGCCGACGATGTCGCGCAACGGCTGGAACGGCGCGAAGGTCGGCGCGTCCCAGAGCTCGTAGGTGTTGATGGTGTCGAGCGAGGCAGGCACGACCTGCCACGCGGGCTGCGCGCCACGCTCCCACCAGAAGTCGACGTACTCGGTGGTGAACTCGTAGCCGTACGGGGCCTCGGGGTCGTCGCTGACCGGCGCGAGCGGGTCGAGCGGCACGCCCATCCGCTCACGGTCCACCATCGGCTCGTCGGACTGGGCGACCCGGCGGATGACATCGGGCATCCGGTACTCCGACGCCCGGGCCAGCAGCGTGGCGCCGGAATCGCCTCGCGACGTGTACTCCTGGTCGGTGTCGTCGAAGAGGAGCTTGGCCAAGCCGAACACGTCCTGGTCCTGCGCCTTGGACTTGTCCTTCATGTACGAGCGCCCGTGGGTGACGCCGAGGTTGCCGTCGTGGAGGTGGAGCGCGATGTCGAACAGCACCAGGTCGAGCACCATCCCCGCCTGCGTGGTGATCTCGTCGTCGTCCTCGACCCACTCGACGAGGGTGAGCAGGGGCGTGACGTCCTTCTGGTAGTAGACGTCGGAGTGCCATTCGGAGAAGCCGACGTCGGCCTTCTCGTCGAGCCAGGTCAGGATCTTCTCCCGGGCGTGGGCCATGTGCTCCTCACCCGTCCTCCCGTCGTTGCGGAAGGTCTCGTCGGGGTGGCGTTGGCCGACCAGGTACTCGATGGTGTGGAAGATGATCCGGTGGTTCTCGGACCAGTAGTACTTCTCGTCGATCACGTCGTCGGGGGTCGGTTCGGTGTACCAGTACTCGTAGCCGAGCAGCGCGTCGTCGATGGCCTCGACCGTCTCGGCGGGGAGCTGACCCTCGTAGCCGTAGAGCAGGTTGACGAAGTAGAGGATGTCGAAGTCGCTGGTGTCCTTCCACGAGGTGATGTCGTCGAGCTCGTCCTCGAACCCGTCGACGGTGACCGACTCGGCCTCCCACTCGAAGTCGGGGTCGCGGTTCGCTCGCTCGGCGTGTGCCGTGACGTTGTTGATGCTCCCCGGGTCGAGTTCGGCGGTCGCGAACTCCAGATACTCGTCCTGGCGACCGGCGAACCACGCCTCGTCGACGAACCCGTCGCCGGCGCCGGACTCGACATCCTCGCCCGACGGTTCCTCGTCGCTCGGTGCAGCGTTGTCCCCTGATGAGCAGGCAACGACCACGAGCGCGAAGACGGACAGGAGCGCGACGACCCGGCGGCTGGTCATGCCGGCACAGCGTAGGCGGTGTTGCTAGGCGGTGTTGCAAGCGGTTGCAGGACGACGCGGCGACCGGCGGGATGTGACGGAGTTGACATGGTCAGCCGCGGTGACCACGCGGTACGTTGACCCGAGGGTCAATTCTCACAACCGCCCGGGGGAACGCACGTGGCGCAGCTCACCTACACACGCGACGAGCTCATGGCCGAGCACGACTACGCCGAACCGCAGATGGTGGCGGGACGCCGGATGCACGGCGGGTTCCTCGCCGACGGCACCTACACGCCGCCACGCACCAGGATCCGCGCCGGAGCGGTCGACGCCTGGACCGAGGCGCTCCGCGAGCGGGGCGGCGACCTCCTCGACGCGAAGGCCTCGCTGCTCGATGGCGTCCGTCTCCCCAACACCGACCAGCAGCGCGTTCTGCTGCGCAACGGGCTGGGCGAGACCTTCTGGAACAGCCTCACGATCATCGGCAAGATCGAGGCGCGCGGTCGGCTCCTGGCCGACGCGCAGTTCCCCGACCTCCAGGACCACGTCGTCGAGGACATCTCCGAGATGGCCATCGGTCACCTCAACGAGGGCCTGCTGCGCGCCCACGGCCTCGACGAGGGCGGACTCCCCGACCAGGGCATCGGCGGCCACGACGAGATGTGGTTCGCGGCGCGCGACCTGGCTTTCGGCGCGGGCGCCCACCCAGACGTCGACCCGCCGCCCACCATCGGGCGGGACGACGGGGAGGACGGCTTCGCCGCGGCCCGGCGCATCCCCGAGCTTCCCGAGTCGGTCGAGGGGATGCTGTCGCTGCTCACCAACCTGCTGATCATCGAGTTCCGGGCCGAGCTCGGCTTCTCCGAATCCCAGGACGTGCTCCGCACGCCGGACCTGTTCGCCGACCGGCGCGAGGGCGCCGAGGAGGCCGCCGAGATCATCGGCCGCATCCGCATCGACGAGGAGATCCACGTCGCATCGCTCCGCCTCTACCTCGGCGAGATCCGCTCGGTCACGTTCCGGACCGTCGACGGCGGAACGATCAGCGGCGCCGAGGTCATCGACCGCTTCTGGGCTGACCTGGTCCACTGGGCCACGGTCGAGCAGCCCAAGCTGGCCGCCGAGCAGCAGCGCGAGATGCTGGTCGAGCGGATCAGCAAGCACCCCGAAGCCGACCGCGTCCTCGCCGACTTCGACGCCGTAGCTGATTGACCCGGCGCGAAATCTGACGCGGTGTCAGATTGTGCGAGACTGTGCGACATGGAATTCGGACTCTTCATCGGTGGCTGGGTTCCCGACTACCTCGACGGTCGGGACGACGAGGCGGAGCACGTTCGCCTCCTGAACGAGGCGCGCGTCGCCGAGGTGGGTGATGCCAACAACTGGAAGTACGTGTGGGTCACCGAACACCACTTCCTCACCGAGTACAGCCACATCTCGGCCAACGAGGTCGTGATGCCCCACATCCTCGCCCGGACCCAGAACATCCGCGTCTGCTCGGGGATCATCAACGTGACCCCGCCCGTCAACCACCCGGCGCGGATCGCCGAGCGGGTGGCGATGATGGACCACCTCTCCGGCGGCCGGTTCGACTTCGGCACCGGGCGGGGCAGCTCCACCACCGAACAGGGCGGCTTCGGCATCGACGAACCCGATCTCACCAAGGAGATGTTCGACGAGGTCATGCCGGAGTTCGCCAAGATGTGGAGCCAGGACAGCTACAGCTTCGACGGCCGATTCTTCTCGATGCCCGAGCGCAACGTGCTGCCCAAGCCGTACGTGAAGCCGCACCCGCCGATGTGGGTCGCCGCCGGCAACCCGGAGACCTTCGAGAAGGCCGGGCGCCTCGGCCTCGGCGTCATCTGCTTCACCGGCGGCTCACCCGAGAAGATGAAGCCGCTGGTCGAGACCTACAAGGAGGCGGTGGCCGACGCCGATCCGGTCGGCGACTTCGTCAACGACAACGTCGCCGTCACCACCAACTTCCTCTGCCTGGAGGATGGCGACCGGGCCCGCGACTGGATGACCCGTTCACGCAACGGCCGTCAGCAGAGCCTGATCTTCAAGTACCTCGACACGTTCCCCAAGCCGGCCGGGGTTCCAGACTGGCCCGAGGAGATCCCCGACCCCACGCTCGAGCAGCTGAAGGCGGGCTTCGAGAAGGGCACGTCGATCGTGGGCACCCCCGAGGAGTGCTGTGAGACTCTCGAGAAGTGGGAGGGCATCGGCATCGACCAGCTGGTCATGGGCCCCACCGGCACCGCCTACCCGTTCGAGCTGGTGGAGGAGACCGTGGGCCTGTTCGGCCAGCAGGTCATCCCCCGGTTCGACAAGGACCCCGAGCCGCGCAGCGCCCGCCACCGCCGCGAGGCCGCAGACAAACCCGCCGCGACCGCCTGACGGCGCGCGACGCTCGGCGAAGGAGAGGTTCCGAGGCGCTGCCGAGGAACTCTCGAAGTGAGAAGCTCCCCTGAGGGAGCGACGAACGGCTCAGGCGTCGTCGAGGTCGGCGAGGAAGCCGAGAAGGTCGTCGGCGTGCTCCTCCTCCGTGGCGAGGATCTCCTCCATCAGGCGGCGGGTGGTGGAGTCCTTGTCGCCGAGCCAGCGGATGATCTCGGAGTAGGACTCGATCGCGATGCGCTCGGCGATCAGGTCCTCCTTGATCATGTCGACGAGGGTGTCGCCCTCGACGTACTCGGCATGGCTGCGGGTGTGGAGCCCGTCTGGATCGAAGTTGGGCTCGCCCTGGAGCTGGGTGATGCGGTCGGCGATCTGGTCGGCGTGCAGCTGTTCCTCGTTGGCGTGCTGGAGGAACTCGGCGGCGATGGGCTCGGCGTGCATGCCGTCGGCCATGTAGTAGTGCCGCTTGTAGCGCAGCACGCACACCAGCTCGGTCGCCAGGGCTTCGTTGAGCACCTCGACCACCCGGTCGCGGTCGGCGCCATACGACGAGGTGATCGGGCCCTCCTCGATCCTCTCGCGTGCACGGGCTCGAAGGGTCTGGATGTCGGAGAGAAACTCGGCCATACCCCACAACCTACGGCGAAGTGACGACGAAGTCGGAACGAGCCGCAGGACCTGGCGGGGCCGCCGACGAAGTCGGACCGGCCAGACCTACGGCGAAGTGACGACGAAGTCGGAACGAGCCGCATTGTGCTACGCCGGGGCCATGACCGACTTCGATCTGACCACCGTCGACCGACTCCTCAGCACCACCCGGGCCGTACGCAAGCGCTTGGACCTCGAGCGCGACGTGCCCGACGACGTGCTCCTCGAGTGCATCCGGCTCTCCCAGCAGGCGCCCACCGGTTCGAACATGCAGAACTGGCGCTGGCTGATCGTGCGGGACCCCGACACCCGCAAGCAGCTCGCCGAGCTCTACCGCGCCGGCGGGGGCGACTATCTCAAGGAGGCGGAGAAGACCGCGACCGAGGGTCAGATCAAGCGGGTGATGGGCTCGGCCATGTACCTGGCCGAGAACCTCGAGCACGTGCCGGTCCACGTGATCCCGTGCGCCAAGGGCCGGCTCGGGCCAGACAACAGCGTCGGCGAGTGGTCGGGGATGATGGGCTCGATCTTCCCGGCGGTGTGGAGCTTCCAGCTCGCCCTGCGTAGCCGGGGCCTGGGTTCGTGCCTCACCACGCTCCACCTCAACAAAGAGGCCGAGGCGGCCGAGCTGCTCGGCATCCCCGACGACGTGATGCAGGTCGGGCTGCTGCCGGTGGCCTACACCAAGGGCACGGACTTCAAGCCGGCCGAACGGGCACCGGCCGAGCGCATCGTCCACCTCGACCGCTGGGGAAACAAGGCGTCCTAGCTCACTCGGGGTAGCCGGACGCCACCAGCGGCCACGGCCGCTCGCGCTCCCACACCAGCGCCAGGTCGAGCAGGAGCTGCTCCTGGAAGTGGGGCGCCAGCACCTGCAGGCCCACCGGTAGCCCCTCCGACGACGTCCCGATCGGAAGCGAGATCGCGGGGTTGCCGTAGATGTTGGCCGGGATCGTGAGCGCGCCGTGGTTCATGGGCTTGGCATCGAGCCCACCGAAGGTGGTGGGTATGGAGCGGTCGGCGCCGAAAGCCACGTCGGGGTTGGTGGCGGCAAGCACGAGGTCCGCCTGCTCGAACAGGTCGGCCATGGCCTCGTTCAGCTCGGTCCGCCGTCGCTCGACCTTCACCGCCGCATGCGCGTCGTAGTGCTCGAGCGCCACCTCCACGGCCATGCGCATGGCCGGGGTCAGGTCGTCGGCACAGCCAGGCCACTTGTCCCCGAGCGTCTCCACGATTCCGACGCCACCCGACACCGCCCAGGCCCCGCCGACGTTCGGCAGGTTCACTGTTACGTCGACCCGTTCCAGGCCGGCGAGCCCGATCAGCTCCTCGGCCGCGGCCTGGACGAGCTCGACCACTTCGGGGGCGACCACGGCGTTGCCGATGTCGACCACGATCGCCGCCCGCTTGCCCCGCAGGTCGTCGACGAAGCTGCCGAGATCGCGCTCCCACCCCTCGACCCGCGGGAGCGAGAACGGGTCGCGGGCGTCGAAGCCGTTGGAGACGTCGAACCACCGGGCCGTGTCGCGCACCGACCGGCTGAGGCAACCCGGCACGGCGGTCAGGTTGCCGGGTCCGGAGCTCGGCCCGTGGGGGATGCGGCCATAGGTGCACTTGAGCCCGAACAGGCCGCAGAAGCCCGCCGGGATGCGGATGGAACCACCACCGTCACCGCCCGATGCGATGGTGAAGATCCCGCCGGCGACCCCGGCCGCCGATCCCCCGCTCGACCCACCCGGCGTGCGGTCGGGGTTCCACGGGTTGCGGGTGGCGCCGTTGAGCTTGGTCCAGGTCTGGTTGACGCCCCCGAACTCGCTCGACGTCGTCAGACCCGCGAACACCGCGCCGGCGTCGGCGAGCCGCTCGATCTTGGTGTCGGTCGCGGATGCGACCTCGTCCTTGAACGGGACCGACGCGCGGGTGGCCGGCCAGCCCTCGACGAGGTCGAGCTCCTTGATACCCATCGGCACGCCACCGAAGGGGGGCGACACGTCGGCGGACTCGGCCATGGACCGAGACCGATCGACGTCGAGGTGGCTCATCGTGTTGAGGTTCGAGCGCTCGATCGCGGCGAGCGTCGCGTCGAGTTCCTCGCGCGGCGACCGCTCGCCGGCACGGAACGCCTCGACCAACGAGACCGCATCCCCTTGCCATGGTTGGTCCATGGGGCGACCCTACGTTGCCAGGGCGAGGCCAGGCGCCGCGGTCGACGGTCGGGTCAGTGGCTGCCGATCAGTCGGGCAGCTCGATGCCGGTCTCGGCCGCCTTCTTCGCCACGTCCTCGGGGAAGATGTTCTTGATCAGGTACAGGTCCCGGATGATCTGGTAGTCGGGCGCCATCCCCTTGGCGTAGCGCTCCATGTAGGCGAGCTGCTTGGCCACCAGCACCAGCTCGCGCGGTCCCTGCGCCTGGTAGTTGTCCATGAGGTCGATGCTCATCTTGAGCATCTCGCCGAGGTTCATGCCGCCGATGCCGGCCTCGAGCATCGGACCGAGGATCATCTGCAGGCGCATGCCGAGCTCCTCGTCGGTGCCGGCGTCCTCGGGGAACACGCCGACCTTGCGGTACGCCCGCGCGATCCGGGTGAAGTCGCCGTCGATCATGCACGTGTAGAGGATGTCCTTGATGACGTCGCGGTACTCGGGCGCCAGCTCACCCATGATCCCGAAGTCGAGGAACGCGGTCCGCCCGTCGGGCATGAACCAGATGTTGCCGGCGTGCATGTCGCCGTGGAACGGGCCGTGGACCACGACGGCCTCGATCCAGACCTTGGCACCCCACCGCAGCATCATCTCGCCGTCGATGCCGCGCCGAGCCATCTCCTCGAACTCGTCGAGCGGCGTACCGGTCATGCGCTCCATGCAGATGGTCCGGGGCCCGCAGTAGTCCCAGTACACCTCGGGCGCGGTGATGTTCTCGTTGTCGCCGAACCAGCCGATGTTGGCGCGGAACTCGGTCTGGCGCGTGGCCTCGAGCGCCGGCACGAGCTCCTGGAAGTTGATGTCGGCGGTGTCCTCGATGATCGCCACCGGGTCGGCCGAGCGCAGCCAGTCCCACTTCTCGGCAAGCTTGGCGATGCGCCACAGGATCCGGAGGTCGGCGGTCATCAGGCCACGGACACCCGGCCGTTGCAGCTTGAGCACGGCTCGACGCCCGTCGGGCAGGACGCAGGCATGGACCTGGCCGATCGACGCGGCGGACAGGGGCTTGTCGTCGAAGAACCGGAACAGTTCGTCGGGCGAGTGCCCGAGATCCTCCTCGATGATCCGGCGGGCGGTCGCGCTGTCGAACGGCGGCACCTCGTCGAGCGTGCGTTGGCACGCGTCGGCGAGCGGCTCGGGAAACACCCCGGGCGACGATGCCATGATCTGGCCCAGCTTCACGAACGCGGGACCGAGCTTCTCGAACCCGTCGACCGCGCCCTCGCTGGCCGCGTCCCACCAACCGGCGACGTCCTTGCGTCGGAACACGAGGTCGAGGCGCCGGCGGAGCAGGGCGATGAAGATGCTCCAGCTGAGGATCACGGCGATGGTGATGCCACGGCGGATCTCGGTGAGGCCGAAGCGCCGGAGGTCGGGCGAGTCGACCACGAGGTCCTCGGCCGGCGGACCGTCGGCGTAGGGGCCGCGGAAGTCCTCGATCAGCGGCGCCCGGCCCCCGGCGCCGGGGGCATCGGGCATCTCGCGCCGGGTGCCGAAGTTGAGCCCCACGCTCGGTTCGGTCTGTTCGATCATCCCGACCACGACGCCCCCGTCGACCACCGGGAGGTGCCGGACACCGTGCCGACCCATCAGCTCGCGCGCCTGCATCGCGTCGGTGTCGGGCGCGACCGTGACCACCTCGGTCGACATCCGCTGGCTGACCGGCACCCTCGCCGGGTCGTCGCCCTTGACGAGCACCTGCAGCAGGTCGCGCTCGGTGAGGATGCCGACCAGCTCGTCGCCGTCGAACACCACCAGCGCCGAGACGTGGCGTTGCTGCATCAGCGAAGCGGCGTCGGCGACGGTGGCGACGGGATCGATGCACGCGACGCCGTGCGGCGACGTGGTCGTCATGGCGATGCAGCTTCGCGCATGTCGAACCGCGGGGATTCCCGACGACCGTTCCCTACCCTCGGCTCATGGCTCTCGACGACGAACTGATCAACAAGGTGACCTGGAAGATCCCGAACGCGCTCGCGTTGGTGGGGTCGCGGGCGGGCGACGAGCGAAACGGGATGACGACCTCGTGGATCACCCAGCTGTCGATGGAACCCGTGCTGATCGGCGTCAGCGTCGAGAACGACGCCGTCACGCGTCGGCTGATCAGCGACGGCGGCTCGTTCACCGTCAACCTGTGGGACAGCGAGGAGACCCGGCCGTTCGTGAAGTTCTCGAAGCCGGCCACCGATGAGAACGGCGAGCTCAACGGCCGGGCCGTACACGCCGGCGTCACCGGCGCGCCGGTGTTCGACGAAGCCATCGCCTACATGGACTGCGAGGTGCGCCAATCCCACGACCTCGGGACCCACACACTGTTCATCGGCGAGGTCGTCGACGCCGGCATCAACGACGACGAGGCCCGGGCCGCGGGCATGAGCGACACCCGCATGAAGTACGGCGGCGTGAAGCGCCACTGACCAGCGAGGACACGGGAAGGACACGCGCATGCCCGACGTCACCTTGTCGAAGGCCGACAAGGTCATCTTCCCCGCCACGGACGGGCACGAGGCGATCACCAAGGCTGATCTGTTCGACTACGCGGGCCGCATCGCCGACCGGATGATCCCGCTGATCGCCGATCGCCCGGCGGTGCTCCAGCGCTTCCCCGACGGCATCGACGGCGAGGGGTGGTACCACAAGAACACCCCGGACTACTTCCCCGACTGGTTCCGCACCGTCGAGGTCCCCAAGCGGGGTGGCACCGTGCGCCACCCGGTCATCGACTCGGCGGACGCGCTTCGCTACGTCGTGAACCAGGGGACGGTGACGGTCCACCTGCTGGGCGGCACCGTCGGGCGCGTCGAGGTCCCCACCGAGCTGGTCATCGACCTCGACCCGTCGATCGACGATCCGACCCAGGTCATCGAGGCGACACGAGCCGTGCGTGCTCTGCTCGACGACCTCGACTGCGCCGGGTTCGTGAAGACCACGGGGTCCCGGGGCATCCATGTCCACGTACCCCTGCGTGGCGACGCCGGGTTCGAGGCCGTCGGGGCGCTCGGCCACCACCTCGGCCGCCTGCTCGCCGACCGACATCCCGATCTGCTCACCGTGGCGTTCAGCAAGGAGGACCGGGGTGACCGCCTCTTCGTCGACACCCTCCGCAACGCGCCAGCGCAACACGCCGTGGCGCCGTACACGCTCCGCCCGAAGCCGGGTGCGCCGGTGGCAGTGCCGCTGCGGTGGGACGAGGTGGACGGCTCGTGGGACCCGCGAGCGACGCCGCTGGCGGGCCTGTTCCGACGCCTCGGCCACCTCGACGCGGATCCGTGGGCCGACCTCGAGGACCACCGGATCGAGGCCGCGACCATCGCTCAGCGCCTCGCTCGCCGCTGAGCGTGCCCGCAAGAGAGCCACCCGCGTGACGTGAGGCACGAGGAACTCCCGAAAGGCGAGCCGCCGTGTGACTCGGAAGTTGTGAGCCCCTGGCGAACAACTTCAGTAGCGAGGAGCTCCCGAAAGGCGAGCCGCCGTGTGACTCGGAAGTTGTGAGCCCCTGGCGAACAACTTCAGTAGCGAGGAGCTCCCGCCAGGGAGCGACGAGCGTCGCGGACCAGCGGTGCGATGTGGCGACGGACGGATGCCTCGATCTCCTTGTCGCGCAGATCGAGCGCGGTGGCGGGCGAGAGCACGAACGAGATGGCGAGGCGGATGAGCATCTCCGCGGCGCCGGCCCCCCGGGCGGGATCGACGCCAGGCTCGCGACGGGCGGCTTCGGCAACGAGCTGGTCACGTGCCGCAGCCACGATGGGCCCACTGTCGACCGTGAGCAGCTGCAGCAGCAGCGGCTCCGAGCGCAGAAGCGAACCGAAGTCGCCATCACGCACCAGGCGGAGACCCAGGGCGAAGGCGGCGACCACCTGTTCCTCGGTGTCATCGATCTCGGCGACGGACCCGGCGAGCAGCGCGAGGAAGCGGCGGGCCTCGTGGGCGACGGTGGCGGTCAGCAACCCGTTGCGGTCGTCGAAGCGCCGGTAGACGGTGCTGCGACCCACGCCACTGCGCTCGGCCACCTGGTCGACCTCGAGCCCGGCCAGCCCGCGTTCGAGGAGCAGGCCCGACGCCGCAGCCAGAACCCGACCTTCGACGTCATCGTCGCCCGGGTCGTCGAGCAGGCTGGCGACGAGCGCATCGACGTCGACCCGCGTCGCGGTCTTGGGCACGTCAGGACGCCACGTGGTTCGGCTCGGGGTGCGGCGCGGCCAGGTCCTTCATCTTCCGGATCCGCCGCAGGTACGGCCCGCGGGTGAGCTGCTGCGGCAGGATCTCGCCCGCGTTGCGCACGGTGAGCGTGATGGCGGCGAGCCGCGCCTCGTCGGCCATCGTCCACGGGATGCCGAAGCGCTTGCGCACGATGGCGGGCAGACCACCGATGGTGATCGTGCGCATGATCGGCGTCATGAGCGAATCGACCACGGCCGGACGGTCGAGCGACTCGACCTTGCTGTGCAGTGCCATGTCGACGGCACGCTCGGCGGTCGGGGTGAGCTCGAGCTCGTTGCGGCAGATCTCGTCGAAGCGCTGGCGGAACGAGCGCTCGTCGGGCGGCACGGGTCGATCGCTCACGCCGTAACGGCGGTACCAGGTGACGGTCTCCTGGTAGAGCTCCTCGCGCGCCGCGCCCCGGAGGCGTTGGTGGCTCCAGCGGTCGACGGTCTCGAACATCTCCCAGGTGAAGGTGGCATGCGCCCACCAGTACGTCTCGGGATGCAGGGCGTGGTAGCGCTCGCCGTGAGCATCGGTCCCGCCGATGTCGCGGTGGTAGTCGCGAATGCGCGTGCCGCGGTCGTCGGCGTCGTCGGCCAGGATCGTCGCCCAGATCTGGGGCACCGACCGGTAGATGCGATCCCACGGCTCCGTGAAGAAGGCGGAGTGCTCTTCGACACCTCGCCCGAGGTGGGGATACATGAGCTGGAGGATCCCGGCGCTGAATCCGCTCAGGCCCGAGCGCCAGTCGCCGGCGATGCGCCACAGTCGGGTGCCGGGCCCGAGCGGGGCGCCGGGCGCCCGCAACCGGGACGAGTCGCCGGCGTCGATCACGGTGGGGGCGGTCGTGGACTGGGACACACGCGCAGTGTATGTCCCACGACCGGATCAGACCACGACAGGCGCCCCGACCAGCCCGTCGCTCATCGCCCGTGCCACCAGCGCGGGATCGTCGAGGCGGGCGATGCCCCGGGTGCCGTCGTCGTCCTCGACGAGGGCGACGAGCTCCTTCGCCTCCTGGCCCTCGTGGGTGACGGTCCAGGTCACCACCGTGACCTCACCCGAGATACCGGACCGGACCGGGACGGACGGGCTCGCGGCCTCGGCACGACCGGCGAGATCGGCGATCAGGGGCGGCGCGCCGTCGGGCTCGGTGGCCCAGACCGCGAGGCCGGGCTTGGTGAGCAGGCCGCTCACGGCCGTCACGAGGCCGCGGCCGCCGTCCTCCCGCAGCCGGCGCACCATGGCGACGGTCGACTGGAAGACGTAGTTGTTGAACGGGCCGCCGGCGAACGCCATGCCCCCGGTGACCGTCGGCGAGGCGTCGAGGGGCAGGCCGAGTTCGCGCTGTTGCACACGGACGGCGACCGGGAAGCACGAGTAGAGGTCGGCGTGGTCGCAGTCGGCCAGCGGATGACCGAGCCGGTCCGCGGCAGCTTCGCCCAGCACCGCCATGGCCGGCCACCGGTGCGGGGCACGGCGCTGGGTCAGCGGTTGGCCGTGCGACGACGACAGCGCGACCAGCGGGAAGACCCATCGGCTGCGGGGCACACCGGCGCGCTCGGCCACCTCCACCGTGGTGAGGAGCAGCGCGGCCGCCTGGTCGACCGTCCACTGCGTCACGTGCCACTTGCCGTACGGGAACGACAGCGGCCGGTTTTCGGAGCCGAACGTCCGGATGTGCCGCTCGTCCATCGGCGCGGGAAACGCAGCTTCGGGATTGGACCGGGCAACGAGGTTGAAGCGGGCGTGGAGCGCCGCGATGTCGTCGCGGAGCTGGTCGGGTGTGCGGTCCTCGGCGGCGCCGAGGGCGTTCTCGATCATGGCGTACTGGTCGACGGGGGCCCACAACCCGGCCTCGATCTCGACCGGATCGACCAACGCACCGTCGGGCTGGCGGTGGACGTCGGGCTCGACACCGCCCTGGTCGATCTCCCACGCGTCGCCCTCGCCCCGCACCATGGTGGCCAGACCGTCGGCGTCGGCCTGCGTGCTGCGCGACCGCAGGCGCGCGTCGCGCGCCTTGGCCTCGCCGCCGCACACCAGCGCCACGTCGGCATCGCCGGCGATCAACGCCCCGAGGGTCTCGTCGATGGTGGTCTGTTGCGGGATCCCGAGCTCGTACAAGGCGGTGACGGCGCTCGTGGCGCCGATCCGGTCGGCGACGATCCGGGCCGGGTCGGTGTAGGACCACGTCCCCTTGGTGACCGCGAGACGATCGACGGCCTCGAGCAGGTCGGTGCCAGCGTCCTCACCGGCAGCGAGCACGGCCCTGGCCATGAGCTCGGCCGCTTCGGCGTCGTCGTGGCACGTGCCGACGCCGACGAGGACCGGCGTCCGTGGGTCGAGATCGGAAGGGGTGTCATCCGTGACGCTGCGCACGGACGACAGGGTGGCACTTCGCTCAGCGACCGGCCGCGGGCAGCCGCGAGTTCAGGCTCCCGGCATCGCCGAACAGCTCGGCCCGCCACCGCTCGACGAGCGCTTCGCTGTCGTGGTCGTCGGGGTGGAAGTCGCCGCGGTTGTAGTCGCGGATCCGGGCCACGACCTCGCGGTCGATGAACGGGGACTGACGCAGCCGCTTGATGCTCTGCCAAACCTTGCGTGGGCTCCGACGCGCGGCCGGGTCGCGAAGCATCGACAGCAGCGTGATGACGGCCACGAAGAGGGGGAAGCCGACGTTGAGGACGGTCATGGTGACCTTGCGCATGCGTTCGGTCCCGCCCACGTGCCGGTACACGTCGAAGGCGACGGCCTTGTGCTCGGACTCCTCGAGGGCATGCCACATGAAGAGGTTGCGGACCTCGTCGTGGGCGATCTGGGCCCGGGCCTCGGGCTTGGTGAGCAGCGTCTCGGCCAGCGTGGCCGTGTAGTGCTCGAGGGCGGCCGTCGCCGCGAGGTTGGCCTTGGGTGGCAGGACCCGCTCACGGAAGCGCAGGCTCCTGTCGACGAAGTCGTCGATGCGGCGCACCGGGTAGCCGAGCTCGGCGAAGCGCTCGTTGAGCTCGCGGTGCTCGCGCCCGTGGCTGGCCTCCTGACCGATGAAGCCCTTCACCTGCTCCTCGAGCTCGGGATCGGTGACCTGGTCGCGGAAGTTGCGGACGGATCGCACGAAGAAGTCCTCGCCGGGCGGGAAGACCGCGGAGAGCACCGCCACGACGTGGCTCATGACGAGGTCCTCGTCGGCGGCGAAGTGCTTGGGGACGTCGCCGAGGGGATACTCGAACGAGACCCGCCGGGTGGGCACGTGGCGTGCGGGGGTGGGCGTGAGGCTCCGGGCGGTCACGGTCGATCTCCTTCAGGGACGAGCAGGAACGATTCGATGGCGGCGATGACTGTGGAAGACAGGCGTTCGTCGGAGCTCACGAAGCCGTCGACGAGACGGCGGCGGTTGACCCCGTCGATGAGGATGTCGATGAGCTCGATGGCAGCCACGGCGTCGACGTCGGTGCGGGTGAGGCATGCCTCCTGGGTGGCTTCGAGGATGGGCACGAAGCCGTCGACGATCCGCCGGTTGATGCGGCGCTGCGTCGCCCGGGCCTCGTGGCCGTCGGAGGCGCTGCGGAACACCGCGAGCGCCCGCAGGTCCCGTGCGACCACGAGCTCGTGGACGAGCGCGCGCACCAGCCCCTCGAGCGGGGTCCCGACGTCGAGCTCGGCGTCGAACATCGTGGTCAGTTCGTCGGTGCGCTGGTCGACGACGGCCGCCAGCAGCTCCTCCTTGGAGGCGAAGTGGCCGTAGAACATGCCGGCCGATACCCCGGCCTCGGCGACGATGGCCCGGGTGGTGAGGGCTTCGACGCCGTCGCGCTCGGCCACGGCGATGGTGGCGTCGATCAGGCGCTGGCGGGCGGCAGCCCGCTGCTCCTCGCTGAGCTTGGGCACGGCGGGTCCTCCGGTCGGACTGGTCGGGTCGACGCTCGAAACAAAACCGAGCGCTCGTTCTCTTTTGTCTCAGACGCGAGGCACGACCGCAAGCCCGGATCCTGTGACGTCCGTCGCCCGTTGCTGGTCGACGCGCCACCCGATGGCGCGACATCGACGCCCGGGTGAACAGATCGACTCACCGGCGGAGAGATGCTCCCTTGGCCAGGAGCCCCTGGTACGCGCCCGGTGGCAGCTTCGAAAGCAGGCTGATGACACGGGCGTCGGCGCCCACCAGGATGCGGCGGCGGTTCTCCTCGATGCCCTTGATGATGATCTCGGCCGCCTCGGCCGGCGTGGTGCGAGCGGCCCGGTCGAAGCCCTCGTGAACCTCGGCGGCCGGCCGGCCGAGCGCGGCTTCGACCCCGTCCATCCTGGCGCTGCGGGCGATGTTGGTCTTGATGCCGCCGGGGTGGACGGTGGACGCCGAGACCCCACACCTCTCCATGTCGAGCTCGACCCGGAGCGCCTCGGTGAAGCCGCGCACCGCGAACTTGGCGGCGTTGTATGCCGACTGGGACGGGATTCCCATCAACCCGAAGACGCTCGAGATGTTGACGACGTGGCCTTCGCCCGCGGCCTTGAGATGAGGCAGGAACGCCCTGGTGCCCGACACCACCCCGTGGAAGTTGATGTCCATCAGCCAGTCGAAGTCGTCGTAGGACATGCCGTCGATCGTCGACACGACCGCAACGCCGGCGTTGTTGACGATGAGGTTCGCCCTGCCGTGGTCGGTGACCACCCGATCCGCCCATGCGTGCACGGCCTCGCGGTCGGCCACGTCGAGGCGCTGGGAGGTGATCGTCGCTCCTGCTCCAGCGACCTTGGCCAGGTCGACGGTCTCGGCCAGGCCGGCCTCGTCGACATCGGACAGTGCGAGGTCCATGCCCCGGGCCGCCAGTTGGCAGGCGAGGGCTCGCCCGATGCCCGATGCTGCGCCCGTGATGGCGCCGACCCGTCCGTTGAGTTGCATCCCGAGAGTGTCGCCCGCACGCAGCGGTTGATGCCAGAGTCCCAGAGCGCGCATGCGATAACCCTTCTCGCACCCGATGTTTAGGTCGCCTTTACACGCGCGGGCAAGGGTGCCATGATGGTTGTCATGATCGTCTGCCACTGCATGGTCGTCCGCGACCACGAGATCCGCTCCGAGGTGCGGCTCGGCGCCGACACCGTCGAGTCGGTGTCCAAGCGGTGCGGTGCGTCCACGCGGTGCGGGAACTGCGAGACCGCAGTGGCCGAGGTGATCATCCACGAGACGGCTCGCGCTGACGGGGCCGTGGCTGCGCGACACTGACGACAGCTGTCACCCGCTGTTCGTCGACAACCAGGAGGCCCGTCGTGCAGGGCGATCCCGAGATCATCGAGCTCCTCAACGAGGTGCTCACGGCCGAGCTCACCGCCATCAACCAGTACTTCGTCCACTCGAAGATGTGCGAGGACTGGGGCTACGAGCGGCTGGCCAAGCACAACTACGACGAGTCGATCGACGAGATGAAGGACGCCGAGCGGGTGATCGAGCGCATCCTCTACCTCGACGGCGTCCCCAACCTCCAGCGCCTCGGCACGGTCCTGGTCGGCGAGACGGTTCCCGAGCAGCACCGGCTCGACCTCGACCTCGAGAAGGCCGCCGTCGAGCGCTACAACCGGGGCGTCGCCCTCGCCCGGGACAAGGGCGACAACGGCACCCGCGAGATGCTCGAGGACCTGCTCACCGGCGAGGAAGACCACGCCGACTGGCTCGAGGCCCAGCTCACCCTGATCGAGCAGGTGGGCGTCGAGAACTACCTCGCCCAGCACATCCACCACGAGGACTAGGAACTCGGCAGTACGGTCCGACGACATGCCCATCGGCACGCCGCTGGAAAGCCGGATCGACACGGGGTCTGACGAGTTCGCCGCGAACCGCGACGCCGTGCAGGCGCTGTGGGACGAGGTCGCCGACCAACTCGGGCAGGTCGAGACCATCGGCGGACAGCGCTACGTCGACCGCCACCGCCGACGCGGCAAGATGCTCGTGCGGGAGCGGATCGAACAGCTGGTCGACCCGGACACCCCGTTCCTCGAGCTGCAACCGCTGGCCGCCTGGGGTACGGGCGACCCGATCGGTGCCGGAGCCGTCAACGGCATCGGCGTGGTCGAAGGGGTGGAGTGCGCCATCACCGGCTCCGACATGACCTACCGGGGCGGATCAGCCAACCCGAACACGGTGCAGAAGACGGCCCGCCTGCACGAGATCGTCCGCGAGAACCGGCTGCCCCTCATCGTGCTCAACGAGTCGGCGGGAGCCGACCTCCCGCGCCAGGCCGACATCTTCGTGCCGGGCGGCCAGCAGTTCCGCAACCTGACCCGGCTCTCCAAACTCGGCATCCCGACCATCACGGTGGCGTTCGGACCGAACACCGCCGGCGGCGCCTACGTGCCGGGGATGAGCGACTACACGATCTTCGTGAAGGAGCGGGGCACCGCGTACCTGGGCGGGCCACCCCTGGTGAAGATGGCCATCGACGAGGTGGTCGACGAGGAGACCCTCGGCGGCGCGGAGATGCACTCGACGGTGAGCGGCCTCTCCGACCAGCTCGCGATCGACGAGATGGACGCCATCCGGCTGGTGCGCCAGACGGTGCGGCACCTCAACTGGACCAAGCTGGGTCCAGGGGCGACCGAGCCCGACGACCCGCCGCTGCGCGACCCGGCCGAGCTGCTCGGCTGTGCCCAGGCCGACGTGCGCGTGCCCTACGACATCCGCGAGGTGCTGGTCCGGATCCTCGACGGCAGCCGTTTCGACGAGTTCAAGCCGCTGTACGGCGACAAGCTCGTGTGCGGTTGGGCGTCGATCCACGGCTTTCCCGTCGGTGTGCTGGGCAACAACGGGATCCTGTTCTCCGAGGAGGCCAAGTTGGGCGCCCAGTTCATCCAACTGTGCAACCGCACCGACACGCCGTTGCTGTTCCTGCACAACATCACCGGCTTCATGGTCGGCTCGGTAGCCGAGCGGGGCGGGATCATCCGCAACGGCGCCAAGCTCATCAACGCGGTGTCCAACTCGACGGTCCCCCACCTCAACCTGATGGTCGGCGCCAGCTACGGCGCCGGCAACTACGGCATGGCCGGCAACGCCTACGACCCGCGGTTCATCTTCTCCTGGCCCAACCACCGCATCGCCGTGATGGGCCCCAAGCAGCTCGCCGGGGTGATGGAGATCATCGCCCGCAACGCGGCCGAGGGCCGCGGCGTCGAGGTCGACGAGGATCAGCTCGCCGCTCAGACGGGTGCCCTCGAGGCCCAGATCGAGGAGGAGTCCACCGCCCTGTACGCCACGGGGCGCATGTGGGACGACGGCATCATCCACCCGGCCGACACCAGGACGGTCCTCGGCATGGCGCTGTCAGCGGTGCACAGCAACGTCGTCGAAGGCACCGGCGAGTACGGGGTGTGGCGGCACTGATGCTCGTTCGCCTGCTCATCGCCAACCGCGGCGAGATCGCCGTCCGCATCGCCCGCACCGCGCACCGGCTCGGCGTCGACACGGTCGGCGTGTACTCCGAGCCGGATGCGGATGCGCTCCACGTCGACGTGATGGATCGGGCCGTCGCTCTCGGTGGAGCGACACCCGGCAGCTCGTACCTGCGCGCCGATGCGATCGTGCAGGCCGCGCTCGACACCGGCTGCGATGCCGTCCATCCCGGCTACGGGTTCCTGGCCGAGAACGCCGACGTCGCCCAGCGGGTGATCGACGCCGGGCTGGTCTGGGTCGGCCCGACGCCGGAGCAGATCCGCCTGCTGGGGGACAAGGTCGCCGCCAAGCGAGCCGCCCTCGAGGCCGGCGTGCCGACCGCCTCGATCATCGAGGTCGACGGCAGCGACCTTCCTCCCGATGTGGCGATGCCGGCGCTGGTCAAGGCGGCCGCAGGCGGTGGCGGTCGAGGCATGCGCGTGGTGCGCGATGTCGACGGGCTCGCCGACGCCGTGGCCGCTGCGGCGCGCGAGGCCGAGTCGGCCTTTGGCGACGGCACCGTGTTCATCGAGCCCTACCTCGAGCGGGGTCGTCACATCGAGGTCCAGATCATCGGCGACCACCACGGCAACGTGGTGCACCTGGGCGAGCGTGAATGCTCGATCCAGCGTCGCAACCAGAAGGTGATCGAGGAGTCGCCCTCGGTCGGGATCGACGACGCGACCCGGCGGTCGCTGTGCGACGGGGCGCTCGCGCTCGCCCGCCACGTCGGCTACCGCAACGCCGGCACGGTCGAGTTCATGGTGAGCCTGGACGGCACGGTCAACCTTCCTCGAGGTCAACACGCGGCTCCAGGTCGAGCACCCCGTGACCGAGTGCGTGACCGGGCTCGACCTCGTGGAGCTCCAGTTGCGCGTCGCCGCCGGCGAGCCGCTGCCGATCACCCAGGACGACGTCTCCTTCGACGGCCACGCCATCGAGGTCCGGTTGGTGGCCGAGGATCCGACAGCAGGCTGGCTGCCGTCGACCGGAACGATCGACGTGTTCGAGATCGGCGAGGGCGTCCGGGTCGACACCGGGGTGCGGTCCGGCTCGGTCGTCAGCCCCGACTACGACTCGCTGCTCGCCAAGGTCATCGGCCACGCCACGACGCGGGAGCACGCATCCCGTCGGCTCGCGCGTGCGTTGCGGACGTCGTGGGTCGCTGGTGTCCACACCGACGCCAACGCACTCGTCGCCATCCTCGGCGACGCCGACTTCCTGGCCGCCGACACGCCCACCTCGTTCCTCACCGAGCATCCCGAGCTCACCGAGGCGACCGGACCCGGCGGCGCTGACCGGACCGCCCTGCTCCTCGGCGCCGTCTTCTCCCGCGAGCACCGCAACCGCGCCGCCGACCCGGTCACCGGCTTCGCCCCGTCCGGCTGGCGCAACCTTCGCACCCGCGGCCAACGCGAGCGTTGGGCCGCACCCGGCGACGAGACCCAGCACGTCGAGTACGAGCGCCGGGGTGACGGCGCGTCGGTGCTGCTCGGACCCTGGCCGTGCCCGACCGAGGACGGCAGCCTCTCGACCGACGAACGCCAGCGGGTCGAGGTCCGGTTCGGCGATCGCCGCCCCGATCGCCAGGTGCTCGAGATCGACGGCATCCGCCACGTCGTCGACGTGTGGAGCGACGACCACGTCGTCCACGTTCGCAGCCCAGCGGGCGCGGCCACCTTCGAGATGGAACCGAGATTCGTGCCGCCGTCGGCCGCGGCAGCCACGGGCGGACCGACGAGCCCGCTGCCGGGGAAGGTATTGAGCGTGCACGTGGCCGCCGGCGCCACCGTCAGCGACGGCGACGTGCTGGTGGTGGTCGAGGCGATGAAGATGGAACACGCCATCACCGCCCCGGGCGACGCCGTGGTCGAGGAGGTCTGCTTCGCCGAGGGCGACCGGGTCGACGCCGGCGACCTGCTCGTCCGTCTCGAGGTCCCCGAATGACCGAGCGCGCCGGCGAGCGAGCGCCGATCCGGATCGCCAACTGCTCGGGGTTCTTCGGCGACCGGCCCAGCGGTGCGGTCGAGATGGTCGAGGGCGGCCCGATCGACGTGCTCACCGGCGACTGGCTCGCCGAGCTCACCATGCTGATCCTGAGCCGGATCCGCCAGAAGCGGCCCGGGCAGGGCTTCGCCCGCACCTTCGTGACCCAGATGGAACAGGTCATGGGCACCTGCCTCGACCGGGACATCAAGGTCGTCGCCAACGCTGGTGGGCTCGACCCGCGCGGCTGCGCCGAGTCCATCGCCGAGGTCGCCGACAGCCTCGGCCTGGCACCGACGATCGCCTACGTCGACGGCGACGACCTCCTCCCTCGCCTGGGCGACCTCCTGTCCACGGGCGCCCTCGAGCCCTTCATCGACGGCGACGACCTCGGCGACCCCGGCAGCTACCTCACCGCCAACGCGTACCTGGGGTGCTGGGGCATCGTCGACGCGCTCGCTCGCGGCGCCGACATCGTCGTCACCGGCCGGGTCACCGACGCTGCGGTCACCTGCGGGCCGGCGGCATGGCACCACGGCTGGGGCCGCGACGACTGGGACGCGCTCGCCGGGGGTGTGGTCGCCGGCCACGTGGTCGAGTGCAGTGCCCAGGCCACCGGGGGCAACTACTCGTTCTTCGACGAGATCGACGACCTCGAGACGAACCCCCGCGTGGGCTTCCCGTGGGCCGACGTCGCCGCCGACGGGTCGTCGGTGATCGGCAAGCACGACGGCACCGGTGGTGCGGTCACGGTCGGCACGGTCACCTCGCAGCTCCTCTACGAGATCGGCGGCCCCGAGTACCTGGGGCCCGACGTGACCGCCCGATTCGACTCGATCGAGCTCGAGCAGGTCGAGCGCGATCGAGTCCGGATCAGCGGTGTGCGCGGGCAGCCACCGCCGCCGACCCTCAAGGTCGCCATGAACCGGCTCGGCGGGCTCCGCAACTCGTTCTCTGTCGCGCTCACCGGGCTCGACATCGAGGCCAAGGCCGCGTTCGCCCAGGCCGCGTTCTGGGACGCGTGCCCGTACGGTCCCGACGATTTCGACAGCATCACCAGCCGCGTCGTGCGCACCGACTCGGCCGATCCCGCGACGCAGGAAGAAGCCACGGCGATCTGGCACGTCACGGTGAAGGACGCCGACGAGCGCAAGGTCGGCCGAGCCTTCTCCGACGCCATGGTCCACACCGCCCTCGCCGGCATTCCGGGGATGTACGGGATCGGCGGCGGCCCGTCGGCGGCATCGCCGTTCGGCGTGTACGTGCCCGCCACGATCCCCGCCGACCTGGTGCCCCAGTACGTGCACGTGGCCGGCCCGGACTCGCAGCGGCCCGAGACCGCGCAGGTCGATTCGACCTCACCGACGGGCGAACCGGTCGAGGTCCGGACCGCCGCACCACCCGAGCCGCCGACGGGACCCGAGGTCGACGTACCGCTCGGCACGTTCGTGGGCACCCGATCGGGCGACAAGGGCGGTGACGCCAACCTCGGCGTGTTCGCCCGCACCGATGTCGGCTGGGCGTGGCTCGACCACGAGCTCACCGTCGACCGGCTCCGCGGCCTGCTCCCCGAGACCGAGCGATCGGCCGTCGAACGCCACCGATTCCCGAAGCTTCGGTCCCTCAACTTCGTGATCCACGGGCTGCTCGAGGAGGGCGTGGCCGCCTCGACCCGCCAGGACGCCCAGGCCAAGGCCATCGGCGAATGGCTCCGCGCCCGGGTCGTCTCGGTCCCCCAGCAGGTGCTCGACGCCGAACCCGACCGCTGACTTCCGCGGCTACTCGACGACGAAGTCGGCGACCATGCCGGCAGCCTCGTGGCCGGCGACATCGCAGTAGAACTCGTACTGGCCGGGCTCGACGTCGACCGAGCCCTGATCGACGTCGCCGTTGGAGGACACGTCGAGCTCGAAGTCGCCGATGTCGTTGCCCTCGGCGTCGCGCACGAGCAGCGTGTGGCGGATGGTGCCGACGTTCTGGTAGCTGACCTCGACCTCGCCGGCATCGGCCGTGTACGTGTCCTGCGGGAACGAGATGTCCTCGGCGAGCACGGTCAGATCGGCGTCGCCGTCGGCGCTGGCGGCCGGGTCCGTGGCGGTGTCGTCATCTCCGCCGCAACCGGCGAGCGCG
The DNA here is from genome assembly GCA_034522155.1 of Acidimicrobiales bacterium. GTDB lineage: Bacteria > Actinomycetota > Acidimicrobiia > Acidimicrobiales > Salinilacustritrichaceae > Salinilacustrithrix. Next base: position 70,704 of record JAXHLP010000005.1, on the reverse strand, counting down.
AACATGGCGAGCAGGACGGCGGGGAAGATCATCGTTCGGCGCACGACGCCAGACGATAGGCGCCTGCTCGGGACCCGGAAGAACCCGGCCGGCACCGTGGCGCCGGCGATCGCCAACTCCGGGCGTGTGAAACCACGAGAGCGGAGGCCAACCCGCCCGAACGCTCGGACGGTGCTTCCGCGAATGCGAGGACACACCAGCGAAGGGCCACACACCCGGACCCTCGGATCGCCCCGCTGGGTGGACGGACGGACGCACGCCCACGAAGTCCCACGCGCCCGGAGCGCCAAGGGCGGCCCGGCCCCTGTTCAGCCCCGCGGGAGCCGACGGACGACCGTGGCGTCCTCGCCACTGATCTCGGGGCCGAACATCGTCGTGTACAGCCCCTTCGCGCCGCAGCCGCAGGTGAGCGCGACGAGGATCGACTCGTCATCGGGATCGGACGTGCCCTCGAAACGGACCTGCTCGTCGATCTCGACGTCAGCCGGGTCGTGCTCGCCACCGCAGGTGGGGCACCGCAGTCTGCCGTCGAGCGTGGCCGACAAGCTCTCGGTGTAGCCGGCGGCCTGCAGGCGGGCGATCGCTTCGCTGAGGGTCTCCATTGGTTCCGTGCGCACCACCCCATCCTGGCGCACCACGCCCCGAAGCCCACCGGTACCCTCGACGCCGACCAGGAGGCCGCACCGCGGCGCACCTCACTGGTGTCGCATGACCCGTTCGAGCTCGGCGTCGAAGTCGAGGGGCGGCGGCGGGCCGACATCGATGCGGATCCCGCCCAAGGAACCCGGCGCATCGGCGGGCGGCTCGTAGTCCTCCACCACCGGGAAGGTCCGGCCGTAGCCCACGGTCAGGAATGCGCCATCGGGGGCGATCGCCAGCGGCACCGCCCCGTCGAAGGCCCCCTCGGCGATCACCGTGTCGTCGGCCCGGAGCACGAGGTCGAGTCCACCGTCGGCGCGAGGGGTGCCGTCGAGCGACACCAACCGGGTCCCGGCCGGCACCGCAGCTTCGATCCGGGTCTCGTTGCCGTCGAACACGAAGCTCCAGGTCAGGATGCCGCCGGAGAGGAACCACGCCCACCCGGCGATCCAGTCGCCCTGCTCGCACAACACCCCGCTCGCCGTCGGTTCGAGGTCGTCCTCGAACCAGGCCACCATGCGGAACCCGAACGCGAGCACTGGGCCGTTCGACTCGTGGAGCTTGTCGCCCCGACGGAGGTGGTAGGTGCCCTGGAAGCTGAGCCAGGGCAGATGCAGCTGGGCGATTCGACTGTCGCGCCCGTCGTCGAGCGGCAGCACCTGGTTCCGCTCGGCCTCCTCGTGCCACAGCTCGACGAGTTCGGCGAGCGTGCCCGGATGCGTCGACGCCAGGTCGTGCGACTCGCTGAAGTCGGTGGTGGTGTCGAACAGCTGCCATTCGTCGTCGGCGAAGCTGGCGCTGCCCTCGATGTTGTCGCGCTCGGCGGCGGTGAGCTGGTTGACGTGGTTGGTGACCGCCTTCCAGCCGTCGCGGTAGATGGCCCGGCTCCCCCAGCACTCGTAGTACTGCTGATTCCGGGGCGCGGCGGTGGCGGCATCGGCGAGGACGTCACGGATCGTCACGCCATCGATCGACATCTGGGGAACACCGCCGAGCTCGGCGGGCACGTCGACGTCGACCAGGTCGAGCACCGTGGGTAGGAGATCGACGGCGTGGCAGTACTGGTCGCGGATCCCACCCTGGTCGCCCAGCCCGTCCGGCCACGACACGATCAGCGGGTCGCGCACCCCACCCTCGAACGTGTACCGCTTCCAGCGGCGGAACGGCGTGTTGCCCGCGAGCGCCCAACCCCACGGGAAGTGCCCGCTCGAGCGGAACCCGCCGAGGTCGTCGTAGTGGGCGAGCTCGGCGTCGAGGTCGTCGTCGCCGTCTCCGATGTAGTGCCGGAGCTGGTTCCAGCTCCCGTTCGGGCCGCCCTCGGCCGAGCAACCGTTGTCGGACACCGTCACCACGATCGTGTTCTCGAGCTGGCCCGAGGCCTCGATCTCGTCGAGGATCCGCCCGATGTGGTGATCGGCGTGGGCGAGGAACCCGGCGAAGCACTCCATCATCCGCGAGTACAGCCGCTGGCGGTCGGCGTCGAGGTCGTCCCACGCCTCGACCCACGACGGACGGTCGGACAGGGTGGCGTCGGCAGGGACGATGCCGAGCTCCTTCTGGCGCTCGAAGGTCCGCTCGCGCCACGCGTCCCAGCCGTCGTCGAACTGGCCGGCGAACCGGTCGATCCACTCCGCGGGCGCCTGGTGGGGTGCGTGCGGCGCGGCGGTGGCGTACCAGAGGAAGAACGGTCGATCGGGCTGGTGGAGGCGGCGATCGCGCAGCATCGCGATCGCTTCGTCGGCCAGGTCGGCCTCGAGGTGGTACCCCTCCTCCGGTGTGCGCGGCGGCTCGATGTGGGTCTGATCGCGCACGAGGTTGGGGGTCCACTGGTTGGTCTCGCCGTTGAGGAAGCCGTAGTAGCGCTCGAAGCCGAGGCGGGTGGGCCACATGTGGAACGGCCCGGTGGCGCGCTGGTCGCGGGGCACGAGGTGCCACTTGCCGATCGCCGTGGTCGACCAGCCCGCGTCGAGCAGGATCTGGGCCATCGTGCCCGCGGAGTCCGGGAACTGCCCCGTGTAGGCCGGGTACGGGATCGGCATGTCGGGCAGCATCCCCATCCCGACGCGATGGTGGTTCCGCCCGGTCAGCAGGCACGCCCGGGTCGGCGAGCAGATGGCGGTGGTGTGGAAGTTCGTGAACCGCAGGCCCCGCTCGGCCAGCCGGTCGAGGTTCGGGGTCTCGAGATCGGACCCGTAGCAGCCGAGCTGGGCGAAGCCGAGATCGTCGAGCACGATGACGACGACGTTCGGTGCATCGGCACGGTACGGCGGGCGCGACGGCGCCATTGTGGAATCGGCCAGGGACAGGTTGATGGAGGTCTCGTTCGCCACGTCGAGGACACTAGAACGCGTTTCACTCGTCGTGCCCAGAGCGATCGTCCGGAGCGAAGGCGACCGCCGCGATCACTGCCCTGTCGGTGAACCCGCACTCCGGGCGTTCACTGCTCGACGCGCTCGCGCGTGGGGATCCGGAGGAGGATGACGGCGATGCCGATGAGCGCGGCCACGGCGACGGTGGCGCGGGTCAACCAGCCGTCGAGCGCGAGCAACACGGCGAGGCCGGCGAAGACGACGATCGAGGCGACGGCGAAGCGCTTGGCGCGGCGGGGCATGCCGAGGCCGGCGCGGTAGTCGCGCACCATGGGGCCGATGCCGGGGAGGTCGAGCACCCAGGCTTCGAGCCGGGGGCTCGACCGGGTGAAGCACGCGGCGGCGCAGATGAAGAAGACCGTGGTCGGCAGACCGGGCACCACGACCCCGATGCCGCCGAGGCCGACGCAGGCGAGCCCGAGCACGAGCCAGAGTCCCCGCAGGATCATGCGGGTGACCGTGGACGGGCTCGACGCCGCGACAGCTGGGGTAGCGAGTCGCTGTACTTGGCCAGCAGCGGCCCGACGACGGCGGTGAGCAACACGTACGCAGCCGCGAGCGCGCCGAGGTCTTCGCCGTCGGCGAGCCCCACGCCCAGCGATGCGATCACGATCGAGAACTCGCCTCGCGCGATCAGCGCGGTGCCGGCACGCATACGACCGGCTGGGCCGACGCCCATCTTCGCTGCCGACACGTGGCCCGAGACGAGCTTCGTCGCTGCCGTCACGATGCCGAGTCCGACGGCGGGCACCAGGGCGCCGAACACCGTGGATGGTTCGATCTGGAACGAGAAGAACAGGAAGAAGGTGGCGGCGAACAGATCTCGAAGCGGCCCGATCAGTTCCTCGGCCCGGTCACGGACCCGCCCGGACAGCGCGATGCCGACGAGGAACGCACCGATGGCGCTGGAGACCTGGACCTGTTCGGCCAGCCCGCCCACGAGCAGCGTGAGCCCGAACACCGTGAGCAGCAACGATTCGTCGCTGCCGGGCGCGAGCAACGCGCTGAGCTGTTCACCCCAGCGGATCGCGGCGACGAGGATGAAGGAGACGGCGACCAGCGCGATGGCGACGGTGATCACGGTCGCGCTGGCGGTCTGGTCGGCGATGAGCGCCGCGACGATCGGCAGATAGACCGCCATCGCCAGGTCCTCGAAGACGAGCACGTTGAGGACCGACGGGGTTTCGCGGTTGCCGAGCCGCCTGAGGTCGCCCAGCACCTTGGAGATGACCCCGGAAGAGCTGATCCAGGTGACGCCACCGAGGAGGATGGCGGCGGTCGGCTCCCACCCGAGCAAGAGGCCCAGACCGAGGCCCGGGAGGAAGTTCGCGAGCGCGTCGACCAGCCCGGGGATGACCCCGGTCCGCAGGCCGGTGCGCAGCTCGTCACCCGTGTATTCGAGTCCGAGCGTGAACAGCAACAAGAGCACGCCGATCTGTGCGGCGAGGGAGATGAAGTCCTCGGAGACGACAAGCGTCGCGACCCCGCCTTCGCCGATGGCGAGGCCGGCGAGGAGGTAGAGGGGAATCGCAGTGATTCCCAGGCGCTCGGCCACGCGGGACAGGCCGGCGAGCGCGAGCACGACCGCGCCGATCTCGATGAACGCCAGCGCAACGTCACCGCCGGCGGCGCCGACGACGAGGGCGATCACGACTTGAGTTCGTGTCGGAGTTGCTCGAGCCCGTCGGGGGTCCCCACCGCCACGGCGACATCCCCCGCGTGGAAGACGTACTCCGGTCCGGGCGCCGGTTCGGTCGAGTCGCCACGGATGACGGCGACCACCGAGGTGCCGGTGCGGGTGCGGAGTTGGCCGTCGCCGATGGTGCGTCCGTCGAGGGGTGAGCCGGCCTCGATCTCGAGCCAGTCGAGGGCGAGCCCCTCGATGCGCTGTTCGACCGCACTCATTGCCTCGGTGACCTGGCTGGCGCCGAGGAGCTCGCTGAGCGTCCGGCTGTCGTCGGCGTTGAGCGCGGTCACGGATTGGGCACGGTCAGGATCGTCCTTGGCGTAGACGACGATCTCGCGCCGCCCGCCGTGATGGCAGATGACGCCGACGTTGTCGCCATCGGCGCTGGTGAACTCGTAGCGGACGCCGACGCCGGGGAGCTGGATCTCGGTGATCTCGGCCATTCACCCATTGTGGCCGCTGTCGCCGGCCGTCGCGTTCGGTGGTGTCGATCGGGGAAGAAGCCCCCGCCCACGTGGCGGTAGGACACGTGGGCGGGTCGGCTCCTGCTGTCACCCACCAGTCCCTGTACCAGCGAGCGTAAGGGTTACCTTACACAATGGTTCGAGTCGATCAACCCTCCGCGGGTGAGCGGTGGGCGGATCAGCTGGCGACGGATGCCCCGACCGGCACCGACGTGCGGATCAGGTGATCGAAGGCTGACAGCGCCGCCGTCGACCCCGCCCCCAGCGAGATCACGATCTGCTTGTAGGGGACGGTGGTGCAGTCGCCGGCGGCGAACACGCCGGGCACCGACGTCCGGCCCCGTTCGTCGATGACGACCTCGCCGCGGTCGGACAGCTCGACGCTGCCCTCGAGCCACTCGGTGTTGGGGAGCAGGCCGATCTGGACGAAGATCCCGTCGAGGTCGAGTCGGTGCGACTTGCCGGTCTCGCGGGCGGTGTAGACGAGCCCGTCGACCTTCGTGCCGTCGCCGGTGATGTCGGTGGTCTGCGCGCTGAGGACGACATCGACGTTGTCGAGGCTGTGCAGCTTGCGCTGGAGCACGTCGTCGGCGATGAGTCCGTCGGTGAACTCGATGACGGTGACGTGGCCGACGATGCCAGCGAGGTCGATGGCCGCCTCGACGCCGGAGTTGCCACCGCCGATCACCGCGACGTGCTTGCCCTTGTAGAAGGGGCCGTCGCAGTGGGGGCAGAAGTGGACGCCGTTGTTGGCGTACTCGTCCTCGCCGGGGACGCCGAGCTTGCGCCACCGCGCACCGGTCGACAGGACCACGGTCCGGGACCGCAGCGATGCGCCGTTCTCGAGCGCGACCTCGACCAGGCCGCCCTCCTCGCCAGCCAGGTTCAGTCCGGCGGCACGCTGGAGCTTCATGACGTCGACGCCGTACTCGTCGACGTGGGCCTCGAGCGCGTTCACCAGCTTCGGGCCCTCGGTGTAGGGAACCGAGATCAGGTTCTCGATGCCCATGGTGTCGGCGACCTGACCGCCGAAGCGCTCGGCGACCAGGCCGGTGCGGATGCCCTTGCGCGACGCGTAGATCGCCGCCGACGCGCCGGCGGGACCCCCACCGACGACCAGGACGTCGAACGGGTCCTTGCCCGCGATCTCCTCGGCGGCACGCTCGGCGCTGCCGGTGTCGAGCTTGGCGACGATCTCGTCGAGGGTCATGCGACCCTGCTCCCAGAGCTCACCGTCGAGGAAAACGGCGGGCACCGAAGCCACCCCGCGCTCGTCGGCTTCGTCCGGGAACGCCGCGCCGTCGATGGCGGTGTGGCGGATGCTCGGGTTGAGCACGCTCATCATGTTGAGCGCCTGGACGACGTCGGGGCAGTTCTGGCACGACAGCGAGACGAACGTCTCGAACTGCATCTCGCCACCGAGCGACCGGATGGCCTCGGCCGTCTCGTCGGACAGCTTCGGCGGGTGGCCGCCGACGTGGAGGAGCGCGAGCACGAGCGAGGTGAACTCGTGCCCGAGGGGCACGCCGGCGAAGGTGACTTCCACATCGGTGCCTGCCCGGCGGATGGCGAACGAGGGCCGTCGATCGGCATCGCCGTCGACGTCGACCGAGATCTGCTCGGACATGCCGGCGATCTCGGTGAGCAGGTCGCGGAGCTCGTCGGACTTGTCCGAATCATCGAGCGACGCGACCAGCTCGACCGGGTGGGTCACGTTGTCGAGGTGGGCGTCGAGTTGTTCAGCAAGGGATGTGTCGAGCATGGAACCAAGGGGGTCGAGGGGCGAGGTGTGAGCCCCGGGCGAACACTGCAGAGGTGAGGAGGCCCTCCAGGGGCCGACGAACGGCTAGATCTTGCCGACGAGGTCCAGCGACGGGGCCAGGGTCTTCTCGCCCTCCTCCCACTTGGCGGGGCAGACCTCGTTGGGGTGCTCACGCACGTAGACCGCAGCGCGCACCTTGCGGAGCAGCTCGGCGGCGTTGCGGCCGACACCCTCGGGGGTGATCTCGACGAGCTGGATGATGCCGTCGGGGTCGATCACGAACGTGCCGCGATCGGCGACGCCCTCGTTCGGGCGCATGTTCTCGAAGTTGTTGGTGATCGTGCCGGTGGGATCGCCGATCATCGGGAACGGGATCTTGCCGATCGTCTCCGAGGTGGCGTGCCACGCCTTGTGCACGAAGTGGGTGTCGGTGGAGACCGAGTACACCTCGGCTCCGAGCTTCTTGAACTCGTCGTAGTGGTCGGCGAGGTCGCCGAGCTCGGTGGGACACACGAAGGTGAAGTCGGCCGGGTAGAAGAACACGATCGACCACTGACCCTCGAGGTCGTCGCTCGACACGTCGACGAACTCGCCGTCGTGGAAGGCGGTGGCCTGGAAGGGCTTGATCTCGGTGCTGATGACGGACATGGACGGCTGCCTTTCATGATCTGCAACGCTTGTTGTTTATATGCCGTTGCAGATTATCCGGCTCCCACGGACCGACACCATGACATTGGTCACGTTCATCCAGTCTGATAGGCTTTCCTATCAGACTGCGCGCAAGTCGCCCAGACACCCCGCCCCACTACCGTGAGCAGCGATGGAACCGATCCTCCCCACCGACGACGTCGTCCCCGTGCTCAACGAGATCCTCCGGGCCGAGCTGTCCGGCGTCGTCCGCTACACCCACTACTCACTGGTCATCACCGGGCCGAACCGGATCCCGCTGGTCGACTTCATGCAGACCCAGGCGGCCGAGTCCCTCCAGCACGCGACCCAGGCGGGCGAGATCCTCACCGGCCTCGGCGGCCACCCCGACCAGGGCATCGCACCCATCGAGGAGACCCACGACCACTCCGTCGATGCGATCCTGCGCGAATCGATCACCCACGAGCAGCGGGCGATCAACCTGTACCGCCGCCTGCTGAAGCTGGCCGCCGACCGCTCCATCTACCTCGAAGAGTACGCCCGCACCCAGATCGGCGCGGAGGAAGGGCATCTCATCGAGCTCAACAAGATGCTCCGTGACTACGCCATCTCCTGAGTCCCCGCCTGTCGCGATCTGTGCGGGCAACGACTGCGCCAAGGACGAGCGCACACGCTTCAAGGCGCTCGTCGACGCGCTCGAGGGGCTCGACGTGGCCCGCACCAAGTGTCTGGACGTCTGCGACGGCCCCGTCGCCGTCCTCGCCCCCGCCAGCGAGAAGCCGGTGGTGGTCGAGGGCGTCAAGTCGAAGCATGCGCCGAAGGTCGCGAAGCACGCTCGTCATGGCACCCGCCCGAAGGACGGCTCGAAGCTGAACGTCGTGACCAAGAAGAAGAAGCGCGACAAGGCGATCAAGAAGGCCCGGGCACACCTCGCCTCGTAGTGGTCAGCAGTACGGGTGAGCGAGTACCAGGAGGAACCCGGGGTCGGCCCGCCAGGTCTCCTCGACCACGAAGCCGTTGTCCCACAGCTCGGACTGGATGCGCTCGGGGGTGAACTTGGCGCTGATCTCGGTGCGGATCTCCTCGCCCTTGCCGATCCGGACGACGGCGCCCAGCCGCCCGAGGTCGACGGTCTGGGCCTCGGTGGCCCGGAGGAGGATCTCGATCCATTCCTCCTCGTCGTTCCAGCGCGCGACGTGCTCGAACGCGTCGGGATCGAAGTCGGCGCCGAAGCGATCGTTGATGTGGCTGAGTGCGTTGCGGTTGAAGGCCGCGGTGACCCCCGCGCGGTCGTCGTAGGCACGCACCAGCGTGGTGGGATCCTTGACCAGGTCGACGCCGAGCAGCAATCGATCGTCGCTCGACATGACGCAGTCGAGGTCGAAGAGGAACCGGCCCCGCTCCTCCGGGCCGAGGTTGCCGAGCGTGCCACCGAGGAACGCGACCAGCCGGCGCCCCCCGCGTGGGATCTCGCCGAGGTGGCGGTGGAAGTCCCCGACCACGGCATGGATCACCAAGTCGGGGTACTGCGCCATCAGGCGATCGGCGGCCGAGCGCACCGTCTCGCCCGACACGTCGAAGGGGACGTAGCGCGCGAGCCGACCGGCGGACGCCAGCGCATCGAGGAGATGCACGGTCTTGTCGGAGGTCCCGGAGCCGAGCTCGACGAGCGAGTCGGCCTTGGACAGCTCGACGATCTGGCGGGCATGGGCCACGAGGAGCGAGGCCTCGGCCCGGGTCGGGTAGTACTCGGGGAGTCGGGTGATGTCGTCGAAGAGTTGGCTGCCGTACTCGTCGTAGAACCAGACCGGCGACAACCGTTTCGGGTCGTCGGTGAGCCCGTCGACGCAGTCGGTGGAGATGGTGTCGGACCACTCCTCCTCGGTGAGGTGCACCTCGATGGTGAGCTCTGCGGTCGAGTCGCTCATGGCCGTCCGGTCCTCCGTCGTGGGACGTCTCAGTCGCGGGCCAGACGCAGACCGGAGAAGGCCCAGCGCGCCGGCGGCGGGAAGAAGTTGCGGTAGGTCGATCGGATGTGGCCGGGCGGCGTGGCACAGCACCCGCCGCGCAGGACCTGCTGGCCGACCATGAACTTGCCGTTGTACTCCCCGATGGCGCCGGGCCCGGGGCGAAAGCCCGGGTAGGGCGAGTACGAGCTCGACGTCCACTCCCAGACGCGGCCGAAGAACTCGGGTTCGGGCCCCGCGGCCACGGGATGGAGCCGTTCGGTGTCGAAGTCCGGTCCGTCGGTGTACTGGCTGGCGACGACTTCCCACTCGGCCTCGGTGGGCAACCGGGCACCCGCCCACTGGGCGAAGGCGTCGGCCTCGTAGTAGCTCACGTGGCAGACCGGCTCCTGCGGGTCGAGTGGAACCCGTCCGTGCAGGGTGAACACGGACCAGTCACCGTCGTCGCGCCAGTACATCGGCGCGTCGAACGTGCCGGCGCAGACCTCGGCCCACCCGTCGGAAAGCCAGAGCTCGGGTCGCTCGTAGCCACCGTCGTCGATGAACTCCAGCCATTCGCCGCAGGTCACGGGCCGGTCGGCGAGCGCGAAGGGCTCGAGGTGCACCCGGTGCCGGGGGAGTTCGTTGTCGTAGGCGAACGCATGCTCCTCGGCGCCGATCTCGACCAGGCCGCCGTCGTGCTCGATCCATCCGACCGGGCGGTCGTCGTGGGGGTTCGGCGCGCCGCCCTTGCGGTACACGGGGTCGAGCACGCTCTGGGAGAGGACGTGCTTCGCGTCCATGAGCAGAAGCTCCTGGTGCTGCTGCTCGTGGTGCAGGCCGAGCTCGACCAGCGCCGCGACCTCGTCGTCGACACCAGCATCGAGCATGTCGATCATCGCGACGTCGACCGCTCGCCGGTACGCGGTCACATCGTCGACGGTCGGTCGTGAGACCGCTCCCCGACGCGCCCTCGGGTGCCGGGGACCGACCGCCTCGTAGTAGGAGTTGAACAGGTACGAGTACTGCGGGTGGAAGACCCCGTAGCTCTCGATGGTGGGGCCGAGCACGAACTCCTCGAAGAACCACGTGACATGGGCGCGGTGCCATTTGGTGGGGCTGACGTCGGCCATCGACTGGACCGTCTGGTCCTCGGGACCAAGCGGTTCGGCCAAGGTCTCGGTGAGGTTCCGGACGTCGCAGAAGCGGTGCGGTGTCCCCATGGTCACCGCACCGTAACGGCATCGACTCGGGTCGCGACCCGCGGCTGGGGAATTTCAGCTCCCCATCAGCACTGGGTCACCCGCGTCTACGGTGCCCGCCGACCCCGGATTCCAGGAGCAGCCATGGCCGACGATGCACTCGACGACTTCGAACGCACCCCGTTCACCCACGACGACACCACGCGAGACACCTTCCGGAAGGGATCGGGCCCCGCCGTGATCGTGATCGCCGAGATGCCCGGCATCACACCGAAGGTGGCGGCGTTCGCACGGCGAGTCGTCGATCTCGGGTGCACCGCGATCATGCCGCACCTCTTCGGCCAACCCGGACGCGACCCGGCACCGAACGGCAAGCCGGCACTGGGCTACGGCGCCTCGTCGATGATCCCGGCCTGCATCTCGAGAGAGTTCACGGTGTGGGCCACCGGGAAGACGTCGCCGGTCATCGGCTGGCTGCGGGCGCTGGCCCGCCACGAGCACGGGCGGTGCGGCGGCCCCGGCGTCGGTGCCATCGGCATGTGCTTCACCGGTGGCTACGCGCTGGCCATGGCGACCGACGACCGACTCCTGGCACCCGTGCTGTCCCAGCCCTCGATGCCCCTCGGCATCACCAAGTCGAAGCGCAGCAGCATCGACATCTCGCCCGAGGATCTCGAAGTGGTGAAGGGACGGTGCGCGGCCGGGCTGGAGGTCATCGGCATGCGCTTCACGTCCGACCGGCTCGTGCCCTCCGAGCGCTTCCGCTTCCTCGAGCGAGAGCTCGGATCGGCGTTCCGGGCCATCGAGCTCGACGAGGAAGACGCCAACCCCGACGCGACGATGGCCCCCCACTCGGTGGTCACCGAGCACCTCATCGACGAGCCCGGATCGAGAACCCGGGCCGCGCTCGACGAGGTCCTCGACCTGTTCCGCTCGCGATTGCTGTCCGACCAGCCAGGCTGACGATCAGGCCAGCCAGGCTGACGATCAGGAGACGAGCAGGCCGATTCCCGCGGCCAGGCCGAGCGCGATCACCACAAGACGCAGCAGCGCCGGTGGCATCCGCAGCGAGGTGCGCGCGCCGATCCAACCACCGACCAGGCTGGTGACGGCGAGCGTGCCTGCTGCCGGCCAGTCGACGGGCGCGGCCACCACGAACACGACGACGGCGATGCTGTTGATGAGCAGCGACAGCAGCGCCCGGATCCCGTTGAGCGAGTGGAGGTCGTCGCTGGAGGTCGAGCCGAGCACGGCCAGGGTCAGCACGCCGAGGCCGGCACCGAAGTACGAGCCGTACGCACCGCTGACCGCGATGCCAGCCTGGCGGGCCCGCGGTCGGTCGACGCTGCCGCGGCGGGCCTCGGTCCGACGTCGGATGACCGGCTGCACCGCGAACAACCCGGCCGCGGCGAACACCAACGCCGGCGCGAGTGCCTCGAAGGCCTCCTCGGAGGTGGCCAGCAGCAGCAGCGACCCGCCCACGGCCCCCACCATCGCCGCCGGGCCCAGGACCCGGACCCGGCCGCGCTGCTCGGCCAACTGGTCGCGGTACCCGCCGACACCGCCGAGATAGCCGGTCCAGATCCCGACCGTGGACGTGACGTTGGCGGCCAGCGGTTGGATGCCGACCGCGAGCAACGCGGGGAACGAGACCATGGTCCCCCCGCCGGCGATGCCGTTGATGACGCCAGCGGCGAGCCCGGCCACGGCCAGCAGGGCGAAGTCGACGAGTTCCACGCGTCAGAGCTCGCCGTCGCGCTGCATCCACCCCATCGCCGCCCAACCCGGCACGATCGGCAGCCAGAACGTCGCGAGCCGGAAGGTCAGGGTGGCGGAGACGGCGATGCCCACGTCGAGGCCGAACGCAGTGAAGGCGGCGACCATCGCCGACTCGATCGCACCGAGGCCACCCGGGGTGGGCGACAAGTTCCCGAGTGCCATCGCGCCCAGGTAGCCGGCAGCGATCTGCGGCACGGACAGCCCGCCTCCGAACGCGTGCACCGACGCGACGATGCCGACCACGTACATCGTCGTGATGCCCGTCGAACCGCCGAACAGCGCCAAGACCCGTCCCGGGTTCTGGAAGACCAGGGCGATCTGGCTCAACGAGCTCTTGAACGAGTCGACCATCCGGGGCACGAAGCGGCGACGGACCGGACCGATGGTGACGGCCAGCCCCACCACGGTGAACCCGATGGCGACCACGAGCACGACGGTCGACGCGCCCGGGAACGAGAACTCGCCGAGGTCCGAGCTTCCCGCCCACAGGAAGAAGCCGATCATCATGGCGATGTGCACGAAGGCGCCGGCGAGGGCGTTGACCGCCACCGACGCGCCGGCCTCTGCAGCCCGGACACCGGCGCGCTCGAGAAAACGTGCGGTGAGTGCGAAGCCACCTGCACCCGCAGGACCGACCAGGCCGACGAAGCTGGTGGCGACCTGGGCCCGCAGGTTCGGCAGGAACGGGAGCGGGTGGGGCACCGCACCCTGGAAGGAGATCGCCGCGAAGACATACGTCAACGCGGACGAGAGGATCACGACGAGGATCCATGCGATCTGTGCATCGCCGAACGCCTCGAGCGTGGCATCGAGACTCGCGAGCTGGGGCAGCAGGGAGTAGAAGGCGAGCGCCGAAATGCCGACGATGACGAGCGTCCGCGGCTTGACGCGCTCGAGGTCCTCGAGCTCGAGTCCGGGTTCGCCGGTCGCCGTGTTGACCTCGTCGCGTAGGTCCTCGAGCAGACGGCCCGCCTCCTTGGCCCGCGCTCGGGTCGACGCCGGGAGTGCCAGGAGCTGCAACATCCGGAGTGCGGGGGCGACACGGGCCGGTCCCATCGACCGCACCGCGGACTCGACGGCACGGCGTGGACCGACCACGAGGGCGGTCTCGGTCAGGAGCTGGGCGACGTCCCGCGCCCGCTCCCGTTCACCGGGCGCGGTCTGGGCCGACGCGAAGCGCGCCAGCCACAGCGAACCGTGCCGGTCCACCGACAAGGCCTCCAGCGACAGGCCCCGGTGCGCGATCCCGGCATCGTGCAACGCCTCGAGCTGCTCCCACAGGTCGTCGAGGCGATCCTCGTCGTCGAGGTCCTCGGGCGTCGCGGGACGGGTGTGGATGCGCGAGCGCACCAGGAACGCCGATCCGCCGTCGGTCGTCCCGATGCGCGCGACGTCGGCGGTGCGGACACCGGCGCGATGTGCGAGTGTCGACAGCAGCGCCTCGTGCTCGATGCGACGCTTCAGGTTGCCGAAGGGCGTGTCGACCTCGGACGACCGGTATCGCAATCTCCGATAGAGGCGTCCCAGCAGGTCGGCGTCGCGCTCGTCGGGCGTGCGGAGCGAGACGTCATACTCGGCGCCATCGGCGTCGACCACGTCGTAGTGGAGCGCGAACCCCGACTGCTCGGGCCGGTCGATGCGGCGGGGGTCGAAACCCGCGGACCGGAGTGCGTCCAGCAGCTCCCTCGGACCGGGCTCGGCCAGCGGGGACCCGAACACCAGCAGCAGGATCGAGCCGGTCATGGTGCCGACACCCAGCGCGAGGACGAAGTCGAACGCCGGCGCGTTCACCGCGAGCAACCGGAGGAACACGAGGCCGCCGATCATCCACCACAGGGTCCGCTTCCACCGCCGTGCGAGGAACGGGGCGGCGACGGTCACCACCGCGGTGGCGGACGCGAGCCCTCGCGACTCGGGGAACACCCGCTCGAGGAACTGGTCTTGATCGTTGCCGAGCTTCTCGAGCAGCTCGTTGAACTGCGCATCGAAGATCACGGCGTCGGCGATGACCATCCCCGCGGTCGACATCACGAAGGCCGCGACGAGCAACAGACCGAGCCGGTAGCGACGCTTCACGAGCAGGACCACGAGGACGAGGGTCGGCACCACGCTCGTGAGGATCTGAGACGTGGCCAGGAGCGAGTCCTCGACCGGGTCGGGCAGCAGACCCAGCGCCCGGAGCAGATCGGCCTCGAGCCCCTGGATGGTCGACTGGGCGGCATCAGCGAGCAGCCCACCCCCGAACACGAGGCCCACACCGAGCACGAGCCGGACCACATCGCCGGGCGAGAACGAACGCCGCGCTCGCGGTGACTCGAACAGCACGACCCGGTCGTCGTCGACCACCGCACCAGGGCCGTCGTGCAGTTCTTGGCTGACGAGACCCACTGCCCGAGGTTACGCGAGGATGCTCACGGACCGGGCCAGCGTGCCTCGACGGCGTCCCACAGTCGAGCGTAGGCGTCGGTCACCCGGTGCCGGGGCGCGAAGTGCGTTCGAGGCGGCTGCCGACCACATCGAGGATCCCCGGAGCGCGATCCAGGTCGCACTCATGGCTCGCGACTACGGGCGGGCCGCCGCCAACGCGTGAGCGGGTGACGTCGACGCCTCGGTGGTGACACGTCAGGACGTCGCGGCGATGAAGTCGAGGATGACCCGAGCGAGCTCGGGGCCCCGGTCCTCCTGGAGGAAGTGGCCGCCGCCCTCGATGGTGGTGTGGGGCTGGCCTTGGGCGCCCGGGACCTTGGCCCGGAACGGCGCGTCGCCACCCTTCGTGATCGGGTCAGCGTCGCTGAAGGCGAGCAGGAACGGGGCTTCGAACCGTTCGAGCACCTGCCAGGCCGCCTCGTTGTCGGGCGTGGCCGGGTCGTCGGGTGAGGTCGGGACCAGCGCCGGGAAGATCCGGGCACCAGCCTTGTACGCGTCGTCGGGGAACGGCGCGTCGTAGGCCGCGACCACCTCGGGCGACAGGTCGGTCGTCGTCCCGCCGTTGATCAGCGCACCCACCGGGAAGTCGTCGGTCTCCTGGGAGAACTTCTGCCAGTTCAGGAAGGCCTCGCTGGCGGGACCGTGGCCGGTGGGCAGGCCCGTGTTGCCGATCACGACGCGGGCGTATCGGTGAGGCTCGGCGGCGACGAGACGGAGCCCGACGAGCCCACCCCAGTCCTGGCCGAAGAAGGTGATGTCGCGCAGGTCGAGGTGGTCGAACAGCGCCTGGCGCATCCAGTCGACGTGGCGGGCATAGGTGTAGTCGGACTGCTGGGTCGGCTTGTCGCTGCGGCCGAACCCGACCAGGTCGGGGGCGATCACGCGGTGGCCGGCGTCGACGAGGAGCGGGATCATGTGACGGTAGAGGAAGCACCACGACGGCTCGCCGTGCATGAGCAGGACCGGCGCGGCGTCGGCGGGTCCTTCGTCGAGGTGGTGGACGCGCAGCACACCGCCCTCGCCGTCGTCGACGTCGACGTACCTCGGCTCGAAGTCGAAGTCGGGCAGAGCGCTGAACCGGTCGTCAGGGGTACGGACGGCTTCCATGGGTGATGCTCCTGTCAGCTGGGTCGGGTCACTGCCTCGACAGTTCGGTACGGGCGTCGGCCTCTGCGGTGGCGGTGCTGCGCCGGGACAGCAGTTGGATCTCGACCTCGTGCAGCGTGCCGGTGAAGGCGAACGGTGCCCGGTACCGGGGCGAGACCGCGGAACCGTGGTCATGGCCGACACTGGCACCGACCGACGACATGATCAACATGTACAGGCCGAGATCGGCCCGGCCGGCCACGGCACCATCGACGGCGATCTCGATCGCTCCCGTCCGCCTCTCCCCCCGCCGGAAGCGGGCGACGAGGGTCGAGTCGCCCACGGGGACGGGCACGCTGGATTCGACGACCGTGTGGTCGTCGAATGCGTTGTAGTCGACGACGAACCGATCGTCCTGCACGAACACACTGAAGCCCGCGTTCTCGGTGCCGGTGGCGTAGAGCACGCCCTCCTCGCCTTCGGTGCGGGTGATCCGGGCCGTGAGGTCGAAGCTGTGACCACCCGTGGCCGCCGCGGCCTGCGCGGGGATCGGCGACATCGGCGGTCGGTAGACGTAGCGCCGATCAACGGGGTGGGGTGAGCGGTCACGGAAGCGTGCGCCGAACAGCTCGATGAGCCGGTCGTCGAGCGGCAGGACGCCGTGGCGCTCGGCCTCGGACCACCAGAGCCCGATCAGCTCATCGAGCTTGTCGGGGTGCGTGCCGCCGAGGTCGTTGCACTCCGAACGGTCGGCGGCCAGGTGATACAGCTCCCACGGTTCGGTGTCGAAGTCCCCACCCTGCTGGTGCTTGCAGACTGCCTTCCACTCCCCCGCCACCAGCGCCCGGCTACCGAACATCTCGAAGTACTGGAGCGTGTTGGTGGCCGGTGCCTCGGGGTCGCCGAGCACGTTCGCGAACGAGTGGCCCGTGACGGGCTGCTGCTCGAGACCGTTGAAGGTCTCGGGCGGGGTGACGCCCACGAGCTCGTAGATCGTCGGGACGATGTCGGCCACGTTGACGAACTGGTCACGCCTGGAGCCCCGCTGCTCGTGGGCGACGCCACCGGGCCAGTGGACGACCATGGGCACGTGAACCCCGCCCTCGTGGGTGTTCTGCTTGTACCACTTGAACGGGCTGTTGCCGCACTGGGCCCATCCCCACGGGTAGTTGGTGTGGCTGTGCGGCCCGCCGATGTCGTCGATGCGCTCGATGGCTTCGTCGGGCGTCTCGAGCAGGCCGTTGAAGAACTTCATCTCGTGCATCACGCCGAACGGGCCGCCCTCCTGGGAGGCGCCGTTGTCGGCCAGGACGACGAGGATCGTGTCGTCGAGCAGGTCCAGCGCCCGCAGGCCGTCGACGAGGCGCCCGATCTGGTCGTCGGTGTGGTCGAGGAACGCGGCGAAGGCCTCCTGGAGCCGGACGGCGAGGCGCTGCTGGTTCTCGGGCAGCTCCTCCCAGGGCTCGACACCCGGGTTGCGCGGGGCGAGCTCGGTCCCTTCGGGGATGACCCCGAGCTCGAGCTGACGCTCGTACCAGCGCTGGCGGACCACGTCCCAGCCCTGGTCGTACCGGCCTCGGTACTTGTCGAGGTACGCGGGTGGTGCCTGGTGAGGCGCATGCGTGGCGCCGAAGGGCAGGTAGGCGAAGAACGGCCGGTCGGGTCGGACGCCCACGCTGTCGGAGATCATCCCCAGCAGCTGGTCGACCAGGTCCTCGCTGAGGTGGTAGCCGTCCTCGGAGCTGTGCACGTTCGAGGATGCCGGCGGGTCGATCGGATGGTTGTCGCACACCAGGCTCGGGTGGAACTGGTCGGTCTCGCCCTCGAGGAAGCCGTAGAAGCGTTCGAAGCCGCGGCCGAGGGGCCAGTGGTCGAACGGACCGGCGGCCGAGCACTGCTCCATGGGGGCGAGGTGCCACTTGCCCGCGCAGAAGGTGGCGTAGCCCTCGGCGCGGAGCACCTCGGCGACGGTGGCCGCGTGGTGCGAGATGTGCCCGAGCATGTTGGGGAAGCCGGTGTTGAAGTTGGACACGCCCCGCATGCCCACGGCGTGCTGCGAACGGCCGGTGAGCAACGACGCACGGGTCGGCGAGCACAGCGGGGTGACGTGGAAGTTGGTGAACTGCAGTCCCTCAGCCGCGAGCGCGTCGATGTTCGGGGTGTCGATGTCGGAGCCGTAACAGCCGAGCTGGGCGAACCCGGTGTCGTCGAGCAGCACCACGACCACGTTCGGCGCGCCGTCACCCGGGTGCGGCGCTTCGTCGAACCACGGGTCCGACTCCGCGAGCGTCGGGCCGATGGTCCCCTCGAAGCGTGTCGGTCTGGCCATGTCCCCCTCCTCCTGTCGGAGTTGTGAGACTGATACTCTCACAACTTGATGAGCGACGCCACCCTTCCGGCCTCCGACGGACGACGCGTCCGTCGCGAGCGGGGCCGGCAGGCGGTGCTCGACGCCGTGGTGGACCTCCTCCACGTCCACGGTCGAGCGCCGACGACATCCGAGATCACCGAGCGGTCGGGCGTCTCGTCCGCCACGATCTTCCGCTACTTCGCGTCGCTCGACGACCTCCAGCACCAGGCCACCGAGCACCACTTCGCCCGCAGCCGCCACCTGTTCGAGATTCCCGACCCCGGCTCCGGACCCCTCGACGATCGCATCCATCGCTACGTGGCCACCCGGGTCGAGCTCCACGCCCACATCGCGCCCGTCGCCCGGTACGGCAGATCGCAAGCGCTCAGCCGACCGCTGTTCGCGGCGAACCTGCGCCAGGTCCGCCGCTGGCAAGCCGACCTCGCCCGGGCGCACTTCGCGACCGAGGTCGCCGCGCTGACGCCAGCAGCGGGCGACGACCTGGTGGCCGCCATCGCCACGCTCACCTCGTTCGAGTCCTGGGACCAGCTGACCACTGACCTCGATCGCACCGACCGCCAGATCCGTCGGGCCTGGACCACGGCGCTGACGAGCCTGCTCAATCGCTGAGATCCGGCCTCGGGGACTCGGCGATGGGTCCGGAACCTTCGTAGGCTCGGACCCATGAGCACCGACACCACGTACGGACCGCAGCGCGCCCTCCTCGTCGTCGACATGCAGAACGACTTCGCCGACCCGGAGGGCTCGCTCCACGTGTCGGGCGGTGAGGCGATCGTGGACGTGGTCAACGAGAACATCCGCGCCGCCCGGGACGCGGGCGCCACCGTGGTGCTCACCCAGGACTGGCACCCGACCGAGACGCCACACTTCACCAAGGACGGTGGCACCTGGCCCGTCCACTGCGTCCGGGACACCTGGGGGGCGGCGCTGCACCCGGATTTGGACCAGGAGGCCGACCTCATCATCCGCAAGGGCACCGGTGGCGAGGACGGCTATTCGGCCTTCACACTCGTCGACCCCGACACGGAGAAGAAGCGACCCACCGGACTCGCCGGCTACCTGGGCGAGCGCGGTGTGAACTCCGTCGTCGTCGTCGGCCTCGCGGCCGACGTGTGCGTCAAGGCCACCGCCCTCGACGCCCGTGACCTCGAGCTCGACTGCACCGTGCTCTGGGACGCCACCCGACCGGTCGAGATGGAAGCCGGCGATGGTGCACGGGCCGCCGACGAGATGACGAACGCGGGGGTCGAGGTCATGGACGCATCGTGAGCTCCGTGACCGGTTCCGATGGGAGCTGGCGCCGGAGTGCGCTGTTCACCGACCTCTACCAGCTGGTCATGGCCCAGCTGTACGTGGAGGAGGGCCTCGCCGAGCGTCCGGCCAAGTTCGACTGGTTCTACCGCTCGAACCCCGACTACGGGAACCACCAGGCCGGCTTCTGCGTGTTCGCCGGCCTCGAGCCGCTCCTCGACTGGATGGCCACCGTCACCTTCACCGACGACGATCTGGCCGCCCTCGCCGAGCAGCACGACCCGGCCGGGAACCCGCGCTTCGGTACGACGTTCCTCGACTGGCTCGCCGACCATGGACACTTCCGCGATGTCGAGGTCAGCGGCATGGCCGAGGGCCGGGTGATCCACCCGCACGAACCGGTTCTCACCGTCACCGGCCCACTGGCGGCGGCCCAGCTGCTCGAGACCGCCCTCCTCAACCAGTGCAACTACCCGACGCTCGTCGCCACCAAGGCAGCCCGTGTCGCCCAGAGCGCGCGGGGAGCCGGCGTCCTCGAGTTCGGCATGCGCCGTGGACCCGGCAGCGCCGTCGACGAAGCCGCGCGCGCCGCGCTCATCGGCGGATGCTCAGCCACGTCCAACGTCCAGGCGTCCGCAGCGCTCGGCACCGACCCCCGGGGCACGCACGCCCACAGCCTGGTGCAGGCCTACCTCGCCCTCGGCCTCGGCGAGCTCGAAGCCTTCCGCGCCTTCGCACGCCGCTACCCCGACGAGTGCCTCCTGCTGGTCGACACGATCGACACGTTGCGATCGGGCGTACCCAACGCGATCACGGTGTTCGAGGAGCTGCACGCCGACGGCCACGAGCCCGCCGGGATCCGCCTCGACTCCGGCGACCTCGCCCACCTCGCGGTGGAGTCGGCACAGCTGCTCGACGACGCCGGTTTCGAGAACACCAAGATCGTGCTGTCGGGCGAGCTGGACGAGATCACCATCTGGCAGGTTCTGACCCAGATCGCCGACGATGCCGAACGCCAGGGCTTCGACGCGGAGCGGGTCCGCCGTCGACTCGTCTACGGGGTGGGCACACGCCTCATCACCTCCGCCGGGGACGCCTCGCTGGGCGGTGTGTACAAGCTCACGGCCATCGCCGACGAACACGGTGCGTGGGAACCTGCCGTGAAGCTGTCGGAGTCGCAAGCGAAGGTCCCGATCATCGGCCCGAAGCGAACGTGGCGGATCCACGACCAGCGCGGCAAAGCGATCGTCGACGTGTTGATGGGGCCCGACGAGGAGCCCTTCTCCGCCGGCGACGTGCTCACCCTGCACCACCCCTTCCAGCCCGGCATTCGTCGGACGCTGCACCGCGACGAGGTGAACGACTGGGAGGAGCTGCACCTGCTCCTGCTG
Source organism: Acidimicrobiales bacterium (assembly GCA_034522155.1). Classification (GTDB taxonomy): domain Bacteria; phylum Actinomycetota; class Acidimicrobiia; order Acidimicrobiales; family Salinilacustritrichaceae; genus Salinilacustrithrix. The sequence goes on along the minus strand of JAXHLP010000005.1, from coordinate 49,682 downwards.
GCGGGGGGACGCCGGGTCGGCGATCCGCCGACACTCGAGAACCTGCAGGAACGGCGGCGCCGCGACGTCGACCGACTCGACACCGGGGTCCGCCGCCTCGTGAACCCGCACGTGTACCACGTGTCCCTGAGCGACGAACTCCACCGGCGCCAGCGCGAGACCATCGAACGCATGCAACAACAGGGCTTCGCCTGACCGACACGCGACGCTGTCACAGCCCGGGGATGCTGTCCGCGAGTCGATGGGGTGACCGCGCCCTCAGCCCGTCGTTGTGTGCCCGCTGTTGCGGGGCACGGCAGCGTCGGCGCTCGACGCAACGAGCTCGGTCCGACGGCGGGCGGCGCGGTGCGCCATGATCCTCAGCGTGCCAACGGCGCCACCGACGTAGAGGACACCCTGGGAGACGCAGGTCGCGCACATCGGTGCTCGACCCTACGCCGCCGGCGTGGGGGCGGTCACCGCATCCCGCTCGCCGGATCGTCGTCGGGCGGCAGCGGCGTGTTGCTCTCGCGCACCCGCTCGAGCTTCTCCGCGTCGCAGTCGGGGCACAGGTACACCGTCGCGACCGAAACGATCGACATCTGGGTCCCGCGCGCCTTCTCCCAGACCGCCTGCGCAGCTGCACGCACGTCCTCGCGCCCGCACGTCCTGCACCGTGGCCGCAGATCACGATCCCACGACAGCTCGCACTCGGCGCAGGTGATGTGGATCACCTCGCCGTCGCGCTCGCCGGTGAGGTGGTCGTCGGTGCCACACGATGGGCAGAGGAGATCGTCGCTCATACCCCCATTGCTAGCGCCCGTCGGCGTCGTCTGTTCCTCAGCAGCCAGGATGGGCGCGCTGGGCCTCGATGACCGACATGACCCGCACCATCAGCCGAGCGGGGTTGGGGAGCCCGACATCACCGGCGCCCATCGCCTCGAGCTCGAGGGGACGCAACAGGGTCCGCTGGACCTCGGCCAGCGACGTCGAGCCCGAATCGACGAGCGCCACGATCTCGGAGGCGAGGAAACCCGGCGCCTCCAACCACCCGTCGCCCGCGCTGTGACCGGCCAGCATCGCCTCGCACTCCTTCACGAGCACGGACGCATCGTCTGCGAAACTCCACCGCTCCATACGGCGACGATCATCGCCGTCAGGCCGTCCTGACGGAAGGGTCGAACGAATCATTCGCCCGGGAATGGGCCGGATGGTCCATTCCCGAATCGGCCGTTACCGGTGGAGCTCGAAGTCCGCGAAGTCGAAGCCGGGCGACACCACGCAGCTCACGAGCACGTCCTGGTCACCCGGCAAGGTCCGCTGCCACACGCCGGCGGGGACGATCGCCTGTGGCGACTGGCCGGCGGCGGCATCGGTGCCGATCACGATCCGGTCGGCCGACACGGGTTCGGCGCTGTCCCCGCCGTACTCGAGCGTGACCGCCCCGTCGTGCGCGAGCCAGATCTCGTCGGAGGCCACCCGGTGCCAGGCCGAGGTCTCACCCGCCCGCAGCAGGAAGTAGATGAGCGTGGCCGACGGTCGGGCGCGGCCGTCGGCGGTGGTCATCTCCTCGGCCGAGACCCACGTCTGGCGGAACCAGCCGCCCTCCGGATGAGGCTCGAGTCCGAGCGTGTCGGTGATCCGGGTGTCCATGTCCGGAACTCTCGCGCACGCGACGGTGCGCACCGGGCACCAGCCCCTACGGTGCTCGACGTGGCTCGACCCATCGTCCGCACCGTTGCATCGGCGGTCGTCGGCTACCTGGTGGCTCTACTGCCATCTGCGGAGATCGCCGCGCGGCTCGCGTCCGGCGGTGACGTCGACCTCCGCCGCGACGGCACCGGCAACCCGGGCGGGGCCAACGCGGTCGGCGTGCTCGGAAGACGCTGGGGCCTCGGCGTCATGGCCGCGGACATCGCCAAGGGCGCGTTCGCCTGCCGGGTCGGGCGCCGCCTGGCCGGCGACACCGGGCAGCACGTGGGTGGTGTCGCCGCCGTGGTCGGTCACTGCTATCCCGCGAACCGCGGGTTCCAGGGTGGCAAGGGGGTAGCGACGAGCGTTGGCCAGTGCCTCGCCACGTTCCCGGTCTACGTCCCGATCGACCTCGGGATCGCCTTCGGCGTGCAGTCCATCGACCCGTCTCCGAGGCGGGCACATGTGGCCACCATGACCGCCAGCGTCACGTGGGTGCTGGCCGGGGTCCTCTGGTGGCGTCGGGGGCTTCCCAACGCGTGGGGCGGTGCACCGACCGCCGGTCTACCGCTCGGCGCCGCGGCATCGAGCGCCGTCCTGTACCAGCGGTTCCGCGCGGCCAACGGCCGCGACGCGGGCGAGCGATGATCGGGCTCTGCTGCGATTCCGGGGCCCAACTCCCGCCCGACCTGGTCGCTCGGCACGGCATCGAGGTCGTCCCGCTCACCGTGACGGTGGCCGGGCGCGACTGGCAGGAGGGCGTCGACCTCGATGCCGACTCCTTCTGGGCGCACTTCGACCACGGCCGTACGCCCGAGGTCGCCACGGCCGCACCGGCACCCGGCGCGTTCGCCGACGCCTACGCGCGCCTGGCCGAACGGGGCGCCGAGCAGATCATCTCCGTGCACACCGGCTCGGAGATCTCGGGGACGTTCAACGCCGCCCGGCTCGGCGCCGAGGCCGCTGCAGTTCCGGTGGAGCTGGTGGACACCGGCGTGGCGTCGTTCGCCGTGGGACTCGCCGCGCTCGCCGCGGCCGAGGCGCTGCTCGCCGGCGCCGGTGCGAACCAGGCTGCAGCCGTGGCCCGAGCCGCCGCGTCGTCGAGCGGCAACGTCTTCGTCGTCGGCGCGCTCGATCTGCCGCTCGAGGGCGGGCGTCTGGCGCCGGGCGTCGACGTCGCCGCAGCCGCCGAGGGCATTCCCGTCCTCCAGGTGGTCGGCGGCACGATGGACGTGATCGGCCAGGCCACCGACGTCGACGATGCAGCGGCACAGATGGCCGACGCCGTGCTCGCCGCCGGTCACCGCCTGCGTGTCGGCATCGCACGTGCCGACCGTGACTCCTGGCCACTCGCCGACGCGTTCCGGCAACGGCTTGAGCGCCTCGACGCCACGCTCGAGCTGCTCGAGTACCGCGTCGGTCCCAGCGTCGGCGCGCACACCGGACCGGGCACGACCGGCGCCGTCTACCACCCGGTGCCCGACGTCAACGCCTCGGATGTCTGAGTGAACACCACGCGCCGCAACGGCACGGCGAGCGACCCGCCGATCCGCCGGGCCAGCACTCGCCTCGCCCGCTCGACACGACGGGGATCGACGTCTGGGAGGTAGAGCGAGTCGACGAAGTCCGCGACGTGCTGCTCGTCGAGGATCGGGTACCAGAACGTCAGCTGCTCGTCACCGGTCACCCGGAACCCCATCCTCGACGCCGACGCCGCCAGCCGGTCCGGGGTCAGCTCCTCGTCGTTCGGGTAGCCGATCACCTGCCGGAGCACGAGCTGCAGCCGCGCATACCCCAGGAGCTGGCGGATCGTCATCGGCCGAGTCGTCGGGAGCAGGACCGCGAGCAGCCCGCCGGGCGCCAGCACGCGTGCGAGCTCGGCGAGCGCACCGTCGAGGTCGTCCACGATCTGCAACGCCATGGAGGAGACCGCGGCCCGCACCGACGCCGAGGCGAACGGGAGCATCCCTGCATCGGCCTGCACGACCGGTCGTCGTCCGTCCGACATCGCCATCCCGATCTCGGCGATGGAGCGGTCGGCGCCGACCCACCCGTCGAGACGTTCGGCGAGCGGGCCACTCCCGCTCCCGACATCGACGACGCACTCGGCGCTCGGAAGGGCTTCCACGAGCCAGCCGGAGGGGTCGATGCCGTTCGACCGGCACCGGCCGAGGATCCGCTCGGTGATGCCCGGTCGGTCGCGGTGGAACCGCTGGAGGTAGCCCGACCAGTCGCTCAGAGCTGGCCCATCCCGTCGTCCCGAACGTAGGCGGCGTCGTCGCCGCTGACTTCGGCGCCGAGCGCGTCGACGGCCTGGGCGGGGCCCATCCGCACGAACGTGGCACGTGCGATCGAGCAGACACCACCCTCCGCGTCCGTGATCTCGGCCCAGCAGGCCAGCTCGCGTTCGCCCTGCTCCTCGACGCCGGCCGTGACGGAGTACGACTCCCCCACCCGCACCGGCGCCCTGAACCGTGTGGTCGTCTCCTTGGTGACGGCGAAGCTGCCGGCCAGCGAGATCGTGGCCCAGGCCATCGCCTCGTCGAGCACGGCCAGCACGAGACCCCCGTGCACGTAGCTCGGCGCGCCCGAGAACCGGTGGTCGAGGCTGAAGTCCGCGCTGACCGTCCCCGCATCCCGGTCGGCGTAGAAGCCGATGCCCAACCCGCTCTGGTTCGCCGGCTCACACACGAAGCAGTTCGAGTCGAAGCCCCAGCGGGCGTTCTCCAGGAGTTCGCGTGCCACGGGTGGTGATCGTAGGGTCTTCACGAGACACACGACCCGCGCGCGGTATCTGTCGAGGTCGGTTCGAACTCCGGGCCCATGGGCGTTCGCTTCGGTGCGATGCGACGCCCGAGGTTCTCGGCGCGACGTCTGGGAGTGTGGACCCACACCGGCGTGGGGCCACACGCCATGTCCGGACCGCCGTGCCGGGCAGGTGGCCACGTGCTCGCCGGTACCCTCGGAGCGGCCATCGAGCTCCGAGGGGACCCCAATGACCGACCGTTCGATCACCAGCACGCCGCTCACCAAGTCGTTCGTGGACGTCGACGGCAAGCGGATGGCGTACCACGAGACCGGCGAGGGAGATCCGGTCGTGTTCCTCCACGGCAACCCCACCTCGTCGTATCTGTGGCGCAACATCATTCCCCACCTCGTCGATCGCGCTCGGTGCATCGCCCCCGACCTGATCGGCATGGGCGACTCCGCGCCGCTCGACGACACCGGACCGGGGTCGTACCGATTCGTGGATCATCGTCACTTCCTCGACGGGCTGCTCGACGCGCTCGAGCTCGGCGACCGCATCACCTTCGTCGTCCACGACTGGGGCTCGGCGCTGGGATTCGACTGGACCCGTCGGAACCCGGATCGCGTCGCCGGGATCGCATACATGGAAGCGTTCGTGATGCCGGTCGAATGGGACGACTGGCCCGACGACGCGCGCGAGATCTTCCAGGGGCTGCGCTCACCGGCAGGTGAAGAGATGGTCATGCACAAGAACCTGTTCGTCGAGGCGATCCTCCCAGCATCGGTGCAGCGCGAGCTGACGGACGAGGAGATGAGGCAATACCGCCGGCCCTACACCGAGGCGTGGGCTCGACGACCGACGCTGACCTGGCCGCAGGAGATCCCGGTCGAGGGCGAGCCAGCCGACGTGGTCGGGATCGTGCGCGCCTACGGCGACTTCCTCGCGCGGTCCGAGATCCCGAAGCTGTTCGTCAACGCCGAGCCGGGCGCCATCCTCACCGGACGCCAGCGCGAGTTCTGCCGGGGCTGGCCGAACCAGACCGAGGTGACGGTCAGCGGCATCCACTTCATCCAGGAGGACAGCCCGCACGAGATCGGCGAGGCCATCGCCGACTGGCTCCCCACGGGCTGAGCGCCCGGTACCGTCTGCGAGCATGGGCGACGCGGCCACCTACGAACGTGACGGACACGTGGCGACCATCACCTACAACCGGCCGGAGGCGTTGAACGCGGTCAACGGGCAGCTCCGAGCGGACCTCAACGAGGCATGGCAGGAGTTCCTCGCCGACGAAGACGCCTGGGTCGGCGTGCTCACGGGTGCAGGCGAGCGGGCGTTCTGCGCCGGCGCCGACCTGAAGGACGGTGCAGGCGCGGTGGGAACGTTCCCGGGCTCGTTCTGGGAGAAGCCCACCGTCAACTCGTTCGAGTCGGGGCTCGAGGTGTTCAAGCCGACCATCGCCGCGGTGAACGGCCACTGCATCGGCTACGGATTCACCGCCACCCTCTTCTGCGACTTCATCATCGCTGTCGAAGGCGCGACGTTCGGCTTCCCCGAGGTCGGGTTGGGCCAGCCGACCATCGTCGGCGCCATCCGCCTCCCGGAGCGAGTGTCGTGGTCGCACGCCATGGAGGTGTTGCTCACCGGCGAACGGTTCCCGGCCGAACAGTTGGCCGAGATGGGGCTGGTGTGGAAGGTGGTGCCGCCCGATCGCCTCGCCGACGAGGCCCACGACCTGGCCCACCGACTCTGCCAGGGCGCGCCGCTCGCCGTGCGCGCCACGAAGGAGGTGGCGGTACGCACGCGCACGATGGCGCTGACCGAGGCGATCCGATTCGGCGAGACGATGCGCAAGGTCGCAGGCCAGTCCGCCGATGCTGCCGAGGGGATGCGGGCCCGTGCCGAGGGACGCCCGGCCGAGTGGACCGGACGCTGACGCTGCGCCCCGCTCAGGCGGCCGGCGCCGGCCGCGCCTCGATCAGTGCCTCGACCGTCTCGGGCACATCGCCGGTGTCGGCCTGGTTGTAGGGCAGCCGGCTCAGCAGATTGCCCATCGCGCAGGTGTTGCTCAGCGCGGCGAAGCTGAGACCACCCCCGACGAAGCCGGCACCCCACTTGGCGGCCGGCCACCTGGTCGACGCGAGCACGCTCGCCAGCACGACGCTGCCGGCGACGAGACGCACCTGGCGCTCCAGGGCCCACTTCTCGCCGCCGCGGACGACGTCGCCGCCCGCGGCGATCCACGATGCGATGCCCCCGTCGAGCACGTGCATCGACTCCATACCGGCATCGGCGAGCTTGTCGGCGGCCTGACGGGCTCGCCCGCCCGACTGGCACACGAGGATCACGTCGTCGTCGACACCGCAGATGTCAGCGCAGTGCTCGCCCAGGGTGTCGAGGGGCACGTGGTACGAGCCGGGGATGTGCGCGGTCTGGAACTCGGCGCCGCTGCGGACGTCGAGCACCCGGACCTCACCCAGGCGGGCGCGCAGGGTCGTCGAGTCGATCGTCCCCGTCGACGTCGTCGGGCTCTCGGGCTGGGTGGTGGACATGGGGGTGTTCCCTCCTAGGTGGGATCGGTCTCCATTGTTGCGGTCAGTGGCTCGGATTGCTCCAACGACCTGACCGCGGCGTCGACATCGAAGTGCACCCGCTCGCCGAGTCGCTGGTACAACCCGGCCCGCGTCAGCACGTCGCGGACCGGTCCCTTGGCCGCGGCCAGGTGCACGTCGATTCCACGGCCGGCCAGCTCCTCCACGAGCTCGGCGATCGTCTCGGTTGCGCTGGTGTCGATGTCGTTGACACCCGAACCGTCGAAGACCACGGCTCGCAACCCCTCGCCGTGCTGATCGAGCAGCGTCTGGACGCGGCGCTTGACGAAGTCGACGTTGAGGTAGGAGAGCGAGACGTCGAATCGGATGATCGCCACGCCGGGCACCCGCTCGGCATCCGTGAAGCGATCGACGTTGCGAAAGACCCGCGTACCAGGCAGCCGTCCGAGGACCGCCGTGTGCGGCGCCATCATCCGCACGACGATGACGACGAGGGACGCCACTGCGGCCGCGGCGATGCCGAGCTCGACTCCGAGGACGAGCGTCGCGCCGAAGGCCACGAAGAGCGTGGCGAAGTCCGCGGTCTTGAGCTCCTTGATGTGGCGGATCTCGGTGAGGTCGAACAGCTTGGCGACGGCGACGACCACGATCGCACCGAGCGTGGCCGACGGCAGCTGCGTGAAGATGGGAGTGAGCGCGACGATCACCAGGACGACGACGGCCGCGGTCACGACCGCGGCGAGCTTCGTCCGCGCACCGGCCTCCGCGTTGACGGCTGTGCGGCTGAACCCACCCGTGACCGGGTAGCCGCCGAAGAGCCCCGCACCCAGGTTGGCGAAGCCGAGGCCGACCAGCTCCCGGTTCGGGTCGACGTCGTAGGAATTCCGTCGGGCGTAGACCTTGGCGACCGCAATCGACTCCATGAAACCGACGAGGGTGATGACGAACGCAGCCGGCAGCAGGCTCCCGACGATGCCCCAGTCCTCGGGGACGGTCAGCGGCGGCAGACCCTGGGGGATCTCCCCGACGACGGCCACCCCTCGGTCCTGGAGATCGAACACGACGGAAGCGAGCGTCGTGGCGGCCACCGTCGCGAGCGCGCCCGGCACCAACGGCGCGACTCGCTTGAGGCCGACGAGGAGCCCGATCGCAGCTGCCCCCACGGCGAGCGTGAGCAGGTGCACGTCTCCGAGCGAGCCGACGAGCTCCCAGACCGTCTCGTAGAAGTGCCCCGAGCGGGGGACGCTGACGCCGAGGAGATGCTTCACCTGGCTCGTCCCGATGATGATCGCGGCGGCCGACGTGAAACCGACCAACACAGGATGTGACAGCAACCGAACGAGGAAGCCGAGGCGCCCGATGCCCATGACCAAGTGGATCGCCGCCACGAGCAGGCTGAGGACGCCGGCCGCGGCCACGTAGCCCGCGGTGCCCTGGTCGGCGACCGACGCGAGCGAGGTCGCGGTGAGCAACGACACGATGGCCACCGGACCCACCGCGAGCTGGCGAGAGGTCCCGAACAGCGCGTACAGCACCAGCGGCACGGTCGCTGCGTAGAGCCCGACCTCGGGCGGCAGCCCGGCGAGGAGCGCGTACGCCATGGCCTGGGGCACGAGCATGGCCCCGACGGTCAGGCCAGCGGCGAGGTCGGATCCGAGCGTGCTGCGGTCCGGAACCAGGGGTTGCAAGAACTTCCGAATGTTCGTACATTAGATCGTGCGACTCGAGACCGCAACCCCGGCACCAACGACCCGTTGACACCGGAGCGGATCGGTCGCACCGTTTCCACCAACACCACGCACCAGGAAAAGGCCACGATGATCTTCGACCAGTACTACCTCGATTGCCTGTCGCACGCGTCCTACCTCATCGCCGACGAGGGCACCCGCCGCGCGGTGGTGGTGGACCCCCAGCGCGACATCTCCGAGTATCTCGCCGATGCGGCGGACAAGGGCCTGACGATCGAGCTCGTGCTCGAGACCCACTTCCACGCCGACTTCCTGTCGGGCCACCTCGAGCTCGCCTCGGCGACCGGGGCCGAGATCGGATTCTCCTCCGTCGCCGAACCCGAGTTCGAGCACCGAGCGCTGGCCGACGGCGAGCGGATCTCGCTCGGAGACGTCGTGCTCGAGATCCGCCACACGCCCGGCCACACGCCCGAGTCGATGAGCATCGTGGTCTGGGAGCACGAGGACGACGAGGCGCCGTATGCCGTGCTGACGGGAGACACCCTGTTCGTGGGCGATGTCGGCCGTCCCGACCTGTTGTCGTCGTTCGGCGTCACACGCGAGGAGCTGGGGGAGATGCTCTACGAGAGCCTGCACACCAAGCTGCTGACGCTCCCCGACGAGACACGCGTGTATCCCGCCCACGGTGCCGGCTCCGCGTGTGGCAAGAACCTGTCGACCGACCTGTGGTCGACCATCGGCGAACAGCGAGACACCAACTACGCGATCCAGGCCCCCGACAAGGCGACGTTCATCGAGGTCGTGACCGAGGGTCAGCCGCCTGCGCCCGCGTACTTCGTCCACGACGCCGTACTGAACCGCCAGGCCCACGACCTGCTCGGCGAGGAGGTCGTGCCCGACGGCCTCGACTGGGCCGAGGTGCAGGCGCACCGTGCCGCCGGCGCGTTGCTCGTCGACGGCCGCGACCCGGTCGACTTCGCCCGCGGTCACCTCGCCGGTGCGATCAACGTCGGCCTCGAAGGCCGGTACGCCGAGTTCGCGGGTTCCATCGTGCCTGCAGACGTCGACATCGTGCTGTTCGTGGAACCGGGCACCGAGCTCGAGGCCAAGAACCGGCTCGGGCGGATCGGCTTCGACCGGGTGGTCGGCTACGTCGAGGACCCGTACGGTGTGCTCCAGCGCCACCCCGGCGAGGTCCGTCAGGCGTCACGCCTCTCTCCCGTGGACTTCGAGGAACGTCGGGCCTCCCTCGACGACCTCCAGCTCATCGACGTCCGCAATCCCGGAGAGGTCGCGCTCGGGACGATCCCCGGCGCTGCCAGCATCCCGGTGGGCCAGATCCCGGAGCGGGTCGAGGAGATCGACCCCGACCGGCCGACGGTCGTCTACTGCGCCGGCGGCTACCGGTCGTCGGTCGCGGCGAGCCTGCTCCGCGAACGGGGTGTCGCCGACGTCAGCGACATCCTCGGCGGCTACGGGGCGTGGACCACCGCGATCCAACCTGCCTGAGCGCCCGAGCTCAGCCGTCCGACTGCAGAGCAGCCTCGTAGGCCCCGCTCGGTGACCACTCCGCGACGAAACTGAACCGATCGCCGCGCACCAAAGTCTCGCGCCACTCGACCATCGTGTCGCCGGCGTGGCTCGTTCGTTGGATCCGGAACACCGGCTGCTTCGCCGCGATGCCGAGGAGGTCTCGCTCGGCCTTCGGCGGGAGCTCGGTGCTGATGCGCTCGGTCCCCGACGTCGGCCGGATCGCGCACCGCCTCTGGAGCTCGTCGTAGAGCGCGGTGTGCGTGAAGTCGACCTCGAGGAGCGGACCGGCGATCGACGCGGGCAGCCAGGCCGTGTCGTGGGCGAGCGCGACACCGTCGGCCAGGCGCACGCGTTCGAGCCGGATGAGGGACGTGCGGGCCGCCACGCCGAACCGGACGGCGACGTCGGCATCGGTCACCTCGGACAGGTCGAGCACGTCGCTGCGTTGCTCGAGCCCCTGGGCCTCGATCGAGCGGAACAAGCTGTAGATCGCGCCGGTCGCCTGCTCGATGGGCGCCGTCCGCACGAAGGTCCCCCGCCCGCGTTCACGGCTGACCACGCCCTCGTCCTGCAGCCGCCGGACCGCCTCGCGCACCGTGTGGCGCGACACCTCGTAGTGCTGGATCAACTCGACGTCGGTGGGGAACGAATCGACGAACTCGCCAGCTTCGAGGCGATCGCGGAGGTCGTCGAGCACCTGGGCCCAGAGGGGCATGGGACTCGACCGATCGACCGTGGGCATGGTCAGAAGGTACGGATGATCGGCGTTCCTGGCAATCACCGCAACCCTCAGGTCGCTGACCGGCCCCGCTTCCAGTAGCCGCGGACGGTCGCGTCCGATCGCGACAGGCCACGCTGGTCGAAGAGGTGCTTGCGGATCTTCTGTACCGCGGCGGCCTCGCCGGCCACCCAGACGGCTGGGGGCATCTCGTCGAGTCCGGTGACCGAGTGGACGAGTGCGGCACCGGGCTCGTCACCGTCGTCGAGGACCTCCCAGGAGACCTCCGCGCCAGGGTGCGTCGGCAGGTCGAGCCGGGCCGACTCGTCGGCGACCTCGATGATCACCTGCACCGGCATCGACTCCGGCATCTCCTCGAGCAACTGGCTGATGGCGGGGATGGCGGTCTCGTCGCCGGCCAGCAGATAGGCGGACGCACCGGCGTCGATCTCGTAGCCGCGTCCCGGCCCGGAGACGGCGACCTCGTCACCGGGGCGGGCCGCGCCGGCCCAGTCGGAGGCCGCACCGCCGTCGTGGACCACGATGTCGATGGTCAGCTCGAGGGCCTCGGTGTCGAGATGGCGGGGCGTGAAGGTCCGGATCGGGGCGCGGGCGCCGTCGGCGAGCTCGAACTGGTTGCCCGTCCACGTCGGCATCTCCAGCTCGCCGTCATCGCCTGGGAGGAGGAGCCGCACCGACGACGCGGGCTCGTCGATCTCGAGGCCTTCGAGCTCGGTGCCGCCCAGCACGAAGCGGCGCAAACGCGGACTGAGGTGATCGATGCCGCGCACCTCGACCCGCCGGAACCTGGGCGGTTCTCGCCGTGTCGGGATTCGTGTGCCGGTCCGGTCGGAGCTCACCCGTTCACTCTGGCACCTACAGGCTCCGACGACACCGGCTCCGGCGGCCGGAGCGACCACGATCGCGCCGGGATCTCCGGTGACCTCGATCTCGAAGCGCTCGCCCTCGGGCCCGAAAGCCCCAGGGCGGGTCGAGGTCGGCCTCGCCCATCAGCCAGTTGACCGCCGCCGTCACCACGGGCTCGCCGTCGACCAGCCCCTCCCACAGGAACCGCTGCGCCGCGACCCCGGTCAGCTGGGACCGGTGAGGATCGACTGGACCCACGCGGTCACCACGCCGACACCGGCGATGTTCTCGGCACCGACAGGGATGATGAGGTCGGCCCACTGCTTGGACGGCTCCACGAACTCGAGGTGCATCGGCCGGACGGTGGCTTCGTACTGGGTGAGGACGTCCTCCACGGTCCGGCCGCGACGGGACACGTCCCGCCGGATCCGCCGCACCAGGCGGAGGTCGGCGTCGACATCCACGTAGACCTTCACATCGAGCAGGTCGCGCAGGCGGGCGGAGGCGAACAGGAGGATGCCCTCCGCCACGATCACGGGGCGGGACTCGACGCGGTCGGAACCGTCGACTCGCGTGTACCGGGTGTAGTCGTACCGCGGCAGGTCGATGGCCTCGCCCCGGACCAGCGCTCGGATGTGCTCGACGAACAACTCGTCCTCGTAGGCGGAGGGATGGTCGACGTTCAGCTGCTGGCGCTCCTCGAATTCGACGTGCCGTCGATCGTGGTAGTAGCGGTCGTGGGCCAGCACGGCGACGTGCTCGGCTCCGACCTCCTCCACGATCGCATCGACGATCGTCGTCTTGCCCGACCCGGACCCTCCGGCCACCCCCACGACCACGGGACGCCCGGACACGGACAGCCGCGTGCTCGTCTCCGCCATGCGGGGCTCGGAAGCCACCTCAGCCCTTCTTCGACGACCGCTCGTTGAAGGCGGCGATCTTGTCGAGGTGCTCCTGGGTCTGAACGAGCTGGGTGTTGGCCACCCGGTCGATGTGGCGGGCGGTGCGCCGGTCCGAGTCCACAGCGGCGTCGATGGCGATCTTGGCCAGCCCGAGGGCCTCGGCGGACATTGCGACAAGTTTGCGGGTCCAGTCGTGCACGGCATCGTGGAACCCGTCCTCGGGCAGCACCTGGTGCACCCAGCCCATCGTCCGAGCGAGCTCGGCGTCCACGGTCTCGCCCGCCATCGCCACCCAGCGGGCCCAGTGGGGGCCGACCAGGCGCGTGAAGCGACTGACCCCGCCCGACCCGGGAAGCACCGAGAGCATCGGCACCTCCGGCAGACCGAACGTGGCGCGCTCGGTCGCGAAGCGGAAGTCGCACGACGAGCCCATCTCGATCCCGAGACCGAGGCAGGGACCCTGCGCGGCGAGCACGACCGGCTTCTCGACCCGCTCCATCTCGTCGAACAGCTCGTGGAAGTGCCGGTAGTCGCGACGCATCGCCACACCGGACTCGGGCTGGGGACCCATCTCTGCGATGTCGGCACCTGCCGTGTAGTACCGGCCCTCGGCCATGAGCAGCAGCGCGCGGTGCTCCTCGTGGTCGTCGAGATCACGGACGGCGGTGCGGATCACGCCCAACATCTCCCTGGTCACCGAATTGAGCTTGTGGTCGCGGGTGAAGGTGAGAGTGATGATCCCCTCGTCGTCGGTTCGCCGGATGTCGTTGTCCACGTGTTCGCTCACGCGGTCATCCTCGCATCTCCGGCGTCGCCGGGACCGCGCTCGCATGTCATGCTGCCCGGACCGGGGACCGAATCGAACGGAGGACGGAGCGAATGCCAGAGGGACAACGCGGTGATCGGTTCACCGACAAGGTCGCAGTCGTCACCGGTGGAGGGTCGGGCATCGGGCTCGCCACGACCCGTCGCTTCGTGAGCGAGGGGGGTCGCGTGGTGGTCGGCGACCTCGACACATCAGCGCTGGACACGGTCGCAGCCGAGCTGGGCGACGCGGTGTTGACGCGGTGCTGTGACGTGGCCGTCGAAGCCGACGTCGAGGCGCTGGCCGAGGCGTCCGTCGACCACTTCGGCGGACTCGACATCGCCTTTGCCAACGCGGGCATCGGCTCGGCGGCCCACATCGTCGACGCCGACGCGCAGGAGTGGTCGCGGGTGCTGGACGTGAACCTCACCGGCCCGTTCCTGACGATCAAGCACGCGGCGAGACGCATGGGCGAGGGCGGCTCGATCGTGGTGACGGCCAGCCTCAACGCCGTGCAGGCCGGCAAGGCGATGGGCGCCTACTGCGCCTCGAAGGCCGGGGTCGCCATGCTCGTGCAGGTGGCGGCGCTCGAGCTCGGCGAGCGGGGCATCCGGGTGAACGCCGTCGCGCCCGGCTTGGTCCGGACGTCGCTGACCGAGGGTGCGTTCATGCTGCCCTCGATCGTGGACGAGTACGTGGAGAACACCCCGCTCGGTCGCTACGCCTCGCCGGACGAGATCGCCAACGTCGTCACGTTCCTCGCCTCGGGCGAAGCCGGCTTCGTGTCCGGCTCGATGCAACTGGTGGACGGTGGGGCCCAGACCATGCGCTACCCCGACATCCTCGGGCGCGTCGCCGAGGCCGCGGGCTGAGTCACCCGGCTCCGGTTCACCTCCCGGTCACGCGGGCCAGGCCACGGTCTTGGTCTCCGTGAAGATCTCGAGCCCCTCGATGCCGCACTGCCGGCCGATGCCCGAGCCCTTGTACCCACCGAACGGTGCGTCGGCGCCGTACCAGAGCCCACCGTTGACGCCGATGGTGCCGGTCCGGATCCGACGGGCGATGCCCTTGGCCCGCTCCAGGTCGCCAGAGGTCACGGCCCCGGAGAGCCCGTAGGACGAGTCGTTGGCGATGCGCACGGCGTCGTCGTCGTCCTCGAACGGGATCACCACGAGCACCGGCCCGAAGATCTCCTCCTGGGCGATGACCATGTCGTTGCCGACGTCCACGAACAACGTCGGCTCGACGTAGAAGCCCTTGTCGAGGTGTTCGGGGACCCCGCCCCCGGTGAGGAGTCGGGCGCCCTCGGCCTTTCCCTTCTCGATGTAGTCGAGCACGCGCTCCTGCTGGCGCTTGGACACCTGGGGCCCCTGCATGTTGCCGGGGTCGGTGGGGTCGCCGTAGGCCCAGCCCTCGAAGCCGGCCTTGGTGAGCTCGACCGCCTCGTCGTAGCGGGACCGGGGCACCAGGAGACGGGTGGGAATGGCACAGCCCTGGCCACCGTGGATGCAGGCGGTGACGGCCATCGGCAGCGACGCCTCGAGGTCCGCGTCGTCGAGGAACAGGTTCACCGACTTGCCGCCGAGCTCGAGGAAGACCGGCTTCAACGTCGCCGATCCGGCCTCCATGATGCGGCGCCCGGTGGCGGTCGAACCGGTGAAGGCGATCATGTCGACGTCGGGCGAGGTGGACAGCACCTCGCCGGTGAGATGGTCGCTGCTGGTGACGATGTTGACCACGCCGGGTGGGATCTCGGTCTTCTCGGCGATCAGCCGGCCGATGCGGGTCGCGTTCCAGGGCGTGTCAGGGGCGGGCTTGAGCACACAGGTGTTCCCCATGGCCAGCACCGGACCCAGCTTGTTGAGGATGATCTCGACCGGGAAGTTCCAGGGCACGATCACGCCGACCACACCGATCGGCTCCTTCCAGACCTGTCGCTCCGAGTCCATCCCGTAGCCGAGGGCGTCCTTCGGGCCGAGTGAGCGCTCCCACTGGAACTGGTCGATCATCTCGGCCGGCCACCGCAGCGACTCGCGCATCGGGGCATCGAGTTGGGGGCCGTAGGTGAGCAGGACCGGGGTACCGACCTCGGCTACGAGCTCGTGCCGGAGCTCTTCCTGCTCGGACTCGAGCGCGGCCTGGAGCTGGAGGATGCACGTCTTGCGGAAGTCGCGGTCGGTGGCCCACGAGGTGGTGTCGAACGCGCGACGGGCGGCGTCGACGGCCCGTTGCATGTCGGCGGTGGAGCCGTCGGCGACCGGCCCGAGGACCTCCTCGGTGGCGGGATTCACGTTGTCGAACGTGCGGCCGCCCTCGGCGTCGACGAGCTTGCCGTCGATCAGCATCCGCACCTCGCCCACGGGTGTCGTGTCGTCGGTCATCGGTGGTCTCTCCTCATGTGCCCGGCTGGGTCGCTCGGTGGCAGCGGTTCGACGGGATCGCCTCGCGCTGGCCGATGGTGGCATTCTCACGTACCGACAAGCAGCTTTCCACTCGACAACCTCACCAGGAGCACGCACGCATGGAGATCAACGGCAAGTACGCGGTCGTCGTGGGCGGCGCATCGGGCATGGCCAAGGCCGCGGCCGAGCGTCTGGTGGCCGCCGGCGCCAAGGTCGCGATCATGGACCTGCCCTCGTCCGACGGCGCCGACGTCGCCAGGGAGCTCGGCGGCACCTTTCACCCCTGCGACGTCACCGACGACGAGGGTGTCGAGATCGCGTTGAACGAGGCCGTCGAGGCGCTCGGCGGGATCCACATCTCGATCAACACGGCCGGCGGCGGCATCGGTGCCCGCACGCTCAGCAAGCAAGGCCCCCACTCCCTGGAGGACTTCCGCAAGGTCATCGACCTGAACCTGATCTCCTCGTTCAACATCTGCCGGCTGTCCGCGGCCCACATGGCCGACAACGAGCCCGAGGACGAGGAGCGCGGCGTGCTCATCACCACCTCGTCCATCGCGGCGTTCGAGGGCCAGATCGGCCAGGTCGCCTACACCGCGGCCAAGGCCGGCATCGCCGGCATGGCCTTCACCATGGCCCGTGATCTCGGCTCGCTCGGGATCCGCTCGATGGCGGTGGCACCCAGCCTGTTCCACACCGGCCTGACCGCCGGCATCCCCGACGACTACCAGGGCAGCCTGGTCAAGGACGCCGCCTTCCCCAAGCGCATGGGCCGGCCCGACGAGTACGCGCGGCTCGCCATCGCGATCATCGAGACCCCGATGCTCAACGGCAGCTGCATCCGCCTCGACGCCGGCCAGCGATTCGGTCCCAAGATGTGACCGTCGCGACCCCCGGTCGCGCTCGTGCATCTCGTCTTCGGGGCATGAAGTCCCAGTGTGGTTCGTAGAGTCGAAGCCATGACCACGACGGCGAGCGAGACCAGCAGCAACGCCGCGGCGCCGGTGTTCGAGCTCGACGACCGGTTCGCGCGCGAGCTCCCCGAACTGGCCGAGGACTGGCAGCCGTCGCCCGTGCCGGCGCCCTCGCTCGTCGTGGGCAACGACCACCTGGCACGCGACCTCGGTCTCGACCCGTCAGTGCTGTGGTCCGACCCCGGCGTCGAGGTGCTGGCCGGTAACCAGATTCCAGCGGGCGCCCACCCGGTGGCGCTGGCCTACACCGGTCACCAGTTCGGCAACCTCGCACCCCGGCTCGGGGACGGGCGCGCGCTGCTGCTCGGCGAGGTCGTCGATCCGTCCGGCAACCATCGCGACATCCATCTCAAGGGTTCGGGCCGCACCCCGTTCGCCCGGGGTGGCGACGGCAAGGCGACCATCGGGCCGATGCTGCGCGAGCACGTCATCGCCGAGGCGCTGCACGCCCTCGGTGTCCCCACCACACGCTCCCTCGCCGTCGTGACCACCGGAGAAGACGTGGCCCGCACGCAGATGGAGCCAGGCGCGGTCCTCACCCGCGTGGCCGCGAGCCACATCCGTGTCGGCACCTTCGAGTACGCCATCCGCCTCGGTGGCCCCGAGCTGACCCGGCGGCTCGCCGACCACGTCATCGCCCGGCACCACCCGCACGCCGCTGCGTCGGACGAACCGATCCGGGCGATGCTGCGCAGCGTGGTCGAAGCCCAGGCCGAGCTCATCGCCCAGTGGATGCTGGTCGGCTTCATCCACGGCGTGATGAACACCGACAACATGGCGATCTCGGGCGAGGGGATCGACTACGGGCCGTGCGCGTTCATGGACCGCGTCGACCCGGCCACGGTCTTCAGCTCCATCGACCACGGTGGCCGCTACGCGTACGGCAACCAGCCGGGGATCGCGCAGTGGAACCTGGCCCGCTTCGCCGAGACGTTGATCCAACTGCTCGCGGACGACAGCGACGAGGCGATCGCCATCGCCACCGGGGAGCTCGAGCGGTTCCCCGCCGTCTTCGACGAGCGGTGGCGTGAGGGTATGACACGCAAGCTCGGCTTCGTCTCCGACCCGCACGGGCGCGACGCCGACCTGTTCGAGGACCTGATCCGGGCGATGCACGGCGACGAGCTCGATCTCACCGGAACGTTCCGGCTGCTCGCCGACTGGCTGCGCGGCGAGAAGGAGCTTCCGGCGGAGGCGAACGACGTGGACGCCTGGTCCGGTCGCTGGCGGGCGGCACTCGACCACGAGGGTCGCGACCGACGCGACGTCGCCGCCGACATGGACCGGGTCAACCCGATCTACGTCCCCCGCAACCACCTGGTGGAGGAGGCGCTCGACGCCGCCACCGGCGGCGACCTCGACCCGTTCGAGGAGCTGATGTCCGTGGTCACCGACCCCTACGAGGTGAAACCGGGCTGCGAGCGCTACGCCGAGCCCGCACCCGCGGACTTCACCGCCGGCTACCGGACGTTCTGCGGGACCTGAGCCGAAACCACTGGACCGCGACACTGCGAGGAAGTTCCCCGCTCGGGTGCCAGCATGGACCCATGGCCCGACTGCTGATCGTGCACCACACGCCGTCGCCGTCGATGCACTCGATGTTCCGAGCGGTCCTCGACGGCGCCACCAGCGACGAGATCGACGACGTCGAGGTCGAGACCAGGGCAGCACTCCAGGCGACGGCCTCCGACGCGCTCGAGGCCGACGGCTACATCGTGGGCGCACCCGCCAACCTCGGGTACATGGCCGGCGCGCTCAAGCACTTCTTCGACACGATCTTCTACCCCTGTCTCGAGGAGACCCAGAAGCGTCCATTCGGTGTGTATCTCCACGGCAACAACGACACCGACGGCGCGCTGGCCGCCATCCAGAAGATCGCCAACGGCCTGCAGTGGCGTCAAGCTCAGGACGCGGTCACCGTGATCGGCGAGCCCGAGCAGGCCGACCTCGACGCGTGCTGGGAGCTCGGTGCATCGGTGGCCGCCGGCCTCGTGATGTAGGGAGGTGAGCGGCTCAGGACCTGCGCGAAAGGGCGATCATCGCAGGTCCCCGTGGTCCCCGCTCTTGCTGCTCCTTCGTCGCCCGGCGTGCCGGCGCGGGCCGCTCGGGCCCCGGAGCCGGCTCCTCAGTCGGGGAGGTCGAACAGGCGCCGGGTGACCGCCAGCAGCTCGGCGCGGAGCAGCCCGTCGTCGAAGTCGGCAACCAGTGGGTGCACCAGGGCGCCGCCGATGGCTGCGGAGACGACCGCGGTGCGCATCAGGATGGACGGGTCCGTCGAGACCCAGGAGCAGGGCGTAGACCCGGTTCATGAGCTCGAGGAACGGCGGGTGCGCGCCGAGGAGAGCTCGAAGCAGACCGCGCCCACACCCGCGTCGACTACACGGGTCTCTTCACGGCTCGGCCGGACACGATCGCCCTCTCCAAGCCCGAGCTCGTGCACTGGCTGCTCGGCAGCCACGAGTACCTGCTGCAGTGCGTCGAGGCCTGGGCCACCAGGTCATCATGACTGCCACTCGACCTGCCCCAAGTCGATGATCGTGACCACCGAGATGTACAACCCGAACATGAAGGTCGACATCCTCGCCATCCCGCCCCGCAAGAACGAGGGCGACGTGTGCTGCAAGTGGAAGTTCTCCATGCGCGACGAGTCCGACCCCGACGACGTCCCGGTGGAGCTCAGCCAGAAGCCCGAGTAGCCGGGCGGTGGCGCCGAACGGCCAACGGCTGCTCCATCGCCATGCAGGTCCGGTCGGGACCCTGGCCCCGCCTGACACCGTCTGACGGCTTCATCTCTGCCGAAGCCGCGCTGCTCAGGCCGGCTCGCAGATGACGACCGGGATGTCGCGGTCGGTGTTGCGCTGGTAGCCCTCGTAGCCCTTGTAGGTGCGCACGATCACCGGCCAGAGCTCGGCCTTCTCGTCGGGCGTGGCGGTCCGCGCTCGGTACGGACGGGTCTCGTCGTGGATGGTGAGCTCGACCTCGGGGTTGGCGACCAGGTTCTTGTACCACTGCGGGTCTTCGGTGTGCCCGCCCTTGGAGGCCACGAGCACCACGCGCTCGTCGTCGCAGATCGGCGCCGTCAGCAGTGTCGACCGCTTCTGTCCGGACTTCCGGCCGGTGACGTGGAGCTCGACCGGCTCCATGCCGAGCAGCTGCTTCGGAAACCGGCCCCGGGTCAGCGCGAGGAGCGCGCGGTGGCCGTGCTCGAGCGTCCACGCGCCGGCACTGATGAGGCGGTCGTTGATGGGCATGAACACTCCGAGGTCGACGGCGGATCGAGTCGGTTCGACACTATCGAGCCCATGGTCATCGGCTCCGGTGGTTGCTTGAATGAGGAGTGATGTCGGACACCGAGAACGAGTTCGATCCCGGGGGGCTCACCTCGGCCCAGCAGGAGGGGCTGGAGGCCCGCCGGACCGACCGGGACGCCACGATCGACGCGGTCCACCGGCTGGAGGAGGCGTTGTCGGCCGCGGCCCCCGGCCGGGAGACGGCGTGGCGCGACGACGTCCTCGATGCGCTGGCGACCCTCGACGAGGCGATGGCGACGGAGTACGAGAACGCGTCGCGACCCGAGAGCCTGCTGTCGGACATCAAGCGGACCCAGCCGCGTCTGCGGACCCGCGTGCGCGGTGTGCGGATGCAGTACCAGCAGCTCCAGGAGGCCATTCGCACGCTGCGCGAGGAGCTGGCACCGACCGACGACGAACACCGCCCGGAGTTCTCCGACATCCGCCAGCGGCTCGCCTGGCTGCTCACCGCCCTCCGCCACCAGCGCGCACGCGAGTCCGACCTCATCTACGAGGCGTACTTCGACGCGTTCGCGACCGACCTCGACGAGGACCGCTGAACCGGGGCCGTCGCCCCGGCGCAGCTGACCGCCCGGCGATCCCACGGTCGCTTGTGGGTCGCACCGCTACTGTCGGCGTCCCGCCCGACGAGAGGAGCTGCAACCGTGAGCGTCCAGGGATCGATCCTCGGCAACGCCGTCCAGCGACGAGAGGACCCGACGCTGCTGCGTGGCGAGGAGCTCTATTTCGACGACCTCGACATCGCGGGCGTTGCCCACGTCCACTTCGTGCGGTCCACCTTCGCCCACGGCACGCTCGACGAGATCGACATCTCCGAGGCCGAAGCCATGCCGGGCGTGATCGCCGTGCACACCGCCGAGACCCTGGCGCTGGAGCCGTTCCTCGGGATGCCGTTGCTGCCGCCGGTGTTCGCCCGGCCGCCGATGGCCTCGGGCAAGGTGCGCTTCGTGGGCGACATCGTGGCGATGGTCGTGGCCGAGACCAAGGCCCAGGCCGTGGACGCGGCCGAGGCGATCTGGCCCGAGGTCGACCCGCTGCCCGCGGTGGTCGACCCCCTCGCCGGGCTGGCAGACGACGCCCCCGTCCTGTTCGAGGACCACGGCTCGAACGCCGCCTTCCAGACCTCGATCGGCACCGAGGACGGCGACCCGTGCGAGGGCGCCACCACGGTGGCCGACTGCCGCGTGGTGAGCCAGCGGCTCGCCGGCGTGCCGATCGAACCGAACGGTGCCATCGCGGTACCCGAGGACGACCACCTCACGCTGTGGGTCCCCACCCAGAACCCGAACGCGGTCAAGGACGCCCTCGTCGGCTACTTCGGTCTCGACGCCGACGACGTCCGCGTCGTCGCTCCGTCGGTCGGGGGTGGCTTCGGCCCCAAGGCCGGCCTCTATGTCGAGTTCATTTTGACGGTGGCCGCGGCCCGGGCGCTGGGCCGACCCGTCAAGTGGACCGAGGACCGCAGCGAGAACATGGTGTCGTTGGCCCACGGCCGCGGGATGATCATGGACGCCCGCCTCGGCCTCGACGGCGACGGGAAGATGACCGGCCTCGACGTGCACATCACCGCCGACGCCGGCGCCTACCCGGCCATCGGCGCGTTCCTGGTCGCCTTCACGCAGATGATGATCCAGGGCGTCTACGAGATCCCGAAGATCCGCTACCAGGCCACCGCGGTGGCCACCAACACCACCTTCACCGCGGCGTACCGGGGCGCGGGACGGCCCGAGGCGACCCAGGTCCTCGAGCGCGTCATCGACGTGGCCGCCGACCTGACCGGCATCGACCCGGCCGAGCTGCGGCGTCGCAACTTCCTCCAGCCCGACGCCTTCCCGCTCACCACCCTCGGCGGCATGAACTACGACTCGGGCGAGTACGAGGCCTCGCTCGACGCCGCGCTCGACGCAGTCGGCTACGACGACCTCCTCGCCGACCAGCAGCGCCGCCGCGACGCGGGTGACTCGTCGGTGCTCGGCATCGGCGTCGCCAGCTACGTCGAGGTCACCGCGCCCGCGGGTATGCACAAGGAGTACGGGGCGGTGAAGGTGCTGCCCGACGGCACCGTCGAAGCCAGGGTCGGCACGAGCGCGCACGGACAGGGCCACGTCACCGCGTTCTCGATGATCGTCAGCGACATGCTCGGCGTGCCGATGGATTCGATCCGGATCATCCAGTCCGACACCGCGGAGATCCCCCGCGGCACCGGCACGATGGGCAGCCGGTCGCTGCAGACAGCTGGCTCGGCGGTGCACGTCGCCAGCGAGAACGTGCTCGACAAGGCCCGGACGCTCGCCGCGCACCTGCTCGAGGCCAGCCAGGACGACATCGTCAAGGGAGATGGCGGCCTGCACGTCACCGGCGTTCCCGCCAACACCGTGACCTGGGCCGAGCTGGCCACGGCGGCCGACGACCCGGGCCAACTGCCCGAGGGCATGGATCCGGGGCTCGCCCACGAGCTCGATTTCGACGGCACTGACTCGACCTTCCCGTTCGGCGCTCACGTGGCCGTGGTCGAGGTCGACACCGAGACGGGACGGACGCGGCTGCTCCGGCACGTGGCCGTCGACGACTGCGGCACGATCCTCAACCCGCTCCTGGTGGCCGGCCAGCAGCATGGCGGCATCGCGCAGGGCGCGGCCCAAGCGCTGTTCGAGGGCGTCGAGTACGACGAGGACGGCAACCCGGTCACGGCCAACCTGGCCGACTACGGCATCCCGTCGGCCGCCGAGCTTCCCAGCTTCGAGGTGTCGAACACCGAGACGGCCAGCCTCCGCAACCCCCTGGGAGCGAAGGGCATCGGCGAGTCCGGGACCATCGGCTCGACGCCCGCGATCCAGAACGCCGTGGTCGACGCGGTCTCACACCTCGGCGTGCGCCACATCGACATGCCCCTCACGCCCATGCGCGTGTGGGAGGCGATCCAGCCCGCCCAGGGCTGACCGAACCGCCGGTCGCGATTCTTGACGCCGGCGTCGAAGTCTGTGAGCGTCACCGGATGCAGCATTGGGTCACCTATCCCCTCGTCACCCATCCGGCCAGCGACGAGTTCATGAGCGGCGAAGGCATCGTCCGCTTCACCCGCGCTGCGGAGGATGCCGGCTTCGGCGGTGTGGCCTTCACCGACCATCCCGCGCCGTCGCACAAGTGGCTCAACGCGGGAGGCCACGACGCGCTCGACCCGTTCGCGGCGCTCGCGTTCGTCGCGGGCTCCACGAGCCGGATCCGGCTGATCCCGAACATCGTGGTGCTGCCCTACCGCAACCCGTTCCTCGTGGCGAAGTCGGCGGCGACCATCGACACGATGAGCGGCGGCCGCTTCGTCCTGAGCGTCGCCACCGGCTACCTGCGCGGCGAGTACCGGGCACTCGGCGTCGACTTCGAGGAACGGAACACCTTGTTCGACGAAGCGCTCGACGTGCTCCAGGGGGTCTGGAGCCAGGACGAGTTCTCCTACGAGGGCCAGCACTTCACGGCCAGGGCGGTGACCGTCAACCCGAAGCCGGCCAACGTTCCCATCTGGATCGGGGGCAACAGCGCCCTCACCCGCCGCCGCGTCGCGCAGCACGCCGACGGGTGGAACCCGTTCCCGGCCCCGGCGTGGCTGGCCAAGACGGCCCGGACCGTGCCGCTGGAGACCCTCGACGATCTCGCACCGATGATCGACGACCTGTGCCGCAACGCCGAGGCCGCCGACCGGGATCCAGCGACGATCGACGTCGCGTTCACCACCGGGCTCCCCGGGCCGGGCGACGAGGGCTTCGAACCCGAGGCCCATCTCGCGTCCTTGGACCACATGGCCGCCCTCGGGGTGACCTGGAACTCGGTGACCGTGCCGGGGGACTCCATCGAGCACGCGGTCGAGGCCCTCGAGCGGTACGGCACGGACGTCATCGCCAAGGGCTGAGGAGTCTCGGCAGCCCTTGGCGCCCGTGCTCCTGCGCGACATCCGCCGACCAGGTGACCCGCGGCTCACCCGATGATCACGCGGGAACGTCGAGCCGTCCGTCGACGATCTCGATCGTGCGGTCGGCGTGGTGGGTCATGCGCGCGTCGTGAGTGACCATGATTCCGCCCACGCCCCGCTCCTTGACGTTGCCGCGGATGAGCTCCATCACCTGCTCACCGAGCTGGGTGTCGAGCGACGATGTCGGTTCGTCGAAGAGGACCAGGCGAGGCTCGTTCATGAGCGCACGCCCGATGGCGACACGCTGACGCTCGCCCCCGGACAGTGCGCCGGGTTGGTTGCCGGACCGCTCGCCGAGACCCAGCTCGTCCAGCAGTCGATCAGCGCGCACTTTGGTGTCGCCGTCGAGCGTGCCGTTCATCTCCGCCACGACGAGCAGGTTCTCGCGGGCGGTCAGGAACGGCACGAGGTTCACGGCCTGGAACACGAATCCGATCTCCTGGCCACGGAACGACGTGCGTTGCTTGCTCGAGAGCCCGGTCAGGTCGGTGCCGCTCACGACGACGCGACCCTCGGTGGGCTCCAGCAGCGCTCCGGCGATCGAGAGGAGCGTCGTTTTGCCTGACCCCGACGGGCCCACCAGCGCGACCAGCTCATCGCGGGCCACCGACAGCGACGCGTGGTCGAGCGCCACCACGACGTCCTCACCGGATCGGTAGATCTTGCGGACCTCATCGAGCTGCAGGGCAGGTTCGGACACCACGGGCTCCTTCTCACACACCGGTACCGATGGCTGACGCCGGGTCGATACGGACGATTCGTCGCAGCGAGACCAACCCGCCGACGACGGCGGCAATGGTGACGCTCACGAGGGTGGACACGGCGCGTGACGGCTCGAGCTGCAGCGGGATCTCTCCCGGCACGACCTGCAGCAGACCCACGGTCAGCGCCCCGCCCATCACGAACGCGGTGACGGCCACCACCACGGCCTGCACGATCACACCCAGCACCAACGTGCGCGACGAGCCGCCGAATGCCTTGAGGACCGCGTAGAGGCCGAGCCGTTCCAGCGTGAGGAGCGCGAAGAACAGAGCGACCACGAGTCCGGCCACGACGACGGTCACGCCGATCACGGCCGTGAAGGTGGCGTTCTGCTCGGAGATGCCGGGGATGGCGCCGATGGCGCCGTCGTCGCTGAGCGTGTCGGTACCCCCGGTGGCCTCGTCGATCCGGTCTCGCACCTCGGCGGCGTCGGCACCGTCGATCCGGACCACGAGCGACTGGAACGCCCCGTCGGCGACGAGCGCATCCGGCCGGTTCTCGGCGAGCACCCGACGCCACGTGCCCGGCTCGACCCACAGCCCCGCCTGCTGCAGGTAGTTCGTGTCGTCGACGAAGCCGACGATCGTGAGCGACACCTGGGCCGGACCGACGAGGAGCTCGTCGCCGACGGCTGCACCGTCCTCCGCGAGCTGGCGATCGGCATAGGTCTCGCCCGGAGCGGGCGGCTCCGGGAGCTCGCTGGACCCCAGTTCGTAGCCCACCACCGCGCCATCGGCCACGTCCTCCTCGCCGGGGATCCGTACCCCGAGGAGAGCGAAGCCCAGCCCACCGACCCGCTCGACGCCCTCGACCGAAGCCACCGTCTCGGCCAGGTCTGGCGAGATCTCCGACCGGAGGAACGATCGACGTGCGTCGTCGGAGAACACCACCGCATCGGCGTCGAGCGCGCGGACCGCACCGGTCGAGTTCAGGTACAGACCGTCGAGCAGGCCACCGAGGAACAGGAGCAACAGCACGAGCACCACCAGCGCGCCGCCCACGACACTGAACCGGCCCGGACGGCGGACGAGCTCACGAATCGCGACTCTCATGCGAGCTCGCTTCCCGTGTCGACCGTCGCCCGGATCGGCTCGATGCGCAGGACACGCCGTACCGCAGCCAGTCCACCGACGAGCGCGAGGACGGTGAGACCGGCCACGGTTGGCACGACGGTCCCGGGCTCGAGCTGTACCTCGATGGCCCCACCGGTGGTGAGTGAGCCCGTGAGCAGGACCAGACCGATGCCGATGACGATGCCGACGAGCATCACGACCACGATCTGGGCGACCAGATTGCCCACGAGGTATCCCACCGGCGCGCCGACGGCCCGCAGGAGCGTGAGGGGCTTGGCCTTCTGGACGGTGAGGATCAGGAAGAAGAACGCGACCACCAGCGTCACCACGCCGAAGGCCAGCGCAAGAATGATCCGGAACGACTGGTTCACCGCGGACACGCCCGGCGACGAGGAGACCGCCTCGTCATTGGTGAGCGCCTCGACGCCGTCGACCGACTCGTCGATGCGGTCGGTGAGCACATCGAGATCGACCCCGTCGGCCGGTCGCACCGCCACCAGCGAGGGCAGGACTGCTGTGGCCTCGGGATTGGCGGCGAGCTGCGCCTGCTCGAAGGTCGAGAAGTCCACGAACATCGTGGGCGCGACGCTCCAGCGGAGATCCTCGCCGCGACCGACGATCTCGATCTCGGGACCACCGTCGCCCACGACGCGGACCACGTCGCCGATGGCGAACCCCTCGGCCTCGTCGGCCGCGCTCGCCACCGCCTCACCCGGGGCGGTGGGCAATCGACCCTCGGTCAGCGACGTCGGCGCTCCGAGGCCCGGGCCATCGAGTGGGTAGCCGAACAGCACGCCGTCGACCAGCTCGCCACCCGCCTCCACGGTGTAGGTCGCCTCACCGATCGGCTCGGCCGCCGCGACCCCGGCGACACCGCGCACGGCCTCGACCTGGTCGTCGCGCAGGAAGCTCCCCTCCACGTTCCGCCGAGCCTGTTCGTTGAACACCAGCACCGGTGCATCCTGGTTGTCGACGGCGCCGATGAAGCTGGTCACCAGTCCGCCGAGCAGTGCCTGCTGGAACAGGATGAGGAACACGAGCAGCCCGACGGCACCGGCGAGCAGCCCGAAGCGCACCTTGGCACGGAGGATCTCGCGGGAGGCGAGGAGCACGCCGGGCAACGTAGCGACATCGCCTCGCCGAGCACGGTCGCGCGTCGTCAGAACACCTCACGCAGCTCGACGACCCGCCGCTCGGCGATCGAGCGCTGGGCAGCCACCCCGACGGCGACGCTCCACAAGCCGTCGGCGAGGCTGACCGCCGGTGCCGTGCCCGACCGACAGGCCGCGAGGAAGTCGAGGTGCTCGAGGTAGCTCGAGCCGTGGTGGAACCCCTCCCAGCGCACCCGATCGTCGGTGACGACCTGGCTGGTCACCCCCTCACGCCCGTCCTTGCGCCTCCCGACGCGGAACTTCTTCGACGGAAGCATGGCCTCGGCCTTGCCCAGATCGCCGACCACACCGAGCTCCTCGGCGTTCGTGGATCCCTCGGCGAACATGCACAGATCGAGACTGGCACGGACCCCGCTCGGATACTCGACGATCACCAGTGCGTTGTCGATGATGTCGGGGACCTCGCCGTCGTAGACCTCGTCGAGGTGGTTCACGTCCTGGGCGCCGCTGGCCATCACCCGCACCGGCCGTGCTCCGACGATGTGGTTCATCAGATCGAAGAAGTGACAGCACTTCTCGACCAGCGTGCCGCCCGTGTTTCGGTTGAACCGGTTCCAGTCGTCGATCTTGCGAAGGAACGGGAAGCGGTGCTCGCGGATGGCCACCATCCGGAGCCGGCCGATCTCGCCCCCGTGCACGGCATCGATCAGGCGCGTCACCGGAGGCATGTAGCGGTATTCGAGCCCGACCCACACCACGGCCTCCCGGTCCGCCGCGGCCTCCATCACCTCCAGGCAGTCCGAAACCGTCGTACAGAGCGGCTTCTCCACGAGCAGGTGGAGGTCAGTCGCCAGCAGGTCCAACAACACGTCGTGGTGAGTCATGTTCGGTGTGGCCACGACCACGGCGTCGCACAGCCCGCTGTCCACCAGCGCTCGATGGTCGGCGAACGCCTCGAAGCGGACCCCGTCGGGAGCCGCGCTCCGCGCCCACGCGCGCGACCCCTCGTGCGGATCGGCGATCGCGGTGACCTCGGCCCCGGGTACGTGCGCAAGGTTCAGCAGGTGCTCGATCCCCATCATCCCGGACCCGACGATCCCGTACCGGAGGGCCGCGCTCATCGTGTGGGACCCTACCCAGCATGGAATCACTGGTCGCCGCCGACGCTCGTCGCATCGCCGGCATCGAACAACCGGTCGGGCCACTCGCGTTCGGGTGCTGGCGGTTCACCCACGACGACGTCAGCCACGCCCAGCACGTGCTGGAGACTGCGCTCGACGCCGGCTTGAACCTCGTCGACACCGCCGACGTGTACGGCCTCGACTGGGGTGGTGCCGGCTTCGGCGAGAACGAACGACTGCTGGGCGACGTGCTGTCCGAATCGCCGGCGCTCCGCGAGCGCATGGTGCTCGCAACCAAGGGCGGCATCTCACCCCCGGTGCCCTACGACTCGTCCCCCAACGCGGTCCGCCGGTCCTGCGAGGAATCGCTGCGACGGCTCCGGGTCGACGTGATCGACCTGTACCAGGTGCACAGACCGGACCTCTTCGCCCATCCGGCCGACGTCGTCGACACGCTCTGCTCCCTCCGCGACGAGGGCAAGATCCGCGCCATCGGCGTCTCGAACCACAACGTCGAGCAGCACCGGGCGGTTGAAGCCCACCTCGGCGAGCCACTGGCCACGTCGCAACCCGAGCTGTCGGTGCTCACGCTGGATCCCATCCGCGACGGCGTGCTCGACCACTGCATGGCGACCGGCACCCTCCCCCTCGCGTGGTCACCCCTCGCCGGTGGCCGGCTCGCTTCGGGTGACGCCGTCCCCGCTGAGCTGACGACGAAGCTCGACGACCTGGCCAGGCGCGAGGGCGTCCGACGGGCCGATGTCGCCGTCGCGTTCGTGCTCGCCCACCCGTCCCGTCCCGTGGCCATTCTCGGGACCCAGACCCCCGAGCGGATCGTCGCGTCGATCGCAGCATGCTCGGTCCACCTCGATCGCACCGACGTGTACGACCTGATCGTGGCCTCCGAGGGGGTAGCGCTGCCGTGACCCGTCCCGACGTCCCGGAGATCTCGTGGTTCGGCGCGCTCTGCGACGACGACTACGAGTTCCTCGGTGTGCCCGACCCGGAGCTCGTGTCGTCGTGGCCGCATTGCCGCGACATCACGCTCACCGCCGAACGGCTCGGCTACGACAACATCCTCCTCCCATCTGGCTATGCCCTCGGGATCGATTCGGTGGCCTTCGCCAGCGCCGTCGCGCCCCTGACCGAGCGGATGCGACTGCTCGTCGCTGTCCGCTGCGGGGAGCTGGTCGTGCCCCAGCTCGCTCGCCAGCTCGCGACCATCGACCATCTGCTGGGTGGTCGACTCACCATCAACATCATCAGCTCGGACCTGCCGGGCGAGACCCTCGACAGCGGGCCGCGGTACCAGCGCACGCGCGAGCA
The DNA here is from genome assembly GCA_034522155.1 of Acidimicrobiales bacterium. GTDB lineage: Bacteria > Actinomycetota > Acidimicrobiia > Acidimicrobiales > Salinilacustritrichaceae > Salinilacustrithrix. Next base: position 20,155 of record JAXHLP010000005.1, on the reverse strand, counting down.
CATGGCCGCGCTGCGATCGTTCCTCGAGGGCGAGCCCGTCGTGACTCGCGGCGACTTCGTCGACCTCGAACTCGACCCGCCACGGATCGCAACGGTCCACGGCGGCTGTCCGCCCTTCTACTTCGGTGGCTTCTCTCCCGACGCCAAGCGCACGGCTGCCGAGCAGGCCGACGTGTTCCTGACCTGGCCCGACACCGTCGCTTCGGTCGCCTCGACCGTGGACGAGATGGCCGCGCTCGCCGCGGCCGAAGGCCGGGAACTGCGCTACGGGCTGCGTACCCACGTGATCGTCCGGGAGACCGAAGGCACAGCGATGGACGCCGCTCGACGCCTCGTCTCACAGCTGGACGCGGATACGGGCGAGGCGATCCGACATCGCTCGCTCGACGCTCGGAGTGCTGGCGTGGCACGACAGTCCGAACTGCGCGACGGGGCCGACGACGACGGTTTCGCCGAGGCCAACCTCTGGACCGGCATCGGGCGGGCCCGCTCAGGCGCGGGTGCGGCGATCGTCGGGGACCCCGACCAGGTCCGGGCCAAGCTGGATGCCTACCGGGACGTGGGCATCGATGCCTTCATCCTGTCCGGCTACCCGCACCTCGCCGAGTGCGAGCACTTCGCCCGCCTCGTCCTCGACGACCTCCCCCACGCACCACTCACCATATGACCTGGTCGCGTCCGGATCCGAGCGCCGCGCGTACCGCGCCACCGTCCCGGATGTCGACACGGATACAGATGGTGGATCGACGGCGGGAGCGGCTCGGTGCCGTCCGGGTCGGGCGTCACGGCATCGCCGCCGGGCAGCGCGGCGATCTCGGGATCAGCGACCCAGCGACCGCCGACGCCCGGCGACGGTTGGGGACAGCCTCGCGCACTCGCCCCACCGGGTACGGTCCGCACCGGTCGAGAGGAACCGGATGCCGCCACCACCGAAGCGCCTGTTGTCGAGGTCCGCCTACCATCCCGAGCTGCGGCGCGCGGCCCCGTTCCTCCCTCGGCGAGCCGTCAGCGAGCGCACGTTGGGGTTGACCCGATGGCTCACGCAGCGGCTGCTGCGGGGTGCGTCCGACGACATCGAGGTCCATGACGTGGGCGACATCCACGTCCGACTCCATCGTCCGCCACGAGGCGACGGGCCCCACCCCGCGCTCCTGTGGATCCACGGTGGCGGGTTCGTGATGGGGACGGCGGCCCAGGACGACCGCACGTGTCGCGGGATCGCCGAGGAGCTCGGCGCCGTCGTGGCCTCGGTCGAGTACCGGCTGGCACCGGAGCACCCGTTCCCCACACCGCTCCACGATTGTCACGACGCGCTCGAGTGGCTCGCGTCCCGAGACGACGTCGACACCACCCGCGTCGCGATCGGTGGTGCGAGCGCCGGTGGTGGGCTCGCCGCCGGTCTGGCACTGCTGGCCCGGGAGCGCGACGCGGTCTCCCCCGTGGCGCAGATCCTCGTGTATCCGATGCTCGACGACCGCACCGCCACCGACCCGGGGTTCGACGACACCGAGGTGCGGTTGTGGGACAACAAGGCCAACCGATTCGGCTGGGCGGCCTATCTCGGCCAGCCACCAGGGTCTGCGTCCGTCCCTCCGCCGGCCGCGCCGGCACGGAACGAGGATCTGTCCGGTCTCCCGCCGGCGTGGATCGGTGTCGGCACGCTCGACCTCTTCCACGACGAGGACGTCGCCTACGCCGAGCGGCTCCGGACGGCCGGCGTCGAATGCGAGCTCCACGTGGTCGAGGGCGCCTTCCACGGCTTCGACGCGTTGGCGAAGACCGAGGTCGCGAAGGCGTTCACACGCGCACGGGACCAGGTCCTCGCCGCAGCCTTCGCGGGCTGACCCGCGTGACGCCCGCATCCCGGCGCTCACACCCCAGCTGCCCATCCGTCAGTCCTCGTCGGGGTTCGTGAAGTCCATGTGCAGGCGGGTGAGCGTCGACGAGGAGATGCGCCATTCGCCGTCGACGATCTTCTCGTAGGTCTCGTGGTAGTGGCCGTAGCCCTCGAGGCGCATGCCGCTGGGCCACACGAGGATGTCCTCCAGCGCCCAGACCCCCGTCGCCGTCGTGGGCGACGTGATCTCGATCTCGGGCATGTGCCCGTGGTGGACGGTGACGACGTCGCCGAGCGTCTCCCGCAGGAACGCGATGAACTCGTCGGCCCCGGTGACGGTGTCGCCGCCGGACGCCGTCGTGTCGATGGTGACGTCGTCGGTGAACACCTGGCGCATCCCGCCCCAGTCCTTGGTGTCCATGGTCCGGAAGTAGCGGGCCTTGAGCTGCTTGATCTGCTCGTGATCGTCCACGTGGTCTCTCCGTTCGGTCGCCGATGGGCACCCAGGTGGTCCGGAACTCCTTCGAACCTGCGCCGAAAGGGCGATTGTCGCAGGTCCCCGTACTTCTCGTCCGTCGGAGGTGTCGACCGAGCCAGTGACCTGCCAGGCTCGACGTCGTGCCTGACCTCGACGGCCGGACCTTCTGCATCACCGGCGCCAACACGGGCATCGGACGCGACACCGCGCTGACGCTGGCCCGACGTGGCGGACGGGTGATCATCCTCGGCCGCTCCCGCGAGCGGACCACGCCCGTGCTCGACGACATCGAAGCAGGCGACGGCGACGCCCACTTCGTACCCTGCGACCTCGCGGACCTCGAGTCGGTCCGGGCCGCAGCCGACGAGGTCATCGGGCTCGACGAGCCGGTCCACGTGCTGATCAACAACGCCGGTGTCGCCGGTCAGCGCGGTCAGACTGTCCAGGGCTTCGAGCTGGCGTTCGGCATCAACCACCTCGGCCACTTCCTGCTGACGACCCGGCTCCTGGACCTCCTCCGCCACAGCGGACCGGCGCGGGTCGTCTGCGTGTCGAGCGACTCGCACTACGCGCCGGACGACATCGACTTCGACGCGGTCCAGCGCCCGACCAAGTCGGTGACGGGGATGCCGGAGTACGGCGTGTCGAAGCTGGCCAACGTGTGCTTCGCGCAGGAGCTCGCTCGACGCGAGGACCCGGAGGTGCTGACGAGCTACGCGCTGCACCCCGGTGTGATCGCCTCGGACATCTGGCGACGGGTTCCCTGGCCGGTGCGGCCGATCATGACGCGGTTCATGAAGTCCACCGAGGAGGGCGCCCAGACCACCCTGCGCTGCGCCACCGATCCCGACCTGGCTGGCGAGTCCGGGCTGTTCTACGCGGAGGGCGGGCACAAGGAGCCGAGCGAGGCGGCCACCCCGGAGCTCGGCGCCGAGCTCTGGTCCCGGAGCGAAGCCTGGGTCGGCTGACTGCCTCGAGGGGAGCTCCAATCGCGGGCGCAGATCAGGGGAGGAACCGCTCGACACGACCCGGGCGGGATCAGGGTTCGACGATGCCCCAGCCACCGGTCGGCACCACCAGGAGCTCGTAGATGCCGATCACGGCTCCGACGTCGCCGTCCACGGTCACCGACCCGTCGGCCACGGCGCCCTCGACGGTCACCTCGCGCTGGTAGAGGGCGATGAGGGTGCTCCGGCTCGTCGCGAGGGTGGCGGCGGCCGAGGCGTCGTGACGCCCAGGAATCGACCACAGGGTCCGGTTCGAGAGGCCGAGCACCCAGTCGGCAGGCTCGTTCACCGCGTCGTCGACGCGCACGTTGACCGATCGCTCGATGCCGGCCGCGGTCTCGGCGTCGAGGCGGATGGCCATGGCGTCGAAGACCTGCTCCACATCCAACGCCCCGGCCAGCGCACTCGTGCCGCCGCCGAAGCCGGGCGGGCCGTTGCGCAGCTCGTTGGCGCCGGTCAGGTAGGCGTTGCGGAAGATGGCCGACTCGTGCTGGTAGCCGATCTGTTCGAGGGCGTCGGCCTGCAGGTCCCGGGCCTCGGTGTTCGACGGGTCGGCGAAGACGACGTGGTTCACGACTTCGGCGACCCACCGGTAGTCGCCTTCGTCGAATGACTCCCGGGCACGGGCCACGACGGCCTCGGCGCCTCCCATGAAGTCCACGTACCGGCGCCCGGCTTCCACCGGCGGATGGGGATCGAGGTGGGCGGGGTTGCCGTCGTACCAGCTGAGGTAGCGCTGGTACACGGCCCGCACGTTGTGGCGGAGGTCGCCGTAGTAGGGGCGGGTGTGGCCGTGGGCGAGGAACTCGGGCGGGAGCTCGATCGTCTCGGCGATCTCGTCGGGGGTGAGTCCCTCGTTGGCGAGCTTGAGGGTCTGGTCGTGCATGAACCGGTAGAGGTCACGTTGTGTGCGGAGGAAGTCGTGCACGTCGGCACGACCCCAGCGGGGCCAGTGGTGGGACGCGAAACACAGATCGCTCGAGGCGCCGAACAGCTCGATGGCCTCGCCGATGTACTTCGACCAGGCGAGCGCATCGCGCACCTGGGCTCCCCGGATCGGCACGAGGTTGTGCATCGTGTGGGTGCAGTTCTCGGCCATGCACAGCCAGTTCCGGTCGGGGAACGAGAAGTTCATCTCGACCGGCGCCTCGGTGCCGGGGGTGAGCTGGAACAGGATGCGCACACCGTCCACGTCGAGCTCCTGACCGGTGTGGGTGACGTCCTCGCTCGGCGCGAGCAGGCCGGGGAGATCGAGCGGGCCGCCCTTGCCGAGACCGGCGTCGACCTGGCCCTGTGGTCCCGTCGGCAGGAACAAGCCGAGCTGGTAGTTCACCCGACGAGCCATCGCCGGACCGGCAAGAAGATTCTCCGACACCGCCTCCCGCAGGAAGCCCTCGGGCGCGATGATCCGACAGTTGCCGGCCCGGACCTCGTCCTCGCTCGTGACCCCCAGCACGCCACCGAAGTGGTCGGCGTGGGGATGGGTGTAGAGCACGGCGGTGACCGGGCGTTCCCCCAGGTGCTGGTTGGCGAGGTCGAGGCTCGCCCGCGCGCAGGCCGCGCTCGTGAGCGGGTCGATCACGATCCAGCCGTCGGTGCCCTCGACGAAGGTGATGTTGGACAGGTCGTAGCCCCGCGCCTGCCACAGGCCGGGTGCCACCTCGAACAGCCCATGGATCGCGTTGAGCTGGGCCTGGCGCCACAGGCTCGGATTCACCGTGTCGGGCGCGGCGGTGCCCTGCTCGATGAAGTCGTAGCGGCCGGTGTCCCAGGCGAATCCCACCGGCCCCTCGATCTGGCCGGTCGGGTGCCGGGCGATCAGCCCCCGGTTGGCGCGCTCGAAGTCGGCGTCGTCGAGGTCGGCGTGGACCGCTGCGTTCGTCGCGCGTGTGTGCTCGGTTGCTGGCTTGGGCCCGTTGGACATGTCGGCACTGTGTCATCCTCGGGTCGGCCGCGTGGGGAGAACAGCCACCGACCAGACCACGTGGGAGGGGAACAACATGGCGAGTGGCCGACATCGGGTGATCCAGTGGGCAACGGGCAACATCGGCGCTCGCGCGCTGCGCGCCACCATCGAGCATCCGGAGCTGGACCTGGTGGGTGTGTGGGTGAGTTCGGACGACAAGGCCGGGACCGACGCCGGTGAGCTCTGCGGGCTCGATCCGACTGGCATCATCGCCACCAGCTCGGTCGAGGCGCTCGTCTCGCTCGACGCGGACTGCGTGCTCTACATGCGCCAGGGCGTCGACTGGGAGGAGCTCGGCGCACTGCTCGCCTCGGGCAAGAACATCTCGACCACCCGGGGGGAGTTCCACCACCCGCCGAGCATGCCCACCGAGCACCGGTCTCGCATCGAGGAGGCGTGCGCCGCCGGAGGTACGTCGGTCTACGCCACGGGCTCGAGCCCCGGCTTCATCACCGAGGCACTCCCCCTTCCCCTGCTCTCGCTCGGTCGCCGGCTCGACTGCCTCACCATCGACGAGTTCGCCGACGTGTCGAGCCGCAGCACCCCCGAGATCGTCTTCGACATCATGGGATTCGGGAAGAAGGTGGGCGAGTTCGATCCACGCCGTGCCGAGCACCTCGAGGCCGGCTTCGGCGGCTCGATGCGCCAGCTCGCCGAGGCCATCGGGCTCCCGATCGACGACATCGACGCAGACGGCGAACTGGCCGCGGCCAACGACGACGTCGAGATCGCCGCCGGCACCGTTGAAGCCGGGACGGTCGGCGCCATGCGCATCACCGTGACGGGTCGCCACGCCGGGAAGCCGGTCGTGCGGTTCCGCGCCAACTGGTACGTCACCACCGACGTCGACCACACGGAGTGGAACCTCCGGGAGTCCGGGTGGCGCGTGCAGGTCGAAGGAGACACGCCGCTGGCGGTCGAGATCACCTTCCCGGTGGCGCCGGAGGACTACGCCGCGTTCACCCCCGGGCTGACCGCCCATCGTGCGGTGAACGCGATCCCGATGGTCTGTGCCGCCGAACCCGGCATCCGCACCACCATCGACCTGCCCCAGGTGATCCCCCGCTTCTGACCGGCCGGCGCCCCTCGACCGCTCAAGGCTGGCGGACCGTCTCGCCCAGCAGGGTGGCGTCGAGGTCGTCGGCTGCGGTCGGCAGCGCGAAGTAGTAGCCCTGCGCCCGCTCGCACCCGGCCTGCACCAGCACCTCGACCTGTTCGGCGCTTTCCACGCCTTCCGCCACCGCGACCATGCCCAGCTCCTGGGACAGACGCACGATGGCCAGGAGCAGGCGACGGGTGGCGGCCGCCGTGCCGGTGAAGCTGCGGTCGATCTTGATCACGTCGATCGGGAACTGCTGGAGGTGGGTGAGCGACGAGAACCCGGTGCCGAAGTCGTCGAGCGCGAGTGTCACACCGATGTCCCGGAGCTCGCCGAGCGTGTGGGTGGCCGTCCGCGTGTCGTGCAGCATCGCGCTCTCGGTGATCTCGAGGACGAGGTGTCGTGGGTCGAGGCCCGACAGTTCGAGCGCGCGCTGCACCTGGTCGATGATCTCGTTGTTCACGAGCTGGCGGGGCGAGACGTTGACGGCGATCGTCAGCTCCGGATCGGCTCCCGCCGCCAGCCAGTCGCTGAACTGCAGGCAGGCCCGATCCAGCACGAGCTGACCGAGTTGGTTGATGACCCCGATGTCCTCCGCCGCCACGATGAACTGCTCGGGGCCGATCATGCCCCGGTCGGGGTGCGCCCACCGCACCAGCGCCTCGAGACCAGCGACGCGTCCCGTCGAGGTCTCGACGATCGGCTGGTACGCGAGCTCGAACTCTCCCCGATCGAGCGCGCCCCGGAGCTCGGCCTCGGTCTCGAGGCGGGCGACCGCCTCGGAGTGCATGCCCGACGCGAACAGCTCGAACCGGTTCCGGCCACGCCCCTTCGCCGTGTACATGGCGAGATCGGCGTTCGTCAGCAGCTGTTCGGCGCTGATGCGGGGGTTGCCGAAGGCGATCCCGAGACTCACCGACGCGACGAGCTCACGGCCGTCCACGTGGAACGGGTGGCGGAAGGCATCGATGATGCGGCTGGCGATGTCGGTCGCCGTGTCCTGCGTCGGGCAGCTCTCGACGAGGACGGCGAACTCGTCGCCGCCGAGTCGAGCAGCGGTGTCACACGCGCGGACACAAGTCCGTAGGCGGTCGCTCACCGCGACCAGCAGGTGGTCGCCAGCAGTGTGGCCGAGGCTGTCGTTCACGCGCTTGAAGTCGTCGAGGTCGAAGTACAGGAGCGCGAGCCCCGTACCGTCGCGCCCAGCACGCGCCACTGTCTCTGCGAGACGTTCTCGGAACAGGGCCTGGTTCGCGAGACCGGTCAGCGAATCGTGGAACGCCTGGTGCTCCAGCTCGGCCTCCAGCTGCTTCTGCCGGGTGATGTCGTGGAAGCTCCACACCCGCCCCACCACCTCGCCGCCGACGCGTTGGGGCGTGGAGTACCGCTCGTACACGCGCCCGTCGGCGAAGGCGAGCAGATCGTAGCCGTCGGATTCCCGATCGGCGTACCGCTGGTGGACCGTGGCGACGAACTCCTCGGGATCGCGGAGTTGGCGCTTGACGAACGCCAACAGCAGGTCGTCGTCGCCGGGGGCCAGGACATGGCTCGGCACCTGCCACATGTCGATGAACCGGGCGTTGAACCCGGTGACCCGACCATCGAGGTCGACCACGAGGATCCCGTCCGCCGTCGAATCGAGCGTCGCGTTCAGCAAGGAGAGCGTGTCTCGCAGGTCTTCCTCCGCGGCTCGCCGATCGCTCACGTCGTGCCCGGTCACGATGAAGCCGCGGATGGTCGGGTCATCGAGCAGCCCCAGTATCGAGAGCTCGTAGAGCACGTGACGCTGGTGACGCTCGTCGCGCATGTGAACCTCGACACGTACGGGCTCAGCGCTGACGGACGCGTCGCCGGCCCGGTGGATCGCCCCGGCGAGCGCGTGCCGATCGGACGCCATCACCAGGTCGGCGAGGGATCGACCTGCGAGCTGCTCCTGGTCGTGACCGAGCAAGCGGGTGATGGCGCCCGAGGAGGCACGGACCGTGCCGTCGGGTCCGAGGAGCGCCATGAGCGACGGCGCGTGGTGCACGAGCGCACGGAGACGGGCCGTGTCGTCCGACGCCACCTCCCACTGACGACGCTCGGTCACGTCCCGGAAGGTGAGCATGATCATCCCGGCGGTCTCGGCAACCGACGCGCCCAGGACTTCGGCGAGCCGCCACCCGTCTGCGGTTCGCACGCGGACCTCGATCGTCGTGCCGGCCTCCTTGTCCGGCGCGGTCGACAGCGAATTCAGGGCGAGCTGGAGGTCGTCGGGGTGGATGAGCTCGAGGCCGGAGCGGCCGAGCCACTCGGCCATCGGCCGCCCCAGACGCCGCGCGGCCGCAGCGTTGCCCCATCGAATCACGCCGGCGGCGTCGATCAGCACGCTGGCGTCGGGCAACCCGTCGAAGAGCGCGCGGTAGGAGAGGGGTCGCTGCAACTCGTTGGAGACGCCCACCGCCACTTCCTCTTCCATGGTCTCACCCATCCGGACCCGGTTCTCTTCCCTATTCGGCACCTCGGGCCCGACACCTGAGCGTTTTTCTCGTCAGGTGTCGGGTCTCCGAATTGCTATGACACCGGCACGGCGGCATCAGCGCTCGTGCGCCGCAGTACCGCTTGTGCCTCACGGATCACGAGGACGAGGAAGAACTGGGCGACGCTGAGCCCGGCGATCGTCGCACCGCCGGCGGTGCCGTGGTGAAAGCTGATGAGCAGACCGGCGACGACGGCGAGCGATCCGAAGAGCATCGAGAGCACCATGATCCTCGGCACCCGACGGGCGATGAGCGACGCCGTCGCCGGCGGTCCGACGATGAGCCCGAAGACGAGCAGGGTGCCGATGGCCTGGAAGCTGGCCACGATGCTCACGGCCAGGACACCGAGGAGCACGGCTTGGGCGAGACCGGGGCGCATGCCCAGCGTGAACGCCTTGTCGCGGTTGAACGTGAGCGCGAGGAACGGCCGGTAGAAGACGACCGTCACCACGAGAACGAGGGTCGTGGCGGCGGCCTGGCCCCGGATGTCGCCGACGGTGATGCCGAGGACGTCGCCGAAGAGAAGCGAGGTCAACTCGTTGGCGAAGGACTGCGCACGGGACACGACGATGATCCCGAGCGCCAGCATCCCGACGAAGAGCAACCCGATGCTGGTGTCCTCGCGCACCACGGTGCGCGAGGACACGACCGTCACCAGTCCGCTCATCACCAAGGCCGCCGCCAGCGCGCCCAGGACGGGGCTGAACCCCCACAGCACGGCGAGCGCGATGCCGGGGATCACGCCGTGAGCAAGGGCATCGCCGAGGAACGCCAGGCCCCGGAGAACGACCCAGGTCCCCACCAGCGAGGTCGCGACCACGGCGATGAGGCTGCCGATCAGCGCCCGCTGCATGAACGCCGGCTCGAAGGCCTCGGTGACCAGTTCCACCTGGTGGTTTCTACCGCTTCAGGCCAGCGCGCCGGCGATGCGTTCGGCGTTGGTCCGGATCATCTCCACGTAGGTGGCAGCTTCCGAGCCCTGCTCACCGAGCGAGCCGGTGAACAGCTCGACCACGGCGATGTCGTCGCCGACCTCGTCGGCCAGGGTTCGCGCCAGGTCATCCGACGCGCTGTTGTCGGCGAAGACCGCCGGCACACCCTGGTCGCGGACGGTCTCGGCCAGGTCGGCCAGCGTGCCCGCGCTCGACCCGTCGGCGGTCGAGCCGCTCGGGATCACGGTTCCGATCACCTCGAAGTCGTAGCGCTCGGCGAAGTACCCGAGCGCATCGTGGTTCGTGACCAGCACCCGACGTTCGTCCTCGATCTCCGAGAGCGACTCCTCGATCTCGGCGTCGAGATGCTCCAACTCGTTCACGTAGCCGGATGTGGCCACGTCCAGCGCCCCGGCATCGATACCGTCGACCGTGGTGGTGAGGAAGTCGCCGATCGCGTCCGCGACCACGGCCATCCGGGCCGGATCGAGGAAGAAGTGCGGATCCGCCCCTTCATGGACGTGCTCGTCGCCAGCCGAGTGGTCGTCCTCGGCGTGGTCGTCCTCGGCGTGGTCCTCCTCGGCGTGGTCCTCCTCGGAATGCTCGTCGTCGTGGGCGTGGCCGCCTTCGCCGAACCCGATGGTCGCAACAGCGGAGATCGCCTCGAAGGTCGGGACGCCGTCGTCCTCGGCCGACTCGATGACGTCGAGCAGGCCTTCCTCCAGTCCGGCACCGTTCACGACCAGCGCGTCCGCCTCCCGGATCTGGTTGGCCTGCTGAGCAGAGGCCTGGAAGTCGTGCGGGTCCGCGCCGAGCGGAATGAGCGTCACGACGTCGGCTTCCTCGCCGACCACGTTCTCCACCACGTCGCCGAGCGCGGTCGTGGTCACGACCACGACCGGCAGCTCGCCACCGCCAGCCGAGCCATCCCCCTCGGTTCCTGTGGTCGCGTCATCGTCCCCGCACGCTGCGAGAAGCAGCGCAGCAGCGACGAAACCGGTGGACAGATGACGGAAGGCACGCATCGCAGACTCCAGTAGTGAGAATCAGTATCGTTCTACGATTAGAGTAGGAGCCACATGCGTGAACGACAAGTCGAGACGGGAATCAGAACGGTTGCTGAATACGCTGGGCCGGTGCCCGACCCGCTCCGCGTCGACGAGCTCACCGCCCACTACGGCGATGTCCGTGCGCTCCACGACGTGACGCTGGAGGTCACGCCCGGGACCTCCCTCGCGATCATCGGGCCCAACGGGTCGGGCAAGTCCACGCTCCTGCGGGCGATCGCCGGCATCGTCAAGCCGACCAGCGGACACATCGCCGTACCGGATGGCCACCTCCCGGCACTCGTGCTCCAGTCGACCGATGTCGACCGGAGCCTGCCGATCACCGTCCGCGACACCATTGCGGCGGCGCGCTATGCCTCACTCGGACTCCTCCGCCGATTCGGTCGACGCGACCGCGACGCCGTCGAACGGGCGATGGACCGCCTCGACGTCACCGACCTCGCGGACCGCCAGCTCCACGATCTCTCCGGCGGCCAGCGCCAGCGCGTGCTCGTCGCCCAGGGCCTCGCCCAGGAAGCTGGACTCGTGCTTCTCGACGAACCGGTCACCGGTCTCGACCTCGTCTCCCGCGCCCTCATCCTGGAGGTGATCGACGAGGAGCGCGAGGCGGGCCGGATCGTCCTGCTGACCACCCACAACCTCGACGACGCCCGACGATGCGATCAGGTACTGCTCCTCGCCGGCCGGCCGGTCGCGATCGGCCCGCCCGAGGAGGTGCTGTGCGAGGAGCACCTCCGCGATGCGTTCGGCGGCCGATTCATCCGGGTCGGGGACGCGCTCCTGCTCGACGACCCCCACCACAGCCATTGAGCCTGAACCGGCACGAAGGCTGTCGTTCTTGATCGTTCTCATTCCCAGTAAGGTCCCGGCGTGGCCTCCGAGACCCTCGACCAGGACATCGCGACCCGGCTGCACGCCGCCGACCAGCGCTTCACCAAGGGACGTCGTCGACTCGTGGCCGTGCTCGGGAACGGCGACGGACCGATGACGATCCAACAGATCCTCGATTCCGACGAGCGCCTCGCCCAATCCAGCGTCTACCGGAATCTCGCGATCCTCGAACAGGTCGGCGCGGTCACCCGCATCGTGACCCGGGACGACTTCGCCCGCTACGAGCTCGCCGAGGACCTCACCGAGCATCACCACCACCTCATCTGCTCCGCCTGCGGCGACGTGCGCGACTTCTCCCTCACCCCGACCGTGGAACACGACCTCGAGCAAGCGCTCCGCAAGGTCGCGCAACGCTCCCGCTTCCAGGAAGAGGCCCACCGCCTCGATCTCGTCGGCGTCTGCAGCGACTGCCACTGAGGACGGGCCTCGCAGCTGTTGTCGTCGTGGCGAGCGGTCGTGCCCGTCGGCATCGTCTGGCGAGATCGCCACCGGGGGATTCCGAGCCTGGACCGGCGAGAGCCCGTCCTCCTGTCGACGACGGGAGCCGAGGACGGGAGTCACGTCCTCTTCGCCGAGCCTCCAGAATGCCCACGGCGGTTGTGATTATACCCCAGGGGGGTAGTGTGCGTGTGGAGTCCGAGGAGGCACTCCCATGAGCACAACCAACACCTTCACCGTTGCCGGCATGACCTGCGGCCACTGCGTCCAGTCGGTCGAGGAAGCAATCGGCGAGATCGACGGCGTCGAGTCGGTCACCGTCGACTTGGACTCCGGCCTGGTCACCGTCCGATCCGACACCGCCATCTCCACCGACGCCGTCGCGTCCGCCGTCGACGGCGCCGGCTATCGGATCGCCTCGTGAGCTCCCGAGCCACAGGTCGAGATGAACCAGCGGCCGATCACCGAGAAGTCCCTGCCGGTCATCCAAGTGCTCGTGGCGCTCGGCTTCATCGTGGGCGCCGCCGTCGTCAGGCTCACCACGTACTCCACGGTGCTCGAGAAGCGCCGCGAGCTGGGCGCGCTCAGGCCGTCGGCACCGTCGTCGCACGTGGCGTCAGGTGAGGTTGTCGAGCCGCTCGCGGTACTCCTCGGTGGTCAACTCACCGCGCGCGTAGCGCTCCTCCAGGATGTCCCTGGCACGGCTGGATCCTGAATCGGCCCGGGACCGCATGAGGAGCCACATCGCACCCGCGATGATCACGACCCAACTGAGCATCATGAGCGTGCCCCAGAACCACATCCAGCCACCATCCCAGCCGTCCATGTGGTGGAACCAACCGTCGTCGGAGCGCCCGGCGCACCATCCGGGGGCGGCTGGGAGCGACTCCCGATCGTGCTGGCCGACGCGACGGGATGACATCGAGCAGGCGCTCCGCGCTCGCGAACAGGCCGAGCAGCCCGTCTCGGCGGTCAGAGTGAACATTGACGCTCGACCTTGCGGTGATGGCCGTGCGTGAGCCGGTTGGCGGTGAGGGCGAGGACGGGTAGCTCGACGAGGGGGCCGGCGACGAGCGCGACGGCGACGAGAGGTCGGTCGGGGAAGGCGACGGTGGCGATGGCGAGGGCGACGGGCGAGTTGCGGGCGAGCGTGGTCATCGTGAGGGTGACCCGCTCCGGGTAACGCAGGGCGAGCGTGCGGGCGGCGCCCGTCGCCATCAGGTAGGCGACGGCGAAGAACGCCCCGAGCGGGGCCAGGAGTCGGACGAAGGCGTCAGGATCGTCGGTGACCACGCGGGCGTGGGTGGCGAAGATCGCGACGATGGCCGTGGCGAGCAGCCCGAGGCCGACGGGCTGGGCACGCTCCAGCACACGGTCGAGGCGATCGTGGGCATCGGCTCGCGCTGCGAGGAACCGGACGACGGCTGCGACGACGAGGGGGATGCCGAGAACGACGGCGACGCTCACCGCCAGCTCGAAGAGCGGGACGTCGGCGGCGGAGCCCGTGAGGGCGGTGACGAACACCGGGAGCAGCACGAGCTGGAGGACAAGGTTCGGGGGAAGCAGCGATGCAGCGAGGGCGACGTTGCCTCTTGCGGTGCCGGTGAAGACCAGGTACCAGTCGGTGCAGGGGGTGACGAGCAGCATCACCAGACCCAGGCGCAGGTCGGGGTGGTCCGAGAGCAGCAGCCAGCCGAGTAGCCCGGCGAAGGCGGGGGTCCAGAGGAAGTTGATGCCGAGACTCGCCGCAGCCACCTTCGGGTAGGGCCGGATCCCTTCTGCGAACGAACGGCCATTGACCCCGGCGAAGGTGAGGGCGAGCAGCCCGACGAGGGCGGGTACGACGAGGCGTTCCGGTGCGTCGCCGAGGTCGAAGGCGAGGCCGAGGGCGGTGCCGACGACCACGGCGGCAAGCACGACGGGCACCTGCCAACGGGTCACGGCTACCACCCTGGCACGCTGCCAGGAGCCTTCTTGGCCTCGAGTCGGGTCGAGAACTCGCGGTTCGGGCGAGCCGCAGGAGACCCGAAGCCTCGCGCCCCGAGGGACTGCCGCGCCACCGACCCGGTAGAGGACCCGGTAGAAGATCGCACGGACAGCAGAAGACCCCACTCCGAGAAGTGGGGCCTGACCTGCGGTTTCGTTGGTGGCGGGGGGAGTCGAGAATCAGTCGACCAGGTACTTCGCACGTCGACAAAACCCGTGGTGAGAGCACCTGCACACCCCCTTTGCAGTTGGCGTCCCGTGAGGTGGTGTAAGTAGCGGGGTCCACCCGGTGGGTGGGCCATCGCGTGACTCTTGGTGAGACCTACGAAAGCACTCACTGAAAGAGGAACACGCGATGACCCGTGATGATGCCCACCGATGATCCGCCGACTGCCGCCCCTTCGACCATCGCCATTTTCTCTCGTATCTACTAGATTTATATTCCTACCGTTGGAGCAAGCGCATGATGCGAGACACGCCACTACTGGTCGACACACATCCCCGAGCTGACCGTGTTCTGGCGACGCGCCGGATCGGCCCGACCGGCGACCGTTGCAGCCCATTCCGTTCCGCAGGATGGGGGCGCGACGATGTGTGACTACTGCGGGTGCCGCCGATCCGGACCCACCGCCGAGCTCGCCGCCGAGCACCAACGCCTGCTCGAACTCGGGGAGGTCTTGCGCGCGGCTGTGCACGATGGCACCGATGCAGCCGATGCATTCGAGGAGTTCCTCCGTCTGTTGCAGATGCACGCGGCGAAGGAGGAGATCGGACTCTTCGTGCATGCCAGGGCGTCGACCCCGCTCGGTGATCAAATCGATGCGCTTTGCAGCGAGCACGCCGACCTGCATCGCTGGCTGGCCGATGGTCTCGCCGGTCCGCACGTTCGGGATGCGCTTCGACTCCTGGCGACGCACATCGATGACGAGGAGTACGACCTGTTTCCGCACATCATTTACGCCCTCGATCCGGAGCAGTGGGACGAGATCGAGCTCGCCCACCGTGCCGTCGACGTCGTCTGGGACGAACCGGGCGAACCCCGGGAGTCGTCATGAATCGCTGCAGTGTCGGCGCGCTGGACGAGAAGGTCGCCGCGGGATGGTCGGGTTGGCTGTCGATGCCGGATTCCGGGGTACCCCCAATACCGTCCCGTGCAGACGAGGGCGGCCGTCTCTGTACCGTTTCGTCGTGAGCGACAACGGCTGGCTGCGGATGATCGAGGAGAACCCGGGTCATTCGGCGTGGTACATCGAACGGTTCCGGTCGATGGCCGCGGAGGGACAGGATCTCGACGGCGAAGCGCGGTTCGTCGACGCGATGGCGCCGCGTGGAGCGCGGATCCTGGATGCCGGGTGTGGACCGGGCCGGGTCGGGGGTCGGCTTGCCACGCTCGGCCATCAGGTAGTCGGTGTCGACATCGACCCGGCGCTGATCGCTGCTGCCGAAGGGGATCATCCCGGAGCTACCTGGTTGGTACGAGATCTGGCCGTGCTCGACCTGGCTCCCGAGGGCGTTGCCGGGTCGTTCGACGTGATCGTCTCGGCGGGCAACGTGATGCCGTTCCTGGATCCGGCCACGCGCCGCGAGGTCCTCCACCGGCTCGCTGCGCACCTCGCCGCGGACGGTCGGCTCGCGGTCGGTTTCGGCGCGGACCGGGGGTATGGGTTCGACGAGTTCTTCGCCGATGCCGCCTCGGTTGGGATTCACGATGAGCTCAGGTTGTCGACGTGGGATCTGCGTCCGTTCGACATGGCGTCCTCGACGTTCCTGGTGGCGGTCTTGACGTCGCCCTGAGCGGGGGACGCGCCGACTCGTGCAGCCGGGTGATCACTGCCGGAGACCGCGGCGCATCCCGCTGGCCTCGAGCCGGAGCTGGCGGACGAGCATCGAACGCAGCTCGGCGCTGCGAACGAGGCAAGGGCAGGAATCCGGCTCGTCGTGGGTAGCGAAGAGCACGTCGTCGAGGAACTGCAGCAGCCGTTGACGGCCGTGGGCGGCGAGTCTGTGCTGCGCCTCGTGGGCCTCGGCATCGATGTCGGTGTCGGCCAACCGTTCGACGAGCGCGTTGCGCAGCCGACAGACCTCGTGATGCAGTTCGTCCATGTCGTCGGCGGTCGCGGCTTGCTGCACCGCGCGGGCGGCGTCGAGCAGCTGGAGGTGGCCGGTCGAGTGCGTCATCGTGCGGACCGGAGGTCAGGTTGCGTCGATGGTCGACATGGGTGCTCCCTTCGCTGGTCGTGTCGAGGACGGACCGACTTATTCTAGTCGATACTAGAGATTGATCTTGCTGCCTCGCGAAAATGGCGGTGCCAGGGTCGAAGGGCGGATGACCGTCAGGCGGGGTCTTCGACGTGCAGTTGCAGGCGGCATCCGGCGCGGCGGGGGTCCTTGGGCACCAGCTCGTCCACGCTGAGGGCATCGGAGCCCTCGACGAGCCCCTGGGCGATGCCCAGGTGCAGCGCGCAGACCGTTTCCGGGTCGTCCAACGCCGTCGACTCGAACGGGCAGTTCTGCAGCACCACGTCCACGCGACCGCGCTTGGGGCGAGTCTCGGGAGCGAACCCCTGCCGCGCCATGGCTTCCTCGACGTCTGCGACGGTCACCGGCTCGTCGCCGTCACCGCGGAGGCGGTGCCCTTCCCGTCGACCGACCTCCACGGCCGTGTCGCCGGTGCGGATGATCTCGGCGAGGAGGTGGCTGAGGCGCTCGTAGGGACCGGTGACCCCCCACCGGCTCTCGGCACTGGGAGCGGCCGTGTAGAGCAGCTTCGGTCGGCCACGGCCGGTGGGCGGCGCGGTGGTCTCCGTCACGAGGTCGGCGTCGACGAGCTTGGCCAGGTGTTGGCGGATGGCGTTGTGGTTGAGGCCGAAGTGCGCGGTGAGCTCGGCGACGTCGGTCGGTCCGTCCGCCTCGGCGACGTACCGGAAGATCTCGTGTCGCGTCGGGTCGCCCAGGGCGCGCGCCTGGTGCTGCAGCGTCGTCATGAAGCCATCGATGCGTCGGTCTCGGTCTCGGTCTCGGTCTCGGTCCCGGTCTCGATGCCGAGGCTGCCGAGGGTGCGCCGCGCGAGCTCGAGTGCATCCGCTGCCGAGGCGAGATCGTCGAGATCGGGCTCGCCGACGCCGCGTTCGGAGTACTCCTCCACGATGGCGTCCCAGAACGCCATGAGCGCGAGAGCGTCGGAGAGGCCCAGATCCTCGAGCGTC
Organism: Acidimicrobiales bacterium; assembly: GCA_034522155.1. Taxonomy (GTDB): domain Bacteria; phylum Actinomycetota; class Acidimicrobiia; order Acidimicrobiales; family Salinilacustritrichaceae; genus Salinilacustrithrix. The sequence continues at coordinate 2,729 of JAXHLP010000005.1, read as the reverse complement.
AGCGTTGAATCGAAGTCCTCGTCTCCCACGATGGTCGACAGGAGATCGAGGATGTCGTCGACGGTGATGGGTTCAGTGTGCGTGTGTGTCTCGGCTGGCATCGGCACCTCCGGCGAACAGTAATTCTATTATAGGAAAGAAGAAACACGAGCGGGTCGACGACACCCTTCGCGGTTCGGCGTCGCCGGGGAGGATCGGGCGTCGAACACGGACGAGGCACCGGTTCCCCGCGCAACCCGGGGTCGGGGACCGGCGCGGCCTCGGAAGAGGGTGGCGAGCCGCCACATGAGCCGCTAAACTTCTAGTCAACACTAGATAAAAGTCGCTAGGAGGTCTGACCGTGGCTGTCGCTTCGGAGCCAATGCCAATGGTCCATTCCGACGCCGATGGCGTGGCCCTGCACGGTGCCGTCGTGGGCACGGTCGTGGGCTATCCCGTCGTCCTCGGAATCGTCGCCGTCATCGGGCTGGTCAGCGGTGCTGGCCTTCTGCCCGCGCTCGGGCTGGGATTGTTCGCCGGCTTCTGGGGCGGCCCAGGTTTCGGGGGCATGCTCGGCGCGACCCTGGCGGCCACGCGGGCGTCAACGCCGCCGACCGGGAGATGTCGTCGATGGTGATGTCAGCTGCCGGAGCCGACGCCACGTCCGCGCCGCCGTCGTCGCCGGTCGCTGCGGTGCCGGAGCCGCCGGTCACGACGATCCCCAGCTCCATGCCGGCCTCGCGGTGCCCGGGCACGGTGCACCAGGCCTCGGCGTCCTCGCTGATGACGCCGAGGCTGACGGTCTCGCTCGCACCGGGGTCGAGCATGGCGCTGCCGTCGGTGCCGTCGAGCTTCAGGTCGTGGGCCACGTTGCCCTCGTTGACGACGGCTGGAGCCCGCGCGATGCCCGTCACTGGTGCGAGGACCATCGGACACGTGCCGGGAGGCCGAACAGCACGATCGCCCGTACCACCGTGTCGAGGACCCAGATGCCCAGTGCCGCCAGCGCAGCCGCCTCGGCCCCGAGCGTGAGACTGACGGCTGCCACGTTGGCCGCGACCAGCGAGACCCAGGACCTGGTGGTCGCGAAGCCGGCGGTGAGGCGTTCGTGCCCTCCCGCCCGCAGCACCGGGCCGAGATAGGCGAACGAGGCGACGAGGATCTGCGCGAAGCCGCCGAGGGCGATGACGCGGAGTACCGCAGTCCGATCGACCGAGACGCCGAACTCGTCCAACGCGAGCGCCACGGTGCCGCCGATCCACCACGCGACGCCCATCCCCAGCTGTACCAGCCGTGGCCCGGCCCAACGGAGCTGGCGGCTCCGCACCGCGCGGAGATGGCTGACGGACGCGACGAGCACGAGGGCATAGGCGAGGTACCCGGCACCACTGAGACCGGGCAGCTCGCCGAGGTGACCGCCAACGGCACACGCGACCGCGACCGCCGTCGAGACCGACACGGTCCGCATGCGCAGCGGGGTGGCGCGGCGCGACATCTTCATCCGTGCCTGGGTGGCGACGAAGTAGGGGAGGGTCGCGACGATGACCGTCCCGACCAGACCGAAGACGTTCACCGCGATGTGGGCGTCGCGGACGCGGGCCCACCACGCGCCGCTCTGATCGGCGGCAAGTGCGATCCCGGCGAGGACACCGACGAGCGCCCACGCGAACGCGATCAGATAGCCGTCGATCGCCGGATGGAACCGATCCGTCGCGGCCACGCCGCGGATGCGCACGAGGCTGACCCACAGCGAGACGACCACGACCGCGACCGCCACGCCACCCCCGCCCAGGAGCGCGACGACGTCGAGCTCTCGCCCCGCGACGATCGCGAGGACGCCGGCGACCATCAGCCATCGTTGTGTCGCGGCGAGCCCATCCGGCGGCGCCGGTGCCGTCGACCACGTGACCGCCAGCATCTGGGTGACCCCCGCGATCGCCGAGACCAGCCCCCCGACCAGGAACAGGTGCAACGGCAACCAGGCACCGGTGTCATGGGGAACGACCGCGGCGACGGGTGCTGTCGCGGTGAACACGAGCGCGACGGTGAGCATCCGAGCGGCCTGGCGTTGCGCGTCGACCACACGCGTCCCGCTCCCACGTGTCGGCGGAGTTGTCCTCGGTCCTGAACGGCGCAAGTTCCTATTTTCTCTAGTCACTGCTAGACGGTGGTGGAGGGAGGTCCATGTTGTCATGACTATCGAACGAAGAGAACCCACACGAGGGCATCGATCACACGTGTGGTCGTGGACATGACCGCGACGCGTCGATCGCCCGCGACCAGGAGCAAGCCGTCCGGGGAGGCCGACCTCGATACGCGTGCGAAGATCCACGACGTCGTCGTCGACTTCTACCGCGAGGTGGTCTTCGACGACCTGCTCGGACCGGTGTTCGACGAGGTCGCAGACGTCGACTGGGCCACGCACCTCCCGAAGCTGGTCGACTACTGGTGTCAGGTCTTGCTCGGCCAGCCGGGCTACGACGGCTACATCCTCGGTCCCCATGCCCATGTCCACGAGAAGGGCCCGTTCACCGCGGAGCTCTTCGATCGGTGGTACTCACTCTGGGCGAGCTGTGTGGACACACACTGGACCGGACCGATCGCTGACCGCGCCACGTCGCACGCGGAACGCATCGGCCGGGTCCTGGCACGCCGGCTGATCGACATCGAGTGGTCGGCACCCCCGCGCTCCCCGGGTGGGCCGTTACGGACATCGGAGGGAGCCGGTTGACGTCCCGTGCCCGGCGGAC
>JAXHLP010000004.1:0-5882 GCA_034522155.1 Acidimicrobiales bacterium | reverse complement strand
CGTGTCGCTCACCCGCGCCTCCCCGGGGCCGTCGGTCGTCGTTCCAGGCCGGAGCATAGCCACCGGGCTGAACGGCGGTTCAATGCACTGGTCCCTGGCTCGCTCAGAGCCGGTCGTCGTTGCGGAGGTCGGGATGGACCCACGACGGCGACCGTCGCTCCTTGAACGCCTCGAATCCCTCGAACGGCTCATCGCCGACGAGGCTCGCCGTCATCCCGACCCGGTCGTAGAGGCCGTACTCGGCGTCGAACGCGGCCTTGATGTCGAGCCGGGCCTTGGGCGCCGTCCGGCAGCACGCCGCGAGCGCGTCACGCCCCTCGTCGAGCACCCGATCGGGGGCCACGACCCGGGTCACCAGCCCCCAGTCGGCGGCCTCGGCCGCGCTCAGCTCCCGGCCCGTCATCATCAGGTCGCGGGCCCGGGCGATGCCGATGTGCTTGGGGAGGATGTTGGCGTACTGGGTGTCGGCGATGCCCCGGTACAGCTCCGGGACGCGGAACGTGGCCTGCTCGCTCACCACCGCCACGTCGCTGAGCATCGCGATCACCAGGCCCCCGCCCTGGCACAGGCCGTTGACCGCGCTCACGATCGGCTTGGTCGCGGTGCGGACCGCGTCGAAGGGCGTGTTGTCCATGTACAAGAGGCCCTCGAGGTCCATCCACCGGTCGTCGCTCGTCTGCGACAGGTCGCCGCCGGGACAGAAGATGTCGCCGGTGCCGGTGATGAGCAGGCCGGCGAGATCGGGGTCCTGCTCGACCCGGCGGATGGCGACGCGCACACCGAAGTACATCGCCGCGGTCATGGCGTTCTTGCGGTCGGGGCGGTCGATGGTGCACACCGCGAACGGCCCCGATCGCTCGAAGCGCAGATACGGCGTACCCAGCCAGTCGCCTTCGGGGGGACGGCCCGGGAAGTCGGTCATCGTGGTCTCCTCAGCGTGCGGGGGTCGGATCGAGCTTGTGTACGGTCTGATGCGGTGTCAGACAACGCGACGAACCCCAAGGTCTACATCCACGAGTTCATCGACATCGTCGGCCTCAACCGGGCCAACTACATCCACCACATGACGGCCAACTGGGGACCGATCGGTCAGGCCGAGCGTGACCAGCTGTGCTTCGGCGTGTGGCCGGTGATCGGTTCGACCGGCCGGTGGCCCGAGGTCGTGAACATGTGGGAGCTCGACGGGTGGGAGGGCATCGCCCTCGGCTTCTCGCTCGAGGGGAGCGGCAAGGCCGGCTACGACCCGAGCCTCGAGAAGTGGTGGGCCCACGCCGCCGACTTCCGTCGCGGCGGCATCGACCGGCTCGTGGTCCCGGCACCGTGGAACCGCACGATCGAGGAGCTGTGCGCCGACGGCGTGAACGGCGTCTGTTACGCCCACGAACTCGTGGCGGTGACGCCCGGCCGAGCCCACGACCTGCTCGACCGGGTCCAGGAGACCGGCGAGGGTCTGGTGCGAGAGTTCGACTGGGAGCCGGTGGGCGCGTTCCGCACCGCGATGGCCAACGACGACGAGTGCATCCTGATCTGGGCCATCCCGACGTGGGAGGCGTGGACCACCTTCGAGTACGCCGCCGACGCCGACAGCGCGCTGGCGCACTGGCGCCGGAGCCTCGACGACATCGTCACCGGCTGGGACCGGGTGCTCATGGTCGACGCGCCGCTCTGCCCGCTTCGGACCGGCCGTCAACCCCGCGTCGAGGACCGGGTCGCCTGGGACGCTCCTCAGGCGTAGGGCGCCTTCGACGCTTCGAGAGTTGTTCGGCTGGGCCTCACAACATCTCGGCACCGAGGTCCGTCGAGCATCGCTCCGGCTCAGGACACCGTCCAGTCGGCGAGGCGCTTCTCGGCGAAGGCGCGAGGGCCCTCCTCCTGGTCGGGGTGCCCCCACATCGAGGTGAGCTCCTGGGCGCCGGCCCGGCACGCGTCGGTGAGCCCGAGCTCGAGCGCGCCCCACAGGGCACGCTTCGACGCGGCCATGGCGGCCGGCGAGTTCTTGGCGATGGTCTCGCCCAGCTCCTGGGCGGTCTCGCGGAGCTTCTCCGGCGGATCGACGATCTGGCTGAGCATCCCCAGCTCGTAGGCGCGCTCGACCGGCATCCGTTCGTGGATGCCGACCAGGGCCATGCGCATCACGGCCTCGACCGGCATCTTGCGGAGCAAGGTGATCATCTCGATCGAGGTGACCTGGCCGACCGACACGTGCGGGTCGAAGAACTGCGCGTCGGACGACGCGATCACGATGTCGGCGTCGGCCACCCAGTGGAACGCCCCACCGGCGCAGATGCCGTTGACCGCGGTGATCACCGGCTTCCACACCTCCTGGTGCCACGAGGTGAAGTGGAGGTCCCATGCCTCGACCGACTGGCGATAGCGCTCCATGCCGAGCCCGTCGCTGGCGAGCTCGGCCACGTCGACACCGGTCTGGAACGCGCGACCCTCGCCGGTGTGCACGATCGCCCGCACCTCCGGGTCGCCGTCGAGCTCGAGCCACGCGTCGGCCAGCTCGTCGCGCATGGTGCTGTTCATGGCGTTGAGCTGGTCGGGCCGGTCGAAGATGAGCCAGCCGACCGGACCGTGCCGTTCGACCTTCAGCGTCTCGTAGCTGCCCATCAGATCTCCTCCCACTGCGGTTCGCGTCGTTCGGTGAAGGCCAGCGGCCCCTCGGTCTGGTCGGGGTGGCCCCACACCGACACCAGGTCCTGCGCACCCGCACGGCACGCGTCGGTGAGGCCGAGCTCGAGCGCGCCCCACAGCGCACGCTTGGAAGCTTCCATGGCGGCGGGCGAGTTGCGGGCGATCTTGCCGGCGACCTCGGCGGCCGCGTCGCGCAGCCGATCGGGCTCGACCACCTCGCTGACGATGCCCAACCGGTACGCCCGCTCGGCCGTCACCCGCTCGTGGCTGCCGGTGAGCGCCATCCGCACGACCGCCTCCATCGGCGACTTCCGGGCGAGGGCGATCGCCTCGTAGGCGGTGACCTGGCCGATCGACACGTGCGGGTCGAGGAACGTGGCATCGGAGGCGGCGATGACGATGTCGGCATCGGCCACGAAGTGGAGCCCACCGCCCGCACACACCCCGTTGACCGCGGCGACGACCGGCTTGCGCACGCCGCACTGCCACGCCGACAGCTCGAGCTCGGCGTCGCGGGTGCGCCGGGACTGCTCGCGCAGCGCGTCGCGGTCGCGGGCGAGCTGCACCACGTCGAGCCCGGTCTGGAACGCCGCCCCCTCGCCGGTGTTGACGATGACGCGGACCTCGGGGTCGGCGTCGAGCTCGGACCAGGCCCGCTCGAGCTCGGCCAGCATGGTGGCGTCCATGGCGTTGCCGGCATCGGGCCGGTCGAACACCAGCCAGCCGACGTGGCCGTCTCGTCCGACGCGCAGGCTCTCGTAGTCGCTCGTCACGTTCCCCCTCACCCGACCGGGGCCGGGTACCGGTTTCGCCGTTCAGTGGCATGAACTATAGTTCAATGCATCGCACGGACCCATCCCGGTCCGGCGGACCACAATGGTGCCAGCGGACCGGCCGACTTGACCGGCCCGAGGCAACCGCAAGGGGGAAAACATGGTGAATGCCGAAGACCTGATCATGGTGAGCGTCGACGACCACCTCGTCGAGCCGCCGACGATGTTCGACAACCACCTGCCGGCGAAGTACAAGGACCGGGCGCCCAAGGTGGTCCGCAAGGACGACGGCTCCGACGTGTGGACCTTCAACGGCGCCGAGATCCCCAACATCGGGCTCAACGCGGTGGCCGGCCGCCCCAAGGAGGAGTACGGCATCGAGCCGACCGCCTTCGAGGAGATGCGCCCGGGCTGCTGGGACATCGACGAGCGCGTCAAGGACATGGACGCGGGCGGGATCCTCGGGTCGATGTGCTTCCCGTCGTTCCCCGGCTTCGCCGCCCGGCTGTTCGCCACCGCTGACGACAAGGACCTCGCGCTCGCCGTCCTGCGGGCCTACAACGACTGGCACGTCGACGAGTGGTGCGGCTCCGCCCCGGGACGGTTCATCCCGATGGGCATCCCGGTGATCTGGGACGCCGAGCTCGCCGCCGAGGAGGTGCGTCGCCTGGCCGAGAAGGGCGTGCACTCGCTCACCTTCACCGAGAACCCGGCCAAGCTCGGCTACCCCTCGTTCCACAGCGACTACTGGGACCCGCTGTGGCAGGCGCTGGTCGACACCGACACCGTGATGTCGATCCACCTCGGCTCCTCGGGCGAGCTGGTGATGACCGCGCCCGACGCCCCGATGGACGTGCTCATCACGCTCCAGCCGATGAACATCTGCCAGGCCGCGGCCGACCTGCTGTGGTCGCGGATCCCCAAGGAGTACCCGTCGATCAAGATCGCCCTGTCCGAGGGTGGCACCGGCTGGATCCCGTACTTCCTCGACCGCGTCGACCGGACCTACGACATGCACCACCTCTGGACCGGCCAGGACTTCGGCGACCTGTGGCCGTCGGACATCTTCCGGCGCCACTTCCTCACCTGCTTCATCACCGACCCGGTCGGCGTGAAGCTGCGCCACGACATCGGCATGGACAACATCGCGTGGGAGCTCGACTACCCGCACTCCGACTCGTCGTGGCCCGACGCGCCCGAGGAGCTGGCCGAGCACGCCGCCGACGTCCCCAAGGACGAGCTCGACAAGATCACCTACCAGAACGCGATGGACTGGTACTCCTACGACCCCTTCGCCCACATGGCCAAGGACGAGGCCACCGTCGCGGCGCTGCGCCGCAAGGCCGGCGACCACGACGTGTCGATCCGCTCGATGGACCAGGGCCGCTTCGACAAGCAGGTCGGCATCGACCTCGGTGAGATGACCAAGCGGGCCACCGCCTGAGGGGACACCACCCGACGATGTTCGGCGGCGACCCGGCGCGACGCGGCTGCTAGATTCCGAACAAACGTCGAATATCTTCGAGGGGAACGACATGGAGCAGCTGCGAGACAAGGTCGCCGTCGTGACCGGCGGCGCCGGCGGCATCGGCAAGGCGCTCTGCCAGGAGCTCGTGGCCGAGGGTGTCGCGGTGGTGGTCTCCGACGTGCAGGAGGAGCTCCTGGAGCAGACCACGAACGAGCTGCTCGACGTCGGCGGCAACGTCACGGGCGTCGTGAGCGACGTGTCCGAACCCGATTCGATGGAGGAGCTCGCCGAGCGCACCTGGTCGGCACACGGCGCCTGCCACCTGCTGTTCAACAACGCCGGCGTGGGAGCCCCGGCGGCCAAGCCGTGGGAGTCGACACCGAACGACTGGCGCTGGGTGTTCGGCGTCAACGTGCTGGGCGTGGCCAACGGCGTCGGCGCCTTCGTCCCGCGCATGATCGACGACGGCCACGAGGGTCATGTGATCAACACGTCGTCGCCGAACGGTGGGCTGTCGCACATGCCGACGGCTGCGGTCTACGCCGCGAGCAAGGCCGCCGTCAGCTCCTACACCGAGACCCTGCAGAACCAGTTCATCGCCGATGACCTCCCGCTGCGCGCCTCGGTGTTCTACCCCTCCGGCGGCCTGCTCAAGACGGGGCTGTTCGAGTCGGACAAGACGCGACCCCAGGCGCTGGCCCGGGAGCGCCCGCGGACCACGCCCGCCATGTCGGTGGAGACGCTCGAGAAGAAGGCGGAGGAAGGCGGCTACGAGCTGCCGTGGCAGGACCTGAACGAGCTGGCACGTGCGGTGCTGGCCGGCATCCGCGAGGAGCGCTTCGTCATCATGCTGGATATCTCACAAGTGGGCGACCAGCTCCACGCCCGCGCCGACCACCTCGGCCGGGGTGAGTGCCCGCCGCACGCCCAGAACCCCATGCTCTGAGGCGCGCTGGCCGACACCGAGGTGAGCTCGCTCACCCGTCGGTCCAGGGCCGGTGGAG